>CAVSKE010000011.1:0-290000 GCA_963728305.1 uncultured Acidobacteriota bacterium
CGCAGCCGATAGGCACGATGAGGGACAGTTGCCATACGAGCCACTCGTCCGACAGCAGCCGCATGCGGATTCCGTGGTGCGCGGCTGCGAGACTTGGCTTCGGGATCACTTCCGGGAGCCGGGCGTTGTGACTCGCGTCGTCGGGCACGCGCGGATTCCAGATCGCACGCTGAAGCGTCGCTTCAAGCAGGCAACGGGCCTCGCAATCATCGACTACGTACAGAACCTTCGCATCGAAGAGGCCAAGCACCTGCTGGAATCGTCCAATCAGGCCGTTGACGAGATCTGCTTCGCGATTGGATACGAGGACCCCTCGTTCTTCCGGCGTCTGTTCAAACGTCGTACTGGTGTGGCACCCGCACGGTACCGTCGTGTGTTCCAGCCGATTCACAGAGGGAGTCCGGTCGCAACTCACCAGCGACCAGAATCCTGATCGAACGTAGACACGTCGTCCTCGACCGAGTTGCCGCGTACGGACAGGAGAAGAATCCGCGCACTTCGCGCTCATCTCTGAGTCCGACGAGTGGACGCGCCTCACGACGACGGTTGGATTCGTCCTCGACATGAAGTAGCGGAGTCCGCCATGGTGCGCGAGTTCTGGAACGACATCCTTCGCGATCTCCCGGACGACCAGCCCGATCGATTGGTGACGTTGGCCGGAAGGGCATCGAGCGTCGCCGTGCTGAGTTACGGTCTTTTGCCGAACGCGGTTGAACGCCGAGATGAAGATCATTTGGCGCGGCCAGCGACGCGTGCCTGTCGCCTCGCGTCCTCACGTGACCAGTGGAACTTCCTGTTCATCGCCCGCATGTGGTTCCAGGATCTCTTCATGCGTGGCAGTGAGCCCGTGCGGAAGGGCCGGATAGAGATTTCGGTCGTGCCCTTGATCAGCCTGGCCGACTTTCTCGCCGAATCCTTGCCCAACACGGCATTGGTCACGATCAACGCCGATCTGGCGACCCCTCGCTTCTCTGAATCGGTCACCACAGGCGACTGATCGCGAGTAGTCCAAGTGTTGCGCAACCCAAGCCCGACTGGTCGGGTTCGCCCTCGGCTGATAGAGGCCCTTAGCAAACTCGTTCAGGCGTAGAATCAGCCCGCGTCGCCGGCCTGGAACACGGTCTGTCCGATATGGATGCCGACCACCCGCTCGAGCCCGGAGTCATGCTGGGCGCGTATCGAATCGAGCGGCGGCTTGGTCGCGGCGGGATGGGTGTCGTGTTCCTGGCCTACGACACCACGCTCCATCGTCGAGTTGTACTCAAAGTGCTCGTTTCCGCGAGCGACGACCTCACCGCGCGCGCTCGGCTCCTGCGTGAGCGCGCAACTCCGCCGCGCGTTGACTCACCCGAACATCTGCACCATCTACGAAGTCGACACCCGTCCTTTCATCGCGATGGAGTACGTCGATGGACGGCCCCTGAGCGATCGGATCACCGAGTCCGCCGTGCCATTGCAGGAGGCCGTTCGCTACGGCATCGAGACGGCTGACGCTCTCGCGTATGCGCACGACCAGGGGGTCATACATCGGGACCTCAAGGCGGCCAATGCGATGCTCACGACGACTGGCCGGTTGAAGCTTGTCGATTTCGGGCTGGCCCGGCGTGAGTCGGCGTCGCTCGTCGAGGCGACGACAATGATGTCGCTGGCTCCCGCGGGCATCGCGGTCGGCACCCCGTACGCAATGGCGCCGGAACAGGTGCGCGGCGGCGTCACGGATGCGCGCACCGACATCTGGGCGCTGGGTGTACTTCTGTACGAGTTGGCGAGCGGCGCGAAGCCGTTTGCTGCTCCGACGGCTCCCGAACTGTTCTCCTTGATCCTGAGAGACGCACCCGCGCCCATGTCTTACGAAACGCCCCGGGCGTTGCAGTCGATCATCGAGCAATGCCTACGGAAGGAGCCCGAGCGTCGCTATCAATCTGCGCACGACGTGCGCGCAGCGCTCGAAGGCATTCAGTCAGGCACGCGTCCTGCGCCGGCCATCCTCGATGGAACCAACGACGTTGAACGGGAGTTGCATGCCGGCGAGGCTGCGCCCGCAACATCGTGGCTGCGCCTGATCGCGGTCTCGTTGTTCGCAGTCACATTGGCGGCGGGTTTCTTCGCATGGCAAGCGCGGCGCGCGGCCCGGATCGCAGAGCCGCTTCGGGCCGTCACGGTGACCACGGCTCCCGGTATCGAGCGAAACCCATCGTTCTCCCCCGACGGCAATGACGTGGCGTTCATGTGGACGGGGCCGAGGCAGGATAACGCGGATATCTACGTGCAGATGCTCGGCGAGGGCTCTCCCGTCGGAGAGCCCACCCGTCATTCCTGACTGCGCTCAGCTTGTTCGCCGTTTCGTGGACGGACGCGGTGCTGCACCTCCGCCGCCGACGTTGCGAGCGAGCACGGCTGTTCGCGTCGGCTTCGTCCTCGTCTTCCTTGCCGTTGTTTTAGCCTTGCCGGTCTTTGCCTTGCCGGTCGTTGTCTTCGATTTGCGAATCCTGGCCGTCTTAGCCTTTGCGGCTTTCGCCTTGGTTTTCGACGGAGCCGCCTTGGTTTTCGTCATGTTCCTCGTCACACGCGCAGCCGGGCGTGTCTCAACTTGTGGCGACGTCTCGACCATCTTGTCGTTGTCTGCAGACGTCTCCGTGTCGCGAGCGGCGTCGCCGACCGGCGCCAGCCGTGGCCTCGTCTTTGTGTTCACTGGTTGCCATGTGTGCGGGGACCCGATCGCGCTCTGCTTGCGCAACTCCCGCGCGGCGTCGTCCTGGGTCAGGCGCCCGCGCTGCGTGTACATCCCGGGATTCACTTTGTTCTGTCTGCTCATATGCGGAACCTAAGTAATGCGCCCACGCCACCGACATCGGCCAACAGTGACGCGTCTTCGATGAATCTGATGTGGGCGGCTGTCTGCTGCGCGCGCGTGATCAATTCGTCGGACAGTTTCAGCTGGCCTTCGTCTCCCGCTCCGCCAGGATTCGACGTGATGACCTGGACGCCGCCAGGCGCCGCCGGCGGTTCCGATTCGTCGAGAGGCTGAGGTAGAGGCCGATTACTGGAAACGGACTGGGGTCTAGCGTCGCAAGTACCTCCATCCGCTGACTCAAAGACTGCATCGGGGGAGACTCTGCCATACGGCGAGAGTTTGCAATGTTAATGCCCGGCGGAACGAACCCTCAAACACGTATCTCCGGGACAGCGAGCCATTTGCATCTGGCGCCCTTCCCAGCGATTCTTGGGCTCGTGATGATCTAAGTGGGCCATCTCGTGAGTGAAGAGAAAGTGTGGCTCGTCACCGGCGCCGGGCGAGGTTTGGGCGTCGAAATCGCAAAGGCCGCCCTGGTCGCCGGCCACGCCGTCGTCGCCACTGGCCGCGAGCCTACGAAGGTCGCGGCCTCGGTGGGCATTCATGACAAATTGCTGGCCATCAAGCTCGATGTGACTCGCCCACAGGACGCGCAATCGGCCGTTGGGGCCGCGTCCAGAATCCGACGACCTCGCTCGATGACGATGGCGCCGTCACCAAGCGTGTGATCGCGGCGCAGCCAGGCCCGGTGGTCCTCGTCGGTCACTCCGGTGGCGTGGTGACTACAGAGGCCGGTAACGATCTGGCCATGAAGATCGGCTGCACCTTCACCTTGTAGAGTCGTAGTCAAGCGACGGCGCGGCAATGGGCTGCGCGGCCGGCGACGCGGACGCGAACGCGGCAACAACGAGGACGATCACCACGCAACGCCTTGATTGACACGATGACCCGCACAATTTATCATTCAACCATATGGTTGAATCAGCAACGACACTGGACATGATCTTCAGGTCTTTCGCCGATTCCACCAGGCGGGACATCCTGAAGAGAGTCTGCAAGTCCGATCTCACCATCACTGAGATCGCAAGACCGTACGGCATGTCCTTCGCGGCGATTGCCAAGCACGTCGCCGTCCTCGAAAAGGGCCGCCTCATCTCCAAGCGCCGACGGGGTAAGGAGCAGGTCATCAGCGCGAACCCGGGGACGATGACGCTGGCTGCAGCTCACTTGCAAGGCTACGAGCGAGCCTGGAAGCAACGATATGACAAGCTCGAATCACTGTTGAGCACCAAAGGAGAGTAACGTGGCCAAGTTGACATTAACGGTCCCTGAACAGTCACAGAACATCCAGGGAGTGGCGGTGATCAAGGCGCCTCTCGAGAAAGTGTTCGAGGCGCACACCAATGCTGACCTGTTCAAGCAATGGTTCGCCCGAGGTAACGACGCGACTGTTCATAAGTTCGACGCCAGGAGCGGCGGCGCATGGCACCTGACGGAAAAATCGGCCGAGGGCGAGTACTCGTTTTGCGGCTCATATCACGAGGTCGCGAAGAACGAGCGGATCATCTGGACGTTCGAATTCCTGGGCTTGCCTGAGCGCGGCCATGTCGCCATCGAGCGCATGGACCTGGTCAGGATCGACGACAACACCACCGAGATCAGAACGTTGTCGACATACCAGACCGTCGCGGATCGTGACGGCATGGTCCAAAGCGGGATGGAAGCCGGCTGGAGGCAGGGCCTGGAAGCCATGGAGAAGCTCCTCAACAAATGATCCCCCGCCGCTCGTGGACACGCGCAAGACACCAGCCTCGTCACCGACCACGAAGAGCACGCGACGGTGTGAGGTACCGGACTCGGCACTTGGCCAACCACTCGTTTACGAACCTCTTGGAGATAGTGGGCGCAGGAGAGGCCAAGACCGGTCCGAAATTTGTCTACAAATTTCGGACAGCTCAGGGGACGTTGGTGTCACGGATGGCGCTCTAACTGTCCGTGGCCGAATGATATTCGTCGCCGGTGCCTTCACGCCGCGGTCAGCAGCCAGTTGCGAATTCCGTCCCTAATGTCGTCCAGGCGTGCGCTGGCGACGCAATAGGGTTACGCGAGGCCAGCTGGACGGTTGCTAAACCGCCGGCAGACTCAGTAAAGACCTCCCGAGTTCAGCCGAAACACTTAGCGGAATCTCTCGCTCGCGTTTGCTCACGACTCGCGGCTCTAGCCCGTATGTGCCAGGGTCGGTCCGCGAGTTTTCTCGTCGCTTCAGTGAAGCCAATGAATGGAGTAAACACTTCCGGCGGCGCGCGCACCGGCGGTCAGACGGCGCCTCGCGGCGACAGCGAAGGGCTGTGGGACTGGAATCTGGAATCCGGCCGGATTCACTACTCCCCACGTTGGATCGCCCTCGCCGGTTGTGAGGACCATGAAGTCGGCAGCACGCCAGAGGACTGGTTCCAGCGAGTTCATCCAGAGGACAGCACCGAATTGTTGCGGCGAGATCGAGGTCGCGCGAGCCGCGGACGCGACCGCGTTCGACTGTCGATACCGCTTACGGCACAACGACGGCACGTATCGATGGATGTCGTGTCGAGGTACGGTCGTCCGAGATAATGCCGGGCGCGCGATCCGTCTGACCGGTTCGCAGTCGGACGTCACCGTGGAGATGGTGACCGATCCGCTCACTCGTCTGCCCAATCGCCTCATGCTGGTTGACCGCGTGACTCAGTCCATCGAGCGGGCCCGCCGCTACAATGCCTTCCACTTCGCGGTGCTCCTCATCGATCTCGGAAGACCGGCGAGCCCTGGCCAACCGTCGGGAAACGCCATCAACGATCCGCTGCTCACCGCCGTAGCCCGACGTCTGGAAACGTGCCTGCGCATCCCGGACACGATGCCCAGCCTGCGCCACAACGATCTCGTTGCGCGACTGGACGGTGACCACTTCGCGATCCTGCTCGACGGGTTGAAAGACATCATCCACGCCAAGGTGGCCGCCGATCGCATTCTGGCTGAGATTCTCAATCCGTTCGCGCTTGGCGGACGCGAGGTCCGGCTGTCCGCGAGTATCGGCATTGCCGTCAGTGCGACCGGCTACACGAAGGCCGATGACATGTTGCACGATGCGGAGACTGCGCTGCACCGAGCACACGTGCTGGGTGGGTCGCATTGCGAGTTCTTCGACACCGCGATTCTGAAATCCGAACAAACCGAACTGCAGCTCGAGGGCGACTTCGACGCGGCGCTGCAGCGACGTGAGTTCGAACTCTTCTACCAGCCGATCGTCTCACTCGCGTCGAACGAGGTTCTGGGATTCGAGGCGTTGGTGCGATGGCGACACCCGGTCCTCGGCATGATTGCGCCAGCCGACTTCATTCCGATCGCGGAGAGAACCGGATTCATCGTGCCTCTCGGCAAGTGGATTCTGCGCGAGGCCTGCCTCCGGCTCAGCCAGTGGCAGACGGGCCTGCCGCTGTCTAGAGACCTGTCGGTGTCGGTCAATGTGTCGAGCGCGCAGTGGAGCGACCCCGCCCTTCTCGACCAGATTGGCGAGGCGCTGCGCGACTCCGGCCTCGAGCCGCGCCGCCTGGTGCTGGAGTTGACCGAGGGAATCGCGATGGACAACCCTGCCGCGGTCACCACGTTGCTGATGCGACTCCGGGCGATGGGCGTGCGAATCAGTCTCGACGATTTCGGCACCGGCTTTTCGTCGCTGACCTATCTTCGGCAATTCCCAATCGACACGCTGAAAATCGATCGCTCCTTCGTCCGAGGACTGGTCACCAAAAGGACACCGCCGAGATCGTCGTCGGCTTGATGATCATGTCTCAGCAACTCGGTCTTCATGTCGTCGCCGAAGGCATCGAGCATGAAGACCAGTGTGCGCAACTTCGCGCGTTGAAGTGCGATGCCGGGCAGGGCTATCTGTTTGCCAAACCACTTGACGTCGAAGCTGCGGGAGAGGTGCTGAAGACGGGTCTTCCGCCAAGGGGCCAAAACAGACGCGACGCCCCCCAGTCTCGGCGCCGTGAGACGCGCATTCCGCAGATATGGACTCGCGGCCGACGTTTCGTGACTCGTAATCGCGCGTCGTTTGCCGTGGCGGCCCTGCTACTGATGTTCACGGCGGGACTGGTGGTCGTGCTCGGCAGCGTTCGGAGCGCGACTCCACTTCCAGCGATCTCCGAGATGGCCGCGAAACAGCCGGCCTCCGAAGACTCACTCCCGCCACCGCTGTTTCCCAGGGGGTCGACCGAGCACGTGGTCGGGCCGCCCAAGGATCCTTCCGTCGCGTCCGTCACAACCGAAAGACCGTCGTCAGGCGAACGCGATTCGGCACGGCCGCCAGCAACCGGAAAAGAGATCTCGCAGGGACGCAGTTCAGCAAGGCCAGCTGCGGCGTCGCCAACGACTTCGTCGGCGCCTACCGGGGCGCCGGTTGCGATGGCTCCAGCGCGAACCACGCAGACGACGTCGTTCAACGTCGTCCATCTGCACCGTTTAGGTAGCTGCCGTGGGCAGCTGGACTTCACTCGTGATGGCGTGGCCTTCCTCTCGGAAGACGACGATCACGAAGCACTCACGCTCAAGTACACGGAGTTACTGCACGCCCTGTCAGAAGACACGTTGACCTTGAAGTCGGCGACCAAGACATATCGCTTCAAGGCCGGGGCAGGCACTCCCGAGGGTGCGATCCAACTCCGCGATGCGGCCGACAGGATCGCTCGCCCGCACCAGTAAACACCATCACACCTGGCGCAGGACAGGTCGGCTTTCGCCAAGCTACCGGCGTCCTAGGAAGTCCATTTTCTTCGGAGCGTTTAAGACCAGCGTCTGGTTTCTTGCTCCAAGGGCGCACTGGCGGCGAGACGGAGCAGCGGCACACGTTCATTCTGATGACGTGCCGCTTAGTGGCTCATCGAGCCGGCGAGCAAACGCGACGTCGCAGCCGAATGCCTCTCACGGCGACTGCGCTGGTACGTGAGGGTTGGCGCAGGCCGAGTGCTGCAACCGCAGCCGTTCCCTCTCTGCGTAGAGGTCATAACTTGTGAAGCGAGGGGCTACGCGAGCGTGACAACAGCGCAACACGGCCGCACGCCTCCGAACGCGTCGGCGCACGGAACAGGGGCATCGCACTTGCAGAATCCTTCGTGGACGTGCAGCGCTGTCCGTACAGGGTGTGCTTGGGCTGGAACCTGAGGAGGATGTCATGTGGCGTCTCGCCGTACTCGTCAGCGCGCTTACCGTCGTCCCGACACTGGCACTGGCTCAACAGCCATGCACGACGGATGCGGGGCAAGTTATTGAACAGGTGTATCGGCAAGTCCTTGAGCGTTCGGCCGATCCCGGTGCCTCTGGTTGGGTCGATCGTTTGAGCAAGCGCACCACGGTTCGCGAAATCGTTCGTGGCATCGCCAAATCGCCAGAACATCTGCAGACGGTGTGGCAGCCAATCCAGGGACAACATGGTGGTCGATGTCTACCGTCATCTTCTCAACCGCGAACCGGATCCGGAGGGGATGAAGAACGCCGGGATTTTCGTCTCGATGCGCGGTTTCGCCTCGCTCGTCGATCAGCTCGTCGACTCGCCCGAATACCGGGAGCGGTTCGGGGACTGGACCGTACCAGGCTCGAGTGTCCGTTATTGCGCGGCTGGCGATCAGGTCAGCCAGCAGGCCAGCAGCCGTATCGTGCGCCGCGGCAGTCGCGTCGGCGACGGGCAGGATGACGAAGTGTTCGACAACGACCGCTTCGATTACTTCGACATCAACGGCAACGGGTACATCGACCGCAACGAGTGGGATGGCGGGCAGAGTGCCTTCCAGCGGCTCGACGTGAACGATGATCGACGCTTGTCGAGAGGCGAGTTCAATGGTGGGGGGCGCGACGCGAACAGTTTCGCGAGCATCGATAGGGACCGCGACGGCCGCATTCGGTTGAACGAATGGCCGTGGTCGCGTCCCGCGTTCGATCGTCAGGACGCCAATCGCGACGGCGTGATCACCCAGAATGAGTATCGCGGCGCGCCGGCCATTCGGAGGTAAGGGCTGGTCTGCACAGCGCGAAGCGCTACGGCTTGACCGAAAGCAGAGCCAGTCGGTCGCTGAAGCGACCCAGGTCGTCTCTGGCTCGCATCGCGATCACGGTAACGGTAATGATGTGTCGCGGGTCGCAGGACTTGACCCGATGCCTGCCTCATCAGCGCCGGATGTCAGCGGCAACCGGACGATGAACTCGCTCCCTTGCTCAAGGCCCTCGCTGAATGCTCGAATGGTCCCGCCGTGTGCTTCGACAAGCCGACGCACGACTGAAAGCCCCACTCCAAAACCTCGCCCGTCATTCGATGCCTGGACGTACAAGTCGAAGATGTGGTCCAGGCGCTCCTTCGCTATCCCGCGACCATCGTCGCGTACGCGCACTTCAACGTGTAGATCGTCTTGGCTGAGTTCAACCCAAATGTTTCCACCGTTAGCGGTGAACTTCGCCGCGTTAGTGAGGAGATTCGAGAGGATCTGCTGCAGCCTCGTTGAATCGGCCTGGAGCAAAATCGGTTCGTCTGGTGACCTGACCACGATCTGGCATTGTGGAGCGGCCGCTGCGAACGCCTCGACCACGTGCAGAACGATGTCGCGAATGTCCAGTAGTTCGGGCCGCAGTTCAATCCTTCCTGTGGCAATGCGCGCCGCGTCCAGGAGGTCATCCACGAGCCGCTGCATGTGACGAACCTGTCTCTCGAGAACGTCGACAGCGTGTTGCTGAGAGTCTCGATTCGTCGGCATCTTCAGCAGTTCGACCGCGGTCAGCATCGGAGCCAGTGGTTGACGCAGCTCATGCCCCAGAGTCAACGTGAACTCTTCCCGCAACCGCAGCGCTTCCTCCAGCAATTTTTCCGAACGGCGACGATCGGTCACATCGCGAGTGAAAGAGCGCGTGTGAACGAACTGGCCGTCGCGCCAGAGGACGTTCGAGTTGATCAGAACGTCGCGGATCGATCCGTCTTTGCAGCGCAGCCGCGCTTCATGGTTCCGCAGGCTCTCCCCGCGGCCCAAACGCGTCAGGATGTCTTCGATGACCGCGCCATCAACATGGAAGTTCGCAATGTGCCTGCCGACATATTCGTCAGCCTCATATCCCAGAAGGTCGAGTTCGGCTTGATTTGCCCACAGAATGATGCCGTCTGAAGCGACGGAGTGCACTCCCTCACTTGCGTTGTCGATAAAGTCGCGTAGATCACAGTCCACACGTCTTCGACGTGAGATGTCCTGGAAGGTGCCGATGGCGCCGGTGAGACGTCCATCCGCGTCCTTCAGTGGTTCGATGGTCAGGCTCACGACCAGCCGGCCGCGGTCGGGACGTTCGAACGTCAGCTCTGCGTCGCGCACGAGTTCACCCGTTCGAAGGGCATAGGCCATCGGATGTTCGGAGTCCGGCAACGGTGTGCCATCCGGCCGCAGCATCCGATGCGACCCGCATCGTCGGTCCTCTGGTGTGGGCTCGCGGCCCCAGAGCTCTGCGGCGCGGCGGTTGAAGCGAATGATGTGGCCGTCGCGATCGCACACGTAGACCCCAAGCGGAAGCGCCGCAAGGAATGCGCTGTCCGACAACCCCACGGGGGCCGCTTGGTAGTGCGTTATCGACATCACCAGACGATTGAGGCGGTATTCAAACTCGTGGCCTCGCCAAACGCTGAGATCAGATGTGAATGATGGCGGCAGATCTCATGGAATCCCCGTCCTTGTAGAACGATCCCATCGTGTACGCGCAGAGCTTGCGCGCGTCGCCGCTGGTACAGCGACAGCAATCGAGAACGCTACCCCAGCGTGACCGCTCCAAACTGTCGGCAACCGAACACTTGCCTCCAACATTGGCCGGTGTTATCGGCCGGCGACACTGGAAAGCTCGATCGACCAGCACCGCCTCGCGGCGTGTGACATACTCCTCGACACCGCTTTTTTGAGCCTGCCGCCGCCGTGTGCGAGTTGGTCAAGCCCAGACTCACTGAGGCCCTTCGGGTCTGGAGCTCATCATGCCGAAACGTGCGAAGGCGATTCGTCCGCCGCCGGTCGATTCCCGACCCAAGAACAAGCTGCTCGCGTGCCTCCCTCGGGCAGACTTCGAACGTCTGCGCCCCCACCTGAAAACGATTCGCATCAAGGTCCGACAGATCCTCCATCCCATGAACGAACCGATCCGCGAGGTGTACTTCCTCAATGGCGGCGTCGCGTCGATGACGACGGTTATGCGGGATGGCTCGATGGTGGAAATCGCCACCGTCGGTGACGAAGGCCTGGTCGGAATTAACGCCTTCTTCGGCGGCGCGATGCTCAGTGGCGAGACGATGATGCAGGTGCCGGACACCGATGCGGAAGTCATGTCCGTCTCCGCGTTCAAGAGCGAACTCACACGAGGCGGTCCCTTCCACGAGTGTGTCCATCGCTATTCACAGGGCTTACTGATGCTGATCATGCAGTCGACCGGCTGTATGGCGCTGCACCCGGTCCAGGAGCGCTGCTGTCGTTGGCTGCTGATGACTCACGATCGCGTCCGCCAAGATGAGTTTCACCTCAGCCATGAATTTCTCGCGATGATGCTCGGGTCAACACGGCCTACGGTGACGTTGGTGGCGGGTACCCTGCAGAAAGCGGGGCTGATCAGATACACCCACGGGCGGATCAAAATTCTCGACCGGAAGAGCTTGGAAGACGCGTCGTGCGAGTGCTACGCGACGGTGAGAGGACACTTCGACCGCCTCGGTTTGTAGCCTCCGAGTGTTAGGCAGCCTACAGTTCTCGACTGCTTCAACGCGATAACCTTTTCCCGGTTGGTCGGGCCGTGTCCAGGCGCCCTCTCTACGTCTGTCGACGCGCTGCGCGTCCTCGACGACTGGCTGTCGGCAGAGCGACGTTGCGCGTGCTCCCGAGCGTCAGCACGGGTGCCTGATTTCCATCGTGTTGGAGTGCCTCCATGAAAGACCTTCCGTATCGGCAGGCGTTCGATCGAATACGGGCCGAGTACCTCGAACTGCCAGGCATGCGGCTGACGCCAGCGCAGGTGCAGCGATTGTCCGGTGTCCACATTTCGATCTGCGCCCTCGTACTCGACGATCTCGTTCGGGCGCAGTTCCTCCACAAAGGGCTCGATGGAAGTTATGCACGTACCAATGTCGGCGGAGGTCCCATCCGATCACGAGTGTCGAGAGCTGAGGGCAACGCGAGTCCTGTTCTGTCATAGAGCGAAAACGACGACGTGCGAGGCCTCCACTTCAAAAACGAACTAGGACCTTCAGATGTCCTCGATAAGATCAACGAGACGACCAAGTTCTGACACCGATCCCTTACAGATCGGCGGCACGCCCGCCTCTGCCCCTGTCAACGCGAGGCGACGCGAGGAATCGACGCCTGAATTCCCGGTGTCCCGCATGAACCGGATCGCGAAGCGCGCTCACGAACTCTATGAGGCGAGAGGGGGCCGGCACGGAACGGCGATGGAAGATTGGCTCACGGCCGAACGCCAGATCGACGACGAGATCGAGCGGGCCCTGAGACAATGAGGAACGGCCGCGCGGGATCGCGAGCCGCCGCGCGGTGAGCACCAAACATTCCGATAATGGCCGCGGACCTCTATGGATAGGCGCAGCCGGATTGTGGCCCACGCGGACGTACTCCTCGGCAAGCCAGTTATCAAGGACACGCGCATCAGCGTCGAGTTGGTGGTGGACCTTCTGGCCGCCGGCGACACAACCGATCAGATCATCGAACAGTACGATCACCGGACTCGCGAAGACATCCAAGCCTGCCTCGCCTACGCCAATAGAGATCGTTCAGAACGAACCCATCTACGCCCTGAAGCGCGTCGCATGATCTCGTCGCTGCAGCGCGCACGATAGTGGTGCGGCCGGCGGGATACGTGTGATCACAAAATGCGTCAAATGCGTCAAATGGAGGTGGCGGCGTGAGTATCAAGACTTGGCTCCTCGTTCCACTACTCGTTACCGGCGTGACCGTGAGCGCGCAGACACCCGCAGGCAGACAAGGGGCTGGCACAGGCCGCCAGGGGACCGGCGCGCCGGGCAGACAGGGGGCGCCAGCCACCACGGCCAAGCCGATGTTCAAGGCGATCTGGGAGCGCGTCCCCTTCCCGAAGGATGTCAACCTCGAGGCCGTGGCGTGTGTCGCCGCGGACGAGTGCTGGGCGGCGGGCAGGAAAGGGCACCATCGTGCACACGGCGGACGGCGGCAAGACCTGGGATGCGCAGCTCGGCGGCGACCCCGACGCGATCAGTGAAGACGATTTCGACCACATCGTCTTTCTCGATCGCACCCACGGGTGGGCTCTGAGCCGGCGCGGAAAGGTGGTCGGCACCACCGACGGCACCTCGTGGGCGGAGCTGAGCACGGTGAGCGGCACGGCGAGAGGCGTGTGGTTCGTGTCGCCGCAGGTTGGCTTCGAAATCGAGAATCCCGATTCGACCGAGCAGTCGACTCTGCGTCAGACCGGCGACGGCGGCAAGACCTGGAAACCGGTGAACCGCTGCAGCATCGAGACTGACGGTTGACGGTCTGTCGCGCAAGTTCGGCTGCATGATGCGGACGATGCAGTTTCTGTCGCCGACGGTCGGCTTCATCGGCGGCTCCACCGGAGACATCACGGTGTTTGGCAAGACATCCGATGGCGGCCAGACGTGGACGATGTCCGCCATTCCCGGCGGCAAGCGCCACATCACCAGCATCTACTTCTGGTCGCCGAACGATGGGATCGTGGTCCTCGAGAATGGCGAAGAGCTGCACTGGACCGCGGATGGCGGCGCGACGTGGGCTCGATCGACGAGCTCGCGTCTATGGCCCGCCTACTACGGCGTCGGCGCCGGCAAGATCATCGTCGGCGCCAACGAGGGGAATCGTGGGATGGGCTATTCGTTCAACGGCGGCCGCAGTTTCACCGTGCGGCCGTTCGCGGGGGTCGCGTCGGTGCGAGCTGTCGCGTTCTTCGATGCCACGAACGGGATGCTGGTCGGCGATCATGGCATGGCTTACAAGTACCGAATCGTGCCAGCCGAGTATTCGAGCCCAGGCATGATCGCGGCCGCCGCTCCGTAAACACGTCACGCGGAGCGTGCCGCGTGGCCGCGCGCTCCGCGGGTCTCCACTCCCGATTACTTGGCGGACGAAGGCCGCCACGCCGATCGCGCGGGAACGATCTCAAGTGCCGGCGACGATACTCGACCTTGCGAGCATCGCGACGACGCGCAACATCCACACGCGCGCTCGGGAATGGTGCGGCTGAGTAACACCGTTCCGTGTGCTGACAGGCGATAACGCCGGTCCCGACCGTTCAGAGGCACTCGAAGGGGCAAGTTTTTGGGGACCACGGTATCGGACCCTCGTGCTCTCCGTCGCCAAGGCGTGCCCGCCCGCAGCCGAAACGAAACGCGGCAGGGCGTCTCCCCAGCAACCAACCGCAGTTCTCACTCGTTCGGGATGGTTACTCCTCCTTCTCAAACCTACTCATCTCGTCGAGGATCCCAGTGGCCGCTGTGCCAGGCTTCGTCCTGCCACATCGTCTGCAAGGCTCCGCATGATGCCGGCGCGTTCCGAGCGCGCGTAGAAGCGCTGCGCTATCCAGTGCATCACGGGAACCAGCGCCAGGCCAACCGCGAAGTTCGAGACGATCCAGCCGGCGCCGAAGTGGCGGTAAAGATCGAAGCCCCAAAGCCCCTGCGCAACGACGATGGCAAACGGGGTCCACAGGGGAGGCCCTGCCAGCAGCAGCCACTGGACGTTTCGAGTTCTCCTCGTTGCCAGCTTCATGAGCGCGCCTGAATCACGACGACGGGGGAGGCGTAGTCAATCGTGCGCACCGCATGTAGTTCCGCAACCGTGGCGGCGATCGCCCACACGGCTGTGACGTGCAGCGCGAGTGCCGGCAGGGCAAAACGCGCAAGGCGCCAGTGCTCTCCGAGGAAGCTGCCGAGGAGCACAGCGGCGACCGAGGCCGTGGCCAGTTCGAACCATAACAGCCACTCGAGTGGGCGCAGCGCCGACCGTGCCTTGGTCAGCTTGATGTCCTTCAGCAGGCTGATGTTCAAAGCGCGGTTCGCAGTGAGACGTTCGTCCAGCACCTGCCACGCCGATTTCAAGTCGTCGAGTTCCATGTTGTTGTCTCCATGCGGATGCGTTGTTTGAGCCGGCTGATCTTGGTTGCCACGTTGGTCTCCGTGATGCCCAGGACGTCGGCAATCTGGCGATAGCTGCACTCATCCAGGTAAAGCGCGAGGAGCGCACGATTCAGCGGATCGAGGCGGGCCATGAATCTGTAGAGTGTCACGACGTGATCGTTGGGCTCGGCACGTGATGTGGTGTCGATCGGATCCACGCCGTGGTCCTCGAGCGATGCGTGCTGCGGCCGGCGGGCTGCCTTGCGCGCGGCCGAAATCGCCACATTCAACGCGATGCGGTACATCCAGGTCGAAAACGGCCGACGCTCGTCGTAGGCGGGGAACGCCCGCCACAGCTGTAGGGCAATCTCCTGCGCCAGGTCGCGGCGGTCCTCGGCGCGCCAGCAGTAGAGGCTCGCCACCTTGACGACGATGCCGTGATGGTGGTCGAGCAGACTCATGAACCTGGCCTGAAGTCGGTCGCTCATCGGTCGTCAGGTGATTCGCACGCGTTCCAGGATAATCACAAGCACTCGTACGAACTCGTGACGTCTTCTCTGCCTCTCTGTAGTTGAACACTGCGTTAACGGCCGAAGAGGATCGGGAATGCCTATGTGGAACGATGTACGGGTCGCCGCGCGTCGACTCGCGAAGCAGCGCTCGTTGACCATCACCGCTGTCGCAGCACTGGCGATAGGCCTCGCCGCGACCACCACGATGTTCACGATCATCCATGGTGTCTACCTCCGCGACCTGCCATTCCCGGATCCGGAGCGGATCGTCGCAGTCGCCACGCGCGACGCGAATCGCGGTCCAAACGCCATCGACAACTGGTCGGCTCCGGACCTGCAGGATCTGCAGGCGTCGGCCTCTCTCTTCGACAGCATCGTCGCGGCAGACGAAGAAGCGATGGACGTGGCGGATGACGAACACGCACCCGAGCGCTTGACCGGCGCGTGGGTATCTTCGAACGTGTTCGCGATGACCGGCCACCAGCCGCTCCTCGGACGAGGCTTCGCACCCGACGATGATCGAGCCGGCGCAGCGCCGGTCGTCATGCTGGGTCACTCGCTGTGGACGCGGCGCTACGGAAGCGATCCTGCGATCGTCGGACGAGAGGTGCGCGTGAACGGCGTGGTGTCAATGGTGGTCGGCGTCATGCCAGAAGGATTTGGCTTCCCGACACAGTCGGCTCTGTGGCAGCCGCTGGCTGTGCGGGTCAATGAAAGGCAGGACGAGCGCGGACTCCGAGACATCGACGTGTTCGGTCGCGTTCGGGCCGGCGTCACGCTCGAGCAGGCGCAGGCCGACCTGGCGCGGGTCATGGACCGGCTGGCGCGCGACTTTCCCGCGACGAATACCGGTATCACCGCATTCGTCCGCCCGTTTCGGGAACTGACCACCAGCGGACCGATCCGCGGCGTGTTCGCCGGTCTCATGGGTGCCGGCACCTTCCTGCTGCTCGTGGCATGCGCGAACATCGCCAACCTGATGCTCGCGCACGGTATCGGCCGAGCGCGCGAAATGACGGTCCGTCTGTCGCTCGGCGCCCGGCGATGGCACGTCGTCCGGCAACTGCTTGCCGAAACGCTTCTCCTCACGATCGTTGCGAGCGTCGCCGGACTCGCCCTGGCAGCGCTCGGCGTCCGCGCCTTCAGCATGGCGACCGCGAACACCGGCGCGCCCTACTGGGTGCAGGCCCCGATCGAAGCCCGCCGTGGTGGCGTTCGTGGCGCTGATCTGCATCGGCACGACCATTCTGTCCGGCCTCGTCCCTGCGCTCCAGACATCGAAGGTCGGCTTGACCGACATCCTCGGCGAAGCGGGTCGTGCCACCGCGGGATCTCCCCGGGCACGCCGCTGGGCCGACGGCTTTGTCGTCGCGCAGCTTGCGCTCAGCCTGACGATGCTCGCCGGGGCAGGACTGTGGATGCGAAACGTCTACGCGTTCTCGAAGAGTAGACGCGGGGGTGAACACCGCTGGACTCGTGGCGGCGCAAGTCAATCTCTCGACGCGGAGATATCCGAACGAGGAGAGTCGGCGTGCGTTCTACCGCCGACTCGGCGAACAGCTCGCGGCGCTTTCAGGCATGCGCGCAGGAATCGCGAGCGCGACACCGCTTCGGGGTGCTGCGCGCCAGCGGGTGTCGATCGACAGCCGGGAAGCCGCCGGCGAGTTTTCGACTGGCTTCCGTCGTGACCGTCGGCCCGGGTTATCTGGAAACACTGGGTGTCTCACCCGTCAGGGGCCGATTGTTTACGACCGCTGACGAAGCGCCGGGCACCGACGTCGCCGTGATCAACGAACAATTGGCGGCGCGTCATTTTCCGGGTTCGGAGGCTGTTGGCCGTCTGGTTCGGCTCGAACCCGGGCGCGCCGGCGGCGACGCGCACGGTGCTGACGATTGTCGGTGTGATACCGAACGTGCGGCAGGCCAACCCGCGTCAGCCCGGCGTTGATCATGAGTAGCGCTGAACCGGTCCTGTACCGGACCTATGCCGCCAACCCGCTGCCATCGGCCACCATACTGGTGCGCTCGAATGTGGGCCCGGGAACTGTCGCTGGTGTTCTGCGGGATGCGCTGCGCGCCATCGATCCTGATCTTCCTCTCGTGGGCAGTGTGATGCCGCTCGATGAGGCGATGGATCAAGAGTTGGGACTGCTCACGGTCTTTGCGTCGATGTTCGGCTTCTTCGCGATCGCGCGCGATGGGTCTCGTCATGGTCGGGATGTACGGCGTGACTGCGCACGCCGTGACGCAGCGTACGCGTGAACTCGGCGTACGTCTCGCACTCGGCGCGGGCGCCGGGCACGTCTGGTGGATCGTGTCTCGCCGCGCGGCCCTCCAGTTGCTTGCCGGTGTCTCGCTGGGCATCGGAGGTGCGCTGAGTATCGGGATCGCTCCTTCAAGGCTTCATGTCGGGTGTGAGCAGCCGCGACCCGGCCACGCTGATCGTCGTCACAATGGCACATGATCGTTGCCGCATGTGTGGCGTGCCTGGTCCCGGCGGCTCGCGCCATTCGTGTCGACGCCGTGGCGGCACTGCGCGCGGAATAGCGGATGGATCAACGCGAGCTCTGGTGGCTATGTGAGAGCAGCAGCATCTGGATCGTGTACATTTGAGCATCGATGAAACGCGGTCGCCCTCGAAAATTTGACGGCCCATCGCGGTTGATTGCGATGACGCTGCCTGAGGACGTAATCGCTATGCTCCGCGCTCGCGATCGTGACCTGGCACGAGCCATTGTTGGCCTGGTGGGCCGCGGCGACAGGAAATCATCGAAGCGGATTGAACGCACGCCCGAACCGGTGAATCTTTTGAAGATTGGTCGCGGGCGCTTCCTGATCACGATCGATTCGCGTGTCGTCGCTCGGCTTCCTCAATGTGAGCTCGTACCCTTTGGTCGAGGTGCGGCGGTCCTCGCATTGGAACCTGGCCATGGGCTCGCAGATCTTGCGCTCGCGGTCGTCGACCGGCTCGACGAGCCAGATGTCAAGACCCACGAACGGGCGGCGCTCGTGCGCGTCCGCAGCGCCATCCGGACGTGGATGCGCGACAAAGGTTTCTCCTACGAAACACGCGCGATCGTGGTCATCAAACGCAGTTCCAGCGCCCCGCGACAACGTTGATTGACCGCATGCGGATCATCGGCACATTCGATTGCGTCGACTGACACCGCGGACCAACATCCAAACATGTCGTTGAGCGCCACGCGTGAGACGTGCGGCATGAACCGGATCCCGTCCTGACTCGCCTGAAGCGGATCGCGACGGACACGCGCTTTCGCTGTTGTGCTGAGAACTGCACCGACGAGTGGATTTATTTATCAAAAATCAAAGCGGATCGAATTCGATTGAATTAATATTCAAGCCCAGCCTCATGACACTCGAACGCTGCGGACGAGGTCGTCAGTTTTCAGCGCCGCCGTCCTCATGATGGAGACCCTTGGTCGCGTGGCAAGATTGCTGGGATTCAGTCTGCTCGGAGCCCTGGTCGTCTACGCCTTACTCAGCCTGCTGACTTGATCGTGGCCGGCCAGATCGACGCGCTGCACGGTCGTCCTCTGATCATCGCCACCCCTGTTCTGGGATCTCGGATTCACGCTGCCGCGTGGATTCGGACAACTGAATTTCTGAGGCACCTCTCCCGTGTTCGTTAGCCCCGCCGCGCCGCCTCGATGGTGGCGATGTCGATCTTCTTCATCGGCATCATCGCCTCGAAGGCACGCGTCGCCTCACTGCCACCAGCCGCAAGTGCCTCGGTGAGCACTCGCGGGGTGATCTGCCAGGAGAGTCCCCAGCGGTCCTTGCACCAACCGCACTGACTTTCCTGGCCGCCATTGCCGACGATCGCGTTCCAGTAGCGGTCGGTCTCTTCCTGAGTGTCGGTGGCGATCTGAAAGGAAAAGGCCTCGCTGTGCTTGAACTCCGGACCGCCGTTGAGACCGAGACAGGGAATGCCGAGAACGGTGAACTCGACCGTCAGCACATCGCCCGCCTTACCGCCGGGATAGTCACCGGGCGCCTTGCGAACCGCGCTCACTTCACTATCCGGAAAGGTGGCAGCGTAGAAGCGCGCCGCTTCCTGCGCGTCCTTGTCGAACCAGAGGCAGATCGTGTTCTTTGGTGTCATGTTCGTTGCCACGCTGAGGACTGTCTTGCCTAACGCCCTTCGCCGGTTGCGGCGAGGAACGCTCGCAGCGAGTTGACGTCCACCGGTTTCGTGAAGTGACGATCGAATCCGGCCTCCGCCGCGCGAGCCTTGTCTTCCTGCTGTCCCAATCCCGACAACGCCACCAGGACGACTGAGGACATGTCCGGCTGCTTCCGAAGGGTCTGCGCCACCGCGTAGCCGTTCATGCCCGGCATGCCGATGTCGAGAATCACGACGTCGGGATGAAACGCCGCTGCGGTCTCGATCGCCGTCGGACCATCGGGCGCCTGCGCGACGGTGTGACCTTCGGCGGTCAAGAGGTACACGAGCATCTCGCGGCCATCATCGTTGTCGTCAGCCACGAGGATGCGCAGCGGCCTGACGGCGGGGGCGTCGGCAACAGCGTCGGCGGCTGCGCGCGGCGGCTGTGCCTGCGGGATCGATCGGCAGGGACACGGTGAACTCACTGCCCGCACCTTCGCCTTCACTGCGCACGTCGACGGTGCCGCCGTGCAGCGCGACGAGATTGCGCACGAGTGTCAGGCCGACGCCGAGTCCCGCCCGAGACCGCTCCAGCGACACATCGCCCTTGCATGAACATGTCGAAGATCTTCGGCAGCATGTCTCGCGCAATACCCACGCCCGTATCGCGAATGCGAATCCGGACCTGGTCCGGACACTCGGTCTGCTCGCCGCTCGTTTCGGCGATGAGCCAGATGTGCCCGCCCTGGGGCGTGAACTTGATCGCATTGTTCAGGAGGTTCACGAGCACCTGCGTCAGGCGGACCGCATCGCCATCGAGCGTCACGGTCTCGTCGGGAAGCGAAATCGTCAACGTGTGACGCGACGCATCGATCCCGGGCCGGCAGAGTTCCACGGCCGCATTGACGAGGCTGGCGAGTTCGAGCCGCTCCTTGCGCAGCTCAACCTTCCCCTGCGTGATGCGCGACACATCGAGGAGATCGTCGACGATTCGAACCATGTGGGTGACCTGACGGTCCAGCACTTGCCGCGCCCGCGTCATCTGATCGACGGTTGCCGTCGGCGCGCCGCAGCATCTCGAGCGCAAATCGCATCGGGGCCAGAGGATTTCTCAGTTCATGCGCCAGGATGCCGAGGAATTCGTCCTTCCGCTTGTCGAGCAAGCGCAGGGTTTCTGCATCGATCCGCAGCGCTTCCGCCTGCCGCGCGTCGGTGACATCGTCGACGGCCAGGAGGACGAGCGATGGGCGATCCGCTCGCTCGATCGCCCTGGTGTTCAGCACGAGCGTGCGCGGACGGCCCTGAAGCGACCGTTCCATCTCCCAGGTTCACGATCGGCTGCTTGCCTGAACACGCGTCCTTCAACGACCGACGCACCTCGGGGCTCGTCCAGATGCCGTGGCCGGTGTCCCAGATGTGCTTGCCCTCGATCTGCTCCGCGGTTTCTCCGAGCAGGGCATAGAAGGCGTCGTTGGCCAGGCCGACGCGACACTCGGCGTCCAGCACGACCAGCGGTTCGCGCACCGCCTGCACGATCGCCAGCGCGGCGTCGCGCCCTTCCCGCAACTCGTGGCTTTGGCGAACCAGGTCGATGTCGACCGCCACGATGGTCGCGCCATCGATGCGATTGTCGCCGGTGCGGAACGGCAGCACGCGCAGCAACCACCACCGGCCGTCGCGATCGCGGACATCGCGCTCCCACGGCTGCACGGAGGCGATCACCTGGTCGATGATCGCGCCGATGCCGTCCACGGCGAGCGAGAACTTGATGTGCTCAATCGATCGCCCGACGTCGGTCGGCAGCAGGTTGAAGGCCTTCTGCGCCGCCGGTGTCAACCGACGGACCCGCAGATCGCGTCCGACGGTGACCATCGGCAACTCCGCACTGCTGATGAAGTTCGACAGGTCGTCGGTCAGCGCGTCGAGTTCGCGATTGCGGCTCAGGAACTGTTCGTTGACCGTCGTCAGTTCTTCGTTCGCCGACTGCAGTTCCTCTTTGGTGGTCTCGAGCTCCTCGTTCGTGCTCTGGAGTTCCTCGTTGCTCGACAGCACTTCCTCGTGCGCGGCGCGCAGCTCCTGGCTCGCGGCTTCCTGCTCGTCGACGATGGACTGGAGATACTGCTTGGTCGACGCCAGCTCCTGCCGCAGCCATGCCGCGTCACGGTCGGCGTTGGCCGCCGAGGCCCTCGTCCTGCGCGAGCGCGCCCGCCGACCAGGCCGGCCAGTCCTTCGATTCGAAGAGGACGAGCAGGCAGCACTCCGTCTGGTGCGGCAGCCTCGACCGGCAGGACGCGCAGCGTGAATTCGATGTCGTCGCTGCCGTCGACGACGTGCAGCCCTTCCCGGACAACCGGACCATTGGTCGTCTTGGCCTCGGTCAGGGCGCTGCGCAACTCCATGAACAGACCCTGCTTGGCCATGCGCAGGATGTTGGTGGTCGGCTGTCCGCTCGGCGTCTCGAGGTACGGCGACGTGCGGCCGCGAAACTGCTGCACCTCGAAGTCGTGGTTCACCAGCACGCTCGGTGGCGCATAGCGGCCGAGCAACGAGGCGATCCGCTTCACGCTGAAAATCGCCTGGCGGGCTGATTGATGATGCCTGGCCGCGCCGACGGTCGTGCCCGCGAGCCACTCGTCCGCCATGAAGGTGAGCTGGAGGACGGCTCGCCGTCTCCTTCTTCCGATAGATCTTGTGCGCGCGATTCGTGAGCTCGAACAGGTCGTCAAACGAGCCGACCGTCTCGGCCAGGCCCAGGACGAGGAATCCACCCGGATTCAGGGCGAAGTGGAACACCGGCAACAGCCGTTCCTGCAGCGGCGGCGACATGTAGATCAGCACGTTGCGGCACGTCACCAGATCGACACGGGAGAACGGCGGATCCACGGTGACGTTCTGCCGCGCGAAGACGCAGAGGTCGCGCACGCTCTTCTGAATCCGATAGTGTCGGTCCTCCTTGACGAAGAACCGTCGCGAGGCGCTCGGGACTGACTTCCGCCTCGATGCTCTCCGGGTAGAGACCGGCACGCGCCTTGTCGAGGAAGCGCGGGGTCACCGAGATCGGTCCCGAAGATCTGGATCGAGCGCTTCGTCTTCGCGGTATCCAGGAACTCCAGCAGGGCCATCGCGATCGAATAGGCCTCCTGGCCGGTCGAGCAGCCAGGCACCCAGACGCGGACCGGCGGTCCGTCTGGCTTGCCGTTGACGATCGCGGGGAAGACCTCCCGCTTGAGATCCTCGAACATCTCGGGATCGCGGAAGAAGCTCGTCACGTTGATCAGGACGTCGCGATACAGCGCCTCGGCCTCGTCGCGGTCGCGCTCGAGAAACTGCGCGTACTCGCGAGGCGACGTGAAGCCGCGCAGCATCATGCGGCGCGCCGTCCGTCGTTTGATGCGTCGTGTCGCGATACTGGCTGAAGTCGACGCCGGAGCTGTTCCGCAGGGCGGTGATCACGCGCTGGAATTCCTCCGGATCTCGTCCCGCGGCTCGTCGGGTTCCGTCGTCTTCGGCGGGCGCCAGATACGGATGCTGCCGGACCGCCGCGAGACGCGCGGCGATTTCGTCCGGAGGCAGCACCAGATCGACGGCACCGCTGGCGATCGCGCTCTGTGGCATGCCGGCATGCTGGGCCGACTGTTCGTCCTGGGCGAACGTCAGGCCGCCGGCCGCCTTGATCTCACAGATGCCCAAGCGTGCCGTCCGAGCCCGTGCCGGACAGAATCACGCCGACCGACGGACGGCCCTTGGACCGCCGCCAGGGACCGCAGGAAATGATCGACGGGATAGTGGGGGCGCCGATCATCGGGACGCGGCGTGACCGAGAGCACGCCGTCAGCGATCGCGACGCTGGTATTCGGCTGAATGACGTAGACGTGATCGGGCGCGACCTTGGCACCATGGCCGGCATCGACCACGGCCATCGAGGTGTGCGGCTGCAGCAGCTCGTTCAGACGACTTTCGTGCTTGGGATCCAGGTGCTGGATGACCACCAGCGCGAGCCCCGGTCGCGGCGGCAGCGCGGCGAGGAGATGCGTGAGCGCACTGAGGCCTCCGGCCGAGGCGCCGACGCCGACGACAGGAAATGGATGTCTCGGCGGACTCAGCCATCCTGGCGAGTATAGGTGCCGAGGGCGATTGAGGATTCGCTATTCTCGTATTGTTGAGCTCTCGCTCAACGGCTGGTCGTCGAGGGAATCCTTTTCATCCCTCTCAACTCGGCGTCTGTCTCGAGAATGTTGAGTCTCGCAAGATACTTGAAAGCATCCCAGTCCCCGTACTTGCTACTGAGTGCCTTCATCACCGCGTCAGCGAGCGCCTCGCCCGACCTTCGCTGGGCCTGAGCATCCGACACGAGCGTTCGCAGCGTCGTCAGATACTCGCGGAACGCTCTCAGGTCCTGCGCATTTCCCACGTCGCCGGGCCGGGCACGAAGGTCGCATCCAGTTCGTTCTTCGCAAGCGCGTTGATGGTGTCGATCCAGGGCTGTGTCGATGCATCGATGAGATTCGGCAGCATGTTGCGCCAGAACAGGTCGCCGGCGAACACCACCTTGGCATCGGGGATCACCACCACCGAGTCACCGCCTGTGTGTCCGGGGACGCGCGCGAATCTCGAGCAGGCAGCCTGGTCAGTGTGCGAATCGCCGCGAGGAGCCTTCTTTGGCTGTCTCAGTTCCGAACATTCTGAGATTTTCACTGTGAACCCAACCTCGCACGTTGCGGTGTGCGAGCACGACCGCGCCGGCGTCCACGAAACGATGGCGCGGCGTGGTCGAGTACGGTGGCAGCGAGCGAATCGCCGCGGTCTTGGGCGGGCCATCGGCATCAGCGCTGACGGTCGTGTCGATGACGACGACACCCTCGTCACCGATGACGAATCCCGTGTTGGCCCCGGCCGGGGCTGTGGATTTGGGATTGGAGATCGCGGCCCACACATTCGGGCCGACGGACTTCAGCAAGAATGATGGCTCGGCAGCGGTCTGGGCGGCGGGCGCTCCGGACACGCACATCAGGAGAATGCAGGACAGGAACAGGCCGCTCTTCATCGTGGCTCCTTCGCGAAGACATGATGGCTGCCGAACGCAACGTGGCAATTCCCAAACAGCGTTACTCTCGAACACGACGTCTATGAGCACCACACCGCCCAGCGCCGACGCGCTGCACCATCACTCCCGCCGGATGGGTGGACGCGATCGACACGAGACGCACCGTGCCGCCACGCCGCTTGAACTGCTGTTCGACCTGACGTTCGTGATCTGCCTTCGGGCTCGCGGCCTCCCAGCTCGCGCATGCGCTGGCCGAGGGCCACTACGCGACGGCGCTGCTCGGCTTCGGCTTCGCGAGCTTCGGCATCTGCTGGGCCTGGACGAACTTCACGTGGTTCGCGTCGGCCTACGACACCGACGACTGGATCTTCCGCGATCGCCACCATGGTGCAGATGATCGGCGTGCTGGTCCTGGCGATCGGCGTGCCACGGATGTTCGCGTCCATCGAGCACGGCGAACATCTCGACACCTCGATCATGGTGCTCGGCTACGTGATCATGCGGCTCGCCCTGGTGTTTCAGTGGCTGCGCGCGGCACGACAGGATCCCGCCCGGCGCCGGGCGTGCCTCACCTATGCCGTCGCTCGTCTCACTGGCCCAGATCGGGTGGGTGGCGCTGATCTTTGCTGCATTTCTCCATCGCGGTCACTTTCATCGTCGTCGGCATGCTCGCGCTGATCGAACTCGCGGCGCCCGATCCTGGCTGAGCGCATGGATGGCGGCACACCCTGGCATGCGCATCACATCGTCGAGCGCCACGGTCTCTTCGCCATCATTGCGTTGGGCGAGGGAGTCGTCGGCACGGTCGCCGCATTGTCGGCGGTCGTCGAGCAACAGGGGTGGACGCTGGATGCGGCGCTCGTCGGCATCGCGGGCACCGGGCTCACGTTCGGCATGTGGTGGGTGTACTACATGCTGCCGTCAGCGCCGATCCTGCACGCGCACCGCGATCGATCCTTCGTCTGGGGCTACAGCCAGCTGCTGATCGTGACCGCCATCGTCGCCACCGGCGCCGGCCTGCATGTCGCCGCCAATTTCATCGAGCACAAGGCCCATATCGGCCCACTCGCGACCGTGCTCACCGTCGCGGTTCCGGTCTGCGTCTTTCTCGGGCTGATCTATGCGCTCTACTACTACCTCGTTCGACGCTTCGATCCGTTCCATGTGTGGCTGCTGAGCGCGACGGCTGCCGTCGTGGCGTCGCCGTCATCGCGGCGCTGTCCGGCATCGGCATGGCGGTGTGCCTGGTCATCCTCACGCTGGCACCGGTCGTCACGGTCGTTGGCTATGAGGTGCGAGGGTATCGGCATCAGGCAGCGTCGCTCGCGACCGAGACGTGACGCTCGCCGCGCCCCGCGCACGCATGACAGCTATTCAGCGAAGGCTCGCGCGATCTTCACTGCAACCGCCTCGGTGTCGGCGTAGGAGATGTTCGACGTCACCGCCACGACGATCCCCTGCCCGGGCAATGTGATGAGAGACGCCAGCATCCCACCGAGCGACGTCCCCTCGTGGCCAACCCACCGCGTGTCTTCACCCGCCAGCGCAATGGTCTCGAGGTCCCAGCCCAGACCGTATCCCGTCTCCTGCCCCGAGGCCAGTCGCTGTGGAGTCTGGAGTAATGCGACCGTCGTCGGTTGCAGCAGCTTGCCGCTGTTCATCGCCATGCCGAAGCGCACCAGGTCGGACGGGGTAGACAAGAACGCGCTGGCGCCTGCGTAGCAGGAATAGTCGATCGGGCGCGTCAGGTGGAGGCCGTAGCGGGGGTCCGCCGCGAACCTCGGGAAGTAGAACGTCGCGCGGTTCGGGATTGGCGTCGTGGCGGAGTCGGCTTTCGTGTCGTCCATGCCGAGCGGCGCAAAGATCTGCTCCGCCATGAACGTGAAGAACGGCCTGGTCGCGGCGGCTTCGACCGCCGCGCTCACCAGGATCCAGCCGTAGCTCGAAAAGCGGTACTGAGTGCCCGGCTCGAACAGCAGTGCGCTGTCGCTGAAGGACTGCAGACCGTCGACCGTTCGATCGCAATGCAGCGAATACAGCGGCCCCTCGTCCCCGCCGTCGTTCCTGACGCCGGACAGATGCCCCATCAACTGGCGCAGTGTCACGGGCCACTGCTTCTCCGGGAACGCCGGCACGTAGGTCTGAATCACCTCGTCCAGCTTCAGACGGCCTTGCTCCAGCAGCAAGCCGACCGCGGCCGACGTGAGCGTTGTCGAAGCGGTGCCAATCCTGAACAGCGTATTTGGCGCGACGGGCAGACGTCTCTCGAGATCCGCCCAGCCAAAGCCTTCCGCCCACACGATATCGCCACCGACTCCAACCGCCACCGACAGCCCCGGGAGGTTCTGCTCGGTGAGACCTGCACGCACGATCTGCCGGCCCTGCTCCACGGCATCGGTCCACTTTCCTGCGCGGGGCCGCGTGCGTCACGGACTGCACGTCCCGCGGGCTCGAGTGCAGGGGCGTCGCCGTGGCGCTCATATATCCCCACAGCCCCAGAATCGCCACAGGCACCAGGCCGAGGGCCAGGACGATCACCGCGAGCCACGTCTCCGTCCGACTCTTCAACATGTTCCTTGGCGTCCGCGTCGTTCTGCCCGTGAAGACTTTACTGTACGAAGCGCTTTGTGACAATCTCTCGCACGTGAGAATGGCTCGATGACACGCCGGCGCGCGGAGGCGTCGCCCCCGTCGGCCTGAAGGTGCGGCGGCGTTCGCGAGGCCGGCAGGCAAGCACATCCGCGAACGTCACGCGTGCGAGAGCTCCGGTAAGATCTGTGTCTTCGAACGGAGCGTCAGTTGCGCACCATCACTCGTCGCGCGTTTCTCGGCGCCCTGGCCGTCGCAGGCACGGTCGGTCGTCAAACGAACGCCGCTCAAGACGGCGCGACGCGGCTCGTTCTCCTCGGGACAGGAGGCGGTCCCGCGTCCGCGAGCGGCCAGTTCTGCCTCTGCACAAGTGATCGTCAGCAACAACGTCGCGTATGTGATCGATTGCGGCGATGGCGTGGCCAGGCAGCTGGCATTCGCCGGAGTGCCGCTCACGACCCTGCGTCACATCTTCATTACGCATCAGCACTCCGATCACAATGCCGACTACGGCAACCTGGTGTGGCTCGCCTGGACGGCCGGCCTGAGAACTCGAGTGGACACGTGGGGACCGCCGCCGCTCGAGAGAATGACCAAGCTGTTCTTCGAGATGAACAAGTACGACATCGACACGCGGATCTCGAACGAGGGCCGTGTACCGCTTGAACCGCTGGTCCGGCCGCACGAGGTTCGCGCTGCAGGCGTCGTGATGTCCGACGGCAACGTGAAGGTAACGGCCGCGGTCGTTGATCATCCGCCTGTCGTTCCTGCGTTCGCCTACCGGTTCGACGCCCGCGATCGCGCCATCGTGATCTCCGGAGATACGGCACCGTCGCAGAACCTTGTGACACTCGCCGACGGCGCGGATGTCCTCGTGCACTCCGTGATGTATCCGCCGGCGATCGATCGGCTCGTCGCGAAGGTCCCCAATGCGGCGGCGCTGAAGGCGAGCATTCTCGCGCATCAGACCTCGGCCGAGGATGCGGGCCGCATCGCGCAACAAGCCGGCGTGAAGACGCTGGTGCTGTCTCACTTCGTGCCGCCAGACGACCCCGACGTGACGGACGACATGTGGCTCGCAGCCGCGAGAAGGCACTTCCGCGGAACGGTCGTCGTCGGCAAGGACCTCCTCGAGGTGTGACGCGACACGGAGATCCGTACGAGGCGACTCGGTCCTCCTTTCGTCCCGCATTTCATCCCGATCTGAGCTCACGCAGCGGCCGCGGCTGGTCGCGTTTTACGGCGCCCGTAAGGGCCGTCACCGAGAGGTGAAAACGTTGTCGCGTGAGATCTCGAATAACAGCGATCTGAACCGCAGTCCGCGACAGCGAGACGAGGCACGGCGCTTGCTCTAGCGTGCACACTTCACAACGCGTTCGCTCACGTCCCGCAGGGACATACCTTCATAGCGAGGAGCAGATGACGAGAACATCCCCTCCGTGGTTCACGGCACTTCAGGTCTTGGTGCTCACTGTGGCATGTGGTTCGTCCCTCGTTTCGGCGCAGTCATCCCGGATCGCAGATCGCGTCGCGCCAACCGCGCCGACCAATCTCGTGGTCACGGCGACGACGGAGCGCAGCGTGTCTCTGACCTGGGGACCGTCCACCGACAACTCGGGCCGCTTCAGCTACATCGTCTGCTGCGCCGGAAGTACGGTGACCGTCAGCCAGACGATGACGAGTCACACAGTGGAAGGCCTGCAACCTGGCAGGACCTACGTGATTCGCGTCTACGCGAAGGACGCGGCCGGCAACCTTTCCAAGTCCAGCAACTCCGTGACCGTCACGCTGCCCGGCCAACTCGCCGCGCCCACCAAACCCGTCGTGCAAGTGCTGAATGTCGGCCCGACGCACGCGTCGCTGACCTGGGCGTCCACGGACGACGGTTCGACTATCTGGTACACGATCTCCATCGACGGACAGGCCGTCTCCACGATGAACTCCAGGACGGGTACGTTCACCTGCGCCGCTGTGCTCGTGCCGACCGGTTGTGTGCCGCTGAATCAGGAGACGACGTATACGTTCACGGTTCGTGCTCGAGACGTCGATGGCAACCTGTCGCCCATCAGCGACCCCGTGTTCGTGACGACCGCGCCCGCGAACCCCAACGATCACACGCCGCCGACAACGCCTGCGAACATCAGCGCGGAAAACACCGGTGGGTTCTTTCTCCTCAGATGGGATCCGTCGAGCGATGATGTCGCGCCACCAGCACTCATCCGGTACGACGTGTACGTTGACGGCGAGCTGCATGCCGTCGTCGTCGGCAACACGACGGCGGAAGTCGAAATCTACTTCGGCGTGACCAGCACCATCGACATCATCGCCGTCGATACCGCCGACAACGAGTCGGCGCCGGGGACGATCACTGTGCGCAACTGACTTGGCAGCACGATTACCGGCCCGGCGTTACCGGGCCTTCGTAATCTTCATGACCGTCATCCGCGACGCACCCGAGACGTAGATGGCGCCATCGGTGTCGATGCCCATGCCATGAGCCCGGTCGGCGGACACGCTGTCGAGCAGTTTCCCGTTCTTCACGATGTTGACGATGCCGGCGTTGACATCGCTGACATAGACCGTGTCGTCGGCGGCGACGGCGATGCCACCGCGCGAGGGATACGGCCACATCTCGACGAACGTGCCTGCCTTGTCGAAGATCGACACACGCTGGTTGTCGCTGTCATTGACGAGAATTCGGCCGCGCGAATCGAGCGCGACACCGTGCGGGAGTTGCAGCTGTCCGGGCTGCGAACCCTTCACGCCACCGATGATTCGCACAAACTGTCCCTGGTTCGAGAACTGCACGACCCGCGCGTTCACATACCCGTCCGATACATAGATATCGCCGCCCGGCGCCACGGCGACGTGGTTCGGCTGATTGAACAGCTCTCGCGACGTGTTGTCGCCGGCGACGCCTTTCTTGCCCAGTGTCATCAGCACTCGCCCGTCCGGACTGAGCTTGTAGACGACGTGCGCCGCGGAGTCAGTCACCCACAGGAATCCTTGAGCATCGATCGTCACGCTGTGCGCGCTCTCGAACGACAGCCCCGCGTCGCCAAAGGCCTTCACGAACTGGCCGTCCCTGGTGAACACGCGGAAGTACGGCGCGGTGCGCACGAGTACGACGACGTTCCCCTTGCCGTCCGCCGTGATCCACGTGGTGTTTCCGCCCCACGTCGTCCCTTGTGGCAGCTGCGCCCAACCCGGATCCACCGTGAAGGCGTTGCCTGACTGCGCCGAAACACCAGCCGGGCCCATCAGGGCGGCGCTCACCAGAAGTGTGGAAAGCACTCGCGCAATCGAGCGTGTCCTCATAGCGAAGCTCCCTGGCACCAACTCAATCAACCTGCGGACGCGCACGTTGTCGCTCCGCGAATATCCGCAGAATCGTCTGCTCCAGCGTCGCTGCGGCCGAATGCTTCGGCACGAAGGCTGACGCGCCATCCTGCATGGCAATCGACTGAACCTGCGCATCGTCGAACGCCGTGACGATGATGACGTCTATCTCGGGCAGCGTCTGCTTGACGGTTCGACAGACTTCCAGGCCATCCACGTCAGGCAACATGAGGTCGACCAGAAGGATGTCGGGCTGTAGTCTGCCGACGGCCTCGACCGCTTCCTGGCCTGTGGGAACACTGGCCACGACCTCGCAGCATGCTTCCAGCATGCGGGCGAAGGCGACGAGCACCGACGGATGATCGTCAGCAATCACGACTCGGGGGCGACGTTCCTGGGGAAACCTCATGTATAGCGTGTCGCAGCTCCTTCGGGAGGGTGCGAGCGGATCGAAGCGATCTTATTCGCAGCGACGGATTCTATTCGGACCGCAGGAATGCGACTAATTCTCCAGCTCATGTGGATAATTCTGCTGCGCCGGCGAGTTCGTAATGCGAGAATGCGTGGCTTTGGCGAGGCAATGAAGGCGCTTGTCATTCTGCTATGTCTGATGAGTCAGGCCACTGCTGCCACGGCCGTGGCGACAGCGACGATGCTCTTCGCCGAGCTCATGCTCGCGAGCACGGCGCAGGCGCAGGCGCAGACCGAACACAAGCGGGTTCTCGTTCTGTATTCCACGCGGCGCGACGCGCAGTTCTCCATCGTCGGCGAAAACGAATTGCCGCGGGCGCTCGATATCGGCCTCGCAAGGAACCTCGACTATTACTCCGAATTCATCGATCTCGCGAGCTTTCCTCAGCCCGCTTACCGACAGAGCTTCCGTGAATTCCTGCGGGTCAAGTATCAGGACGTCCGATTCGACCTCGTCATCGCGATGCTGGACGCGGCCACAGCGTTCGTCAGCAGCCCTTCGGATCCGCTGTTTCGCGACGTCCCCGTCGTCTTCCTGACCAACGATCCGACGCCCGGCCGCCGCTCGAACTCGACCGGACTCATTCACAGGCGCAACTTCGCCGCCACACTCAACCTGGTTCGACAGCTGCAGCCGGACGTTCGCGACGTCTTCGTCGTCACCGGGAGCGCCATTCGCGACGAGGAGTTCGAGAACGAGATCCGTCAACAGCTGCAGGCGTCTCACTCCGAATTGACCATCACTTATTTGGCCGGGCTTGCGACAGAGGACCTGGAGCGCCGGCTCTCCACACTCCCGCCTCACTCTGCCGTCTACCATGGTTTCGTCACGGAGGACGGGGCAGGAAACAGGTTCCATCCGCTCGCGCACCTCGACCGGATTGTCGCGGCGGCCAACGCACCCACCTACAGCTGGTTGGATTCGGCGATGGATCACGGCATCGTCGGAGGCAGCCTGTATCGCCAGAACGCAGCCATCCGGCGCGTCGGCCAGGTTGCGCTACGCGTGCTTCGCGGCGAATCAGCCGACAGCATCCCGGTAACGACGCTCGACTTGAATGAGAACCAGGTTGACTGGCGCCAGCTGCGACGGTGGGGGATCAACGAAGCCCGTGTTCCGCCAGGAACGCGTCTCACTTTCCGCAATCCGTCGATCTGGGACCGCTACAGTAACTACATTCTTGGCGCGCTCACGATACTGGTCACGCAGACGGTGCTAATAGCGGGTCTGCTGATTCAGCGGAAACGACGCCAACGCGCAGAAGAGGAGCTGCGGGCGAACCAGGGCGAACTGCGTCGGAGCTACGAGCGGAACCGCGACCTCGCGGCGCGTCTGCTGAAAGCACAGGAAACCGAGCGATCCCGAATCGCCGGCGAGCTTCATGACGACATCTGCCAGCGCATGCTGCTTCTGACCGTCGAACTCGAGTTACTGGGCCGCACGAATCGCAACGAAGGGCCGGCCGCCGAAGCGTTGACCGTCGCCCGGGACATCGCCAGGAGCCTGCACGAGCTCTCGCACCAGTTGCATCCAACGAGATTGCGGATGATTGGACTGGCGCCCGCACTCGATCACCTGTGCCTCGAGCTGTCTCGAGCCGGCATCGCCATCGAGTACACGCACGAGAACGTGCCGTCGGCGCTTCCACCCGATGTGATGTTGTGCCTGTTCCGGGTCGTCCAGGAAGCACTGCAAAACGCCATCAAGTACAGCAAGGCCACGCACCTGTCGGTGCAGGTTCGAAACGGATCCGACGGACTGAGCCTGACCGTGATCGACAACGGCGTGGGGTTCAACGTCGATGGTGCCTGGGGCGAGGGCGTTGGCCTGGTCAGCATGGTCGAACGTCTCGATGCGATTGGCGGGGCGCTCGACATACGCTCCAGTCCGGGGATCGGTCCTCGCGTACTCGCGACGATCCCCGCCGCTGTCGTGCAGCGTACCAGCGCGAGTGCCGTTCCGCAGTTCTCCCCTGAAGATCACGAGCGGCTGATGGCGAACGAGTCCTCGTACGGCGCCGGCACGTGACGCCACACCGCGGGCCGGCCTGAAAGTGGCCGGCCGGCGATCACTGAGGAGTGGCCGGCGCGACGCGCAGCAGATCGAGGTTGCCGGGCGTCTGGACGGACAGGGCCACGACGAGCGGATAACGGCGCAGCGCATCCTGCTCCGCTACGCTGAGCGCCTCCGACCGCGTCAGGACGCCAGCGACCTGTGCACCAAGGAACGTGCCCGCTGCACCCGTCACGACGATAGGCATGCCCTGCACCAGGCTCACTGTTCCAGACTCCACGACGACGCCGACCCGGTCCCGGCCGTTCAGGCCAACGACGTCCCTCTGACCGACCAGGATGAACGCGCGAGCACTCACGACACGCTCCACAACGGCATCGGTGACTCGCACGCGCAGGCCGGCGAAATTTCCAACGTGCTGGGCCAGCGTTTCGACACTCACTCTGATGGCCACGACGTCGTTCGGGGCAATCCGCAGGTCCTGAGCGGTGAGCCGCCCGCCGGTTGCGGCGACCCACGTCATCATCACGGCGGCTGTTGTCACACGTATCACTTTCCACCTGCCTTGCTGGTGGTCGCGGTTTGTCGTGGCCGAGACACCCGAGTCGCTCGGAGAAATGGCCGTTTCCACCTGATGGGTGACAAAGGGAAGCAGTACGTATGCCGGGGCGAGCGACACCCGTGCTAGCGGGTCACACATTCCGGTGCCGCGTGTCTTATCAGTGAGCCTCAGCCGGAGGAGGCTCAAATGTCGCTCGAACCACCAGTACCGACCGACACTCGCGCGTTGTTCCGTCCCGTTTCCAGCAGCCTCGTGACGCTCCTCCGTCGCCTGCCGTCGGAACAATGGGAACGTCCGACCGTCGCCGGCACCTGGGTGGTCCGCGACATCGTGGCTCATCTTCTCGACACCGCACTCCGGCGGCTCTCATTCCATCGCGACGGGATGACCCCTCCGGCCCCGCCACGCGCGATCGCATCCAAACGCGATTTCGTCGGCTTCATCAACACGTTGAACGCGCAGTGGGTCACGTCGGCCACGCGTTTGAGTCCACGGGTGCTGACGGATCTCTTCGAGCGCGCGAGCGCCGAGACGGCGGACTGGTTCGAATCACTGCCGCTCGATGCGCCGGCGCTGTTTCCTGTGTCGTGGGCAGGCCAAGACACCTCAGCGGGCTGGTTCGACATCGGGCGCGAATTCACTGAGCTGTGGCACCACCAGCAACAGATCCGGATGGCGGTCGGCGCTGACGCACTCGCCGATCCACGCTACCTCGGCGCCGTGATCGATGTTGCCGTGCGCGGACTGCCGCACGCGTTCGGTGACGTCTCGACCACACCCGGGACCACAGTCGCTATCGACATCAGCGGCCCGAGTGGCGGCCATTGGACGCTGTCGCGCGAGGAGCAACGGTGGACGTTGTGGCGCGGCATGCCGACGGCGGCGACAGCGCATATTCGGCTCGACGATCACACGGCGTGGAAACTGCTGTTCAACGCGTTGCCTGAAGCCGACGCCGCGCGTGCGGTGCATATCGAAGGGCGCACCGACCTCGGCCGCGCGCTGCTGCGCGCGCGATCGGTGATTGTCTAGCTACGACACAATACGAGCGTGGACGTAACACAGGGGACTGACAACGAGCAGACAGCGCTGTGGAACGGTGTCGTCGGCCGAGCGTGCGTCGATGCGCAGGAGCTGCTCGATCGCCGTGCACGGTGATGATGTGCGCTTCACGGCCGCCTGCTGGATGGTCAGCGCAATCTGCCCGGCAAGATCTGCATGAAGTCGCGAACCTGCTGGATCTGTGCGTTCTCCGAGATGAATTCGAACGCGGTCGCCTCGATCTGCCGTGTCGAGCCAGCCACCGTCGCACCGAGGGCCGCGTGCATCGTCGGCAGTTGATCGACGAGACCGAGCAGCGCCGCCCATGCCGGCGTATCGAGGATGGCGATGACGTCGAGCGCGCCGCGAGCGTCCCACGGCGTACCGGCACGCGAATGGCGCATCAACTTCGTCCGCAGTGTTTTGATGGCCTCCTGAACATGACTATCGATGCAGTGAATTGATCTGAGCACGCTGCCCAACTGGTCCGCCGCAAAGATGCAGACGTCCTCATAGAGGACCGTCCACCCGACCTGAAATACGCGGACGAGATCGTGGTCGATCAGGAACTCCTCGGGCCTGGCCTCGGATGGCAGCCAGCGGTCGGGCCAGTTCTCCAGACCCAGGTTGCAGACGGCCATGACCGCCTCGGATGCCTCTTCGGTTCGCAGCGCCCGTGACTGGATAGTCACACCTGCAGCGATCACGTTTGCGAGGTACACCAGCTCGGCGTTCCGCGTCTCGTACGCATCCGGGTCGAGGTCGTGCGCGAAGGCCAACTGAGCGCGAATACGCGCGAGACGCGGCCCGGTCGTGGGCTGGGGAGCGTCCAGGAGCGCCCGGGGGGCGCGCGGGATCACGCCTGCGTCCTGTAAGAGAGCGACGATCGAGCTCACCGCGTTCGCGGCGGCCTGTTGTATCGGGCCGGACTCATCGTGCGGCTGCGGTTCCCGCGCGTCGGTATCGGGTGCGGCAGTTGCCTGCGCGTCCACGTCTCTGAGGTATGCGCGCGTGACCGGATCGCGCGAAGGCGCCGCGGCCTCTCGCAGATCAATCCGGCGAGACATCTGCAGAAACGCGCGGGCCTGTGCCGGCGTGACATAGCCCTGCGTGTCCCCTCGTTCCTCACGATCGAGCGCCACATCGAACATCGCCTGCTCGTTGGCGGTCAGTCGATCATCCAGGCTGTCGATCTCCGGGCGAGAGCTCGACAAACGGCAACAACGGCGCATCACGCGCTGGAAGGCACTGCCGTGTGCGTCGCCGAGCTCATTCAGCACAGCGGTGATGGGATCCCAGAACTCGACCCTCTTGGCCACGACGACGTAGCCGCCGATTTCGGCGCGAACGCCCTCCGCGAACGACGCGCCTGCGGTAACGTCGCCGTCGATCGTGATGAACGGCGCCACGGCGGCGTAGTCGAAGACGCGCACGTGCTCGACAAGACCCGCCGCAAGGAGATCGACATCCATTGCCGCGAACGTGGCGGCTGCCGTCGACACGCCGGCGTCCACCATGACCTCGAGCCAGGTGCCGAACCGATCGGCATCGAACTGCTCGTCGAGCCCGGAGGCCGCTCGACGCCACAGATCGAGATCGAAGAGACGCGTCAACTGGTCGGGCGTGACGAGTGCCAGCAGCTCGCCGCAGTCCTGCAGTCCGCAATGCTGAATGACCCGGTGGAGCATCTCTGGCTGCAGTTGTGGCACGGCTTGCGCGAGTTGCGGCGTGGAGAGAATGCGATCGAGCAGCCGGGCCGAGCGGCGAGCGCGCCGAAGACGTTTCGGCATGGGCCGGCGATAATACCGGCACTCACGCGCAACAAACAGTCTTGAAGCGCAAAGGCCGTTGACTCATACTGATAGTGGGAAGTGCGATCTTCCTCCTTCCGGGCTTTTCCGAATTCCCCAAAACCGATCCGAACCGCTCCTCGCTTGCGCTATGCCGTCTTGACGACCGCTTCGTTATGGTGGCAAAGTTCAAAGCGGCGCTGGCCTGGCGCCTCACTTCGACCTGGGCCCTCCCCCGCAGGACCTGAGATCGGAGCAAAGGGGTCCACACCTCGGGCCACGTAACGTGGGTTCTTCACGGGTCGCGCGACCAGCAGGCGGGGGCTGGCGGTCGTGTGACCAGAGAAGGACCGTCCATGACTCGCGCTGCCGCTCTCAAGAAAATTATCCGTGCTCGCGCCGCGAAGACCGGCGAGCGATACACGACTGCCCGCCGCCATGTCCTGAACGAGCTGCAACAGAACTCCTCTGCAACCGAACGCGCCACAACGAAGACCGTGCCGCGAGCGACGGCTGGCGGAGCGTCCAGAGGCAGTGTCTCGGACGCCAAGGCACTCGAGAAAACGGGACATGCCCTCGCCCACTGGTTCGAGGTGCTCGATCGGCTTGGCGCAGTCGAGAAGGGCCACACCGCCGCCGCGCGCCATCTCCACGACACGCATCACGTCCCTGGCTGGTACGCACAAGGCATCACGGTCGCCTACGAGCGGGCACGCGGCGTGCGCACGCTCAATCAACGCGGCGATGGCGCATACGAGGTCTCCGTGTCGAAGGTCGTTGCTGGCGGTGTCGGGGATGTGATCGAGGCCTTCGCGGCGAATCGCCGGCGACGGTGGATGAAAGGCGTCGATGTGCGCCTTCAACGCGCCCTCGCAGCCGCTCTCGACGATGGCGGATCCAAAGGATTCGTCGTACGAGCGGATGGCCAGGGCCGATTGCGCTACAAGTGGGACGGCACGACCGTGCAGTTTTATCTGGCGGCGAAAGCAGGCAAGGTGTCGGTGGTGGTGGTCAATACTCAGCTGCCTCGCGCCGCCATGGTGGACGAGCGGCGTACGCAGTGGAAAACGGCCCTCAACGCTCTTGCTGAACGGCTCCGCCCGTAGCAAGGCGCCCGACTTCGCCCCACACGCGAAGCAGATTTCGTCCCCAGAGCTTGGCGATGTCTGCTTCGCTGTAGCCGCGACGCACGAGCTCGATGGTGACGTTCAGCGTGTCGGCGGCGCTGTCCCAGCCTTCGATGCCGCCGCCGCCGTCGAAGTCCGAGGAGATGCCGACGTGGTCGATGCCAATCAGCTTGACCGCGTACTCGATGTGATCGACGAGCTCCTTCACGCCCGGACGACCCTCGACCGACAACGGCCCGGCTGAGGGCGCTTCGACCGGGCATGCCGCGAGGGTGCCGGCAGCGACGGCGTTGCGGATCGGTGCCCGGCCGCTGCGGGCGCCGGCCTTCAGATAGCCGGCGTACGCGACGATCTGCACCACGCCGCCGTTCTTCTTCACCGCCAGCAGTTGCTCATCGTCCAGGTTGCGGTGGTGATCGACGAGCGCGCGCACCGCGGAATGCGAGGCGAGGACGGGTGCCCTGGAGAGCGCGATCGCCTGCAGCGCCGCCGTCCTGGACAGATGTGAGAGATCGACCATCATGCCGACGCGATTCATCTCGGCAATCACGTCGCGGCCTAACGAACTGATCCCGTTGTTCGGCGCGTCCTTGGTCGACTCGCCTGAGTGCGAGTCAGCGAGCTGGTTGTGGCCCGTATGCGCGAGCCCCATATAGCGCGCGCCGCGCTGGTAGAACTCACGCACACGCGCCACGTCGGCGCCGATCGGATACCCGTTCTCGATGCCGATCGCGGCAACCCTGCGCCCGCTTTGCGCGATGCGCGCGACGTCGGCAGGCGTCAGTGCGAGCTGGATCTCGTTCGGCGCGATCTGCTCCGTCAGCCGGTGGACGGCGTCGAACTTCGCGACCGCCTGGCGATAGGCGTCGGCATACCCCGCCGGCGTGAGCGGCCCTTGCGGCACCTGAACGACGAAGAAGGCGACGTCGAGGCCGCCGGCGCGCATCTTCGGCAGGTTCACCTGCGTCACGAGGCGCCGCGTGTAGTTGCACGCCGCGGTGAAATGGGCGGCCTCGATGTCGATGTGCGTATCGATCGTCAGCAGCCGCTCGTGAATCGCCCGCGCTTTGGCCACCAGCGCCGCATCGGTCGGCGTCGAGTCGTCTCTCTGCGCCGACATCGTCACGCTCACGACTGCCACCGCACACGCGATCAAGGCCCTGGTCATGTCACTCATTAGACTTCGATCAGTTCCTCCGATCTAGCCGACGCGGCGCTCCTGCACGAGCAGCATCGCGACCTCATCGGGCTCATCGAACGCCGGCCGCACGAACGCGCGCGCGTTGGGAAAGACCAGCTCCAGCGCCTCACCCAGCCAGACCAGATCGGCGATGAACGGCGCTGCAGCCGCGTCAGAGATGACACCGCGTTCGACGAGATCGAGCCATGCCGCATGCGAGCGCTCGATCCCGAGCAGCGCCACCTTGGCGGAGCCGTCGTGATCGGGCGGCCCGTCGCGCTCCTCGTGAGCACGTTCCGCCAGTCCGCTGATCGCACGATGCACCTTCGCGGGAATCATCGTGTGGAACCAGCCGATCACCGCGCAGGGATCCGCAGGATTCAACGGCTCATGTTCGAGCTTCTGCAGCCACGGGTGCACGCCGAAGCAATACTGCTCGGCTCGCTTCTCAATGGCCGCGTGCTCTCTCGGGCGGTGACAGTCGCGGCCGAACCTCGCAGTCCCCTGCCGCGATCTTCGCGGCCGTCTGGTTCATCTCATCGATCATTTTCAGAATCCAGGGCGGTGGTGCGTCCTCACCAGGCCGGTCTGAAGACCCGCCTCTACGCTCTATTTCGACAACGGGCTTCAGATTCGGATCGAGCGATGCTTCAGTTTCTGCAACATCGGCAAACAGATGGCATCGGGCGGTGAATGAACACGCCTCACACCAGCGATCGCAGTAGTTGAAGATGCCAACGATGAACCCGTCGAGAACTTCCACGTGGACCTCGCGATGCCAGAGAGCAACGCGCATGCCCGAAGCCCTCGTTGTCACAGCGACATGCGGAGCTCACAAACACGCCACAGAACGGGGGCTCCCGTCGCCGGCGGCAGCTCGCCGACCGAGCGCGAGGGACCTCGCTACCCGCGCACGGGAATCGCGTTCCCGAGGACGGGCTGTCGTGCATGTGACATTTCCGTGGCCGAGTCGCAACCTGCTCCAAATGCACATCGGACGGTCGTACAGTGGGGCAAGTGGGAGGTCACCTGATGCGTGTCGCAGCTGGAATCGGCGTCGTCGTGTTCGGAGTGTTCGTGGCCGTTGTGGCCGTCGTTCCCGCTCAGCGCGGCGCGACATCGACCGCACCTTCGGCAGCGCCCGCAACTGCCGACGCGACCGGCCGAATCGTGGCCTCCGCGCAGAGGGTCCTCAGCACGCTGGATGACGCCGGACGCGCCAAAGTTCAGTTCTCGTTCGACAGCGAGCAGAAGGCGCGCTGGTCCAACCTTCCGTCAGGCGTCTACAAGCGGGAAGGCGTACGGCTCGGCGATCTGACGCCGGCCCAGCGCACGGCGGTGATGGCGCTGCTCGAAACCGCGTTCAGCCCGTCCGGCTATCGCAAGGTCACCGAGAGCATGCGGGCAGACGATGTGTTGCGTGACACGGCGGGGAGAAACGGACCGCCTCGCGGTGGACAACCGGGAGGACGTCGCGGCGGTGGCGGCGGTGTCGTCTTCGGCTCCGACGAGTACTACCTCGCCTTCGTCGGCGCGCCGTCGACCACAGACCGATGGATCCTGCAGTTCGGTGGACATCACCTGGCGATCAACATGACCTTCGCCGGTGCGCGGGCGACGCTGGCCCCAAGTCTCACGGGAGCGCAGCCGGCCACCTACACCATCGAAGGCCGCACGGTTCGGCCGCTCGGTCAGGAGAACGATCGCGCGTTCGCGCTGATGGCGAGCCTGAGTCCTGAACAGCGCACACAGGCAATCCTTCCGTACGCGGTCTCGGATCTCGTGCTTGGCCCTGGCCAGGACGGACGCACGATCCAGCCCGAAGGCCTGCGCGCGTCCACGCTCTCGTCCTCGCAACAGAGCACGCTGATGGAGATCGTGCGCGAGTGGGCGGGGATCGCCAACGACGCGTTCGCGACGCCGCGGCTGGCCGAGATCCGCGGCAACCTTGCGCAGACCTTCTTCGCCTGGAGTGGATCGACGACGCCGGGCAGCGCCGCGTATTTCCGCATCCAGGGCCCGGCGCTCGTGATCGAATACGCGCCCCAGGGCGGCGACGTCGATCACATTCACACCATCTACCGGGACCCGACCAATGACTACGGAGCGGCCTTTGCGCGCAAGTAGCGCGCTGCTCGCTGGGCTGTCGCTGGCCATCGCGGTCGCGGCCGGCACCGGTGTGTCTGCACATCGTCTCGACGAGTACCTGCAGGCGGTACGGATCGATGTGCACGCCGACGGCGTGGCCATCGATCTCTCCTTGACGCCCGGCGCGGACATCGCCGAGTCCATCGTCGCGACGATCGACCGTGACCACGACGGCATGGTCACGGTTGACGAGCAACGCGCATATGCCACCGACGTCGTGCGTGCGGCTGCGACTCACGCTGGATGGAGCACCGCTTCCGCTGCGTCTGCGCGACTCCTCCTCTCCGACGATGGACCAGCTTCGCCGCGGCGAGGGAACGATTCGCCTGCAGCTGCGCGCGGGCCATCCCGTGCTGAAGAATCGGATCGCATCAGCTGTTCTTCAGCAACGGCCACCTTGCCGGGCAGAGCGTCTATCTCGCGAACGCACTCATTCCCGCGAGTGCGCGCCTGTCAGTGACCGGCCAGCGGCGGACGTTCGATCAACGCGAGCTGACCTTGGACTATTCGGTCGGCCCGGCGCAGGCCGGTTTCGGGCCAGGCGGCCTCATGCTCGGACTCGTTGCCGCGGTCGTGATGGTGCGGTATACACGGCGTCACGGGAACTCGACTGTGAACGAATCCACTGTCGCCGCCGAAGCCTGCGCGGCTATTGCTTCCGCGAATCAGCAGTTCGACGCGTATCCTGCACGCGAGGTCGCACTCGGTCACCTCGCCGTCGTGCGCGCGCTGCCGGTGAAAGGCAGAGCGCCTGATCGGCCCGTGGTGCTTCCTCGATCGCTTCGGGCCGGCGACGTTCGCGCAGGGTGGCGGCATGGACGTCGCGCCACACCCGCATATCGGATTGCAGACGGTCACGTGGTTGCTCGACGGCGAGATCGTGCACGACGACAGCCTCGAGCAGGAAGCGATCCTTCGTCCCGGCGGCGTGAACATCATGACGTCGGGACGCGCCATTGCGCACGCGGAGCGCACACCCGATGACAACACCGGTCGCTTGAGCGGTGTGCAGCTCTGGACGGCGCTGCCCGATCGCGACCGCCATCGAGCACCGTCGTTTCAACATCTCGCCGACGTGCCGCGGCTCGAGCCAACGGGTGGCATCGTCCGCGTCTTCTCGGGCGCGCTTGCCGGCGACGACATCGCCGGCGGAGCATTTTTCCGATCTCGTCGGCGCCGACCTTCTGGTTCACCCGCGCCACGAGCTCGCGTTACCGCTCGAACGGCAGCACGAGCACGCGCTGCTCGTCCTCTCCGGCGAATGCACGCTCGACGGACAGCGGCTCGACGAGCGCGTCCTCTACTATCTCGGCACGCAGCGCTCCGAGATGTGCGTCAGGAGCAGCGGCGGCGCCCGTCTCCTGCTGATTGGCGGCGTGCCGTTCCCGGAAACGATCCTCATGTGGTGGAACTTCGTCGCGCGAACGCCCGAAGAAATTCGCGAGGCGCGGAACGACTGGGAAGCCCACCGCAGGTTCGGCGACGTGCCCGCCTACAAAGGAGCCCGCATCCCTGCGCCGGCGCTCGTCCGTCTCGCGCCGCCCAACCCGGTCAGTTGAGCCGAGTGACCCTGGACGGCCACTAGGCTGGTGTGAATTCGTCCACCAGGACCATGCTCACGTTCTTCGTGGACGACTGGCGTATGCGTTTCGCTTCCTGATAGGCCGGGTCGTTATAGAGCCCGAGCGCCGCTTCCTTCGACGGGAATCGGATGATGGCATTCATCGTCCGCGCAGTCCCCTCGACCAGCAGCGCCGAGGTATCCGACGCCAGCACCTCGCCGCCGTACTTGGGAAGCAGTGACAACACTACCGGGGGATATTTCTGAAACTCCGTGGGGTCAACGATGTCGTAGGTGCCGATGTAATACGCGGCCATTCGAGATCCTCTCTGGTTGGTGGTTGGTGGTTAGTTAGTTGGTGGTTGGTTCACGAAGCAACCTCCGTTTCTCCGTTGCCCCGTGTTGATCTGTTATCTCCGTCGTCTCTGTTGACTCCAGGCGCAACGAGCGCCAGCTGATACATCCCCGGCGCCAGCATCGTCGCGAAGCCTTCGGCGACGAGAGCGCGATTGCCGAGGCCGGCCTCGGGGCGTGACAGGCCAGTGACTCGCGCGAGCTCGCCGGGAATGGTCATGCCCGCTCCGGCGAGAAAGCAGCGCGCGATCTCGCGGAGCGCGGTCTGACGATTCGCACGCCGCGTCAACGCCTCGGGAAAGCGTCCGATCCCGAGCGTCCAGAGATACGTGAACTTCGGCAGGTAGACGACTTCGCTGGGGACGACGATCATCGCGGCCTGCAACTCGTCGATCGCGCGAGTGAAGGCGGCGCGATCGGTGACGCCGGACTCGACGCGCAGGTCCGAGGTGGCCATCTCCCATTCCTTGCGGAGGACCTTGAGCACGGCGCGCGCGTTGCGGCTCAGGCGTTTGCCTTCCTCCGCGCGCCGCATGCCCCACACGGCGTGGAAGTGCGGAACCATGCGCGGCGCGACGAACATCGCCTTGCCGCGCGCGAGCTTCGCGTAATAGACCTTGCCGCGGCGAACCAGCTGATCCTTCAAGTTCCACGTCAGTGAGGACTCCGGGTCCTTTTGCACGTTGCGCGGCAACACCGCATCGCGCCGGCCGCAGACCGCGACGTACAGCGACGGTCCGGGCCGCCGCGAATCAGTCATGCACGCCGTGAAGCCGACCTGCTCGACGAAGCGCTCCGCCTCGAGCACCGTGGACACCAGGCGGGTACTCTCGCGGCGCCACCGCTCGTCGCGGTAGTCCTCGAATTCCGCGGCGATCTGCGGCCTGCTGTGAGCACGGCCGTACCGGTTTGGGTCGCATGGTTCTGCACAAATGTTATCGAAGAGCGGCATCAGTCGCGTCGGTTCAGCCGCGCGGTCTTGGCGATAAAATGCCCTGATGTTTCTGCGACTCGTTGCCGCGGCAGCACTCGTCGCGCTCCTGCATCCGGCGCCGGCCAGCACGGCTGAGCCTGCGGCGCCGCTCGTCGATGCGTCCGCACGCGGCGACCTCGCTGCCGTTCGCGCGCTCATCGGGAAGAAGGTTGACGTCAACGCGGCGCGCGTCGACGGGATGACGGCGCTGCACGCCGCCGTCCACGCCGATCGGCTGGACATCGCCGACGCCCTGTTGCGTGCCGGCGCCACAGCGGCCGCCTCCGATCGCTACGGTGTCACTCCGCTCTATCTCGCCGCCGTCAACGGCAACGCCGACCTGATCCGGCGTTTGCTCGATGCCGGCGTGGATCCGAACGTCGTCGATCCGGGAGGCGAGACCGCGTTGATGACGGCCGCGCGCACGGGTGCGCCAGCCGCACTGCGCGTGCTGCTCGAACGCGGCGCGACCGTCGATGCGCGCGAGCCGGAGTTCGGACAGACCGCACTGATGATTGCTGTCCGTGAGGACCAGGACGCGGCCGTGCAGATCCTGCTCGAGGCCGGCGCGTCACCAAATGTGCAGACGCGCAAAGGTCCGACGCCGGCCTTCGTGCCGCCGTGCAAAGGCACCGGCTGCGGCTCGGAAGGCGTGGGCATCAATCGCGGCGGCCTGCCCGACCGTGGCCGCCGGGCCGAGATCAAAGGCGGCATGACCCCGCTGCTGTACGCGGCGCGCGACGGCAATGTCGCCGCCGCACGGCGGCTGATCGACGCGGGTGCGGATCTCGAGCTCGGCGACGCGAACAGCATCCGGCCGCTGCTGATGTCGCTGCTCAACAACAATCTCGGCGTCGCGCGGCTGCTCCTGTCGAAGGGCGCCAACGTCAACGCCGACGACTTCTGGGGCCGCATCGCCGCTCTGGGCTGCGGTGGAATACCGCAACCTGGACATGAACAACAACGACCAGGACAGCCCCACTGACAACGGCGTCGATCGCGCGCCGATCCTGGTCATGATCAAGGAGCTGATCGACGCGGGCGCGAACGTCAACGCGCGCACGCGCGAGCTGTTCCCGGTCCGGCGATGGCTGTACTCGCTCAACGATGTCTCGTGGGTGGACTTCACCGGCCAGACGCCGTTTCTGCGCGCGGCACTCTCGGCTGATACGGCCACGATGCGTCTGCTCGTCGAGCGCGGGGCGGATCCGAACCTGCCCGACATTGGCCGGGACCACGCCATTGATGGCGGCGGCTGGCGTGAACTGGGTCGTCGCGCAGACCTACACCGAGTCGGTGCAGGCGCGGCTCGATGCGGTGAAGCTCTGTCTCGAGCTTGGCGCCGACGTGAACGCCACGAACTCCATGGGGCTCACCGCGCTGCTCGGCGCGGTCAATCGCGGATCGAACGACATCATCGAGCTGCTGGTCCAGCGCGGTGCGCGGCTGGACATCAAGGACAAGGAAGGACGCACGCCGCTGCGCTGGGCCGAGGGCGTGTTCCTCGCCGCGGTCGGCGCCGAGCGCAAGCCGGCGACCATCGCGCTCCTTGAACGGCTGAACGCCGAGTCACAGAAGAACTCCGAGAAGCTACGGTGGCAGAAATGAAGGGAACGATTCTCGCGGCCTCGGTGCTGCTGGTCGTCGTCGGGTTGACGCGTGTCGAGACGCAAACGCGGGCGGTCGCCTCCGCCACGGCTTCAGCGGGCCAGGCGCAGGGGACCCTCGACCGCTATTGCGCGACGTGCCACAGCCCGCGTATGAAGGCGGGCGGCCTCGCGTTCGACGCGCTGCCGGTGGCCAACGCCGCTCGCGAGCCGCAGACCTGGGAGAAGGTCATCCGCAAGGTGCGCACCGGCATGATGCCGCCGGCCGGCGCGCCGCGTCCCGATCGCGCGACGCTCGACAACCTGGCCGCTGCCGTCGAGACCACGCTCGATCGCGCCGCCGCCACTGTCACCCAATCCCGGCACGCCCGCACTCCATCGACTCAATCGAACCGAGTATGGGAACGCCGTGCGCGATCTGCTCGATCTGCCGATCGATGCGGCAGCGCTGCTCCCGGGCGATGACTCGAGCGAGGGCTTCGACAACCAGGCCAGCGTGCTGAGCGTGTCGCCGGCTTTGATGCAGGCCTACGTCAGCGCTGCGGCGAAGATCAGCCGCCTCGCCGTCGGCGATCCGACGATCAGCGCGGAGCTCACCACCTACACCCCACCACGCGGCATGTCGCAGGCCGGGCACCGCGAGGGGCTGCCGCTCGGCACGCGCGGCGGCCTCGTCGTGCAGCACATCTTCCCGCTCGACGCGGAATACGAGTTCAGAGTCGGCCGCGCCGGCGGCGGCCTGTTCGGTCTGCCGCCGGTCGGCACCGATGATTCAGTGGAGATCACACTGAACGGCGAGCGCGTGCGCGTGATCGGACGCGATGCGCGCGGGCCGGTGCGGCTGAAGATTCCGGCGGGACCGCAGACGATCGGCGTCGCCGTGGTGCGCAAGGCGAACGCACGCGGCGTGGACGATCTGTTCTCGGAGCACGCCGCCAGCGCCGGCGTCACCAATCTCGGAATCAACGGGCCGCTGAATCCAACCGGGCCTGGTGACACGCCGAGCCGCCGGAGGATCTTTGCGTGCCGTCCCTGGACACAGGCGTGAGGAGGACGTGCTGCGCGCGGACGATTCTGCGCGAAGCTGGCGACGCGCGCCCTGCGCCGGCCGGTCACCGAGCGCGATGCGACCATCACGATGCTGATGGAGTTCTTCGAATCCGGCAGAACGCTGCGCGGCTTCGAGGCCGGCAGTCCAGTACGCGCTGGCGCGGCTGCTCGTCGATCCACAGTTCATCTACCGGTTCGAGCGAGCCCCAGCAACGTGCGCGCCGGCACCGTCTACCGCATCAGCGACCTCGAGCTCGCCTCGCGCCTCTCGTTCTTCCTGTGGAGCAGCATTCCCGACGAGGAGCTGATCCGCGTCGCCGCGTCCGGCCGGCTCGACGATCCCGCAGTCCTCGAGCAGCAGACGCGCCGCATGCTCGCCGACGACCGGTCGCGCGCGCTGGTGGACAATCTCGCCGGTCAGTGGCTGATGCTTCGTCAGCTGGACGACATCGCACCGGTCACGAAGGAGTTCGACGGCAATCTTCGCTACGCCTTCAGGCGCGAAACCGAGCTGCTGTTCGAGACCATCGTCCGCGAGGACCGCAGCATCCTCGATCTGATCGACGCCGACTACACGTTCGTTGACGAACGACTGGCTCGGCACTACGGCATCCCCAACGTTCGCGGCAGCCGCTTCCGTCGGATCACGCTGGACGAAGGAGCGCGGCGAGGATTGCTCGGGCACGGCAGTCTGCTGACGGTCACATCGGCGGGCAATCGCACGTCGCCCGTGAAACGCGGCAAGTGGATCCTGGAGAACCTGCTCGGTGCACCCGTGCCGCAGCCGCCGCCCGGCGTCGAGACCAACCTCGCGACGACTCCAGGCGCCGCCCCGACCTCCGTCCGTCAGCGGCTCGAGCTGCACCGTGCCAGCCCGAGCTGCGCGTCCTGCCATGCCGTGATGGATCCGGTCGGATTCTCACTGGAGAACTTCGATCTCATCGGTGAATATCGCGACGAAGACGGCGGGGCGCCGGTGAACGCGACCGGCAGACTGGCCGACGGAACCGCGCTCGACGGCCCGGCCAGCCTGCGCAAGGCGCTGCTCGACCGTCGCGACGCCGTGGCCGCGACTGCCACCGAAAAGCTGCTAACCTACGCCCTGGGCCGGCACGTCGAGTACTTCGACATGCCCGCCGTGCGCACCATCGTTCGTGACGCGGCTCGTCACGACTACCGCTTCTCGTCGCTCATCACCGGCATCGTCAAGAGCGTGCCGTTCCAAATGAAGAGAGCTGAGTAATGTTCATCACCAAGAAGCACCTCTCTCGGCGAACGTTCCTCCGCGGCGCGGGCGTGACCCTGGCGCTGCCGCTCCTCGATTCGATGGTGCCCGCGGCCACCGCGCTGGCGCAGTCGGCGGCCGCACCGAAGACACGCATGGGGTGCATCTACATCCCGCACGGCGCGACGATGGACAAGTGGACGCCGGCGCAGGCGGGAAGCGGGTTCCAGTTCTCGGAGATCCTGCAGCCGCTCGAGCCGTTCCGCGATCGCGCTGAACGTGATCAGCGATCTCGCGCACGCGCCGGTCGCGCCGTGGAGCGGCGAGGACACCGGCGGCGCCGAGAATCACGTGCGCGCGGCCGCCGTCTTTCTCAGCGGCGCCCATCCAGTGAAGAAGAACGAGGCGTTCGTCGGCGCGACCGTCGATCAGATCGCCGCGCAGCACGTCGGGCAGGATACGCCGCTGCCGTCGATCGAGATGTCGATGGAGCCGGTGAACCTCACCTGCGGTGACGCCGGCTTCACCTGCGCCTACCGCAACACGCTGTCGTGGAAGTCGGCGACGCTGCCGCTGCCGATGGAGAACAACCCGCAGATCGTCTTCGAGCGGCTGTTCGGCGACGGCAGCACCGATGCGCAGCGGCAGGAGCGGCGCAACCAGGCGCGCAGCCTGCTCGACTCGATTCGCGATCAGGTGCCGACGCTGGAGAAAGATCTCCCGGCCAGCGATCGCCGCCGGCTCCGCGAGTATCTCGACGAGGTGCGCGAGATCGAGCGGCGCGTGAAGCAGGTGGATGCCACGCTCTCGCGCGACCTCGATCTGCCCGACGCGCCGGTCGGCATCCCGGCCGACTTCGAGTCGCATCTCAAGCTGATGTTCGACCTGCAGGTGCTCGCCTACAAGTCGGAGATCACCCGCATCTCCACGCTGATGCTCGCCCGCGAGAACAGCAACGCGGTCTATCCCGCGACCGGTGTTCGCGATGGCTTCCACAACGCCTCGCATCACTCGAACGAACGCAGGAACATGGAACAGTTCGCGGTGATCAACCGGTATCACATCAAGATGCTGGGCTACTTCCTCGAGCGGCTGAAGGCAACGCCGGACGGCGACGGCAACCTGCTCGACCACTCGATGATTCTCTACGGCAGCAGCCTGAGCGACGGCAACGAGCACAACTTCGATCCGCTGCCGATCGTGCTCGCCGGCGGTGCCTCGGGGCAGCTCACCGGCAACCGTCACCTGCGCCACGCGCCGCACACGCCGATGTCGAACCTGCTGCTCGCGATGCTGCACAAGATGGGCGCGCGAGTGGATGCGATCGGGGATAGCACGGCGCCGCTCGCTCTGTAGAACCTTCGTTCGTTCAGCGCGGCTCGGCCTGGTGCGGCGGTCGGTGAAATAGGCCGGAACGGTGACGACGGCCCGGGTCGCTGGCTGACCCAGATGGGACTCCGCCGCCTCCTGCAGTTGCGCAGGATCATCGCGGAGATCTTCCTGAGGCGCTTACTGCCTGCCTCGGATCTCGACGCGAGCGTCACCGTTCGCGGCCATCACGATCTCGTTGCCTCCAATAGAAGCACCGCGCGCCAGGCGGCGACAACGCGATAGCGGTTCCCTTCCGGGCGGGGCATGCCGATCGATGGGGTGAGCTGCCCCATGCAGCTCAACCCGACTTCAGCTGATTCGGCCTCCGTGACGGCGTGTCGTTCGCTCGATCAGCCGGGCGTCAGCCGGTCACGGGCGCGCTCTCGAGAATCGTCAAGAGCTCGCTGCGGCCCCACAGAAAGTTGCGCAGCGTGATCAGATGAACGGCAACGGCTTCACCGGTCTTGGTGCGCAGCGTGGCGTTCGGCGAGCGGGCGGGTCGCGTGTGCCGCACGAGCAGCAACTGCCACACGCACCGCATTTCGACGGCCGGCGGTTCGGCAAACAGTACCGACGGCGGCAATGCCTGCAGTTCCTCGGCGGTGTAGCCGGTGATCGCTATCGCCGCACGGTTCGCCCCCACATAACGCCCCTCGTCGTCAGTCAGCAACATCCCCAGGCGGAAGCGATTGAAGTGCTCAACCATCAGCTGCTGCGCTCGAACCGCCAGACGCCAGGCACGATTCGACGCGCGAATGATCGCCGCGACGGTGCCCGGTGCCGCGGTGTCATCGCTGATCGCCGGCTGATTCGCGCCGGCGACAGGATCTGTCACTCGCTCGCGCGGCGGCGACGTCTCAGCCGGCGCATCGGCTCGAAACAGCACCGGGGTTGTCCCGAACTTCCTCTTGAACTGCTGGTAGAAGTTCTTCTTGCTGCGATACCCCACGCTGAGCGCGACGGCCTCGATCTTCACGCCATCGCGAATGAGCGTCGCCGCATGTTCGAGCCGCACCTGGGTGAGGTAGTCGCGCGCCGTCGAGCCCACCTCCTGGCGGAACAACCGACCAAGGTAGGCGGGTTGACGCCCGACCGTTGACGACAGCGTTCGCAGGGTGACGACGTTGGCGTACTCGCGTTCAATCACGTCCAACATTCGACGCACGATGATGTTGTCCACGGGACCCTCTCAGCGGATGGCTCGAATCAGGAGGCGGACGGGCCCTCTTGGGGAAGAAGGCTCGGGTTGACTTTTCCGAATGCGTACCTTGTCAATTCGAAGCGAGAACCGGGCCGTGAGGCAAGGTCAGCTGCGCCGACTCATCCGCGGTACCTCAGCAGACGTGAGCGATGCGACCTCAGCTCGCGTGAGGAGTCGCCATTTACCGATCGTCAGCGTGCCGATCGCAATCCCGCCGACCTTGATGCGCACCAGCTTGAGGACACGAGCGCCAACGGCTTCCACCATGCGTCGCACCTGACGGTTGCGTCCTTCAGTCAGCGTGATTTCGAAATGCGTGTAGTTGGCCGAGTCGCGCACGCGCGTGACGATTGCCGGCCGGGTCGGACCATCGGCGAGCTCGATCCCCTGACGGAGCTGCTGCAGCTGCGCATCCGTCAGCAGCACCGACGCCTTCACCAGATACGTCTTCGGCACGTGGGACTTTGGATTGGTGATGCGCTCGGCGAACTGCGTGTCGTTGGTCATGAGCAACAGTCCCGAGGTGTCGAGGTCGAGGCGGCCGACGGGCGACAGAAAGGTACCGGCGTCAGCGACCAGGTCGTAGACCGTGGGTCGGCCCTGCGGATCCTTGTAGGTGGTCAGGTAGCCGGTGGGTTTGTAGAGCAGCAGGTAGATCCGCTGGCGCTCTTCCAGTGGCTTGTCATCGAACCTGACGCGGTCCCGTTGCATGTCGATCCAGTGATCGGGATTGCGAATCAGCTTCCCGTTCACTTTCACTCGCCCGGCGTGAATCCAGCTGCGCGCCTCGACGCGCGATCCGATGCCGGCCTTCGAGAGCACGCGCTCGAGCGTCTTCAGCGGCCGCCTGTTCGACTCTGCGACTTTCATGCCCGCCGCAACTATATCGCCCGGAAAGTTGGGTAGGATCGGGGGGCGTGATGGACGCTCGAATTCTCCTCGCGGCGGCGACGTGTGCATTCCTCGTCGCGGTGGTGTCGTCGCCGATCGATGCCCAGCGCGCCGGTGCCTTTCGTGGCTCGACCGAGGATCCCGCGATCAAGTACTCGACGGCGCCGCTGAACAACCTGGTCGCCGATGCGAACCGCAGGCTGCGGGATGGCGCAGTGAGCCTGACCTTCGAAGGCCGCGGCGGCTACCTGCGATCGGCGCTCCAGGCGCTGCAGATTCCCGTCGATTCGCAGCTGCTCGTCTTCTCGCGGGCGAGTCTGCAGGGCAGGCAGGTCAGCGAGCAGAATCCCCGCGCCATCTTCTTCAACGATCGCGCCGCGCTCGGCTGGGTACGCGGCGGTGATGTCATCGAAGTCGCCGTGCACGACGAGACATCGGGCGTCGTCTTCTACACGCTCGATCAGCGTCCGGACGCTGCCGGCCCACCGCAGTTCAAGCGAGCCTTCATCTGTCTCGGCTGCCACATGGCCGGCGATACGCTGGGCGTGCCGGGCCTCCTGATGTTCAGCACCACGCGACCGGATCCGACACAGAGCTTCGGCCTGCCGCGGTTCGTCGATCAGAGCGATCCGCTGGAGCGCCGCTTCGGGGGGTGGTTCGTCACCGGCAGCGCCGGTTCGGCGACGCACATGGGAAATGACGCCACAGCGCTCGATGCTCGCCCCAGCCGCGAGCTCACGTCGGTGGACGGTCTCTTCGACGCTGACGGCTATCAAACGCTCTCGAGCGACGTCGCCGCCCACCTGGTGTTCACGCATCAGATCGGCATGACGAATCTCCTGACTCGCGCCGGCTGGCAGGCGCGCGCGGCGGATCCCACACTGCATCCGCCATTCACCGCCGCACCGGGAGAAGAGGAACGCATCGCGCTGATGATGAAGGGCGTGGCGAGCGAAGTCGTCGATCACCTGTTGTTCATCGATGAGGCGCCGCTCACCGATCGTGTTCGCGGGCAGTCGGGGTTTGCCGAACGCTTCTCCGCTCTCGGACCGCGCGATCGGCAGGGTCGGTCGCTGCACCAGCTCGATCTGACCCGTCGCCTGATGAAGTATCCGTGCAGCTATCTGATCGACTCGCCCGCATTTGATGCGCTGCCACCGCGCGCCAAAGATCCGATCTACAGACGCATGTGGGAGGTGTTGTCTGGCGAGGAACGGGATGCGCGCTATCAGAAGGCGCTGTCACGAGCCGATCGTCAGGCCATCGTCGAGATCCTTCGCGACACGAAGAAGGACTTGCCATCGTACTTTCGAGGCGCCATTCAATGAGACAGGCTTCGATCGTCCTCGTCGCGCTCTGGTGCACGTGCAATGCCGCGATTGCTGGCGCAGAGACTTACACGGTCCGGGTCATTCGTGACGTGCCCTACATTCAGGGCACACGCTCTGCCGCCGACAAGGACACGCTCGATCTCTATCTGCCGGAGGGACGACGCCAGGCACCGGTGATCGTGTGGTACTTCGGCAACCAGCTGATGGGCGGCGACAAGAGCGAAGACGCCTACATCGGACGGCGGTTCGCGGCGGCAGGGTTCGTCACCGTGGTCGTCAACTACGGGCTGTCTCCCGCCGTGTCGCATCCTGCGCACGTTCAGGACGCGGCGGCATCCTTCGCCTGGGTCAAGCGTCACATCGCCGAGTACGGCGGCGACGCCGACCGCGTATTCGCGAGCGGCTATTCGGCCGGCGGCTATCTCGCGGCGTTGCTCGCCACGGACGGGCGCTATCTCGCCGCACACCAGCTGTCGCCGCGCGACATCCGCGGCGTCGTGCCGGTCAGCGCGTTCTACTGGGTCGAGCGCCGCGGTGTCGCCCCCGACCGGGACCCGACTGTCTGGGGCACCGACCGTGCGGTCTGGGTTGACGCGTCGCCGGCGCATCACCTGCACGCCAACGCACCGCCGATGCTGATCCTCTACGCCGATCGCGACGAAGACTGGCGACGCGAGCAGAACGTCGAAGTCGCGGCGGCGATGAAGGCCGCCGGTCACACGAATGTCGCGATCACGATGATCGCGGATCGCACGCACGCGACGATCCGGTCGCGGATCGGCTCCGACGGCGACGACACCACGGAGCAGATCATCCGCTTCGTGTCGCGCTAGCGCCACGCACGGAGACCGTGGGGGCGTGGATTTTCAGACAGTTTGCCGAGCGAAAGGCCCACACCGCCGAGCAGGCCGTCATTTCGCCGCTCGTCACGATCGAGGACCGCTCGAGGCGCTTCCCGGTTCAGCGGATCGGCAACGCCTGGACGCGACAGCACTTCGACGGCGACTTCTCTCTCTTCGATCCGCCGCAGGGACTGCCGGCACTCTCGCTCGTGTTCGTTCAATCACGCGACGGCAACACCGTCGTGCCCGATCCGGCGACGCTCGGCGGCGGTCCGGTCGATTTCCATCTGATCTATGAAGGGCTCTCTCGCGTCGCCGCCGACGGCGTGCTCGCCGGCGCCGCGACCGTCGGAAAGAGAGTGTTCTTCTCCGTCTGGCGTCCCGAGATCGTCGCGTTGAGGCGCGAGCTCGGTTTGCCTCGCCATCCGGCGCAAGTCGTCGTGTCGCGCCGCGGGCGCGTCAATCTGGAGGACTCGCGGCTGTTCAACATCTCCGACGTGCCGGTGTTTCTCCTCATCGGCGCGGACCGTCTGCCCGCTCTCCAGCGGGCGCTGGCCGATCGACCCTGGATCACCGTCGTGCCACTCAACAACGATGACCTCACCGATGCGTTCCGGCGGCTTCGCCGCGAGCACGGATTGACCCGCCTCTCGGTGGTCGGCGGCAGAACCGTGGCGACGTCACTCCTCGACGCCGGCTTGATCCAGGACCTCTGCCTCACGACGAGCGCCATCGAAGGCGGTCGGCCGAATACGCCCTTCTACGCCGGCGATCGTCTGCCCACGCTCGACGCGATTGTCCGCAAGCGAGGAAGTGCTCCCTCAGGCACGATCACCTTCGAACATTTCGCGGTCACCAACGTCTAGACTGGCACCATGAGGCACGCGTTCGTCTGCCTTCTGCTGTCGGCGGTTGTATCCGGACAGGGGTCGCCCAGCTTCGAAGTCGCATCCATCCGGCCGTCATCCGAGCTCGATTCGCTCAAGTCGCCGCTCGCGGTCATCGTCGTGGATGCGATCTCGAAAGCGCCGACCGAGAACTGAGGCGACTCAATTACGTTTCGTACGCTTCGCGCGGAACGCGCCTTCGCCGGGACGGGCGCTTCGTCTTCCGCGCGCCGGCCGTTGAGCGCTTCGTCTTCTTCGGCGGCACTTTCGCTTTCTTCGCGCGTGATTTCGCGGCGGGCGCTCCCGGCGTGGCCGTTTTCACGCCCTCCGAATGCTCGTACGCTTCGCGCAGCCAGTCGGTGACCGGCGCCTCGACTTCATCGCGGTGCCGGAGCTGGATGAGGTTGGCGAACTTCGATTTCGACGACGCTTCGCTGCGCCGTACCTGCGGCGCTTTCAAGGGCCGGCCGAGAAACACGCACACTTCCAGAAAGCTCTTCTTCGGCCGCACGAAGAAGTAGCAGGACTTGCGCGAGAACATGATCGAGTTGTGCGACGCGTAGATGCGCTGTTCGCCGAACTCGGCGGCTGTCTCGCGCAATCGGTCCCACGCGTCGCGTAGATCCTCGGAGAGCTCCCTCGTCAGCGCCGCTTCCGTCGTCGTCCAGCAGTCGTGCGCCTCGCCTTCCTCGACCCACTGCTTGCAGTGGTAGCACTCGCGTCCGGCCACGGGGTGATTGTAACCGTGTCGTTCACACTTCCGGGTTCTCGCTTCTCAGTTCGTGTTCTCGTTCAGGTTCGGACCGTGCCCATGCGACGCGTCCCGGGATCAAGCGACGGCGTTGAACTCGAACCCCGAACTCCGAACCTCCGAACCGAACAGCGAACATGAACACGAACTGAGAAGCGAGAACCCGGAAGCGCGAACGACCACCGTCTAGAAGTTCTGATCGTCGGCCGACGGACCGTAGAGGGCCGGGACCTTTGCGCCCATGAGGCGCAGATACACCGTCATCTGACCGCGGTGATGAACCCAGTGATTGATGGTGTCGCGAATCATGATGTATCGCGACGTTTCGATGACGGGCTTGCCGCCGGCGAGCAGCCGCCAGTCGGTCATCAGATGTTCATCCGTCGTTTGCTGAAGCGCTGTCCGGGCCGCGGACATCGACTTGTCGAGCGCCGACACGAACGCCGCGCTGTCGTTCAGCGGCTCGCGTTGCTGCTGCGAGCCTCCAGGCGGGGCAATGTCGAGCTCGGGCTTCGTGACGATCATGGCCACCCAGTTCGGGATGTTGGCGACCATGTCGGCGAGATACCCGAAGATCATCGACCGCTCGTGTGGCTTCCAGTCGGCCTTGCCCGCCGGAACCACTTCGAGTGCGCGTCGTGAGAGCTCCGCTTCCCGTTCGAGCTCGTCGAGTACGAGTTGAGTCAGCTTCATGCATGCTCCTCCGTCGCGTACCGGTGCAAGACCATTTCCATGACGTCACTCATCCGCAGTTGGCCCGTAGGCGCCAGGCACCGGTACGTCGAGCAAGCGCAAATAGACCGACAGCTGACCGCGGTGGTGAATCAGATGACTCAAGGTGAAGTCTCGAAACACGACCGCCCTGGGCCGCTCGAACCGTACTTTGCCCCTGATCTTCATTCGCCAGGGACGGGAGACGGCATCGTCACCGACCGCCGCCAGGACCTGCGTGCCCCGAGCGACGTCGGTGTCGAAGGTCTCGAGCAACTCGGGCACGGACACGGCCCGATACTGAACGGAACGTCGCCGGATCGACGTTGAACTCGTCGCCGCTGAAGATCGCGTCGGTCCAGCGCACGCACTCGACGATGTGCGAGGCCAGCTCGCAGGCGGTAAACGACTTCGGATGCGGACGCCACTCGAGGCGGTCGCCGGGCAACCGCTCGAGATACCGGCGTGTGGCGCGTGTCTCTCGATCGAACTCCATTCGCAGAGCGTCTGCAGTGCTCACGTGAACCTGCCGTCCATTTTCCCGGATCCAACCCGGAGCGATGGCCGATTCCGTGGGGACAATGTCCTTGCCACGGCCGGGTTTGAAGGTTTATAGCTTGAGGCTTGTCGATCCGGCGCCCGCCCATTCGACTAATAGGGTGAACGCGTCCGACGGAGCCGCCATGACACTGTTCGCCGATTTACGGTTCGCGCTGCGATCCCTGCTTCGCGCCAAGGGCCTCGCCATCACTGTCGTCCTGACGCTGGCCCTCGGCATCGGGGCCAACGCCGCCATCTTCAGCGTGGTTCGCGGCGTGCTGTTGAGACCGCTCGTGAACCGCGACGAAGACCGGCTGATCTATATCCGTCAGAGCGCCCCGGGCATCAACACGCCGAACACGACGTTCTCGGTCCCTGAACTCGACGACATTCGCACGCGCGTCAAGACGGTGACGGCGTTCGGCGACTTCTCCACCATCGGCTTCACGATGGTGGGGCTCGGCGAGCCGCGGGTGGTCAGCGCCGGCGTCGTCGGCGGCTCGTATTTCGACGTCATGGGCCTGCGTCCGGTGCTCGGCCGCCTGCTCAACGCGGGCGACGCTGGTCCGAACGCCGCAGGCGCGGCGGTGCTCACCCACCGGTTCTGGACGACGGCGCTGAAGAGCGACCCGTCAGTGATTGGCAAGACGGTCCGGCTCGACACGCGAACGGCGACCATCGTCGGCGTTCTCGAGCCATCGGTGCCCTACCCATCCGAGACGGAGATCATCGCCAATGTCGTGACCAGCCCGCACCATCTCTCGGCGACGATGGTCACCGGGCGTGTGCATCGCATGACCGAACTGTTCGGCCGGCTGGCGCCCGGGGCGGACCTCGAGGCAGCCCGCGCCGAACTTCGCGCCGCCCACAGCGCGATGGTCAAGGAGCATCCCGAGGTCTATTCGCCGAAGGCCGACTACCGCATCGAGGCCGTCAAGCTGCGCGACCAGATCACGGCGCCGGCGCGGACGGTGTTGCTCGTTCTTCTGGCGGCATCAGCGCTGGTGTTCGTGATCGCCTGCTCGAACGTCGCGAACCTGATCCTGGCGCGGTCGGTGCGCCGCGAAGGCGAGCTGGCGGTGCGCGCGGCGCTTGGCGCGCAGCCCTGGGAGCTGCGGCGAACCTTGCTCGCCGAGAGTCTGCTGCTGTGCGGCGCGGGCGCTGTGCTCGGCGTGATCGTCGCGCGGCCGATGGTCACGCTGCTCGCGCGCTATGCGTCGCGCTTCTCGGTGCGCGCGTTGGATGTGACTGTGGATTCGAGCCTGCTGTGGGTCGGAGTCGGTCTGGCGATTGCGGCGGCAGTGCTGCTTGCGTTCGTGCCGCGTCTCCCGTCGGCTGATGCCGCCAACGGCTTCGGGCTTTCGAACGGCAGCGCACGGCTGACTACGGGAACAAACCGGCGGCTGCGAGCGTTCGCCGTTGCGCAGATCGCCGCGTCGTTCATGCTGCTTGCCGGCGCCGGCGCGCTGCTCACAGCCCTGATCACTCTGCAGGCGCAGCAGACCGGATTCAATTTGCGGAACGTGCTTGCCTTGCAGGTACCGGTGATGTCGTACGGGCGCACGCCCGATCAGATCACGGCGTTCTACAAGGACGTGATGCGGCGGATCACGGAGCTGCCAGGTGTGGAGCGGGTCGCTGTCGGCACGCTGATCCCGTGGCGTGAAGCAGGGTCCTTCGGCCCGGGATTTCAGTTCTCGGTCGAGGGCTACACGAAAGCTGACGGCGAAGAGGACCCGCGCGGGCGATTCCGCAGCGTGTCGTCGGGCTTCTTCGCGTCGGTTGGTGTACCGCTCATCGCCGGCCGCGACTTCACCGATGCCGACCGCCGCGACTCGGAAAAGGTCGTCATCATCAGCGAAAGCATCGCGCGACGGATGTTCTCCGATCGCGACGCGTTGAATCGCCGTCTGATGTGGACCGATCCCGTCATGAAGTTCATCGACGTCACCACCGACGGCCGGCGCATCATCGGCATCGTGGCGGATGTGGACGATGAGAACGTGGTGCCCGGACCGGCGATGACCATCTATCACCCGTTCGAGCAGGAGATCGGCGGCGGCCGTCTCTTCGTGCACGCGCGCACCGATCCGTACACGCTGGTCGCGCCGATCACGCGCATCATCCGCGAGTTGTCGGCCGAGCAGCCAGTGGAGCAGGCGGCCACGCTCGAAGACGTGCGCGCCGAGGTGCTGGCGCCGAACCGGCTGAACGCGCTGGTGTTCGGCGGCTTCGCCGCAGTCGCACTGACGATCGCGATTGTCGGCGTCGCCGGCGTGCTGGCGTTCTCGGTGAGCGCGCGGACGCGCGAGTTCGGCATCCGTCTGGCCATCGGCTCGGCGCCGATGTCGCTGCTGACGCGTGTCCTCAAGGAAGGAGCCGTGATCGCCGGCATCGGCATCGTTGCCGGCGCTGTCGGCGGAATCGTGCTGACGCGCGTGGTCGGCGCTTACATCGAGGAAGTGCGGATTCCTGGGGCGCTACCGATCGCCGCGGCCGCCCTGATTCTGGTTGTCGCCGCCGTGCTCGCGTCGCTCGTGCCGGCGGCGCGCGCCTCGCGCGTGGACGTCATCGACGCGCTGCGCCCGGAGTGAGACGTCGCTGCCGGCAACGCCGGCAGCAGCGTCACGCCGTGACGCGCCACTCTGGCCAACAGCAGGACACCCAGGCCAAGTAAGACTGGCGCCACCACGCGGCGGCTCCACGTACGCCGATGCAGCGCCGCGGCAACACCGAGCCCCAGCCCGATCAGCGCCAGCAATGTCCATTTCGAGAAGGCGGCTGCCACCATCACCCGCCGTGCCGCGTCGCTCATGGCCTGCCCCTGCTGCGCAGCGGCGAGCGCCGCGGCAACGCCGTAGTTCTCGGCGAAGTCGGCGAGCGCAAGGGCGATCGTCAAGAGCAGCCCGGCGCCAAACACCGTCATCCCGGCTGGGCCACTCGCGCGCGCAATCAGCAGCGTCAGCGCGATCAGCAACAGCGTGTAGCCCGGCACGAGGACGACCGTGTCGCGGATGTTTCCGGTGGCAACGGCCACGATCGCGGCCTGCTGTGTCTTCTGCCCGACATGAAGAACGTTGTTGATGTCGTCCTGATTTCGCGCAAAGGCCAGTTGCATCACCGGCCGCTCCGGAAGAGTGGCGATCGGCAGCGGTGACGTGCGCGCGATCCCCCTCATCGCATTGTGAGGCGCGATGGATACCATCGCGACCGCCACCCAGACGAATGCCACGCCAATCGCTGTGACGACCGCGGCGTCCGGAGCGGCATGCAGCGACATCGGCGGTGCGCTGTGGACGCTCATGGCTTCCCGGATTCCGGCGGCGGCGGTGGCGGTGCCGCTGGCGGTGTCGCCTCGCCCGCCAGGGTCGATCCGCGCTGGCCGGAGATCGGCTGTGGTTCCTGCGGCGCGAACCTCGTCGCGTCGTCGGGTTCGCGCGCCTCGCGTCGGCCCGGATCCAGGAAGAAGCCACGGGCGCCACGACGACGACATTCCCAGGCGACCGTGTGCGGACCGGACTCCGTCGCCTGCATCACGTCCCACGCGTGCGGCAGCGGCTCGCTGTCGATCAGTCCCCAGTTGTGAATGTAGTGACAGTAGAACGTCACGAAATCGTTGGAGTACATGATCTGCAGTTTCTGGAAGTGGCGCCGGAACGTCTCGGACTGCGCCCACCGCCGAAACAGATTCATCCAGCCGCGGTTGTCGTGCGCGTTCGCATACTGGTCGAGACGCAACGAGAAATAGGCGTCCTCCATCAACTGGAGCTGCATCACGATCAGATTGATGGGGTCGATGGGTGTGACGTCGACCGCCGGCAGAGGATCCACATCATCGGGCATCATGCACTCGCGGTAGTAGGCGTGGAGTCCGGGGTTCTCCATGACCACCCGCTCGAGCTCGTTCAACGTCTTGGTCAACTCTCTGAAGTGATCGCTGTCTGCCGCCTTGAACGGCGAGTGGTGAATCAGCAGGTCGTCCCATGCGTCCCAGGCCCGACGGTTCTCGTCCAGCGGAAAGTCCATGGCGCACTTGTCCAGATCGCTGGCGTCCAGGTAAGGGCTCAGGGAGCGCAGTCCCAGTGCTTCGCGAACCTCGGGTTCGACGATCCAGCGGCCGAAGGTCTCTTCGGCGATGTGATCGCCCAGCGCCCGGTACGACTCGAATTGCGCAGTCATCGAAGAACTGGTCGGCGGTGGACTCGTGCGGGAAGACCGGTGAGGTGCGCTTGTAGTTGATGACCGGGGCGGGCTCGTTGCCGGTCAAGGAATTCTTCATGTAGATCAGCCAGCTTGGCCGCTCCGGGCATTCGGGATAGCGAATCCGGCCAATCGCGCAATGCGCCTTGCTCAGCCCGGTCGCCGGGTCGGGCATGATCATCGACAGATCGATGTCCACGTCCACGCCGAGATCGACGTAGGCGTGACGCAGCGCTTCGGTGAACGAGCCGAACGCAATCGCGGGATCGGCCTCGGCATCGCAGGCGATGATGACCTGGCAGCGCCGCTCGAGCAGCGGATAGATGCCGACGTTGTCACCGGTGTGTCCGCCGTCGGAGACGTTCACGAGGCGCGACCACTCGTTGGTGAGACCGAACACCTCGCGAATGATGTAGCTCGGCCAGAACGCCAGACGCTGCCCGGAATTCCGGCGCGGGTTGGGCACCCATTGCCCGAGCCGGATGTTGAACAACGCCGCGAGAAACGACTGCGCGAAGAACGTCTGGTAGCCCACGCCGGTCCCGGCCGCAGCGCCGGACACGGTCAACGCGCGCGCGAGCTGCGTCGTGCCGCCGGCGTACTTCGCCGTTTCGAGATACCCGGTCTGCTTCGACCCGCAGAAATATTTCGAGAACAGAAAGTATCCCGACTTCCGGTCCTTGCGCGTCAGGTCGCGGCTGCCGGCAAGGTTCAGCGCCGCGCTGACCAGGAGATACGGGGCGGTATTCCCGGGCGTGCTCGTCGCATTGTCGAGCGGCGTGCTGCCGTCGGTATCGACCTGGTTGCCGTGCACGTCCTTGAGACGCATCTCCATCGCATCCAGGAACGTGTTCATGCTCAGGTCGTGCGTGTTGACGGCCTCGGAACGCAGATACGTCTCGAGGATGCGGTCGCGATAGAAGTAGTGGAGGCCGATGCGATTGAGATTGACGAAGACCGACAGCACCAGCAGCACGCCACCGCAGACGACGAGCGCCAGCAGATAGCGGTTCAACCCGAAGAACGACGAGGGCGCGTTCAACGGATCGATGAACTGCAGGTCGATGGCCAGCGCGCCGACCTCGACCATCGTGAACAGAATCAGGCCGGCGACCACGAGCGCGAGCACGAAATGCAGCGCGGTCTTCGACAGCTCGAACCGCTCGGCGCGCGTCGTGACAGCGCGCGACATCAGCAGACGCCCGGTAATCAACGTGCCGATTGGCGCCAACACACCGGCCACGCCAACCGCGTGCGCGGCGTACGACGCCGCGGGCAGCAGGGCGAACAGCACCGTGACGATCAGGGCGTAGAGGCAGATGGCCAGATAGCTGCCCCACAAGGAGCGCGCGCTTCGCGACCACAGCAGCCCAGCGGTGCCGAACAGCGCGATGACCAGGCCGTAGGCAAGAAAGGCCGACACATACGCGCCGGCAACCACGAAGAATGGCTGGAGGAGCCAGGCGGCACGGCCGCGGCCGGCGGTCGTGGCGACCGTCGCGTTGACGTACGGCACGATGAACACCGCCAGCCACAGCAGGAGCGCCGCCACCCGCAGCAGCCGCACTTCGAACGCGTCCTCGGTGCTCTCGCCAGGCGGCGCCCGTTCGGGTCCCTTCCACACCTTGATACCCGCGATGAAGATCACCAGCGCGACCAGGGATGCGAGGAAGCCGGCGCCAAATGCGGCGCCGATCTCCTGCGCCGTGATGTCGGCGAGCATGTCGTTCCAGATCAGACCGACGCGATGTGTGACGTTGTCCCAGAACGCCGGATCGGCCAGCTCGCGAACGCTTCCGCCGCTGTCGGTCTGCGTGAAGCGCAGCTCGGTCTCTGCGGGCGTTGGTTGCACCTCGTACTTGTCCGCCGTCGACGGCTGGTCCGCCGCCTTCCACCTGGTCACGTCAGACGACAGCGCGTGTGCCGCGCCGAGCAGGAGCAGGGACGCCAGTGCAAGAGCGAGGGCCGTGATCACGACGGTATACAGCAGCCCGCCGAACAGCGTGCCCACGGCACGCAACGCCTCGCGCTTGAGAATGCTCCGTCTGGCCACCAGGAAGTCGCCGTGCGTGCGCAGGTGGGCGACGATGTTGGTGCCTTCGGTGGGCTCGGCAGCGCTTGCCGAACGTGGCCGGGGATGTCTGGCGTTCCGCGTTGAAGGGGAAACGCGGCCAGTTGGTGCCGAATTTCAATTCGTCGCGCGACGTGTAGTTGAATTGTTTGGCGACCCCGGCGTCTTTCTGATGGTCGTGATTGACCGAGAGGAACGAGGTGAGGCAGCCGCCGATATAGCCGCCGCCAGAGACGGTACTGAGGTAGTCCACCAGACGCAGGATCCCCATCCGCGAGAGCGCCTGCGCAATCCCCAGATTCGTCGTCGCCGATCGGATGCCGCCGCCCGAGAACGCCAGGCCGATCAGACGTTCGGCAACGCCTTCCTCCGTCAGCTTGCCGTCGGCGCCCAGCGGCTGGCGCTTGGCGATGTATTTGAGTTCCTGATCACGAACCTCCTCGAAGCCCTTGACGCGCTCGTCGGCCTTTTTCTTCCATGCCATGCGGCGACACTCCGTTCCTGACCTGCCGAAGGCAGCCAGCCGCAGCTAGTGTCCCTCGATTGTCAATAACGATTGAGGGCGCGAAGTCGAACGAGAGAGGGGGCGAGGGCCGGTCGCCGTCGCGCGTGCCGCGGCGGCGTCCCGAGAACCCGCGACGTGGAGGGCGACGTTTACGCGGCGGATTCGCTGGCGACAGCGTCCTTCCAGCGGAACTCCAGCACCAGACCGTTGACGTTGAGGACGTCGCCATCCTGCAGTGCCTGGCGCTTCTCGAGCGGCTCGTTGTTGATCGTCGTCCGGCCGCCCATCAATGTGGCGACGTAGCCATCATTGCTGCGCGCGATGGCCACCGCGACGGCCGGCTTGAACCAGCCATGCAACCGTACCAGCGAGCCCTCGGATTTTCCGATCAGCGACGTGTGGGCATCGAGATCGTATTCGGTCTGCTCGGCACGGCCGGCGATCACCTGCAGCACACCGACTGCGCCGCGGCGCGGCGGCCTTCGGCGCCGGTCGTGTCTGCGCCTGGGCGCGCGCCTCGTCCAGCGACGAGAGCAGATCGCGATGCTGCTTCGTGTCGAGATACACCGTGTCGCCCAGCGCGGGCAGCTGCGGCGGCGAGCCGACCACTCCTGGGTGTTCTCGAAGACCAGCTGGTGCTTGCCGATCAGCAGTGACGTCGCCGTGCGCAGCACGCGCCGGGTCGTGTGCTGGCCGTTCACGAACGTCCCGTTCGTGCTGTTCAGATCCTCGAGAATCACCGTGCCGCTCTCGGAGAACACGCCGCGCGTGATGACCCGACACCGCCGGGTTGTCGATGATCACGTGTTGTCCGGCGAGCGCCCGATCGTCAGGCCTACGCCCACCGAGTACTCTTTCAGGAGACGCCCTTCAAACTGCAGCGTTAGCTTCGGCATACTGCCCTCGTCTTGCAGACTCGCGTCCAACGGTTCGAGAGACGGCGCCACCAGCCGCCCGTCACTTCCACCACCACCACGGTGATGTTGTCTGCGCCGCCGTTGTCGTTCGCGGCGGCAATCAGGGAAGTCGCAGATCCGCTGCGGTTCCCGACACTCGTGAAATGCCCTGGCCAGCGTGTACTCCGGCACCATGCGCGTCAGGCCGTCGCTGCACAGCAGCACGTAGTCGCCCGGCTGCACCGGCACTTCTTTCAGATCCACTTCGACGTCCGGCTCGCGGCCCAGCACGCGCACGAGCGCGTTCTGATGCTCGACCGGAAGACGTCGCACTTCCTCGATCAACCCGGCCGCCATATGCGCTTCACCCAGCGAGTGATCGCGCGTCAGCGGCTCGAGGCGCTCGTCGTGCCACAGATACGCGCGGCTGTCGCCGACGTGCGCGATGCTCACGACGTGCTGGCGGATCCACGCGCCAACCACCGTCGTGCCCATCCCGGCCTGGCGCGGGTCCTTCTGCGCCTGATCGAAAATCACCTCGTTCGATCGGCGCACTACTTCGGCCAACCGGGTCGTCTGCGGCAGATATCCACGCTCGTCGGTACGCCGGCGCTCCGGCGCGACCGGCGCGTCGTCGCGCAGCTCGCGGAGAATGGCATCGACCGCCATCTGGCTCGCCACTTCACCAGCCGGCGCACCGCCCATGCCGTCGCAGACGACGAACAAGCCGTCGTCGGCGCGCAGCATGTAGGCGTCCTCATTGAGCGCGCGGACGCGCCCGGTATGAGTGCCTGCGCCGACCTTCAGCCGCATGGGTCCTGTCACTTACAAAGACTGCGCCGCGACGGCGCGGAGGCTGGAAGTAGTTCGTGGGCGTGAAGATGCGGCTGAGCTGGTACGTTCCGGAGCCGTGCAGGGACGCGCAGGCGCGTGAGCGGTTTTTGCGCGTCGCGTTACAGAAGTGCATCGGCCGTCGTCGGCCGTCCAGAAGGACCGGCCCTACTTCTTCTTCTCTTCGTCGGTGGGGAGCACGACGACTTCCGCGCTGATGGCCGGTGCGCTCCTCGAACGCGAGCAGCACGCGCTTGACGATCACTTCGTCGAAGCGCATCGCGACGAACTGTTCGTCGGTGCTCGTGCGCAGCGAGATCCATTCGCGCGTCGCCGCGATGCCGAACTTGCTGAGCGTGCCGCCGGCGCGCGCGACTGGCGCGGGACCCTGCGGTGAATTCCACAGCGGATCACGGCTCTTCGACACGTTGATCGAGATCACGCGTCCATACGGGATCGCACAGAGCGTGGTGCTTGGATCGGAGGTCGGAATGATCGTGATCTTGCCCTCGGCGAGCACCAGCTGCGCGCTTTGCTCCTTCGGCTTTCGCGTGCCGACGAGGGCGCGGGTCTCGAATACGAGCGACGCTTCGGGAACGGTCGCCGCTTCACGTTCCTCGGCTCGCGGCGTCTCGCGCACCATCTTCACGGGCGGCGCGGCGCGGCGCGGTGCTGGTGGCGGCGCCGGATCGGGCACGGGATCCGGCGGCGGTGCTACCGGGGCTGGCGTGGACGCGACCACTGACGCGGGCCTGTCGACTGCCGGGCGGACGCGACGGGCTGAGGGCTGGTCTCCGCGGGCGCCGCGACGAGCGTCGCAGCAGGCGTCGACCGGCTCCGCGGGCAGAGTGGCCTTGACCATCTCGCGGCCGGACGATTCGCTCTCGAAACGCGGAGTTGTACTGCAGGGCGGCGTATCCGATCGCCACGCCGACGATCATTGCCGCGGCAACCATCGCCTGCAGACGTCAGCGACCTGGCGTCTCGCCCGGGCGCGGACGGTGTCGCGACGCGCCGTCGGCGCCGGTGCGCTCACGACAGCCTGACGCGAGAGGTCGATCGTGTCGGTCGGGCCGAGCAGAGCGGCCGACGAAGAGTGGCCGTCGGCGACGGCAAAGGTCTTCGCGTAGTCGGCCACGGGAAGCGGTCCGGTCGCGCGGCTGAGCGCGTCGCGGAATTCCTCTGCCGACTGGAAGCGATCGGCCGGCGTCTTGGCGAGCGCGCGCTGGACGATCGCGTCGCACCACGCCGGCAGAGTCGGACGATGGACGTTGACCGGCGTCGGCGTGTCGCGAATCTGTCGCTGCAGCATGCCGAGCGCCGTGTCGGCCGTGAACGGCAGCGCGCCGCAGATCAGACGATAGAACAGCACGCCGACCGAGTAGAGATCGCTGCGGCCGTCGACTTCCCCGCCCATCACCTGCTCGGGTGACATGTAGGCCGGCGTTCCCATCAGGCGGAAGTCCACGGTCTTCTGCTCGGCGCCGAGGACGCGCGCGATGCCGAAGTCCATGATCTTGATCCCGCCCTCGTCGGTGACCATCACGTTGGCGGGCTTGACGTCGCGGTGCACGACGCCGGCGCGATGCGCATGCTCGAGCGCCGACAGAATCATGTCGATGAGGTACGCCGCGCGATCGGGCGCGATCGGACCGAGCCGCTCGGCGAGCTTGTCGAGCGTCTCGCCGCGCACGAACTCCATCACCATCAGCAGATCGTTCTCGTCGCGGAACAGCTCGAAGATGGTGGCGATCAGCGGGTGATTGAGCTTGGCGAGGATCGTCGCTTCGGCGCGGAAGCGGCTCATGACCTCGGTGTTGCCGAGATCCGGATTCAACGTCTTGACGGCGACGTCGCGGCCAAGGGTCTCGTCCACCGCCTTGTAGACGATGCCGGCCCCGCCACGTCCGAGCTGTCCGACGATCCGGTATTTACCGATGGTCCTGCCAATCATCGCGGTCTTGTCCGGTCTCAGCGCGAAAGTCGCGCACGACTGCGCACCAGGGCGCGTCGTGACGCACGACTCCCGTCTGAAACCTCTATGTCATTTCGGCGGGAGCGCCAGGCCTCGATAGGCAGCTCGACCTTTGATCAGATCTGCCTGATGCCGGCGATCAACATTGCAGAACCGAGAATGGCGAGCAGCACGGCGACAGTCGGGCGAAACCTTTCTTCAGGAATGCGAATCAGCAGACGATGACCGAGCAGCGTGCCGCAGACGACGCCGACGGTCGCCAGCAGGATGGCTGGAGAGAGCGCGCGCAGCTCGTCGCCGGTTGTGGCGAGGTAGACCGGTAGTCGCGCACCGTCCACGATCAGTGCCACCACCGTGGCGGTGCCGACAAACGCCCGGCGCGGCACATCGACGCCAAGCATCGCCGCGGCTCGAATCCCGCCTTGATTGCCGACGAGTCCGCCGAGCAGACCCGAGAGCGCGCCAGCGATCCACGCTGCGGCGCCGCGAAAGCGCATGCGCTGTCGACAGGCCGGTCAGCTCGCTCGCCGCGACGAACAAGCAGCAGCGAGCCGAACACGATCGTCAGACCGGCGCTGCTGGTGCGAGCCTGCAGCAGCGCGCCGGTCAGTCCACCGGCGGCACTCGTCAGTCCGAAGCGCACGAGCAGCGTGTCGATCGATTTCTCCGCGCAGCAGCCACCATCTCGCCGCCGTGCCGACGACGTGAGGGATCGAGACCGCGGCGACGGCGACCTGCGTCGCCACCTGCGTCACGAAGACCGGCGTGAGCAGGCTGCCGATGCCGAAGCCGGCGATCGACGCGACTCCACCAGCGGCGATGCCGGCCGCGGTGACGGCTACGTACCAGAACTCGTTCAGCGAGGTCATCCCATGGGGGCGACCCGCCTGCGCCAAGGCTACGGCGAGGCAGGCGGCCGCCCTGACAGTGTAGCCACGTCATATGACGTTGACTTCGTCTCGCCCGGAGCGATAATCGCGCGTCATGCAGGCACGCTCGGGGTTCGTCATCGGCGCGCTGCTTGTCTCACTCGTGTCCCCTGCCGCCGCACAGCGTGGCGGTCAGCCGCAAGGTGCCCGAGAGGTGACGGTTTCCGCAATTCCCGGCGTCGTGGCGGCAAACAGCCGCTGGCTGCTGGCCTGGCAGGGGACCGACAACGCCGACGGCATCGTCGGCACCGCGGACGGCGGCCTGCTGTTCGCGCAGGAGCAGCCGAATCGCATCAGCAAGCTCGATCCCACCGACAAGGTGTCGGTGGCGATGGAAGACACGCATGGCGCCGGTGCACTCGCCATCGACACGACGGGACGCGTGATCGCGGTCCAGCGCACGTGCACCGATCCGGGACGCCAGCCCGGGCAGTGTAGCGAGCCAACCCGCGTTGCGGTGCTGTCGCCCGAGCGGAAGGTGCTGGCCGACAACATCGACGGCAAGCCGCTCGGCCGCCTCAACGATCTCGTCGCCGAGCAAGAAGCGGCCTCGTGTATTTCACCGTGGGCGGCGCCTACTACGTCGACACCACAGGACGCGTCACCAGCCTCGGCGAGAACATCCGCGCCAACGGGATCATGCTGAGTCCTGACGAGCGCGTGTTGTACGTCACCAACGGCGACAGCCTTCTCGCGTTCGATGTTAAAGGCGACGGCGCGGTCACCAACCGTCGCGAGTTCGCGAAGCTCGAAGCGGGCGGCACCGGTGACGGCATGGCGATCGATGCGGCAGGCCGTCTCTACGTCACGTCACAACCCGGTGTGCAGGTGTTCGATCGCGACGGCAAATACCTCGGACTGATCCCCACGCCGCGCAATGCGATCAGCGTCGCGTTTGCCGGCCGCGACAAGAAGACGCTTTACATCGTCGGCAGTGGTGCGATCGGTGCCGATGGCAGGGAACACACGACTCCGGAAGGCGTCCGGAACAACGCCAAAACGATCTATAAACTGCCGATGCTGTCCGAAGGATTCAAAGGCCGCGCAAAGTAGACGCAGTGTCCGGCTTCAGCCGGACAGACAAGGAGCCTCACCATGAAATGCTCACGCCGAGACCTGGGCTTCCTCCTTCCGGCAATCATGGCCGCTGGAGTGACGAGGCTCGACGCCCAGCAACCCGCCGCAGCGCCCGCCGCAGACACGCCGGTCGAGAAGCTGCCAGTGATGAAGACGCAGCACTTCAAGTACGACGCGCTCCCGGTCACGACCAATGGCAAGAACCGGCGGCTCGACATGTTCAGGGCCAAGACGCACACCGGCTTCAAGATGCAGTCGCACCAGAGCGACATCGCGCCCGGTGAAGTGAACCATCCGCCGCATCAGCACCTGCGCGAGGAGATGATGCTGATTCGCGAGGGCACCATCGAGCTCACCGTCGGTGGCAAGGTGTTCCGGCTCGGCCCGGGCGACGTCGGCGTCATCGGCTCGAACGAGATGCACAACGCGAAAAACGTCGGCACGACGCGGGCGCTGTACTTCATCGTGAACATCGGCCGCGATGACGTGTAAAGACCGCAGGAATCAGGAATCGGGAATCAGGATTCAGCTTTGTTCTGGTTCCTGATTCCTGATTCCTGAATCCTGATTCCTGATCCTGATTCCTGAACTTACAATGTCGGGATGTCCTCGCGCTCAGCCGCACTAGCGGCCTGGTCTTTCGTCGCACTCATCTCGACCGCATGTTTCAGGTCCGACGCCGCGCCCGGCCTGCCGCGCACGGCGGACGGAAAGCCCAACCTGCAAGGTGTGTGGCAGGTGCGGAACAACGCGGCGTATGGTCTGGAGGACCATGTCGCCCGGCACGGCATGACAGCCGGGCGCAGCGTCGTCGAGGGACGGGCGATTCCGTATCTGCCCGATGCCGCAAACCAGCGGCTCGCGCTGGCGTCGAACCCGCAGAACGATCCGCTGAGCAAGTGCTATATGCCCGGCGTGCCGCGGATCATGTACATGCCGTTCCCCTTCCACATCTATCAGACACCCGAGCACATCGCGATTACGTTCGAGTGGTCGCAGGTGTACCGCACGATTCACACGAATGGCGTGCCGGGACCCGAGGGAATCGACTTCTGGATGGGCGATTCACGCGGTCGTTGGGAAGGCGACACGCTGGTCGTCGACGTGAAGGATTTGAACGACAAGACCTGGTTCGACACCACGGGCACCTTTCACAGCGATCAGATCCACGTCGTCGAGCGGTACACGATGACGGACTCCGACACGATTCAGTACGAGGCGACGATCGAGGATCCCAAGGTCTTCTCGAAGCCGTGGAAGATCGCGATGCCGATCTACCGGCACAAGGACCGCGATCGCATCCTCGAGTATCAGTGCCAGGCGGAGCTCGAAGAAGCCAACGGCGATTTCGAGCGCGATCCGAAGACGTGGTACCCGGGACCATCGGCGAAGCCGGTGGAGATTCCCGCAGACTGGGCGGCGATGAGCGCGCCGCCATCGTTCGACTTGCCGGAGCCATCGGCACCAACGCTCTGGACGGCCCGGACAAGCCGCGCCGCCTGAACCGGCAAAGCCTTCAGGACCGCCTCCACCGATCCGGCGCATGGCCGACGGCAAGCCGGATCTCTCAGGGCTTCTACATGCCCGACGGCGGCGGCGGCAACTACGGACTCGGCAAACACGAGCAGGACTTCCTGACGCCGGCCGGGCCGCGGCATCATCGTCGATCCGCCGGACGGCACGCTGCCGATGCAGCCCTGGGCGCAGGCCGAGGTGAAGAGCCGCCAGTTACCCGAGCGCGGCTACGACGATCCGACGGCGCACTGCTTCGTCGCCGGCGTGCCGCGATCGATGTATGTGCCGTCGCCGCTGCAGATCCTTCAGCCACCCGGCTACGCCGTGATCCTCCACGAGCGGATGTCGTGGCGGAGCATTCCGCTCGATGGCCGCGCGTTTCTGCCCGACGAGATGCGTCTCTGGCAGGGCGATTCCGTCGGCAAGTGGGACGGCGACACACTGGTCGTCGAGACGAGGAACCTGAATGGCAAGACGTGGCTGAACGAGGTCGGCGAGATCGTCAGCCACGCGCAACGCGTCATCGAACGGTTCACAGCCGATCAACGGCGACCGCATTCATTACCAGGCGACGGTCTCGGACCCGCTCGTCTACACGCGGCCGTGGACGATTGCGTTCGCGCTGAACCGGCAGAAGGATGAACTGCTCGAAGTCGCGTGTCACGAGGACAATCAGGATCTGCAGCACCTGAAGGACGTGCGAGACGAAGCGCGCGCCAAGGCGCGGTCCAACTCTACGAGGTAGTCATGGGACGAGTACGGTTCACGGGCATCATTGCGGCGCTGGTGGGACTCATGGCAGCCTCGGCGGCTGCACATCATTCGTTCTCAGCCGAATACGACTCGAACAAGCCGCTCAAGCTGACCGGCAAGGTCATCGAGATGCGCTGGTCCAACCCGCACGCGTGGATCTACATCACCGTCACCGGCAAGGACGGCAAGGCCGTGAAGTGGGCGTGGGAGACCGGCGGCGCCAACTCGCTCTACCGGCGTGGATGGCGCAAGGAAGATCTCGCCGCCGGCACCGTGCTGGTGATCGACGGCTATCAGGCCCGCAACGGATCGACCACTGCGAACGCGACCAGCATCACCTTCCAGGATGGACGCCGGCTGTTCGCCGGATCGTCGAATCCCAACGCACCCACGAAGTAACCAGTAGGGCCGGTCCTTTTGGACCGGCCGTCAGCGGCACGTCGAACAGGACATCCGCCCTCGCCCACGTCTTGCATAGTGCACTACTTAGATAATACTCTACATAGCCTATGCGGACGACCTACTCGACCGCCCTCGTGCTCGAGGCACTGTCCCACCGATACCACTACGGCTTCGACATCATGGACGCGACCAATCTGCCGAGCGGAACGGTCTACCCGATCCTTCGCCGGCTCGAACGCGAAGGCATGGTCACATCGCAGTGGGAAGCGAGCGAGGTCGCCCAGAACGAGCCGCGGCCGCAGCGCCGGTACTACGAGCTGACCGCCGACGGCCGGAAGGCGCTCGCTGACACCGCCGACCGGTACCGGGCCCCCCGCGGCGCGCGTGCGCTGCGCCCGGCGCGTCACTCGCGAGGCTAGTCATGGTTCACCGCAGCGAACCGCTGGCGCTTCGCCTGTCACTCGGTCTCATACGAGCACTTCGCAGACTGGTGCCGGCTGTGATTCGCGACGAGTGGGTTCGCGAGTGGGAAGCCGAGATCCGACACAAGTGGTCGACGGTGCATCGCCAGCAGGCCGTGAACTGGCGCGATCGCGCAGACGTCGTCCGGCGCTCGACGGGCGCCATCGCCGATGCGGCCTGGCTCCGGCAGCAGTTCACGTTCGATCGCGACATCATGCGCGACGTGCGCTACGCGCTGCGCATGCTGCATCGCCGCCCGGCGATGTCGGCGCTCGCGGTGCTCGTGCTGTCGTTGGGGATCGGCGGAACGGTGGCCGTGTTCTCCGTCCTCGACACGTTGCTGCTGCGTGACCTGCCGTACCGGGATGGTGACCGCATTGCGACGGTCTGGCTGACCAACCGAGAGCATCCGGACGAGCGCGATGGCGTGGCTCCGGGTGTGTTTCTGGACTGGCGCAACCGGTCGAAAGCCTTCGAGACGATCGCCGCCCAGGATCCGTTCAGCTTCTATTACCTGGACGGACAGGTGCCCATGACACTCACCGGCGGTCTCGTCACCGAAGGATTCTTCGAGACGCTCGGCGTCACAGCCGCTGCTGGGCCGCACGTTCCTCCGCGAGGAATACACAGCACGGCAAATCGTCGGTCGCGATCGTCAGCTACGGTGCGTGGCAGCGGTTGTTCGGCGGCAGAGCGTCCATCGTTGGCGAGAAGCTCACGTTCGACGGCCGGACCTACGAGATCGTCGGCGTGCTTCCGCGATGGTTTCATCCGGACCTGCAGGACATGGTGCGCGAAGAGGAAATCTGGGCGCCGAAAGTGCTGCAGAAGCCCGAGTACGACAACCGCCGCACCCGGTACTGGACCGTGGTCGGACGTCTCGCACCGGGTGTGGACATGAGCCAGGCACGTGCCGAGCTCTCCACGATCTCTTCTCAGCTCGCGCGTGAGTTCCCCAACACGCTCACGAACATGACGGCGACGCTCGTGCCGTTCCGCGACCACCTGGCGGGTCCGATCCGCGAGCCGCTTCGCGTCGTGTTCGGTGCGGTCGTGCTGGTGCTCCTCCTTGGATGTGCGAACGTGGCGAGCCTGCTGCTGGCCAGAGCCGCCGACCGGCAACGCGAGTTCGCGTTGCGGGCGGCGATCGGGCGCCAGCGGCTGGCGGATGATTCGCCAGACGCTGGTCGAGAGCGTCGTCCTGTCCACGCTGGCCTGTCTCGCCGGACTTGCGGTTGCACACGCCGCGATCGGCGGGCTCGTCGCCGTCGGCTCGAGCACAGTCCCGCAGCTGGGCGAGCTCGCACTGGACTGGCGCCTGATCGCGTTTGCGTTCGGCGCCTCGATCGTGACCGCGATCCTCGTGGGTCTGTGGCCCGCGATCCGGCTCTCGCGGCGGGCGACACGAGACGAGCTCGCACAGAGCGGCGCGGGCACGACGGGCGGACATGATCGCCGCCGTTTCGTGTCGACGCTCGTCGTCGTCCGAAGTGGCGCTCGCGCTCGTTCTGCTCGTGTCCGCGGGTCTGCTCATTCGCAGCTTCACGACGCTCGCCAACGTCGATCCCGGGATTCGCGAACGCAAACGTCGCCGTGCTGCAGGTGTTCCCGTACGGGTCGCGTTACCGGACCGACGCGCAGCGACAGGTGTTCTTCGACCAGGCTATCGAGCGCATTCGCGCGGTCGCAGGGCGTCGAACGCGCCGGTCTCGTCTCCGCGATGCCGTTCGGCGCCGCCAACATCAACATCGAGGGCGGCTTCAAAGTCGAGGGACGGCCGGAGCTGCCTGAAGCGCGATCGGCCCAGCACATTTCTCACGGTCGCGACCGCGGACTACTTTCGCAGGCGATGGACATTCGATCTGAAGCAGGGTCGCGTATTCAGTGATGAGGACCGGCGCGAACGGCACACTGGTCGCGCTGGTCAACGACAAGATCGCCGAGCGGTTCTGGCCGGGAGAGAGTCCTCTCAACCAGCGCATCAGCGTCAACTGGCTCGGGCGATGGCGAACGCATGCAGGTCGTCGGCGTGGTCGCCAGCCTCCGCCACGAGGCGCTCGATCGCGATGCGCGCGCCGAAGTCTTCATGCCGCTGTCGCAGATCGCCCTTCGGATCGCTGACGTTCGTCGTCAGGACGACCGGTGACGCCGCGGCGATGATTCCCGCACTGCGCTCGCGCATCTGGGAAGTGGACGGCAGCCTTGCCGATCTACGACGCATCGACGGTGAGCGCGCTGGTGGCGCAGACACGCTGGCCTGCGCGGCGATTCGTCACCAATCTGCTCACGGTGCTGGCGGGTCTTGCCTTCCTGCTGGCGACGCTCGGCATCTACGGCATGCTCGTCTTCTCGACGACGCAGCGCACGCGCGAGATCGGCATCCGGATGGCTGTTGGAGGAAAGGCCGGAGACATCCTGTCACTCGGTGCTCGGCGAGAGTGCGCGGCTGATCGCGGCTGGACTGGTGATCGGGCTGGCCGGGTCGCTGGCAGCAGCACGACTCCTCGCCGCGCTGCTCTACTCGACGTCGCCGACGGATCCGCTGACGCTTGCGGCGACAACGCATTCTGCTTGCGGCCGTCGCCCTCCTCGCGTGCTATGTGCCAGCAAGGAGAGCGACGCGAATCGATCCGCTCACGGCGCTTCGCGCGCAGTAGGGCACGTCCTTTAGGACGTGCCTGGCACCGGCCGGTCCAAAAGGACCGGCCCTACTTGCCCCTGTAGATCACGCGCCAGATCTTGCCCTTCTGACTCTCGCCGATATACAGCGAGCCATCGGGCGCCTGCGCAACGCCGTCAGGACGCGCGACCGCGTCACCAGGATTCGCGAGCGGCGTCTTCCCGGTGAACCCGTCGGCGAACACTTCGAACTGCCCCGACGGCTTGCCGCCGGAGAACGGCTGGAACGTCACGTTGTAGCCAGCCTGCGGGAGCGGCGATCGATTCCACGATCCATGGAAGGCGATGAACGCGCCGTTGCGATACTTCGCCGGAAACTGCGAGCCCGTGTAGAACTTGATGTCCACCGGCGCCCAGTGCGCGGGATACGCGGCAACCGGTGACGTGAACTTCGAGCAGCGGCCGACCGCTTTCCCATCGCCGCCGTACTCCGGATTCAGCACCAGCTGTCTTCGTCGTGTAGTCGTAGAAGCAGTACGGCCAGCCGAAGTCCGACCCCTGCGTCGCGCGATAGAGGCCTTCGGCCGGACGCTCGGCGTTGTCCTTCGCCGTGAAGTTGCTTCGGCCAGAACGTGTCGAGCTGATCGCGGTTGTGCATGACGATGTAGAGCGCATCGTCGTGCCAGGTGATCGCCGGCATCTGGCGCAGGCCGGTGGCGAAGCGTGTGCCCTGCTCCTGCGTCTGTCCCGCCTTGTTCTCGTCGAACTTCCAGATGCCGCCGTGCTTCTCGAGGATCGGACATGGATCGACACCCTTCGCTCCGGGACGGCGATCCGGCTGCTGACAGGCGTTCGACGGCGCGCCGACGTTGACGTAGAGCCCGCCGTTGCCGTCGAAGGCAATGCCTTTGTCCTCGTGCTGTCGATCGGTCGGAAACCCGCTGACGATCGTCTCGGCCGCGCCGGTCGGCTTGAGCTGCCCGGCCGTCAGCTTCATGCGCTCGATCGTCTGCGGATGGGCGAGGTAGACGTAGCCGTTGCGCAACGCGATCCCGGTCGTGCTGCCGCTGCCGAACGGCTCCTTGACTTCGAAGCGGCCGTCGCCGTTCGCATCGCGCAGTGCCACCGCACCGCCACCGGTCTGCGGCTGGCCGCGGCCGCCGCTGGTCATCAGCGCAACGTAGAGATCGCCATTCGGCGCCACGGCCATGTGCCGTGCTGGTCCGAGGTTGTCGGCCACGACCAGCGCACAGAATCCTGGCGGCAGCGTGATACCGCCGTTATCGGGATCGCACATCGGCCGCGTCTGTCCGCTGACGCCGGCCACCAGACACCCGAGCGCGGCAATCGCGCCAACGATAGTTGCTGCATCGTGTTCTGCTGAGATTCACAACGATTCTCCCTACTCGAACAGTGTCACGGGCGATTATCGCCGAATTCACAACCGCGCTGATTCTGAAGAGGAATTAATCAAAATTAATCAAGAGTTCAGACATCTACACCCGGCCGTCAGCTATCGTGAACGCATGCTGAAGGTTCGACGGTTCTTTGCGGCGAGCGTAGTTGTCCTGCTGATCTCACTCGTGCTGATCGCTGCGTGTCAGAAGCCGGCAGAGACTACGGCTGCCGCGCCGGCACCCACGCCGCCTCCGCCTGAATACGTTCCGACCGCGACAGTGAAAGATCTGATGCAGTCGGTCGTCGATCCGAATGCCGACGTGGTGTGGCTCGCGGTGACGGCCGTCCAAAGCGCGAAGGGCCTCGTCGAAACCAGACCGCGGACCGACGAGGAGTGGACGAAGGTTCGCCATGGCGCGATCGCGCTGACCGAAGCCTCAAACCTGCTGATGGTGCCGGGCCGTCACGTCGCTCGACCGGGTGAGAAATCGGAGACACCGGGCGTCGAGCTCGAGCCCTCGGAAATGGAAGCGCTGATCAACAAGGACCTCGGCGCGTGGCGCAAGCGTGCGCATGGACTGCACGAGGCTGGCCTGGCCGCGCTGCAGGCGATCGATGCCAAGGACGCCGACAAGCTCTTCGAAATCGGCGAGCAGATCGAGCGCGCGTGCGAAGGGTGTCACTCGCGGTACTGGTACCGAACGAGAAGATTCCGCCGGTGCCGACGGCGGCGGCGCAGTAGTGGCCCTACTACGGACCAAGAGGAACCGCATGAGCACGAGTCGAGGAGGGTTGATCGTCTGGGCTTGCCTGATGCTCGTCGCTGCTGTGGCATCGCAGCAGTGCATGTCCAAGCCCGCGGCAACCACGGCCGCGACTGCAACGTCCGCGGCGCCGTCGCTCGACTCGGCGCTTGCGCCCACGCTCTCGGTCAAGGAATTGATGGAGCACGTCATCGATCCCACGTCCGACTGGATCTTCGACGCCGCGGTGATCGACATCACCCACACAGGCGTCGTCGAGACGAAGCCGCTCTCCGACGATGACTGGTTGAAGGTCGAACGCGGCGGATATCTGCTGGCTGAATCGACGAACCTGCTGAAGATTCCGCGCCGGATGGTGCCCGTCGAGGAAGAAGGCCGTCCGCATCAGCCTGGTGAACCCGAGCTGCCACCCGAGCAGATTCAAGCCAAGATCGAAAAGGACCGCGCACTCTGGTACAAGCACGCCGACGGACTGAAGGCCGCGGCGCTCGAAGCGGTGCAGGTCGCAAAGGCGCGCGATGTCGACGGGCTGTTCAAGGTCGGCGACAAGGTGGACAAGGCGTGTGAATCCTGTCACCTCGAATACTGGTATCCCGGCGACCGCGACGCGGTGCTCAAGGACCTGAACAGCAAAGTCACTTACGACCCGCCGCCGGCTTCGCCGAGCTCCGGTGAGCCGAGCAAGAAGAAGTAGCCGGGAGTTTCAGGAAGCGGCCGAGGCGCGCGGTCGCCACGTCGATCGCGCGCGCGGCCTCCGCATTCGGCCGGCCGTACATCGCACACTCCACGGCGACCGATCCTGCCTTCACCGTTCGCGTCCAGCTCCCCGCCAGGCGGCCGTCGATGACGAGGTGGTGCACGAACGGATCCTTGATGCGCGTGACGCCGTTGCCAGAACCGCGGCCGACGAACCAGGTCGCGATCCTTGTGAGCGATCAGGTACTCGTCGTAGTTGGGCAGCAGATGCGCCGCCGGTGATGCGAGAGCCTTTGGCGTGCGCCGGTCTGCAGACCAGTACGTGAAGCCGTCGACCTCGTCGCGCATGAGGGCCGAACCGGCCAGATCGATGCCGGCCCTGGCGTCGCGAACGGTCAGCCCCGACCACCACACGAAGTCTTTCAGCGTCGCCGGACCGTGGCTGGTGAAGTAGCGTCGGGCGAGCTCGGCGAGGGCGCCATCACGATCGTTCAAGGCCGGTCCAACAGGACTGGCCCTGCCGGCCGGCACGCGCTCCTCGAGCAGCGCATACGTCAGCTGCTTGCCGCGACGGGGTCCGCTGCAGATCACGGCGTCGAGCTCTGGCGAATCGTCAGGAAGGCGAGCCGCGTCCCGCTGGCGGTGATACCGGCGCGGCCGAGCGCGGCGCCGAGCTCGGGGCGGGTCAGATAACGACCGTCACGCAGAACGCGCTCGACCACGTGACGACTGCGTGTGAACGTCCGCTCGTCGAGCTCCATCTTCCGGTAGTAGTGGGCGTTGATCGCGTTGACGCGCGGGCCGCTCAGCGCCAGCATCCAGCGGACGTCGTCGCGGGCGACGAAGTGCCACGTCTGCCGCAGGATGTGCGTGCGGATGATGGCGCCCTCGTCACCGCCCGTTCGACCTCTTCATCCGTCACCGCGGCACGCAAGCCGATGCCCCATCTGGCGCCGGGATAGTCCTGTGACTGCATCGCACCGAGCCACGCCACAACGTCTGCAGGCGTGCGGAACGATGAGCGTGACAGACGTTGATTGGCCAGACGGCGGCGAACGATCTCGTTCATGCCTCTAATGATCGCCTCGCCGGCTTGGTCAGCCGCACCGCCCGGTAGACGAGCCATCCGGCCGGACCAAACATGAAGGTCAGGAACAGGCAGGGCACGAGCAGCAGATGCGGCAGTCCTCGCTCGCGGGCGTCACGCGCTTCCCAGGTTCCGATCAGCAGGTCGAACGCGAGGTAATGAATCCACCCGGCGAGCAGCAGCCATGGATTGCTGAACAACGCCGCGACGCCGGCGAGCGTCGAGAACCCGCCGGGCGTACGGCCGAACATCGTCGCGACAATGCCCACATAGACGATCGCGAAGAGCAGCGGAACGGCGACGCTGGTGACCACCTCCGTGACCCAGCGTCGTCCGGGAAGGATCGCCAGCGCGACCCACGCCACCATCGCGATCAGATTCGAGATTGAGAAGACCTGTTCCGGCGTCACGGCTCACCTCATGCGATGGCGATCGCCTGGCTGGGTGTCGTTTCGCGTCGTCGCGCGACGAACCACGCGCCGGCAGCGGTGAGTATCGCCCAGATCATCAGCGCAACAATCGTGGCCGCGTCGGGTTGCACGAGCGACTGCCCGCGCAGTGCCTGCCAGAGCAGGATGGTGAACAGCGCGGCGTAGCTCGCGACCGCGACCAGCACCAGGCGCACGCGCGGCGATCCCGGTCGAGCGCCGGCGTCGCAGCGCGAGCGCCAGCAGCGGAAGGATCTGCATCGCATGCAGCCCGACGAAGTGCGGAATGCGCAGGTCGCCGTGCTCGACGCTCCACCCGGTACCGGGCAGGCCCGGTCCGCCGTCTGGGGCTCCGACCGTGTGGGCGCCGGCGATGGTCATGCGTCCTGTGGCGCCGGCCTCTTCGAGCTGCGCAACGGTCGGCCGCGTCATGAGGCCGCCGGTGCTGGCGCCGAGGATGGTGATGACCATTCCGAACCGAAGTGCCCATCCCAGCGCGCGATCGCCGAAGCGCTGACGCCATAGCGCGACGGCCACCGCCACGCTGGTCACCGTCTGCACCACGATCGCCAGGCCCATGATCGAGAAGAGCACGCCGTCGAGGATGGTCCCGACGTTGAAGTGGCTGGTGGTGCCGCGCCAGGCCTGCGTGTCGATGATCGCCACCTCGAGCACGAGGATGACGGCCGTGACCCAGCCGACCACCCGCCGCGTGCGGGGCCAGTCGGGGAGCTGCGTGAAGATCCAGGCGAGCGTCAGCATGTAGATGGCAGTCGAGACGGCAAACTTGGCCGGCTTCAGCCACGCTGGCGCGCCGGTAATCATGCGCGGATCGACGATCAGGCCGATCACCGAGCCCACCAGCGCCGCGCCCATGAGCAGCGCGGCCGCGGTCAGCACCGGGCTTCCGGTCCACAGCTGTGCCAGCTCCGGTTCTGATGCGAATCACGGGCGATGTCATGCGGTCCTCCTCGGCAACGCTTGATGTTGCCACTGTCCACATCAGGATAGCGAGACATGTTGACTCTGTCAACATCTGCCCGTAAGCTGGACGGAATGGCCCGCCGCTCCTCAGCTGCACCCGCCCGGAAACGGGCCGATCGCTACCATCACGGCGACCTGCGCCACGCGCTGCTGCACGCGGCCGTGCGCACGATTCGCAAACAGGGCGTCGACGCGCTGACGCTGCGCGGCGTCGGCAGCACGCTGGGCGTGTCGCGCACCGCGCTCTACCGCCACTTCACCGACAAAGCCGCGCTGCTCGCCGCGGTCGCCGCCGAAGGATTCCGGATGCTCCGCGAGGAGTTGTCCCGCGCCTGGGAGGACGGCGGGCGCTCGCTGGCCGGATTCGAGGCCATGGGCGCGGCCTACGTGCGATTCGCCGTCGCGCATCCCTCGCACTATCGCGTGATGTTCGGCGCGGACATTTCGAGCGCTGACCACGCGGAGCTCGCCGACGAGGGTCCCGGTGCCTTTCAGGTGCTGGTGGATGCGCTGACTGCGTTGCAGGAGCAGGAACTGGCCCGGCGCGACGATCCGCAGCAGATGGCGCTCTTCGTCTGGGCCGGCGTACACGGCGTCGCCATGCTGGCGCTCGACGGCCGGCTCGGACAAGAACCGGCGGCGATTGATCGCCTCACTCAGTACACGACCGATCGGATTCGCGCCGCGATCACGTCAGGGTAAGACGCATCCGTCGCGGCATCGAGAATCTCACAGCGTGAGTCGGGTGCCGATCCAGAACGAGATCGGCGCCCCCGGGGCCATGAACGTGCTGTGCCGCAGGGGGAACTCGCCGCCAATCGCGGGGAAGGGCCTGGCAATGAACGCGTTCGTGTCGGTGAATCCGTTCGCACCGAGCTGCGCGGCCGTGTAGTAGCGGGTATCGAACAGATTGTTGATCTGCAGCAACAGGCCGATGTGCGATGTGACCTGATAGCGCGCGCCCAGATTGACGACCGCGTACCCGGGGGTCGTGCCTGGCCCGACGTAATACTGGCCGTCGGGCTCATGCGCATTGTTCTCGTTGCCGCGGGCGTACACGCCCGAGGTGGAGATGACGCCTAGATCGACGGAGACGTTCGAGCGGACGCGAATCTCTCCGAACGCCTTGAACATGTGACGCGGAATCAGCGGGATGCGCGCCCCGGGCTCGATCTCGATTGCGCCCTCGAGCCCCTGCCCCTCGTCGTTGGTGCTGTTGCTCTCGCCATTCAGCGTCTCGGGACTCTGGAAGGTCGCGTCCAGCAGCGTGTAGCTCGCGCCAACCGTCAGCCGGCCAAGCTCCGTGTCGGCGCCGATCTCGAGGCCCTGGCGTCGCGTGCGTCCGAAGTTGCGGAAGTAGCCGAACCCGGTCTGCTCGGACATCACGAACAGGATGTCGTCGCGATTGCCAGCGCGAAAGAAGCCGGCATTCCACCGCACGCGCTGTCCGCCTCGCAGTCCGGCCTCGAACGTCTGCGTCACGACCTGGTCGAGCGGCGGGTCGCCGGCCATCGCGTTCGGGAGCTTGCACGGCGACTCCGGGTCGGCACAGCCAAGCTCGATCGACGTCGCCGCGCGGCTGCCTTCGCTGTAGCTCACGTAGGCGTTGACGCGCCGGGAAAGATCGAAGGTGATCCCCACTGCAGGATTGAAGCGGCTGAAGGTATGCGTACCGTCAAGTGATCCTGGACCACCACCGGGGTTGATGGCATCACTGTTCTCGACCACGGTGCGGTTGAAGCGTCCCGAGAGCGTGGCGTGCACGCCGTCACGCAGGCGGAACGTATCGGTCGCGTAGAGGCTGAACGTGCGCGTCTGCCCATCGAGATCGACGCGGGTGTCGAACGGCTCGCCATCGACGTCGCCACCGGTCTCACCGTCGGCGAATGCGTTTGTGCCGGTGACGCTTCGATCGGGATTGAGATATCCCAGCTCGGAGGACTGCAGAAAGTGCGCGGTGTTGTAGTCGTAGGCCGCGCCGGTCGTCACCTGATGCCCACTGCCGTCGGCAACGCTCAACCACGTGAGCTGTCCTGAAGCGCCGGCGTTGTGCTGCCGGGTAGTGCTGCGGTTGATCAGACCATTGCACTTCTCACCCGGCTCGTCCTGCAGAAGCACGTTGCCGAGGCATCGCCAGTACGGGAACGGCGTGTTCTGCGCCGTCTCGCCGCTGACGGGGAAGCCACTGTATCCGGCTGCGGCGAGCGCCGCGCGCTCGGCGGCGCCGGGCTGATAGAGCGCCTGATCGAGCGAGTCGTCGTTGATGTCCCCGTTGAGTGTGTTCGCGCGAATGCGGCGGTAGTACGCCGTGCCCGACAGCCTCAACGTCTCCCGCACGTTGTGCCGCGCGTTCGCGTTCACAAACGTCGAGCGATTCTCGGTCGTGTCGGGTTTGGTGTAGAGGCTCGAATAGTCGCGCTCGAGGAAGCCGATCTCCTGGAGGCCGTTGCCGTTGAGAGAGCTGTCGACATATGCCGCCGACACGCTGGCGTCGGTCCGCGTCCGACGCCAGCCAAGCTTGCCGAACAGCTGCCCGACCTGAGATGGCGAGTCATCTCGCCAGCCGTGCTCGTCGAAGAGATTACCGGTCGCGTACCAGTGCAGCCCGCCGGCGGCTCGCGAGCCGCCGTGCTCGAACTCGACGGCACGCCGCGTGTGCCGGCCGTAGATCGCCTGAATCATCGTTCCCGGAGCGCTCACGCCGTCTTTCGTCTCCAGCGCGAGCGCGCCGCCCAGCGTGTTGAGCCCGAACAACGGATTCGACCCGGGCATGAGGGCCATCGACGAAATCGCCAGTCGCGGGATCAAATCCCAGCTGACGATGTCGCCGAATGGCTGATTGAGACGGACGCCGTCCATGTAGACCGAGAGGCCTTGCGGCGTGCCCAGCAGCGGCGACGCGGTATAGCCGCGGTAATTGACATCGGGCTGGAACGGGTTGTTCTGGACCTCATTGACGTGGACGGCGTTCAACCGCCGATTCATGAAATCGGAGATATCGAGCGCACCGGAGCGATCGATGTCACGGCTGGTGGCCGTCTGCACGGGAGCCGGGACCCGGTCGATCGGCTGGTCGCTGCCCGGCAGCGGGGTGGTGCCGACGACAGTGACATTGAACGTGAGCGGCGCGGGCGATTGCGCGGGCGCCTCGCTCTGCGTATTGCCCCCGCCCGCGTCCTGTGCTGGGGGTTTCGCCGTCTGCTCCTGCGCGGCCAGAGTGGCCGGCGATGGAGTCGCGAGCGTACAGGCGACGACAACAACAAGTGTTCCGGCAAATCGCACTCTGGATACCCTTACTGCTGATATTCCCCGCGAGCCTGATCTGTTCAGGCTTTTTTCTGGAGTTTCAGCGCCGCCAAAGACGGATAGAATTCGGCGCTGTGTCGGACGCTGCCGCCTCATCCAAGCTCGCGCTGCTCGACCTCGCACTGCGCGAAGCGACGGGAGTTCCCCGAACCGAACTGGACGCCGCGCACGCCGAAGTTCTCGAACAGTTTGACGCGCACGCGGAGGGCCTGCATCGTTACATCCGCTCGTTCGGTCTGGGCGCTGACAGTGCGCGCGACATCGTCCAGGAAGTGTTCCTCTCGCTGTTCCGCCACATCTGCCGCAATCGGCCGCGAACGAACATCACGGGCTGGCTGTTCCGCGTCGCGCACAACCTCGCACTGAAACAGCGGCGGGCGGCAGCGCGCCGGATGGAGAGTGCGCTCGACGAGGAATTTCTCGACCAGCTCCTGGAGCCGAGCGCCAATCCCGAAGAGCGCGCGGCGAACGAACAGCGACGGCTGCGTCTGCGCGCGGTGTTGGCGGCGCTCCCGGAACGAGATCGACGTTGTCTGTATCTGCGGGCAGAGGGCCTCGCCTATCGCGACATTGCGAGCGCGCTGGGGATCTCGCTCGGATCGGTCGGTAATTCGCTCAATCGGGCGATGATGCGCCTCACGCGCGCGGACATCGGGGTGATCTGATGCGGCGACACCACGACGATCATCTGAACAGCGAAGAGCTCCTGTCCTTCATCGACGGGGAGCTTCCGCCACCGCGCTCGGCGCACGCCACCGCGCATCTCGACTCCTGCGCAGCGTGCCGAGCACAACGCGATCAGATCGACAAGGCCATGAGACTCGTTAGTGGCGGGTACCGCACTCAGGTCGCCGCACGTGAGATCGCGGACGCGCGCCAGACCCTGCATCTCTCGCTGACCGAGACGCGGCGGCGCGTGGACCGCTCGTCGAGCACGCTTCGTGAATCCTGGCAGGTTGTGACGCCGGCCTGGGTGTTGGTCACCGCGATCGCCGCTCTCGCATTGTTCGCGGTGGAACTACGGCCGCCTTCGACCGGGTTCGAGATCGTCGCGTCTGCTGAAGCAGGCGCGTTGCCGATCACATCGTTGACGCCGGGCGCGACACTGCCGCTCGAGGCCGCTGAGCTGTGTGCCATCCACCGCGAGCCACGGCAGCATCGCCTGCCCGCCTCGGTCCGCCAGGACGTGCTTCAGCGCTACGGCATGGAGCACGTCGCTCCAGCGGAGTACGAGCTCGACTTTCTGATTACACCCGAGCTCGGTGGATCGGCCGAGCCTGCGAATCTCTGGCCCGAGCGATATCGGCAGCCGGTCTGGAACGCACGCGTGAAGGACGAGCTCGAGGATCTACTGCCCCGGTTAGTGTGCGCCGGTCGCCTGCGCCTCGACGTGGCTCAGCGCGACATCGCCACGGACTGGATCGCGGCGTATCGGAAGTACTTCAGCACGGACTCCCCGCTGAGGCAGAACGCCGCGGGACGGCCGGATTTCGACGAAATCGTGTTTGACGAACCCGTCCCCACTGTCCTTGCGCTGGCGATTGTTCGTCCGTCTTCGCAGCGTTTCGCCAGCAGCCAATAGGGGTCTTCAGCCGGGCTCCAACCTGGTCGCTCGATTTATCCGCGGAAACGGTGTCCACCGGCCGGGCGTATTCGGATATGAACGCCTGCTGGGAGGAGGTGTCCCCGCGGTTTGCCGCACGCGCGGAAATTCCTGTATCCTATTTAGTCCACAGGCTTTTTGGGTCCTGTTGCGGCGCGCCCAGTTCTCTTCCGGCTCGAGTTCGCGGAGCAACACGATGACACGACGATCTCTGGTGGTGGGTTGCCTGGCGACAGCGGTGTACGCGGGCGCGCTTTACGCCCAGACCGCTCGGCCGCAACCGGCCTCGCCTCAGCCGGGTCAGGCCAAACCCGCCGCTGCAGCGGCCCGTCCGGCACAACCGCAGCCTGTCGCCGTGACAACGCCTGCGGTACCCGCGATCTCGGCCGACGATCAGCGCGCGTTTCTCAACCAGTACTGCATCGGCTGCCACAGCGAGAAGATGAAGGCCGCGGGTCTCGACTCGTCGCGTCGTCTGACGATGGACGCGCTCGATCCGGCCAACGTCGACAAGGATCGCGAGAAGTGGGAACTGGTCGTGCGCAAGACGCGCGCGGGACAGATGCCGCCGCTCGGCGTGAAGCGTCCCGACGCCGATCGGTTCGAGGCGATGATCGGATCGTTCGAGAACGCCCTCGATCGCACGGCCGCGCCGTTCACGCCGCCGCCAGGACTGCATCGCCTCAACCGCACCGAGTACGCGAACGTCGTGCGCGACCTGCTCGATCTGCAGATCGATCCCGGCAAGTACCTGCCGTCGGACGACTCGACGTCCGGCTTTGACAACATCGCTGGCGCACTCGGGCTGTCGTCGACGCTCGTCGAGGCGTACGTCTCCGCGGCACAGAAGATCAGCCGCCTGGCAATGGGCTATCCGGAAGAGCCGTCGCTGGTCGTGTATCGCACGCGCGAGGACACGTCGCAGGACTATCACGTCGAGGGCATGCCTTTCGGCACGCGTGGCGGCATGCTCGTGCCGCACGTGTTCCCGTCCGACGGCGAATACACGCTGACCGTGACGCCGATCTTCGGCGACAACATGTCGCCGACCGGCTTCGGATCGGTGCCCTGCGAACGGCTCTCGATGCTGCTCGACGGCGAAGAGCTCTCGCTGGTCAACTGGCAGGGCGGCGGACGCAACCAGCCGACCAATTGCGGCAACCGTGGTGGTCGCGCGGGGGGGCCCGCCGGGCCAATCGGCGGCGGCGGTCAGTCCGGACCGGAGGCCTTCTTCGGCGGCCGCGGCGGCACGCCGATGCGCGTTCGCTTCAAGACCACAGCCGGGACGCACACGATCGGCGCGACCTTCCTGGCGACGAACTTCGCGCCGTTGCTGGATCTCGACAAGCACTTCATGCGCTCGACTGTGCAGACCGGCCCGACCCCCGGCTACACGTTCTTCCCGCATGTCGGCACGATACGCATTGAAGGCCCGTTCAACGCGACGTCGGCAAAGGATTCGCCGAGCCGTCGCAAGATTTTCGTCTGCACGCCGAAGGCCGCGGCTGAAGAAACCGCCTGCGCGCGCCGGATCATCAACAACCTCGCGACCTACGCCTTCCGTCGTCCCGCCGCGGCCGCTGACGTCGATCTGCTGATGGAGTTCTACCGGTTCGGCCGCAAGGAGAAGGACTTCGATCTTGGCGTCGAGATGGCGCTCGCGCGCGTGCTGGCATCGCCGCAGTTCATCTACCGCATCGAAGAGGAACCGGTCAGCGTTCGCGCGAATCAGGCGTATCGGATCAGCGATATCGACCTCGCGTCACGTCTGTCGTTCTTCATCTGGAGCTCGGCACCCGACGCGGAGCTGCTGCGCATCGCGGCGCAGGGACGTCTGAAGAATCCGGCGGTGCTCGAGCAGCAGGTCCGCCGGATGCTGAAGCATCCCGAAGGCGGAAGCGCTGGCGGTGAACTTCGCCGGGCAGTGGCTGAACCTGCGCGGGCTCGACGCCACGGCGCCGCTGCCGCTGATCTATCCCGACTTCGACGATCCGCTGCGTCAGGCGATGCGGCGCGAAGTGGAGCTGCTGTTCGACACGATCGTCCGCGAGGACCACAACATCCTCGAGCTGCTGACGGCGGACTACACGTTCGTGAACGAACGGCTCGCCAAGCACTACGGGATCAAGAACATCTACGGCAGCCAGTTCCGCCGCGTGCCGCTCGGCCCGGGCATGGAAGCGCGTCAGGGCCTGCTCGGCAAGGGCGCCTTCCTGGCCACGACGTCGAAGCCGGAGCGCACGTCGCCGGTCACGCGCGGCAAGTGGGTGATGGCCAACCTGCTCGGCATGCCGCCGCCGTCGCCGCCCGCGGACGTGCCGCCGCTGCCGGCGCGCGCCTCGGATCCGAACGCCAAGGAACCGACGATGCGCCAGAAGATGCTGGACCACCGCGTCCGTCAGGACTGCGTGCAGTGCCATCGGCTGATGGATCCGATCGGATTCGCGCTCGAGAACTTCGACGGCATCGGCCTGTGGCGTGCGACCGACGAAGGCACGCCGGTCGATCCGAAGGCACAGGTGTTCGACAACACGCAGATCGATGGTCCGCAGCAGCTGCGCAACTGGTTGACCACGAAGTACGACCGGCAGTTCGTCGCCGTCGCCACCGAGAAGCTGCTGACGTATGCGCTCGGCCGCGGCGTCGAGTATCGCGACATGCCGCTGGTCCGCTCGATCACGAGGGATGTCATCAAGAACAACGGCCGCTTCTCAACGATCGTCATGGGCGTGGTGAACAGCAAGCCGTTCCAGATGAACACCAAGCACGAGGCGACCACCAGCACGGCAAGCGCACAGACAGGGTCCGACAACAGGGGAGTCATTAAGGATACGACCGTCGTGAACCACTTCGGCCGCTCCGTTGTCGCGGCCGCGAGATCGCAGTCGGAGGCTGGCTGTGATTCGTACAACCTCAGCCCTATACGGACCACTAGTATGCCGTTCATCACGAAGAGGCACATCCACCGACGCACGTTTCTGAAAGGCGCCGGCGTCACACTGGCCCTGCCGGTGCTCGATGCCATGCTGCCGGCCGGGACTGTGCTCGCGCAGACCGTCGCCGCGCAGTCGCCGAGCCGCTTCGTCGGCATGTTCTATCCGCACGGCATGGGGCCGGGCTTCTGGGAACCGGCGGCTGAAGGTCCGCTTCCGGAGAAGCTCCCCTACATCCTCGAGGGACTCGACAAGCTGCGGGATCAGACCGTCGTGTTGAGCGGGATGTGGTCACAGTCGGCCGAGCCTCCCGAGGGCACGACCGGATCGGACCACTGGGTCGCCGCGGCGTATCTGACCGGCATCAAGCCGCGCAAGACGGCCGGCTCGGATGCAACGGTCGGCAGCGCGACGATCGACCAGATCATCGCGCGCAAGATCGGGCAGGAAACGCTGCTGCCGTCGCTGCAGCTGGCCGTCGAGGATCCCAACTCGAGCTCGAGCAACTGCGGTGAGGGCTACAGCTGCTCGTACACGAACTCGATCTCGTGGATCGAGCTGCCGACGCCGCCGGAAGAGAAGGTGCCGCGCACCAGCCCGCTGCCGATGGAGCTCAACCCGCAGGTCGTCTTCGAGCGCCTGTTCGGCAGCGGCTCGACGCCGGAGATTCGCGCCGAGCGCATGAAGCAGAGCCGCAGCATTCTCGACTCGCTCGTCAGCGAGCTCGAGACCCTGCGCAAGCAGCTCGGCGCCGGGGACGTGCGCACGGTGAACCAGTACACCGATGAGATCCGCGAGATCGAACGGCGCATTCAGCTGGCCGCCAAGCACTCGAACGAAGTGCCCGATCTCGACCTGCCGCCCGGCATTCCGGAGCAGTTCGACGAGCACGTGCGACTGCATTCGAAGATGCTGGCGGTCGCGTTCAAGGCCGACATCACGCGCGTCGCCACGCTGCTTGGCGCGCGCGACCTGACCAGCCGCGTCTATCAGTTCCCCAAGACCCCGTTGTTCCCCGAGGGCGGCACCAGCGTGAGCTTCCACGGTGGCTCGCACCACCAGGACGACCCGGTGCAGATTCGCCGCTACGCCGCGCTGAACCGTTACCACGTCTCGACGATGGCGTATCTGGCCGAGGAGCTGAAGGGAATCAAGGACGGCGACGGCACGCTGCTCGATCGCACGCTGATCCTCTACGGCTCGAACATGGGCAACTCGAATCAGCACCAGCACTACGACGTGCCGCACATCCTGGTCGGTGGCGCGAACGGCAAGCTCAAAGGCAATCGGCACTTGAAGTACGACCGCAAGACGATGCCGACGGGGAACCTGCTGCTCAGCGTGCTCGAGATGTTCGACATTCAACAGGAGAAGCAGGGCGACAGCACCGGCAGCTGCCGAGGCTCGTCTAGTGAGGGCGATCATGAGTCGCGTCGTCGCGTGCTTCGCGCTGGTCGCCGTGGCAACGGCCCTCGTGGCCGGCGCCGGCAAAAGCGATATCGCTGATGCCGCGCAGCGCGGCGACCGCGCGGCGGTTCAGAAGCTGATCCTCCAGAAAGTTGACGTCAACGCTCCGCAGGTCGATGGCGCGACGGCGTTGCACTGGGCGGTGTACCGCCAGGACACCGAGCTCGCCGACATGCTGATTCGTGCCGGCGCGAACGTCAAGGCGGCGAATCGCGCCGGCATGACGCCGCTGGCGATGGCTTCGCTCTACGGCAACGCGGCGCTCATCGATCGGCTGATCAAGGCCGGCGCGGATGCCAAGCAGAAGGGGCCGAACGGCGAGACGATGCTGATGCTCGCCGCGCGCAATGGCAACCCGCAGGCGGTGCAGGTGCTGCTCGAGGCCGGCATCGACGTGAATGCGCGCGAGACGATCCGCGGCACGACGGCGCTGATGTGGGCCATCGAGCAGAAGCATCCCGAAGCGGTGAAAGTGCTGCTGGCCGGTGGCGCCGACCACAGCGCAAAGTCGGGCGGCGCCGGGCTGCCGCGCAACTACATGGCCAATCGCGTCAACCTGCGCGCCGTCGAGCTCGCCCAGGATCGCCGCCGCCGCGCCGCAGCGGCCGGCATCACCTACGACGAGCAACTCACGATCGATCAGAAGACGGGCCGCGAAGTCGGCGGACAGCGCGGCCTCGGACAGGCGCTCGGCCCGGATGGCAATCCGGTCCCGGCTGGACGGCAGGGCGGTGCAGGCGCGCCCGCCGCAACGCCGACACCATCCCCAACACAAACACCGCCGCCTGCGGCGACGCCACCGGCGGCCCCGTCTCCCACCGCTGAACCAGGCGGCCGGCAGCCCGGCCCGCCGGGAAGAGGACGTGCCGGCGCCGGTCCAGGCACTCCCGCCGCACAGGCCCGCTCCGGCGGCGCCGCACCGGCGGCGCAAGACCCCGACGACGACGACAACGAGGTCGTCATTGCGGGTCTGGTCGGCAGCGGCGGCGGCGGTCTGACGCCGCTCGTGTTTGCTGCGCGCGAAGGTGATCTCGAATCCGCGAAGCTCCTCATCGACGCGGGCGCTCCGATCAATCAGGTCACGGAGTACGGCTGGACGCCGCTGCTCACGGCGGTGAACAACCGCAACTATCAGCTCGCGACCTATCTGCTCGAGAAGGGCGCCGACCCCAACATCGCCAACAAGGGCGGGTGGACGCCGCTCTATCTCGCGACCGACAACCGCAACATCGAGGGCGGCGACTATCCGGTTCCCAAGGGGGACATGGATCACCTCGACATCATCCGGCTGCTGCTCGAGAAGGGCGCCGACCCGAACAAGAAGGTCAAGGACAACACGCTGACGCGCACCATCTTCACGATGCAGTGGTTCTTCGAGGACGGCGCCACGCCGTTCATCCGCGCCGCCCAGTCGAGCGATACGGAGCTGATGAAGCTGCTGCTGAAGTACAAGGCCGATCCTCAGGCCGTGACGACGCTCGGCGACAACGGGCTCACCGTCAGCGGCGGGATTGGCTGGGTCGAAGGCGTGACCTACGAGCGGTCGGCGAAGGAGAACTTCGAGGCCATGAAGATGATGCTCGACCTCGGCCTCGATCCGAATCACGCGAACAACGAGGGGCGCACGGCGTTGATGGGCGCGGCGATGAAGGGCCGACCTGACGTGATCCAGCTGCTCGTCGATCGCGGCGCGAAGCTGGACGCGCACGACAAGGGCAATCGCGACACGGACAAGGTCTCGTCAGCGGCCGCGGGAATGACCTGGCAGGCGGTTGACTACGCCGAGGGCCTGGTGCGTGTCGGGGTGCAATCCGCCGTCGTGCGGCCCGAAGCCGCGGCGCTGATTCGAAAGCTGATGGCCGAGCGCAACATGCCGGCGCCGCCGATCGATCGCACGATCCTGTCGGTCTGCGTCGTCGCCCTCTGTCAGGGGACGTCGAAGTAGTCCGTAGGGCGCGTCCGTTCGGACGCGCCTTCAGGCCGGTCCAACAGGACCGGCCCTACGTTATTCAGTCCAACAGGACCGGCCCTACGACCCGCCCCTGTCATTCAATCCCGAAATTCTTCGACAGGTAGGCGTGTATCACCGGGAACGCGTCGTCCGACAGCGGCGCGCCCTCGTTGAGCATCGAGATCAGCGTCTCTTCCCATTCCTCGGCCGAGCGGCGACCGAGCCTGATGCGACCGAGGTCGTGGCACATCGTGCAGGTGTTGAGCAGGATCTCTTTGCCCGGCCCCTCGGGAACCGGCGCGTAGTGCTGGGCGAGGTACGTGACCAGAACAGGCACGTCCTCTTTCGATACCTTGGCACCGTTCTCGATCATCGTCGCGACGGTCTTGCCCCACGCGTCAGGTGTCATCGCCTGCGTCTGGATGGAACGCACCGAGTGGCAGGCATTCACACAGCTTGCGTTCATGATGCGCTCGCCAGGCTCTGACTCCTGCGCCCCGCCGCGCGCGGCAAAGACGAGCGCGAACGTGGCGAGCGTGGATGAGACGAGGAACACAGCCCGGGCGGTCATGGGCTAATGTTAGCAGGACGGTCCGCCGGGTCCGCCGTAGCTTTGGCGAAGGCGGAAGGACCGGACCTACTCGACTTTGAGCCGCACTACCGTCGCGCGCCTCGTGATTGCCTGCGTCGCCTGGAGCGCGGCCGTTGTGTCGTCGGCGCAGTTCGACGACTCTCCGTTCGAGATCGATCATCCAGCTATCGCCTACAGCAAGCGACAGACGTCCAGCGTCGTGGACGCGCTGAATGCGCGCCTGCAGTCCGGACAGGTCACTCTGCCCTTTGAGCCGACGACGGGATATCTCAAGCCGCTGCTCGATGCGCTGAACGTCAGCGTGGACTCGCAGATCGTCGTCTTCTCGAAGACCAGCCTGCAGTCGCAACAGATTCAGCCGCGCAACCCGCGCGCGATCTACTTCAATGACTCGGTCGTCGTCGCCTGGGTGCGTGGCGGGTTCATAGAAATCGCTGCGCACGATCCCGCACAGGGCGCGGTGTTCTACCGTGTGCTCCGCGCGGTGGCCGGACCGCCGGCGTTGTTTCGCGACAACAGCTGCCTGGGGTGTCACAACTCGTTTGCGACGCTGGGTGTTCCCGGCTTTCTCGCGAAGAGCGTGCCCAGCGCAGTGGACGGGAGTGCGCTGCCGTGGCTCGGCAACTACCTGACTGACCATCGCAGCCCGATCACCGAACGATGGGCCGGCTGGTTCGTGACTGGCAACGCCGGCACGAGCCGTCATCTCGGGAACGCGCCCGTCGCCAACAGGAACATCGACGAAGTCACCGTCGACGACGCCAACCTGAAGGCCACCGACCTGCGCTCACGCTTCGATGCCAACAACTATCTCTCGCCGTACAGCGACGTCGTCGCGTTGCTGGTCTTCAACCACCAGCTGCGGATGATGAATCTCTTGACACGAGTCGGGTGGGAGGCCCGCGCGCTGGCCCACGCAGGACGCAGCGATGCAGCGCATCGCCGCCGCGCTTCGCGATATCGCGATCGAGACAGTGGACTACATGCTGTTCGTGGACGAGGCGCCGCTCACCGGCGTCACTGGATCGTCCGGCTTTGCCACGTCGTTCAGCGCGCGCGGGCCACGCGACAGCAAGGGCCGATCGCTGCGCGATCTCGAGCTGCGCCGGCGTCTCTTCACACATCCGTGCAGCTACATGATCTATTCGGCGGCCTTCGAGCAGCTGCCCGCCGCCGCAAAGCGCGCGATTTATATGCGGTTGTGGGACGTGCTCTCGGGCGCGGAACGTGCGCCGAAGTACGCGCGGCTCTCATCCGCCGATCGTAATGAGATTGTCGAGATCCTTCGCGAGACGAAGCAGGATCTGCCCGCGGCCTTCAGCCCTCGCCCGTCCCGACCTTGAGCGCGGGCAGCGCGAACGGCTTCTGCAGACGCTGGTAAACGGTGCCGAAGACACCAGCGCCGGCCAGTGCACCGGCGAGCGCGGCGAGCGCGTAGACCTTCCCTTCGCCGATGTTGACCAGGATCGGTCCGGGGCACATGCCGGCCAACGACCATCCGATCCCGAACAGCACGCCGCCGGTGATATTGCCTCGATGCAGCGGCTTCAACTCGATCTCGATCTTCCGACCGGTCAGCGTCCGCCCGCGCTGCTTGATCAACCAGATCCCGGGCGCGCCAACGAGCACCGCGACGCCGATGATTCCGTACAGCTGCAGGTTGGTGAACAAGAACATGCCCTGGATGAAGTCGTAGTCCGCGGCGCCCGAGCGGCTCAGGATGAAGCCGAAGATGGTGCCCAGGACGAGGTAGAGCGTCGTCATTACAGGCCCGCCAACGGAACGATCACCCGATAGACAATCTGCGTCGTGACGATGCCCGCGGCCATGAACGTGACGGTGGTGATGAGGCTTGGTCGCTCGAGATTGGCGAGGCCGAAGATGCCGTGACCGCTCGTGCAGCCGCCGGCGAGCCGCGTACCGAAGCCGATGAACACGCCAGCCACGAACATCCACGCGAGCTTGCCGGCCGGTCCAAGTCCGATCGCGGTATCGAACATGCCAAGCGCCCAGGTCGGCCGCCATCCGCCGCCGAGCACTGCCGAGAGGAAACCGCCAATCACCAGTCCGCACAACAGCGGAAGTCGCCACGGCCGTCCGGACGTGACGGCCGCGCGTCGGAAATAAGGGGCCGGCAGTACGAGACTACAGATGTCTTCGAAGCCGGTGGAGATGCCGAGACGCCGGCTGCCAATGAGGAGCAGCGCCAGCGTCACGCCGGCGATGCCGAGGCCTGCCAGAGCCCAGTGCAGCGCTGGCAGGTCATTCAGAATCAGTCTCATTGAATCTCGCAGTCGCCGTAGTTCTGCGACACCGAGGGCTCCGAGATGTAGCGGCCGACCTGCATCTGCAGGTAGCCGTGCCGTGAATGGACGGCTTTCAGCTTTTTCGGCGACGCCTCCTGCGCAAAGACCGTCGTCACATTCAGCTGCCCGACGGAGCTCTCCACGAAGTACATGCTCCAGCCCGAAAGCACGGCCGTGACGTAGGCGCGCCCGGCTGTGCCCAGGAACTCCGCCGTGCCGTCCTGCACGTCGATCTCGGAGATGGTGAACAGCATCTCCTGCGTCTTTGTCTGCGCCAGCGGCTCACCGGCTTTCCAGGTCGCTGTGGTGGCCGCCGGGAACCGGCATTTGAGCGCTTTCACGGTCGGCAGGACGTTCGGCGGTTCGGCGGTCGGCTGCTGCGCCCGGAGCGGCGCCGACAAAACTGTGACCGCCGCGGTCACAATCAGCACCCGAGGTAAAGGACATGTCCATATTCACCTTATATAATCCAAGGTCCGATGAAGAGGCTGGTCGTTTTTCTCGCGTTCGTGGCGGGCAGCGTCACGCTGCTCGATGCCGGCGGGCAATCGCTCGAGTCACGGCTGAAGCAGTTGTTTCCGGCAGCCACATCATTCTCCCCGAAGGAAGGCGATCCGCCGCACTTTACTGCCTACACGGGCGCGGCCAACGCGAAGACTATCGCCGGGTACGCGTTCTGGACGACCGAGATTCTGCCGCTCGAGCGTGCCTACGGGGGTCCTATCGCGATGCTGGTCGGGCTCGACACTTCCGGCAAGATCACCGGCGTCATCATGGGTGAGCATCACGAGCCCGTACGGCGATTTCTCGATTGACCCGCCGAAGTTCGCCGCCACGTTCCGCAACAAGGACGTTCGCGACCCGTTCAAGCTGGGCGCGGACGTGGACGCCGTTTCGCGCGCGACGATCACGATGTCGAGCGCGGTGCGCGCGATTCGCAACAGTGCCCGGCGCATGGCGCGCCAATACCTCACAGCCCCCCAGCCCGCTTCGAAATGACCCCGGGACGCTGGCGCGCCTTCCTCGTTCTCATCGGCGTTGTCGTAATCACGGGTTGGGTGGCGGCGGCCCAGCCCCCCGGTGGGGGATTCGACTTTCCTGAAGAAGAGGAAGAGTCGTCGAGCTGGTCGGATGACATTCGCGCCCAGGCCGTTGACATCAGTCTGGTCGTCGCCTTCAGCGCGCTCGCGTTCACCAGCTTTTTCCGCAAGAGCGTCGCGCTCAAGTACGTCACGCTGGTTGCGTCGGTGATCTACGTTGGCATCTGGAAGAGCACGCTGCTCTCGATCGTCAACGTCTTCGGCTTGTTCGGCGGCAATCTGCCGCCCTTCCGCTACAGTCTGGCCTGGTATCTGTTCGCCGCGATTGCGATCGTCTCGACGATCTTGTGGGGCCGCGTGTACTGCGGTCGCATCTGCGCGTTCGGCGCGCTGACGCAGCTGATGGATCGCGTGCTGCCGTCGACGTGGCGCTTCAACGTGCCGCGCGCGCTCGAGCGCCGCGCGTCGTTGATCAAGTACATCATCCTCGCCGTCGTCGTCGTCTACTTCATCGTCACCGGCAACCCGGGGATCTATCCGTACGTGGAGCCGTTCTGGATGTTCGGGCTGCACCTGCGAACGCCGATGCTGCTGACGATGCTCGTGACGCTGCTCATCGCGACGGTGTTCGTCCGCAATCTCTACTGCCGCTTTCTCTGTCCGCTCGGAGCGTTTCTCGGGATCCTGTCGAAGCTCACGGTGTTCCGCATCAAGCGCTGGTCGGAGTGCAAGACCTGCCGCATCTGCGAGAAGGCGTGCGAGTGGGGCGCGATCAAGGGGCCCGAGATCATCATGACCGAGTGCGTGCGCTGCGATGACTGCGAGCGTCTCTATGAGGACACCAAGAAGTGTCCGCATCACCTGATCATCATCAGGAAGGCCGACATCCTCGCGCGGCGCGCCGCGTCACCTACGCCGGCGTCGTAACGCGGAGGCCCAGCTTGCCGCCGAGCCACGTGCACGGATAGGCCGTCACCGCGAGCGCGATCGGATACCAGCTCGGGCCGAGATCCGCCTGGGTTATTGCGACGATCGCACCCGCTGTTCCCGCAACGAGCCCAATCAGACCGAGGATCGTCACGTGGCGCATCGGCGCCCGAGGCGCCAGACGTGCGGTGATGAATCCGCCCAACAGGGTGTAGACAATCCGGTACGACAGGGCGAGCAGGTTGAGGCTGGTGTCGTACATGGGCTGGCCCCACGGCGGATACACGTTCAGCACGTGGAGCAGCTGGTCGGTTGCCAGTGAGAAGCCTGCCACCGCGAAAAACCCCGCGACGACTGCACCAATACTTCGCGCCATCTTCTGTCTCCTTCACTCATAGGTCGGAGCAGAAACGGCGTTCTCGACATCAGGCCGCCGGCAGTGAAGGCCGGTACGCGAGTCCCAAGGGACCGTCCCTACACGTCAAAACGTCGCCAGCGCGTTGAGCGGAAAGCCTGTGCCGCCAGTCACCGGCATCGGCGCGATGGTCAGCATGAACTCCCAGCGGTTCAACTTGGCGGCGGTCGCGCTCAGCGCTTCGAGGTCCTGGTTGTCGAGCAGATGAATGCCCATCGCGTTGATGAACAGCGTGTGCACAGGCAGGTTGTTGCCGTCGACGAGGGACGGTGTCACATCCAGCGCCGCATCGCTGCCGGCAAACGCCACGCCGCGAGCCTTGAACCACGGGGCCACCGAGGCATGCACGCCGGCCGCGCTCTGTGCGACGTTCCACGGTCCGAGCTTCTCGCGCCGCGCCCAGCGGCCGGTGCGGACGAGAACGGCGTCGCCCGGCGACACCTTCACGCCAGCCTTTTTCTCCCAGGCCTCGATGTCCTCAACGTAGATCGCTGTGCCCGGCTCGAGATACGGCTGGTTCCTCAAACGTGGAATGTCGATGAGCACTCCCCGGGTAACGACACCGTTCTTCAGATTGTCGATGCCGAGCCTGGTGCAGCCTTTCTCGGTATTGACCTCGGCGCGCGCGTAGCCGTTGTACGTCTGGTCCTTGTAGAGGATGTGGCAGAGCGCGTCGATGTGGCTGTGCGCATAGCCGTGATAGGACACCTTGTAGGTATCCATGAAGAAGCCAGGGTTCATGGTGTGCTCGAACGGACTCGGATTGTCCACGGCCTTCTCGGTGATCGCGTTGTGCGCCAGCGACACCGAGACGCCGGTCTTGACCAGGGCCGCAGCCTGCCGGCGCGTGGCCTCGGTCACGAGATTCGCCGATCCGAGCTGATCGTCCTTGCCCCATCGGCCCCAGTTCGAGACCTGGCGAAACAGCTCGTCGAATTCCGTCACATTGCGCGGTGCGCGTGACGGTGCCGGCTGCGCCATCGTGGAAACGATAAGACCAAGCACGACGATCGACCCGATCAGAAGTGGTGAGCGCATCGAGAGTCTCCGGTTGTGAGGGTCAGACCCCATTCACGGCGCGTCCGTTGGCGGCGAGCGTACGACCAGACGCCCGGCCAGTCCAGAGGACACCAGCACGTTGTTGGAACTGGTGACAATGACGCCTTCGACGCCGTTCAGTCGTTCGATCAGCGCCATGCCTTTCTCGGGACCGAGGATGAAGATCCCGGTGTCGAGCGCGTCGGCAAGCGTTGCCGTCCGGGCGACGATGGTGACGCTGCGCGAACCAGTGGCTGGCAAGCCAGTGTCCGGATCGATGATGTGGTGATAGCGGCGGCCGTCCTTCATGAAGAAGCGCTCGTAGTCGCCCGAGGTCGTGAACGCCGAGTCGGTCAGATCCATCGCGGCGAAGCTGGTGCCCTCGGGTCCGCGAGGATCCTGAATGCCGGCGCGCCAGGAACGGTCGCCGCGACTGCCCGCCACGAAGAGATCGCCGCCGGACTGAATCATGAAGTCGTTGAGCCCGCGGCCGCGCAGGATCGCCGCGGCGCGATCGACGGCGTAACCCTTGCCGATGCCACCGAGATGGACGCGCATGCCCTTCTGTCGCAGGAAGGCGGTGCTCTTCGCGACGTCCACGTCGAGCTGCCGGTAATCGATGAGCGGCAATCGCGCCAGCACGTCGGCTCGGGCCGGGATATTTCCGTCGAGATCGTGGTCGAACTTCCAGAGACCCGACAGCACGCCGAAGGTCACGTCGAACTTACCTTCGGTCCAATCGCTGGTCTGGCGGGCCATGCTGAGGACGTCAAGCACATCGCGGCTGATCGGAACCGGCTTCTCACCCGCCGCACGATTGAGGCGCTCGACTTCGCTGCCCTCTTTCCACACGCTCATCAGCGCGTCGAGTCGATCGAACTCGTCGAAGGCGGCCTCGAATGCCGCCAGCGCCGCGGGCTCATCTGACGTCCATGCGGTGAGATGGACCTCAGACCCCATGCTCACACGCGAGCGCTCGACAATGCCGGCTTCGGCCGCGGGGGGCGGTGTGTTCGCGCGGCAGCCGCTCAGGGCAGCGATACACGCGACGATGACGAGAGCTCGGCTCATACGTATCAGGCTAGTCTAGCGGCGCCGCCGTCTAATTGGTCGGCTCTTGAATCGGAGGCGCGATGCTCGGGAAGGCCCTCTCCTGTATTGGTGCTTGTCGCGGTCTTCGGCAGCATTGTCGGCGTGCAGGCGCAAACGGATGCGGCCTTCGAGGTCGCTTCGATCAAGAGGGTCGCCACGCCAGACATGATCTACGGGATCAGGCCGATCGATCCGTCGGGCAGGTTCCACGCGGTTATCACCGTTCGCGACCTCATGATGGTGGCGTACGGATCGCCGCTGGCGCTCGTCGAGTCGCAAATCATCGACGTCCCCTCGTGGGCACGGAACGATCGTTTCGAGATCATCGCCAAGGTCACGGGAGAGTTCTCACACGAGCGGTTCCTCGCGATGATGCGGACGCTGCTGGCGGAGCGGTTCCAGTTGCGCGTCCGCGCGGAGACGCGCCAGCTGCCGGTGTATGACCTGGTCCTCGAACGGCCAGGACAGAGAGGTCCACGTCTTCGTCCACCAGATGGTCAGTGTCTGAGCGACCCGAAAGAAGCGGCCGCCGATCTCCGCCGCGCTTGCGGGTTCAAGCGGGTCACCGCCACGTCGATTTCAGCGCTGGGAATGACGCTCGACACGCTGGCGAGCGGGATCGCGACCCGACCCGAAGTGCAGCGGCACGTGCGGAACCGAACAGGGTTGAACGGAAGCTTCGACATCGACGTCGAGTTCATGCCAGAGCCCGACGCACCGGGCGCGGCCTTCTTCACCGCATTCAGGGAGCAGCTGGGACTGCGGTTTCAGTCAACCACAGGACCGCTCGACGCTTACATCGTCGAGCGAGTCGAGCCGCCGACACCCGACTAGCAGCAGAGACAGCGCGACGGGCCGTGGCCCTCGGCCAGCACACGGCCGCTGGTGTCGGCGATGGTGATCGCGAGCGCCCGGCCGTCTTCGAGCCGGAGCGTCAGCGGCAGACCGATCAGCGACTCGAGATTGGCCGCCGTATTCACTGATCCTTCGATGCGATGCACGCCCGGAACGGGTAGCCCTGATTGCTCGACGAAGCCCTGATAGCGCGCGATGCGGTAGTGGACCTGCGGGACGGACTCGCCCTTCGCCTCCAAATCGCCAACGCCGGAGTATTCCTCGACCAGCTTCATCATGCGGTTCCGATCGTCCCACAACTGGGGCAGAATCTGCGCATGCGTGTGATGGTCCCGTTGGTCATGATGCTGGTCGCTTCAGTCCTGTTGGCGCAGGAGAAGACCGTCGATCAGGGCGTGTATACAGCCGCACAGGCGGCTCGCGGCGCAAAGCTCTTCGAGAGCAACTGTACGATGTGCCACCGCGAGCCCGGGGGGACGGCGCCCGTGCTCGCCGGCGAACGATTTACGAAAACGTTCTCCGACGCCACGCTGCAGACAGTGTTCACCACCGTCAAGACGACGATGCCGCGACAGGCGCCCGGGTCGCTATCAGACGCGGAGTACGTGGATATCGTCACGCATCTCCTCAAGATCAACAGCTACGCAGACGGGATGAACGAGCTCGCCGTCGCTGACCTGCCCGGGATCAAGATTCCGGGACAGACCGGCAGCCTCGACTTCGCTCTCGTTCAGGTCGTCGGATGTCTTGCGCAGAACGGCCGGGTCTGGACGTTGAGCCGGGCGACGGAGCCTGTGCGGACGCGCGAACCCGACGCACCCAAGGACGAAGCGGTCGCGCCGCTCGACGCCGCGCCGCTCGGTGAGCGCACCTTCCGACTTCAGCAGGTCTATGGGGCACCGGCCGGATGGAAGGACCAGAAAGTTGTGGCCAAGGGATTCCTGGCCAAGACCGGCAGCGAAGAACGGGTTAACGTGACGTCGATGCGGACGCTGACCTCCACCTGCGCTAACTGAGATACAATTTCTACCCCTAAGTCACGGCACCGGAAAGGCTTCTCGGGCCGGGCACGGCGGAAAGGGCGCGGATGATCAGGAGCGTCTGGGTCGGCCTCGTCGCGTGGATCATCGTGCTCGCCGGCGTCGCGAGCCAGGGTCAAGGTCCGTCTCCGGCGCCGCCCTCTTCCGCTGCTCCGAGCGCCACGAACTCGCCGCACGGAACGCTGATCAACCAGTACTGCGTCACCTGTCACAACCAGCGCGCGAAAACAGGCGGTTTGGCGCTCGACACGGTGTCGCTATCGAACGTTCCCGGCGGTGCGGAGACCTGGGAGAAAGTCATTCGCAAGGTCCGCGGTGGACAGATGCCGCCGGCCGGCATGCCGCGGCCGCCGCAGGCGTCGCTCGACGCGCTGGTCGCACACCTGGAAACCTCGATCGACAAGGCCGCCTTCGCGGCACCGATGCTTCGGCAGTCGGCGATTCACCGCTTGAACCGCTCCGAGTACGGCAACGCCATCCGCGATCTGTTCGCGCTGACCGTCGACGTTTCGGCGCTGCTGCCTCCCGACGAGGAAGCGTACGGCTTCGACAACAACGCCACGGTGCTGAACATCTCCACCTCGCTGATGGAGCGCTACCTCTCCGCGGCCTGGAAGATCAGCAGCCTCGCTGTGGCGAGCCCGAAGATCACTCCGTCTCTCGAGACCTTCCGCGTGCGCGGCGATCTGTCGCAGCACGATCACGTGCCGGGCCTCCCGATTGGCACGCGCGGCGGCATCACCATCCACCACTACTTCCCCGTCGATGGTGAATACGTCATCAGCCCGCGACTCTATCGGGAAACGGTGAACATCGTCCGGGGCCTCGAGCTGGAGCACGACCTCGAAGTCACCCTCGACGGCCAGCGCCTCGTCCTGGCGCGATTCGGCGGACCGAAAGACGAGCAGGCCAACTACCTGCAGCCGTCGCTCGCTGGCGACGAGATGGAGAAGCGCTTTCAGAAGCGCCTGAAGATCTCAGCCGGGCCGCACACGATCGGCGTCGCCTTCCTCAAGAAGAGCTCAGCGACGACGGTGGAGCTGCTGCAGCCGTTCGAGCGCGAGCGTCTCGATCCGATCACGCCCGTCGGAATCCCTGAACTCGACAAGGTCACGATCGAAGGGCCGTTCAACGCCACGCGCTCGGAGAACGCGCCGAGCCGCTTGAAGGTCTTCACTTGCCGTCCGGCCTCCCAGACAGAGGAGGCCGCGTGCGCGCGAACGATCCTCTCGTCGCTTGCACGGCGCGCTTATCGAGGGCCGGTGAGCGACGCGGACATGACGCGGCTGCTCGACTTCTACACGAAGGAGCGGGCGAGCGGCGGCGATTTCGACGCCGGGATCGAAGGCGCACTGCGATTTCTGCTCGTGCACCCGCGCTTCCTGTATCGCGTCGAGCAGGACCCCGCCAACGCGGCACGCGACTCGAGCTACCGGATCAGCGATCTCGAGCTCGCCTCGCGCCTGTCGTTCTTCATCTGGAGCAGCATTCCGGACGAGGAGCTTCTGACGGTCGCGACGGCGGGCCGCCTGCGGAATCCGGCCGTGCTCGAGCAGCAGGTCCGCCGCATGTTGAAGGACGAGCGGGCGCGGGCGCTCGGCAGCAACTTTGCCGGGCAATGGCTGTATCTGCGCAACCTGCGTGGTCTGCAGCCGGACGCCGACGTGTTCCCGGATTTCGATCACAACCTCCGCGAGGCGTTGCAGCGCGAGACGGAGCTGCTGTTCGAGAGCATCGTGCTCGAAGACAAACCGGTCACCACGTTGATCAACGCCGACTACACGTTCCTGAACGAACGTCTGGCACGTCACTACGGTGTGGCGAACGTGTACGGCACACAGTTCCGCCGGGTCACCGTGACGAACAACGCTCGCAAAGGCCTGCTGGGACATGCGAGCGTGCTGGCGTTGACCTCGCAGAACAACCGCACGTCGCCGGTCCTGCGCGGCAAGTACGTCCTGACGAACTTGCTTGGCACGCCGCCGCCGTCGCCTCCGGCGGTGGTGCCACCGCTCGACGAAAACCCCGGAAAAGCGAAATCGATGCGCGATCGCATGGAAGAGCACCGTAAGAGCCCGGCCTGCTCGGGATGCCACAAACTCATGGATCCCATCGGGTTAGCGCTCGAGAACTTCGACGGCATCGGCCGTTGGCGGACGGTGGATAACGGCGCGATAATCGACCCGGCGGCGCAACTGGCCGACGGCACGTCGATCGACGGTCCGGTCGCCCTGCGTCAGGCGCTGCTGCGGAACCCGGACATGTTCGCGCGGAACGTGACCGAAATGCTTTTGTCGTACGGCCTGGGGCACGGCATCGAGTACTACGACATGCCGTTCGTGCGCGCGATCGTGAAGGACGCGCAGCGCTCCGGGTACACGTTCTCGTCGCTCGTGCTTGGCATCGTGAAAAGCGCCCCGTTCCAGAGCAGGAGGTCCGAGTCATGATCGTGACAAAGAAAGCCATCCCCCGCCGCACCGTCCTGCGAGGCCTTGGCGTGACCGTCGCGCTGCCGCTCCTCGACAGCATGGTGCCGGCGGCAAGGGCGCTGGCGCAGACGCCGGCCGCACCGCTCGCGCGATTCGGCTTCGTCTACGTGCCGCACGGCTCGATCATGCGCGAGTGGACGCCGGCCCAGGAGGGCGCGAACTTCGAGTTCTCGCAAATCCTGCGGCCGCTCGAACCGTTCCGCAAGGACCTGACCGTCCTCAGCAACCTGTCGAACTACGGTGAGAACGGACACTCGGTCAGCTCCGCGATGTGGCTCAGCGGCACGTTCCCGGCAAAGGGCAGCGCGATCAAGCTCGGAACGACCGCCGATCAGTACATCGCGAAGAAGATCGGACAGGAGTCGTCGTTCCCGTCGATGGAGTTTGCGACCGAGGATCACTCGAGCCACCTTGGCAGCTGCGCCGGCGACTTCCTGTGCTCGTACATGAGCACGATCAGCTGGGCGTCGGCGTCACAGCCGCTGCCGATGGAAATCAATCCGCGCGTGGTGTTCGAACGCATGTTCGGCGGCGACCGCGCGACGCCGGCCGAGCGCCGCGCCCGCCTGGAGCGGAACACCAGCATCCTCGACGCGGTGATGCAGAGCGCGAATGAATTGAAACTGCAGCTTGGCCCTCGCGACCGCACCCGCGTCAGCGAGTACATGGACAACGTTCGCGAAATCGAGCGGCGCATCGTCCAGGCCGAGAAGCAGCGCAACGAGACGGGCGTCGAGGCGCCGCCGACGCCGGTGGGCATCCCGGAGACCTGGGAAGAGCACGTGATGCTGATGTTCGATCTCATGCATCTGGCCTTCCAGGGCAACCTGACCCGCGTGACGTCGTTCATGATGGCGCGCGAGCTGAGCACACTCAGCTACCCGCAGATCGGCGTAGCCGACGGACATCATCCGGTGTCGCACAACAACAACATCCCCGAGCAGGTGGCGAAGAAGATCAAGATCGACATCTATCACCTCGATCTCTTCTCGCAGTTCCTCGACAAGCTCAAGGCCACGCCCGATGGCGACGGCAACCTCCTTGATCACTCGCTGTTCCTCTATGGCAGCGGCATGACCAATGGCAACGCGCACGATCACGAGAATCTGCCGACGCTGCTCGTCGGCGGCGGGGCTGGCACGCACACGGGCAATCGTCACGTGCGGATGGCGAAGAGCACGCCACTGTCGAACCTGATGATCTCGTTGATGGACAAGGCCGGCTACAACACCGATAAGTTCGGTCAGAGCTCAGGTCGGCTTGAGGTCTAGGAACCATTGATGCGGCGCGGCTTGATCACAGCAGTGTGCGCGGCGGTTCTGGCCGCCAGCGTCTCGACGGCGAGCGCTCAGGCGGACGTCCGCCTGGTCACTGCGCTGAAGAATCAGAACTCGACGACGGCACGCACGCTCATCCGGCAGCGGGTTGACGTCAACACGCCAGACGTCGACGGATCCACGGCGCTGCAATGGGCGGCGCACTGGAACGATGTCGAGTCGGTGAAGGCGCTGCTCGCCGCCGGCGCCAAGGCCAACACCGCCAACCGCTATGGCGTGACGCCTCTCCACGAAGCCGCGACGATCGGCAGCACGCCAATCGTGAGCGCGCTGCTGCGCGCCGGCGCGCAGGCGGATGCGGCCTACGGCGAAGGCGAGACGGCGCTGATGCTGGCGGCGCGCGCAGGCAGCGTCGAGTCGGTCAAGCTGCTGCTCGAAGCGAACGCCGACGTCAACGGCGCAGAGAAGTTTCGCGGTCAGACTGCGCTGATGCTGGCGGCCAGCGAGAATCACGCTGCAGTCGTGAAGACGCTTCTCTCAGCCGGGGCGAAGCCAAACACGCGCTCGGTCGAGTACACCTTTCAGAAGTTGACGGGCGGAGCCGGCGGAATCATCCACGACCGTCCGCAGGGCGGCATCACGGCCTTGATGCTTGCCGCGCGGCAGGGCGCGCTCGAGTCGGGCGCCGCGCTCGTCGCCGGAGGTGCAGACCTCGCGCTCGAAGAGCCGCAATACGGCTTCACCGCGATGCAAACCGCAATCTTCAACGGTCACTACGCATTCGCGAAGATGCTGATCGAGAAGGGCGCTCCGGTCAACGACGGCTCGCTGTACATCGTCATGGAGATGCGCAATCTCGCGAAGTACACGAACCGGCCGAATCCGCCGGATGCGGAGAACGGCGTCAGTCATCTCGACGTGGCGAAGCTGCTGATCGACAAGGGTGCGAACGTCAACGCTGAATACACGAAGACGATTCCGCCTCGCCAGGCACAGGGCAACATCAACGTGGCGCCGGGCTCGACGGCCTTGTACCGGGCCGTCCGCGCGATCGACCTCGCGTCAGTGAAGCTGCTCGTTGATGCGGGAGCGAATCCCTCGCTCGCGCTGAAAGATGGCTCCACGCCGCTCATGGCGGCAGCGGGGCTCGGCGCACCTCGCGGCGGCGATGAAGAAGTGACCGAGGCCGGCGATCGGAACGACCCGGTCGATGTGATGAAAGTACTGGTCGACAAGGGCGCCGACGTCAATGCCGCCAACGAGGTCGGTATGACGCCGATGCACTACGCCGTGCAACGAGGCGTCGATCGCATCATCGAGTACCTGGCCAGCAAGGGCGGGCGGTTCGATGCGAAGAACAAACAGGGGCGTTCGCCGGCGGATCTTGCGCGGGGTCGGACGGCAACGCTGGTCAAGCAACTGTCGCAGCAGTAGGCCGGGTCCTGTTCTTCGGACCCGGCGGGTCTACACACCAAGACCCGCCCTACGCTGTCCCTACGAAACGTTCAACAACACTTTAAGAACTGATTTCGTTTGCGCTCGGTCGAGTGCTTCGATCCCTTTGCCCAGGTCGTAGCGCTCGGAGATCAGCGGCGTCACGCTGACTTCTCCGCGCTCGAGCGCGGCAAGCGCGCGATCGAACGGGCCGCATCGCGACCCGACCAGCGTCACCTCGTCGATCACGAACGGCGCCCACGCCAGCGTCTGCGTGCCGGCGACCGTCGTCTTCATCACGATCGTCCCGCGCGGGCGAACGAGCTTCAGCGCTGTCGGCAAACCGCTCTCGGAGCCGGTGCAGTCGACAACGATGTCGGCTGAGCGCTCGTCGAGCGGATCCGACACGAGCGCCGTGGCGATGCCCAGGGCCTTCAACAATGCGAGTTTCTGCTGATGCTTCCCGACGACCGTCACGTGGTTCGACAGCCGCGCGACGACCTGGGCACACAGATTCCCGAGACGACCGTCGCCCAGCACGATGACGCGATCGTCAGGGCGAACGGCGATCTGCGCGGGAATCTGAAACGCCGCCGCGACCGGCTCGGTGAAGACCGCGATGTCATCGGGTAGCGCGTCGGGAACCGCGTGCAGGTTGCGCTGCGGCACAGCGATCAGATCGGCGAACGCACCATCGTGATTCAGGATGCCGATCACGGTGCGGTTCGGGCAGTGTGTGTTGAGGCCCTTGCGGCAGGTCTCGCACGTCCAGCACGCGCAATTGATCTCGCCAACCACCCGGCGGCCGGCCAGCGGCCCCGATTCCGCCACGCCGACGAACTCATGACCGAGCACGCCGCGGAATCCCATGTAGCCCTTGATCAGCTGAAGGTCGGTCTCGCAGATGCCCGCGCAGCTCACCCGCACGAGCACTTCCCCGTCACCCGGATTGGGGGATGGCCTGGATTCCTGAACCGATACACGATCGTCGAGCACCAGAGCGCGCATCTTCGCAACCTATCAGAATAGCCGGCCTCGTGACCAACCTTTCCCCTGGAAACCGTGTCTAAACCAGGCATGCGACCCGCGATCGCCGCATCTCGCGCCGTCTTCGCGCTCGTCGCCCTGGCGTTCATGGCTTGCGCGGTCTCGGCGCAGAGCGGTCCTGGCCTCGTTTCCACCGGCTCCAGCACACCGGAATTCGTCCTCGACGCGAATGAACCGAAGCGTGCACTGAAAGAGGGCAAGGTCGTCCGCGCCGTCCGTGTGACGACGCCGCCCACGATCGATGGACGTCTCGGAGACGAGGTCTGGACACTGGCGCCGCATGCCACCGGCTTCATGCAGCGCGATCCCGATAACGGACAGGCGATGACACGGCAGACGCTGATCCAGGTCGGCTACGACGACCGGTTCCTCTACGTCGCCGCGACATGCCTCGACGACAACCGATCCGTGGTCTCGGCCGGCCTGGGTCGGCGCGACGAGCAGCCGCCCACCGACATGATCATGATCGCGCTTGACCCGCGTCACGATCATCAGACCGGCTACGCGTTCCAGACCAACCCGTCCGGCTGGCAAGGCGATCTCTCCACCACCGACGACGACCGCAACGATCGTGACTACAACTCGGTGTGGGAAGTGCGGGCGGAGATCACCGACACAGGATGGACCGCCGAATTCCGAATTCCGTTCTCGCAGATTCGCTTCACGCCGTCACCGGAGCCAGGACAGGTGTGGGGCCTCAACGTGCAGCGGCAGATTCGCCGTCTGAATGAAAGCGGCACCTGGGTGTCGAAACCGCGTGGTGAGCGCGGCGAGGTCTCGTTATACGGACACCTGGTCTTCGATCGGCCGATTGCGCCGCCGCGGCGTCTCGAGCTGACCCCATACGCGCTCGGCCGTTCCGCGTATCGGCCTGGTGTGAGTCAGGATGGTGGCGCGTCGGCCGGCGTCGATCTCCGTGTCGGTCTCGGTGCCGATGCCACGCTCGCCGCAACGATCAATCCGGACTTTGGACAAGTCGAGCAGGATCCCGCGGTGTTGAACCTGTCGGTGTTCGAGACGTTTTTTCCGGAGAAGCGGCCGTTCTTCCTGGAGGACAGCCGCACGTTCGTTCCGCCGTACGGCAATTTCCAGTTGTTCCACTCGCGCCGTATCGGACGCAGCCCGGGGCGTTTCACGCCCGACATCGATGACGTCGTCGTCGATCGGCCGGAGGAGACCACGATCCTCGGCGCCGCCAAGGTCACGGGCAAGAAATCCAACTGGACCTACGGCGCCCTGACGGCGGCGACCGGCCGCGAGTACGCCGACGTGGACTCGCCGATCGTCGACGGCTCGGGTTTTACTCGCCACGAACTGCTCATCGAGCCGGCGACGTCGTATAACGTCGCGCGTATCCAGCGGGACCTCTGGGGCTCATCGAACATCGGCGGTCTGGTCACGGGCGTCTTTCGCGAACGCGCCGACGATGCGGTGACCGGGGGCATCGATCACAACATTCGCTGGGATCAGAACCGCTCGCGATGGGACGGTCACTGGGTGATCACCCGTGCGCCCGGTGTCGACGGGATCAAGACCAGCGGCGGCGGCGTCACCAACTACAACTTCTCGCGCAAGCACTTCAATGGGGGAGCGCACTACGATCACTTCGGCCGCGACTTCCGGGTGAACGACATCGGCTTTCTCCGGGTGCGGCAGAATCGCAACCTGGCCAACGGCTACGCCGAAGTCGGCCAGCCGGACCCGGGCAAATTCTTCCGGCGCATCTGGGCCTTTGCGAACCACAGCGAGGGCTGGACCGACGACAAACTGCTCATCGAGCGCAATACCGAGGTGGGGACATCCTTTCAGTTCCTGAACTTCTGGCAGTTTGCGGTGGGCGGCGGCGGCAACGGCGACGTCTACGACGACCTCGATACGCGCGGCGGCCCGGTGATCTTCAAGCCCGGCTCCGACTTCCTGTTCTTCAACGGCAACAGCGATTCCCGGAAGGCGTGGCGTCTGAACTTCGGCGGCAACCTGTGGAGGAATGACGTCGGCGGCTCGGGCGGCAATTCGTGGATGGGCCTGTCGTTCCAGCCGAACGATCGCATACTCGCCTCGATCTCGGCCAACTACAGCGCCGGCATCGACATCGCGCAGTGGATCACCAATCAGGATCCTGACGGCGACGGCCTGTACGATTACGTCTACGGCACCCTCGATCGCGACGTCGTGGATATCACTTTCCGCACGACCTACTCGTTCCATCGCGACCTGACGGTGCAGATGTATCTGCAGCCGTTCGTCGCGGTCGGTGACTATCGCGACATCCGGCGTCTCGCGCGGCCACGGTCCTTCGAGTTCGAGCCGGTCGAGATCGCCTACGATCCCGACTTCAACACGAAATCTCTGCGGGGTAACGTGGTCGTGCGCTGGGAGTACGTGCGCGGCAGCACGCTGTTTGTCGTGTGGGACATGTCGCAGGCCGACGGCGCGCGACCTGGTCAGTTCAGTCTCTTGCGCGACTTGCGGGGCACGTTCGGCGGCAGCGCGACGAACGTGCTGATGGTGAAAGCCACCTACTGGTTCAACGGCTGATCGCGGATGGCTCTCAGTGCGCCGGGGCCGCGGTGCCTTCGCTCTTGGTTTCGGCGCCGCCCTCGTGCGACTCCCCTTCATCAACCTTGAGCACGGCCGGCGGTCGCGGCTGACGCACCGAATAGCCCGCGCCACCCGAACCGCCAGCGTAGGTGTGCAGTCCACGCGACAGATAATCGGTCATGGTCAGCCCCAGCAGGATGATGAGGAAGAAGAACGCCGTTCCCACGAACAGCTTCGTCAGCTTGCTGCTGTACTTCGCGTGCATGAAGAACAGGATGACGAGCGTGCCCTTGGTGATGGCAATGCCGATCGCCACGGGGAAGTTCATGACACCGAGATTGATCGTCGCCACGGCGACCGTGACCACGGTGAGCACCATCAGTGCTCCGAAGATCGCGTAGTAGACGCCCTTGGGCGATACGTGTCCTGACATGACGGCCTACCCGATTGGAACGTGGGCCCTGTCCACCAGATACAACAGCGGGAACAGGAAGATCCACACGATGTCAACGAAGTGCCAATACAGACCGCTCATCTCGACCGGCGTGTACCACGCGGGCGAGAAGCGGCCCTTGTGCGCCATCCACGCGATGACACTCAGCAACCCGAAGCCGATGAGCATGTGTGTGGCATGCAGACCGGTCATCAGGAAGTAGAGCGAGAAGTAGATCTGCACCTGTGGCCCGTGCGGCCCCGGAAACGCGAAGTTGGTGCCCGGCACGTGGTGGTGCGTGAACTTCTCGGCGTACTCGAAGTACTTGATGATCAGGAAGACCAGACCGAGCAGCATCGTCAGAATGAGCCAGACGACCGTCGCCCGCCGCAGTCCGGTCTGCGCGGCACGAACCGCCAGCGCCATGGTCAAGCTGCTCCCGATCAGGACGACGGTGTTGATCGTGCCGAGCGTCAGATTCAGCTGATAGCTGCCCTCGGCCCAGGCCTCCGGATACCACACGCGATAGAGCATGTAGGCCAGGAACAGGCCGCCGAAGAACAGCACCTCGGTGATGAGGAACATCCACATCCCGAGTGTGGCCGCTTCGTGCTGCTGCTCCAGCGAGTCGAAGTGGTGCTGGAGGTCGGGATGATGGTGCGCGTGCGCTCCGTGATCGCCGTGCGCGGTCACTGCTGCTTCAGCCAACTTTGACCTCCCGCAGCGCGTACTCGTAGGCGTCTTCGGTGACCACCGGCTGCACCTCGAAGTTGTGCGGCAGCGGCGGCGACTGCGTGGTCCACTCCAGTCCCGTCGCGTGCCACGGATTCGCGCCGACGCGTTCGCCTTTGAACAGCGAGGCCACAAGGTAGATGGCGATCAGCAGGTAGCCGACGGCCAGAATGGAGGCGCCTGCCGACGACAGCACGTTCAGTACCTGGTACTCCTCCGGGTAGACATGATAGCGGCGCGGCATGCCGAGATACCCGAGGATGAACTGCGGGCCGAACGTCAGGTTGAACCCTGCGAACACGATGATCGCCGCGACCTTGGCCCAGATGTCCGAATACATGCGCCCGGTCATCTTCGGCCACCAGTAGTGGAGGCCGGCGAAGTAGCCCATGATCGCGCCGCCGACCATGATGAAGTGGAAGTGCGCGACGACGAAGTAGGTGTCGTGGAGGTGGACGTCAACGCCGAGCGCGGCGGTGAAGAGTCCGGTGAGCCCGCCGACGAGGAACAGACCGAGGAACGCGATCGCCCAGATCATCGGCGCCTTCAACCAGATCGCGCGCGCGATACATCGTCGCCGCCCAGTTGAAGACTTTCACGGCCGACGGGATCGCCACGGCGTAGGTGAGGAACGAGAACACCAGCGCCGAGTAGACCGAGATCCCCGACACGAACATGTGGTGCGCCCACACCAGGAACCCGAAGATGGCAATCGCCAGGCTCGAGAAGGCGACGAACGAGTAGCCGAAGATGCTCTTCCGCGAGAAGGCCGCGATGACCTCGCTGATCGCGCCCATCGGCGGCAGGATCATGATGTAGACGGCCGGGTGCGAGTAGAACCAGAACATGTGCTGGAACAGCACCGGGTCGCCGCCGAGCGCCGGATCGAAGATGCCGAAGCCGAGGCCGCGCTCGATGGCCAGCGCCAGCACCGTGATCGCGATCACCGGCGTGCCGAGCACCTGCACGAGACTCGTGGCATAGACCGCCCAGACGAACAGCGGCAGCCGGAACCAGGTCAACCCCGGCGCGCGCATCCGGTGGATGGTGACCATGAAGTTCAGGCCGGTGAGGATCGACGAGAAGCCGGTGATGAAGACGCCGATGCCGGTCATCATCACGTTCGAGTTCGAGGCCCGGCTGCTGTACGGCGTGTAGAAGGTCCAGCCGGTATCGACGCCACCGGCTACCATCGCGTAGACGGTGAACAGGAACCCGACGACAAAGACGTACCAGCTTAGAAGGTTGATCTTCGGGAAGGCGACGTCCTTGGCGCCGAGCATCAGCGGCAGCACGAAGTTGCCGAGAATCGCCGGCACGGCGGGGATGAGGACGAAGAACACCATCGCCACGCCGTGCATCGTGAAGAGCTTGTTGTAGGTGTCGGCCGAGACGAGATCGCCGGCGGGCGTGGCCAGCTCCAAGCGGATGCCGGAGGCGAAGACGCCGCCAAGGAAGAAGGCGAACGTCACGACCAGCATATACATGATGCCGATGCGTTTGTGGTCCTTGGTCAGGAGCCACGACGCAACACCATGCTCGTGGTTCAAGTAGGTGACCGCCGGAGCAGCGACGATCGGAGCAGCGTGGGTTGCCATGGTCTTACCTGTTCTCCTGCGGCGACGGCCGCCGAGGCCGCTCCAACTGGCGCCTTGAGCGTCTTCACGTACTCGACGAGCGCCATCACGTTCTCCTCGCTGATGCAGCCCTTGAAAGGTCGGCATCAACGGCTCGAAGGGGCTGACGACCTTCACGTGGGGCCTCAGGATGGACTCTCGAATGTAGCTCTCGTCGACGGTGACGACTTCGCCGGTTGTCAATCGCTCCGTTGTCCCGAACTTGTTGACCAGCGAGGGACCTCGTCCAGGGGTCCCGTCGGTTCGGTGGCACGTGTTGCAGGCGAGATCGTTGAACAGCTGCTCACCGCGCTTGGAGAGTGAGACGCCAACCGCGCCGCCCGTCAGCCACGCCTGGTACTCGGCGGGCTCCATCACGACGACCCGACCGACCATACCGGAGTGGCGCGTGCCGCAGTACTCCGCGCAGAAGAGGTGGTACTCCCCGAGCTTCGTGGCCGTGAACCACACCGAGCTGTAGCGCCCTGGGATCGCGTCGGCCTTGGTGCGGAATGCCGGGAAGAACAGCGAGTGCAGCACGTCTTCGGACGTGAACGTCACCTTGACCGCACGGCCGAGCGGCACGTGCAGCTCGTTGATCTCGTTCTGGCCGTCGATGTGCTGGAACTTCCACATCCAGCGTTTGCCGGTGGCATAGATCTCGAGCGTCTGGTCTGGCGGACGCACCAGATCGAAGAACACGTCGGCCGCCCACGCGAAGATCACGATGGAGATGATGAACGGAATGATCGACCAGGCCAGCTCCAGCGGGATCGAGCCGTGGATCCGCGCGCCGACGGCGAGCGGATCGTCGGTCCGATATTTGACCGCGAAGACGATGACCACGACCGTCACGACCAACGCGAAGAACGCCGTGACCGCGACGATGAAGAAATACAGGTTGTCCACGCGGGGTGCCAGCGTGGACGCCTGCTCAGGAAAGAGTGGAATCCCAGAAAACATAAATGCTAGGCGTGCCTCTCCGTGGCCGACCGCATCTCGCGTCGCCGCATCAGCACGATGAATCCCACGATGAGCCCGACGGTCAGCACGCCTCCGAGGCGCAGGATGTTCATGAACACCGCACCGTAGCGGCCGTGGGACGGGTCGTACTGGAAACAGTAGAGCAACAACTCGTCGATCACCGAACCGACCTTGCCGTTCCCCGAATCGACCAACGCCAGCCGCAGGTCGCGCGGCGAGAACTCGACGCCGTAGAAGTAGCGCGACAGTGTGCCGTCGGGATTGGCCACGAGCAGACCACTGACGTGGGCAAACTGCTGCGACTGGGGATCCCACTGATAGGTGAACCCGGCCGCCGACGTGACGCGCCGAATCGCTTCCTCATCTCCGGTCAGAAAGTGCCAGCCGTCCGACGTGTCCCGCACGTTCCAGTGAGTCGAGATGGGCACGCTTCTTCGCCGTCGCGGCTTCGGGCGTGTCGCGCGGGTCGAAACTGACCAGCACCACGTCGAACTCCTTGCCGGCCGTGAACGGCAGCACCTTGAGCGACGAGGAGATGCCGTTCAACACCTGTGTGCACAGCATCGGGCACTGGTAGTACACGAACGACAGGACCACCGGCTTCTTTCCGAAGTACTCGCCGAGGGCCACGTCGCGGCCGGCCTCGTCCTTGAAGCGCACGTCGAGCGGTAGTCGATCGCCCAGACGCTGCTTGAAGGTCACGTCCTTGAACTGCGGCGGGACGTTCGACGCCACGATGCCACCGGTGAACCCCATCGAGCCGGGCAAGCCGGGCTGCTGTTGGGCGCTCACACCGATCCCCGCAATGCAAAATGCAAAAAGCACAATGCAAAGAGCGACGGAGCGCTCGCGCGCCCAGTTGCCGCACGCCGCTTCCCGTTTGCATCTTGAATTTTGAATCTTGCATTTCTCGTTACCTTCTTCTTTCCATCGTCCGCCCGGAGCTCGAGTCTGCCGGCATCAGCGCCGCGGCGTCCGCGCCGGCTGTTGCTTCAGGCGACGCGGGAGCGGGCCGGGACGGGATCCCGCGCTCGAGCAGCAGCTCCTTGGCCTGCTCGATCGGAATGCGGACGGTGCCGGCGTTGCGATCGACCCACCCGTACTCGCTCAACTCCGCATTCTCTCGCTGACGGAACTCGAAAATCTCGTTGGCGGGAATGGCCTGCAGCCGCGGTCCAGCCGGCAGGCGACGCTCCTGCTGAGCCGCGAGCGGGAACTCGACCGTCGGTTGCGTGTCGTTGCGGTTATCGACGAACCACTCGAACATGCCCCACATCAGGCCATGCGTCAGCAGCGCTGAGGCGGTCAGCCAGATGGCGAACTGAACGATGAGCCAGACATTTGCGTCGGTATGCTCGTGTCCCGCCGCTTCCGGTCGTTTCGACGTACTCGTCGTCGGGCGTGGCGTGTGCGGCGTGGTGATGCTCCGCCATCAATGGCCTCCCCCGCTTTCGAGCGATTCACGCAGGTAGGGATCGCCGGCCGCGAACAGCGGCCGCTGCTTCAGCTGCGTGAAGAACATCCAGACCCACAGTCCGCCGATCGCCAGCGGCGCGGCGAGATCGGTGAAGTACAGGAAGAAGTGGCTGGCGTGCTCGCCGGTGAGCGCGTGCAGATTCTTGCCGTCGGACGCGAACTCCGGCGTCACCAACATGTATATGTCGACCAGCCGCATGAAGAGCAACCACAGCGCGATGATCACCAGCCGGTGCGAGGCGCGCTTGAGGTCGCGCGACAGTAGCAGCAGAAACGGCACCGCGAAATGGAAGATCGTCAGGAACAGCGCGAGGTACTGCCAGCCGTTGCTGATGCGCGTGGTCATGTACGGAATCTCTTCAGTGAGATTCGCCGCGAACGTCAGCATGTACTGCGAGAAGTTGAAATACGCGTAGAGCATCACGAACGCGAGCGTCAGCTTGCCGAGGTCGTGGAAGTGCTGCGGCTTGAGCAGCCGCGACATCGGTTCGTGCCGGAAGAGAAACGCCGCAACCACGATCGTGAACGCGAGCGCCGCCAGTCCCTGACCGCCCATCATCAGGAAGCCGAACAGCGTCGAGTACCAGTGCGGGTTGAGCGACATGATCCAGTCGATCCCCGCGAAGGTCACCGTCAAGCGCGTAGATGACGAGGCCGGCGCCGCTGAGGCGCTGGATCCGCAGGTTGACGGCGACATCACCGGCGTCCTGCTGCTGCGACCACTTGTTCAGCAGATACGAGAGGCCCGACCACACGGCAAAGTAGAAGACCACGCGCGCAATGAAGAACGGCACGTTGAGATACGGCGCCTTGTGGCGGAGCGACCTCGTCGCTCTGCCGGAGCGCGTCGTTGCGTCCACGGGTACAGCGAGGTCATGCCGATCAGGACCGGAATGAACAGCACGGCCAGCAGCAGAATCGTGCGGCTCGACGCCTCGAAGATGCGGCGGAAGACACCCCATGCACCGCCCGACAGGTGCTGAATCATCACGAACGCCATCGAGCCCAGCGTGATGCCCAGGAACAGCAGATACGCAATCAGCCACGAGCGATAGAACTGCTCGGCATTGACGAAGAAGCCAATCGCGCAGCCGACCAGACCGATGACCGCGACGATCAACGCGCGGGAGCGCGGAACGTCGATGTCGGCCGCGGGTGGCGCGTACGTGGTGTTCACGGTTGCCGGTTCTCCTGTGCGGGTGCGCCTGGGTTTCCGCAGGCCGATCGAGATCGCCGCGGCGATCCGCCGGCACATCGTTCGACGGTCGCGGACCGACTGAGCTGCAGCACACGGATGTACGCCGCGATGGCCCAGCGATCGGGCACGGTGACCTGCGCCGAATAGTCCTGCATCGCGCCGAAACCGTTCGTCATCACGTCGAAGAGGTAGCCGACCGGCACGTTGCGCAGCCGCTCCTCGTGGTACGACGGCGGCGCACGGAAGCCGCGCTGCACGATCATCCCGTCGCCCTCGACCGGTGCGGCCGTGGCACGGAGCGCAGTAGACGTTGAAGCGCTCCTGACCGCGGTCGAGCACGGCCTTGGTCACCGGCATCGGGAATTCGGTGGCCGTCTGCCCGTTGATCTTGCCGGTATAGAGATGCTCGTCGTCGCGCAGGTGACCGCGCGCGACGGTGTTGGCGACGAGCGGGCGGGACGCCGCGCCGTTGGCAAAGAAGCTCGTCTGCTGCAGCGGGTCGTAGCTCGGCGCGTCGTGCATGTCCTGGCGACAGCCCGCGAGCGCGAGACATGCCGCCGCGATCATGACGGCCCGCGCGCTCGAACGCCCAACGCCCAATGTCCAATTCCCAACGTTAGGAAGCAACTTCGGACACTCCTATCGGGTGCGTGGACTCGAGGAAGTTCCACGTCGACGTCCGATCGAATCGAGCATCGCCAGTCTCGATCACCAGGAAGAACCGATCGGTCGAGGCGCGCGCGAACGCGTCAACGTTGAACACCGGGTGATACGGCTGCGGCAGCTTGTTGAGCGCCCACATCCCGAAGAACGCGGTCAGCGCCGCCCCGAGGACCGTCGTCTCGAAGGTGACGGGAATGAACTGCGGCCAGCTGATCAGCGGCCGGCCGCCGACGTTCATCGGGTAGGCAAGCGCCGACGCCCAGCTTTGCAGGCCGAACCCGCCGATACCGCCACAGATACCGCCGATCAGCACGAGCAGCGGCAGCCGCGTGCGCTTCAGGCCGAGCGCCTCGTCCAATTCGTGGATCGGGATCGGCGAGTAGGCGTCCATCTTGCGGTAGCCCGCGAGCCGCGCCTTCGTCCGCCGCCTCGACGAGGGCGGTCGGAGTGTCGTATTCGGCCATCAGGCCGTGCAGCGTGGGTGCTGGTGCGTGTGCCATCACATCACCCGTGGTGTTCGGTCTTCAGCTTCGCCTCGGGCACGATCGTCCGCATTTCGAAGATCGCGATCGCCGGCAGGAAGCGGATGAACAGGAAGAACAGCGCCAGGAACAAGCCGATCGTGCCGACGAACATGCCGAAGTCCCACCGCGTCGGGGCATACATGTCCCACGACGAGGGCAGGAAGTCGCGGTGCAGGCTCGTGACGATGATGATGAAGCGCTCGAGCCACATGCCGACGTTGACGAACAGCGAGAGGATGAAGAGCAACGGGATGTTGTCGCGGACGCTGCGGAACCAGAACAACTGGATCATCACCGCGTTGATCGCGATGAGCGACCAGTAGAAGACCGCATACGGACCGGTCATGCGGTTCGACATCATGAACTGCTCGTACGGGTTGGCGCTGTACCAGGCGAAGAACGCTTCGTTCGCGTACCCGTAGGCGACGATCATCCCGGTGACCAGCATGACCTTCGTCATGTTGTGGATGTGCCGCATCGTGATGAAGTCTTCGAGGCCGTAGAACTTGCGCAGCGGGATGGCCAGCGTCATGACCATCGCGAAGCCGGAGTAGATGGCGCCGGCGACGAAGTACGGCGGGAAGATCGTCGCGTGCCACCCCGGCAGGACCGACACCGCGAAGTCGAAGCTCACGACTGAGTGCACGGAAAGCACGAGAGGCGTCGAGATGCCGGCCAGGAGCAGATACGCCGTCTCATAGCGCTGCCAGTGCTTCGCCGAGCCGCGCCAGCCGAGCGCCGCCATGCCGTAGATGCGCTGGGCAATCGGCGACTTCGCCCGATCGCGCAGCGTGGCGAGGTCGGGCACGAGGCCGGCATACCAGAACAGCGCCGAGACGGTTCCGTAGGTCGAGACCGCGAAGACGTCCCAGATCAGCGGACTGCGGAACTGCGGCCAGAGTCCCATGGTGTTCGGATACGGGAACAGCCAGTACACCGCCAGCCATGGCCGTCCGGTGTGCAGCAGCGGAAACATCGCGGCGCACGCGACGGCGAACAGCGTCATCGCTTCGGCGAACCGGTTGATCGAGGTGCGCCACTGCTGACGGAAGAGCAGCAGAATCGCCGAGATCAGCGTGCCGGCGTGGCCGATACCGATCCACCAGACGAAGTTGATGATGTCGAACGCCCAGCCGACTGGAACGTTGTTGCCCCAGATCCCGATGCCCGTCAGCAACAAGTTGCCGATGGTCATGTTCAGGATCATCAGCAGGACGAAGGCGATGAAGAATCCGAGGAACCAGCCGAGCGGCGTCCGCTTCGTCAGGACGACATGGCTGATCGTGTCGGTGACGGAGTTGAACGTGTGCCCGGGCGTGATGACCGGCGGCGTGCGCGACAGCAGCGCTGCTTCCGCCGCAGACGTGCTCGTCAGATGTTCGCGCTGTTCCATCGACTAGTGGCCTTCCCCCTCACCAGCGCCCACGCCGAGCTCGTCGCCCAGCTCCGTATTCGGGTTGCGCACCACGGCAAGATACGTCGTGCGCGGCCGCGTATTGAGCTCGGCAAGCAGCGGATAGTTCAACGGGCTCGCCTTGCGCTTGGAGACCGCGCTGTTCGGGTCGTTGATGTTGCCGAAGACGATCGCATCCGTCGGACACGCGGCCTGACACGCCGTCACGACGTCGCCGTCTCGAATCTCGCGATCTTCGAGCTTGGCGGCGACGCGCGCCTGGTTGATGCGCTGCACGCAGTAGGTGCACTTCTCCATGACGCCGCGGCTGCGCACTGTGACGTCCGGATTGCGCATCAGCTTCAGACTGGGCGTGTTGAAGTCCGCATACAGCATGAAGTTGAAGCGGCGCACCTTGTACGGGCAGTTGTTCGAGCAGTAGCGCGTGCCCACGCAGCGGTTGTAGACCATGTCGTTCAGGCCTTCGGCGCTGTGAACGGTGGCGGCCACCGGGCAGACCACCTCGCACGGCGCTGTCTCGCACTGCTGACACGGCATCGGCTGGTGATACGTGTCGGGGTTCTCGAGCTCGCCGGTGTAGTAGCGGTCGAGCGCGCAGCCAGTGCATCTCGCGGCCGTTCAGCACCTGCGACTTGCCGACGACCGGCACGTTGTTCTCGGCCTGGCAGGCGACGACGCAGGAGTTGCAGCCGGTGCAGACGTTCTGATCGATCGTCATGCCCCACTGGTATCCCTGGCTGTAGTCGAACTCCGGGTACATCGACAGGCCGGTGATCGGCATGATGCTCCTGCTGCTTGGCGAAGCTCGGGTCCTTCTCGAACTGCTCCACTGTCGCCTCGCGGACGATGTTGCGGCCTTCGAGCGACCAGTGGTCCTGCGTGCAGGCGAGCTCGATAGCTGTCGCCGGTCTTGACGTGCTGCACGCCGGCACAATGTCCGGCGCGGCCAACGTCCGCAGCGGGTTGACGTTGAAGCCGATCCCGTTGGCCGACGCGGCCGGCGCGCGTCCGGCCGTAGCCGAGGTGCAGCGTCAGCGTGTCCGGCGCATGCCCCGGAGCCGAGCCACACGGGAATCGTGACCGATGCGCATCACCCTGCTTCAGTTCGACGAGGTCGCCGCTCGACCAGCATGAGGCGATCGGCGGTCTGCGGAGCGATCAGCGCCGCGTTGTCCCACGTCAGCTTCGTCAGCGACTTGGGCAGCTCCTGCAGCCAGGCGTTGTTGGCGAAGCGGCCGTCGTACACGCTCGGATCCGGACGGAACACGACCTCGAGATCGCCGGAGCCAGCCGGCGCCGCCGTGGCTGCCGGGAGGCGCGGCCTGCAGCGGTGACGGTCTTCGACGGGGAATGCCGTGTTCGGCACGATGCCGTCGTGCAGCCACTTGCGCCAGTTCCGATCGAAGGACGCGGTGGCTGGCTGTACCGGCGGTGTCGGCGCTGTGCGCTCGTCGTATCGCCGCCGCCGTTCGCCATCCAGAACGAGCGCACGACGTCGTAGCCTGAGCGCGACGCCGCCCTCGCTGAACGCGGACATGACTTCGTGCGCGGAACGGCCGTTGTAGAGCGGCGCGATCAGCGGCTGCACGATCGAGACTGTTCCGTCGTGGCCGCGCACGTCGCTCCACGTTTCGAGGAAGTGCGTCTTCGGGAATATGCCAGTGGCACTGCGCGGCGGTCTCGTCGTGGTAGAGACCGAGGTGGACGCGAAGCGCAACCTTCTGCATCGCATCGACGAACTTCAGGTCCGCCGGCGCGGTGTAGACCGGGTTGCCGCCGAGGATGACCAGCAGGCTCACGGTGCCGGCGTTCATCTCGCCGACCAGTTCCTGCAGCGCCGCGCGCTGGTTGACCGGACGGGCTTCGGCGGTCTGCGTGTAGGAGACCGTGGTGCCGACGTTGCCGAGCGCGTCGTTCATCGCGTGCGCGAGCGCGTGAACCGCCGGCGGCTGACCGTCGCCGGCGATGACCAGGCTGCGGCCCGCGCGCGGCCTGCAGATCCTTGACGAGCGGCCCCATCCATCGCTGCGCGGCCTGCGGAGCCGCTGCCGATCCCGCACCGGCTACGCCAACCGCCGCTGCCACGGCGCGCGCGAACGCTTCGATCTCCGACGCGCGAAGCGGCAGCCGGTGATCGGCCTTGCGTGCCCGGTGTTCGTCGGCGTGCTTTCGACGGCGTAGAACCGGCTCAACTGCGCGCGCTCGCCTTCGATGCGCCGCCGCGACGCAAACGCGCGGGCGTGCTTCAGCCCGCCGTGTGCCTGCGCAGAGGAAGTCGGCGTCGAGCGACAGAATGACGTCGGCCTTTTCGATCGCGTACTGCGGGTCGACGTAGTCGCCGAACGCGAGACGGCTGCCCTCACGGGCGTTGTGGCGTCCGAACGGCTCCCACTGCACCCATTTCGCCTGCGGGAACCGCGTCGAGGAACTCCTGCAGCTGCGCCGCCAGCGTCGGCGACGCCACCGTCTCGGTCAGGATGCGGATGCCGGCGCCCTTGCTGTCCTGCTGCGCCGCGAGCACCGTCTGCATGGCCGCGCGAACGAGTCGAAGGAGCGAATCTCGCCGAGGTGCGTGATCGTCTGCGAGCGATCGGGATCGTAGAGACCGAGAATCGCCGCCTGCGCGAAGAGGTCGGTGGCGCCCAGGCTCGACGGATGATCGGGATTGCCTTCGATCTTCGTCGGCCGGCCCTCGTGACTCTCGACGAGAAGGCCGACGCCCGACCCGGCAAACGGCATCGCCGTCGCGAAGAAGAGCGGCTTGCCGGGAACGAGCTCCTCGGGCTGACGGACGTACGGAACGATCGTCTCATCCGGCTGCCGCGTGCACGCGGTGACGCCCGCCAGCGCCAGCGAGGCGCCCATCAACTTGAGGAAGCCGCGGCGGCCGACCGGGTCGAGCCATTCCGAGGCGTTCTGCGGGAACTCGCGATGGAGGAATTCCTTGAATTCGGGCGTTTCGGCGACGGCCTCGAGGCTGCGCCAGTATTCGCGCCCGCGCGTGCCCTGCAGTTTGGCGCGGAGCGCCTGGATATCGGTTACTCATGAGCGGGTCACCGATGACACGTCGAGCAGTCGGTGCTGGGCTTGATGTCGTACTCGGCCACGAGCTTCGGCCCCAGCGTTGCCTGGGCCTCGCGCGGCCGGTAGCCCATCGTGAAGACCTCTTCGCGCGGACGCACGAATTCCTGCGGGTTGCGGTGACAGTTGAGACACCATTCCATCTGGAGCGAATTCTGCTGCTTCGATCAGCGGCATCTGATCGACGCGCCCGTGACAGGTCTCGCAGCCCATCCCCTTCTTCACGTGGATGCTGTGGTTGAAGTACACGAAGTCGGGCAGATCGTGGACCCGGATCCACTGCATCGGCTTGTCTTCGCGGAAGCTGGCGCGCACCGGCTCGAGAATCGGCGCTGACTGCCAGATCTGCGAGTGGCAGTTCATGCACGTCTTCGTCGGCGGGATCCCGGCGAACGACGACGTTTCGACCGAGGTGTGGCAGTACCGGCAGTCGATTCCATCGTCGAGCACGTGATGGAGATGGCTGAACTGGACCGGCTGCTCGACGTACTCCTGTGCGCGGGTGACGTACGACGACCGGCCGAGGAGCATGGCAAGTCCAATCAGGCTTCCGACCAGCATGAGAATGCCGGCGAGACTGACCTTGGACAGGGTGTTGGCGCTTCGATGGAAAATCTGCGGCATCGGCGGCTTAGGAAGTGGCTGACGGGAGCGGATCGCATCGTGAAGCCAGCCGCCCCGACTTGTACCATGTTGTGAAAAAAGGATCAAGCAGCCCGACTCCTGGCTGTGAAACCCTGTGCAACCGCGCGATTCTATAGGCAAACCTGCCGCCGCATCTACGAGATCTCCCGGTCGGTCCGCCCGCGGCCGTTCCCGGCAATCGGACTCCCTCGGGCCGGTATACAATCGCGCTCGCTACCCACAACCTGATGAGCGACAGGAAGTACCGTCAACGCGGCTATCAGGACGACGACCGGGATCGACCGGCGGCCCCGAAACCCCAGCGGCCCGCGCCCGAACCGGGTGCGCCGGCAGGCGCGCGCCGAATCTCGCAGGATGGCCCCCGCAACATCAACATGCCGGGCTATCGCGAGGTCGTTCGCTGCGCGCAATGCGGCACCGTCGGCTCGAGTGACGTCGGCCTCGACAGCCGCTGTCCGCGCTGCGGCGTCGACCTGCACGCCTGCGCGCAGTGCACGTCGTTCGATCCGGGCAGCCGCTTCGAGTGCATGCAGCAGATTCCCGGCGCGCATCACACCCAAGAACGCCAGGAACTCCTGCGCGCTCTACTCGCGCCCGCACCACCGTCGAACGGGAAACCACCACGCCGCGCACCGACGATGCGCGAAAGGCGTTTGACGATCTGTTCAAGCTCTAGGTCCCAGGCCCATGGCGTTGCTTTCTGAGCAGGACCGTCAGACCGTTCGCGGCCATCTGGCGGTCGATCGAGGAGCCCGTCACGACTGCTGTTCTTCACGCAGACCATCGGCGCTCCCGAGACGGTGCACGATCGCCAAACAGGTGCTCGACGAGATCGTCAGCCTCAACGATCAGTTCACCCTGGAAGAAGTGAACTTCGTCCTCGAGCAGGAACGTGTCGCGGCAGTACGGCATCGAACAGATCCCGACGATCGTGCTTCTGAAGGGCGATCAGGACACGCGGATCCGATTTCTCGGCGCACCGGCCGGCTACGAGTTCATGTCGTTGATCGAGGCCGTCATTCTGGCGGGCACGAACGACTCCGGCCTGACGCCGGAAAGCCGGGCGCTGGTTGCCGAGCACGTGACGACCCCGCTCGAGATTCAGGTTTTTGTCACACCGACGTGCCCGCACTGCCCTCGTGCGGTGACGCTGGCGCACCGATTGGCCGTCGAGAGTCCGCTGATCACGGCGTCGTGCGTGGAGGCGACCGAGTTCATGGATTTGTCGCGTCGGTTCCGCGTGACCGGCGTACCGAAGACGATCGTCAACGGCTCGATCGAGATACTTGGAGCGCTACCCGAGTCTCAGTTCGTGCGGACTGTGGTCGGAGCATCTGACGATCCCGCCAGCGTTTCATAGGGCACAGGCCAAGCCCCCACTTACTTGGTGGCCTCGATGCGTGCCGTCCTGATGAAATCGAGCCTCGGGTACTCGGCAGTCAGATAGGCATTCCCTTCACTCTTGATACGGCGCTGATCGGGAATGTTCTGGCGTCCGTAGCCGCTGAATAGCTTTTCGACGATCTCCATGCCGGAAACGACCTGACCGAACGGCGCAAAGCCGTCAGCGTCGAGGTAGCTGTTGTCCTTGTAGTTGATGAAGACCATCGTGTAGCGCGTGTTCGGCGTCGATTCTTTTGCGAAGCTCGACGAAGCCGCGAAGGTTGCTCTGCTTCGCAGGTTCGTCCGTGAGATTGGCCGACGCGTATTCGGCCTGGAGCTTCGGATCTCCGCTGAGTCCGAATTGCGCCATGAAGCCGTTCAGCACCCGGAAGAATCGCGCGTCGTTGTAAAAGCCCCGCTTGACGAGCGTGTAGAAGCGGTCGGCTCCGAGCGGCGCCCAGTCGCGGTGCACCTCGATGACAAATGGTCCCTGGCTGGTCTCGAATCGCGCGCGAAATGTCGCCGGCGCCTGTTCGTCCTTGACTTGGGCGGCGCCTGGCTGCGGCGCGGCGAACAATGTGAGCACAGGTAACAGCAGGAGGATCAGTGACCTACGTGGCATCGTCGTCGTCTGGCCTTCGACAAAAGCATTTCGGGATTCGCTCTGACTCGCATCGAGCGGAATGCGAGATGCGGTCTGACCGACAGCCCTCTCGAACCGCCAACGAGCGAGCGGAGCGAGCGAAGTTGGCGGAGAGAGAGGGATTCGAACCCCCGGGCCCCTTTCGGAGCCAACGGTTTTCAAGACCGCCGCCTTAAACCACTCGGCCATCTCTCCGCGAACACGTGTGGTCTGCAGCATAGGCTGCAGACGTCCCAATCATATCGAGGCTTCGACCGCGAGTTCCCGGCCGCGACAACGGAGCGCGCCGGTGGCTATTTCCGGTTAAGTTCGCTTGATCACCGCCGCGCCGTCCATGAACGGGCGAAGCGCGTCCGGGATCACCACCGATCCATCGGCCTGCTGATAGTTCTCGAGAATGGCAATCAGCGTGCGGCCGACCGCCAGGCCCGATCCGTTCAGGGTGTGCACGAACTCGGCCTTGCCGGTGCCCTCGGGCCGGTATTTGATGCTGGCGCGCCGCGCCTGAAACGCCTCGGTGTTGCTGCAGGACGAGATCTCGCGATACGTGTTCTGCCCCGGCAGCCAGACCTCGATGTCGTAGGTCTTCGCCGACGCAAATCCCATGTCGCCCGTGCAGAGCAGCACCGTGCGATACGGCAGTTCGAGACGCTTGAGCACTTCTTCTGCGTTCGACGTCAGTCGTTCGAGCTCGTCGTACGAATGCTCCGGATCGCTGAACACCATCAGTTCGACCTTGTCGAACTGATGCTGTCGAATCAGGCCGCGCACGTCGGCGCCGTAGGAGCCGGCCTCGCTGCGGAAGCACGGCGTGTACGCCGTGTAGCGAATCGGCAGTACGCGGCCGTCGAGAATCTCTCCACGATGCATGTTCGTCAGCGGGACCTCCGCGGTGGGCACGAGATACAAATCCCAGTCACCGCCAATCTTGAACAGGTCCGCTTCGAACTTCGGGAGGTTCCCCGTTCCCGTGAGCGACGCCGCGTTGGCCATGAAGGGCGGCGCCACTTCGCCGTAGCCGTGCTCGCTGGTGTGGAGGCTCAGCATGAAGTTGATCAGCGCGCGCTCCATGCGCGCCGCCGCACCGGTCAGCACTGTGAATCGCGCGCCAGCGATCTTCGTGCCTCGTTCGAAGTCGATGATGCCCAGCGCCGGTCCGAGATCCCAATGCGCCTGCGGCGTGAAGTCGAACGCGCGCGGCGTCCCGTGGCGCCGAACCTCGACGTTGTCGGCACTGCTCTTGCCGACCGGCACGCTCTCATGCGGGAGATTCGGAAGCGTGAGCAGGCCGCGATTGCGGCGCTGCTCGACTGACTCGAGCTCGACGCTCAGTTGCTTGATCTGCTGTGCCCGCACACGGTTGGCCTCCTGAATCTTCGAGGCATCGAGGCCCTGTCGCTTGGCGCGCGCCACCTCGTCGCCGGCCGTGTTCTGCTCACGCTTCAACCCCTCGATCTCCGGCAGAAGTCTGCGGCGGCTGCGTTTCGAGCGTCGCCAGCTCCTCGAGCTCGCTGGAGAAATCGGTCCCCCGTTTCTGCAGGCCGCTACGAACAGCCTCGAGGTTGTCGCGGAGAAATGCGGGATCGAGCATGCGGCGATTGTACCTGCGTTACGATGGTGCACATGGAGCGGACGATTCGAAAGGCGGTCTTTCCGGCCGCGGGTCTCGGGACGAGATTCCTTCCCGCGACGAAGGTGCTTCCGAAGGAGATGCTGGTCCTCGTCGACAAGCCGGTCATTCAGTACGGCGTCGAGGAAGCCATCCAATCAGGCATCAGCGACATCGCGATCGTCACGAGCCGCGGCAAGAGCGCGATGGAGGATCACTTCGACGTCGCGTTCGAGCTGGAGACCGTTCTCGAGCGGCGCGGCAAGACCCAACAGCTCGACGAGATTCGCCGGATGGCGGGCGTCGGACGAGTGTCTCTACGTGCGCCAGAACGAGCCGCTCGGTCTCGGCCACGCCGTCCTCGTCGCCAGGAGTCTCGTCGGCGACGAGCCCTTCGGCGTCATTCTCAGCGACGATGTGATCGATGCGAATCCGCCGGCGTTGAAGCAGCTGATGGACGTGTATGCGCGCGTTGGTGGACCGGTGATCGCCGTCGAGCCTGTGCCGATCGAGGACGTATCGAGCTACGGCGTGGTGGCGATCGACGAGACCGCAGACCTCGGGCCCGGTGTGTTCCGCATCACGGATCTCGTCGAGAAGCCGCCGCGGAATGAAGCGCCATCGAATCTCGCGATCATCGGCCGCTACGTCGCTGACGCCCGACATCTTCCCGGCACTCGAAGCCACTGCGAGCGATCGCACGGGCGAGATCCAGTTGACGAACGGACTCCGTCGTCTGCTGCGCGACCGGCCGCTCTATGCGTGCAAGATCTCCGGTGTCAGACACGACACCGGCAACAAGCTCGGATTCCTGAAGGCGTTCGTGTACTTCGCGACTGCAGCGGCCCGACCTTGCCGAGCCGCTCCGACGAGTATCTGGAGACGCTGCCGCTGAAAGCCGGCGTCGGCCGTCAGGTCTCTGACGACGACTTCGCGGTCGGCTGCTGCTGCCGCTCGTCCGTCTTGGCGGAAGTCTCGGTCGATCCCGAATCACTCTTCTTCGTCTCGCCTTGCGGTGCGCCAGACGATTCGGTGCCGGCTTTCCCTTTCGATGCGTAGTCGGTGATGTACCAGCCGGTGCCCTTGAACTGAATCGCCGGCGACGACATCAGCCGGCGCACCGGACCCTTTCCGCACAGCGTGCACGCGTCGAGCGCCGACTCCGAGAACTTCCGGATCAGCTCGAACCGTTGTCCGCACGCGTCACACTCGTACTCGTAGAGCGGCATGGCCCTGACTACTCCAGCGACGCGTCGGTCTTCTCGTCGAGGAGAAGACGACGATGAGCCCAGAACGGCGCGTTGCCCTGCGAGAGCACCGCGTCATGGAAGCCGCGCAGGTTGTACTTCCCGCCTTGCTGTTCCTTGTAGTCCCGGCGAAGCTTCAGCATCATCAGTTTTCCGACCGAGTACAGAAGGTAGCTCGGATCGAACGTCCCGCGTTCGGCTTCGCGCCGCGCGGTCGCTTCCTCGAGGAACGCCTCATCGCGGAAGAAGCGCATCCCCTGCTCCACCGAGAGGTCCTCGCAGTGCAGGCGAATCGCGACGACGAATCGCGCCAGGCGCACGAGCGACTCCGCAAGCTGGCCGAGCCTGATGGTCGCGTCGCCTCGCCGGAAGCCGGCCTCGATCATCATCTGCTCGCAGTAGTGCGCCCACCCTTCGACAAACGACACCGGGGCAAAGAGCGTGGATTTTCTGACCTTCGACTCGACGCGGCGAAGGTGCCGGAAGTGCAGGAAGTGCCCGGGATAGACCTCGTGAATCGAGATGTTCCAGAGCGTCGGGATGTTGAAATCCCGCATGTGCTCTTTCTGCCGGTCGGCCGGCCACGTCGCGATCGACTTCGGTGAGGTAGTAGGTACGCGCGGCTTGGCTTCGGCTCGAACGGCCCCGGTGTCCACATGCTCGCGAACGCCCACCGGTAGAAATCCGGCGTCGGGGCGACGACGACCGGCTCTGAGTCCGGCAACGACACGATGCTCTGGCTGCGGAGGAACTCCTCGAGTTCCTTGACCTGTTCCTTCGCGACGGCGAGCAGCTGCCCCGGCTCGGGATGCTGCTCCTTCGCCCGGCGCCACGCATCGAGCGGGTCACCGCCATTGAGTCGTCCGGCCACGCTGCGGAACTCCTCCTGAACGGCGGCGAGCTCGCGCAGCGCGATCGGCAGGAGCCGCTCGTGGCTCAGCGTCACACCGTCTTCGAGCTTCAGCTTCCGCTCGAACCGCTCCTTGCCCAGCCTGAACGAGGCCTTGGCGCGTGGCGCGAGGTCGGTTTCGAGGTAGTCGATGTAGGACTTGATCGCACGCGGCTGCCTCGGTCGATGTGTCGGCGAGGTCGCCGAGGATGTGGAGATCGTCGAGCGACGCAAAGGCGCGCGGGAGATCGGCCTCGATGAACCGCAGGACGCCGCGCCAGGTCTCCAGGCCGACCTTGACGTAAATGCCCGGGCAGTCCTTGATGTTGTCCTGAGCGGCCTGCACGAGCCGTGGGCACCTGCCGCAGCTTCGATACGACGCGACGGGCACGTTCGGCCTCCGGTGCGTAGGCAAACAGCGCCTGACCGGCGAGACTGGTGCCGATGACTTCGGAGTAGACCTGTGGATTACGGTCCCAGGACCGGACCATCTCCAGCTCGTACATCCGGGCTTCGATGTTCGCCGCGACGATCGGATGCTCGACCTGCTCGACCGGGGAGAGGAGCGCCGGGTCTATCTGGTGAAGGCGACGGCCGAACCCCGCCAACGCCCGGACGTGGGCATCGATGGCGGATCGACTCAGGTCCTCGAGCAGGTCGTCATGGACGTGGACACCGTCCAGCCCCGCGTGGCTGGGCAATGTCTCGTGCAGGTACGCGAGGTAGTCGTCGACGAAGTGGGGAAATGGCTCCGATGGGTACATGCCCAGTCAAATGCTTTGGCGCTCGGTGCCGCAACTTGGAGAGCGCTCATCCAGGCAATGGTACAATAACCTTCCGTCCATCGCGATGTCCGGCACGTTGTTCGTGGTCGCCACACCGATCGGCAACCTTGAGGACGTCACGCTACGGGCACTGCGAGTCCTGCAAACTGCCGACCTGATTGCCGCTGAGGATACCCGCCGTACTGCTCGGCTTCTCGCGCATCACGGCATTTCGACGCCGACGCTCAGCTTTCATCAACACAACACACGAGCTCGCATTCCTCAACTGATCAGCCGGCTACAACGAGATGAGTCGATTGCGTTGGTCACCGACGCGGGTACGCCTGGCGTGTCAGATCCGGGAGTGGAGCTGGTGCAGGCGTGCATTACGGCCGGCATCGCCATTGATCCGCTTCCAGGCGCGAGTGCGCCGTTGGCGGCCGTGATCGCGTCCGGCTTCCCGCTGGTGCCGCTAACCATCTTCGGATTCGCCCCGGCTCGGGCAAAAGACAGAAAATCGTGGCTTGAGAATATTTCGGCAATTCAGAACTCTCTGACTTTCTTCGAGACACCGCATCGCATTGGTCGAACGATGGCTGAGCTTGGCGCTATATTGGGCAATAGGCCAATTATGGTGGGCCGCGAATTGACCAAAGCACACCAGGAGTTCATTCGGGGTACGGCCGAGGAGCTTTCGAATGCGTTCGCCAACCCTCGTGGTGAATATACTGTTGTGGTCGGGCCTGCCCCAACCGTGATCAGCCATACCAGCTACGCCAGAGGACGCTGTCATCGTTGCTGAATTCTGTCATTCAACAGAAGTCGTTGGTATTCATCGGCGTGAGGCCATAACAGCGATCGCAAAGAGACACAAGATGCCGTCCAGAGCGGTCTACAAGATCGTCGAGAGAGCCAAGATTATGTCTAACAACCAATAATGACGAGCTTCAGTGGAGGTACACGTCGTCGTCTTAGCGGCCGGCCAGGGCACCAGGATGAAGTCGAGTCTTCCAAAGGTGCTTCACCCAATCGCCGGTCGACCTATGCTCGAACGCGTCTTGGATACCGCCAGTGCCGTCTCTCCGAGCACAATCACGCCTCATCGTCGGGCACAGGGCGGACGTCATTCGCGGCCAGATTGGGCAAGAACCAGAAAATACAGTTTGCCCTTCAGGAACCTCAGCTGGGGACAGCGCATGCACTGCAACAGGCCGAGCCGCTACTCGCCGGACGAGCGGGATCGCTGATTCTCCTCTCGGGAGACGTACCGCTTCTAAGTCCGAATACCCTAAAACGTCTACTCGAAACACATCGTGGCTCGGGGGCCGCAGCCACCGTGGTCACGGCCACAGTGGAGCGACCGTACGGCTACGGCCGGATTGTGCGAACCCGCGGGCGCATCGCGAGAATCGTGGAAGAACGCGACGCGTCCCCCACGCAGCGCCAGATCAAGGAAATCAACAGCGGCATCTACGCCTTCGACCTTGCCCCGCTGTTCGGCGCGCTGCGCAGCATCGCGTCTCAGAACGCTCAGGGTGAGTTCTACCTCACCGATCTCATCGCGATCTACCGCCGCAAGAAGCTGCCGGTGGAGACACTCCTCATCGAAAACGCTCAGGAAATCCGGGGCATTAACAGCCGCTCAGAGCTGGCGGAAGTGAGCAGACTCGTGAGACAGAAAAAGAACGAAGAACTAATGGCCGCCGGGGTGACCTTTATCGACCCGGCCACGACTTATGTCGATCCGGAGGCTGAAATCGCCGCCGACACGGTGCTCCACCCAGGGGTCGTCATTGAAGGGCGTACCACGAATCGGGGCGGCTTGTGAAATCCAGGCCTATGTGCGCATTTCCGACTCCGAGATCGGCGACCGCGTCACCATCAACAGCTTTTGCCTGATTTCCGGCGCACAAGTTGCAACAGGAGCGGCACTTGGTCCGTTCGCGCACCTGCGTCCGGGCACCACGGTTGGTGAAAAGGCCAAAATTGGCAATTTCGTCGAGTTGAAAAACACCAATCTCGGGCCCAGGTCCAAGGCCAATCATCTGTCCTATCTGGGGGATGCGACGGTCGGTGCTGACGTCAATGTCGGGGCAGGGACCATCACCTGCAACTACGACGGCGTCAACAAGCATCGGACCGTGATCGAGGACGGCGCGTTCATTGGCAGCGACTCACAGCTGGTCGCGCCGGTGACCGTGGGGAAGGGAGCTTACGTCGGGGCTGGATCATCGATCGTCGCGGACGTCCCGGCCGGAGCGCTGGGAATTGCTCGCGGCCGTCAGAGCAACGTCGAGGGCTGGGTTGAGCGCCGGAAGGGAAGTCCGGGCAAGACGTAGCCGGGAAAACAGCGTGGGGATCTGAACAATGTGCGGAATCATCGGATACATCGGGTCCAAGCCGGTCGTGCCTGTGTTGTTGGATGGATTGCGCCGCATGGAATATCGCGGCTATGACTCAGCGGGCGTCGCGCTCGTGAGTCCGGAGGGCATCGCCCTTCGCCGTTCGGCCGGCAAGCTGGCCAATCTCGAGCTCGCTATTCGCGAGGAGCCCGTCGACGGGCTCTACGGCGTTGGCCATACCAGATGGGCCACGCATGGCCGGCCAACCGAGGAGAACGCTCACCCACACCGCGACTGCACGGGCCGCATCGTCGTCGTACACAACGGCATCATCGAGAACTACCTCGAACTGAAGCAGGAGCTGCAGAAGCAGGGGCACCAGTTCAAGACCGAAACGGACACCGAGATCGTCGCCCACCTCGTCGAGCGCGAGATGCGCAACGACGGTCTGGAGCAAGCGGTCCGCCGCGCACTGAAATTGATGCGCGGCATGTTTGCGATCGTGCTCGTGTCTGTCGAAGACCCCGAGAAGATCGTCGCTGTCCGCAACGGACCACCGATTGTCGTAGGCCTCGGTGACAAGGAGTTCTTCGTCGCCTCCGACATCCCGGCGATTCTGAGCCACACACGCGACGTGGTGTTTCTCGGCGACGAGGAGATGGCCGTCATCACGCGCTCCGGCGTCGAGTTCACCGACTACTCTGGGCGTGCCGTCTCCAAGACGACACAGCGGGTGTTGTGGGATCCCATCGCCGCAGAGAAGGGCGGCCATCGGCACTTCATGCTCAAGGAGATCTTCGAGCAGCCGACCGCCGCTCGAGACACCGTCCTCGGTCGCGTCTCTATCGACCGCGGCCAGATCTTCCTCGAGGACCTCAACGTCCCGGACGAGGCGTTTCGCGCGCTCGAGAAAGTCACGATCATCGCCTGCGGCACGTCCTGGCATGCCGCGCTCGTCGGCAAGTACTTGATTGAAGCGCTCGCTCATGTCCCGGTGGAAGTGGACTACGGATCCGAGTATCGCTATCGCAATCCCATCGTCAGCGCCAACGAGCTCGCGGTCGTCATCACGCAGTCCGGCGAGACGGCTGACACGCTGGCCGCACTGCGCGAGGCGAAGCGCAAAGGCGCGCGCAGCATCGCGATCTGCAACGTGGTCGGCAGCATGGCCACGCGTGAAGCCGAGGGAACCATCTACACTCACGCCGGGCCAGAGATCGGCGTGGCGTCCACCAAGGCCTTCACGTCACAGCTCGTCGCGCTGCAGTTGCTGGCGCTGCACATGGCGCAGGTGCGCGGCACGGTGCCGGCGCCAGAGATGCGGCGGCACATCGAAGACCTGCTGCACATGCCGCAGATCATCGAGCAGGCCATCAAGGCATCCGCGCCGATCGAGAAAGTGGCCGAGCGGTTCCACAGCCGCACGGATTTCCTGTTTCTGGGCCGTGGAATCAACTACCCGATCGCGCTGGAAGGCGCGTTGAAACTGAAGGAAATCTCTTATATCCACGCCGAGGGCTACCCGGCAGGTGAGATGAAGCACGGACCGATCGCGCTGATCGACGAGCGTATGCCCGTCGTCGCCATTGCGCCGGACGATCATGTGTTCGAAAAGATGGTCGGCAACGTGCAGGAGGCAAAGGCGCGCGGGGCATCCGTGATCGCCATCACGACCGCCGGCGACGACCGGATGGCCGGGGTACTCGACTCGACCAATCACGTGATTCTGCCGATGCCGCGAACGACGCCGCTGCTGACGCCGATCGTGATGACCATTCCGCTTCAGCTGCTGGCGTACCACATTGCGGTGTCGCGTGGCTGCGACGTCGATCAACCGAGGAATCTGGCGAAGAGCGTCACAGTAGAATAGGAGGGAGTGGACCTCCTTTCCTCGCTCAACCCCGAACAACAGGCGGCCGTTCTCAAGACCGACGGTCCGCTGCTGATCCTCGCTGGAGCGGGCTCGGGAAAAACGCGCGTCATCGCGCACCGCATCGCTTATCTCGTCAGCGAGGCGCTCTCTGAGCCGGACCGGATCCTCGCTGTCACCTTTACGAACAAGGCCGCGGAAGAAATGCGGGGTCGCGTCGAGGCCCTGCTCGGCGTGGACTGCCGTCAGATGTGGGTCTCGACGTTTCACGCACTGTGCGCACGGCTGCTGCGTCGAGAGGCTCCGCACATCGGGCTGTCGCGCGACTTCGTCATCTACGATTCCACCGATCAGCTCGCAGTCGTCAAACAGGCGCTCAAATCGCTCGGCATCGACGACGGCGTCACGCAGCCGCGGGCGGCGCTCTCACGAATCAGCCACGCGAAGAACCGCATGGAAGGTCCTGCGGTCTTCAGCAACGCCGCGTGGAATCCGCGCGAGCAGCAGATCGCCAAGATCTACGAGCTCTATACGAAGGCGCTCAAGGACGCGAACGCACTCGACTTCGACGATCTACTGCTCAAGACCGTCGACCTTTTCGAGCAATCGGAGCAGGTTCGCGAGCGGTACAGCCGCAAGTTCCGCTACCTGATGGTGGACGAGTATCAGGACACCAACCGGCCGCAGTACCTGCTGATCCAGCGCCTGGCCGCGGCGCATCGCAACCTGTGCGTCGTCGGCGACCCCGATCAGTCCATCTACAAATGGCGCGGTGCCGATCTCAAGAACATTCTCGACTTCGAGCACGATTTCCCTGAAGCGACCATCGTCAAGCTGGAACGGAATTACCGCTCGACGCAGGTGATTCTCGACGCCGCCACGGCGGTTATCTCGCAGAATCGGAATCGCAAGGAAAAGCGTCTCTATACCGACATCGCCGGCGGCGTGCGCGTTCGCTACTACCGGGCCGGTGATGATCTCGACGAGGCAGAGTTCGTCTCGCGCACGGCTCGAACAGCGCTCCACGATGACCATGCCGCATCGGTCGCGATCCTGTATCGAACGAACTCGCAGTCGCGCACGATTGAAGACGCACTCCGCAGAAGCGGCACGGCCTACAAGATCATCGGCGGCGTCCGGTTCTACGAGCGCAGGGAAGTAAAGGACGCCCTGGCGTATCTCAAGCTGATCCTGAGTCCGCAGGACGACGTCAGCCTGCGCCGTGTCATCAACGTCCCGGCCCGCGGAATCGGCAAGGGGGTCATGGAGTCTCTGGAGGCCGTCGAGATTCCGCTCGACGCCGACACCGACGCTCCGCTGCTCGCCGGGCTGCGACCAGCACCGGTTTCGGGGACGTCGCTCTGGGGCAAGCTGCTTCACGCGGTTGAGCGCCGCCTGCTTGCACCACGGGCTACCGCGTCACTCACGGTGTTCCGTGACCTCATTGCGCGGCCTGACAGCCATGGCCGCTCAGGAGACTGTCTCCATCGCGTTGGGGAAGGTGCTCGACCAGAGCGGCTACCTTCAGGACCTCCGAGAAGAGCGCAGCGAAGAAGCTGAGGGCCGCATCGAGAACCTCATGGAGTTGGTGTCCGCCGCACGCGAATACGAGGCACGGCACCCTGAGCCTACGCTCGGGGGATTCGTGGACCAGTTGTCGCTGTTGTCGGATGTCGACGAAGAGGCCGGCACTCAGACCGCGCGCGTACTGATGATGACCATGCACAGCGCGAAGGGACTCGAGTTTCCTGTCGTCGTCATCACGGGACTCGAGGAAGGACTCTTTCCCCATTCGCGTGCCAGCGACGACGAAGCCGATCTCGAGGAGGAGCGGCGGCTGTGTTACGTCGGCATCACGCGCGCACAGCGGCGGTTAGTCCTCACATCGGCCGCTCGCCGCCGCGTCTTTGGTGACTATCAGTCCACAGACCCGTCTCGCTTCATCGACGAGATTCCGGCGGAGCTGCTCGAAGAGATTCCCTCGTCCTTCGTGATCCCACAGCCGTCGTTTTCGAGTTTCCGCATGGGCTCATATGGGCGGAACGGGCCGAACCGCGGCGGGCGAGTGAAGGAAGAGCAGCCCACGTACGACTACGCAAGCGAGGATCAGTCGCTGCCAGATGGCCTCAAGCCAGGGCTGAAGGTACGACATGCGCAGTTCGGCCTCGGTACGATTGTTTCGGTGGAACCGCTCAGCGACGACACCAAGCTCGTGGTTCGTTTCAGTTCTGTGGGGCAGAAGACGCTTCGCGCGAAGTTTGCGAAGCTGGAATTTGCCGCAGGCCTGTAATCAGCCAGCGCCCCTCGATCTTTCTAAACGTCGCGATCATTGTTCGCCGGGACGTGACGCCGTTGGGATCCAGCACGACCGCCTCGATCGTCACGTCCTTTCCGTCCTGACGCTCGGGGCTCACCGCTGTCACGCTAAACGTCTGGACGATGCCATCCGTGCGGGGATTGAAGCCCACTGTGGCGTACTTGCGAGTGATCGTTGTATCGAGCGTTCGCGCGGCGACAAAAAATCTGAGGAGCGTTTGCTCCTCGCCGGCCGCGCTACACGCGAGTGCGGTAAGGGCCCACAGAGCTGAGGCGACGCTCAGCACCACGGCTCGGCGCATCTATTCGTCGCCCTTCTCGTCCGGACGCTCCTCGCCCTTCTCGTCCAGCCGCTCGTCGTCTTTCTCGGCCAGGCGTGCGATGGAGACGGCGCGATCCTCACCTTCGATCTCGATGAGGCGAACGCCCTGAGTGGCTCGGCCAATGCTGCGAATGTTGCTCGCGGCCATTCGCAGGATCTTGCCCTGCTGGGTAATCAGCATCAGCTCGTCTTCGCCGGTGACCTGCGCGACGCCGATGACCTTGCCATTCCGCTCACTGGTCTGGATGTTGATGATCCCGACACCACCACGAGACTGCACGCGGTATTCCTCGAGTTCCGTCCGCTTGCCGTAGCCTCGTTCAGTCACTGACAGGATCGTCCCTCCCGGCGCGAGCACCTCCATCGCGACGACGTCGTCGTCGTCGCGCAGCGAGATACCGCGAACGCCGTAGGCGTTGCGGCCCATCGGCCGGACGTCGCCTTCCGGGAACCGGATGGCCATGCCGTCCTTGGTGCCGATGAAGATCTCGCTGTTGCCGTCGGAGATGCTGACGGCGATCACCGAATCGCCTTCCTCGACACCCATCGCGATGATGCCGCCCGCCCGTGGATTGCTGAACGCGCTCAGCTCGGTCTTCTTGATGACGCCGCGGCGCGTGCCCATGACGATGAACTTGTTCTCTTCGAACTCTTTCACCGCCAGGAGAGCGGCGATGCGCTCGCCCGCTTCCATCGAGACCAGGTTCGCAATCGCCTTGCCGCGGCCGTCTGGTCCGACGTCGGGTATATGATGCACCTTCAGCCAGTACGCGCGGCCACGGTCCGAGAAGATCATGATGTAGGCATGGGTCGAGGCCACGAAGAGGTGACTGACGAAATCCTCTTCGCGCGTCCGCATACCGATGCGGCCCTTGCCGCCACGCCGCTGATTCCGGTAGTTGGTGATCGCCGTTCGCTTGATGTACCCGGTGTTGCTGACGGTGATCGCCATGTCTTCTTCGGCGATCAGATCCTCGACGCGGAACTCCCCTTCCTCGGCAAGGATCTCGGTTCGGCGCGGGTCGCTGTATTTCTGCTGCACCGCGCGCAGTTCGTCCATGACGATCTGCATCACCAGCTTGTCGCTGCCGAGAATGGCCATCAGACGCTCGATCAGCTTCAGCAGGTCGGCGAGCTCGGCGAGGATCTTCTCTCGCTCGAGGCCGGTCAGGCGCTGCAGCTGCATGTCGAGGATCGCCTGCGCCTGTATCTGCGTGAGGCCAAACTGCGCGATCAAGCCGTCGCGCGCCTCGGCGGGATTTCGCGAGCTGCGGATCAGCGCAATCACCGCGTCGAGGTGATCGAGCGCAATCTTCAGGCCCTCGAGAATGTGACGCCGCGCCTCGGCCTTGCGGAGCTCGAACTCCGTCCGCCGGCGAACGACCTCGCGGCGGAAATCGATGAAGTGCTCGAGCAGCTCGAGCAGCGACAGCACCTTCGGCCGGCCGCCGACGATGGCCAGCGTGATGATGCCGAACGACGTCTGCAGCTGCGTGTGCTTGTACAGGTTGTTCAGAACGACATCACCGATCTCGCCTCGCTTCAGATCGATGACGATGCGCATCCCATCGCGATCGGATTCGTCGCGAATGTCGGAGACGCCTTCGATGGTCTTCGCGTTCACCAGCTCCGCGATGTGCTCGATCAGCCGCTTCTTGTTGACCTGATAGGGAATCGCCGAGATGACGATCGACGAGCGGTCACCTTTCTTGGAGACCTCGATCTCGGCCTTCGCGCGCATGATGACGGAGCCGCGGCCCGTCAAGTAGGCCTGCTGAATGCCGTGCCGCCCGATGATGTAGCCACCGGTGGGGAAGTCAGGACCAGGGACGAGTTCGAGCAGTTTGCGCTGCTTCTCGGGAAGCGTCGGCTTCTCTACCGCCTGGCCGCTCTCGATCAGCCAGATGACGGCGTCGATCACCTCGCGCATGTTGTGCGGCGGGATGTTCGTCGCCATGCCGACGGCGATACCGGACGAGCCGTTCACCAGGAGGTTGGGAAACGGCGCGGGCAGGACAGTCGGCTCGGTCGTGGTTTCGTCGTAGTTGGGAACGAAATCGACGGTGTCCTTGTCCAGGTCCGTCATCATTTCGTCGCCGAGGGCCTCGAGCCTGGCCTCGGTATACCGCATCGCCGCCGGCGGATCGCCGTCCACCGATCCGAAGTTCCCCTGGCCGTCGATGAGCGGCGCGCGCATGTTGAAGTCCTGCGCGAGCCGGACGAGCGTGTCGTAAATAGACGCGTCGCCGTGCGGGTGATAGTTGCCCATCACCTCGCCAACGATCTTGGCGCACTTGCGGTAGCCGCGCGTCGACGACAGCCCCATGTCCTTCATGCCGTAGAGCACGCGGCGGTGGGCGGGCTTCAGGCCGTCTCGGATGTCGGGCAGCGCTCGCCCAATGATTACGCTCATGGCGTAATCCATGTACGAGCGCTTCATCTCGTCTTCGATGTTGATCGGGATGCGGTTTGCGGTCGGTGTGGTCATGAATCTGCGCGGCGGCGACCTGAAGAGAGACCGGCGCCGGGGCTACACGTCGAGGTTTCTGACGTCGAGCGCGTTGTCTTCGATGAACTTGCGGCGCGGCTCGACCTGATCGCCCATCAGGGTCGTGAACATCTGGTCCGCTTCGGCGTGGTCCTCAGCGCGAACCTGTAGCAACGTGCGATGCTCCGGGTCCATCGTTGTCGTCCACAACGTGTCCGGGTTCATCTCACCGAGGCCCTTGTAGCGATTGACGGCTATACCCTTCCGGCCAGCGGCGACGAAGAACGCGACGAACTCATCGACGTTGTTCAACGTCGTGTCTGGTTCCTTGCGAGAGCGCACGGTCGGGGCCGTCTGCGCCGGCGCCGGCGCGGTTTCGTTGCCGTCTGCTGGCGCGGCTTCGGCCTCCTCAGGCTCCTCGTCGCGCGGCGCCTCGCTGGTCGTCGCGACAACGGGGAATTTGATGTCCTGGATCTCGCGATACGCCGTAGCCAGCAGGCGGTACTCCCCGGACGTGATGAAGTCCACGCCCATCTCGTACCGGCGCGGGTAGCCCGGCGAGCGATCCTCAACGTGCAGCGCAAACACGTTGTGCTCGTCGTCGCGTGCAACCGTCACGGTGCGCGTCGGCGTCGTCATGCGAGCGGCGATCATGTCGAGCCGGTCGCGCTGCTCGAAGAAGGACTTGTCACGCGCGTCGAACTCGAGGAGCGCGGACACGATCGCCGGCGGGTGGCCGCGGCGTGTCACCTGCTGCAGGAGCTTGCGGTAGGCCTCGGCTCGCTGCAGGTTTCGCTCGAGCGTCTCGCCGAACATCTCGGTCCCGTCGGCGAGCCTGACGACGCGCGATTCGACTGCCCGGCGAACGAGGTACACCTCGAGGTCCTGCTCGTTCTTGATATAGGTCTCGGTCCGACCTCGCTTGGCGCGGAACAGCGGCGGCTGCGCAATGTAGACATAGCCGCGATCGATCAGCTGCGGCATCTGCCGGTAGAAGAACGTCAGCAGCAGCGTGCGGATATGCGACCCGTCAACGTCGGCGTCGGTCATGATGATGATCCGGTGATACCGGACCTTGTCGGCGTCGAAATCCTCACTGCCGATGCCGGTGCCGAGCGCGGCGATCATCGTCTTGATCTCGTCACTGCCGAGCATCTTGTCGAAGCGCGCCTTTTCGACGTTCAGAATCTTGCCCTTGATCGGCAGGATCGCCTGGAAGCGCCGATCGCGGCCCTGTTTCGCCGAGCCACCTGCGGACTCGCCTTCGACGATGTAGATCTCGCTCTGCGCCGGATCGCGCTCCTGACAATCGGCCAGCTTGCCGGGCAGACTGCTGCCGTCGAGCGCGCCTTTGCGCCGAACGAGATCACGCGCCTTCCGCGCGGCCTCGCGCGCGCGCGCCGCATCAACGGCCTTGCCGATGATCCGCTTGGTGACGGCGGGATTCTCTTCGAGAAACTGTCCGAGCTTGTCGTTGACGATCGCCTCAACGATGCCCTTGACCTCGGTGTTCCCGAGCTTGGTCTTGGTCTGACCTTCGAACTGCGGCCGCGGGATCTTCACGCTGATAACGCCGGTCAAGCCCTCGCGAATGTCGTCGCCGCTGATGCTGGCGTCCTTGAGATCCTTGGCGAGGTTGTTCTTGACCGCGTAGGCGTTGATGGTCCGGGTCAGCGCCGCGCGGAAGCCGGACAGATGGGTCCCGCCTTCATGCGTGTTGATGTTGTTCGCGAACGTGAACACCAGCTCGGTATATGCATCGTTCCACTGAAGGGCGATCTCGGCGTCGATGCCGTCCTTCTCGCCCTTCATGAAGATTGGCTTTTCGTTGACGACCGCCTTGTTCTTGTTCAGATGCTGGACGAACGAGACGATGCCGCCTTCGTACTGGAACCGATGGTTCTTGCCATCGCGCTCATCGTCGATCGTGATGAGGATGCCGCCGTTGAGGAATGCGAGTTCGCGCAGACGTTGGGCCAGCGTGTCGAAACTGAACTCAGTGGTCTCGAAGATCTGCGCGTCTGGCCTGAAGGTGACCTTTGTGCCTCGGCGCTGGGTGGTCCCAGTAACCTCGAGCGCGCCGGTCGGCGCGCCGCGCTCGTAGCTCTGCTGGTAGACCTGTCCGTTCCGCCAGATCTCTAAGTCGAGACGCTCCGAAAGTGCGTTGACGACCGATACACCGACTCCGTGCAATCCTCCCGATACCTTGTAGCTGTCGTTGTCGAACTTGCCGCCGGCATGCAGAACCGTGAGCGCCACTTCCGCCGCAGACTTGCCACTGCTGTGGAGATCGACCGGGATGCCGCGGCCGTTGTCGATGACGGTGATCGAGTTGTCGATGTGAACGGCGACGTTGACCTGATCGCAGAAGCCGGCCAGAGCCTCGTCAATCGAGTTGTCGACGATCTCGTAGACGAGATGATGGAGTCCCGGCGCGCCAGTCGACCCAATGTACATCGCCGGGCGCTTGCGCACCGCCTCGAGGCCTTCGAGTACTTTGATCTTGTCCGCGCCGTAGTCGTCGGCCGAGCCGTTTCCGTTGGTGGCTCCCTGCGCAGGCGTCTCGCTTGGCAGGGGCGCGTCGTCGGGCTGACCGGCGGTCTGCTGGTCCGGGTGTTCCACGCGTGTCCTTAACGTTCTTGAGTCGAGCAGGTGCCGATCAAATCCTCATCGGCATGATGACGTACGTGTAGTCGTAGCCGTCAGCCCCCACGGGTCTCATCACCGCCTGACTGACCTCGTCCTTCAACGACAGCGAGACCACGTCGGTCTCGACGACGTTGAGGAAATCGAGCACGTACTGCGCATTGAACGAGATGGACAGCGCAGGACCAGCGTACTCGACCGGCAGCTGCTCATGCGCTTCGCCAAACTCCGAACTACTCGACGTCACCTCGACCTTCCCCTTGTCGATCTCGAACTTCACCGCACGAGACCGCTCGTTGGACAACAGCGCAACACGCTTCACCGCGCTGGTCAGCCGCTCACGATCGAATTCGATGGTCTTGTCGTTGCCCTTCGGGATGACCCGCTCATAGGCCGGGAATTGGCCATCGATCATGCGGGAAATCAGAATGCGTCCGGCCACCTCGAAGAACAGGTGGTTCTCACCACTTTCGAACTGAATGTCGCCTTCACCTTCAGCGAGGAGTTTGCCCAGTTCGAGCAGCGTCTTCTTCGGAAGAATCACACCGACGTCCTCCGTGACCCCCGTCTGATGCTTGACGTCAACGAGCGCCAGGCGGTGACCGTCGGTCGCTACCAGCGTGAGGCTCTGCGGCTTCAGCACGAACTTCGCGCCGTTGAGGAAATACCGCGTGTCTTCACCAGTGATCGCATACTGCGTCTTGGCGACCATCTCCTTCACCGCCGCTCGTGGCAGCGTCGCTCGCGCCGAGCCGGTGGCATCCGGAAGCGTCGGAAAGTCCTCACGGGGCAGTGTCTGCATCCGTGAGTCGAAACGATCGGCCGCGACTTTGACGCCGTTCCGATCCTCTTCGATTCGGACATCCGTTTCCGGCAGGGCCTTCACGATCTCGTACAACTTCTTCGCCGGCAGCGTGAGCGACCCACCCTTCGCGACAGCGGCTTGGCAACGGCTTCGAAGAGCGACTTCGAGATCCGTGGCGAGCATACGCACTTCATCGCCTTTGGCCTCGATCAACACGTTCGCGAGAATCGGGATTGTGTTCTTCCGCTCAACGATGCCCTGGAAGAGTTGTAGTTCTCGCAGAAACTCAGTCTTCCGGACAACGAGTTCCATAGGCTTATGGTGACCTCGAGCAGAGCGGCGTGCCTGCGTTAAAGAACCCGACTGATTGTGGAGCCTGTGATCTACTCCACTGAAGTGATCAGAAGAGATAAAGAATTATACAGAAGAAAGAGTGTCGCGTAAAACTCATCCAAGCGCCGCTAATTCTTGACTTTCAATAACTTACGTTGTGGATGAATCTGTGCGATCGATGCGTGCGCGGGGCGCGGATCCTGTGCGGATCCGGGACCGGTCCAATCATCCGCAGACGTCCTCGGGCGCGACCTGTGGACGACGATGAATTCACTTGAATGACTCAAGAAAACTGCTGATCAGCTTGTTGAAATCTCCGTCATTCTTGCGGAGCTCTTCGACCTTCTTGATCGAGTGAATCACCGTCGAGTGGTGCTTTCCCCCGAAACTTTTCCCAATCTCCGGCAACGACGCCTGCGTCAGCGTCTTGCACAGATACATTGCGATCTGGCGCGGCATCGCGACAGACTTCGAGTTGTTACGCGACTTCAATTCGGCGGTCTTGAGCTGGTGATAGTCGGCCACGAACTTCTGAATGCTTTCGATGGTGATTGCTTTGTCATCCTGCTCGAGAGCGTGTTTAAGGACTTCACGTGTCAGATCGAGCGAGATCTCACGGCCGGTGAGCGAAGCATAGGCGATGAGACGAATGAGCGATCCTTCCAGCTCACGGATATTCGATTTGATGCGGCCGGCGATGTAGATCGCCACGTTGTCTGGTAGCGGCACGGCTTCCGCTTCGGCTTTTCGCTTGAGAATTGCGACTTTTGTTTCCAGGTCGGGCGATTGAATATCCGCCGTGAGTCCCCACTCAAATCGCGAACGCAGACGTTCCTCGAGCGCCGGAATCTCGTTCGGCGGTCGATCGCTGCTGAGAACGATCTGTTTCTGCGAGTCATAGAGCGCGTTGAACGTATGGAAGAACTCGGTCTGCGTGCCTTCCTTGCCCGAGACGAACTGAATATCGTCGACGAGCAGCACATCCACGCTGCGATACCGTTCACGGAATTCGAGGATCCGGTCGTAGCGGACGGCGTTGATCATCTCGTTCATGAAGCGCTCGGACGAGATGTAAGTGAGCTTCAGCGTCGGGTCGTGCTGCAGGACGTAGTGACCGACCGCGTGCATCAGATGCGTCTTTCCCAGTCCCACGCCGCCGTAAATGAAGAGCGGGTTGTACGAGCGTGATGGGGCCTCGGCAACGGCGCGACAGGCCGCATGCGCGAATTGGTTCGACGACCCGACGATGAACGTGTCGAAGGTGTATCGCGGATTCAGGCCAGCCGAGGGAACCGCGGGCAGGTCGCTGGCTGGCGTTTCGGGCTCAGGTGAAGCCTCATCGGTCGCCGTAGGGGCGGGAGAACCTTCAGAGACGAAAACCAAGCCAGCCCCGGGCCGCCGCACCTCTGTAAGGGCTTCGGAAAGCACGACCGAATAGTGCTTGGTCAGCCAGTCCTTGAAGAGTGAATTAGGTACTCGGATGGTGAGTGCACCCCCTCCGTCCGACACCAGTGTGGTCGGCCGGAACCAGGTGTAAAAGCTGTGGCGATTAACCTTGGTCTCAATTCGAGACAGGATTTGATCCCAGATTGTTGCTTCCATGACGTCAGCTCTAGGCGTGGAAATAACGCACACTTTCGCCTGCGGAGACGCAGCGTGCAAGGGCCGATTCCGGTGAGCTTGTAGTCCCGGACCCCTTACCAACTCGGCCGTTTCCAGGTAGACAAAGTCGAAAAAGCCCGAAAAACAGAGGGACTTTCAGGAGCTCAGGTGAAGGCCTGCGTTTTCCACAATGTTTTCCACAGTTGTGGAAATCTTGGGGGAGGAACCGAACCGCCTTCGCCATACTTCAGACCGGGAGCCCGCGACTGTAGCACAGAGTTCACATTCGAACTGCGAATCCTTTGACACCTTACGCGAGCGACAGTTAGTATTGGAGTTTCGTCCAGCTTCAGCGGTAGTCACTCTCTGCAAATAGGCGAGCATGAAGGGAAAGCGCACATTTCAGCCGAATACTCGGCGACGAAAGAAGACCCACGGTTTCAGGGTTCGCATGGCGACGAAGAACGGCCGCATCGTACTCAAGCGGCGACGTGCCAAGGGACGCAAGCGTCTGACGGTCTCCGACGAGCAATAGCCGTGGTTCGACCGCTCGGGCTCACGTCCGCCGAGCGAGTTCGCCGCCGAACGGATTTCGAGCGCGCGTACTCGACAGGTGTACGAATTCCCGCGCGTTTCATGACGCTTTTCGTCGCCGCCAACGACGGCACAGCGGCACGGCTGGGCATCGCAGCGAGCCGCAAGTTTGGCCCTGCGGTCGAGCGGAATCGCGCCAAGCGGCTCGCGCGCGAGATATTCAGGCGTCATAAGATCACGAACGGGCTGGACGTCATCATCGTCCCGCGCCGGGAAATGCTTGACACATCCTTTGCCAGCCTCGAGAGTGACTATGCAAACGCCCTTGACCGACGCCATCGAGGGCAACCAGCCGGCGCGCGGCCCGCTCGCCGCCCGAACCGTGCTCGGCCTCCTAAGAGGCTATAAAATACTTATTTCACCGTTGTTTACCGGCTCATGCCGGTTTCAACCGTCATGTGCCGATTACATGGCGGAGGCGGTGAGGCTTCACGGCGTTCGCCGTGGCGTCTGGCTCGGCGTGGTGAGGTTGTCTCGCTGCAGGCCGTTCGGGGGAGCCGGGTACGATCCGGTCCCACGCTCGTAGATCCACATACATGGAACGCAGGGTTTTCGTCGCCATCTTGTTATCGTTCGCCGTGCTCTACGGGTATCAGGCGCTCTTTGTGCCGCCCCAGAAACCAGAGATCGATGTCGTCGAGCCCAAGGAACGTTCAGCGAAGCCTCTTCCTGCGCCGGCTCCGACTCCAACTCCCACTCCAGAGAAGCCGACCGAGCCCGAGCCCGCGGCCCAGACCTCGGAGGCAACCGAACGCGAGATCGTCGTGGACACCGCGACATCTCAGATCGTCCTAAGCAATCGAGGTGGGCGCCTTCTGCATTGGCGCCTCAAGGACTATCGCGACGCCGCAGGCGCCCCGGTCGATCTCGTACCTTCAGGCGTTCCAGCGGATCAACCGCGGCCGTTCACGCTCGTCGTTGACGACCCGGCGCTCACGGCTCGTTTGAACAGCGCGCTCTATCGCGTGACTGGTGACGTCGGCGGACGAGTCGACGCCTCGTCACAGACCAGGGCGATCGGCTTCGAATATCAGGACGCCGCGGGGCTCCATGTTCGTAAAGAGTTCCGATTCGATCCGAAGAACTACGTTGTTGCTTTCTCGTCCGACGTGACGAGTGGCGATCGCGAACTCAACCCGACAATCGCGTGGGGACCTGGGCTCGGCGATGCCGGTGCGACAGCCGGCGGCGGCAGCTTCTTCACCGGGAACTACGTCCAGCCTCCACAGGCGATCTTCCACAAGGATGGTGACGTCGAGCGGGTCGCCGCTTCAAGCGTTCCGGAGCAGCCGACCGTCGAGGGGCCATTCCGATTTGTTGGGATCGACGATCACTATTTCCTCGCCGCTGCGGTGAATCCTGGCGAGGCACGCGTCGAATTCAAACCGATCACGTTGCCCGGCGCCGGAGATACGCAGAGACAGTTGCTGGCTGCGTCGTATCGGTTTCCGAAGCCGCCACAAGACGTTCGATTTTTCGTCGGGCCCAAGCAGTTCGACACGCTGCGAGCTGTCGATCCCGAATTGGTGCGCGCGATCTGGTTTGGCATGTTCGGCTTCCTCGCGGTTCCTCTGCTCACGGCGTTGAAATGGGTGTACGCATTCATCGGCAACTACGGATGGGCGATTATCATCCTCACGGTCCTGATTAACCTCGCCATCTTCCCGCTGCGACACAAGAGCCTGGTGTCGATGCGAAAGATGCAAACCCTGCAGCCGCAGTTGAAGGCGATTCAGGATCGCTACTCCGGACTCAAGATGACCGATCCCGGCCGGCAGAAAATGCAGACCGAGATCATGGGCCTGTACAAGGAGAAGGGTGTCAACCCCGCCAGCGGATGCATCCCAATGCTGCTGACGCTCCCCGTGCTGTTCGCCTTCTACTCGTTGCTGTCTCAGGCAGTCGAGCTGCGTGGTGCGAGCTTTGGCTGGTGGATCAAGGATCTCTCATCGCACGATCCGCTCTACGTCACGCCAGTGCTGATGGCGATGACGATGTTCTGGCAGCAGAAGGTGACGCCGTCGACTGCCGATCCGGCGCAGCAGCGCGTCATGATGATGATGCCGCTGATGTTCGGGTTCATGTTCCTCTGGGCGCCCAGTGGCCTGGTGGTGTACTGGTTCGTCGGCAACCTCTTCGCCATCGGCCAGCAGTACTTCACGAACTGGTGGATTGGGCCCCCGACGGTGGCGACCGTGAAATCGGCTGCGGAGCGCCGCGTCAAGAGCGCCGGGTCGGGCCGCACGGCGGGCGCCGAGAACAAGAACTAGAAACAGCCACCCACCGAACGTGAACACGAACGAGAGACGCGCAGCGTGAATGAGACTCTGACCACTCAAATCGCGACGTTTGTCCAGAGCGTGATCGACGCGATGGGCGTCCAGCTGAAGGCGACGATAGAAGAGACGCCGGAGGCGACCCGTATCAACCTCGAAGGAGAGGACGGTGGCGCGCTCATCCGCCGGGGCGGCGAAGGCCTGCAGGCCTTGCAGCATCTCGTCGCCACGACATTCCGCCGGCAGCTGGGCGACGACAATCGCATCATGGTCGACTGCAACGGGTTCCGCAGAGACAAGGATGCGGAGATTCGTCAGATGGCGCGGTTCATCGCCGAGAAGGCCCGCAGCAGTGGCGCTCCTCAAGAGATGGGGCCGCTCAATCCATACGAGCGACGCATCGTGCACATGGCGATCGCCGAGGATCCCTCGGTCAGTTCCGAGAGCATCGGCGATGCGTTCATGAAGACCGTGATCATCTCGGCCCGGCGCTAACCCGTAGATACGCGGGGGCAATGCTCCCCCGAGCCAGCGAGCGGCATGTTTCTTCCCGACGACACCATCGTCGCGATTGCAACCCCGGCCGGCCGGGGAAGCCTCGGTGTCGTACGCATCAGTGGAGTTCACGCATGCGAGGTCGTCGGTCGGATGCTGATCCGCGATGCGCCCTTGCGGTCGCGGCACGCAACGTTCACGCGCGTCCGCGGCACAGGCACGCACTGCGAGCGGCCGGTCGACGAGGTCATCGCGACCTGGTTTCCGGCGCCGCACTCGTACACCGGCGAGCACGTCGTTGAGCTGAGCACGCACGGCAGTCCCGTCATCCTGCAGACAGTCCTCAGATGCGCGATCGACGCCGGAGCTCGCCTCGCGCGACCGGGCGAATTCACCCTGCGCGCATTTATCAACGGCAAGATGGATCTTGTTCAGGCGGAGGCCGTCGCGGATCTGATCGATGCGGTGACGCCGTTGCAAGCGCAAGTCGCGTTCGATCAACTCGAAGGCACACTCACCGAGAAGATCGCCGCCCTGGACTCACGGCTGCTGGATCTCATCGCGCGCCTCGAAGCCTCACTGGACTTTCCGGACGAGGGGTATCACTTCATCGCGCCCTCAGCGATCGGCTGTGGCGTCACGCGTGTGATCGACGAGCTCGACACCCTGCTGAGCGCATCCGCGCGAGGCCGGATCATCCGCGAGGGTGCAACGATTGTGATTGCGGGGCGGCCGAATGTGGGGAAATCGAGTTTGTTCAACGCGCTCCTCGGTCACGCCCGGGCGATTGTCACAGAGACCGCAGGCACAACCCGTGATCTGGTCACGGAGACCTGCGATCTGGAAGGCCTGCGCATCACACTCGTCGATACTGCCGGCCTCCGGGACACGAGCGATCGTATCGAGCTCGAAGGCGTGTGGCGTGGCACGCGCGCACGAGAGGTCGCTGATCTGATTGTCGTCGTGCTGGACGGCGCAGAAGCATTGACGCTCGACGATGCGCGACTCTTGACGGAAACGGCGAATCGCCCGCGCGTGATTGTCGCAAACAAGAGTGATCAACCCGCAGCGTGGCAGCAAGAGGATGCGCATCGTGTCTCGGCAACGTCGGGCGACGGGCTCGACAGGTTGCGTCGAATGATCGCCGCCGCGCTCTGCGGCGGCGAAGCCCGTCGCGATTCGACGGCGATTTCCAACGCGCGTCACACCGCGCTGCTTGAACGCGCGCGCACGCATCTCACTCAGGCGCGAGCGGCAGCAGAGCGAGAAGGCATGTCGGAGGAGTTCGTGCTCGCGGATCTGCACGCGGCACGCGCGAGCCTGGGCGAGGTTGTTGGATCACACACCAGCGAGGACGTGCTGAGGCACATCTTCGAGCGGTTCTGCATCGGCAAGTAGTCATGCGCGACGAGAAGACCCGATGACGTTCGATGTGATTGTGGTTGGCGCCGGGCACGCTGGCGTCGAGGCCGCATACGCCGCGGCCCGCATGGGCTGTCACGTGGGGTTGTGTTCGCTGTCGCTCGAGACTGTGGCACACATGCCGTGCAACCCCGCGATCGGTGGGACTGCGAAGGGACATCTCGTTCGTGAAGTCGATGCGCTCGGTGGTCTCATGGGCCGAGCGATTGATGCGACGGGCATTCAGTTCAAGTTGCTCAATCGCAGCCGCGGTCCAGCCGTGTGGTCGCCGCGCGCGCAGGCGGACAAGCGCCGTTATTCGTCATGGGTCGCCACAGAAATTGGTCGACAGACCAATATTGAATGGATCTTCCAGAAGGCCTGCCAGCATTCTCATCGAGGGTGATCGCGTCATCGGTCTCTCGATGGAGGACGGCGACATCATCGTAGGCCGAACTCTCATCATCACCACCGGCACGTTCTTGAACGGACTCATCCATATTGGAGAGGAGCAGCGTCCAGCGGGCCGGCATGGCGAGCCTCCGTCACGCACGCTTGCCGAATCAATTCGGTCTTACGGGTTCACGATGGGGCGATTGAAGACGGGCACGCCGCCGCGACTCCACAGAAACAGCATCGACTTCGACGCGGGCGTTGACAGTGGACTCTTTGTCGAGGAGCGCGGTGACGATGTGCCGGTTCCGTTTTCGTTCGAGACGAGAGCACGACTCTCGAATCGCGCGCGATGTTGGCTGCTCTATACGAACGATCGCGTCGGCGATCTCGTTCGCGGAAGCATTGGCAAGAGTCCTCTCTACAACGGTCAAATCAGCGGCATTGGTCCTCGGTACTGTCCATCACTCGAAGACAAGATCATGCGCTTTCCTGAGCGTGAGCGTCATCAGCTCTATCTGGAACCGGAAGGTCTCGACGCAGACGAGATCTATGTGAATGGGTTCTCGATGTCATTGCCGCGAGAGATTCAGGAGGCGCTGGTTCACTCGCTCCCCGGTCTCGAGAACGCGGTGATGATGCGCCCTGGGTATGCCGTCGAATATGACTTCGTCCAGCCGACGGAGTTGAAAGCGACGCTCGAGACGCACCGAATCGACGGACTGTTTTTCGCGGGTCAGATCAACGGAACGTCCGGCTACGAGGAGGCAGCCGCGCAGGGGATCATTGCCGGCATCAATGCTGCGCGACGAGCGCGCGGGCAGTCGTCGTTTGTGATCGGTCGCGATCAGGGGTACGTCGGTGTCCTCGTCGATGATCTCGTGACCCGAGGATGTCTCGAACCGTATCGCATGTTTACATCACGCGCAGAGCACCGGCTGTTGCTTCGAATAGACAACGCCGATCTCCGGTTGACTCCGTCAGGGCGCGCGCTCGGTTTGATAGACGAGGAACGGTGGGACAGATTTGAAGCTCGCCGCGCACGGTTCGATCGAAATACGACGGCGCTTGAACGCACGCTCGTGCGAAGTGCGTCTGGCGATCGTGTGAGTGCATCGCAGCTGTTGAAACAACCGGAGGTCCGCATTAGCGGTCTGGTCGACTCAGGTGCAGTGTCCCTGGATCTCGATCCATCGTCTCCTGCGCTGGATCTCGCGAGCCTTGAGACATCCGTAAAGTACGAAGGCTATCTACGTCAGGCGATGGCGCAAGCAGAGCGTTCGAAGAAGAGCGAGCGTCGTCGAATTCCGAACGCGTTCCCGTTTTCGCGTGTGCCGGGTCTGTCTAACGAGGCCGTGCAGCGTTTGTCGCAGGTGCGACCCGAGACCCTCGGGCAGGCGTCTCGCATCCCAGGCATCACACCAGCTGCCATCGCCGTACTCGACGCCTTTCTGGGAAGACTGCCGGCGGAGTCCGCCGTGGAGCAGTGAGCAGTCGCGAGTTTCAGGAGCGCCTGACGCGGCGAGGCCGCCGTGCCGGCGTTGTCATCTCCCCCGAGCTCGCCATGAAGCTCGAGATCTACTTCAAGCTCCTGACGGCCTGGAATGCAAAGATGAATCTGACCGGCCTCGACCTCAGCGAGCAGGGACAGGCCGCGCTCGACCGTTTATTGATTGAGCCTCTTGTAGCGGCCAGGCACGCCACAGCGCCGGTCGCGAGGATGATCGACATTGGGAGCGGCGGCGGCTCGCCGGCGATCCCTTTGGCCCTCGCGCTGTCCTCTCCGCGGCTCCTCCTCGTCGAGGCAAAGACGCGCAAGTCGGTGTTTCTTCGGGAGGCGATGCGGGCGCTCGAAATGTCGGATGCGGAGGTGGTCACCTCTCGCTTTGAAGGGCTGCTGTCGAGACCGGCGCTGCACGAAGCGCATGACTTGCTGACGTTGCGCGCGGTTCGAATCGAGAGCTCAGTTCTGATGAACCTGCAGGCGTTCATCCGTCCTGGTGGGGAGCTCTTTCTCTTCAAGGCTGGTTCTGGCGCTGAGGCGCCCGGAACTCCAATGCCGCCGCTGTCGTGGAGAGCGACCTTCCCGCTGCTGGAAAGCCAGGGCAGCCGACTTGTCGTGCTCGGCAAACGCGGCGAACCGCTGAATAAACGTTCCACGTGAAACAACGGATCGCTAAATTTTCGCCACGAAGTTCCACGTGAAACACTCATGAGGCAACCACAACTTGACGAGCGATCCAGTTGGTACTAAATTGAGGAGGCCGCTAACGATCGACAAGCTCGACATATTATCTGGTATATGACAGAACACGCCGGATCCAGGGGTCGTGTTATTGCCGTCGCTAATCAGAAGGGAGGCGTCGGAAAGACAACGACAGCCATCAATCTCGCGACGTCTCTCGCGATGACCGGCTCAAAGGTTCTGCTCGTGGATGTCGATCCGCAGGGAAACCTGACCAGCGGTGTCGGATCCAAGTCGCAGCGGGCCGAGGTGGGCACTGTCTACGAGGCGCTGCTCACGGACATCGCGCCGCCGTCCGCGTACGTGCTGGGCACGCGAGTCGCGAACCTCTCGCTGCTGCCCGCGGACCGCAACCTCACCGGCGCCGAAATCGAGATGGTCCCGCTGCCGGAGCGAGAGCATCGCTTGAAGCGCGTTCTCGATCCGTTACGCGCCCGAGTTCGATCACATCTTCATCGACTGCCCGCCCTCACTCGGACTCCTCACACTCAATGCACTGGTTGCCGCTGACGCCGTCCTGATTCCGCTGCACTGTGAGTACTTCGCGCTCGAGGGTCTGGCCGATCTCGTTGCGACGATGCGTCGTGTGCGAAGTGCGTTGAACCCGTCGCTCGACATCGAAGGTGTGCGTGCTCACGATGTATGACGATCGGACGAACCTCGGTCAAGCGGTGGCGCGCGACGTGCGCGACTTCTTCAAAGAGAAAGTCTTCAACACGATCATCCCGAGGAACGTGCGGCTTGGTGAAGCGCCGAGCCACGGCATTCCTGGCGTCTTGTACGACTCGAAGTCACGCGGCGCTGCTGCATACGTCGCGCTCGCAAAAGAACTGCTCGCTCGACGCGCTGCATAGGAGAACTGCATGATTGAACGACGCCCCGCACTCGGCAAAGGCCTCAGCGCGCTCATTCCAGATGCTCCCGAGTCGGCTCGGTCGGGACCAGTCGAAGTCGACATCGATCTGCTGGCGCCCAACCAGCAGCAGCCGCGCCTGAACATGGACGACGCAAAGCTCGAAGAGCTTGCCGCATCGATCAAGGCGAATGGCATCATTCAGCCGATTCTCGTGCGCCGCACTGGCAACACCTATCGCATCATTGCCGGTGAGCGACGCTGGCGCGCCGCGCAGCGAGCCGGCCTGCAGCGCGTGCCCGTCGTCGTTCGTGATGTCGCCGACGGCGACAAACAGTTGCTCGAGCTCGCCCTCATTGAGAACCTTCAGCGCGAGGGTCTCAATCCAATCGACGAGGCACTGGCGTATCAGCGGCTCGCCGACGACTTCTCGCTGACGCAGGAACAGATCGCTGCCGCCGTCGGCAAGGATCGGAGTTCGGTCGCGAACTTCATGCGGCTCCTGAAGCTGCCGGAGGAGGTGCGCGCGGATCTGGCGTCGGGTGCACTCTCGACAGGTCACGCCCGTGCGCTGTTGGCGCTTCCCGATGCGGCAGCGCAGCGGCACGGGGCGCGCGAGGCGATCTCGCGCCGGCTGTCGGTGCGCGAAACCGAGGCGTTCGTGAAGAGGCTCTCAACGCCCAAGTCAGCCCGCGGCCGCGGCGCCCGCTTCTCCTACCTCCGCCGACGTCCACACTCGGGCTGCGGAGGACCGCATGCGCTTCGCCCTGGGCACGAAAGTCCGCATCATCAGGCGCGGCGCCGGCGGGCGAATCGAGATCGATTTCGGGTCGGAAGACGAATTGAACCGGATATTTGAGGTGATCACCAGCCGCGGCTGACACCCCTCTCCAGCGTCATCCGCGCCTGCAAAACGACGCTCTTTCCGTGGTATAAATAGACGCTTGTGCCTTTGAGGTACAAGCTCGCGCACCACGCCGGCGCGCAGGCGCCGGGCGGGACGCGCGCGTCATCCGTCAGAAGACATCATGAGCATGCGGGCCTCCGCAGCGCGATACGCGAGAGCGCTGCTCGACGTCGCCATCACACGAGTCTGATCCCGAGCGCGCCGAACAGGAGCTCGCCGCGTTCGTCGATCTGGTCCGCACGAATCCCGATCTGCAGCGAACGCTCGCGAATCCAGTGGTGTCGGCCGCGGACAAGCGCGCCATTGCGCAGCAGATCCTCGAGCGGCTGCAGCCGACGACGCCGGTCGGCAAGCTCGTGCTGCTGCTGGCCTCGCGCGGCCGGCTCGCGCTGTTGCCGGATCTCCTCGACGTCTACCGCGAACGGCTGATGGAGCATCGGAACGTACTGCGCGCCGAGGTGACGACCGCGGCGCCGTTGTCGCCGGAACGCGCCGCGCAGTTGCAGCAGCGTCTGGCCAACGCCACCGGTCGCATCGTCACGATGACGACGAAGGTCGACGCATCGATCATCGGCGGCGTGGTGACTCGGATCGGAAGCACGGTGTACGACGGGAGCGTGGCGACGCGGCTCGCCAAAGTCCGCGATCGGCTCGAACAGCGATAGCGAGCGGAGGCCGCGACGCCTCCGACAGGAATCGTATGGATATCAGAGCAGAAGAAATCTCCAAGATCATTCGCGACCAGATCGGCAGCCATGCGGTCCAGGTCGATGTCGCTGAAGTCGGCAGCGTGATCTCGCTCGGTGACGGTATCGCGCGCGTGCACGGCGTCGAGCGCGCGATGGCCGGCGAGATGCTCGAGTTCTCGCACGGCGTGTTTGGCATCGCGCTCAACCTCGAAGAGGACAGCGTCGGCGCGGTGCTGCTCGGCGACTACAAGGAGATCAAGGAAGGCGACGCGGTCAAGCGCACGGGCCGCATCATCTCGGTGCCGGTCGGCGACGCGATGCTCGGCCGCGTCGTGAACGCGCTCGGCCAGCCGATCGACGGCAAGGGACCGATTCAAACCGAACGAGTTCCTGCCCATCGAGCGCCTCGCGCCTGGCGTCGTCGATCGCCAGCCGGTGAAGGAGCCACTGCAGACGGGTCTCAAGGCGATCGACGGCATGGTGCCGATCGGCCGCGGTCAGCGCGAGCTGATCATCGGCGACCGGCAGACCGGCAAGACCGCGGTCGCCGTTGACGCCATCATCAATCAGCGCGGCAAAGGCGTCATCTGCATCTACAACGCGATCGGCCAGAAGCAGTCAACGGTCGCGCAGGTCGTGCGCACGCTCGAAGAGTACGACGCGATGAGCTACACCATCGTCGTCGCGGCGGCGGCGTCGGATCCGGCGCCGATGCTGTACATCAGTCCGTACTCTGCGTGCGCGATTGGCGAGTACTTCCGCGACAGCGGCCGCCATGCGCTGGTCGTCTACGACGACCTCTCGAAGCACGCGCAGGCGTATCGCGAGATTTCGCTGCTGCTGCGGCGCCCACCCGGCCGCGAGGCGTATCCCGGCGACGTCTTCTACCTGCACTCACGACTGCTGGAGCGCGCCGCAAAGTTGAACACGGCGCTGGGCGGCGGATCGTTGACCGCGCTGCCGATCATCGAGACGCAGGCGGGCGACCTCTCGGCGTACATCCCGACGAACGTGATCTCGATCACCGACGGACAGATCTTCCTGGAGAGCGATCTCTTCCACCAGGGCGTCCGGCCGGCGATCAACGTCGGCAACTCCGTCTCACGCGTCGGCGGCTCCGCGCAGATCCGCGCGATGCGCCAGGTCGCCGGCTCGCTGCGTCTCGACCTCGCGCAGTACCGCGAGCTCGCGGCCTTCGCCCAGTTCGGCAGCGACCTCGACAAGGCGACACAGGCACAGCTCAATCGCGGCCGCCGTCTCGTCGAAATCCTGAAGCAGCCACAGTATCAGCCGCTCGCCGTCGAGAAGCAGGTGGTGATCATCTATGCAGCCACGAAGGGCTTCCTCGACTCGGTCGCGATCGAAGATGTGCGGCGCTACGAGGAGGATCTCTACCGGTTCCTCGAGACCCGCCACCCCGGCGTGTTGACCGGCATCGCTGAGAAGAAGATCCTCGACGATGATTTGAAAGCGGCGCTGGAGCGCGCGCTGAACGAGTTCGGCCAGCAGTTCGGCGCGGTACGTGCGGCCGCCGGAGCCGCCGCCTAGCATCGTCGAACGCTCATGCCGTCACTCATTGACCTCCGCCGCCGGATTCGCGCCGTCAAGTCGACGCAGCAGATCACCAAGGCGATGAAGATGATCGCCGCGTCGCGCCTGAGGCGTGCGCAGGAACGCGTCATCTCGGCGCGGCCGTTCGCGCAGCGCATGCTGAAGGTGCTGAACGGCCTGGTGTCACGCGTCGAGCAGGACACACACCCATTGCTGCGTGTTGCGGCCCCGCCCGGCTCGAGGCCGCTGCTGATTGTCATCAGTGCGGACCGCGGACTGTGCGGCAGCTTCAACTCGAACATCATCAAGGCCGCCGGGCAGTTCATCGTCAAAGAGGGTCAGCAGCACGAGATCGCGCTTGGCCTGATCGGACGGAAGGGGCGTGACTTCTTCCGCCGGCGCGGCTTCGACGTTCGCTACGAGGCGACCGGGATCTTCCAGCGGCTCTCGTTCGCGGATGCGGCGGCGCTGGCCGATGCGGCGATCGAAGAGTTCACGTCGGGACGTGCCTCGAGCGTCTATCTCGTCTACAACGAATTCAAGTCGGTGATGTCACAGCGGATCGTCGTCGAGCGGGTGCTGCCGATTCCGCGTCTCGAGGGTGAAGAGGCGGGCCCGACAACCGAGTATCTGTACGAACCGTCGCCGGCGGAGATCTTCAAGGACCTGCTGCCGCGGCATGTGCAGGTGCAGGTCTATCGTGCGTTGCTCGAATCGAACGCGGCGTTTTTTGCCGCGCAGATGACGGCCATGGATGCCGCGACGCGCAACTCGGCAGAGATGCTCGAGAACCTGACCCTGTACATGAACAAGGTGCGGCAGGCAGCGATCACGCGCGAGATTATCGAGGTCGTGTCCGGCGCGGCCGCGACCTAACAGATTGAGAGCCCGGGGTCCGGCTCACGCCGGGCGCCACGATGGCTCGACGCAGGTGGAAGCGATGGCACAGACAGCAACGGCACAACGCACGGGCACGGTGGTTCAGGTCATCGGTCCGGTGATCGACGTCGAATTCGCGACCGGCGATCTTCCCGAGATCTACAACGCGGTCCGCATCGTCTCCGAGGGCGGCCCTGGCGTCGAGAAGATCGACGTCGTCGCGGAAGTCGAGCAGCATCTCGGGGAGAACCGGGTGCGCACCGTCGCGATGAAAGCCGACCGACGGCATGACGCGCGGCATGACGGTGATCGACACCGGCGCGCCGATCTCCGTGCCCGTCGGTCCAGAGACGCTCGGCCGCGTGCTGAACGTGCTCGGCGAGCCGGTGGACTATCCCGATCGTCCGGTGCAGTCGAAGGAGCGCTGGCCGATTCATCGGCACGCGCCGACGCTCGAAGATCAGTCCACCGAGCTGCGCATGTTCGAGACCGGCATCAAGGTCATCGATCTGCTCGAGCCGTATCTACAGGGCGGCAAGATCGGGTTGTTCGGCGGCGCCGGCGTCGGCAAGACCGTCATCATCATGGAGTTGATCAACAACATCGCCATGAAGCACGGCGGCGTGTCCGTGTTCGGCGGTGTTGGTGAACGCACGCGCGAAGGCAACGACCTCTGGCTCGAGTTCCAGGAGTCGGGCGTGATCGACACGAAGGACATGTCGAAGTCGCGCGCTGCGCTGGTCTACGGCCAGATGACGGAGCCGCCAGGTGCCCGTCTCCGCGTCGGTCTGTCGGCGCTGACGGTCGCCGAGTATTTCCGCGACGCAGAGAACAAAGACGTCCTCCTGTTCATCGACAACATCTTCCGCTTCACGCAGGCCGGCTCGGAAGTGTCGGCGCTGCTCGGCCGCATGCCGTCCGCCGTCGGCTACCAGCCGACGCTGCTGACCGAGATGGGCGAGCTGCAGGAGCGCATTACCTCGACGAAGAAGGGATCGATCACGTCGGTGCAGGCGATCTACGTGCCCGCCGACGACTACACCGATCCGGCGCCGGCGACGACGTTCGCGCACCTCGACGCCACGACGAACCTCTCGCGGCAGATTGCCGAGCTCGGGATCTACCCGGCGGTCGATCCGCTGGCCTCGACGTCGCGCATTCTCGATCCGCGCGTGCTCGGCGAGGAGCACTACAACGTCGCGCGCTCGGTGAAGCAGGTTCTGCAGCGCTACAAGGATCTGCAGGACATCATCGCGATCCTCGGGATCGACGAGCTGTCGGAAGACGACAAGCTCACTGTGGCTCGCGCGCGGAAGATTCAGCGCTTCCTCTCGCAGCCGTTCTTCGTCGCCGAACAGTTCACCGGCCTCAAGGGCAAGTACGTGTCGATCGCCGACACGATCAAGGGCTTCAAGGAGATCGTGGACGGCAAGCACGACGACCTGCCGGAGCAGGCCTTCTACATGGTCGGCACGATCGAGGAAGCGCGTGAGAAGGCGAAAGCGATGAAGGCCGCATAACGGCGCGACATCATGGCACTACCGACCAAGCTGACTCTCGAGATCGTGACGCCCGACCGCGCGCTCGTCACCGAGCAGGTGGACGAGGTCGAGCTGCCCGGCGCCGAAGGCTACTTCGGCGTACTGCCCGGGCACACGCCGCTGCTGGCCAGTCTGCAGGTCGGCGAGCTGTGGTACCGGATCGGGCAGGAGAAGTTCTATCTGGCGGTCGCGTTTGGATTCGTCGAAGTCCTTCCCGGACCGCGTCACGGTGCTCGCACAGATCGCCGAGCGCGCCCAGGATATCGACGTGGCTCGAGCCGAAGCCGCGAAGAAGCGTGCCGAGGAGCAGCGTCGCCCGCGTTTCGGCGCAGGCCGACATGGACTTCGAACATGCCCGGATCGCGTTGATGAAGTCGATGATGCGGCTGCAGGTCGCTTCTCGCGCACGCACCCGCGTTTAACGGGTATAAATGGGGACGCGGGACCGGCCCTGAAGGCCGGCCCATTCCCGATTGCTGCACAGCCTCAGGCAACTTCTTCGCCACCGCGCTCTCGTCCAGAGCCTCGTTGCGCGCGAACTCAAAGCGCGCTATCGCGGATCGACGCTCGGCCTGTTGTGGTCGTTCGTCAACCCGCTTCTGCTGCTGTCGATTTACACGTTCGTCTTCACGAAGGTCATGCCCGGTGCCCGCAGCGCCGGCATCGAGCCGTTCTCGCTGTTCCTGTTCTGCGGCATCCTGCCGTGGACTTGGTTCTCGTCGTCGCTGCTCGAGTCATCGAACGCGTTGATCGCCGGAGGCAACCTCATTCGTAAGGTGCTCTTTCCCGCCGAAGTGCTGCCCATCGTCAGCGTCTTTGCCGGGCTCGTGCACTTCTGCCTCGGGCTGCCGATCCTCGCCGCGTTCTTTGTCTACTATCGCGTGCCGGTGCCCTTGACCGATCTGGCGTGGTTTCCGCTCATCGTCCTCGCGCAGTTGCTGCTGACGCTCGGGCTCGCGTTGATGCTGTCGGCGCTGACGGTCCATTTCCGCGACCTGCGCGACCTGCTCGCCAACGTGCTCACGCTGGCCTTCTTTCTGACGCCGATCATCTACCCGCTTTCGCAAGCGCCCACGTGGGCACGGCCCTTTCTCAACCTGAATCCGTTCACAACGCTGGCCGTGTCGTATCAGGAAGTGCTGGCTATCCCCGGCCCATTCCTCGGATGGCCGCGACTGCTGGTCTTCGCCCTCGTCTCCGTGGTGGTGTTTGCGGTTGGCTATTTCGTCTTCGACCGATTGCGCGAGACACTGGCGGAGGAAGTGTGAACGCCATCGAAGTTCGCGACGTTCGGAAGATCTACCGGCGTTACGGCCGACGCAAGACCTTCGGCACGTTGAAGAGTGCCATCCTGACCGGCCGCGTCACGCGCGACCTGCAAGCGGACGACGCATTCGAGGCGTTGAAAGGCGTGTCCTTCGACGTGCCCACGGGCAAGACCGTCGGTATCGTCGGGCGCAACGGCTCCGGCAAGAGCACGATGCTCAAGCTCATTGCCGGGATCGGGAGGCCGACCGCCGGCGAGGTCAAGGTCCACGGCCGGGTGTCAGCCTGATCGAGCTCGGTGCCGGCTTTCATCCAGAGATTTCGGGTCGCGACAACGTGTTCATCAACGGCATGATGCTCGGTCTCTCGAAGCGTGAAGTGTCGGACCGCTTCGACGACATTGTGGCCTTTGCCGAGCTCGAGGACTTTATCGACGAGCCGGTGAAGGCGTATTCGTCTGGGATGTACATGCGGCTCGGCTTTTCTGTCGCGATCAACGTCGATCCAGATGTGCTCCTCGTTGACGAGGTCCTTGCGGTCGGTGATGAAGCGTTTACTCACAAGTGCCTCGACAAGTTCGCCGACTTCCGTCGCCGCGGCCGCACGGTGCTCCTAGTCACGCACTCCCTCGATATGGTGACCAGGTTCTGCGACGAAGCGCTCTGGCTCGACCATGGCGTAGTCCGTGCGCAAGGCGATCCCCGACGGGTCGTTGATGCGTATCTTCTCGACGTGGCGGCTGCCGAGAACAAAGCGCTCGACCGCGGTCCTGCTGCGCCCGCATCAACATCCACCCACCACCCGAAGACATGATGAAAGCTGTAGAGGGCCGGTGGGGGTCCCGTGAGGCTGAGATTGTCTCGGTTGAGTTCGTTCGAAGCGACGGCATCGCCGCGCACGTCTTCGAATCTGGAGAGCCGCTTGCTATTCGAATGCGCGTGCGCGCACATCACCCCCTCGAGGATTTCGTCTTTGGCGTCGGGCTATTCACCGCTGATGGGGTCTGTTGTTACGGCACCAACACCGACATAGAAGGAGCGGAGCCGCACGAGTTTACCGGCGATGCTGAGGTCGGATTCGCGATCGACAGTCTGTGCTTGGTGGCTGGTACATATACCGTGGACGTGGCCGTGCATCGCAGGGATGGCCCTCCGTACGACTATCATCGGTCGCTCTATACCATTCGAGTGACCTCGCGGGTAAACGAGACCGGCATCGTCAGACTTCCTCACCGGTGGACGTTTTCGACCGGCATCCGCATCTCTGGTCTGTGACAACCGCCAGCTTTCAGATTCTGTCCCGACAGCAGAGCGCAGCGTTCGCGGCCGACGTTCGCGCGACCGGCAGGCGCGTTGTGTTCACGAACGGCGTTTTCGATCTTCTCCATCCGGGTCATGTTCGGTATCTCAACGAGGCACGTGCGCTCGGTGACGTCCTGATTGTGGGGATCAATTCCGACCGTTCGGTGGGCGCCAACAAAGGGCCGGCGCGCCCGATTACGCCGGCAGACGAGCGCGCAGAGCTCATTGGGTCATTGCGCAGCGTCGATGCCGTCACCGTGTTCGATGAGGACACGCCGCACGCGTTGATCACCGCAGTCCAGCCCGATGTGCTCGTCAAAGGCGCTGACTGGGGCCCGGACAACATCGTCGGCCGGGACGTCGTCGAGGCCCGCGGTGGCTCAGTTGTGCGCGTCATGCTCGCCGACGGCTTTTCTTCCACGCGTCTGATCGAACGAGTGCGCGGAGCGGACCAGTGACGACGGCTGCTCCATCCCTGTCGCTGCGGTCTCTGCTCGGGAAGAGTGCGGTTCTGTCTGCGCTCGGCCGCTCGCCGGTTACCGCCGGACTTACCCCTGCGAGCAAGGCGCTGGCGGCAGTGCACGCGGCGCGCTCGGCGGGCTGGCTGACGTTGCTTGTCGTACCCACCGATCGCGATGTGGAGCAGATGACGTCCGACGCACGGTTTTTCTACGGCGCGCTCGAGGGCGCGTCACCGGCTGCGGTCGAGCAGGCGGTGCTGCCTCTGCCGTCGATTCAGGTCGATCCGTATCGCGGCATGACGCCGCATTTCCGCGTCGCCGCAGCGAGGGCCCGCGCGCTCCACGCGGCAGCGTCCGGAACAGCCCGGCTGATCGTCGCGTCGGCGGCGGCGCTTGTTGCCGCAGGTGAGTCCGCAGGAGCGCCTGCTGCGCGCATCGATCGAGCTCCGCGCCGGCACCGAGATCGAGCCGCAGCGATTGGCCGACCTGCTCGTGGACGCGGGCTTCTCGCGAGAGGACCCGGTGGACGAGCATGGCGCCTTCGCGCTGCGCGGCGGCATCGTCGACGTGTTTCCCGCGGCCGACACCGAGCCGGTTCGCATCGAGTTCGTCGGCGATACCGTCGAGAGCCTGCGACGGTTCGATCCGGCGACGCAACGGTCCACCGGGGCGACCGATCAGGTGCACATCGTTCCCGCGCGCGAACGCTTCGACGAAGACCTGATCGGCGTGCTCGACTTTCTGTCGGGATCGCAGCGACTGCTGATGCTCATCTCCGAGTACGAGCAGGTCGAACAACAGGCGCTGAAAGTACGCGAACAGCTCGAAACCAGTTCACGAGAAGCGGCGACGCGGGGCCATGTCGCTGCGCTGCCGGTCGACCAGGCGTTCATCTCGTGGCCAGCCATCGAGCCGCGAACCAAGGCAGCCGGTCGACTCGAAGAGCTCGGGCTCGAGGACGAGGCCGGCGTTCATCACGTCTCGTCTCAGCCGGCCATCGAGTTCCGTGGCCGCGTCGGCGATTGGATCGCCGATGTCCGACAGGCGCGCGAGCAGGGCGACACCGTACTGTTCGTGGCCGACAGCCCCGGGCGAGCAGAGCGCACGATCGAGATCCTGCGCGAGTACGACATCGTCGCGGTGCCGGTCGAGGACGCGGACGCGCACGCCGCCGCGGTGCTTGTCGCGGTCGGCACGCTGTCGCGAGGATTCCGTCTGGCCAATGCCGGCCTACAGATCTACGCAGAGACCGACGTTTTCGAGGAAGAGCGTCGTCCTTCGGAGAAGCGACGCAGTCTGGCGCAGACGTTTCTCTCTGACCTGCGCGATCTGAAGGTGGGCGATCTCGTCGTCCATGTCGATCACGGCATCGGAGAATTCGTCGGCCTCAAGCAACTCACGACCAGCACACAGACGTCGGCGGGTTCGAGCACGGGTCTCCAGGAGTTCCTCGAGCTTCGCTACCATGGCGACGACAAGCTGTTCGTACCGGTCGAGCGCCTGGATCTCATTCAGAAGTACACCGGCGGATCGCGTCCGGCGCTCGATCGGCTTGGTGGAACAACCTGGGAGAAGGCCAAGACGCGCGTCAAGAAGGCGATGCGCGACATGGCCGAGGAGTTGCTCAAGCTGTACGCGCAGCGGAAGGCCGTTCCCGGTCACGCATTCTCCGACAGATACGCATTGGCAGGAGGAATTCGAGGGCGCGTTTCCCTACGAGCTGACGCCCGATCAGGTCGACCGCGATCGCCGACATCAAGCGCGACATGGAAGTGCCGACGCCGATGGATCGCCTGTTGTGCGGCGATGTCGGCTACGGCAAGACCGAGGTCGCGATGCGGGCGGCCTTCAAGGCGGTGATGGACGGCAAACAGGTCGCCTTTCTTGCCCCGACGACGGTGCTCGCGTTTCAGCACCTGAAGACGGTGCGCGATCGATTCGCCGGATTCCCGGTGATGATCGACATGGTCAGCCGGTTTCGGACGAAACAGGAAATCAAGACGACTCTCGACGATCTGAATGTCGGCAAGGTCGATGTCATCGTCGGCACGCACCGCCTGCTCTCCAAGGACGTGCACTTCAAGGATCTCGGGCTGCTCGTCGTGGACGAGGAGCAGCGCTTCGGTGTTGCGCACAAGGAACGCATCAAGCAAATGCGCAAACGCGTCGATGTTCTGACGATGACCGCGACACCAATCCCCAGGACGCTGAACATGTCGCTCGTCGGCATTCGCGACATGTCGGTCATCGAAACCCCGCCGAAGGACCGCCTGTCGATTCAGACCAACGTCGTCAAGTTCGACGCGCCGGTGATCGAGCGGGCCATCCGGAACGAACTCGGTCGCGGCGGCCAGGTGTACTTCGTTCACAACCGCGTGGAGTCGATCTTCTCGATCGGCAATCTTCTGCAGCGGCTCGTCCCGGAGGCACGGATCGTTGTCGGACATGGACAGATGGGCGAAGAAGAGCTCGAGCGAGCGATGCTGGGCTTCGTCGATCGCCGGTTCGACGTGCTGCTGGCTACGACGATCGTCGAGAACGGCCTCGATATTCCCAATGCGAACACCATCATCATCAACCGCGCTGATCGATATGGCCTGTCGCAGCTGTATCAATTGCGCGGCCGTGTCGGCCGATCCGATCGACCTGCGTACGCGTACCTGTTGATTCCGCCGCAGGAAGCGCTGTCCCCGGTGGCGCGGAAGCGTTTGGCCGCGATCAAGGAGTTCAGCGATCTGGGTAGCGGCTTCCGAGTCGCCGCGCTGGACCTCGAGATTCGCGGTGCCGGTAATCTGCTGGGCGGCGAACAGAGCGGCCACATCGACGCGGTCGGCTTCGAGATGTACACGAAGCTCCTCGAGGAGACCATCCGGGAGCTGCGCGGCGAGGAGATCGAAGACGATGCACGAGCGACCGTGAATCTGCGCGTCGATTTGAAGATCGACGAGGACTACATCCAGGACATGAACCAGCGATTGATGGTTTATCGCAAGGTCGCGTCTGCGCGCACACATCAGGAGCTCGAGGCCACGATGGAGGGCATCCGCGACCGGTACGGTCCGCCGCCAGGCTCGATCCTGAACCTGGCCGAGTACGGCCGCGTCCGGATTCTGGCCGATGCGATCGACGTCGAGAGCATCGACCGCGAGGGACGGATGGTGGTCGTCCGATTCAGACCGAACGCCAGGCTGGATCCGATGCGCCTCGTGAAAGTGGTGGGCGGTTGGCCTGGCGCCACACTGGTGCCGCCTGTTTCGGTGAAGTTGGACGTAGAGGCCCCGATGACCGCGGCACCGCCACCGCCTCGGCCCGCTGGGGGCAAGAAGGCCGACCGTGGCACGCGCTCAGATGGCGCCGCCGGAAGCTGGTGGACGGCGCGGGCGACGACCGGAGAGGTGCGACCGGGCTTCTCGAAGGAAGAGATCCTGCGACGGCCCGAGAGCGACCCTCGCGCGGAGGGCGGGATGTTCGCGCGGCTGCTCGGGCTGCTTCAGGCCCTTGCGCCTGAGGGCCAGTCCTTTTAGCCCGCCCGAACGTCAAGTAAAATACTGATCTCTAAGGAATTGTCATGCTGAAGCAGTTGATCGTCGCCGCATCGGTGGCAGCCGTGATTGCCACCATCCCGCTCCAGGCGGAAATCGTGGAACAGGTGCTGGTCAAGGTGAACGGCGAGATCATCACCAAAACAGAGTTCGAGGCCCGGCAAGTGGCCGAGCTTCGTGACCGCCCGGAGCTGGCGAAAGCGTCCACCTCCGACCCTGAATTACGGCGAGCAATCGCGCAGATCGTTCCCGACCTCATCCTGAACGCTGTGGACGAGCTCCTGATGGTCCAGCGCGGCCGCGAATCGGGATACGCATTCGGTGATCAGCAGTTTGCCACCATTGTCGAGAGCATCAGGAAGTCCAACAACCTCGAGGACGAGGCCCGCTTCAAGGAAGCACTGAAACAGGAAGGCCTGAGCATGGACGACCTGCGCCGCAATCTCGAACGGTCCATGCTCGTGCAGCAGGTCACCCGCGTCGAGATCATGGAAAAGATCAGCATCAGCGACGAAGAGGCGCGGGCCTACTACGATCAGCACCGTACCGAGTTCACCTCGCCCACCGAGGTCACGTTGCGCGAGATCCTGATCGAAGTGCCGACCTCCGATCGCGGCGTCAACGTCGCGCAGGACGACGCTGCGCGGGCGACCGCTGAAGACGTGCGCAAGCGCCTGCTGGCTGGCGAGCCATTCCCACGCCTGGCGGGTGAAGTGTCAGCGGCCTCGTCCAAAGCCAATGGCGGCCTGATCGGACCGATTCATTCCGACGAGCTGGCGCCGCAACTGCGCGACATGCTGGCTTCGCTGAATGTCGGCGACATTACCGGCGTGCTTCGCACTCAGCGCGGTTATCAGATTCTCAAGCTCGAGTCGCGGACCGATTCGAAGGTGAAGAGCTTCGAAGAAGCCCGCGGTGACATCGGCAACCGCATCGGCGACCAGAAAATGCGCGGCGAACGCGAGAAGTATCTCGAGAAGCTGCGCGAGCAGGCCACCATCACGTGGCGCAACACTGAGTTGAAAAAGGCCTACGAGACCGCGCTGGAGCGCAGACGTCAGGCGTCCGCAGCGAACTCCCAGGCGCCATCGGCGAATTGAAGTACCAGGGCGCACGGACAGCTTGATGGCCGACAACTGGTTTGCGTTGTGGACGCGCTCACGCCACGAGCAAGTGGTGCGGGAGCAACTCGAACAGAAGCACATCGAAGCATTCCTGCCAACCGTCACGCGCTGGAGCCGCTGGAAAGATCGCAAGAAGAGGATCGACTGGCCGCTGTTTCCCGGCTACTGTTTCGCCCGTTTCAATGCGCGAGAGCGGCTGCCGGTCCTGAAGTGCACCGGCGTCGTGAACATCATCTCCTTCGAGGGTGAGCCGGCGCCGATTCCCGAGCGCGAGATCGACGCGATCCGACGGCTGGTCGAGAGTGATCTTGCGTATGATCCCTGCCCGTTGATTCGTGAAGGCATGGTCGTTGAGGTTGTGCACGGACCGTTGACCGGCGTGATCGGCCGTCTCGTTCGGAAGAGCGAGAAGGCGCGCCTGGTGTTGTCGGTCGATCTGATCGGACAGGCGGTCAGCGTCGAAGTTGACGCGGCGGACGTTCGCCCCTACTAATCAGCGTATGAAGATTGGCTCCGTCGAGCTGACGTCGCCGTTTGTCGTGGCCCCGATGGCCGGAATGACCGACACGGCATTCCGACGGCTGGTCAAGCGGCAGGGCGGATGTGGGCTGGTCGTCACGGAGATGGTCTCCGTCCGAAGGCCTCGTCCGGGGCATCGATCGCACGTTGGAGTACGCGGAGTACACCGAAGAAGAGCGGCCGGTCTCGATTCAGATCTTCGGGGGCGATCCGGTCAAGATGGCCGACGCCGCGCAAATCGTCGAAGGGATGGGCGCCGACATCGTCGACATCAACATGGGTTGCCCGGTGCCCAAGATCTCGAAGCACAACGCCGGATGCAGTCTCATGCGCGATCCGGGCCATGCCGCGCGCGTCGTCGGTTCGATGGCGAAGGCTGTCAAGATCCCTGTCACGGTGAAGATGCGCGCTGGATGGAGCGATCGCGATCGCAACGCACCGCTCCTCGCCCGAATGGTGCAGGACGCCGGTGCTGCGGCTGTCACGATTCACGGCCGCACCGCGGAGCAGTCGTATAAGGGACTTGCCGATTGGGAGCTCGTCTCACACGTGGCTGGAACCCTCGACATTCCCGTCCTTGGCAGCGGCGATTGCGTCGAGCCCGAGCAGATCATCGACCGACTCGGTACCGGCGTCAGCGGGGTGCTGGTTGGACGAGGTGTTCTGCGGAATCCGTGGATTCTGGCGCAGGCGGCGGCATGTCGTGTCAGGCAGTCCCGCGCGTTCGGTGAGCCTTCGCGAACGGGGGCAGTTCCTGCTGGACTACATCCAGCTGCTGCTCAGCGAACGCGTCAACGAGGCCGACGGCTTCCGCCACGTCGCCCCCGGGGCGGACCTCGCAGCCAACGATGACGGTCGGCTCGCGCGCGGTCACGAGCGGTGGGTCATCAACAAGCTGCGAGCGTTGTGTTCGTGGGTACTCGAAGGGACTAGATGGCGGATCGCAGCTGCGCGTGCGCATCAACAGCGCCGAGCGCATCACGCAGCTGCGGGAGATTGTCGAAGAGTTCTTTCTCGCGGAGGAAGCGTCCGTCCGCTGACTACCAGCGGCGGCCCCCGCCGACGCGATCCAGCATGCGATCGTGATCCACGGCCACCGGCCCGTGAGTCTGACGTTCGCCCTTTCCCGAGAATCGCGTCCGCGCAAGCATCCGAACCAGCGCGATCATGTGACGTCGATCGACCGCGTGAGCGGCCGCTTCGCGCAGCGATACCTGTCCCCGGCGAATGGCGCGCGCGAGCGTCTCGTCGACGGAGCGCATCCCCGCTGAACCCTGACGCTGCGAAGTAGCGAGCCCATCGAAGTCCGCGGCCTCGAGCAGCGGCCGCACCTCGCTCGAGCCGAGGATGATGTCCTGAATCTGCATCCGTCCGCCACCGACGCGCCGAATGCTTCGATAGCCGACAGCTGCGCGGAACGACGACGCCAGCGCACGGCGCAGATGCGCGTCGCGATCGAGCCCGCTCTGACCAACGAGAATTCGCAGAGCGTCCACGGTCGTCGGTGCGACGACGGCGACAATCACCAGGCGCCCACCAGTTGACGCAAGAAGCGCTTCATGCAGCGGCAGCTCGGTCTGCGGGCCGGTGATGAGGAGGATGTCCGGGCCTTCGTGTGAGGCGCGGCGAATCGCGGCCGCGAACTCGGCATCGGGGCCGGTGATCGTTCGCAGGCTGACGAACGCTCCCGAAATGTCTCCGCGGAGACTGCGGCGCTGAAGCGAGATCAGGTAGCCGCCGCGATTGCGGCCGCTCCAGTCGGCGAGCGCAACGGCCAGCGATTCGACCGCGGCTTCGGTCGGTGCCGACACCACGATCAGACCTTCACCTTCACACGCAGTGCGCACTTGTCGCGGGATATGCCTGAGCAGTCGCGGCGACGCATGCGGCCGCATCTGCAGAACGAGTCCGAACCCGTGATGGTCGGAGAACATCCGGCAGCTGACGCTTCCCAGATCGTGATGCTCGCGCACCCATTCGCCGTCCGAGCGTGACTGCCAGAGGCCGTCGCCACCGCGGGAGAAGGCGGCTGACGCTTCGTCGAGCACCGCTGCGTCGACGACATCGTCGCCGAGGCGCTCGATGCGATCGTCGATACGCGCTGAGGCCGGGGCACCTGCGCGAAGGTAACAGTGTCGTGGCGCCGCGACCGATGGCGTGCGCAATCCATCCCTGAAGATCGAATCTCTCGCCGGCCGCCGGCGAAGACAATGTCCGCATCGCATGCATCACTGGACGATGCTCCTCGACTCGTGTCACGACGGTCACTGGCGGATGCGAAACGGGCTCGCTCTGCACGATCGGCCGTGGAGCCTCGACGTGCACCGGCGCAGGCTCTGAGTGGAAATGTTCGATGACCGGCGGTGGCGGTGGTGCAATCGCGACCGGTTCTGGTTCGGGCTCGGGCAGGACCGGCGCGACATCCGCCGCCACAGGCTCGGGCTCGGACGGCGCAGATTCCTCAATCGCCTTCTGGACGACGAGCTCGATTGAGAATTCGTCGCCGACACGCTCCGCCTTCGCCATCAGCGGATGCGGGAAGGATCCAGACTGGATCGTCTCGGACGTGGTTCCTTTCTCGCGAAGCTCGCGCCGGCCATCGCTCGACAGGATTTGTTCCGCGAGCGCTTCAACCGCGTTGACCGACAGAATTGCCGACGCCACATCGTGGCGACGGTCCCCTGCGAGCACGTGCGGCCGTTCTCCGGCCCGCATCACGAGCCGTTCACCGCCCACACGTTCAAGCGCCGCACAAAGCGACGGCATTAGACTCATAGTTCAGCGTCCTGCAGCGTAAGCACGTCTTCGAATTGGAGCGCCGCTCTGAACACAGGGTTCGGCGCCACTGCGTGCATCGTCGACCGAATCACGGTCGCACGCAGCACGCGGCGAATGCCCCCGTACCGCAGGAAGACGTCAACGGTCCGACCAGGGCACAACCTCTGATTGGTTTCGGCTAATAGCCCTGTGGACGATAGATTCACCAGACGCATCGGGAATCCCGCGACCGCGAGACGCAGCTCGGACTTGAACTCGTGTGGCTCTTTTCGTGCGGCTCCTCGCCGCTCGGGACGAGCGGATGCCTCTTCTCTCGGTGGCTCCGGGGCCGGCGCCGGTGCCGGTGGTTCTTGCACCGGTTCTGTTGGGGGCTCGGTGGTGGAGGTGGGCGTCTGCTGGAGCGAAGCTTCCAGGTCTGCAAACAGATCGTCGAGCGAGCCCTCCGGCAGCGACACAATCAGTTCAGGGTCGTCGTCGGGTCGGGGATCGCTCATGACAACTGCATTCCTCAACCCCGCTGCCGAGCCGGTGGAACGGCGTCCCACAAACCGTTTAAAGCGAGGTTGCACATAAGTTCGCAAAAATTCTGTGCAACTGGTTGAGCTGGCTTCGCGCGCTCACGCCGTGCACGACCCAGGAAACGGCCTTAGACTCGAAAATACAGGGTTTAGTCTGTACTACGGCCGTTCCCCAAAGACATAATCGGCCTATCATCGGTGGGTACGTAGGATCCGCGACGGGTTTGTTACGTACCCCTACGGCGGGGAGGCGTTCATGGCAAAGATCGTGATCGTTGAGGACGACGACGCGACCCGCGCAGGGTACCGAGAGTTGTTGAATCTGGCGGGGCACGAGGTGATTGCGACGAGCACCTATCAGGAAGGCCGCCATGCCGTCCAGGTCGAAAGCCCCGATCTGGTCATTGCCGATCTCCGACTCGGGGGATTCAACGGGCTGCAACTGCTGCTTCTGAGTCCGCGGCCGATTCCCACGATCATCGTGACCGGATTCCCCGATCAGGTCCTCGAAGCTGAGGCACGACGGGCCGGTGCGGATTACGTCGTCAAGCCCATTTCTCCGTCCGCGCTCGTGGCGTTGGTGAATGAGAAGCTGAAGACGGTCCGGCCCACAACGCACTAGCGCCGCACGTCCGTCGATTCTGTTTCCCGCCAGACAAACCTCACGCGTCCTGGCCACACGTGGCGCCGCCGCACGGACCCACCACACAAATTCCGCGTGAATCAGTACTCGTGCCTCGGCGGCACCGCGGTACCCTCCTTGCCATCCCTGTGCGCATCGGCGGCGCGATCATCGCGACCCCGTTTCTTTTCGAGGTAACGATGCTCGGGCGGCGCAGTCATGTTCGGATTTCGGTTGAATCATGCGAAGGCGTTCTCAGTCTCTGCTCGTGACATTTCGGTCCGCACGAACGGTGACGGACATCTTGTCGCTGTCAGCCGCGATGCTGCAGCGATTGGTGAACGTGTGCGCGTCCTCCTTGCTGACGACGAAGTCACCGTCATAGCGGAGGTCATCGAAAGCAAACCCGTTATCTGCGATGGGGCGGTTCGCCATCGTCTTCTCATGCGCTGTGTCGGTCGCGACGTCATCTCGTCAAACCACGCCAACGGACGGATGGAATGAGACGCCTGCCTGCTCTTCCTGACGATCTCCGCTTGTCCGATCAATTGGGTGTACTGACGCGTGATCGTCAGGTACGCTTGCTTAACTGCAGCGTCTCCGGATGTCTGCTTGAAACGAAATCCCGGTTGCCAGTGGGAGCGATCGCATCGATTCGCGTCACGGTCGAAGGCCGCGAGCTCACTGACGACGTGCAGATCGTGAGATGTCAGCCGATCGCCGGCGCGGGCGATACCTACCACGTCGGTGCACAGTTTTTGTGGACGCAGCCGCTCCTCAAACACACGCTGCGCCGTGCACTTCGCGCCGCGCGTGGTGAATTCGCCGTCACAATCGACTTCTGAGGGGTGCTGCCCGAGAATTACTAATTTCGCCTAGACGGAAGCGCGAAGTAGTCTGCCTTTTTGAGGACTACACGGGCCAAATGGGAACAAACTAGCTAAAACGTGAAACCGTCTGCTGGATTGATACTTGCTGAGCCATCGCGGACCCTACTGTGTAAGTCCCATACTTGCACAGTTTAGCGTGACGATAACTCAGACGAATGGGTCGGCGGAGTGAAACGCAGATGTCGAGTGAATCTCAGGCAGGATCTTTTCCAAATGCCGCCGGGGCGGTGCCGTTCATTGTGGCGAGTGCCCCCATGGCGGCTCTCATCGAAGCAGCCGACCGGGCCGCGCTTTCGGACGGCAAAGTTCTGATTACGGGCGAAAGTGGCGTCGGCAAAGACCTCGTCGCGCGTCGGATCCACTCGCAGTCACGGCGCGCCGCGCATGTGTTTGTTCCGGTCAATTGCGCGGGCCTAACCGAATCGCTTCTCGAGTCAGAGCTGTTCGGACACGTTAGGGGAAGTTTTACCGGCGCCTATCGAGACAAGCTCGGAAAACTGCAGACCGCGCACCGGGGAACGATCTTTCTCGACGAAGTGGGCGAGATGAGCCTGCGCATGCAGGCGATGCTGCTGCGATTCCTCGAGAGCGGGGAGATCCAGGCTGTCGGTTCGGACGCACGTCAGTCGACCGTCGACGTGCGCGTGATTGCCGCGACCAATCGCAATCTTCCCGATCTCATTGCCGCGGGACAGTTCCGCGAGGACCTGCTTTATCGCCTGAGGGTGATTCATCTCGAGGTGCCGCCGCTTCGTTTGCGCAGGGACGAGATTCCCGTGCTGGTCAATCACTTCATTGCGCGGACCCATCGCCGCGCCAGCTTCACCGCTGAGGCGATGGAAGCGCTCAGTCGATATCGCTGGCCCGGCAACGTGCGCGAATTGCAGAACGTCGTCGAGCAGGCGATGTGGTTGTCGCGGGGCGATCTCGTCGATGTCGCGCAGCTGCCAGAGGTTCTCCGTGTCCCGCCGCAGCCGGTTCGGCCGACCCGCGAGCGCAGGGTACAGGTGGCCGACGAACTATTCACGGCGCTGGTGAACGGTGGATATTCGTTCTGGGACCATGTCTACCCGCTGTTCTTGTCGCGCGACATTACGCGCCATGACATGCGGGAGCTTGTGCGGAAGGGGCTCTCAACCACGCGCGGGAACTATCGCGCGTTGCTGAAGCTGTTCGGCATGGCGACCCAGGACTACAAGCGCTTCCTCAATTTCCTGGGTGCGCACGATTGCGGCGCAGACTTCCGTGCGTTTCGTCATGGGACCGGCGAGCCGCAACGGCCGCCGCGTCTCATTCTGCCGCCCCTTCCGGCGAAGGCGTCGCTGCCGGAGAGTCAAAACCATTCGCCTCAGTGGGCTAGGGAGCCTTTCAGGATGTCACTATCCCTCGTGCTTTTGTCTGCCGTGGCGATCCCTTCCGATCGCGGTCAAGATGGCAATTCGAGCCGGATTCGTTGAAGATGGCGAGCGCTCTGACTGCCCCGGCACACTGGCGGATGACTTGCAATGAATCCTGGACTACTCCTCAGATCCAATTCGTAGCAGACTCTGCCTCGATGGCCGTCACCGACCACTCCTCCCCCGTGGCTCAGGAGCCCTCTGGTTTCGAAGTCGCCGTTCGTGCGCGCTCATGGGATTGGCTTCTCGAACTGCGCCGCCGGTTGAAGGTGGACATCCAGCTCGTGGACGACCGGCATACGCCACTGCTGCCGTTTGCGGCCGCGGGCCCCGCTCCCAGCCTGTCGGGATTGTGGGAGCAGCGCGAGCCTGTCGTGGTGACCGCGGTGACGAGCGCTCTCCAGACACGCGTGCCGCAGGCGGTCGCCTGGCACGGGCTGCAGATTATCTGCATGGCCCTGACCGTCGAGCGCAATGCGTCAGGAGTGCTCGTGCTCGGCCGAATGCTGCCGCCGGGGCAGGAATCCGACGCATCTCGAGCGCAACTCGAACTCGTCGGATCGTGGTTGTCGACAGCAGTTGAAGCGCATCTGCTCAGTCCGCCGGCGTTGCATGCCAGCGGTGTGAACCGCATAGCGCCGCTCGCGAAGCTGCTTGCGAACGCGGCAGCGACCGAATCGGATCGCGAGCTGGTTCGTCTGTTCGGTGAAGCTGTCGCGGTATGGCACGACATCGAGGTGTCGGGGTACATCGAGATGTCGGATGGAAATTTTGCGCGAGACGTCAGCCTGCCCGGCGCTCGCAAGGGCGATCGGCCGACGACGATTCCGGCAATGGGCTTACCCGACACCGCTGAACTGGCACGCCTGCCACAGGGTCACGTCGACCGCTTCGGTTTACCAGTGAACAACGAGGCGTATGTCTGTCAGCTGCGGCGCGCCCATGGACGCGCCTGGCTGCTGGTGTTCACTGGGGCGATCGACGCCTACGATCTCCAGCGACTCGTCGCGTACGTGGCACTGCTGGATGTCGCGCTGGCGTTAGCGTCTGCAGAGGCAGCGGCGCATATTGCCACCACCCTCACGAGACGGCTCGCCGATGTCGATGACGCAGCAGACACGCGTGCAAGTCTGGCACTCGAAGAGTTGCGCGGTGTGCTCGGCGGATCGTCGGCAACATTGAAGCTCGAATCCACGAACGGCGAGGCCGTGCTGCGTGCATCGAGTCCGGTCGTCGGTGGTCACGAAACTGCGAAAAGCTCGCGGATGACGGTGGTGAATCGATCGGATCGGCAGTACACTACGACCGTTTCGATTGCTCGTGGCGAGGGACTGCAGTTTACGCCGCGCGATCACGCCGTTGCCACAGCGGCGGCAGAAGTCCTGAGCGCGTGGGCCGCGTCCTGTCGTGTCTCGACGTCCAGGCGCGACCGCCGCACGGGGGCACCGGCTTTCCACGAGGTCATGGAGCGCTCCGCGCGTGAAGCCGTCGAGCGCGGTGTACCAGTGACAGCGGTCGTGTTGTTGATTCGTGGCGCGGTGCTGTCGTCAGGTTCGACCCAACGGTGGGTTGCTGGCATGCGGGGACAGATGAGGCCGTCGGATCTTGCGGGCATGCTGGTGGAAGGCGAGATCGGCCTTCTGATGCACGACACCACTGCCCAACATGCCAAGACCATTGCGTCGCGATTGCGCGCGGTCGTCGATGGGCTGCCCGGAGCAGAGCCGCTCCTGATCGGAGTGGCCACACGGGTGCCAGGTCGTCCGCTCATGGATGGGATCGTTCGCGACGCGAGGGCGGATGCGCTGAACAGCCGCGGCACCGATCGGAACACTGCGATGGCGCACGAGGTGCGCCGGTAATGGCTCTCGGAGATCGCCGCGCGCGTGTCCGCCTCGAGGTCGTCGGTGCGTTGTGGGCAACGCTCGAACTGACGGAGCCCGCGCGTGTCGTGAACATCAGCAAGGATGGCGCGCTGTTGACGTCGCCGGTGGCGATGCCGCCCGAGTCCGTCCAGCCGCTGCATCTGAAACTCGAGGGCCACGAAATCACTGTCGACGCGCGCGTCAGACACGTGCGTCGGGTGTCGGGGCCCGACGAACCAATCCGCTACCTCGTCGGCGTCGAATTCCTGTCGATTCCCCCGGCACTCGCACGCGCCGCCGACTGGTCACAAACGTAATCGCCCACCAGCGTTTGAGCTGTCTACCCACGCGGCGCGGAAAGTCTTCCATGTCGGGTGTCTTAGCCCAGATTCGACCAGACTTTCTGAGGGGTTTTCTAGTCCACTTCTCGGCCGCTGATGCCTGTCCAACTCGTTGATGGCGAACACGTTGTTCCGGTAGACAAACGTCTACCCCAGCATGGCGACTCACTTGCACCGTGCGCCGGAGGAGTTCGCCTCGGCGCGCGGTATCCAGCTCGAGTCTTCGTTTCAGGGAGTGCGTAGACCAATGGAAGAGCGGCGACGGTCCCCACGGCATCAAGTTGGCGGTGAGTTCGCAAATCTCCCCGCCAACATGAGCGTGCGTGTGATCGACATCAGCTCCGCAGGTGTGTTGCTGCAGTCAGCGCGCATGCTCAACCCCGGCTCCCGGGGCAGCCTGCGCTTCACGCTCGCCGGCGCTCCCTTTGCGGCGGACATTCAGGTGCAGCGGGTCTCCGCCGCATCGGAAGCCGGTTCGGGTTATCGCATCGGGGCCACGTTCGTGGGCATGACACAGGAGCACCGGCGACTCATTGAACGGTTCATGAATAATGATTGATGGTGTGGCTGAAACCAGCACGAGCAGCACGCGCTTGAGTCCGATTGGCGCGGTCCGCCCGCGCACGCACATTCAACTGACCGGACGCAGCGCCGAAGTGACGGCGCTCGAACAGGAAATCGACCGCGTTGCGCGCTCGGATGCGAAGGTCCTGATCACCGGTGAGAGCGGCGTCGGCAAGGAGATCGTGGCCCGGGCGATCCACTCACGCGGCCCGCGCGCCACTCATGTCTTCGCACCCGTCAATTGCGCCGGCCTTCCCGAGACGCTGCTCGAGTCGGAACTGTTCGGGCATGTGAAGGGCAGCTTCACCGGCGCCTATCGCGACAAGCCAGGCAAACTCGAAACGGCCCACATGGGCACGATTTTCCTCGACGAAGTCGGGGAGATGACGCTCCGCATGCAGGGGCTGTTGCTGCGATTCCTCGAGACGGGCGAGCTGCAGAAAGTCGGTGCTGACGGCAGCGGGCGCATCGTCAATGTGCGGGTGATTGCGGCCACCAACCGTGACCTGCGCGAGATGATCAAGCAGGGCACATTTCGAGAGGACCTGTTCTATCGCCTCAACGTCATTCACATCGTCGTTCCGCCGCTCCGCGATCGGCGCGAAGACATTCCGGTGCTCGTGCAACAGTTCCTCACGCAGTTCTCGGCGGCTAGCCGTTCGGGAATCAACGCGGTGTCGCCGGAGGCGATGAAGGCGCTGACCGAGTACTCTTGGCCCGGCAACGTTCGCGAACTCGAGAACGTGATCGAACGCTTGGTCGTCACGGTCAGCGGACCAACGATTGAGCTCGACCACCTGTCATCCGAGATTCGCTCGTATGATGCGGTGCTCCTGCGGCCCAAGCGCGAGCGTCGCCGTACGGTCGCCGACGATCTCTACAAGCGGATGATCGAGCAGCACGAGTCGTTCTGGACGGCCGTGTATCCGCTCTTCATGGATCGTGAGATCACGCGCGCGAACGTTCGCGAGGTGGTGCGCCGCGGCCTGGAAGAAGCACGCGGCAACTACAAAATCGTGGCACGCCTGTTCAACATGGAAGCCCGCGACTACAAACGCTTCCTCAATTTCCTTCGTAAGCACGACTGCCAGATTCCGTTCAAAGAGTACCGTTGAGGCCCGGGGCCTTCCGGCCCCGCAGACGGGTTTCGAACGCGGGGCGGCGTTCCCAGCGGTCGTTCGTTGAAGTCGCTTGTTCAATGTCAATTACGGTTCCGTCTGAGGCACGGTTGTTGCCACCTCAGCCGGACGTGGTATGGAGTAGGTGGTCAGAGCCTCGCGTACAGGCCGGGATCTGCGCCAAGTGAACCGAATCGTGAGCGACGATTCCCAAACGCGGGGGGAATATCTCCCCGACTCGGGATTTCAACAGGCGATGCCTCAAATCGCGCATCCTGCGGGAGGGCACCGGCGGTTGTCGTCCGAGCAGCGGAGCGCGCTGCTCCGAGTCCCTCAGCGTGTGCCTGCAGCGGCGGCGCCCCGCGAGTTCCTCAATCAAGTCGTGTCGATGATCGGCCGCGCCCTCGAGACGAAGGCCGCCGTGGCGGGCAAGCACGAGGGCGCATGGGTCGTCGCGGTCGAATCGACTGCGTCTCCGATGCTCTCGCATCTCGTCAACGGCGGTTCGCACGCTTTCGATCACGTCGGTGTGACGCTTGGACTCGGCGTAGATGTGTGGCGCTCGGACGACCAGGACTGGACGCTTGTCGGCTTGTCCGCAGCGCCCAGCACGCCCGTCATCCTGCTGCTCCAAGGTGATTGGACCGGGTCCGCGCAAGACCTGGTCAAGCTCGCGCGCGATCTGAGCGGCACAACGCGCGGGGGCCGGGCGCCATGGGCGCTCGACGCGGCTGCCCGGCGGCTCACCCGCACACTCGCTGACACGACGGGTCTCACCGCGGTCGGCGAGGCGGTCCTGCATTTTGTCGTGCAGGCGGTGCCCAGCCGGATCGCATCGCTGGCAGTCGCGACCGGCGATGGTGAGTTGTCGATTGTCGCGACACACGGCTATCCGCACGCGCTCGTTGAGCACTTGCGAATCGCACCAGGCGCTGGCGTGATCGGCGGCGTCTATCAAACACGATCGCCGCTGGTGGTTGCTGACGTCAGCGAGAGTCCTGGGCTCGATCGTCAGCGTTCGCGGTATCGCACGAATTCCTTCATGGCGATTCCGATTGTCGCCGGGGGCGACACGCTCGGAGTCGTGTCGCTCACCGATCGCATCGGCAGCACTCCATACACCCAGGAAGACGCGGCTGCGATTGCCGTATTGATGGCACCAGTCGCGCTCGCGCTCGGCCGGGAACGCGTAATCCGCGAAGCGCAGGCGTATGCGCAGGCAGCTGTGATCGATCCGGTGAGCGGACTATTCAACCGGAGATATTTCCAGGCGCGATTGGAAGAGGAGCTGCACAGAGCGATTCGCCAGCTGACCTCGGTCGGTCTGCTGATGGTCGACCTCGATGGCTTCAAGAGCATCAACGATCGATTCGGCCATGTCGCGGGCGACATGGTGATTCGCGACATCTCCGAGATTCTCCGGCGCTCGGTCCGCATCTTCGACGTCTGCACGCGATTCGGTGGGGAAGAATTCGCGGTAATGATGCCGGGAGGAACGGCGGAGAGTGCCGGTGCGATCGCGGAACGAATCCGCCAGCGTGTCGAGGCCTATCAGCGCAGCGAGCCAGACCTGGTGGGCTTGAGAGTCACCGCCAGCATCGGCGTTGCTGTTTCGCCGCCAGGCGTGACTGCAAGAGATCTCATCGAACGCGCCGACCGCGCGCTCTATCATGCGAAGAGGGCCGGGAAGAACCGCGTCAGTACCGCCGGCTCCGATGGTTCGATCGCCGAAGCCTGAGCATTGCGCGATGGGGACGCGTTCTAGACGAGAGACATCGCTCGAACGATCCGCGGTGCACTCGTGCCCGTCGTCCAGCGTTTCAACGCGGCTGATGCATTGAAGACGCTCGCAAAGCGGGACAGCCGAAGCACAATCGTATTCACATCATCGTCGCCGCGAGCAACCTGGACCCACCACTCACGCCCATCGTCGTAGATCCCGAGAATTCTGGCCGGGACCCCGCCTTCAGCCGGTTCTCCATCTAGCGCCGAAAACAGCCGCTCGAACGACTTCTCAGTTTCTTGGGTCACTTCTGCAGACACTGACCACGCTCCACCTCGACTAATCCCAATTTCGTGCCAGAACAGCAGAACTGCGCATTCAGAACAGGAAGTCGTTGCGCAACAATCAGTTAACTATACATGGTTGTGCTGGGACGAAATCTTTTCTTCCGTATGGATGAGAATTCAGCGCAAGACTGTGATCTCCTGACCGACTTTCCGTGACTTTACCGTTGACCTTAGTCGCTTCAAAAAGGCAGACTTATTCCTCGCGTGTTATCTGAGATTTGGAGATTTGAGCCAGATGTCTACGTTCCCAGTGCCCCGGACCAACAAGAATCTGCCCCTGCTGTTGGGAGAGAGCACGGCAATTGTCTCGCTGCGTCGAGAGATCGAGGCAGCAGCTCGTACCGATGCGAAAGTGCTTGTGCTGGGTGAAACAGGCTCGGGCAAAGAGGTCGTCGCGCGGCTTATTCACGAGCAGAGCTCTCGTGTGTCGCGCGCCTTTGTGGCGGTCAACTGCAGCGGTATTCCTGAAACGCTTCTCGAGTCCGAGCTGTTTGGCCACACACGAGGAAGCTTCACAGGCGCGTATCGAGACAAGCCGGGTCTGGTGCGACAGGCCGATCGCGGCACACTGTTTCTCGACGAGCTTGGGGAGATGAGTCTCCGCATGCAGGCCGTGCTCCTGCGCTTCGCGGAGACCGGAGAGATCCAGACGATCGGTGTCGACGGCGTGACCGGCCGCTCGGACGTGCGATTGATCACGGCGACCAACCGGAACCTTCGCGAGCGCATCGAGGCTGGTGTGTTCCGCGAGGATCTGTACTTCCGCTTGAACATCATTCAGATCCATGTGCCACCGCTTCGGGAGCGCGTCGAGGACGTCATGCTCCTGCTGCGGCACTACCTGCGTCGTGCTGCCGAAACGCATCGGTTGCACTACCCGGAGCTCACGCTCGACGCCGAGCAGTTGCTGGTCGCATATCCGTGGCCAGGCAACGTGCGCGAGCTGAAGAATCTTGCTGAGCGATTGGTCGTGCGTGAGTGGGAGCGTCCGATCGCCGCCGAGGATCTGCCGACGGAGATTCGTGGCTGGCGCGACACAACGCCTGCGACGTCTCTGCCGGCTCCAGGACTGACGCACGAGCACGTCTCCGCGAGTCCACGGAGGCCGGAGCGCAGCTCGAGCAACGCGGATCGTCTGTGGGAACGTCTGATCGCTGGCGAGAGCTTTTGGACGGTCGTCCATCAGCCGTTCAAGGCGCACGAGCTGACACGCGACGATCTCGCCGCGCTGATCCATCGCGGTCTCGAGCATACGCGAGGCAGCTACCGTGCGCTGCTCGGTGTGTTCGGCCTCCCGCCGACCGATTACAAGCGCTTCCACGCGTTCCTCTACCAGCAGAACTGCAACCTGCCGGTGGGACCGTATCGTACCGCACGCGCGTCAATGCGTCGTCAGGATCGGCCCTCGTCTGCATACACGGTGGCGGGCTAGTCCCGAGGCAAAGTTCAACAACCGCAGAGAGCTGCAGCCATGCTGCAGCTTCTCCGCGGAGTCGCTACAACACCTGCCGGATCTGTTCGATTCCTTCGTCCGATTCCCACAGTTCGAAGTCGTAAGTCAGCGCCTGCTCGACGGTTGCGTAGAAGCGCTGGGCGAGTTGTTCATGCACCGGGTGATCGAGGTAGGACAGCAGTCCGGAGCGATCGTCGAACTCGAACACCGCGGCAAAGGAATAATCCGTCGGCATCAGCTGTTCGTACGCCCGCCCGACGGTGACGCGTGATCCGACGCGCGCGCGACGAATCGACGGAATCTCGCGGGTCGCTCGCGCGAGCGCCGCTGCAAGCGTCTCGCGAGCGCTTGCGGACAGGTCCGTCCTGAGACGAAACAGAACCACATGAATGATCATCGCTTGGGTGGCCGTGCGGTGCGCCTGTTAGTCGAGGCAGGTTTGGACGGCGGCCGAGCAGTGCGCTTGCCGGACGGCGCGCTGGGTTCGGACGGCGACCACGCAGTGTGCTTGCCGGATGGCGCGCTGGGTTTGGACGGCGGCCGCGCGGTGCGCTCGCCGGATGGCCCGGTGGGTCTCGATGGTGGCCGCGCAGTGCGCGTGTCTGATGGTGCGCTGGGTTTGGACGGCGACCACGCAGTGTGCTTGCCGGAGGGCGCGCTGGGTTTGGACAGCGGTCGCGCGGTGCGCTCGCCGGATGGCCCGGTGGGTCTCGATGGTGGCCGCGCAGTGCGCGTGTCTGATGGTGCGCTGGGTTTGGACGGCGACCACGCAGTGTGCTTGCCGGAGGGCGCGCTGGGTTTGGACGGCGGCCGCGCGGTGCGCTCGCCGGATGGCCCGGTGGGTCTCGATGGTGGCCGCGCAGTGCGCGTGTCTGATGGTGCGCTGGGTTTGGACGGCGACCACGCAGTGTGCTTGCCGGAGGGCGCACTGGGTTTGGACGGCGGCCGCGCGGTGCGCTCGCCGAATGGCCCAGTGGGTCTTGATGCTGGATGCCGGGGGGCCTGCTCGCGCCGTGCGACCTCGCGTTTGCGCTTATTCTTGAACGCCTCTCGCGGATCGCGATGGTCACCGCCTGGCCGCCAGTCGCGATCGCGCCTGATGCGTTCGCGCTGAAGAGCAGCCTGCGCCTCCTCCGGCGACTCCCACAGCTGGCCTCTCGCAAACCACTTCAGCTCGGCGTCAGGATGTTTCTCGTGAATCCGGTTGAAGGTGGGCAATAAGTCTGCGCGCTCGGCCGCGCGGAACGCCGTCGGCAGGCCGCCGGCGAGGATCGTCCAGTACGAATAACGCGGTGGCATGTCTTCCTCGTGGTGTGCGGCGGCTCACTCGGCGCCGAGGCGTTTCAATTTCTCGACGAGCGTCGTGCGTTTGATGCGGAGCAGTTCGGCGGCCTTGTTGCGATTGCCGCCGGTTCGGTCGAGCGATCGCTGAATCAGATCGCGTTCGATCTTCGCGAGATACGCCGGAAGGTCGAGACCGCTGTCCGGAAAATCCACGAACGGCGTCTCGGTAGTCTCCGGCGTGCTTTGCACTTCGACCGGCAGATCAGCAATGGCAATCTCTTTTCGCCCGGCGCCCAGTGCCACAGCCCGCTCGATGGCGTTCTCAAGTTGTCGCACGTTCCCCGGCCACTGGTACGCCATGAGCGCACGCATCGCGCCCTGTGACACTTGGATCGCAGTACCCGCGGCAAATTTTTCGAGGAAGTGCTTCACGAGAACAGGAATGTCGTCGCGCCGCTCGCGCAGCGGTGGGAGCTGAATCGGGATCACGTGCAGACGGTAGTAGAGGTCTTCGCGAAAGGTGCCCTCGGCAACCATCTTCGAGAGCTCTGAATTCGTCGCGGCGATGACCCGCACGTCGACCTTGATCGTCTGATTGTCGCCGATGCGCTCGAACTCGCGCTCCTGAAGCGCCCGCAGCAGCTTCATCTGCAGCGCGGTACTCATCGTGCCCACTTCATCGAGAAACAGCGTGCCTTTGTGCGCCTGCTCGAATCGTCCCTGTCGTGCGCCGACGGCGCCAGTGAATGCCCCTCGGACGTGGCCAAACAACTCAGCTTCGAGCAGCGTTTCTGGAATCGCGCTGCAGTTTAGCGCGACGAAGCGATGCTGCCGCCGCGCGCTGTTGTGATGGATCGCGCGCGCGACGACTTCCTTGCCAGTGCCGGTCTCACCTGTCACCAGGATCGTGCTGTTCGATCGCGCGACGGTTTCGAGCAGATGAAACAACTTCTGCATTGGCCGGCTCCGTCCCAGCAGCCGGGCCCCCCCGGGCGCGTCCGTGCCACCGAACTGATACCCATCCTCGAGCTGAGATCGAAGGTAAGCGACCTCCGAGGCGAGTCGGCGCTGCTCCATCGCTTTCTGTAGGACGTGAATCAGCTCGTCGAATTGAAACGGCTTGGCGATGAAATCAGATGCGCCGCGCTTCATCGCATCAACGGCGTCCTTCATCGTGCCGAAACCTGTAATGACGATTGTGACGATGCCGGGATACCGCTCCCGGGCCGCCTCGATCACCCGGGAGCCATCGATGCCGGGCAGGCGGAGGTCGGTGATGACGATGTCGAAGGCAAACTGGTCGAGGAGTTCGAGGGCCCGTTCGCCACTGTCGGCTTCAACAACCTCGAATCCCCGCTCTGTCAGCCGTTCGGCCATCAGTCCGCGGAGCGTAGCCTCGTCGTCGATAAAGAGCAGATGGGGGGCGGCACTCATATGGGGGCGCCAATATATTGACACAAGCCACGCTAACGATCCCGGGCTTCCAGCCGATACAGCTTCTTGAGGTCGTCTCGGGGCCCCGTGGCCCCTTTGTGCAAACTTTTGAGGGCCGTCTCGAACCGAGGCCCCGTGAGCGAATATGGACCGCCAGACCCTCTCTATCATGAAGGCCTGCGAGGCTGTGGGTGTTAGCCGTCGCACGATCTATAACTGGATTTCCGCAGGTAAGGTCGAATACGTTCGGACCGCCGGCGGCTCGATTCGGATCTTCGCGGACACGCTGTGGCGCGACGCTGCGCCTACGCCCCGTGCTGAAGAGTCCGACGCCAGGACCGCGCCCGGCTCGCACGCGTGAGCCTTCCTTCGTCGACCGGCGGCCCTCGGGCCGACGAGTCGCCGCAGGAGCGGGAATTCCAGGCGCTCTTCCATCGCCTGAATAATCAGCTCGGAATTGTGCTGGCGCACGCCGAGCTGTTGGAAGCGAAGGCTTCCAATGCCCTGAATCGCGATCAGGCGTCCCAGATTGTCTCGGGCGCCCTTGCCGCCTTGGGTACTGTTCGAGAGATCCGTCAAAGAACAGAACCCTTGGCCGGCCCGCAGACCCACTTCGATACACAATCCGACGCCCCATCGCGGACCTGACCCGTTCACGCACACCCAATCAAAACCGTAATCAGAGTGTCAGGATGTTGGCGTGGAGTGGCTCGATCCCCGTCAATCCATTGGCGATCTCGCTGTCTCGCCGATTCGAGTCGTTTGCAGAAACTGCCTCTTTCGCCGGCTCCAAACGCTGCAGAAACAGCCACTTAGAGGTACGTCACTCACGCGAGTTCACTGTGATTCTCGCTGATTCCACCTGTTGGTACCGCCGTTGCCTTACTTGGCGTCGGAGGTCACACTCATGCGCTCCCAGAGCCAGAGTAGCTCGGTCAATCCGCGCGTCACAGCGAGTCTACCGTTCGTCGAGCAGCTTGCCCGTCGCGTTGCAGCCACGATGCCCCATTCCATCGACATTGGGGATCTCGTCCAGGACGGCGTCATCGGTTTGATTGACGCGGCCCACCGATTCGACGAGGCGCGCGGCATCAAGTTCGAGACGTTCGCCGAACGTCGTATTCGGGGCGCGATGATCGATGCCCTGCGCAAGGACGCCTGGCCGCGTGGCGTGCGTCGTCAACGCCGCGAGCTCGAGGCCGCCCGCGAGGAGCTGCGCCGGGAGCTGGGGCACGAGCCATCACTGGCTGATCTCGCCGCAAAGATTGGGTCTGACGAAAAGCGTCTGGGCCGCACCATCGTGCGAATCAACGCCATCGAGTCAACCTCCCCGCTAGCGAACAACGAGAACCTCGACGAATCGACGCTGCCGACCGCGCTGATTCCGTCGGAACCCGAGCAGCCCGACGACGCCTACGAGCGGCAGGAGACCAAGGAACGTGTCTGTGCTGCGATTGCGTCGTTGCCCCCGCGCGAACAGAAGGTCATCAGCCTCTACTACTACGGCGAGGCGACGATGAAGCAGATCGGCGCCGAGATCGGCGTCAACGAGTCGCGCGTGTCGCAGCTGCACGCACGCGCCATTCGCCGGCTGCGTGATGCGCTTGGTACGATGTTGCCGGCTGCCGAAGCGGCAAAAGTGATGCGCAGCGCGATCCTGGAATTCCAGAAGCCGAAGATGGCAAAGGCCACGCTGCACAGCGAGCGCACGGCAAACGAGGCCGCGCAGCACGGCGTGGTGGTCGATTACGCGAGCGCCTCGCGGACGTTGCGCAGCAAGTCTGCGAGCCGAAAAGGCTTGGACAGCCAGCGGCAGCCGCTCTCCTCGAGAAAGCGTTCCGCCTCTGGTCCGGCGACCGCTCCGGTCACGAAGATCACGCGACGGGCGAGTGTGGGTGACGCGGTCGCGATCGCGCGATAGAGCGTCATGCCGTCGACGCGTGGCATCTTGAGATCGCAGATCACGACGTCGTAACGATTCCGAAGCACGCGGGCGAGGGCCTCCTCGCCATCGCCCGCGTGGTCAACACGCAAGCCGGCCTCCGTTAACGCCTCGACCACCGCTGTCGCCAGCGCCCGTTCATCCTCGACCAGCAGCACCGACGCACCGTCCAGCGAATGGTCAGCCGCGCCCGTAGACGCACGTGGCCGTGCCGCGTTCTCGACACGGCTGACCGGGAATTCGACCGTAAACGACGCACCGCCGGCAGCAGGTGAATCCACGCGAATGCTCCCGCCGTGCTCCTGAACGATCGCGTATGCGACGGTCAGGCCGAGGCCGGTGCCCTTGCCGACGTCCTTCGTCGTAAAGAACGGATCGAAGATCTTTCCTTTCACCTCGGGTGGCACGCCGGGTCCGTCATCACTGACCTGCAACACGACTGCGTTGTGCGCCACGTCGTGCCACGTTCGCAGCACGAGCGATCCGCGACCATTGGCAGAGAGCATCGCCTGTTCGGCGTTAATCACCAGGTTGAGCAGCACCTGCTGAATCTGATGAGGGTCGGCAAACACCGGCGGCAGCCCCGATGCCAGTGCCGCGACGACGTCGATATTTGTGAGCCGCTGCTCGTAGGCGCGCAGCGCCAGCGTTTCGCGAACGACCTGATTGAGATCGATCATCGAACGCGTTGATTGGCGCTTCCGCGCGAACGTCAGCAGATTCCGCACAATACGCGCGGCGCGCTCCGATTCGCCGAGGATGACGTCGACACCGCGCCGCGATGTCTCGTCGAGATTGCGCTCGGCCAGTCGCTCGGCCCAGCTCAAGATCGTCGCGAGCGGATTGTTCAGTTCGTGTGCAACGCCGGAAATCGTCTGGCCGAGCGCGGCCATCTTCTCCGCCTGCAAGAGCTGTTGGTACAAGTCGCGCGATTGATCGTCGAGTCGGCGCCGCTCGCTGACGTTGCGCATGAGCGCCTCGACCTGGAAGATCCCGCGCTTTCGTGACGGGCCGGCGTGCGCGGTGACTTCCACCCAGATCAGGTCGTCGTCCATCCGGCGCAACCGAAGCAGGTAGTCAGTGACAGCACCCTCAGCGAGAAGCCGGCCGAGAAACGCCTGGCGGGCGGCGGGATCCACAAATCGCTCAGGCGCGAACGGCGCGACCTGATGGTCGGCCGTGCCGGGGGCATAGCCCAGCATCGCTTTGAGGTGTGGATTGATCGCTTCAGTCGTGCCTGCGACGAGTGGGTCGGGCGTCAGCGTTCCGACGAAGACGCCCTCGTGAACAGCCTCAAAAAGACGCGCGAACGTGTCTGCGCGTGTTCGATGTGGAACGCCTCGGCCGGCCGGCACCAGGGCAATTATAGGACCCGGCGTGCAGTGGTGTGCGCCGGAGCCACTCCGCATGCGCGGAACAGGGAAGTCAAAGGCGGGTGGGAAAGTGTGCAGCACCGAGGGTGTCGAGCCGATAACCCCGGCAATTGGCAGAACCAGGCCGGCATTCCACCTCCCCGTGGCGCGCTACGGCCGACATGTAAGCGAGGGTGCATGCGAGTGATGGGGCGCAACGACGCCGTCCTGATGATGGGGCTGACCGTTGCGCTATTTGTGATCTTCTCAGGTCCGGTCGCCACGCTGCTGCAATACGTGCGCGAGATCGAAGAGACGCGCGGACTGCACCTGCTTCCCGCCCTGGTGATCCTCGCGACCATCTTCAGCTTTCATCAACTCCGCAAGCGTCAGGAGATCCGTGCCGAGTCGTTGAGTGTGGCCCGCGCCGCGCAGGAAGCCACCGAGCGTGCTGCGGAGATGTCGCGGCTGGTCGCGTTTGGCCACGCGCTGGCCCGTACGATGGACAGCGAATCGAGTGACTCGATTCGTGGAGTACTCCACGCACACCTCCCGTTGCTCGCACCCGGCCGCGGCGTCTGGGTCATGACGCGGACGCGCGCCGGCCACTGGGAATCCCAGGCGACTGTTGGTGAGTCGATGCCCGTGGATCGCGAGCGCGCCGCGCGTCGTGCGCTTGGCGAAGCCGATCCGGTGGTGGGCCCGTCGCCCACTGAGATCTGTTTTCCGATGATGATCGGTGGAGTGCCGGAGGGTGTGCTCGGTATTGCGCCGGAACCGGCATTGACCGACCATCAGCGCAGCGTGCTGAGTGCCGCCGCCGCGCTGCTCGCGGTGTCGTTGAAAAACTCCGAGCTGTTCCGCGAGGTCCGGGAGAACAGCGTTCGCGACGCGCTTACCGGTTGCTTCAACCGTTCCCATGCGCTCGAAGTGCTCGACGCCGAGCTTCGCCGCGCCCGCCGCTCGCGCCTGCCGTTGTCCTTGGTGATGTTCGATCTCGACAACTTCAAGGGCATCAACGATCGCCACGGCCACTTGTGCGGCGATGCGGTGCTCGCCGCCGTCGGTGCCACGATGAAAGCGGAGCTGCGTGGAAGCGATCTGAAGTGCCGCTATGGTGGCGACGAGTTCATGGTGATCCTGCCGGATACGCCGCTGGTCGGTGCCAAGCAGGTCTCTGAGAATCTGCGCCGCGCGATCGCCGAGCATCCAGTGACCTGGAACGATGGACAGGTCATGGCGACGGCGAGCTTCGGCATCACGTCGGTCAATCAGGGCGAGCACGATCCGCTGAGCGCGATTGCGCGCGCGGACACGGCGCTCTATCGCGCCAAGCAGCGCGGACGCAACGGCATCGAGCTGGAAGAGCAGCCGGCGGCGCTGGCGAGCTAGTCCGCGGCGTCTTTCGAGGACGTGGCCGTGACCGGGCCCAGGGCGAAGGTCATCGTTCCCTCGAGTACGATCTGGCCGTTGACGCGCGCGAAGCCATAGAGCTGTCCCATGCGGCTTCTGAGCCGTTTGACTCTTGCTTCGACTTCCACCACGTCACCGGGACTTACCGCACGCCGGTATCGCACCCGCTCGATTCCCACGAACAGCGGAAGCTTGTCGCGGTTCTCCGGCTTCGACAGGATCAGGATGGCTCCCACCTGTGCGACACACTCGGTGAGGATTGTCGGCGGCACGCCTGGTCCGGCGCCGGCGGAGGGAGAGAGAAACCGCTCGCTGATCGAGACGTTCTTGATGCCGACGATACGTTTGTCCGGCTCGAGCTCGGTAATGCGGTCGACCAGCAGAAATGGATACCGATGCGGAAGAATCTGCTGGATCGCGCGTTGGTCGAGCGGCAGTGTCAGGGCGTCCATGTAGTGAGGCCAGTATAATTCGATCACTCGCCCAGGGGCTGCTCAGCCACATCAGCGATGACCAAACCAGACGACACGGCTTCGGATCCCCGCCTGCAGGCCGTAGGCCGCGGCGCGACTGATACCGAACTCCTCTCTACCCTGTTCGAGCTCGGTCGCGAGGTGACTTCCGTGCTGGACCTCGAGGAGCTGCTCGCGAAGATTCCCCAGCTGATCGCGCGCCTGACTCGGTTCAGTGCGTTTTCGGTGTATCTGCTTGACGAACGGCGTCAGGATCTTCGAATCGCGTACGCCGTCGGGTATCCGGAGGAGGTGTGGTCGACGCTGCGACTGCCGGTCGGTGAAGGTGTCGTCGGCGCTGCGGTTCAGGAAAGCCGCCCGATTCTCGTCAACGACATTCGCCGCGAGCCGCGCTACAAGGGGCCGCTGAGGAACATGCTATCGCAGCTGGCCGTGCCGATGCGTCGCAAGGGCAAAGTGATCGGTGCGCTGAATCTGCTGAACGAAGCCGAGGGCGCCTTCACGCCTCAGGACGAAGCGCTCCTGCGCCAGTTTGCCGCCCACGTTGCCGTCGCTCTCGAGAACGCCCGACTCTTCAAGAGCGAACGGCATTACGTGGACACGCTCGAGACGCTCGCCGAAATTGGACGAGAGATGGCGTCGATCCTCGACCTCGACGCACTGCTGACGCGCATAGCGAGCCTGACCAAGCGGCTGATCGACTATCGAACGTTTGGCATCCTGCTGCTCGACGAAGCGACCAACGAGCTCGAAATGAAGCTGGCCGTGCGCTATGGCAAGGGCGCCGAGTCCAAGCACGTGCGGCTCGGTGAGGGCCTAGTGGGATGGGCCGCGCTGCACAAGGAGCCCGTGCTCGTCGCCGACGTGTCGCAGGATCCGCGTTACATCAATCTCGTTGACGACGCGCGGTCCGAGCTGGTGATCCCGATGCTCATCAAGGATCGCTGTATCGGTGTGTTCGATTTGGAGAGCCCCGAGCTCGATGCGTTCACCAAGGAGCACAAGGAACTGTTGACGCTGCTGGCGAGCCAGGCCGCGGTCGCCATCGACAACGCCCGGCTGTACGAGGAGGTGCGGCGCAATGAAGAGCGGATTGAGAAAGAACTCCGATTCGCTCAACGCGTCCAGCTTGCACTGCTGCCCAGCGAGCCGCCGAAGACCGCTGAAGGCGTTGACGTCGCCGGCCGCTTCGAGCCGGCACGCGAGCTCGGGGGCGATCTCCACGATTTCCTCGTGCCCGAAGCCAACACGCTGGTCGTAGCCGTTGGAGACGTGTCTGGGAAGGGCGCACCCGCAGCCCTCTACGGCGCTTTCGCAGCCGAGCAAGTGCGCTCACGCACGCTGCGGCGCCGCTTCACGCCGGATCGTTTCAGCGTTGCCGGCGTGCTGCGAGCGATGAACACGAATCTCCACGACCGGCACCTCGAGGAGTACTACTGCACGCTGTGCTACGCGTTCTTCGATTTCGGACGGCGGATCGTGACGCTATCGAATTCCGGTCTGCCGTACCCGATTCGCTGTTCAGCCGATAAGTGCGGGCAGATTGAATTGCCCGGTGTTCCTCTGGGCTCCTTCCCCGGGATCGTCTACGACGAGGTCACGCTCGAGCTGAAACCGGATGACCTGTTTGTCTTCTGCACTGACGGAATCTTCGAGGCAATGAATGCGAAAGGCGAGGAATTCGGTGCGAGACGGCTATGTGACGTCGTTGCCGCCTCGCGCAGGGAATCGGCCCGCGGCATCGTGGATGCCATCTTTCACACGGTCACGGAATTCCGAGGCACGGAGCCTCAGGCCGACGACATGACGGCGGTCGCGATCAAGATTCAATAAATCGGCCGACTGACGGCGGCCCCTACTTGGCCTTTCGGCTGTCTTCGTCGATGTGCAGGCCGATCGATCGACCGCCAACGACTGCGACCTCGTTGACCTTGCCCTTCACCTGCACCCGCGCACCCTTGGAAGGCGACCGCGTCGCGCGTGAGACGATCGTGATGTCTCCGGTGCCGTCCTCGATCTTGTAGAGCTGAAAGGGTACCAACGGGATGCCGTAGCTGTCGGTCACCGTGCCGGTGATGCTCACCGTCTTCCGTTCGTACTTGTCGGGCTGGGCCTTCAGTTCGGAGATGCGGACGCTGCTTGCACATCCGGCGACAAGAGCAGCGCTCAATACCGCGATCGACAGTAGACGGCTCGACAGTCTCATGGCTCCATCCTCCAGAGGCGATGCGGCAAGGCAAGAAAAATGGTCGCATCGGAATCGTGAACGCCCTGCCAGGGATCCGGGGTGCGGCGATGCCAGCGCCTGCCTGAAGTGACGCCCCCCGGTGATCCGACGCGACCGCGAGACGTGACTTCAAGACGCGTGCCCGCTGTAAGGGTCCCATTTCCCCCTGATCAAGCCTCGATTCACCCGGCCCGCGTCCTCAACCGTGGTCAGCGGCATGCGCAGAGGGGACACCACACGCCAACTTTCGTGCGGGTCTTGCCGTCTTTAGAGGCGGTGGGTGGCCGCCTGCGCCACCCGGAGGTAGCAAGGATGAAGAAGGTTGTGATTGGCGGACTTGCGCTCATGATGCTCGCGGCCGTCGCGGTCGCGATGGCGCCCGGCGCCGCGGCGCAGCGACGCGACGGTGTCCAGCTCCCGGATCTTCTGGCACTCGAAGGCCCGGGCTCATCGATTGGCGTCACCGTTCGCGACCAGGCGAGCGATGCGTCAGGTGTACTGATCGAGAGCGTGCGGGAAGGGACTCCTGCCACCCGCGCCGGCCTGCAGAAGGGCGACATCGTCGTTGAGTTCGACGGCGAACCGGCCCGCAGCGCACGGCAGTTCACACGCCTCGTTCGTGAAACGGCGCCGGGTCGCGCCGTGAAAATGACCGTTCTTCGTGACGGTTCGCGACGAACAGTCGATATCACTCCCGAACCACGCGACAGCGCCACGCTGCAGCAGTTCCCGGGCATCGCGCGGGATGCTCTTCGTGCGCTGCCTCGCGATTTCGATTTCCGTTTCGATCCGCAGTCGCCGTGGACTGAAGGGTTCTTCAGCACGCCTCGGCGGATGGGCGTCTCGGTCGTGCCGTTGAGCGATCAACTCGCGACGTACTTCGGCGTGAAAGACGGTGTGCTGGTCTCGGAAGTGTCGAGCGACACGCCAGCCGCCATGGCCGGCATTCAGGCAGGCGACGTCATCACCATCGTGAATGGCCGCGACGTGCTGTCATCCGGCGATTTGTTCAGGGAAGTGCGGGACGCGGAGCCGGGGTCAACGCTCGATGTCCGGCTGACGCGCAATCGCAAGGAGCTGACGGTGAAGGTCACATTGCCCCAACGCCGTCAGGCTCCGGCCAGCACGCTGCCGATCTAGCCTTCTGCGGCTTTCTCGAGCGGCGGCACAGCGGCCGGTGCCGCCGCACTCGCGGCCGGCCATCCCGCGAGGGCCGCTGCAAGCTGTGCGGCGAACATCATTGCGACGGCACGCCGCGTCGCGTCGGCGTCCTGCCCAACGCCGATCTCGACTGCCAGCACACCCACACATCGATCGGGACCGAGCATCGGAGCCGCCAGCGCACCGCGCGCGTCGTGTCCGCCTGACACGGTCTGCAAGGTACCGTTCCGCCAGGCTGCCGCAGTGGCATTGATGGCCGATCGGTTGATCGGGCCAAGCTTCTGAATCACCTGCGGCGGGTAACCAAACGCTGCCGCCGCAAACAACTCTTCCCCTGCGGCCATCCAGATAACCATTCCCGACGCGTCAAGCACCGCTGCCGCCTGCTGCAGCAGACGCGGCAGATCCGCGGCACTGGTGAGCCGGCCAATGGCCGTGCAAACGTCTGCGGCCGCCTGCAGATCAGGGCCCGCAGGCAGCGGCAGGTCGTGCCGTGGCTCCTCGATCGTCAGGAGCGACTGAGTCGGCCCGATATCCGCGGGCGACTCGCGTACCGATGCAGGCAGGCGCATCAGGAGAAACGCACCAACGATCCACACCAAGGCAACCGCTCCGCCAATCGTCAACTGGAGGTCGAGTGCATCCGCACGGGCAGTCGCATACGCATCGCTCTCGGAAGCGCGAATAGTGCGCAGCCCCGCGGCAATGGCGTCGTCGGCCGCTCTCCCATCAGAAAAGATGAGATCGGCAGCCATGAAGTTTTGCCCCGAACGGACATGCTCCTGTGCCCGCATCTCTACGTCATTGAGCGTCGCCGCGGCCGCGGCCACGGCCTGCAGCGTGCGGCCAGATTCCGTCGAACGGAGCTGAGAGCGCAGTCGCTCCATTTCTGCATTCAACTGGCCGATGAGCTCAACGACACGCGCCGGGTCCTGTCCGGGAGAGGGCGTGACATACGCCTGTTGGGCAGTAGTTACCGTGTCGAGCGTTGCGAGCAGACCATCGACACGGTCGCTCAGATCGCGCTGGCTACGATCGAGTTGCGCGATCTGACGCGACGTGTTCCAGCTCGACCACGCGGCGGGGGCGCCGGTTGCTAGCAGCACGACGAGGACGAGGAAGCGCCACGCTGCGGCTCCGCATCTGAACAGCGACAGGATACCAAACGTGTCGAGCCGCTCGTCAGTAGTTCCATTGAAGCTGCACGCCGACACGATTGGCGTCGAGCGACGAGGTGTATGGGAAGCTGCCGGTTCGCGTGCGCCGGAACGTATGGGTGTACATCCCGCTTAACTCGACCTCCGCCCATCTGGCGAACTCGAGTCCGAAGTCGATCTCGTTCACGCGGGTCGGGGGAGCGTTTCTGGCGAACTTGCGCGCGCCATCGAAGTAGTTCCACCGCGCGAACGGAAACCACGTTCCTGACGAGTGCTGCTGGCGATAGTTGACTTGCACGTATCCACCGTTCAGCGGCTCGGAATCGATCCGGGTGCTGTCTGGCGACAGCTCCGGGCCGCGGCCGAAGTTCCACTCCGTTTCCACACCGATCGGCTGCGGATACCAGATCGCGGTGAATCCGATGCGTTGATCGAGCGCACCGTCGGCGTCCTGCGTCGGTGTGATCGACGCACCACCACCAAGCGCTATCGACGCAACGGGGTCACGAAGCGTCCGTGATACCCCTGCACGGCAACCTCGACGAACTGACCGCTCGCGAGCTTGAACGGATAGGCGACGCGGCCGACGACATGCGTTTGCCCGTTCTGGTCCGACCGGTTCGGCCCTTGCCCCGCGTAGAGTCCGACGGCGACGACGACCGTAGTCGCCGGTGCCTTTCAAGCCGCGCGCAGTGATGTCCCGAAACACCTGTTTGGCTGAAGCCGGTGTCCACATGAACGTCGCGCCGTAATCGCGCTCGCCCTCGACTGCGCTGTTGATCCCATCGGGCCGCTCCAGCGGTGCGCGGTTCTGACTCGATTGCATGTTGACCCACCCGAAGGGGACCTTCGACTGCCCGGCTCGCACGCGGAAGAACTTGCCCTTGTCGAGCCACACGTCCGCATAGAGATCGCGCATCTGCACCGAGAAGTCCGCCGCGCCAGTCGATCCGTTGAAGTCCGACTGCGCATACAGCGACAGGCGGTCGGTGACATCACCGCTGAACACGAAGCGGCCGCGTCGAATGATGAAGGACTCGCTCTCGTTCACCGACCGATCGTTCGGGACCTCGAGTGCGGGTCCCTCGTGGTCGAACACCTCACTGACTCGAAACTGGGTATATCCACGTAGACCGATGCGCTCGTACCACTTGCCGGCCAGCGCGCGGCTGACGACCGGGGGCGGATTGCCGTCGGTCTGCGCCTTGATCGCCGCAACGGTCTTCTCCTGTTCGGCGACCCGCTTTTCGAGCGCGCCGACCTGGCCATGTCGGTGCCGGCATTTGCGGTGACTCAGCCACCTTACGGATTTCTTCGTACTCCTGGGCGGAGATTGATCCGCGGTCGCGCAACACCTGGAGTAAGCGCAGTAGCGCCTCGTTCTGCGCCTCGACGGGGCGCCGCCCAGAAACACGGCGACGATCGCAATCAACGCGAGGCGGATCCTGTCAGTGAGACGTGAGCGCATGGTGGAGTGTGACATCGCAGTTACTTGTACGACACACCTGTTTCCGAGACGTATCGCAGATGTTTCTGATACGTAAACAGAGGATCCGACGGCCGGTTCGGCGCTTACTCGGACGGAAGGAAATTCGGTGCGCGATTGGGGTGCAGGACGACGTAGGTCGGCAGGCCAATGACCTTGAACCGCTCTACGAGTGCGCGCGCGGGATACTCGTCCAGTTGTTCTGCCTGGTACTTGATCTTGACGTAGCCGTCGAGCGCCTTGGTGACCGCAGGGTCGGCAAGCGTGGTTCGATCCATCACGACGCAGTTCTTGCACCACGTCGCCCACATATCGATCAGCACCGGTTTCTGCTCGAGCAAGGCCACATTCAGCCCCTCGGCCAGCGAGGCGTGCCAGCCGGACTTGATCTTCTCTTCCACGCTGGATGCGACTTCCTGCGGATCCACCCAGCGATCGGCAAAGAGTCCGTACGCAAGATAGCCGTAGTACGACGCCGTCGCCAGGATGAACACGCCGAAGGCCTGCTTGACACGCACCATCCACGGCCCCGGCTTTGGCAGCGCGGTCAACCCGGCTCCGGCAAGAGGCCACGGAACGGCCATGCCTACGCCAAGGAGAAACGGCAGGGCGAGCGCAATCAACGTGCCCTGAGCGTAGAGATCGCTCGAGAACAGGATGACCTGAATCACGACGGGCGCGACGCACGCACCGGCGAGCAGTGCGGCGATGGCGCCCATTCCAAACGCGAGCGCAACCGATCCTTTGCCAGATGCGTTGCCGCCCACTGACCCGGCAAATCGCGAGAAGTCGATCGTCAGGACGTCGAACATCGCCAGCGCGAGCACGACAAAGACGAGGGCGATCGACAAGTTGAACCACGGCGATGCGTTGATGGTGCCGAACGTGCTGGCCGTCGTTATGACAATGACACCGAGGACACCGTACACCAGGGCCATTGCGGCGCCGTAAACGCCGCCCAGAATAAACCCCCGTGTCCGAGAGCCAGCCTTCGTGCCAGCGCCGATGATGGCCAGGTTGATGGGAATCATCGGCAGCACGCAGGGCGTCAAATTGAGCGCGAGACCGCCGAGGAAAATGAGCAGGACAATGGCCAGAGGCCCACGGCCTTCGAAGAGTCCCTTCTCCTTGACGCCGGTCTCGGCGTTCTTCAGAAACGTCAGAAACTCGTCGACGTCGGAATACCCGGTCGATGAGACGAGGGTGAAATTCTTCAGTTGATCGATTCCGTCGCTTCCTCCGGCAGGCGCCGTGGGACGAGGAGCGGTCGCTGCTGCGGCCGATGGCGCGGCGCCGGTTCCAAACGCGATGCGATCGAAGACATCAGGGCGGGTTGGTGTCGTTCGCGTGGACGGTCCCACGACGCTCAGGGTCCAGCGCACGTCGCCGGTCTGAGGGGGATAGCACACCTTGTCGTCGCACGCCTGATATCGCAGACGTCCGGGGATGTCGATGGTGCCGGGAGCCGTGCCCTCCGCGACGGCGAACTGGACGCCAATCGCGAACTCGTGCTCGAACACGGCGAGTGGCTGCGGCAGTCCCGCCTGCTGGAAATCGGTCGGCTTGGGAAAAACGATCTCCGTGGCTCGAACACCGGCCGGCGGGTTGAAGGTGATCTCCGTCGCGATCAGCGCCGGATCCCGAGGCGCATTCGATTGGACGTGAAGCTGCGGTGGAAGCCGAACCTGCAACGCGGCGCGGGCCGTTCCTCCGGCGCGGGCTTCGGACTCGACGAGCGGTGTCAGCTCGGCGCGTGGGCCGCGAAACTGCGCAAACCCGAGGGCCGGCGCAACGACCAGCAGCGCGACCGCCGCGGCCAACCCACGCATGATTACTCCACAGGCTTGAGAGGAATGAAGGAAGGACCGACCGCCCCGCCTTCCATCTGCACGTTGTGGCCCTTCACCGGCGGCAGGTCCTGATACAGGAAGTCCCATTTCCATCGTTCGGAGGGATTCGACGCCTGTAGCCAGTTGCTGGCCGAAATCGCGCGCGTGAATGCGATCGTATGCGCCTCGGCGTACTTCGATCCGGGCAGCGCTGCGGCGAGAGCTTTCCGGACATCGTCCGAGCTCTGATACGGCATGCTCAGGCCAAGCGACGCTGCGACACCGGCGAGAATCTGCCAGTCCTCGCGGGCTTCGCCGGGCGGGTTGATCGCCTTCGATGCCGCCTGTACGAGGCCCTGTTCGTTGGTGTAAAGCGCGTCCTTTTCTACCCACGCAGCACCCGGAATCACGATGTCAGCGGCCGCGGTCAGGTCCGTCGTCACGACGCCCTGCACGATCAGCGTGGGCAGCTTTCCGCTGCGACGGGCAGCCACGACCCACGACATATCACCGAGCGAGCCATCGGGGCCCGGATCGATGACGTACAACGCTTTGACGCGTCCGCCTTCGACGGCGGTGCGCAGCGTGCTGAGGTCGGGTGCGCCGTCGTTCCCCGCGCCAACCGCAAAGCCGAGGTCGCGCGCGCCGTTCACGTTGGGCGCGTCCGTCGCGTGGATCTTGAACTTCGTGTCTGGAGGCTGAGGTTTTTCCCTGCGATTCCACGTGATGCTCACGAGCGACATCCCGTCAGCGCCGAGCAGCCCTTCGACCATCTGCTTCAGGACGAAGAGCTCTTCGGTCGCGGCGTGCGCCGATACGAGGAACCGCACTGAACTCGGATCGGCCGAACCGACCGACTGGATTCCGTCACGAACACGCGGCTCGATGTCATGCCAGCCTGTGGGTTCCAGCATCGTTCGCTGACGCAGCAGCGGTCGGCGCAGACGCGTCTCGCCTTCGACCCAGCCGAAGTCGAAGCGGCCGATATCGCACATCCAGTAGCTGTTCACCTCGGTATTGAGGCGGGGCGTCATGCGGACAAGGCGCGAACCACGTGCCCACTCAGGCTTGGCCTTGAGCCACGCGCTGGTGTTGCATCCCTTCGAGCAGAGGGTGCAGATCGTGTCGACTACGCCCGGGTTGTCCCACGGCCGGCTCTTGAAGCGATACTGCCTCGTGGTGATCGCACCCACCGGGCAGACGTCCATCAGGTTGCCCGACAGCAGTGAGTGCACGCCCTGCTCGCGAAACGTCGCGATCTCGCTGCCATTCCCGCGATCGACGATGCCGATTTGCGCGTCGCCGTCGATCTCCCGCATGAATCGAACGCACCGCGTGCACAGGATGCAGCGGTTACGGTTCAGCATCAGCGTCGGACCGAAGTCCACGTCGGCCTTGACGCCTTCGCCGTCGAACACCCGCCGCGGGAAGTCCATCCGGCTCGACGCCGGACCGAACGAGTACGAGAAGTCCTGAAGCGGGCACTCGCCGCCCTTGTCGCACACCGGGCAGTCGAGCGGGTGATTGACCAGGAGGAATTCGAGCACGCCGGCGCGTGCGGCCGTCGTTTCGGGATCGCGTGTCGAGACGACCATGCCGTCGGTGCAGATCGTCGAGCACGAGGTCTGCAGCTTCGGCATCTTCTCGATCTTCACGATGCAGACCCGGCAGGACCCGTCCACCGTCAGGCCGGGATGAAAACAGTAGTAGGGCACCGAGATGCCGGCTTCGATGGCCGCCTGCAGCACGGTCATACCTTTGGCAACCGTGATCGGCTGGCCGTCGATGGTCAGCGTGACCGTATCCATAAGTGATTGATTTTAATTCAAAGGCGCTGGCTGGTGACCCGCCGCGGGGCCACTAGCGCTTTTCCTCGAATTCCGCGAGGGCGCCCGAGTCTCGGTTGACCTGCACCTGTCGAACCAGATCGGTCGTGGGAATGGCGCGCTCGACGACGGCCTCGGTGACCGGGACGACGACGTCTGCGGTACGGCCATTGGCGTAGGTGATGGTCACCGTGACCGGCAAATCGAAGACGAGATCGGCGGCCTGCTCGAACCGGACGTTGACGGCGCCGTTGCCAATTGTCGTGGAATAGCGGATGCGGGGAATGTCGGTCCCGTAAATCCAGCGCTCGAAGAAGCGATCGAGCACTCGCCCGGACTCTGCCTCGAGGGCCCGCTCGAGGTCCTCAGTGCCGGCTTTTTGATAACGGCGGTCTGGCATAGAATCGCCGGATGCCCGCAAAGAAGACCTCGTCACCGAGCAGCCGCCGCAGCATGTGCAGGACCCCGGCGCCCTTGTTATAGACGAGGGCGCGAAATACCCGGACGTTGCCCTTCACCAGGCCGAGGCGATACCCCAGATGCACCGGGCCTTGATCCGAATCGCTCAGCGACCAGCGTCGGAATTGCCGCAGCATGTCCGTGAAGGTGCGATCGCCGCGCGTCTTCTGCGCATACAGCGCCGCGAAGTACTGCGCGAACCCTTCGCTCAGCCACTGCTCGTGGTAGTTCTTCCACCCAACCGCTTGTCCCCACCACTGATGCGCGAGCTCGTGCGCGAGGAAAAACTCCGGGAACCCTTCGAATGCGGCGGGGTCGTTGCGCCAGGAGGCGTTGCCCATCGAGAGCGGGTTCTTGATCACCGCGAAGTAGCCGGGACTGTGTCCGCCTGGCAAGTCGCTCTCGAGCAGCGCGATGGTCGCGGACTTGTACGGGACGTCGCCGATGAGGGACGCGTAGAACCGCAGGATCTCTTCCGCCTGTTGTGCGACGCCGCGGCCGCGGAAACGCTGGCTCGATTGCGCCTCCACGGCGACCGTCAACGTGTCGATGCCGGCGTTCGCCGCGAGCGTTTCGGGCAGCGCGAGGTCGGCCTCGCCAGTGCGTGTGAAGCGCGCGACGACGAACGCGAGGTAGCGCAGCGGTTCGCTGGCTCTGAACTCGAACAGCTTGCCGTCGCGCATGATGTCCTTCAGCGACACCGTTGAGGACGGGGGCACGGGCTGACCGCTCGCGATGCACGTCCATCCCTGTGGCACGGTGATGCGCAGCGACGCGGTGGCGTAGTCGGGAACGGGATTCTGCGGATACCAGAACGCACGGTTGCTGAGGAGAAACGCCGGATCCGTGACTTCCGTCGGTGCGCCCTGCTCCTGACCATCAGCGAGCACGGACACCGCATCGACGTCGAGGTCCTGCGACGGAATGCGTCCTTCGTACGTCACGATCAGCGTCAGGTCGGCGTCCTGCGGAAGGAGCCTCGGCAGATTCACCAGGACGTTGTTCTGACCGCGAATGCGCAGGTACAGCAGCCGTCCATACTCGACGCTCGTGACCGCGCTGACGGTCAGCGCTTCGTTGAGACGCAGGAAGACATTCGACAGCGCCGTTGACCGTACGCGGATCGCCAGGCGCGCCCGTCCCTGAATCGTCTGCCGATCCGGATCGACAGTTGGCGTCGATGCTGTAGTCCAGCACGTCGTAGTCCCGCAACGCATCGTCACTGTAGAAGCGCCCACGTGCGGCGAGTTTGGCGACCGAAGGATAGAGTGCGATCGTGCGCCGATCTTTCCGCCGGAACAGCGTGATGTCTTCCGCTTGCTGCGACGAGCGTGTGAACGTGAGTGTGTCGAACCGGCGTGTATCGACTTCGGCGAGGAAGTCGTCGGCCGGTGGGAGCAGGTGCCACGAGTCGCTGCTGAGATCCTGGAGATCGACGTTGAAGGACTTGTTCGACTCGCGCGCGAAGATTTCCAGCGCCCGACGGTGTCAGCCGCTCCTGCGGCGCGCTGGCCGTGAGGCTCGCGGTCGTCACCCGCTTCTCGTAGTCCGACGGACTCAAGCGGATGTAGGCCTCTTCGAAGGGTGACGTGAGCGTGTCGTTGCCGGAGAAGAGCTTCACTTGCCCACGCTCGGCGGCTGACGTTGGCGAGAAACGAATCTCACCGCGGCCGATCAGTACCAGACCGGTGACCCCGTCATCGCACTCGACCAGATAGACCGTGCCCTCCTGCAGTGAGAGGACGAGATCCTCGGACGTGATTTCAAGATTGCGCGCGGTGAGCGGCCGGCTCGTGTTGAGGCGAATCTTGTAGAGCCCTTCGACGGAGGTCAGTCCCTCAGCGCCGACGAACCGCCACGACTCGATGTCGCCGTCCGGTGGACGCCGGATGTCCATCCCGGCGGTCAAGATGCGCGCCTTTCCGGCGGTTTCGATAAAGAATTCGATGATCAGGGTGTAGCCATCGCCAGGCGGTGCGCCCTCGAGCGGCGCGCGCGCCCGCTCGCGAAGCGTGGTCCGCACCGCGCCGCTGACGAGCAGGTCGTTGGTGTATTGCTCGACTTGACGTTCAGGAACAGAGGGGGCAAACAGCGCGAGCAGCCCCGGACGATCGCCCGCGTTCAGCGAGCGTTCGAACTTCCGGACCATCACCTCGGCCGGGTCGGACTCCCGCGTCTGCGCGGCCAGCGGAGCGGCCCAGAGGATTGCGCACGTCAGGATGAAGAACTGTCTGACCACTGGGTGCCTGGCACTATTAGACGCCAATTAGCCCGCGACGGGGGCTACCGGCAGCGGCGGGAGCCGCCGTGCCACGAGGATCGTCAGATCATCGAGCAGCCGGCGCTCCTGACGATGGGTCTCGACGGCGGCGAACATCGCCCAGCCCAGCTCCTTGGCCGATGCCCAGTCGGGCGCATCCACGACACCCTGCACGCCGGCTTCATCGAACGGCCGCTCGAGCGCGTCTTCGGCTTCTGTGATGCCGTCGCTGTACATCACCAGCACGTCCCCGTTCGCCATCTCGACGCGCCCGGCCGAATACGAAGCGTTCTCGAACATCCCCAGCGCCATGCCGCCGGCGCGCAACCGCTCGTAGGAGCCGTCGGTGCGCCGGAGCAGCGGCGGGTTCTGGCCCGCGTTCACGTAGTCGAGAGCCCCCGTTCGCGGATCGAATGTGGCGATGAACAGCGTCACGAACCGGGATCGCGGCGCATGCTTCACGATCTGTGCGTTGAGCCGGGTCACCAATGCGGCGTCCTGGAGCCCTTCGTCAACGAGCGTGCGCATCATCGCAAGGAGCAGTGCCATCAACAAGGCGGCGGGACTGCCTTTGCCCGCGACGTCGCCGAGGGCCAGCAGCACGCGCCCGTCGGCGAGCGGAAGGATGTCGTAGAAGTCGCCGCCCACGGTGTTGGCGGGCCGAGTCATCCCGAAGGCCTCGATGCCGAGCGCGCGAAACTCGGCTCGCGGGAGCATGGACTGCTGAATCTCACGCGCGATCTCGAGATCGTTCTTCAGCGACAGCCGGTCTGCGACTTCGAGCAGTACCAGGAGATTGACCAGCAGAAAGCCCGTCAGCAGCCACATCGTCCCCGGTGCGAACGCCGGGTGTGGAATCAGGAACAGGTGAAAGCTCTGAAACAGCTCAATCAGTCCAATGAGGCTCGCCACCAGCGCGGTGCCGTACAACACCCGGCGCGCCGGCGTCAGCTTGAGCGTGAAGGCCAGGAACAGCAGGCGCACGCGTCCCAGCGTCCGCAGGTGCCAGGGCCGATTCTTCAGCTCGTCGAAGTCGAGGTTGCGCGAGAAGAAACGATAGGCCTCCGGCGTGTCACGAGTGAACAGCCGCTCGAGGTCGGCCGTCGTCAGCCCCCTGGTATAGGCCTCGAAAAAGCGACCGCCCGTCGGGCGCGGCAGTGGAGGGACGTTCATCGGCAAAACAGGATCTTAGACGGAAACCACGCTCAGATGATTCCCAGCTCGCTACCCACCTTCTTGAACGCGTCCAGCGCGAACTGGAGCTCGTCTTCGGTATGCGTGGCGGTCACAATCGTGCGCACTCGGGCCCGCCCCTGGGGAACCGTCGGGAAGCCGATTCCCTGCGCGAACACGCCGGCGTCGAACAGTTTGTCGGACAGCGTCATCGCCAGCACCCCGTCACCGACGATCACCGGGGTGATCGGGCTCTCGCTGATGCCGATGTTGAATCCGAGCGCCTCGAGCCCGCCCTTGAAGAATCTGGTATTGGCCCAGAGCCGCTCAATCCACTGCGGCTCGTTCTCGAGCACGTCGAGTGCGGCGATGCAGGTGGCCGCGACCGACGGCGGATGCGAGGTCGAAAACAGGAACGGCCGGGCCCGGTGATAGAGGAATTCGACCAGCGATTTCGATCCGGCGACGTAGCCGCCCAGGGCGCCGAGTGCTTTCGACAGCGTGCCGACCTGCACATCCACACGGCCGTGCATGCCGAAGTGATCGACCGTGCCGCGGCCGTTGCGGCCGAACACTCCGCTCGCGTGGGCGTCGTCGACCATCATGATGCAGCCGTACTCGTCGGCCAGTTCGCAGAGTTCGGACAGCGGACCGAGATCGCCGTCCATGCTGAACACGCCGTCGGTGATGAGCAGCGTGCGTTGGTCGCGCGGGAAGCGCGGCAACGATTTCGCGCGCAGCGGCGACGTTGCGGTGCGGGAAGACCTTGATCGTCGCGCGGCTCAAGCGCGCACCGTCGATGATGCTGGCGTGGTTCAACTCGTCGGAGACGATCACATCGTCGCGGCCCAGCAGCGATGAGACGGTGCCGGCGTTGGCGGTGAAGCCGCTCTGAAAGACGACGGCGGCCTCCGTGTGCTTGAAGGCCGCGAGCCGGCGCTCGAGCTCCATGTGAATTGCCATCGTTCCCGCGATGGTGCGTACCGAGCCGGTGCCGACGCCAAACGCCTGCAGTGCGTCGAGCGCTCGCGCCCGCAGCGCCGGGTGAGTGGTGAGACCGAGATAGTTGTTCGAGGAGAGATTGACGACCTGATGATGGTCGACCGACGTGCGCGCGGCCTGCTCGCCGTCGAGCACGCGCAGGCGTCGGTAGAGACCCTGTCGCCGCAGATCGTTCAACGACTCATCCAGGTACGCGAGCGGGTTCTGGCGCATGTCGCGCCATTTTAATGGACCGTATGAGCTGAGGACGCGCGAGTTTCCACCAGCCTTCGAGCGCGACTGTTCGGCCGCGACGACGGAGCGGCCGATCGATCGACGCGAACACCGCACGAGGTGATTTGGAACTACGGCAGGCGCAGGATCACGTCGTGACCGTCGCGAAAGATCTCCAGCTGCGCCAAGCTGCGTGAGCGCAGCAGTCGTGCGTGGTCCGCGGTCGTCCAGCCACGCCGCCTCGTGCACGATCACATGAGACACGCCGCCGCTGCGCAACGTGTCCCACGCGCTCGTCGGGTGGGACGGAACATCCGAGAGGGTCAGCGCCAGCAGTCCGTAGTGCGGCGGGAAGAAGCCGCTGTAGCCGTTGAGCAAACGCGCACGATGAACGACGGAGTAGAACATCGCGCGGATGTCGTAGTCGGGCTGACCGAGCGGCAGCTCGGCGAGCACGCACATCCGGATTCCTGCGCGAGACGGTGATAGACCGCGGGTGCACGCGCCGGACGTGTACACCCGCGCCTCGGGCGTGCGTGTAGTCGCGTAGCGTGCCGAGCCCGTTGATCGGGAACGGACGGACGAGGCTCTCGGCGAAGAACGCCGTGGTGAGGATCACGAGTGCCGGCGAGGACCATCGCCAACGCGACAGCGCCGCCTGCGCCGTATCCGCCGAGCACCGCGAGCATCAACACGGCGATCATGTTGAACCTCGCGGGCACACGCAGGCCGTCGAACCCCGGGATGTACGAGTAGAGCAGTTGATAGAGCCCGGTCAGGTTCAATGGCCGTCCCAGCGTCTGCGGCGCGAGTCCCAGCGACAGCCACATCGCGGCAACCAGCGCGAGCACGAAGAACCCTCGCGTCGCATGAACGCGGCGATGCGGCTGCGGCAACCCGGGGAGACGACTGCCGCCAGCGCGACCAGAACGACCGCTCTGAGCAGGAGCTGATCGATGTTCGTCACGCGAATAGTGAAGAGCCCGATGTCGAGCGTGAAGCGGCGATAGAGCAGTGTTGCGCCGGCGATGACGAGATGGATCGCCGAGATGGCGAGTAGTCGCCCACGCCAGCTTCGTCACAGGCGGGGCGTTGAGCTCCGCGTCACGCCGCCAGGTGGCTACGCCGACGAGCGCGAGAAACACGGCGACGAGGCCGGGAAACAGGTCGCCTTCGGCTTTGGGAAAGACCCGCGCGATCGAGCCCCACAGGATCTGCTCACGTACCGCCGTCGCGTACGAATACACGTCCGCGGCGTACATCGACAGCTCTCCGCGGCTGCGGGCGATCTGCAGCTGGTCCTGCACCATCGCGTACGGCAGGAGCACCGGCAGGGTCAGCGCGGCGACGACCACCGCCGCGGCGACGAGTTGCATCCAGAGCCGTGTTCGCGACCACAGCCGGCGCCGCCAGATCTCCCAGACGACGTACGCGATCACGAATGGCGCGAAGAACATCAGGTAGTACGTGCACGACAGGTTCTGCGCGACGAGCGCCGCCGCGGCGCCGAGCAGCGGCCGCCAGCGTCCTCCGCGCGAGACCGCTGGCGCGTCGATCGAGTCGAAGAATCTGCGGAACCCGTAAAGCGCGAACGGCATCCACTGCGACGACAGCACCTGGAGATGCGAGCTCTGTGGGAATCGGTACGGCGCGAACGCGAAGAGCACTCCGGCGACGAATGCGGCGCGCGGGTCGCCGGAGAGCTCGCGCACGAACAGGTACGCGCCCAGCCCGGAGAGCACGAACGTCGAGAGGTACAGCAGGTTGTAGCAGAGGATCGGATTGCCGGTGAGCGCCCAGATCGGAAGGATCTGCACCGCCTGCGCGATGAAGTGCTCCGAGTAGGCGAGCGTGAGCGGCAGCGGATGAAAGATGTTGGCGTCGAAGAAGCTCGCCAGCCGTGAGAAATCGCCGCCGAGAATCGCAGTAGCTGCTGACAGTCCCACGACAGCACCCACATGACGAAGACCGGATCGCCGAGATCGGCGGGCACGTCGCGCCCGAGACCGCGGGCCAGTGGCCACGTCGCGACGATCGCCAGCGCAAGGTAGGCGGCCGCCGCGTGCCACGCACGCCGCATCAGTCTGCCGAGGCCTCGACGAGGAGCTCTTGAAGGAGGACCTGCAGGATGGCCGCAGTCGGAACGGCCAGGATCGCACCGACCAGTCCGAGCAGCGATCCGCCAATCAACAACGCCATGATGACCAGCACCGGGCTGATGCCGACTTGCCGCGACATCACCTTCGGTACGAGGACGTGGTTCTCGACCTGTTGCTGCAAGAAGAAGAAGATGCGCCACGCCGAGCGCGGTCGCGGGACTGACTGAGAAGGCGACGATGATCGCCGGGATCGCCGCAAGCAGCGGACCGACGATCGGAATGAGCTCACCGATTCCGGCGATGAGCGCCAGCACAGAGAAGTACGGGACACCCAGGATCCACAGACCAACGCCCGCCGTGGTGCCGATGATCGCGCCGAGCAGCAGTTGTCCCGCCATCCAGGCGCTGACCTTCTCGCCGGCACGCCGGGACGCATCGCGCACGCGTGCTCGCTCCTGGCGCGGAAACAAGCGCACCATCGCGCGAAGGATGTTCTCCGCATCGACGAGCAGGTAGAACGCGACGATGAGAATGGTGACAACACCAAAGACCCCGCCAACGAATCCCCAGATGGCGGACATCGACCGTCGTCACCGCATCGGTGCTGCCGACCGGTGCCTGACGCACGGCCTCGCCGATCGTGATTTCGCGACCGAGGATGCCTAGCCGGATTAACCACTGCTGGCCGCGGCTCGGGAGATCCGGCGCCGCGGCGATGAGGTCTCTCGCCTGCTCCGCCAGCGGCGGGACCATCAGCATCACGAAGAGTCCGATGACCGTGAAGAGGACCACGTAGAGCGACAGGATCGCCGCCCAGCGCGGCATCTGCACACGGCGAGTCAGCCGCTGCTGTTCGAGCCGATCAACCAGCGGCGACAATCCGACCGCGATCAACCCGGCGACGTAGATCAGGAGCAGCGTGTCGCGTGTGAGGTACAGCAGGTAGACGAGCGCGACGGTGACCGTCGCACTCACCAGCGCATATCGAATGAGTGCCCGAGGCGTATCGCGTTGGCGCGTGGTCACCGCTGCAGCGTGCCGCTAGCCGCGAGCGAGATACTCGCGGGTAAAAGCGCCGATGTCCGCATAGATCTGTTCCAGATCGCGCGGGCTCGCCAGGAAGACGATGCGGAAGAAGCCGTCGCCCGCTGGCACGCCGAATCCGGAGCCATTCACGCACAGAATGCCGGTTTCACGCAGCAGTGACAACACGAAATGCTCATCGGTCCGGTCGGGCGGGAGCGAGATCTGCGGCAGTGCGTAGAACGCCGCACGTGGTGCCACACAGTGCATGCCGGGAATCGCGTTCAGCCGTTCTGTGGTGATGCGCGCTCGTTCCGCGAGCGCCGCGCGGAAAGCCACCTGGTGCGAGCGGTCGCCGGTGAGCGCGGCGGCGACGCCGTACTGCATCGGCCCGGGGCTGCACAAACGGCCGTCGGCCAGCTTCTTCATCGCCGCCACGGTGGCGTCGAGCCGTGGCGTGCGGCCGGCGACGAGCCATCCCGCGCGCCACCCTGGCGCCAGATACGCCTTCGACAAGCTCGAAAACGAGATGATCGGCGCATCGAGATCGAAGGTCCCCATGAACGGCAGCGGACCGTCGTACGCGACGTCGCCATACACCTCGTCGGCCAGAATCGTCAGATCGTGCCGCTCGGCAAATTCAATCAGCGCCCGGCGCACCGGCGCAGGATAGACAGCGCCGGTCGGGTTGTTCGGGTCGATCACGACGAGCACCCGGGTTCGCGCAGTAACGAGCGTCCGCAGATGATCCAGGTCCGGAAGCCAGTCATGCCTAGGATCGGTATGGTAGTACCGAGGTTGGGCCGAGATTTTCGCCAGCACCGCGGTATAGAGCGGATACGTCGGGGACGGCACAAGCACCTCGTCGCCCTCGTCCACCAGCGCATTCAGCGCCAGCTCGATTCCTTCTGACGTCCCGGTAGTAATGAGCACTCTGTCGGGGGAAACCGTGATGCCACGGGCCGTGTAATCAGCGGCAACCGCCTCGCGTGCCTCGGGGATCCCGGCCGAAGGGACATACCCGTTGTGACCGTCTCGCATGGCTTTTGCCGACGGTTTCGACAAGATGCGCTGGGGTTTGAAAGCCAAACGCGACCGGATCGCCGATGTTGAGGTATCGCACGCGTTGCCCCCGCGCCTCGACGGCCTTCGCCTCTGCGACGATGTTCCGGATGGCGTAGGAGAATCGATTGACGCGTCCGGCCACCGGTACCGGCTTGGAACTCTTCGTGGGCATGGGTTCATCTTAAGTTGTTCGGCTACAGGGAAGCGGAGGTAATATTTACATGCATCCGATAGGAATTACCTCCCGATCGCCGGACGTGGTTCCCGTAAACCATTCATATGACTCGATCGAGCCCCTGGCAAGCCCTATGAAATACCTCAGGTCCATGTGGCACGTCGCGCTCCCCGGCGCTCTGGCCCTACTGCTCGCTGGCGTCCCCCTGTTCGGACAGGTAGCCACACCCGCACCCGGGCGTCAGGCACCCCAGGCGACGTTCAAGTCTGGCGTGGAGGTCGTCACGCTCTCGGTGGCCGTGCGCGACGACGAAGGCAAAGTGATTCGGAACCTGACCAAGGCCGACTTCGAGGTCTTTGACTCCGGCTTCAAGAAGGAGATTCGCGACTTCTACGTCGGGGACAGCCCGATCAGCCTGGCGTTGCTGCTCGATATCAGCGGCAGCATGTCGGTCGGGGGAAACATGGACCGCGCGCGCGAGGCGATCGGCGTTGCGACGATGAACCTGCGCAGCAAGGTCGACGAAGCCGCGCTGTTCACGTTTGACTCCGAGCTGCGAGAGGTAGTGGGGTTCACCACTGACGCGCGCCAGATTCACAAGGTCAGCTTGAGAGGCAAGCCGTGGGGACAGACCTCGCTGTATGACGCGGTGGGTAAGGCCGCGAAAGCGGTCGCCGACCGGGCCAATAAGCATCGGGCGCTACTGGTGATCAGCGACGGCGTGGACACGGCCAGTAAGATGACAGCGGCTGAGGTATCGGGGATTGCAAGCTCGATTGATGTGCCCGTCTACCTCTTGCGCGTCGTCAACCCGCTGGACCATCCCGGGGGCGAGCTCCAGGTGACCGAGACTGACGGCCGGAAGGTCCAGACAGCCAACCTGGCGGACCTCGCGCGATGGACGGGTGGTGACATGCGGGTCGCGAGCGTGCCGGCGCATACGTCAGCGGCTATTCAGGACTTGTTCACGGAGCTTCGTTATCAGTACCTCATCACCTTCGAGCCGGGTACCCGTCCGGGGTGGCACCCACTCGAGATTCGTACCCGGAAGAAGAGCCTTGTTGTTCACGCGCGAGGGGGCTACATGGTTGGCCCGACGCGCAACGGTAGTTAGAACGTTGTTGTCACAGGAGAGAGACCATCATGCGGAATAGTCTGTTTGCGGCGGCGCTGCTCACTCTGTCAGTGGCCGTGGCGCCGGCCTGCGCCACCAAGAAGTTCGTGCGAACCGAAGTCGGCAACGTGAACTCGAAGGTTGACACGCTCTCCGGCACCGTCGAGGAGACGCAGGAGCGCACGCGGAAGAACGAAGAGCGCATCGGTCAGGTCGACTCGAAGGCCGAAGAGGCCGGCAAGTCGGCCACCAGCGCACGTCAGGCTGCCGACGCGGCGAATGCCGCGGCGCAGAAGGTTGACGGCCGTGTGACGACCGTCGACAATCGTGTCAACGCCGTCGAGGCCGCGGCGCGGAAGCTCGTGTTCGAGGTCACCCTGAGCGAGGATCAGGGCAACTTCAAGTTCGGCAAGACCGATCTGCCGGACGAGGCCAAGGCGCGTCTCGATCAGATGGTCGGACAGCTCAAGAACGACACCAAGAACATCTTCATCGAGATCGAAGGCCACACGGACAACGTCGGTGGACCGATGATCAACGAGCGCATCGGTCTCGAGCGCGCCGAAGCCGTGAAGCGTTATCTGTATGAGCAGCACCAGGTGCCGCTCCACAAGATGAACGTGATCTCCTACGGCGAAGAGAAGCCCGTGGCGCCGAACAACAAGCGCGATGGCCGCGCCCAGAACCGCCGCGTCGTCGTGAAGGTCCTGTCGTAAACGGACGCACAGTTGCTGTTGGGGGCGGGTCCGCACGGACCCGCCCTCGCCTACCGCATCTTTCCGAAATCCACTCCCGTCCGCACAACTTCTTTCCCGGCATCAACGATGACGATGTCGTAGCGTCCGCTCGCGTCGATCGCGTCGGCGGCGAACTGTACGACCAGCGTGCCGCCGAGCATGGGCTGACCATTCCCGAGAATCGGTGCGGCGTTCGGGTTGGGAAGCGCGGGGCCGCTCGTAGCGGTGCGAGGGCCGAAGCGGGGATAGCGGTTGATGAACTGTGCGGCGATGGGTTTGTCCTGCGCGCGGTTCAGACTCACGCCGTACGCGGGAATGCCGACGTAAGTGTTCAGCGGGTGGAACGTCAGCTCGATGAGCAGCTCGATCAGATTGGGTGCGGCGCTGAGCGCCGCAGCCGCCTCGCGCTGACCGAAGACGCGGTCGCCGAGGCGCGCCTTTTCTTCGGCGGCGAGTGCAACCCGATAAAAAGGCGTGATGACGTCGATCCAGTCGACCGGCGAACGAGACACAACAATTCGATACCCGTTGTGGAGGCGCGTGCGCTCAGCGTCAAACCGTGACTGGCCGATGACGATCGCCTCTTCAATGGCGCGACGGTCGAGGGTCGCCTGGATGGCGGAGAGACCGGTGGTTCCGCTCAGCAAGCCGCACACGACGGCCAGGCGCCACCCGGTTGTGCCGAAGCCGAACGGCGGATTCATGTCCGTATGGTAGTCGGGGGAATCTGCGGGGGAAAACGTGTGCGCCGCGGCGGGGACGCGACGCACACGATCCGAGGCCTTCCAACTTGCGTCAGTTGACCACGGACTACGACGACGAGCAGGAACCGGACCAGATCGGCCGGCCTTGGAATCAACGACTTACCTTGATTCGCGCCAAAACCGGCTTACGGACGGCGAAAACGGCTTTCGAGCGGCGGCGGCGGCTACTATTGCGCCATATGGAGCTGAGCGGGCGCGTCGCGCTGATCACTGGCGGCAAGCGGATTGGGGCGGTTGTCGCCACGGAACTGGCCCGCGGCGGGGCCGACGTCGCCATGGTTTACCGGCAGTCGCGCGCCGAAGCTGAGGAGACGGCGGTCGCCGTGCGGGGACTCGGGCGCCGGGCACTCCTGCTCCAGGGTGATCTTCGCGATCCAGACGCTTGCGACCGGGTGGTGGACGGAACAGTGGACGCACTCGGTCGTCTCGACGTGCTGGTCAACATGGCGTCCGTCTACCGGTCAAAGCCGTTCGACGAGTTGACGGTAAAGGACTGGGACGCGTCGCTCGAAATCGATCTGCGGTCGGCGTTCCTGTGTGCGCGCGCCGCTGCGCCACACATGCGGCGTCTGCGTGGCGGTCGCATCATCAACTTCGCGGACTGGACTCCTCGCAGCGGACGGCCCCGCTACTCCGGCCTGCTGCCGTACTACGTCGCAAAGGCGGGAGTCGTGGCCCTCACTGAGGGCCTCGCTCTCGAGTTGGCGTCGGATCAGATTCTGGTCAACGCGATCGCACCCGGACCGATCGTCGCGCCGGAGGGCGCATCAGACCAAGAGTTTGCGGCCGTGGAGCGCGCCACACCGCTCGGACGCTGGGGCGGAGAAGGTGAAATCGCCAAGCTGGTTCTCGCGCTCGTGGACAGCGACTTCGTCACCGGTGAAACCATTCGAGTCGATGGCGGACGACATCTGAAGTAACTAGATCCGCTCTCGAATCGCCGCGAGGACGGCCGACGCATCGTGCATGGGGAGATTGCAGATGCACATGTGCCGAACGCCTTCGGCGCGCAACGCGCGGATCGTTCGCGCGCAGACGTCAACCGCGGTAGCGCTCGCGAATTCGTCAATCAGCCCCTGAATCGGTACGGGCATGAACGTGCTGAGGATCTGCAGCGTCTTCGGATTCGCGCTTCGGTAATAGAAGACGCAGACCATCCCGGGAATGGGAACCGGCCGCCGATCGAGCTCCGCGAGGAATCGTTTCATCGGATCGAGATCGACATGGCTGACGACCTGCGTCAGGTAGAACTCGGCGCAGAACCGCTCGTCGAGCAGGAAGTCCACCTGCTGCCCAGCGGCGGCATGCGGGTTGGCCCAGCCGCCGAGCATCAGATCCGGCTCCTGCTTGCGGATCTGCTGTCGGAGATCCCAGGCATGGTCGACGCAGCGTGGCCGGCCGACCGTCTTGTCGCCGCCTAACACCACGAGCGATCGAAATCCGTGCTGACGCGCCTGCGTCGCGTACGACAGGCAAAAGTCCAGTGAGTGCTTGCTCGTCAGAAAGGGCGCCACCATGTCGCGCGGCAACTCGCGGCCGAGATTGGCGATGAGATGACGGAGGTTGTTTTCCTCTTGTGTGCCGACCGCGCTGTCGGTGAGGAAGACGGGCACTTGCTGACGACTGAGGCGGCGAATCGCGTGGTATGTATCGATCCACGCGTCCATGCCCTCGCTTGCATCGAGCCCGGCGCGTGGCGGGCGGAGCTCCGCGGTCAACACCGGAGTCTCTCCGCGGAGCCGATCGACGAGCATTGCTTAACGGGTAGACGTACGTGCGGGGGCTGCAGGAGTCTCGCCGCCGATTGCACGCATCACGAAGTCGAACATGAGCTGACGCAGATGGCTGTTCAAGCGGCCGTCGCCGATTCCGTGCCGCGACTTCGGATACACCATCATCTCGAACGGCTTGCCCGCCTTCTGCAGCTCGTAGGCGAACTGCACCGAGTTCTGCATGTGCACGTTGTCGTCCATCGTCCCGTGCAGGAGCAGCATGCGGCCATGGAGCTTGTCGGCGGCAAAACGCGGCGCCGTGCGACGGTAGCCGTCCGGATTGTTCTTGGGAAGCTTCATCAGACGTTCGGTGTAGACGGTGTCGTAGTCGCGCCAGTCGGTTACCGGCGCGCCAACGATGCCCGCCGACCAGCTCGTGCTGTGCGTCATCGCGTAGGCGGTCATGAAGCCGCCGTAGCTCCAGCCGCTCAGGACCATCCGCGTGGAGTCGACATACGGCAGCGTCTTGAGCCACGCGACGCCGTCTTCCAGATCCTGTAGCTCGAGCTCTCCCAGCCGGCCGTACACCGGCCACTGTGACTCGACGCCCTTTCCGCTCGCGCTTCGATTGTCGAGCACCCAGACCAGGACGCCATGCTGCGCGAGCATCTGATGGAACATGTACTCGCGGCCGCCCCACTGGTTCTTCACCTGTGAGGCGCCCGGTCCCGCGTAGGTGAACTGATAGACCGGATAACGGCGGTTCGGGTTGAAGTCGACGGGCTTGATGAGCATGCCCTCCATGACGAACCCGTCGCGTGTCTTCACCTGCACGAATTCAGGAGTGGACAATCGATAGTCGCGCAACGCCGTCACGGGGTTGAGGTCGAGCGCGCGCACTTCAGCGCCGGTGCTGCGGCGAAGGCGCACCTGCGGCGGCGTCGTGACGTTGCTCCACACGTCGGCGAAAAGCGTGAAGTCGGGATTGAAGATCGCGCGATGAGTACCGTCGGTCTGTGAGAGTCGTGTCAGACCGGTGCCGTCCAGGTTGATACGGTAGATGTCGGTTCCGATCGGGCTGCGTTCGGTGGCCGCGAAATACAGAGCGTCGCCACGCTCGTCCACGCCGTACAGCGTGCGCACGTCCCAACGCCCGCTCGTGACCGGGTGCATCACCGTGCCGTCAGCGGCGATCCGGTAAAGATGCTTGAAGCCCGTACGCTCACTGAACCACAGGAACGAGCCGTCCTTTAGCCACTGTGGATCGCCAAGGTTGTTCACCCACGCTTTCGTGGTTTCACGAAGCAGCTTGTGTGAACGCCCATTGTCGACCTCGGCCAGATTCAGGTCGAGCCAGGTCTGCTCGCGATCCTGGATCTGGTACACAACCCGCTTTGAATCTGGCGTCCAATCGACGGCCACGATGAGGTATTCGGACGTCGCGGACGGCGACACGTCCGTCCACACCGTCGCGCCACCTGAGACGCTCGAGATGCCCAGTCTTACCAGCGGATTCGGATCGCCGGCCTTCGGATAATCGGTGATCTCGAGTGACGGCCGGTAGGGAATGTGGTCGACAACCGTGTACTCAGGAACGGGCCGCTCATCGAGCTGAAGGAACGCGACGCGAGTGGAGTCGGGACTCCACCAGTAACCGCGAAACCGATCGCGGCCGTAGATCTCCTCCTGATAGAGCCAGTCGAGCTTGCCGTTGAGAATTTCCCGTGCACCGTCGGTCGTCAGCGGCCGCTCACGCTGTGTCGCGACCTCGACGAGGTGGAGATTGTTGGCGCGGACGAACGCGACGAGCTTTCCGTCCGGACTGAACGATGCTTCCTCCTCGGTGCCCGCCGTCGTGGTGAGACGTGAAGCTCTCGTGCCCGCAATGTCGTAGAAGTACAAGTCGTCGGCAATCGTGACCAGCATGGCGGTTCGCGCCGCATTGAAGATCAGATCGTTTGAACGAGCACTGAGACCTGCCTCCGCGCGTGTGACGCCGGGCAACGACGCCAGCGCACTTTCCATGCGATCTGGATCGAACAGCGAGGATGTCCGGCCTGATGCCGCGTCAACCTTCAGCCACTCGAATCCGCTGCCCGACTGCCGCGCGACCACGTATGTCGCCGGGTCGAGCCAGGAGATGTCGTCTTCGGCAACACCACCGAAAGCGACGCGCCGTTCGGGATGGTAGATGGCGTCCACCGTCAGCAGGCCCTGCGATTGGGCCGAAATCGCTACGGCCGCCGCCGTCATGACGACCAGCCACAGCGCCGCCCGTTTCACAGCGTTACCCATACACGACAGATTAGCATCGGCCCGCCGAGGCAAGCCTGATATCGTCGTTCCTGTGGCTGACCTGACGTTCTTGGGTGCCGCCCGCACGGTGACCGGGTCGAAATATCTGCTCGAACACGGCGGGAAGCGGGTGCTCGTCGATTGCGGTCTCTTCCAGGGACTCAAGGAACTACGGCTGCGCAACTGGGCACCGTTCCCGATCTCTCCTCGAGAGATCGATGCGGTCGTGCTGACCCATGCACACCTCGACCACGTCGGATATCTTCCGCGTCTGCGGGCGGATGGATACAAGGGCCGGGTCTTCTGCACCGCCGGAACGATGGATTTGTGCCGGCTCGTGCTGCCGGATTCCGGACGGATTCAGGAAGAGGATGCACGGCAGGCGAACCGGCACGGGTATTCGAAGCACGCCCCGGCGCTTCCGCTCTACACAGAGAGCGACGCGCTGGCGGCGCTCACGCAGCTTCAGCCGATCGGGTACCACCGCGCGATCGAAATCGTGCCCGGCGTCTCGATTGAGTTCCTTCCGGCAGGACATTTGCTGGGTTCGGCGTTCGTTGTGGCGCGCCTGCAGTCTGGTCCGACAATTCTGTTCGGCGGCGACCTTGGCCGTTATACGCGTCCGGTCCTTCCTGATCCGACAAACGCCGTGCAGGCGGATGTCGTGCTGGTGGAGTCCACCTACGGCGATCGCGATCACGCGGCGGACGACGACGGTGAGCAGTTGGCGCAGGTGGTTCGAAGCACGGTGGAGCGCGGCGGCAAGCTGATCATTCCGTCGTTCGCCATCGGCCGCGTCGAGGAAGTGCTTTACTGGATGCGGCGTCTCGAGCAGGAGCGGCGCATTCCGGTGCTGCCGGTCTACGTCGACAGCCCGATGGCCACCGAGGCGTTGAAGTTCTACTCCGCGCGCATCTCCGAGCTCGACGAGGAGATGCGCCCGACCCAGAAGAACGTCTCCTCGTTCGCCACGACGCGGTTTCAGACCGTCTCGTCGCCACAGCAATCGAAGGAATTGACGGCCAGCCGGAAACCGCGGTCGTGATCTCGTCGAGCGGCATGGCGACGGGCGGCCGGGTCCTGCATCACATGGCGGCGGCACTCCCGGAGCCGCGCAACACGGTGCTGTTCGTCGGGTATCAGGCCGCCGGCACACGCGGGCGGCAGCTCGTTGACGGCGCGCGGGACGTCAGGATCCACGGACAGTCCATCGCCGGTGAACGCGCGCGTCGCCAAGATCGATTCGATGTCGGCGCATGCCGACCGGGGCGAGATCATGCGGTGGCTCGGCACATTGCCCGCCAGACCGGGCCGGATGTGTCTGGTGCACGGTGAGCCTGAGCCGATGGACGCCCTCAAGACCCTCGTGCAGCAACGTCTTGGCTGGACGGCCGAGACCCCGCACCACCTCCAGCGGCTCTCTCTCTGAATCATGAACGACACGCGCCGGTATCTTCTCGAAAGTGTGGATGACGCTGCCGTTGTGCAGCTGTACGCCGATGGCTTCGCCGCGCTGCGATCTACGCGACAAGATCCTCGTCTGGCATCTCTATCTCGCCGCGATCGCCGGCCGCGACATCTATTACGACCAGCGCTACGCGCACAACCTCGAAATGCGCGCGCTGCTCGAAGCGATGCTCACACACGGAGCAGTCCGTCGATCCGCGCGTGCTCGACGAGATTCGCCGCTACACGAAGCTGTTCTGGATCAACACCGGCCCCTACAACAACATGACGGCGCGCAAGTTCGTCCTGCGTCTGACACGCGACGAACTGCTCGCGGCGTTGACGGCGGCCCGGCAGGCCGGTGCGGCGATTGCCACCAGGCCCGGCGAGTCGCTCGGCGGTCTCGTCGATCGGATGGCGCCGCTGTTCTTCGACGCCGCGTTCGATCCGATTCTGACCAACAAGACTCCCGGAGAGGGCCGCGACATCCTCGAAGCCAGCTCGAACAATCTCTACGCCGGCGTCACGATGAGCGCGCTGGAGACGTTTCGAGGAACGCTACGCCTTGAACTCGCGCCTGGTCAGGCACAACGGCCAGCTGGTCGAGGACGTGTATCGCGTCGGCGGCCGCTACGACCGTCAGATCCGCCGCATCATCGGACATCTCAGCGACGCGCTGCCGTACGCGCCGCCGCCGATGGCGGAGGCGTTGAGCGCGTTGATTCGCTTCTACGAGACCGGCGAGGAGAGCGATCGCATCGCCTACGACATCGCCTGGGTCCGCGATCAGGAGTCGCCGGTCGACACGATCAACGGTTTCGTCGAGGTCTATCTCGATCCGCGCGGCGTGAAGGGCGCCTGGGAAGGCATCGTCTGCTACGTGAACCCGGAGAAGACGCGACGCATTCGCGACGCTGGCCGCGCACGCGCAGTGGTTCGAGGATCACATGCCGTGGGATCCGCGGTTCCGCAAGGCCGAGGTGACCGGCGTGACGGCGCGCGCCATCGAGGTGGTGATCGAGACCGGCGACTCCGGTCCGGTGACGCCGATCGGCATCAACCTCCCGAACGATCAGGCCATTCGCGAACAGTACGGCAGCAAGTCGGTGTCGCTGGCCAACGTGGCCGAAGCGTACGAACGTTCCACGCCCGAAGGGCATGCGCGCGGAGTTCTCCTGGGACGACGCCGAAGCGGAGCGCGCGAAGCGCTGGGGCGCGATCGCGCAGGAGCTGACGACCGACATGCACGAGGTGATCGGCCATGGCTCCGGCACGGATGGCCGACGAGGTGACGCTGCCGCCGCATCGGCTGCTCGCCGAGCAGTATTCCGCGATCGAGGAGGCGCGCGCCGATCTGGTGGCGCTGTATTTTCTGCCGGATCGCGAGCTCGTCGAGCTCGGACTCGTCTCGGCCGAGGAGCACGACGCGATCGTGCAGACCGAGTACGAGTACTACACGCGAACCGCGCTCGTGCAGCTTGCGCCGCGTGCGCGTCGGCACGCAGCTCGAAGAGGACCACATGCGCAACCGCCAGATGATCGTCCAGTGGCTGCGCGCGCACACGACGTGCGATCGAGGTGAGACGCCGCGACGGCAAGACCTACTTCGTGATGACCGACGCGGCGGCGTTCCGCGAAGGGGTTGGCCGGCTGCTCGCCGAAGTTCAGCGCATCAAGAGCGAGGGCGACTACATGGCGGCGCGGCGCCTGTTCGAGGAGTACGGCGTGCACTTCGACGCCGCGCTTCGCGACGAAGTGGTCGAGCGCGTCGATCGCCTCAAGCTGCCGTCGTATACCGGATTCGTCATGCCGCGGCTCGAGGCCCGGCGCGACGCCCGCGGTGACATCGTGGACGTCGCGATCTCGTATCCGTGCGACCTCGAGACGCAGATGCTCGAGTACTCGGCGTGGTCACGAGACGAGGATGCGCTTCGACTGAGCTCAGAGCAGGCCGCCGGGCAGACGGTGGACAGCGATGTTTTCGAACCGCCTGCCCGCACACGCTGAGGTCAACGCGTTGAGCCGGGCAGTCGCCAGCCTCACGGCCGCCGGCACGGCGCTCGTCGATCTGACGGAGTCGAACCCGACGCGTGCGGGGCTGCCCTATCCTGCCGATCTGCTCAGCGCCGCGGCGTCCGACCGCGCGTTGCGCTACGACCCGCAGCCGTTCGGACAGCGGACGACGCGTGAGGCCGTGTCCGCCGACTACGCGCGTCGGGGAGCGGCCGTCGATCCCGAATGCATCGTGTTGTCGGCCAGCACGAGCGAGGCCTACAGCTGGTTGTTCAAGCTGCTCTGCAATCCCGGCGAGTCGGTCCTGGTCCCGCAACCGAGCTATCCGCTCTTCGAGCACCTGACGCGTCTCGAGTCGGTGCGCGCCGTCCCGTACCGGCTCGAGTACCACGGCCGGTGGGAAATTGACTTCGAGGGGATCACCTCTGCGAAAGACGATGTTCGGGCCGTGCTGCTGGTATCACCGAACAACCCGACCGGGTCGTATGTGACGGCTCGTGAAGCCGACACGCTCGCTGCGATCTGCCGCGAGCGAGGGTGGGCGATTGTCTCCGACGAGGTCTTTGCGGAGTACGCTCTCGATGCGCAAGCGCCGGCGACGGAGATTGCGCGCCGCGCCAAGGTGCTGTCATTCACGCTTGGCGGCGCATCCAAAGCGCTGGGGCTTCCGCAGGTGAAGCTGGCGTGGACGATTGTCGATGGTCCGGTGAAAGAGCGAATCGAAGCCCTGTCGGGGCTCGAGCTCATCGCCGACACCTTCCTCTCGGTGAATACGCCGGTGCAAGTGGCGGCACCGGATCTCTTCCGTCGTGCCGCGCCGATCCGGCAGGCGATCCACGAGCGGGTGTCGAGAAATCTGGCCGCGGCTCGTGAGGTCGTCCGTGCCAATCCAGCCTGCGAGGTGCTGCGCACTGAAGGCGGCTGGTCGGCTGTGGTTCGCGTCCCGGCCACGCGCAGCGAAGAGGCGCTCGCGCTCGGTCTCCTCAAGGACGAGCACGTGCTCGTGCATCCGGGCTTCTTCTTCGACTTCCCTCACGAAGCGTTCGTGATCGTGAGTCTGCTGCCGCCAGAAGACGTCTTCGCCGACGCGTTCGGGCGCGTGCTTCGCTACGCAAGCGCATGAGATCCCCATCGTCGTCGCGTCGTGCGGGGCTGCTCGTTCCGCTGTTCTCGATTCCCTCCACGCGCAGTTGGGGGATTGGCGAGATCGGCGACCTCGAGGCGATGTGCGCCTGGCTCGCGCGCGCCGGGCAGCGTGTGCTGCTCATGCTGCCGATCAACGAGATGCCGGTCACGGAGTCGTCGCCGTACTCGGCGCTGAGCGCGATGGCCATCGACCCCCAGTTCGTCACTCTCGCCGACGTCGAAGACTTCGCGGCGATCGGCGGTGAAGGAGCACTCGAGCCGGAGTGGCGCGACCGGCTGGACGCGGTGCGCCGGGCGCCGGCCGTGGACTATCCATCTGTGCGCGCCCTCAAGTCGATGGCGCTGCGCCGGGCGTTCGCGCACTTTCAGGAATCGGAGTGGAAGCGCGACTCTCCTCGTGCGGCGCGGTTCCGTGCCTATGCAGACGAGCAGGCCTGGTGGCTCGACGACTACGCCCTGTTCCGGGCGCTGCACGCACACTACGGCGAGCGCGCGTGGACCGAGTGGCCGCAGCCCGTCCGCGATCGGCAGCCGGAAGCACTCGCCGAAGCGAGAGTCGAGCTCGACGAAGAGGTGCGCTACCGGAAGTACGTGCAGTGGATTGCCGGAGAACAGTGGGCGGCCGCACGGGCGCGTACGAGCGGGGTCGCGTTGCTCGGCGACCTGCCCTTCGTCGTCAGCGGCGACAGCGCGGACGTCTGGGCCAGACAGGACGAATTCAATCCGGCGTTGTCGGTGGGTGTCCCGCCGGACGCGTTCAGCGCAACCGGCCAGGACTGGGGACTTCCCGCGTACAAGTGGGACGTGCTGGCCGAGCGAGACTTTTCGTGGCTGCGGCAGCGTGCCCGGCGCAACGCCGATCTGTTCGACGGGTATCGTGTCGATCACCTCGTCGGCTTCTATCGCATGTTTGTGCGTCCGCTCGGCGGCGGCGAGGGCGTGTTCATGCCGGCAGTGCAGGCTCAGCAGACTGTCCTTGGTGAGCGCGTGCTGCGCATCTTCGGAGAGGCCGGGGCTGAGATCATTGCCGAGGACCTGGGCATCATTCCTGATTTCGTTCGCGAGTCACTCGAACGGCTCGGCATTCCGGGGTACCGCGTGTTTCGCTGGGAGCGCCACTGGCATCAAGACGGTCAGCCCTATCGAGACCCGGCCGAGTACCCGCCCGCATCGGTCGCCACGTCCGGCACGCACGATACCGAACCGCTGGTCATCTGGTGGGAGCAGGCTGAGCCGGAGGATCGCCGGGCAGTGTTGGACATTCCGTCGATACGACACCTGATGAGCGCAGACGATCGCGCCCGCGCCATCAGCGCGTCGTCTTTGACGGCCGCGGTTCGCTCCGCGCTCCTCGAAGCGTTATGTGCGTCGAGGTCGGACCTGCTCGTTCTTCCCATTCAGGACGTCTTCGGGTGGCGCGCCCGTATCAACCAGCCGGCAACGGTTGGCGACCAGAACTGGACCTGGAAACTGCCCTGGCCGAGCGACCGCCTGCAGGCCGAGCCTGAAGCGATCGAAGTGGCGCAGCAGCTGCGTGACTGTGCCGCACGCCACGGCCGGTAGCTCCGCGTCAAGAATTTTTCGGCTTTTTTGACGGGGCCTTCCCGGCTGCCGGACTTACCATCACACGGGAGGGGACCGTGCGAAGCTTTCTGGGACTTCTGATGCTGATGGTCATCGCCGTCTCAGCGCCGGCCTCGGCGCATCACTCGTTTGCCGTGTACTTCGACGATCAGACGATCATCTCGGTTACCGGCAGCGTGACCGACTTTCGCTTCACCAATCCGCACGCGATCATTTCGTTCAACGTGAAGAACGCCAAGGGGCAGGTCGAGCCGTGGCGCGCCGAAACCAACGCGGTCACGCTGCTGCGGCGGCGCGGGTGGACCAAGGACAGTCTCACGGTCGGTGAAACGATCACCGTTGAAGGCTGGCGATCGCGTGACGGGGCGCACTACATGCGCATGCGGACTGTGAAGCGCGCCGATGGCACGGTCCTGGGCACGCCGGTGTCGAACCAACGGGTGGACTGAAGCGATGACTCAGCGGACGGTCCTCGTCGTATGTGTCGTGCTCGCGGTAGTGACATCCCGTGCGCAGGCACAACAGTCAACCTCGACCCGGCCGAATCTGTCCGGCTATTGGGGCGCCGGCCGGGCGTTCCGCGGCGCTGAAGCGCCTCGGGGTCCATTGCCGCCGAACACCGTGCTCCTTGCGGATGCAGGCGCGCCGGAGCTTCCGGCGGGAAACTTTGGCGGCCTGAAGGTCAAGCCGGCGGCACTCGCCGCAGCGAAGAGGTGGAAGCCTCAGGACGAGATGACGATCAGCCGGGTGTGCCTGCCGCCGTCGATTGTCTACTCGATGCAGGGCCCGTTTCCGATGGAGATCCACCAGGGCACCGAGTTGATCGTGATGAGGCTGGAGTACTACGACCTGGTGCGCATCATCTTCTTGGATGGACGGCGCCATCTGCCCGAGTCCGCTCCGCATACGAAGGTGGGCGATTCCGTCGGACATTGGGAAGGCGACACGCTGGTGGTCGAGACGACGCATTTGAGCGAGTCCACGATCACCAACAACGGCCTCAATCACAGCGAGAACGTTCGCTTGATTGAGAGATTCTGGCTCAGCGCAGACGGCAAGACGCTGATGGCGAGGCAGGAGTTCGAGGACCCCGATGTGCTCGAGAACCGTGGTGCCCGCTACGTCGCGTGGGATCGCGGCGGACAGAGCGATCACATCTTTCCCTACGAGTGTGATCCCAGCTTCGCGACGAACTATCCGCAGAAGAATTGAACGCGGGGTCGGCGACAGGCGTCGCTAAAGACCCCGCTCTACGCTTTGCCGCTGATCTTTGCCCAGGTGTCTTTCAGCGTGACCGTTCGATTGAAGACCGGCTGGCCCGGCGTCGAGTCGGGATCGACGCTGAAATACCCCTGACGCTCGAATTGAAAGCGGGTACCGTGATCGGCTGATGCCAGCGAAGGCTCGACTTTGACCTGGCGTAGGATCTCGATCGAATTCGGGTTCAAATCGGACAGCGGGTCGCGCCCGCCTTCTCCCGGATCGGCCGATTGAAAGAGCCGGTCGTACAGCCGCACGTCCGCGTCAATCGCATGTGCAGCCGATACCCAGTGAATGGTGCCTTTTACCCGCCGGGTGGCGGTGGCCCCGCGCAGTGATTCAGTGTCGATCGTCGCGCGCAGCTGGGTGATTTCGCCGGCAGCGTCCTTCACGACCGACTCGCACTTCAGAATGTAGGCGTAGCGCAGTCGTACTTCCGTCCCGGGGGAGAGACGAAAGAACTTTTTCGGCGGCACTTCCATGAAGTCGTCGCGCTCGATGTAGATCTCGCGCGAGAACGGGATCGAACGTGTGCCGGTGGAGGGATCTTCCGGATTGTTCACGGCGTCGACGTGTTCGACCTGGCCTTCCGGATAATTCTCGATGACGACTTTGAGCGGACGCAGCACGGCCAATGCCCGGCGGGCACGACGGTTCAGATCCTCGCGAACCGTGTGCTCCAGCAGCGCGACGTCGATGACGTTCTCTTTTTTCGCGACGCCGATACGCGCGCAGAAGTCACGAACGGCCTCAGGTGTATAGCCGCGCCGCCGGATGCCGGCGATCGTCGGCATGCGCGGGTCGTCCCACCCGGACACCAGCTTCTGTTCGACGAGCGCCAGCAGCTTGCGCTTGCTCATCACTGTGTAGTTCAGATTCAGCCGGGCGAACTCAATCTGCCGGGGCCGCGATCTGAACGCGGTCTCCTGGCGGATGTGATCCACCACCCAGTCGTACAGCGGCCGATGATCCTCGAACTCCAGCGTGCAGAGTGAATGCGTGATGCCTTCAATCGCGTCGGAAATCGGGTGCGCGTAGTCGTAGGTCGGATAAATGCACCAGGTGTCACCGGTCCGATGGTGCGTCGCATGCCGGATGCGATACAGCGTCGGGTCACGCATGTTGATGTTCGGCGACGCCATGTCGATCATGGCGCGCAGTACATGCGCGCCGTCGGAAAACTCGGCGGCACGCATCCGGCGGAACAGGTCCAGACTCTCCGCCGCCGGTCTGGCACGAAACGGACTGTTGCGTCCCGGCTCGGTCAGGGTTCCGCGATATTCCCGAATTTCGTCGGCCGTGAGACTGTCAACATAGGCGTGCCCATCTCGGATGAACTGCTCGGCGAACGCGTACATCTGCTCGAAGTAGTCCGAGGCGTAGTACCTCCGCTCGTCCCAGTCGAACCCGAGCCACCGCACATCCTGCTGGATGGAGTCGACGTACTCGGTGTCTTCCCTGGCGGGATTGGTGTCGTCAAAGCGGAGGTTGCAGATGCCGGCGAATTCTTCGGCGACGCCGAAGTTGAGGCAGATCGACTTGGCGTGACCGATGTGTAGATAACCGTTCGGTTCAGGCGGAAAACGCGTGTGTGCGCGGCCGTGCCGGCCGGCTCTCAAATCGTCGGCGACTATCTCACGAATGAAGTCGAGTGGTCGCGCCGACTCGAATGTGGACAGAGGATCGGACATCAGGGAAACCTGAATTGTAACTGGAACCGGGTCCGTATCTGAACCCGGAGGACTAGGGAACCTTCTCGACCTCGTCTGCTTCTGCGTCGGCCAAGGCCTCGTCCGGCAGTCCCATCAATCCAACCTGCTTCAGCACACGAGGCACGCGCTCAATCGGATCCGCGGGTCGCAGTTCTTCGGCCGTCGTCACTTCGAGCTCGCGTAGACGGCGAGCGCTGACGAGGATGCGGGACTCGAATGATCCCGCGGCCTCGTTGTACGCCTGCACGGCGCCGTCAAGACGCTTCCTGATCTCGTCGAAGCGGTCGGCGAACGTCGCCAGCCGCTCGTAGAACTCCTTGCCCAGGCGCGCCACTTCCCGATAATTCTCGGTCAAGGCTTCCTGGCGCCACGAATGCGCCACGGTGGTCAGCAGCGCGATCAGCGTCAGCGGGCTGGCAAGCAGCACGCGTTGCTGCAGACCGTGCTCGATCAGCGTCAGGTCGTTCTGCAGCGCCGCGCTGAACAACGACTCGCCGGGGAGAAACATGACCACCATCTCTGGCGAGTTTCCGAGTTGATCCCAGTACGCCTTGGCGGCGAGCCGGTCCATGTGGTCACGTACCTGGCGCGCATGGCCTTGCAGGCGCGCGCCGCGAGACGCCTCGTCAGTCGCCGTCTGTGCTTCGAGGAACTGCTCGAGCGGCACCTTCGCGTCAACGACGATCTGCTTGCCGCCCGGCAGGTGAACAATCAGGTCCGGACGCAGCCGTCCGTTCTCGGAGAACAGGCCAGGCTGTTCGTCGAAGTCGCAGCGCTGCAGCATCCCCGCCATCTCGACGACGCGCCGCAGCTGCATCTCACCCCACCGGCCACGGACCGCCGGGGTTCGCAGCGCATTGGCCAGCATCGTCGCCGACGAGCCGAGCGCAACGATCTGTTCGGACAGGCGCGCATACGATTCGAGTCGCTCCTTCTCGACATCACCAAGCCGCTGGTCCACGCGCTTCAGCGTGTCGGCGATCGGCTGCCGATAGGCCTCGAATGATGTCTTCGCGAGATCGAAGAACGACCGGCGATTGTCATTGAGTGCCTGGGACGCGATCGACTGAAAGGTTTCGCGCATCCGCTGGTCGGCTTTGTCGAGGAGCGCCTGCTGCGACGCAGCGAGCTCCGCAGCGGCGGCGGCGCGGGCCTCTGCCAGCTGACGCGCGGTCCCGCTCCGCATCACGATGACGACGATGCCCGCGGCCACGGCGGCCGCGAGAATCGGGATGAGAATGTCCATCGATTGACTCATTGTGATCGACTTACGGAATCAGTCAAATCGATAACCGATTCGTGATCTCTCCGGGCCGGATTCGCGCCGCCGGTGTCAGGGGCGCGCAGGTCTTCACCATTTCTCCAGCTGTGCCGTCGGCCCAACCGTTGCACGCAGGCTCATGATGGCCCGGGACACCGATCAAACGCCGTCGGTGAGACAGGACGGGTTCGGTGCCCGTTCATTCGTCGTCGATCCGGAGCATGGACGGATCGAGCGGCTCGATCTGACGCCCGCGCTCGCCTCACCGGCTTCGGAACAGGCCATCCGCGCTCGCGCCGCCTACCACAACAGCCTCGAGGACAACCCGCTCGGCCGCCTCGTTCGCATGACGCGGACCGGTGACGCGCTGTCGGTGTTCGGTCTTGCGCCCGATGGCGTGCCGCTGTCGGAGCTGCTCGCCGCCCTCGAGTTCAAGACCATCTCGCTCTCCGGCGAGGAACTGCTCGAGCTGGCCTCGTCCATCATTTCTGCGCTGGCGACGATGCACGAGCGGATGCCGACGATCGCGCATGGCGCGCTGACGCCGGCGCATATCGTGCTTCAGCGCGACGGCCCGGCGGTCCTGACCGGAGCGGTGTTTGTCGATGCGCTGCAGGCGTTGCAGCGGAGCCGCGAACACCTGTGGCGCGACTTCGGCATCGCACTGCCGACATCCGCGAGCGCGCCACGCTTCGATCAACGTGGCGACGTCACGCAGCTCGGTGCGGTGGTTCTGGCGATCACCCAGCGCCGCAGCCTGCGTCGAGATGAGTATCCGAAGATAACTCCGGAGCTCGCGATGTCGGTGAGCGTCACGACCAATCCGGCGACCGATTCCAGGCTGCGCACCTGGCTGCAGGATGCGCTGCAGCTGCACGGACGCGTGACGTTCGCGTCCGCCGTTGATGCGGCGCGGGCCTTCCGCGACGTGCTTCCAGCAGCGGCCGAGCGGCCGCTCGAAGCGCTCGCGCTGCAGACAACGATCCGCCAGTTGTGCGGCGAATCTGAGAGCTCAGCCGCAGAAGACAGCCTTCCTCACCAGCGCGCGAGTTGATACCATGCGGCGCGTCGCGGCGTAGTCGCCGCACAGACTCAATGCACCGCGCCGCGTTCATCGCCCTGTCACTTCTCGCTCTCGCCGGTTGTGCCGACGATGACCCACCTCCGCCGCGCGTCTCTGGCGCGGACATTTACCTCAGACCAGATACGACGGCGATTCGCGGCGTCGTCTCTGCCCGCACCACGATGGACTCGATGCTGCGCGCGCACGGCGTCGGGGCCGCCGCGGTGGAGGATGTCGTGGCGGCCGCGCGCGCAGTCTTCGATCCACGCCGACTCCGATCGCTGCAGCCGTTCACGCTCGAGCGCACGGTGGATGGGGCGCTGCGGCTGTTCGAGTACGAGATCGACACCGATTCGTTCCTGCGGATCACGCCCGCGGCGGACGTGACCGACGGTCTGCGCGCCGAAGTGTTGCCGATCCCGAAGACGCTCGAATCTGCGACCGCGTCCGGAGAGATTGGCGAGGCGACACCCTCTCTGTTCCAGTCGATCGAGGCCGCCGGTGAGGGCCCCGATCTCGCGATTGCCATGGCCGAGGTCTTTGCCGGCGAGATCGACTTCAACACGGATCTCCAGCCAGGCGATCGCTACAGCGTGACGTTCGAGCGCTTCCGGCGCGAGGGCCGGCCCCACTCCTACGGGGTCGTCACGGCGGCGCGGTTCGAGAACGATGGTCGCGTGCTCCATGCGTTCCGTTTCACCACGCCGGGCAGCAAGCCCGATTACTTCGACGAGCACGGACGCTCGCTGCGGCGATTCTTTCTTCGATCGCCGCTGAAGTTCGTGCCGCAAGTCACATCCGGGTTTTCGGCCAGGCGGATGCATCCTGTGCTGCACACCGCGAGGGCGCACCGCGGTGTCGATTACCGGGCGCCATCAGGCGCGCCCGTGGTGACGATCGCCGCTGGCCGCGTGCTCTCCGCGTCGTTCGACAGCGCGAACGGCCGGATGGTGCGGATCCGTCACGCGTCGGGATACGAGTCGTACTATCTGCACCTGTCGGCGTTCGCCCCCGGCATCAGAGCGGGTGTCTCGGTCAGCCAGGGTGAGACCGTGGGCCGGGTCGGTGCAACCGGGTTGGCGACAGGACCGCATCTTCACTACGGTCTGAAGAAGAACGGCGTGTTCGTGAACCCGCTCAGAGAGCATCGCAATCTTCCGCCGGGCGATCCCGTGCCGGCATCGGCGATGGCGGCCTTCACCGCGGAGCGCGACCGCGCGCTCGCCTCGCTCGGCCCCGCTCAATCGACGGCTGTGGCCACCCGTTAGAATGCGGTATGGCGGTTCTTGCGCCTTTTCGCGCGCTTCGTCCGGCGCCCGCCGCGGCAGCGCCTGTCGCGGCGGTGCCCTACGACGTCGTCAATGCTGACGAGGCCCGTGCGCTGGCGGCCGGGAATCCTCTGAGCTTTCTTCACGTGTCGCGGGCCGAGATCGATTGCCCGCGCGAGGCCAATCCCTACAGCGATGCGGTCTACGCCAAAGCGGTGGAGAACTTCGACCGTTTGAGGCGCGATGCGCCGCTGCTCGTCGAGGAGACGGCCAGCCTGTACGTGTACCGGCTGCGTATGGGTGAGGTGACGCAGACTGGTGTCGCGGCGTGCTTCTCGCTCGATGAGTATGACCGCGATGTGATCAAGAAACACGAGCGGACGCGGCAGGATAAGGAGGACGACCGCACCAGACACCTGCTGGCGCTTCGCGCGCAAACCGGCCCGGTGTTCCTCATTCACCGTGAGGCGGCAGCGGTCGACCGCATCGTGCAGCAGGTGGTCGCCACGAAGCCCGTGTACGATTTCATCGCGCCCGATGGCGTGTTGCACACTCTGTGGCGCGTCGATGGGTCGTCGGAACAGGCTCTCATCGACGCGTTCGCCGCGGTGCCCGACCTGTATATCGCCGACGGTCATCATCGTGCGGCGAGCGCGGCGCGGGCGCGGCAACAGTTGCGTGGCGCTGGAACCAAGGCGGGCGAGTGGGACACGTTTCTCGCCGTGGCGTTCCCGGCGTCGCAGGTCCGAATCCTTCCCTACAACCGGCTCGTGACCGATCTCGCGGACCGGACGCCGACTGCGTTTGTGGACGCGCTGCGGCAGCGATTCCCGATCCAGGACGGCCCTGCGGCTCCACGACGTCGCGGAGATGTGTCGATGTTCCTGAATGGCCAGTGGCAGACGGTCGCGCTTGGTGAGGCTGGCGCCGGAACCGCAGCGACCGACCGTCTGGATGTGAGCCGGCTGCAGGACCTGATTCTGAATCCGCTGCTCGGCATCAGCGATCCCCGATCGAGCAAGCGCATCGACTTCGTCGGTGGGTTGCGCGGCACCGGAGAACTCGAGACTGCCGTGCAGTCGGGACGCGCGGCGGTGGCGTTCTCGATGCACCCGGTGAGCGTCGACGACCTCATGACCATAGCCGACGCCGGCGGCATCATGCCGCCGAAGTCCACGTGGTTCGAGCCGAAGCTTCGCGACGGCCTGTTGTCGCATCTGATCTGAGCGCAGCTGCCACATCCGAAAGGACGTGCCCTACCTGTCAGAAGGACGTGCTACCGTCAGCTGACAATCGTAGGGCCGGCCGCTTGGGACCGGCCGGTGTACGCTAGCGATATGTCCTCTCGAATTTTCAATTTCTCAGCCGGTCCCGCCGTCATGCCGCTGCCTGTGCTCGAGCAGGCGCAGCGAGAGCTCGTGGAGCTGCCAGGCGTCGGGATGTCGGTCATGGAGATCAGTCATCGTTCGAAGACCTTCGAGGATCTGCTGAACGGCGCGATCGCGGATATCCGTGAGCTGGCAAGTGTGCCGACGAATTACCGTCTGCTGATGCTGCAGGGTGGCGCCAGCCTGCAGTTCTCGATGGTGCCGATGAATCTGCTGTCGCCCGGTGCAGCGGCTGACTACGTCGACACCGGGACGTGGGCCGACAAGGCGATCAAAGAGGCCAAGCGGGTTGGACGCGTGAACGTCACCGGTTCGACCAAAGCGACCAACTACAACCGCATTCCCGCCGCCACCCATCTGACGCTGACGCCTGACGCGGCGTATGTCCACATCACGTCGAACAACACCATCGAAGGCACGCAGTGGCATACGCTTCCGGCGACCGGCAACCTGCCGCTCGTCGCGGATGCCTCGTCGGACATCTTCAGCCGTCCCGTCGACATCGGGCGCTTCGGTCTGCTCTACGCAGGAGCGCAGAAGAATCTCGGACCGTCCGGCGTCACGCTGGTGATCATCCGGGAAGATCTCCTGTCGCGCTCGCATGCCGATCTGCCAACCATGTTGAGCTACAAGGTGCAGTCGGAGAACAACTCGCTCTACAACACGCCCAACACGTTCGGCGTCTACATTCTCGGCCTGACGATGAAGTGGCTGAAGTCGCTCGGCGGGCTTGGCGCGATCGCGCGTGTCAACGAGCGAAAGGCGGCCGACGCTGTACACCGAAGTCGATCGGACCGGTTTCTATCGCGGCACGGCGGAGAAGGACAGCCGCTCGCTGATGAACGTGACATTCCGCCTGCCGAGCGAAACGCTCGAGAAGGAGTTCGAAAAGGCTGCCACCGCCGCCGGGCTCGATGGTCTGAAGGGGCACCGCCTGGTCGGCGGCATGCGGGCGTCGATCTACAACGCGTTTCCCCAGGAAGGCGTGGATGCGCTCGTGCAGTTCATGCGGGAGTTCGAACGCACGAAAGGCTAGAGCGTTCGTAGAGGCGACGCATGCGTCGCCCTAAGACGTCGGCGTCGACCGGAACCTCCGGCGGCGCCGGCGGCGCCTGCGCCGGGGTGGCCGGTCGGCGTTCTGCGCCTCGCCTTCGTAGGCGCCGGCAGCTTCGATGAATCCCCGCCAGTGCTCGATGACCTCCGGCGTTCCCCCGTGGATCTCGAGCCATGTCATCGCCTCGCGGAAGGGACCACGATGCATCAACGCCCGCTTGGCGCGCGGCGAGAGGTTCATGTCCATCAGCCGCTGCTGAAGCGCCAGAATCTGCCGCAGGCGTTCGACGTCGCGGCGCGCCAGCGGCAACATCCCGATCGACAGGCGTGGCTCCTTCTTCCGGTCGTCGTCTACGTCCGGAACCGGCAGCAGGCTGCGCAGCGAATAGCCCAGCGGAATGAGCAGCGAGCCGAGCAGGATGGCGTTGGTCAGCGTCTCGGGAATCTCTTCGAAGCGGCGCCGGTACGCGTCGAGCGCGCCGAGCGATCGCCACAAACGTGCATCGGCGTTCCGCTGCAGCTCGTGGGCGATCGGCTCGAGCAGCCGTCGCTCGGCCATCATCCGGAACGCCTGTTCCGAGGCCCCCGAGCGCAGCAGCTTATAGAACTCCTCGATCAGCCGCGCCGGTGCGCTGCGCGCGATCTCCCCGCGCGTGCGCGAGATCGCCTCATCGATCGGTGCGTCAATGCGGAACCCCAGCCGCGCTGCCATGGCGACGGCCCGGAGCATCCGAACCGGGTCCTCCTGAAATCGCTCGGTCGGGTCGCCGATGCACCGCACCAGGCCGGTGCGCAGATCGTCGAGGCCGCCGGTGTAGTCGATGATCGAGAACGTCGCGATATCGTAGAAGAGTGCGTTGATGGTGAAGTCGCGGCGGAACGCGTCCTCCTCCGGCGTGCCGAAGGTGTTGTCGCGATGGACCAGGCGGTCGGGCGCATCGTCGCCCTCGGCGCGCATCGCGGTCTCGGGCTGAGGTTCTTCAGCCGCAGCCAGTTCTTCCTGCGTCACTGGACGACGGAAGGTGGCCACCTCGATCGTCTTGGTGCCGAAGCGGACGTGGGCCAGCCGGAACCGCCGTCCGATGATCCAGCAGTTCCGGAACAGTTTCTTGATTTGATAGGGATGCGCCGACGTGCCGATGTCGAAATCCTTGGGACGACGGCCGAGGAGCAGGTCGCGGACGCTGCCGCCGACCAGATAGGCGATGTAATTGCTTTGATGCAGCCGATAGAGAACCTTCAACGCATCGGGATCGATCTGCTTCCGCGAAATCGAATGCGCCTCCCGCGCGATGATGATCGGCTCACTCATCGAAAACCGATGGTAGCAACTTCAACTCCCAAGTCCCAACTCCCAACTTCCAAGCGTTGGGCGTTGGCAGTTGGGCGTTGGGAATTGAAATTGGACTACGATCGAGCCATGCGGACCCTGCGTGGCGCAGCGATGGTGCTGGTCCTCCTTGGGCTGGCCCCGGTGGCATGGGCGGCCGAGCCTCCGGCGCTGGCGAAAGCGCGAACGCTCTACAACGCCGCCAACTACGAAGGCGCCATCGATGCGGCTGCCGTCGCCCGTCGTCAGCCGGCGTGGGCCGATGCGGCGGCGCTGGTCATGGCGCGCTCCTATATCGAGCGATATCGTCAGAACATCGACGCCAAGGACCTCGTTGCCGCGCGCGAGGCGTTCGTCGCCATCAAGTCGTCCGTCGCTGACGCCTCGCGACCAGGTCGACCTGATCATCGGCATCGGGCAGTCGCTATATCTCAGCGAGATCTTCGGTTCGGCCGCCAATCTCTTCTCAGACCGCCTTGGCTCGCTCGACGCTGCTCGGCTCACGCGACAAGCAGATGCTGCTCGACTGGTGGGCGACAGCGATGGATCGCGACGCGCAGACCCGTCCCGTCGATCGCCGCCGCGTCGTCTTCGAGCAGATCGGCGCCCGCATGGAGGAGGAACTGCGGCAGGATCCCGGAAGCTGCGGTGGCGAACTACTGGCAGGCGGTGGCGCTGCGCGGCATGGGGGACGTCGAGGGCGCCTGGCATGCCGCCATTGCTGGCTGGGTCCGCTCGACCCTGTCGCCCGAGACGACCGGCGAACTTCGCGCCGACCTCGACCGTCTGGTCATGCAGGCGCTGATTCCCGAACGATCCCGGGTGATGTCCGTCCGGGATCCGCAGGAAGCGGTGACGGCGCTGCGCGCCGAATGGGAGCTCGTCAAGGAGCAGTGGAAATAACAGCGATGTAAGCCCCGGCTGCCAGCTGCTGGACTCGCTGACAGCCCTGTTCGAAACGACACCTGCCCGGCGTTGTGATCGGTACGTAGCTTTCTCTACGGAGTACCGATCATGGAGTCTGGCAAGACAGCCTGCTCGAGCGGAGTTTCCGCTTCGAGCGCCGCCATTCCCGCGAGTATTATCCGGAGAGGAGGCTGCCGAACCTGGCGGCCTTGTCATGAGCAGCGACTTCGGGTCGTCAACGGGGACCGGCGATGAGCCGCTGTCGCCGGAAACGACCATCGAGCTCCTCGAGCTCGCGAAAGAGGGCGACCCGCAAGCCCTCGACCGGCTGCTGGAGCGGTGTGTACCGGCGCTTCGGCGCTGGGCGCACGGCCGGTTGCCGCAGACGGCTCGCAGCCTGAACGACACCGCGGACATCGTGCAGGACACGGTCATCTCCGCGATGCGCCATCTCGAGGCCTTCGAATCCCGTCATCAGGGCGCGCTGCAGGCCTATCTTCGGCGCGCGGTGATGAATCGCATTCGCGATGTCATCCGGCACCACAAGCGGCGGCCCGAGATCAGCGGCCTGTCGGAAGGGCTCGAGGACGAGGCGACGTCGCCGCTCGAGGCGGCGATCGGCGCCGAGAATCTCGAACGCTACGAGATCGGCGCTGGAGCGGCTGAAGCCGCCCGATCGCGAAGCGATCATCGGCCGGCTCGAGATGCTCTATTCGTACGACGAGCTGGCGACGGTGCTCGGTCGGCCGTCGGCGGCGGCGGCGCGTATGGCCGTGACCCGCGCGATGAAGCGTCTGGCCGAGGAGATGCAGCATGTCTGAAGCCGTTCTCGACGACGCCATCGAGCAGATCGCCGACGGTCTCACGGTCGACTGGAACGCGATCGAGCAGCGCCGCGCCCGGCCGCGCGAGCGGAGTGGGCCAAGAGCCTTCGCGTGCTCAACGACATCGTCAACCTGCATCGCGACGCCGCGGTGGACTACGAGCAGACGACGCTGGCGAGCCGATGCCGGCGACGGACCGTCGCCGAGTGCGGCGCCGACACGTGGGGCAAATATCGCCTCGCCAACAAGGTCGGCGAGGGCAGCTACGGCAGCGTCTATCGCGCGTGGGATTCGGAGCTCGAATGGGACGTGGCGATCAAGATCCTGCATCGCCGCGTCGGCGACACGCGGCTGCGAGGAGCGGCTGCTGCAGGAAGGTCGTGCGCTCGCCAAGATCCAGCCACAACAACGTCGTCCGCGTGCTCGGCGTCGAGGCGCATGGCGATCGCGTCGGCCTGTGCATGGAGTTCGTGCGCGGGAAGACGCTGGCCGACATCGTGCGCGGCCAGGGGAAGATGAGCGCGGCCGAGGCGGTGCTCATCGGCGAGGATCTGTGCCGCGCGCTGTCGGCCGTGCATCGCGCCGGCTACATCCATCGCGACGTCAAGGCCAAGAACGTCATGCGCGACGACACCGGCCGGATCGTGCTGATGGACTTCGGCACCGGCCGCGACGGCGGAATCAGCAGAGCAAGAACGATCGCGCGGGCACGCCGCTCTACATGGCGCCGGAAGTGCTCGAGGGCGAGCAGGCGTCGGCGCGCAGCGACGTGTACAGCCTGGGCGTGCTGCTCTATCACCTCGTGACCGGCGACTATCCGGTGAGAGCCGCATCCGTCGACGAGCTGCGCGACGCGCACGCGCAACCGCCGGCATCGGTGGCTCAGCGAGGTTCGGCCGGATCTGCCGGTGGCGTTCATGCAGGTCGTCGAGCGCGCGATCGCGCTGGATCCGGAAGAGCGCTACGCCGAATGCGAGCGAACTGCTCGCGGCGCTGTCCGGTCTGAAGATTGCACGCGCGATCGTGGGTCTGGCGGCTTGCGAAGCCGGCGCTCGATCGTCGCCGTGCGTCGTGACCGGCATGACCGTGCTCGGCGCGATCACGTCGACGCACTTCAACCTGGCATTCCAGCGATCGGATTTCGCGACGGAGACGGTCTGGGACTATCTGGTGTGGGGCCGACGAACGAGCTTTCCGCCGTTCCTGATCCTGCTGGTCGTTCTGCTCGGCGGCACGACTCGTGGTGTGGCTCGAGGCGGCTGCTGACGCGATGCTTCCGGCGTGCCGACGGCTCGATGGCGCTGGTCACGGACGTCGGCTCGCGTCGTCGCGCATCGGCTTCGTCTGGATGAAGTGCCAGTGCTCGCGTCTGTGCGTTGCTGCTGTCGGCCGCGATCGTCGTGGCGCTGCGCTCTGGTATTTCCTGCCGCTGATCCTGGCGCTGATCGAGATGCCGAGTGCGACGGCGGAGGAGCTGCAGGTTGCTCTCACCGACTTCGTGGCGCTTCACAATCAGTACCGATGGATCTTCAGCCTGCGTCGTGATCTTCTCGGTCGCGGTGTGGTATCCGGTCACGAGGCTCGTGCGGAAGGGGCAATCGCTGCACTGGGGCTCATCGCCGGCGGTGTCGTCGCCACCTGCGTCGCGATGGCGTTGCTGCACTTTCCCGTATCGGCTGCTCTATTTCAGCGCCATCGAGCCCGTTCGAGGCGGTCAGCTGGAATGACGCGCGCTGCTACATCGATTGGCGTCGCGACGGTGAGCGACCTGCTGCTGTTCTGCCCCGAGCTGCCGCCGCCACGAAATCGGACCGTCAAGAGTGCGATCCGGCGCTTGACTCCGCTCGGTGTTCGGGAGAACCCTTTCAGCCGTTATGCACGCGGCCGGTCGAAGTTCGAGCCCGAAACCCTGTAGGCGATTCACGCGGCGTAACCATCGACTTCATGTCAGGAGGATTGTGATGCGACGCATCTCCGTGTGTCGTCTTGCTCTGGCTGTTGCAGCTCGCGATCCGGCGCCAGCACACGCGTGGTGGGAGTTCATCGAGCCTTGGAGCGGCCCGGCTGGTGGTTGGCTCGACATCGATGCGGCTGTTCTGTCTGTCGACAGCTTCGCGACAAGAAGCGATCTGCGGCAGTCAGAGCTACGGTGCGAATGCAGAACGCTGCGACCGACCGACAGATCGTGTCGACATGCCGAAGTGACGAAGCGGCTTCGGCTTCTGCGCGAGACCGAGGTCGGGAATGGACGCGCCCTCGATGAACGGGAGCGCATTCTCGACATGCGGCAGCCCTGACTCGGGTCGCGTCGGGAGAAGGTCGCAGAGGTGCGACGGCATTCGACCCGTCCGGGCACGCGCTGATTCGTCGCTCGGCGATGTGAACGGCCACCGACGCGTGAATCAATGCCGGGTTCAAGATGATGTTGATACGCGATCGAGCGCGCCGATGCGGACGCGACGAGGGCGATCGACGCTGTGCAGCGACCGCAGACGCGATCCAGCATTCGTTGACACCGGTTCGCACCAGCGGCGTGCCGGGCGTCATCTATTCAGCGTGCCGACTGCAACGCGACGACGCAGGCGGCTCTTCGATGTCGGATGCGGTTTGTGTGGACCATGACGATAAGTACGCCGGCGGTGAACGGATAACTTCACGACCGTCGAGCCAGCATTTACCTGGAACATGTTCGACAATCCACGCTACGACTTCGTCGACTATGGAATCGGCGCCGGCTTCTACTGGGTCAGCTCGAAGGCGTTTCCGTCGTGTCACGGCGGCTTCCTCGAGCCGGTTCGATTCGACCTTCACTTCCCGACGAACTGTGTGAAGACGACAGCATGTCGAGCAGTCATTCGGTCGTTCGCGGTTCGGCTGGCTTCTAGTCTTCCCCGGTGGCTTCGAGCCCGACGCGTTTCTGGCCGATCCGTCGAACCCGGAATGCATCGCGGATTGGTCGCGATTGGGTGCCGTCATCACGGCATCTATCGTTCGATACCGAGGCTGTTCAGGAAGAGGAGCTGCGAACGATCGTCTGCTACGGCTTTGCGTCGCGCCAGTTCTCGGCGATGCCGACGTCGACGGTGAGCGGCACGTCCAGCGTGGCGGCGTGCTCCATGCGGTCGCGGACGACTTCCGCGGCCGCGTCGGCTTCCTCTTTCGGACTCTCGAAGAGCAGCTCGTCGTGCACGGTGAGAATCATCTGCGTCCTGAGCCCGCGCTTCGGCAGCTCGGCGTGCAGATCGATCATCGCCTTCTTCAGGATGTCGGCCGCGCGTGCCCTGGATGGGCATGTTCACCGTCTCGCGCTCGGCCTGACTGCGCATCTGGAAGTTGCGGCTGGTCAGGTTTGGCACCAGCCGCCGCCTGTCCGAACATCGTCCGCACCACGCCAGTCGTGCGTCCTTCTTCCAGAATGCGGTCGATGAACGCGCGGACGCGCGGGAAGCCGGTGAAGTACGCGGTGATGAACTCCTGCGCCGCTTCCTGCGTCACGTTGATGTCCTTGGCCAGCGTGAACGGCGTCTTCCCGTACAGCACCGCGTAGTTCACCATCTTCGACAGGCTTCGCAGCTGGTGCTTGTCCATGGCGTTGTTCACGCCAAACAGCCTCTGCCCGGTTCGCTCGTGAATGTCCTCCCCGGCGCGAAACGCTTCGATCAGCGCTTCCTCGCCGGCCATGTGCGCGAGCACGCGCAGCTCGATCTGTGAGTAGTCCGCCGAGATCAGCACGTGGCCCGGCGCGGCGACGAACGCGCGCCGGATCTCGCGGCCGAGCTCGGTGCGGATCGGAATGTTCTGCAGGTTCGGATCCGAGCTGCTCAGACGTCCTGTCGCGGCGACGGCCTGGTTGAAGCTCGTATGCACGCGGCCGGTCGTCGGGTGCACCATCACCGGCAGCGCGTCGATGTAGGTGCTCTTCAACTTGTGCAGCGCGCGCCACTCGAGCACGAGCCGCGGCAGTTCGTGCGTGAGCGCGAGCTCCTCGAGCACTTCCGCCGCCGTCGAGAACGATCGGGTCTTGCCGGTCTTCTTCGCCGACGGCAGCTCGAGCTTCTCGAACAGGATGCGTCCGAGCTGCGGCGGCGAGTTGATGTTGAATTCCTCACCGGCCAGCTCGTAGATGCGCGCCGTGTAGCGGGCGAGCTCCTGTTCGATGTCCCGCGAGCGGACGGCCAGCGCCGGTCCGTCGATCAGGATGCCGGCGCGCTCGATGTCGGCCAGGACCGGCATGAGCGGCATCTCCAGCTCGCGCATGACCGAATCGAGCTGCGCGTCTGCGACAACAGCGGAGGCAGCGCCCTGGACAGCTGCCACGCGAGGTCGGCGCGCTCACCGGCGAAGGTGAGGATCGTCTCCGGCGACAGGCGCGCCAGCGACTGTGCCTTCGCGCCCTTGCCGCAGACCTCGTCCTCGGTCAGCGCGCGATACCCGAGCTGCTCGAGCGCGCCGTCCTCGATGGGATGACCCGAGCGCGTCGCGTCGAGCAGGTAGCTGGCAATCATCGAGTCGAACGCGATGCCGCGCAGCGTGATGCCGTGATTGGCCAGCACCATCAGGTCGAACTTCAGGTCGTGGCCGACCTTGCGCACCGACGGGTCCTCGAGCAGCGGCCGGAGGCGTTCGAGGGCGGTCTGCGCGGTTGATCTGCGTGGGTGCGCCGGCCGCGCGAGCAGGTCGCCGCTGTCGTCGCTGCTCTCGTGGCCGATCGGCACGTAGCGGGCCGCCGCGCCCCGTGCGAGAACGGAGACGCCGACGATCGCGGCGCGCATCGCCGACCAGTGATCGGGAATCACGCGCAGCGCGAACTCACCGGCCGCGCGCAGCTCGGCGATCAGCGCATCGAGCTCGTCGAGCGTCGTCACGAGCGCGTAGTCCTTCTGGATCGTGTCCGCGGTCGGCGCGTACTCGGCGACGATGGTGCGGAACTCGAGCCGCGAGAACAGCTCGTAGCAGCGCTCGCGACGTGGGCCCGCGATAGCGGAGCGACTCGAAGTCGATCTCCAGCGGCACGTCCGCACCGAATGGTCACCAGCTCGCGGCTGTGCAGCGCCGCCTCGCGATTCGTCGTCAACGCCTCGCGCTGCTTCGGCTTCAGCTCGGCGGCGCGTGCGAGCAGCGCGTCGATTCCGCCGAACTGCGTCACCAGATCGATCGCGCCCTTCTTGCCGATGCCGGGCACGCCGGCGACGTTGTCGCTCGTATCGCCGACGAGCGCGAGCACGTCCACGACCTGCGACGGCTTCACGCCGAACTTCTCGACGACGCCGGCCTCGTCGAACCAGGCGCCGTCCTCTCGCGGGTCGTAGACGCGCACGCCCGGGCGCACGAGCTGAAAGAAGTCCTTGTCGATCGACACGATCGCGACCTCGAAGCCGGCTGCGACCGCCCGCGTCGCCACCGTGCCGATGACGTCGTCGGCCTCGTAGCCTTTGACGGTGAGAATCGGGACGCCGAGCGCCTCGCAGGCCTCGATGCACCCAGTTGATCTGCTCGGCGAGATCGTCGGGCATCGCCGCACGATTGGCCTTGTAGTCGGCGGCGATCTCGTCGCGGAACGTCGGACCGGCCAGATCGAACGATGCGGCGAGATACGCCGGCTTGTGGTCGGCGATGAGCTTGCGCAGCATCGTGACGAAGACGTAGACCGCGTGCGTGGTCTGCCCTTCCTGATTCGAGAGACCGCGGCCGCGAAACGCGTGATACGCGCGGTACATCTGCGAGCTGCCGTCGATCAGGAAGAGCGCCGGACGGGCCATCTGCCCACGATATCATTGCCGTTGATGCCTGTGAGGATGTTCGGCGAGTCGCGCTCGTCGCGGCGCTCGTGACGTGCGCGCTGATCGGCGTCGGCGTGCGGCGCGCTCGCGCAGAAGTACGAGTACGAAGAGGAGATCTATCTCCGGCTGGACGGCTCCGCGACCGTCAACGTCAATGCCTCGGTGGCGTCGCTCGTGGCGTCTGCGCGGCGTCGATCTGCCAGTGGATCCGAAGGCGCGCCTCGATCGCGGACCGCGTGCGGGCGCTGTTCCAGACGCCGGGCGCGCCCGGCGCCCCGGGTCACGCTGTCGCGCCGCGACGGGCGGCGGTTCGTGCACGTCAGCCTCGAGGTCCCTGACGTGCGGCAGCTGCAGCGACAGCCGATGTTCGCGTGGTCAACGTACCGGTTCGATCGCGACAGCGACAGCGTCGTGTATCGGCAGCGCGTCGGCTCGCCTGCGGTCAACGGCCGTTGACAGCGGTGGCTGGACCGGCCGCGAGCTCGTCGTCTTCAAGATGCACATCCCGAGCGAGATTCCGTATCACAACGCGCCGTCGAGGAAGACCGAGCGCGGAAACATCCTGAGGTGGGAGCAGCCGCTGGCTGCGAGATTGAAGGGCGAGCCGCTCGATGTGGAAGTGCGGATGGAGCCGGAATCGATCCTCTATACGACGCTGCTGCTCTTCGGAGTCACCGATCGTCGCCGCCGCGATGACGTTCGGCCTCGTCCTCTGGTGGGTCGTCCGCCGCGGTCGTGAATCCGACGAGTGGCGTAGGGGCGACGCACGCGTCGCCCTCGCGTAGGGCGGGTCCTTTCGGACCCGCCTCCGGTGACCGGCCACGATTACAGCTTCTCGAGCTCGGCCTTCACTTCAGCCTCGGTCTTCAGCGCGTTCTTCACGTCGAAGGCGAGGAAGTTCGAGGCGATCGACCGCGCCAGCATGCGATCGACCTGGCTGTTCACGACGCCTTCGAGCGTGACCCGACCACGCTCGACGATGATGTGGATCGGCGGGTTCACCATCGTGGCGAACGGCCGGAAGTTCGGGTTCGAGTAGATCGCGCGTGCAATGCGGAAGCGAAGGTCGTCGTCGAACTGCGAGACCGGCAGCACCTCGATCTTGTTGACGAGTCGCTCGACCGAGGCCAGCTTGCGCACGCGGCGCTCGATGTCGTTCTTCTTGTACGGCATCGTGACCTTGCCGACCAGCGATCACCGTGCCGTTGTCGACCTGCGCGCTGACGCTGTCGAAGATCGTGAAGTGCGGATACTGCAGCACCTGCCGCTGCACGTCACGGAAGACCTGAAGATTTTCTGGTTGCCCGGTGGCGCCTGCTGACGTCGCAGCGGCGAGCACGACGAGCGTGGTAGCAACGAACCTGGCGAACATGACGTTCCTCCCGTTCTCTCTGAACGCATCTCTGAATCTTCTACGGTCGGAAGGTCGCGGTGGATGTCACTCTGAGCCTTCCGTGCCTCCCGAGAGCTGAGTGGGGCAAAGACTCTGCCAGCGCCGAGGCGCCAGGCAGCGCGAGGATTTCGAGCAGCGTTTCGGGAGCTGCCGCGTGTGTCTTCAGCCGGGCCGTCTTCGGCCGCGGACGGATCACTACAGGACGAGCATCGTCGCGACGCCGGCGCCGATCAGCAGGATCTGGCGCATCGAGCCGGCATCGGTCCGGCCGCGGTGCAGGCCGGGGATGAGATCGGCCATGGCGACATAGAGAAAGCTCGCCGCCGCAAGGGCGAGAAAGTAGGGAAGCATGCGTGGCGTCAATTCGAAGGCGAAATACGCCACCACCGCGCCAAGCGCGCTGGCGCAACGCCGACAGCACGTTGAGCAGCAGCGCCCGGCTCCGCGAATAGCCGGCGTGCAGCAGGATGGCGAAATCGCCAACCTCCTGCGGGATCTCGTGCGCCGCGACAGCCACCGCCATGCTGACACCGAGCGGCACCGACGTCATGACCGCGGCGGCGATGGCGGCGCCATCGACGAAGTTGTGGAACGCGTCGCCGATGACGACCGGGAAGACGCTGCCGTCGTGCACTTCACAGTCGTGCGTGTGACAGTGCCGCCACAGCACCAGCTTCTCGAGCAGGAAGAACAACAGGATGCCGATCAGCAGCGTGCCGAATACGCGCGACGCCGGCAGTTGATCGAGCGCCGACGGCAGGATCGCGAGCATCGAGACGCCGAGCAGCGCGCCGACCGCGTAGCTGACCAGCCACGGGCACCAGCCGGGCGCGGGCGGAATCGTTGATGAGGAGAACGCCGGACGCGACCAGGAGCCCGCCCAGGCCGCCCACCAGGCTCAGCCCGAGCGCAATGAAGAACGTCGACACCGGACGAAATCATATCAAGACGCGATGTACCCCCTTCGTGCACGCACGGTCAGACGCCGGTCGCGGACATTCACTCGAATCGAGTGCCACTGGCCGTCCCGCTCGGTGTTGCTCGAATAGCCAAGGTAGTACTGCTTGCTCAATTCGTCGGCGATGCGTGCGGTGGCCGGCCCCAATCCCTCGGAGCCACGGACAATTTCAGTCCGGCCGCCGGTGTCGTCGGTAATCTGTCGCAGAGCGTCGGCATTCACCCGGTCGCCAGGTGCGCTCGGCCAGCCCCCGCCGCCGCCCCCGCCGCCGATCGGCGGCCGGCCAGGCTGCGGCCTGCGGCCGCCTGGGAACGGAAACGGCAAGTGGAAGCGGAATCTGGACCGGTGGTCGCACGACGTCGGCGCTGCGCCGTCCGGTGCCGTCGATCCCCAGGGCATACACGAGCACGTCGCTCTCACGAATCTGCTGGCGAAGGCTGCCCACCGATGTCGAACTGTTGGTGTCGTTGCCGTCGGAGATGACGCAGCAGCGCCTTCTTCACGTGCGTGCCGGCCTGCGCGGTGGGAATCGCCGTCGCGACGGCGTCGTAGATCGCCGTCCCGCCGGTGGCGTTGGTCTCGCGAACGGCGCGGCTGATCAGACTGCGGTCGGTCGTCCAGTCCTGTCTGAGCCTGGCGCGTGTCGAGAACTCCACGAGAAAGAGCTCGTCGTCCTTGCCGAGCAGGTCGTAGATGAGGCGATCGATCGCCGATCGCGCCGCCGACATCTTCTCAGGCGACATGCTGCCGCTCGTGTCGAGCACGATGCCGAGGCTGACCGGCACTCGATCGTTGCTGAAGTGCGAGACGTCCTGCAGCTTGCCGTCCTCGTAGACGGTGAAATCCTCGCGACGGAGTCCGGAGACGAAGCGTCCATCATCGTCGGTGACCGTCGCGGTCACGTTGACCAGATCGACGCCGCTCCGAAACCGGAAACCCTCTTGAGATTGGGCGCCGGCCGCCGCTGTCGCCGCGATCAGGGCCGCGAAGATGAGAGCACTCGGAGCACGCATGAAACGGGTCCTCCTGGAGTCGATCACGACACGTCGCCCGGTCGCGCGGCGCGGCGATCCACGTGTCGAATCACACCGGTCGCACTGCGAAAGCTCACGCGGTAGCGCGCGGCTTCGTTCACATCGGCGATCGTCACCACGAATCGCGATTCACGGGCGGCAGAATCGCCGCGAGCGGCACGGTGCCGCGTCCAACCGGCCGGCCCTTGGCATCGATGGCCGAGACGATGGCGGTGACGGCGGTCAACGGCTCTTCGGCTCGGCTGCGCACGAGGCCGGTCACCGCGAGCGTGGATCCTTCACGTGTCGCATCGAGCGATAACAGCTCGAGCGATTCGGCGTGCGGCGACACGATGCGCGGCACCGGCGCCTCGGACCGATCGCTCATCATCGCGATCAGCACGACGCCCGCAACCACGACCGACGCGCCGATGACGGCGCTCAACAGCCGCCGGCGAATCGACGGCTGGACGTCCATCGCTTCGAATATCAGCGTCGGCGCGGGCGCAGTGGCCTCGCTGTGGAACTCGTAGGACGGGTCGAAGGACGGTTCTGGCGCAAACGCGCGAAGCGGCACGGTTGTCTCGTCCATCGCTGCGGCGAGCGACGCGACGCGCGCGCTCGAACGCAGGTGTTCGCGGCGAATCGACCGCCACGCGAAGAATCCCGACGCCGCTGCGACAACGAGTGAGAGCAAAGTAATTGTCAGCATGATCAGCGCATCATGAATTCCACCGCGACTTCGACGATGACATCGACCGGCTCGCCGAGCCGCCGCGCGGGCGCAAATTTCCATTGACGGACCGCTTCGATCGCGCGCTCGTCGAGGCCGGACCCCAGCCCGCGACGCACTGAGACATCGCCGACCGTCCCGTCGCGGGTGATCACGATTTCCAGGAGCACGTTACCGGTTGTTCCCCGCCGGCGTGCCTCGTCCGTGTATCTCGCCTTCACTTCCCGGAGCAGGCGCGGAGGCTCGACACCGCTGCCGGCGCGATAGGGCCCGCCGCCAGTGCCACCTCCCGCGCCTGGCCCAATACCGGATCCGAGGCCCTCGCCGTCACCGGTTCCGCGGCCTGTGCCGGTGCCTCCGTTGACGCCGCTGCCCTGACTCGGGTTCTCGGTGCGAGCCTGAAGGGCGCCGTCGCGCTGCTGCGGCGTTGGTCGTCGGCGCAACCGGCGCGACGAGTCGTCGGGATGGGACGCGGATCTCGCTCGACTGGCGCCGGGGCCGGCACCGGAGGCGTCGGTTGGCGTACCTCAATCGGCCGAGCTTTGATGGGAGACTTCACCGGCGACGCATCGACCGCGGGTCGTGGCGTGCGGAGCCGTGCCGGTGCCTCTGCCTTTCGTGGGGGCAGTGGGTTGCGAAGCCCACCGCCTCCGCCCCCCCCTCCTGGGCCGGGGGTCAGCAGGAATACGAGTCGAGGCGCGGGATTCTCCGCGGGCGCGCTCTCAGGCGCACCAGTTGTCAGCCACAGCATCGTGACGACGAACGCGCCATGGACCAGCGAGGACGCAAACGAGGGAAGACCTTTGCGGCGAACCGCGAACGGGTTCCGATCCGCCGGTTGTGAAGATGTCTGCGTCAGGGTCGCGGACCGTGGCGACCCCCGCTGCGACCACACGTCGGGCTTCGATACCGGCGCGAATCGCCTCGCCGGGTTCGAAGAAGGTCGAACCGGGGAGCGGCCGAGCAGACCCGCCCTTGATCGACCGCATCAACGGCTTCGAGCGGGACCCCCGCAGCTCGTGCGATCTCGTCGACCGTGAAGACGTCAGAGAGAGCTGACATCGGCGTAGTGCAGGCAAAGGCAAATCCCTTGCCTCGTCTCACTATGCAGATTCAGGCCTGATCCGTCGAGTGCGCTCGTCAGGCCGTCCCCTCTCGTGGTCAGCCGTGAGTCGCGTCGTCCCCGCGTCTGACGCCGTTTTGGTCTCTACGCCTTCAACGCCTCGATGAACCGGTAGCCCTGACGGTCGCCGAGGGACCGCACCGGCCGGAAGCCGGCGGCCTCGAGCGCCGCCACGGTTCCGCCGGCAGTCTCATACGCTGCGTCGAGCTTGGCGCCGCCGAAGAGACTGCGTAAGCCGGTCTGCGTCCCGGCCTCGAGCGCAAGCAGGCGTCCGCCGGCTCGCAGGACTCGCCGGCATTCGACGAGCAGCCGTTCTCGCACGTCGCGGGGCAACGAGGCCAGCAGCCCTCGCGCCGTGTGAATCACCACGAGGTCGTAGGCTTCGTCGGAGAAGGGCAGCGGATGCAGCGCGCTGACGACGTGCACATCGCCGAGGCCTCCGGCCTCCGCCACCGCATCACGGGCAGAGGCGGCGGCCGCTTCGTCGGCAACCACGAGGTTGGCCTGACCTGTCAGGCCGGTCTTGGCGGCGATCGCGGCCGCGATGATGCGGATCGTCGAGACCCACTTGGAGCGCTCGTTCGCCGAGGCGCGCGCCGCTCATGGTGACCGCGAGCGGTTCGCTGCCAACGCTCGATTTCCGCAGAAACCTTCGCATTTTCCCCATGATATAGTGGCCGATTGTGACTCCACCAATTGATATCGCCCCTGCACGCGGCAAGCTTGGTGTGCTGCTGGTCGGCCTTGGTGCCGTCAGCACGACCACCATCGCCGGCGTGATGGCGATTCGGAAAGGGCTCGCACAGCCAATCGGCTCGTTGACACAAATGGGGACGATCCGGCTTGGCAAACGCACCGAGGCGCGCGCCCCGAAGATCAAGGATTTCATTTCCCTGGCCGGACTCGACGACATCGTCTTTGGCGGTTGGGACATTTTCGAAGAGGACTGCTACGCGGCGGCCCGGACAGCCGGTGTGCTCGAGCAGTCGCAGCTGGATCAGGTTCGCACCGAGCTCGAGGCGGTCAAGCCGATGCCGGCGGTGTTCGATCGCCGTTACGTCAAGCGTCTCGACGGGCCGAACGTCAAGAAGGGCAAGAACAAGCGGGACCTCGCCGAACAGCTGATTGCCGATATCCGTGCCTTCAAGTCGAAGCACGGATGCGACCGGATGGTCATGGTCTGGGTCGGCAGCACGGAGGTCTACATGAAGGAGACGGCCGCGCATGCCACCGTCGCCTCCTTCGAGAAGGCCCTCGAGCAGAACGACGACTCGATCCCGTCGAGCATGGTCTACGCCTACGCGGCGATTCGCGAGGGCCTGCCGTTCGCGAACGCGGCGCCGAACCTCACCGCCGACGTTCCGGCAATGCTGGAACTGGCGGCCCGAATGAAGTCGCCGCTGGCCGGCAACGACATGAAGACGGGCCAGACGCTGATCAAGACGATCATCGCGCCCGGCCTGAAGGCGCGGCTGCTTGGCGTCAAGGGGTGGTACTCGACCAACATCCTCGGCAACCGCGACGGCGAAGTGCTCGACGATCCTGAGTCGTTCAAGACCAAGGAAGAGAGCAAGAAGTCGGCGCTCGAATACATCTTCCAGCCGCACCTCTATCCGGATCTGTATCAGGATCTCTGTCACGTCGTGCGCATCAACTACTACCCGCCGCGCGGTGACAACAAGGAAGGCTGGGACAACATCGACCTGATCGGATGGCTGGGCTATCCGATGCAGTTGAAGATCAACTTCCTCTGTCGCGACAGCATCCTGGCCGCGCCCATCGTGCTCGACTCGGTGCTGTTTCTCGACCTCGCCAAGCGGGCGGGGATGGCGGGCATCCAGGAGTGGCTCTCGTTCTACTTCAAGAGCCCGATGCATGCCCCCGAGGTGTATCCCGAACACGATCTGTTCATTCAGCTGATGAAGCTCAAGAACACGTTGCGCTACATGCAGGGTGAAGAGCTGATCACGCATCTCGGCCGGGAGTACTACGATTAACCAGCCGGCCGTTCTCGGCGGCCTCTTTATCGGGGTGCTGTCGGCCCTGCCGGTGGTCAACCTCGGCAACGTCTGTTGTTGTCTGTGGGTGATCTGCGGCGGTGTGCTCGGCGCCTATCTCGATCAACAGAACGACCCGCGTCCGATCACCGTCGGGCGCGGCGCATTCACCGGTTTGCTCTCCGGCATCATCGGTTCACTGGTCTGGCTGATCGTCTCGATCGTCGTGAACCTGCTGATGGCGCCCCTCCAGCGGCGGCTCGCCGGCGACTTCGCGCGCAACGCGCGCGACCTGCCGCCTGAAGTCCGGACGATGCTCGAATCGCTCGGCGCGAATCCTTCGATTGGCCTCGTGTTTGGCTTTGCGGTGATGCTCTTCGCCGGCATCGTTTTCGCGACACTCGGCGGCGTGCTCGGCGCGGCGTTCTTCCGCAACGACGTCCCGCCGGCGCTCGGCGGACCAACCGAGCCTCCGCCGCTTCCCCCGCAGTGACAGCGTAGGCCGGGTCCTGCTCTTTGGACCCGGCATCCATTATCCTGATCCGCCTATGGCCGACCACAAGGCTCCACCAGAGATCGCCGATCTCCTGCAAGAAGATCGTACATTCGCGCCGCCGGCGTCCTTCTGCGCGCAGGCCAACGTGCGCGACGAAGATGTTTACGCCCGTGCAGACCGCGATCCCGAGGCATTCTGGGCCGGCTTTGCTGCGGAACTCGAGTGGTTCTCGCCGTGGACGCGCGTGCTCGACTGGAAGCCGCCGCATGCGAAATGGTTCGTCGGCGGGACGCTCAACGCCAGCGTCAACTGCGTCGATCGGCACGTGCGTGGCGCGCGGCGAAACAAGGCCGCTCTGGTCTGGGAGGGTGAGCCCGGCGACCGTCGCACGCTGACGTATTTCGATCTTTATCGCCAGGTCAGCCAGTTCGCCAACGTGATGAAGTCGCTCGGCGTCAAGCGCGGGCGATCGTGTGGCGATCTATCTGCCGCTCATCCCCGAGCTGGCAATCGCGATGCTCGCGTGCGCGCGAATCGGCGCGATCCATTCGGTCGTCTTCGGTGGCTTCAGCTCCGAATCCCTCCGCGATCGCATCAACGACTCGCAATGCACGCTGCTCGTGACCGCGGACGGCGGCTGGCGCCGTGGCCAGGTCGTGCCCCTGAAGAAAATGGCCGACGAAGCGCTCCACGGCACGCCCTCGATCAAGCACGTGGTCGTCGTGCAGCGTCTGCACGGGTCGCCAGTCGAAGTTCACGTGAAGGAAGGACGCGACCACTGGTATCACCGCCTGATGCAGGACGCCTCGTACGTGTGCGAGCCGGAGCGGATGGATGCGGAGGACATGCTCTACATCCTCTACACGTCAGGCACGACCGGAAAACCGAAGGGCATCGTGCACACGACGGGCGGATATCTCGTCGGCACCTACGCGACGACCAAGTGGGTTTTCGATCTCAAGGAAGACGATGTCTATTGGTGCACGGCGGACATCGGCTGGGTGACCGGGCACAGCTATGTCGTCTATGGACCTCTCGCCAATGGCGCAACAGTCGTCATGTACGAGGGTGCGCCGGACTGGCCCGAGAAGGACCGCTTCTGGCAGATCGTCGAGCGATACGGCGTCACGATTTTCTACACCGCGCCCACGGCGATTCGCGCGTTCATGCGCTGGGGCACGGACTGGCCGAAGCGCCGCGATATGAGCAGCCTGCGACTGTTGGGTTCAGTCGGCGAGCCGATCAATCCGGAAGCGTGGGTCTGGTATCACCGCTACATCGGCGGCGAGCGGTGCCCGGTCGTCGATACATGGTGGCAGACCGAGACAGGCGCGATCATGATCACGCCGCTACCCGGGCTCACCACGACGAAGCCCGGATCGGCGACGCGACCGTTTCCAGGCATCAGCGCCGAGATCAAGACCGAAAAGGGTGAGAACGTGCAGGGTGCCGGCGGCGGTTTGCTCGCGTTGACGCGCCCGTGGCCGGCGATGCTCCGCGGCATCTACGGCGATCCCGACCGGTACGTGAAGCAGGTACTGGAGCCGCTGGACGCCTGATGTCTACTTCACCGGCGACGGTGCCAAGCGAGACACCAATGGATTCTTCTGGCTGCTTGGCCGTGTAGACGATGTGCTGAACGTGGCTGGACATCGCATCGGGACGATGGAAGTGGAGAGCGCGCTGGTCGATCACCCGCGCGTCGCTGAGGCCGCGGTCGTCGGCAGACCGCACGAGATCAAGGGGCAAGCGGTCGCGGCATTCGTGACGTTGAAAGAAGGCACGACCGGCTCCGAACTCCTCGTCGGCGAGTTGAAGGACCATGTGGTCAAGAAGATCGGCGCCATCGCGCGGCCCGATGATGTGATCTTCGCGGCCGACCTTCCGAAGACGCGGTCCGGCAAGATCATGCGCCGGCTTCTGCGCGACATCGCCGAAGGGAAGGCGCTCGGCGACACGACGACGCTTGCCGATCCGGCGGTTGTCGCTCGGCTGAAGGACCAGTACCAGGACGAGCATTAGGCGCCGGACCGGTGTAACGGATCCGCACGGATCGTGAACAAATGTCTGCCGGATCGCCCCATCGCGCCCAGCAGCCCTCATCGTCGGTTTTACGTCGACCGAGCGACAACTGACAGACGAATAACCAGTTAGTCGTCGGCCGCTATCCTGACTCAGCATTGGCGACGATCATGTAACAGTTGCGCGCCGGAGGTCTCATGTCTCTGGTCCAGGCTCCCAGCGCAGATGCAATCGCGCTCTCGGAAGTCGATCAACTGTTCGCGACGCTCGATGGCGTGCGCATATCGAGCAGTCGGAGCGAATGGAACTCCCGGATTCACGGAATCTACGCCGACGGCCCGTATGTGTGGGTGCAGTTGTCGCGCGACGAGCAGGAGGCTGAGAGTGTGATCCTGCGCCTGCCCCGGCCGACGAGCGCTGACGACATCATCCGCGCCCTGGAGGCGGTTCGGTTTGACGCAGATTCACCGACGGTCGTCAGGCTGTAGCCCCAGATGAAGATGCTTGCGGTTGTCGCGCTGGCCAGTCTGGCCGGTGTTGGAGTCGCTTCGGCGGACTCGAACAGCGCGCAAATGAGCATCAGCGTCACGGTCGTGCGTTCGTGCGCGGTCGATGCACGGCACGGGAAGGCAGCGCCAATGCTTCGCCTCACGTGCACATCGGGCGCGCGGTCAAATCTGAAAGTGTCGGAAACGGTTCAACCGCCGGCTGCCGTCGCTTCCGAAGGCAGCACAATCCTCACACTGAATTTCTAGCTGAAGACCCGTCGCGCGAGTGAATCGCCGTCAAAAATTAATGACGGCGGTCACGGTGTCGGAGAACGTGCCGGCACTCACGTCCTGACCCGCCGGTAGCCTGCCGTAAACCGTCAGGTTGACGTTGCTGTTGTTCGGCGGATTCGCGCGCGAATAGATTGCCGTGCCGCTGGTGCCGTCGCCCCAGATATTGGTGCGAGCGGCATTCCGATAGAGGTTGTAGCCGAGCACCTCGATGCCCTTGTACATCAGCCGCGGATTGTACGTGCTGCTGGCGCCTCTGGTCAGTGCGACCGTGATGTTCGCTGCCGCTGCATTGCAGCGGTATGTGATCGTGCCGGTCGAGTCGAGCGGACTTCCGTTGAACACGTTGTAATTGCCAAAGTTCACCGACGTCGCCGAGATCGTGCACGACTGCGCGCGTGCCTCGGACGCGTACAGCGCTCCGAAGACCACGCACAGGACGATGACGCAGGCGCTTGCCGGTCATCGCCCGCTGCCTCCCGTGCACCGCACCTTGCCAAGCTTGATCACGGTGTCGGTGGAGACCGGAATCTCCATCGTGAACGCGCACTGGCCGTCGCGAGTGGCGACCACCGCCGAATATTCGCCAGCGGGCAGGTTCTCGAAGTAGAAGGAGCCGTCGTTGCCGACTGGAGACCCGTAGGCCTGGCCGCGGGAACTGACCGCGGTCAGCTCGCCGTAGGTGAACGGGCGATCGTCGGCATTCACCATCTTGCCGATGCACGCGCTGGACACGCTGAACGTCGAATACCGCGAGGGCACCACCGCGATACGGAGGTGCCAGCGTCATGCCGACGTCAGCCACGGCGTACTGCAGTGGGATGTCGCCGTCGGCAATGTTCAGGATGTTGCCATAGTAGGGCTGCAGATCCGGCACCAGCAGATCACCGCGCCGACTCGTCTTGCCGATCTCCTGATGGCTGGCAAATGCGCGAACGCCTCCGACGCCGGGCACGCGCACCAGCGCGAAGCTGTCTTCGACGGGCCGCGTCGCGAAGACGCCGCCGCCGATGCCGACGATTGCGCCCATTGTGCTCAGCGTGGTCGTTGATGCCGTCCCGATGGTCTCCTGGCGGAGCTCGTAACGACCGTGGTTGCCCTGATAGCGCGCCACGCCGTTCACGCTCGCGTGCGGCCCGCCTTCGGCACGCAGCTGGTAGCCATAGCCGACGCCCACCGGCAGCGGTTGCTGTGCCTCGACGGCGAGCCGGTCGCCGCGCGAGTCGCGCACGTGAGCGACCGATGCCGACGAACGGCCGAACAGCACGGTGACACCCGCGTAGGCTTCCTTGCGCGCACCGCGTTCGTCGCGGACGTACGCGGCGCTGGCAATGAACTCGGCGTTGCGACTGAGGTGAACCGAAGTGTGCAGACCCTGAACGGTCGCGTGAGATGCCCTGATAGAACCGGGTCTGCGTGTGTTGCAGCGAGACGCTGACCGCGCGCGCCAGCGCGACGCTGGCGAACACGCTGCCCTGTCGCCGCGGGTCTTCACCGGCCGGATTCGGCGTGAGTGTCGCGTAGCGTGGGCTCGCGAACATCATCGAGCCGCCGGCGCTGACCGGGTGACCAGTGTAGGTAAACGACGCGTGCGCAGCGGTTCCCCACTCTTCGCGGCGCCGGCTCACCGAGCCCGCCGTCTCTACCTCGCCAAACGGCAGACGCACGTTGACCGACGGACCGCCGCTGAGCAGACGGCCGGGATGGGTCTCGAAACGGCCGCCGGCGGTGAATGAATCGGTGACGCCGACACGATGGCGCGCCAGCGCGACTGGCGTGCGATAGTCCCAGTTCCTGTCGCCGACGCCAAGGCGGCGGAACCCAACGTTGTACTGGTAGTCGTGCACGCCTTCCGCGAGAGCGGTCGTCGTGAGGTAGTACGTCGATTCGAGCTCTCGTGTCTGACCGAACGCATCCCGCACCACGACACGTGCATCGTTACGTCCCATCGTCAAGGGAAGGTTGGTGACATCCAGGCGCCCAGGTGCGACCCGTTCCTGGCTCACGACCTGACCGTTGACGTAGACCTCCATCACCGAGGGGACGGCGATCGGCGTGGACAGCGACAGCGTGGGATATCGCACGTAGTAGGGGTCGATGGCGAATTCCTTGGCGACGCTCAGGCCGCCAATCCACGCATCGCCACCGAGCGGTCCGCTGTAGGCGAGGTTGTCGCCGATGGTCCATCGGCGAAGCTGCCGACGCTGGTCGAGCGTGACGCTGGTCAGACCACGCGTCACCGACTGACGATTGGCGGCGACGGTGTTGTAGACCGACACACCGCGAACGCTGGTCGCTGATTCGGCAAAGAGGTCGAACTGACGGTTGCTGTGCCAGTTCGCCGAGTAGTTGACGTAGCTCGAGGTGTCCTTGCGGTAGATCAGGTCGGCCGGCGCCCCGCTGAACAGATCGCGGACCGTGAGACCAAGCAAGTCAGGGCTCGCGATGAGGGTCAGGCGAAGATCCATTTCATCCACGGAGAACGTGACGCCCGGAGCGAGCGAGGTCAGCGAGACGACCTCTCGCCCGCTTACCGTGTCGCGCCGCCCGGCGAAGCCGCGCAGCCCCGCCTTCTCGAGCGTCTCGACGGGGACCAGTGCGTCGGTGCCGCGGAGGACGACGAGCGATTCGCCCGAGGGAACGCGATTGACGACCAGCTCGAGGACCGCGCGCTGATCCTGTGCGGCAACGAGCCGTGGGAACAACAGCAGCGCGAAGAGACAGAGCGAGGCGAATCGATGTGTGCTCAGCGCGGGCACGCCCCGTTCGGCGTCTGCAGCCGCTCTTGCAGCTTCGCGGACGCGAACTGGATGTCCACCACGATGGATGTCACTTGCGCACATACGTTCTTCGGAAATGCCAGTTCGAACTCACGCCGGCCCCCGGCCAGCACATACCAGCCTTCAAGTTCGCGATCGAAAGCGGTGTTCGAACCAGCGAGTCCCCTCACCTTGATGTTCTGCGGCACGATATGGACGGTGCCGGCGTTGGCCAGCGTGAAGCGCAGCGTCCCATCCTGCTGCCGCAGATCGTTCAATGTCGCTGTTGCGACTTCTTTCACTGGCCGCACGAAGATCGGAATCCCCATCTTCGTCAGCACCCGTACGCCGGTCCCGGCGGTGGTCGTCGGGGGCAGTTCCTCGACGAAGATCCGATACGTCTTCTCCCGCACGTCCTGTGCGGTCGCGCTGGCGACGCGCACCCGGCGCGTCTCCTTCGGTTTCAGCGTGAGCAGCGTCGGAAAGAACACGACGTCCTCGGTCGGCTCGAGCTGCATTTCCCCGGAGGGGCTCTGCGCCCATTCGAACGCCGACAGCTGGAAGTGCAGCGTCTCGTCGCTCTCGTTGCGCAGCGTCAGCAGCACGCTGCCGGTGCGTCCAGAGAGAAAGATTTGGGTAGGGTCGACGGTGAAGGTCGCCGCTGTTGCGGTTCCCGCCTGCGGCCCTCCCCACAACCATGCGATCGCCAGGGCCGTGACCAGGAACCGGCCCGCCCGTGGGCGGGCCAGTTTCCCGGTTGAAAGTGCGTACTTCACACAGAATGTATCGGACGAAACGAGTCCGGGCTTCTGTTAGAAGTTCACGGTCGCCACGACCGTGTCGTTGTAGCTGCCTGCGGGCACGTCCTGGTTGCTCACCACACGGCCGTAGACCGTGAAATTGCGCGCAACCTTCGACGGCGCGGCTCCGGGGTTGTAAAGACCGCCGCCCGAGTTGCCCCACACCGTGGTCCTGCCCGAGTCCGAATACAGCTCGTAGGTCAGGTAGTTGCTCGAGCCGTCCGTCATGCGCCGCGTGCTGCCCGACGCGTTCGATCCGAGACCGAGCCCAACGGTCGACGTCGCACCCTTGGTGCAGGCGACGATGACAGTGCCGGTTCCATCGAGGTTCGCTGACGCGTGAGCCACGACCGGGTCATACGAGCCGAACGCCAGAGCGGCCGTGCTGATGGTGCAGTTATTCGTCACCGTGGCGCTGATACCCAGATTCGCGGTCGCCGTCGCACCCGAGATCGTCGGCCCGAAAGCCGTGACCAGAATCGCCGCACCACCCACTGCCGCCGCCAATCCCGCAAACTTATTCGCCTGCATTGCCTTTGCTCTCTCTCAGTCCTTCAAGCTTTCTTGTGCCGCCGGACTCTGTGATGGGTTTCGTCCGTGAAACCCGGTTCTTTGGTAACCCGTGGCAGTGCATGGATGAGGCCAGCTCGTTTCCATAACGAGTCACAGACTTAAGACTTTGAATTACAAGGTACTTACATGGATTTATGTCCAAATTGTGATTCTTACTGGAACACTTGATTTGCGCCAAAATTTGACAGCGCTGTTGACAGAAATTTGCACGAATGCCTGGTTAATTGTGATGTTTTTGGTGGATTCACGCGATTTCGCACCAGTGGTCTATTACGAGACATGATGGAGCACTGGTGAAGCACGACAGGAACTGCAGGCGGGGCGAGGCCGTAGACAGTAGACTGAATCCACGAACTGCCCTACGGAGCGTGCATGGCCCTCATTGAAGTCCGCGACCTCTGGAAGACGTACGTCATGGGCTCGGAAGAGATCCATGCTCTTCGCGGCGTCTCGATTCAGATTGAGCGGGGCGAATACGTCGCCATCATGGGACCGTCCGGGTCCGGCAAGTCGACGTTGATGAACCTGATCGGCTGTCTCGATACGCCCACGAAGGGCAGCTATCTGCTGAACGAGAAGCAGGTCGGCCAGATGAACGACAACGAGCTGGCCCAGATCCGCAACGAAGAGATCGGGTTCGTCTTCCAGACGTTCAACCTGCTGCCGCGCGCATCAGCACTTCAGAACGTGGAGCTGCCGCTGGTCTATGCGGGTGTCGCGACACGCGATCGCCAGGCGCGCGCCAAGGCGGCGCTCGAGAAAGTCGAGCTCGGATCGCGCATGACCCACAAACCGAACGAGCTTTCAGGCGGACAGCGTCAGCGCGTGGCCATCGCCCGCGCGCTGGTGAACAACCCGTCGATCCTGCTGGCCGACGAGCCGACCGGCAACCTTGATTCGAAGACGGGCGCCGAAATCATGTCGCTGTTCGCTCGTTTGCATCAGGCCGGCAACACCATCGTGCTGGTGACGCACGAAGCCGACATCGCGGCGTTCGCGCATCGAACGATTCATTTGCGAGACGGGCAGGTCGAAAAGGATGTCAGGCAGGCGGCCTGAGCCCGATGGTCCGGCTAAAGCCGGACATGCGTAGCAACATTCAGACGGCCGCCCAGTGGTTGTCGCCGACGGCCTGAAGCGGTGCGTCGCGATTGAACGATGACGGATCGAGCTCGATTCGCTGGCGCGGCGCGTCCGGATCGAGCACGGGGATCGCACTGAGCAGCGCACGTGTGTAGGGATGCGTGGGTTGTGAAAACAACGCGCGCGTCTCGCCCATCTCGACGATACGTCCCAGGTACATCACCGCGACACGGTTGCAGATGTTCTCAACAAGTCGCAGGTCGTGCGCGATGAACAGGACCGTCAGCTTCAGTCGCGTTCGCACGTCGAGCAACAGTGCGACGATCTGCGCCTGAATCGAGACGTCGAGCGCCGACACGGCTTCGTCGGCAATGACGAAAGCCGGATTCAGCGCCAGCGCGCGGGCAATCCCGATCCGCTGCCGCTGGCCGCCGCTGAATTCGTGCGGGTAGCGGCGTTCATGCTCCGGCGTCAAGCCCAACCAGCTCGAACAGTTCGGCACACGCGCCTGCGCCGCTCGTCCCGGGTACCGATGCGATGAATGATCAGGGGCTCCTCGACGATCGTCGCCGACCCGCATCCGCGGGTTCAGCGACGAGTAGGGATCCTGAAAGACGATCTGCATGTCGCGCCTGGCCAGCCGCATGCGCGCCTTCGAGAACGTGAGGACGTTTTCATTCGCGGAAATACACGTCGCCAGCGCTCGGCTCGATCAGCCGCAGGATGCACCGTCCGGTGGTGCTCTTCCCGCTTCCGGACTCGCCGACAAGTCCGAACATCTCCCCTTCGTCGATTGAGAAGCTGACATCGTCCACGGCCCTGACGACTGACGGGGGACGGAAGAGGCCGTGTTTGCGGACGAAGTGCTTCGTCAGGCCGCGGACATCGAGCAGCGGCATCAGCGTGCCCGATTCGACTCCGCCGGCGCGCATGCCGGGAACGGCCGCGAGCAGCTGGCGCGTGTAATCGTGGGAGGGCTCGCGCAGAATCTGCCGCACCGGTCCGGTCTCGACGATGCGGCCCTCCCGCATGACGGCCACATGGTCGGCCATTTCGGCGACCACGCCGAAGTCATGCGTGATCAGGAGGAGCGCAAGCCGGAATTCCGATTGTAGTTGACGTATTAGCTCGAGCACCTGGGCCTGAATCGTCACGTCCAGCGCGGTCGTCGGCTCGTCGGCGATGACGAGCGGAGGACGGCACGCGAGCGCAATCGCGATCATCACGCGCTGCCGCATGCCGCCAGACAGCTGGTGCGGGTAGTCGCGGATCCGGCGCGTCGGGTCGGGGATGCGAACCGCGGCGAGCAGCTCGATGGCGCGGTCGCGCGCCTCTCCGCGGCTCGCCATGTTATGTGCGGTCAGCGCCTCGGCGACCTGATCGCCGACGCGCATCACCGGGTTGAGCGCGGTCATCGGCTCCTGGAAGATCAGCGAGATGCGTGCACCACGCACGGCCCGCATCTCGCGGTTCGGAGAGACTCAGTAGATCATGGCCTTCGAAGAGGATGCGCCCACCGCTCACCCGTCCTGGCGGTTGCAGCAGACGCAGAATGGAAAATGCCGTGACCGACTTTCCGCTGCCGGATTCGCCGACCAGGCCCAGGGTCTCACCGGCGGCGATCGTGAAACTGACATCATCGACGACGCGGGTGCCACGCGTCGCATCGAATGTCACCGAGAGGTGCTGCACATCCAGCAAGGAGCTCACGGCGATGTCTCCCGGTACTCGCCGAACACCCGACGCAGAGTGCCGGCGACTTCGCCGAGCGTCGCGCGCTGCTCGACCGCGTCGATGATCAACGGTACGAGATTGTCCCCGCCGCGCGCCGCGCGTTCAACGGCGTCGAGTGCGGCACGCCAGGAGGTCTCGCTGCGGCTGGCACGAAGCTCGCGCACACGAGCGACTTGCTCCTGTTCGATCCCCGGATCGATCTGAAACACGCGGGTACTATTGAGTGTGTTGTCGACGTAGCGATTGACGCCCACCATGACCGCGGCACCAGTGTCGAGGGCCTGTTGTGCGGAATACGCCGAATCCTGAATCTGCGTCTGCAGAAAGCCGGATTCGATCGCAGCCAGCGTCCCACCCATCGACCGAATCCTCTCGAGCAGCTCCGCCGCCTCCCGTTCGATGCGATTCGTCGTCTCCTCAATCGCATAGGCACCGCCCACTGGGTCGACGGTGCCGGCGGCCCCGCTCTCGTGCAGGATGATCTGCTGGGTGCGGAGCGCAATCGTCGCACTTTCCTCGGTGGGAAGCGCCAGCGCTTCGTCCTTGCCGTTGCAGTGCAGCGACTGCGTGCCCCCCAATACCGCGGCCAATGCCTGGAGCGCCACCCTGACGATGTTGTTGTCCGGTTGCTGGGCGGTGAGCGTGCTGCCCGCCGTCTGCGTATGGAACCGCAGCTGCTGCGCACGAGGATTGGTGGCACCGAAGCGGTCGCGCATGATATGCGCCCACAGCCGTCGCGCCGCGCGGAATTTGGCGATCTCCTCGAGAAAGTTGTTGTGGGCGTTGAAGAAGAACGAGAGCCGTTGGCCGAACGCATTGACGTCGAGGCCGGCGGCCACTGCCGCTTCGACGTACGCGACGGCATTCGCGAGCGTGAAGGCGACCTCCTGAACGGCGGTCGCACCGGCTTCGCGAATGTGATAGCCGCTGATCGAGATCGGATTCCAGCGCGGAAGTGTCCGCTCGCAGAACGCGATGATGTCGGTGACGATGCGAAGTGACGGGCGTGGCGGATAGATGTAAGTGCCCCGCGCGATGTACTCCTTCAGGATGTCGTTTTGGAGCGTGCCGGACAGTGTGGCGAGCTCGACGCCCTGGCGGCGGGCGACGGCGACGTACAAGGCGAGCAGGATGATCGCCGTCGAATTGATGGTCATCGACGTCGACACCGTTCCGAGCGGGATGCCCTCGAAGAGGGTGCTCATGTCTTCGATTGAGTCGATGGCGACACCCACGCGACCGACCTCGCCGCCGGCCAGAGGGTCGTCGGAGTCGTAGCCAATCTGCGTCGGGAGGTCGAACGCGACGCTGAGACCTTTGACGCCCTGCGAGAGCAGATAGCGATATCGGCGGTTCGACTCAGCGGCCGTCGCGAACCCCGCGTATTGCCTCATCGTCCAGGGACGGCCGCGGTACATGTCGGGCTGGATGCCACGGGTGAACGGAAAAGTGCCGGGCCCGCCCAGGGTGGTCGTGAAATCGATCCCTGTCAGGTCGTCGGGCGTTCGAAACGCGCGTGCGTCGGCGTCTTGGTCCATGGTGTGCGTGTCGGGATTTTATCCGAAACCCTTCGCTATCAGACGATTACGGCGTCTGGTCTGCGTCGGCAGGCGAGTCATCCGCCGGAAGCGTGGCGAAACTTTGAGAAAATGGACGGTTTGTTGACACTCTGCAAAACTGCCCTTACAATGCCCAGAGCCTGTCATGAGGCTAACCCCATACAAATGAACACCTTTGGCGCCCGATCCCTGCCAGCCGCCCGGTCAGTGCAGGTTCGTGTCGGGATACGCCTCCGGCTCCCGGCCCGGCGGCGGATGAGGAGGAGCAGGAATGGATGACGTCGTGAACCGGTTCGCTAAAGAGCTGGCCGACGCGATCGCTGCCGCCGTTGCCGAGAACCCCCAGGTGGAAGCCTGCCGCGCCAAGGCGCGGGAAGCGGGTTTCGACATGCGGGTCACACTCGAAGCGGTTGTGGGCTTTGTGAGCCGAAACAATGGCGCGGCGGTCACCAAGATAACGACCCCGGCCCGCCTGCTGCCTGCGCGCAAGGCGTTTGATCTGACGACCAACGACCGCCGGTTTCTACGGTCGTTGCGGATCGGTGTGGACGAAGCACCGAAAGAAGCCGTCGACAACAGCTAGTCCGAGGAACAAGGCGTTCCACGTAGAGGCGGACCTTCCCGCCTTCGCCAAGGCTCCGGCGCACCGCCGTAGCTCCGAGAGCGAAGACTGGTCGGGTCCGCCTTTGCTGCGTACGGCTAGGTCGCCTTGGCCTGATTTGCGACCGCCGCGGCCTTGGCCTCCGCGGCTGCCGCATCGCCCAGATAGAACTTGTTGAGCGCTTTCAGATCGTCGTTGAGTTGATAGACCAGTGGGATTCCGGTCGGAATATTCCGCTCCACGATTTCATCGTCCGAGACGTTCTCGAGGTGCTTCACCAGCGCCCGCAGGCTGTTGCCGTGCGCCACGATCAGGACACGCTTGCCAGCTTTGATCTCCGGGGCGATCGTCTCGTGCCAATAGGGCAGGAACCGAGCGACGGTGTCCTTGAGCGACTCGGTGAGCGGAATCTCGGCGCGTTTCAACTGCGCGTAGCGGCGATCGTGCGACGGGTGACGGGGATCCTCGTAGGTGAGAGGCGGCGGGGGAATGTCGTAACTGCGCCTCCAGATTTTCACCTGCGCCTCGCCGTGCTTGGCGGCGGTTTCGGCCTTGTTGAGGCCCTGGAGATCGCCGTAGTGCCGCTCGTTCAAACGCCACGAGCGGTGCACCGGGATCCACATCATGTCCATTTCATCAAGGCTGATCCACAGCGTACGGATCGCCCGCTTCAGCAATGACGTGTAGGCGACATCGAACTCGTACTTCTCCGCGTTCATCAGACGGCCGGCGTCGCGTGCCTCTTCTCGTCCTTTCTCGCTGAGATCGACGTCGGTCCATCCGGTGAACCGGTTCTCTTTGTTCCACGTGCTCTCGCCGTGACGAAGCAGTACGAGCCGTAACATTGAAATCCTCTGTAGTCAGCGCCGTTAGACCGCTGCCAGTTGCCGGATCGCCGACCGGCCGGCATAGCGCCCCGCGGCGCCGAGCTCTTCTTCGATCCGCAACAACTGGTTGTACTTCGCAATCCGGTCGCTCCGGCTCGCCGATCCGGTCTTGATTTGGCCGGCGGAAGTCCCGACCGCCAGGTCGGCGATCGTGCTGTCTTCGGTCTCGCCCGACCGATGCGAGATCACGGTGGCATAGTGCGCGTCGCGGGCCATCGCGATCGCATCGAGCGTTTCGGAGACGGTGCCGATCTGATTCAGCTTCACCAGCAGTGCGTTGCCGACGCCGTCACTGATGCCCTTGCGCAGAATCTCCGGATTCGTGACGAAGACGTCGTCGCCGACCAGCTGCACGCGCTCGCCGAGCGTGCGGGTCAGCAGCTTCCATCCATCCCAGTCGCCTTCGGCGACGCCGTCTTCGATCGAGATGATCGGATACTGCCGGACCCACTCCACGTAGAGATCGACCATCTGTTCGGGTGTCCGTGTCGGTTCACCGGATTTCTTGAAGACATACTTGCCGTTGTCCCACAACTCGCTCGAGGCGACGTCGAGTGCGATGTAGACGTCGGTGCCGGCGCGGAGTCCAGCCTTGCCGATCGCTTCAAGCACCAGGTCCAGCGCCTCGCGGTTGGATTTCAGATTGGGGGCGAAGCCGCCTTCGTCGCCGACGCCGGTGGAATGACCCGCCTTCTTGAGGATCCCGCGCAGCGCGTGAAAGATCTCTGTGCCCGTGCGGAGTCCCTCGGCGAACGTCGGGGCGCCAACCGGCATCACCATGAACTCCTGGAAGTCCACGCTGCTATCGGCGTGGGCTCCGCCGTTCAGGATGTTCATCATCGGGACGGGCAGTATGTATTCACCGTTTGCGGCGACGCGTCCACTGATCCTGGCCAGGTGTGCATAGAGCGGCCGCCTGTGCGCGGCTGCGGCGGCGCGCGCGGCTGCCATCGAGACCGCGAGCAGCGCATTGGCGCCGAGACGGCTCTTGGTCGGCGTTCCATCGAGCGTCACGAGCGCGGTCATCGATCGAGCGTTGCTCGAGTTCGGCGCCCTTGAGGGCGTCGGCGATGGCGGAGTTGATGTGCTCGACGGCCTTGCGCACGCCCTTCCCGAGATACCGCCCCGGATCACCGTCCCGCAATTCGAGCGCCTCGCGCACGCCCGTCGACGCGCCGGACGGCACCGCCGCCCGGCCGAACGCGTCGCCTGCCCAGACGTCGGCTTCCACCGTGGGGTTGCCCCGCGAATCGAGAATCTCGCGGCCGATCACACGCGTTATCTGCACCTAGTACCTCGCCTTTGTCCCATTGACCTTTGCCCTTGTTTGCGGGTCAGACGATTGCGCCGCCGCGATCCGCTTCGAGTTCGGCCGCGAGCGCTTCTTCACTGATCGAACCAATCAGCGGTTCATCGTCGGCCGTGACGACCACGACGCCGCCATCGGTGACCGCGTGACGCCGTCGATCTTCTTCCGGGTCGAATCCGATGAGCGCGCCGCGCGGAACCAGCACGTCGCGATCGATGATCGCGCGGCGAATCCGCGCATGCCGTCCGACTCGCACGCCCGGCATCAGGATGCTCTGCTCGAGGTCACAGAAGGAGTGGACACGCACGTTGGGGCAGAGAATGCTGCCGACGACACGGCTGCCGGAAATGATGCAGCCCGACGAGATCACCGAATCGAGCGCCTGGCCGCAGCGTCGGCCTTCTTCAGCGAAGACGAACTTCGCCGGTGGCGCCTGCGGCTGATACGTGCGCAGCGGCCACTCCGGATCGTAGAGATTGAACTCCGGATTGACGTGACAGAGGTCCATGCTCGCTTCGAAGTACGCGTCGAGCGTGCCGATGTCGCGCCAATATTTCGCGGCCTTCTTGTTCTCGTCGTAGAACCGGTAGACGAACACCGGCGCGGTTTCGAACAACGACGGAATGATGTTGCGTCCGAAGTCGTGCTGGCTGTCCGCACGCGGCGCATCGTCTTCGAGCGCGCTGCACGAGCACGTCCGCCTTGAAGATGTAGATCCCCATCGAGGCGAGCGCAACGTCTGGTGAGCCCGGCACCGGTGTCGGCGTCGCCGGCTTCTCGTCGAAGCCGACCACACGGTCGGACTGGTCGACGCTGAGGATGCCGAAGCGGCTCGCGTCGGCGAGCGGCACCTCAAGAGCGGCCAGCGTCACATCGGCCTTCTGCTCGAGATGAAAGCGCAGCATCTTCGAGTAGTCCATCTTGTAGACGTGATCGCCGGAGAGCACGATGACGTGGCTCGGCGGTCTCGCGGTCGATCGAGTACAGGTTCTGAAACACCGCATCAGCGGTCCCCAGATACCAGTGCTCTCCGACCCGCTTCTGCGGCGGCAGAATCTCAATGAACTCGCCCAGCTCCTCGGACACGACGTTCCACCCCATGCGGATGTGCCGGTTGAGGGACAGCGACTTGTACTGCGTCGCGATGAAGATGCGGCGCAAGCCCGAGTTGATGCAGTTGCTGAGCGTGAAATCGATGATCCGATACGGGCCCGCCGAAGTAGACGGCGGGCTTGGCGCGCTCTTTGGTCAGGGGGTAGAGACGCTCGCCGGCTCCGCCGGCGAGGAGGATGACGAGTATGTCGTCCAGCTCCATGTGGGCCCCGTTCCCCGCGAGTGAGCGTCCTGACCGTCCGCTTCGAGGCCGCGCGGAGGGATGGCGATCTTAACACGCGGTTTTGTCAGCACTTCGGGCGCGACACAGAACCCGCCGGGTTTTCGCCCCATTTGTTTGACTTGCCTCTCTACGGTGCCTATGATCAAGCGATTCGGATTCTTGGATACGGCCCAGACGAGGGCGTTGGCTCGTGCGTCGGGGGGAAGAGAGGCATTCATGCAGGTTCGTCGGGTTCTCGCCCTTTTAGTCGCCATCCTCTTTGTCTCTGTCGCGGCGCCGGTCGTCGCACAGCGCAACAACGACAAGCCGCCGGCCGCGGAGTGCCCAGGAGCAGGCGGATGTTCAGGCACTCGTCCAGGCCGTCGAGGTCGCACTGCTGGGCGATGTCGGGATCACCGTCCCGCCTGCCGGTTCACCTCCGCCAGCCACACCGCCCACGTCGAAGCCGTTGACGCTCGGTAGCGCCGAGACAAGACGACAGGTGAGCTGCCCATCGCGTGGGAGTCGAATCATTTCGTGAAGGGGCAGACGGACACTTACATCCCGTTCACGCTTCAGCTCGACAAGTCGCAACTGCCGACTGGTGCTGCGCTCTGGGTTCGTATCGTCACCGCCGATCAGGCAGCGGCCTTCGCGTCGATGGTGACGACGCCCCGCAAACAGGGCAACAACAACAACCGCAATCAGGCCGCCCGCGCGGCCGACGTTCGCATGGGACAACGGCAGCTTTATCGACATCCCCGAAGGCGGGAAGCTGCAGCGCGCGGTCCAGCTGAGCCCGGGGCAGTACGTCGCCTACATCGCCGTGAAAGAGAAGAGTGCCGCGGCGGCGGGCAATCAGCAGCGCAACGATCGCAACCGCAACGATCGCAACGCGCCTCCGGCCGCCGGCCGCTGGCAAAATCGGCCTGCTACGCCACGAGATCACGGTGCCAAATTACGGCCAGGGCGATCTGCATGACGAGCAGCGTGATCGTCGCTCGCTCGGTTGAGCAGGTGGCGGCGCCGCCGACGGACCAGGAATCGAACCCGTACGTGTTCGGCCCGATGCGGATCGTTCCCTCTCCGGACGGCAAATTCGCAAAGGGCGCTGAGCTGAGTGTGATTTTCTGGATTTACGGCGCCCAGGCGGCGACGAGCGGCAAGCCGGACGTCACGATCGATTACAACTTCTATCAGAAGGCGGGCGATAGCGAGAAGTACTTCAACAAGACCGCTCCGCAGCAGTTGAACGCGCAGACGCTTCCGCCGGAGTTCAGCGTCGCCGCCGGTCATCAGCTTCCGGGCAGTCTCGTGGTGCCGTTGAGCAGCTTCCCAGCCGCCGACTACCGGCTGGAGATCAAGGTTACAGACAAGGCTTCGGGAAAGTCAGTGACGCAGAACGTGAACTTCACGGTTCTGCCGGTGTAGGGACGCGCGCGCGCACGCGGGGCACGGCACGCGAGCAGAAAGAGCACGACAATGATTCGGTACCGCTCGTGGTGTTGCGTGGGTGTCCTGCTGTGCGCCGCGACTGCCTCGACTGCCCACGCGCAGCGCGCCCCCCGGCCGCAGCTCTCGTCCAGTCTCGCCATCGGTGCCCGCCACGGTGAGCTCCGTGGCGTCGTGCAGGACGAGGAAGGGCAGCCGGTCGCCGGTGCCGTCGTCTCGGCGGTCGGCTCCACGTCCGTCTTCGCCGTCTCAGGACCGACGGACGCTTCACGTTCCGCAATTTACCCGCCGGGCCGTATCTCGTCCGGGCGCATCTCCAGCAATACCTTCCGGCTCGCGGCCGTCTCGTGCAGGTCACGCCAGACGCGAAGAACGCGACAACGATCGCGCTGACGCGCCGCGCCGACGCGACGTCCACACCGACGGTTCTCGAGGCGTCGGTGGCCGGCGCCGAGGACCAGCCGGCTGCACGGCCTGCTGAGCACCGAGCATAGTCACGACGAAGTGGCGTGGAGACTGCGTCGCCTCAAGCGCAGCGTGCTGAAAGATGCCGGCGAGGCCATCGCGCAGACCAGTGATGACACGTCGCTTTTCGGCGATTCGCTGATCCGGTCTCAGTCGCGCGGTCGGTCACTCGGCGCGGGTCGCGACGTCACTGTTCGACGACCTCACGTTCAACGGGCAGTTCAACCTGATCACCACAACGTCGTTCGATCGGCCCCAGGATCTGTTCTCGATGAACGTGGACGTGCCTCGAAGCATCGCCTACGTGGCGCTCGAGGCGCCGGGTTCGGTCGGCGACTGGACGATGCGCGGGAGCATTACGCAGGGTGATGTCTCGTCGTGGATTCTCGCCGGTTCGTACATGCGGCACACGCAGGCCCGCCATGCCTACGAGGCTGGCGTGTCGTACGCGATACAGCAGTATCTCGGCGGTAACGGCGAAGCGCTCGCGGCGATGCGCGATACCAGCCGCAACGTCGGTTCGACTGTATGCCTTCGACTCGTGGACGATCGCGCCGAGTGTGCGCGTCGGCTACGGCGCCAAGTATGCGCGTTACGACTACCTGGCCGATCGGGGGCTGTGGAGCCCACGCGCCAGCATCGCGATCAAACCGTCGCAGCATGACAGCCTGACGTTGCGCGCGACCGCATCGCATCGCGAGGTCGCGCCTGGCGCTGAAGAGTTCCTGCCGCCGTCGATTGGCCCGTGGCTCCCGCCGCAGCGGACCTTCGCACACGTCTCGCACGCAGCGTTCCGGCCTGAACGGCACGATCAGATGGAGGTGGCCGTCGAGCGCACGTGGCCGGGCAGCATCCTCATCGGTGTGCGAGCGTTCCGTCAGCGTGTCGACGACCAGGTCGTCACGTTGTTCGGGGTTGCGGTCGCCGATGTACCGGCTGGCGTTGGACACTATCAGGTGGGCTCGGCCGGTGACTTCGATGCCATGGGTTGGGGCATCAGCGTGAGCCGAGTCGTCGGCGATCACGTTCGCGCCGCGGTCGATTACACGCAGGCCAATACGGAGTGGCGACGGTGGTCGGCGGATCGTGAGGTGCTCAAGGCTTCGAGCGCCCTCGGTGCTGCGTCGGGACGATCGCGTGCACGACGTCACGGCCACCGTCGAAAGCATCGTCACCCCGACGGCGACGCGGCTGTTCGTGCTCTACAAATTGAATGCGGCGTTCGACGCCGCCCAGACGCTCGGCGCGATGAGTGGCACGAACGTGCGTTTCGACGTGCAGGTGAATCAATCGCTGCCGTTCCTGAATTTCAGCAGCGCTCAGTGGGAGATGCTCGTCGCCGTCAGCAATCTCTTCAAGGAAGACTGGGCCGAGACCACGGTCTACGACGAGCTGTTCGTGGTGCGTCCGCCGAAGCGCGTACTCGGCGGTGTGACGGTACGTTTCTAGCTGGTTCGTCAGTCGCCGGCCGGCGAGGGCAGCCATTTGCCGCCGTCTCGCCGCCAGCGGGCGAGGAAATACGAGGGGAGCGGACGCTCCCCAATTTTTGGCGCTCTTTTCGACTCCATTTGATTGGATGACTCGTTCTAGTCATTGGATTCCCGCTCGACTCCGGATGATCTGGAGCCGATGGTCCCGTCCGGCGCTGCCGCTGGTCGTGGTCGCCGGGACTGCTGTGCCTTGGCGCTGTCGAATATCGCCGCGCGGTGACGTGGCGCGAGGTCGAGGACGGCGTCCTCTGGAAGCAGCAGTCGGAAGGCATCGTCGCGGCCGACGTCGCGCCGGGCACGCCCGCCGCGGCCGTCGGTATTCGCCGCGGTGATCTCCTCCTGGCGATCGACGATCGCCCAGTCCAGGAAGTCGCCGATGTCGTCGCCGTGCTGCACGGCGTCACGCAGCGATCGCACGCTCCGCTATACGACGCTTCGACTCGGCACGCGTGAAGTGATCGATGTCCGGCTCGCGCCGTGCCAACCGGTCCGGGCGCGCTGCTACTTCGTGCTCGCCGCGGTCGGCATCTTCACGCTGCTCGTGGGCGGCGCGGTTCGGCTGCGGCGCCCGCGCGATCCGGCGACGCTGCATTTCTTCTGGCTCGCGGTCGCCTTCTTCGGCGTGTTCACCTTCTCCTTCAGCGGCCGTCTCGATCGCCTCGACTGGGTGTTCTACTGGGCCGACGCGATCTCGATTCTCGCGCTGCCGCCGCTCTTCCTGCACTTCACGATGGTGTTCCCGGAGCGGCCGCGCCGGTGGAGCAGTGGGCGTCGCCGGCCATGTGCTCGTGCTTGCCGCGTATGCCCCCGCCGTGCTGATCGGCCTCGCACGCGTCGTGGCTGTTGCGCGAAGCGCCAGCGATGCCGCGACGTTCGTCAGCATCACGACGACGCTCGAGCGTCTCGAGTTCTTCTATCTGGCCATCTGTCTCATCGGCGGTCTGGGCTTCCTGCTTCGCGCGCTCTCCCAGGTCAGCACGATCACTGCACGGCGTCAACTGCGCTGGATCGCGTGGGGCACTGCGCTCGGCGCCGGCACGTTCGCGATCGGTTACGCGCTGCCGTACGCGCTCGGCGTCGAGCCGTCGCTGCCGATGGAGTTCTCGGTCATTCCGCTCAGCCTGATTCCGCTGGCCTACGCGTCGGCGATCGTCCGCTACCGCCTGCTGGACATCGAGGTCATCGTCAAGCGCGCGATGGTGTTTGCGGCGGCGCTCGCCGCAATGGTGGTGATCTATGCCGTCCTGCTCGAGGCGGTCGAGCGCGTGTTCCTCAGGGGCAACGGCGCCAATCAGTGGGTGCTGGCCTTTCTCGCGACGCTCGTCGCAGTGCTGCTGACGCCACCGGTCAAGACCTTCGTCGCAGAACGTGCTCGATCGCGCGTTCTATCGCGATCGCTACGACTATCGCCGGGCGCTGCTCGGCTTCGCGCGCGATCTCAACAGCGACCTCGACCTGAACCGCCTTGCCGAGCGTCTGGTCTCGCGCGTCGTCGAGACACTGCTCGTCGATCGCATGGCGTTGCTGCTCGAGGACGAGGTGACGCCGCACTTCGGTTCGATGTGGGCGTCCGGCTTCGGCGCCAGCCATCCGCCGGCGCTTGCCGAAGCGTTCTGCCATCGGCAGCCGTCTCGTTGACGGTCACAACGTCACGCTCGACGATCCGACCGCGGTCGGCCGTTTTGCAGTCGAGGAGATCGAGTTCTGGCGCGATGCCGGCCTCTACTACTTCGTTCCCTGCGTCGCGAAGGACGGCACGATTGCGGTGCTGGCGCTCGGCCGCAAGAACACCGGCGAGCCGCTCAGCAGCGAAGACATGGCGCTGCTCGCGGCGGTCGCCGGGCAGATCGCGACGGCGCTCGAGAACGCGCGGCTCTATCGGCAGCTCCACATGAAGGCGCTCGAGATCGATCGGATGCGCGCCTTCAACGAGAACATTCTCGAGTCGCTCGACGACGGCCTGCTCGTGGTCGACCTGAATGACCGGGTGGTGAGGTGGAACTCGGCGCTGGCCTCGTTGTATGGCGTGTCGCACGACGAGGCGAACGGCCGTGCGCTCGAGGATCTGTTCGACGCGCAGTTCGTCGAGGCCATTCGCGCCGCCCGTCGCGATACGCCGGCTGGCGCGATGCTGTCGCGGATCCCACTCGACCGCGCGCGGACTCGAGAGCGGCTGACACGCTGATCGTGAACGCGGCCGTCATTCCGTTGCGCAAGGCCGACGACGAGGCGCCGGTCGGGCACCATCGTCATCGTCGAGGACATTACCGCCCGGATTCAGCTCGAAGAGCAGCTGCGGATTTCCGAGAAGATGGCCTCCATCGGCTTGCTCGCTGCCGGCGTCGCTCACGAGGTCAACACGCCGCTGACCGGCATCTCGAGTTTCACTCAGATGCTGCTCGAGGGCGCCGATCCGCAGGATCCGCGGACGCGTCTGCTCGAGAAAATCGAGCGGCAGACGTTCCGCGCGGCGAAGATCGTCAACGGGCTCCTCACGTTGTCTCGTCCCGCATCCGCCGATCGATCGCTCATCGACGTCAATATCGTCATCACCGACGTCCTGGCCCTGCTCGAGCATCAGTTCGAAACGCATCGCATCCGGGTGCGGCGCGATCTGGAAGAGGTCCCGGCCATGGTGCTCGGCCAGGAGCACAAGCTGCAGCAGGTGTTCCTGAACCTGTTCCTGAACGCTCGCGACGCGATGCCCAAGGGCGGCTGGCTGTCGGTGAGCACCCGCCTCGAAGCGGGGAGAGTGTTCGCCGAGGTCTCCGACACGGGCTCCGGCATTCCGAACGAATACCTCGCCCGTATCTACGATCCGTTCTTCACGACGAAGGCGATCGGTCAGGGCACCGGCCTCGGTCTGTCGATCACCTACGGCATCGTGCGCGAGCACAACGGCGGAATCGATTGCGAGAGCATCGTGGGACAGGGCACGAAGTTCATTTTGTCGTTCCCGGCACTGCAGGCCGAGCGGCCTGTTTTCGCCAGTCAGAGTCAGTGAGGTCTGGATCATGCGGCGCAGCGGCTCCATTCTGGTCGTCGACGACGAAGAAATCATGCGGGAGATCCTCGAAACGCTCCTGTCGCGCGAGGGGTATCACGTCCGCCTGGCAGCCAGCGGTGAGGAAGGGCTCGAGCTCGCCCGCTCGTTCCCGTTCGATGCCGTGGTGGTGGATGTGATGATGCCCGGCATGGACGGGCTCGCCTTGCTCGACGAGCTGAAGAAGCTCGACGACGATTTGCCCGTCCTGATGGTCACGGCTTTCGCGTCGGTCGAGACGGCGATTACCGCGATGAAGCGCGGAGCGTTCGACTACATCACCAAGCCATTCAAGAACGACGAAGTGCTCGTCGTCGTGCACAACGCCGTCGAGCGCCGGCAGTTGATAGCAGAGAACGCCGCGCTGCGCCAGAGTCTGCAGGCGCAGTATCAGCGGTTCGCCGGAATCATCGGCCGGAGTCCTCGGATGAAGCAGGTGTTCGACCTGATCATCCAGGCGGCGCCGAGCCGATCGACGATTCTGATCACCGGCGAAAGCGGCACCGGCAAGGAGCTGGTCGCGCGTGCGATCCACTCGAACTCGCCGCGCGCCGACCGCGCCTTCGTCACCGTCAACTCCGGCAACCTTCCGCCCGATCTGCTCGAGTCCACGCTGTTCGGGCACGTCAAGGGGGCCTTCACCGGTGCGATCTATCCGAAGAAGGGCCTCTGCGATCTGGCCGACAAAGGCAGCATCTTCTTCGATGAGATCGGAAACATCCCGGCCGATACCCAGGCCAAGCTGCTGCGTGTCATGCAGGAGCGCGAGTTCATGCGGCTCGGCGGCATGGAGACGATCAAGGTTGACGTGCGCATCATCGCGGCGACGAACTGCGATCTGCGGCAGATGGTCGAGGAGGGGCGGTTCCGGGAGGACTTGTACTACCGCCTGCACGTGATCAGCATCTCGCTCCCGCCGCTGCGCGAGCGCAAGGACGACATCCCGTATCTGGCGCAGCACTTCCTCGAGAAATACGGCGTCGAGAACAACAAGCGGGATATGGAGCTGAGCGCCGACGCGCTGGACCTGATGATGGAATACGACTGGCCGGGCAACGTGCGCGAGCTCGAGAACGTGATGGAGCGCGCCGTCGTGCTTGGCTCAGGTTCTCGAATCGGCCCGGATCTGATTCCCGAGCATGTCCGCTCGGCACCGGCGTTCCACATCCCGAAGTTCGTGGTGCCGCCGGAAGGTATCTCCTTCAAGGACGTCATCACCAACGTCGAGCGGCGGCTGATCGAATCCACGCTCGAAGCTGCCGGCGGCGTGCAGAAGAAGGCCGCCGAGCTCCTGCGCATCAAGCCGACGACGCTGAACGAGATGATCAAGCGGCACGAGATCGGCACGCGCACGGAAGAAGGCGAGTGCCGACGACTCGTCGTCCCCGTCGCGATCGCGGCCGTTTCCGGCCGCCGAGTTGACGCGCGACTAGCGCGGGCGCGCGCGCGGAGATCAGCCGGTCGAACCGACCGAGCACGCCTTCCCAGCGATGGTGACTGCGGATGTATGCGCGGCCGTTGGCGCCGAGCTTCTCGCGCAAAGCAGCGTTGCTGGTCAGCAACGTCAACGCACCCACGAACTCCTCGCGATTGGCATAGTAGAGACCCGCGCCTGCGCGCCGGCAGTGCTCGACGGCGGCCGCATTCCGCGCGCACGCGAGCACGGGTGTTCCGACCGCCAGGCTCTCGAGCAGCGGTTGCGCCAGCAGATCGTCTGACGCCGGTGCAATGGTGACGTCCGCGGCCTCGTAGGCCGTCATGCGCTCACGATCGGGAATGACACCGGCGAGCCGGAGGTAGGGCTCCTCCGGGCACCTTCATCATCTTGAGACCCATCAACACGAGCGTCGCGTCGTTCTCCGCGGCAGCGAAGGTGTCGAAGTACTCGAGCATTTCCTCACAGCCGTTGTCCGACTCGACGCGGCCGCCATACAACGCGAACCGGCCATAGAGGCGATGGCGCCGCTTGAACGGAACGCCGCGGCCGGCGAGATACTCCGGCGCGTCAACGTCGTTGTCGGTGCCGGGTCATCTTCGTCGAGGATCGCGTCGTTGGGATCCTGCTGGTGCCGGGGATACGCCTGTTGCGGCGGCGGATCGACGCCGATGCCGACGACTTCCTCGCAGTTGTGACGCACGCCGACATACGAATGGAGAAGACGGCGCTCGGACTCGGAGAAGAACCCGAGCCCGCGCACCGATCCGACGAGGTCGGGCCACAGGCCGAAACGCAGCGCCGGTTGCAGCTGCAGGTACGGGAACAACACGGTTCGCTCCGGCGCGATCTCCAGACCGTGCACGGTCAGCGGATGCAACAGCCCGAAGAACACGAGCACGTCGTACGAACGGTGGGACCTCTTCAGGTACTCGATCAACCCCGGCGACCACGGCCCGTGCAGGCGCACCCATTCGAGCTCTTCAGCGCGCGAGTGCGGTGACGTGTACAGCCGCTGCGACAGCGCGTCGAAGCCGATGTGATCGGGGACCTGGCTGACGCCGAAGCGGCGCACCAGCACGCCTCTGACCCGATCGGAGCCTTCCGAGTACTCGTTCTTCCACGTGCGGTGATCGCGCGCGCACGTTGTCAGGACGTCGACGTCGTGGCGCTCGCACACGTGCTCGGCAATGAGCCGGCACGCATGCTCGATTCCAGTCCCGATGTCGGCACCGTAACGGGGTGTGACGAAAGCGAATTTCACCGGCGCTCCGAAAATGTGAGACTCGACGACGGGACCAGCCGGCAGCGCGTTCACGACATCGGCCGCTGCTGGAACAGTTCTGGCGCGGCGGGCGAACCAGCCCGGCATCGGTTCCATAGCGTACGTCGCCGGGGCTCGTCGCAGCTCGTCGAACATGTCCAGAGTACTTGCGCTCGATCACCGGCCAGCTGTAGTGCCGAACAAAAAACAGGTGGCCGTTGCGGCCGAGGCTGGCGGCCAGCGCCGAATCGGAAAGGATTCGATCGAGCGCCGCAGCGAACTCGCGCGCATCCTCATAGTACAACCCGGCATTGCTCCGCACACACTGGCCGACCAGCACATCGCACCGCGCGGACGCGAGCACCGGCCGGCCCAGAGCCCACGCCTCGAGCGCCACCATCGAGAGGCTTTCGTAAGGCGACGGCATGACCAGCAGCTCGGCTCCCGCGATCGCGTCGAATTTATCCTGATCCGCGACGAATCCGAGGTGCCTGATGCGCGGATGTTCAGGGATGGGCAGTGACCGGCGTGCCGATCAGGACGAGGTCGAGTGGCCGGCTCGATTGGTCGGTGTACTCGATGAAGTGGCGGAACAATTCGGCGCAGCCCTTGTTCGCGTCGATTCGGCCGACGTAGATGATGAACGGGTTCTGCAGCCCGAATTTGCGCCGCGCTCGCTCAGGATCGACCGCGTCCGGAACCCGCGAACCGATGCCGACCACCACACCGGGCACGTGTGTGTTGGCTGAGAGCGTCGGTGATGAGCGCCCGTTCCTCGAAGGAGTTGTACATGACCGCTCGCACGCCACGGAAGACCGGCGGGAAGATGCTCAACCCCAGAGACGACTCGCGTTCGGCGGTCGGCACCAGCACGGCCTTCTGCGCGGCGAGCCGTGCACCATAGAACGCCGGGCTGTATCGGATGCTGAACAAGAGCACGAAGTCGCATTCATCCGCGACGTGTTCCAGCCGCTTCATCAGCGTCCGGACTGGTCGGCCCCTGACTGTCGAGCCAGCGCAGCTCGTCCTGCACCGAATGGCGATCGTGAAAGAGATGTGCGGACCGGTCCGAAAATCGATGGTGTCGCGTTCGCGATCGACGGCAAATCGCTCGACAGGAATGCCGTTGACGCGCTCCTCGCCAGGCGGCCATTCATTGCGCCACGTGACGTAGTCACGAGCGCAGGTTGTCAGCACGCGGACGTCGGCGTGTGCTGAGAGCCGCTCGGCGACGTAGCGCGCGTGCAGCTCGGCGCCGCCGTTGATCTCGGCGCCATAGCGCTGCACGACGATTACGAGCTTCATCGCTCGTCAGTCGCCAAGTGGTTCGGTCGAGTTGAGGCAGCTCGGGTAGCTTCTGCCGGCGCGGGCTCGGACGGGTGTCTCGAGCGATGCGTCCGACGATGGCGGCACCGACTCTGGAGCGACCGGCAATGAATGAACCGGTGCTTCCTCGGCCGGAGTCACGCTGGGTGGCGTCATCTCAACCGGGCTGGCGAGCGTGTCGACCTCGACGCGGGCGGGTTCGACCGGCGCTGCGCCACTCTCGAACGACTCCGACTCATCGCCGATGTCTGGTCCGCCTTCGTCGTCATCGCCGTCGTCCACGTCCGACGCGTCGCCGCTGTCGGGCAAACGGGATTCAGCGATTGTTGCTCCGGCGACGGCGCCAATTGCGGCGCCTTCGGGCGTGAAGCCCTGAGGCCGTCGTCCCCGCCGGCGGCGGCGCCGCCGACGGCCGCCCTCGCCAGGGACTCCTTCCTGGGCAACTGGTGGGGTAGCGACGTCCGTGCTGGTTGGCTCCCGGGGTGCGTGAGCAACTGGCGCCGGCGGAGGGCCGGATTCGTGACGCGGCGACGGTCGCGCCTGGTGCAGCGTGCCTTCGATGCTTCGCGCGCGCCGCTCGGCGAAATCCACCTTTGCCGACAACGCTTCGATCCGCATCGACAGCTGCTGCGCCTCGAGACTGGTCCGCGAGACTTCGAGAACGAGACGCTGCAGGATCTCGTAGTGCAGAGCATTCCACTCAGCCTGGCGGCGCTCACGTTCCGCCTCGCGCTGTGCCGCCGCTTGATTCAACGTCGCCTGGGTGTTGAGCGCCGCAATCAGTGGATTCGGGATTGAAGAACAGCTTGAGCAGCGGATTCAGCAGCCGCCGGAAGAACCGCAGCAATCCGCGATGCGATTCGTAGATCGTCGAGTCGTCGAAGGTGTAGCTCAACTCCGGTGATGACGGAGCGTCGAGCGGCGTCGACGTGCTGCGGCGGATCTGCTCGAGCAGCGACGGCTTGACCGTGCGGGGATCGAGGATGGCTTCGAGCCGTCGGGCCGCCAGCTCCTGAATCTGCTGCGTCGTGAGCTCGATGCCGTGCCGCTGCGAGATGCGGGAACGGATGTCCCGCATGATCTGCTCGACATCGACATGGTCGCGGTGCTCGCGTGGACCCTGCTCCGGCGGCTGCGCCGGTCCGGACCCGCGGCGTTCGTTGCGGCGATCCGGGCCACGGCGTCCACGATGGAAGTGCTGCCGGCGGCCGTGCTGTGGATTCTGATCAGCCATCGCTAATACTTTTGAAACAGCTTCCCCCACTCTGTCTGGTTGAACTCACGAATGCGCGACAGACCGATGGTCGGATACCACATCAAATCGTGGTACGCGTTCGACGCCATCGGCGCCCAGACCATCAGCGGCGAGTGCAGCAGGATTCGTTCGAGTGGACGGAGGAAACCTTTGCGAATCATCTGATCGCCCCAGATGACCAGCGACTTGCGCGTCGTGAAGCCGAAGTTCTCGCGTGAGACATCGTCGCCGACCAGCTCGATTTGCCGCGGATCGGCGATGCCCAGTCCGCGTTCATGGGCCATCCGCAGAAACGGAATCGAGAGCGGGTCGAATCCCATCAAACGTGCGGCGATGGCGTCGATGGCGACGGAGTCCGACGCGGCGAGAATCAGGTTCTTCACCCGCGGGATCATCGTCCGCGGACCAGCGCCGTCGCCGGCCACCGTTCCGTCCATCACGGTGAAGACCGCCGGGTGCAGCTCACGCTGCATGTACAGAAGATCGACGAGCACTTCGTGCATGTACTTGTGCGCGTAGTGTCGGACCTCCTTGAGCAGACCACCGAAGGAGTTCTTCACTGATCCCGTCATCACCGCGTGACCGTGCGTCTTCACGGTGGGCAGGTGCAGGATCTGGCGGCCCGGATACATCGCCGGAATCTGAATGCCTTCAGGAAAGATCTCGTTCAGCTTGAGCAGCGGACTCTTGAAACGGTAGACGCGCCACTCGACGTCGGGAAGTGGCGTGAAAGGCACACCGTGTCGGGTGAGCACCGATTCCCATCGGTTGTTCCGGCAACCCTCCCGCGGACTGGTGACAACAGTCTTGTTCTCGATGGGAATCAGCCGGTGCCGCGGGGAATCCGTCGCGCAGCATCCTCGTCAGCACACCGTCGACCTGCCACGGCTGCGACGAGCAGGCCGGGAAGTACTTGGTCCACGACAGGTTCAGCTTCAGAAGCGTGTCGGTGTCGCGTGACAGTGTGCGCTGGTAGCCGGCCAGTTCCATGACGCGGCCGTAATCCTCGATCACCGTTCCGGGGCGCGTCCGGACGACGGCGACCCGCGCAGTGTCGGGAGGACGCGACGTAGTGAGGGGTTCCGGGGATTCGATGGTGACCGGCATTCAGCGACCCAGCGGGGAATACAGAATCAACGCCACACTGAGGGCCCACAACCCGACGCAGGCAAGGAGCGGGCGGTCCGTCAGCAGCAGGTCTGCCGGGCTTCCGCCGGCGCGCTTCTGGTGCACCAGGTACAGATACCGGAAGATGCCGTAGAGCACAAACGGAATAGTCAGGCCCAAGCGCGTGGTATTCAGCCGCTCTGCCGTTTCCGCGCTGGTGGAATAGACGCTATATGCGACCAGTGTGGACGCGGTGACGACGGCAATCATCTGATCGAGCAGATACGGGCTGTATTCCTCGAGAATCGGCCGGTGGGTCATTGCGCCGTCGGCGAGGAGCGTTAGCTCGTGCCGACGCTTGCTGAGGACGAGGAACAACGCGAGGAGCGTCGTGCAGACAAGCAGCCAGGGGCTGATTGGAACGAACACCGCGACTGCGCCGGCTGCGGCGCGAAGCACGAAGCCGATCGCGATGGTCAGCGCGTCGATGATGACGAGGTGCTTCAGCAAAGCGGAATAGAGGATCAGCAGCGCGACGTACGTTGCCGCCAGTACGGCGAACATCGGCGACAGCAGCACCGCGGCCGCGAGCGAGACAAGGCCGAGAACGGCTGCAGCGATCACTGCGGTCGTGGCGGACAATCTCCCCGAGGCAATCGGGCGCAACCGCTTCAGTGGATGGCGCTGATCGGTCACGCGATCGGCCAGGTCATTGACGATGTAGACGACCCCGGACAACGCGCAGAAGACCGCGAAGGCGGCGACGGCTCTAAGCATCGCCGTCAGGTCGAGCAGATGCCCGCCGAACAACACACCCGCGAAGACGAACAGGTTCTTCGTCCACTGCTCGGGCCGGAGTGACATCACCACAAGCCGGAGCGCGGATGCGCGCGCGGTGTCACTCTCGAGCGTGGAATTCACCGCGTGAGTCTGGTGAGCGGCGGGGGACGGAGAAGGACGCGCTATCACAGCGCGAATATGAGGCAGCGCTACACGTTGGTCTGCTGGAAGCTGCGAATGGCGTCCGCCTCGTTGTCGTGCGTCTCGAACACCGTAAGCAGCTTGGTGATGGCCAGGAGATCCGTGATGCGCTTCGTCAGACTGAGCAGCTTGAGGCTTCCGCCCTGGCGGCTGACTGTCGTGAAGGTGCGGACGATTTCTCCCAGGCCGGCGCTGTCGATGTATGGGACGTCAGCGAGGTTCAGGACGAGCTTCTTGTGGCCCTGCAGCACCAGACTATTGATCTTGTCCTTGAGGATCTCATCACCCTCGCCGAGGGTCATCTTTCCCTTCAAGTCCAAAATGGTTACGTCGCCGGCTGATCGTTCCTCGATCTGCATAGGTCCTCGAATGAGCTCAGGCCCGTAAAAGCCGGAATTCTAGCACACACACTGAGAAGGGCCAGACCAGCGGTCTGGCCCCTGTTAAACTGCCGTCGCAGCAACCTGAAGAGTTCCGAGGAAGGACTGCTCAGACGCCCCCAGCACCAGCGAACTTCCGCTGCTGGAAACACTCCTTGCAGAACACCGGACGACCCTGCGTCGGTCGGAAAGGCACCGTCGTGTCCTTTCCACATGCGGAGCACTGGGTCTGCGTCTCGACGCGATCACGGACCGGAGCGGGCCCGGCACTTGCTCGATTTGCCCGCTTGGCCTTACACGTCTTGCAGCGTTTCGGTTCGTTCTTGAACTGCTTATCTGCGAAGAACAGCTGCTCACCTGCCGTCCAGATGAAATCAGAGCCGCAATCCACGCACCTCAAGGACTTGTCTTGGAACTCCATCGGTCGCCACCTCGTGCTCCTCGATCGACACCCTCGGTTACTCCGTTTCCCTACGGAGCTTCTTCCGGTTTCGCTTCCGCGCCAGCGCTTGCTTGGCCCGCCGCTTATCGCCGGGCTTCAAGTAGAAAGAATGCTTCTTGATGTCCTTGATGATGTCTTCCTGCTGAACCTTGCGCTTGAAGCGGCGAAGTGCGCTTTCGATCGACTCGCCTTCCTGAATCTTGACTTCAGCCACGCCTTAAAACACCCCCTCACCCCGTTGGTGGCTCCCTGTAACGACCTTTGAAAAGTGGCGAATATGCTAGGCTATCACAGGCAGGCGCGGATTCTAGGCGCAACACGGCCGGACGTCAACGAAATAGTCGTGTGCCGTGCCGCGTGATCTGCACAGAGCTTTCGCCCCGTCGTTCCGTCCTCGTCGCCCCTCGCCGACAGACGTCCACGACGTGCAACTCGTTGCCAGGGCGCTGGTTAGCCTGAATCCATGAAAATCCTTGTCATCGGAAGTGGCGCGCGTGAGCATGCCCTCGCCTGGAAACTCTCCCGCGAGCCGGAGATCGAGGCGGTTATCTGTGCGCCCGGAAACCCGGGAATTGTGTCAGCCGCACGGTGTTTGCCCGCTGACGTCAGCGCGCCCGGCGAGTTGCTCGCGATCGCGGAAAGTCAGGACGTGGACCTCACCGTCGTAGGGCCCGAACTGCCTTTGAGCCGTGGCGTCGCTGATGCGTTCTCGGCGGCCGGCCGCGCGATTGTCGGTCCCACCAAGGCCGCAGCTGCCCTCGAGTGGAGCAAGGCGTTCGCAAAAGATTTCATGGCTCGTCATCGCGTGCCGACGGCGGCCTTCCGCGTCTGCGAGTCCGCCGATGCGGCGCTGACGACGATTCGGCGCGGAGAGTTCACGTTCCCGCTGGTGCTCAAGGCCGACGGTCTCGCCGCCGGAAAAGGTGTCGTGATCGCCGAGGACGCATCGACCGCGGAAGCGGTCATTGTCTCGATGATGGTCGATCGACGGTTTGGTGATGCAGGCAGCCGTGTGGTGCTCGAAGAGTTTCTCGTCGGTCAGGAAGCGTCGTACTTCGTACTCGCGGACGGCACCAGTTTCGTCCAGCTCGGTTCCGCGCAGGACCACAAACGAATCTTCGACGATGACCGCGGTGCCGAACACGGGAGGCATGGGCGCGTTTGCGCCGAGTCCGTTGATCACCGACGAGATGAGCCGCCGTGTTTGCGACGAGATCGTTTCGCCCGTGCTCGCCGGAATGGAATACGAAGGCCATCCCTACCGTGGCTTCCTGTACGTCGGCCTCATGCTCACAGCCGGTGGCCCGAAGGTGATCGAGTTCAACGTGCGTTTCGGTGATCCCGAGGCGCAGGTCGTGCTCCCCATGCTCGATGAAGATCTCGGGTGGCTGCTCGGCGAGGCCGCGACGGGAGCGCTGCCATCGAGACCGGCGCGATTTCGCCGCGAGCCGCACGTCGGCGTTGTGCTTGCCGCGGGTGGTTATCCCGACGCGCCGGAAACGGGTAAGCCGATTGATGGCATCGACGCCGCCAATGACGTGCCCGGGTCGATCGTATTTCATGCCGGCACCGCCAGGCGCGATGGTCGTTTCGTCACCGCGGGCGGCCGCGTGCTGACGGTCGTCGGCCGCAGTACGACGTATCGGGACGCGATCGACATTGCATATGCAGCCACGTCGCGCATTCACTTCGACGGAATGCAGTACAGGCGCGATATCGGACGTAAAGCGCTTGCGGTGTAATCAGCATGGCGCTGAAGTATTCCGTCGTGACGTTTGGCTGCCGCGTGAACCAGGCCGACTCGTTGAGTCTCGAGGGCTCGCTGCGCGCGCGCGGAGCGGTTAGCGCGCCACCAGACGAGGCCGACCTTGTCGTCGTCAACACCTGCTCGGTGACCGCGGCCGCCGATCAAGGTGCACGACAGACAATCCGGCGCATCGCTCGCGGCAACCCAGGCGTGCAAATTGTAGTCACTGGGTGTTACGCGACGCGACGTCCCGGTGAGTTACGCGAGCTTCCCAATGTCACTCATGTCGTTTCCAACGAGTTCAAGGACGACTTGCTCTCTGCGCTCGACTTGGGCGATCCCTCCTCATCGTCAACGGCGGTGCGCTTCGGCGACGGTGACGGACCGTGTGGTGCGCTCGAACCAGGCGTCGCCGGCCGCACAGCCTTCACGATGCGGGTGCAGACGGGCTGCGAAGAGCAATGCAGCTACTGCATCATCCCGACGACGCGTGGTGAAAGCCGGTCGCTCCCGCAAACTGAGATCGCGCGTCAGCTGGAACACGTCGTCGCCTCTGGCTACAAGGAAATCATCATCACCGGCGTCCATCTCGGCTCGTACGGTCGGGACCTTGATGACGGCACAACGCTGGTGATGCTGGTCCGTCGGCTGGCGGAATGGGATGCGGACGTACTCTTCCGCATCAGTTCGCTGGAGCCGATGGATTGCACGGACGAGATCGTCGACCTCGTCGCTCGCTCGCCGCGGCTCGCGCCGCATTTTCATTTGCCAATCCAGCATGGTGCCGACAGCGTGCTTCGTCGCATGCGGCGGCCCTACACTGCCGCCGCGTACCGCCGACTCGTCGAGCGGATCCGCGCGCTCATGCCGCACGCCTCGATCGGGTCCGACCTCATCGTCGGTTTTCCCGGAGAGACCGCCACCGAATTCGACGAGACCGAGGCTCTCCTCGAGGCGCTTCCGTTGACGCATCTCCACGTGTTCCCGTACTCGGATCGTCCTGGTACTGAAGCGAGTGCGATGGCTGGCAAGATCGATGGCGCGACGATCCGTGGTCGGGGACATCGTGCGCGCGTGATTGGCCACGAGATGTCCGCACGCTTCCGACGCGCCCAGTCCGGAACGGTACGCCGCGCACTGAGTGTGGATGATGGCCGGTCGGCGGTGACCGACAACTTTCTGAAGGTCCGGTTGTCTGAGCCGGTCCAGAGAAATCAGTGGATCGACGCTCGAATCGACTGAGCTCTCGCCGTGTCCGGCTTTAGCCGGTCTAGCGCAGAAGCAGCGCCATCTGCTGTGCAGCGGTTTTCTTGCTGCCGCCTTCGACGATCAGCTGTCCGCACGCGGCGCGGATGTCACGCCCACGGCTCTTTCTCACTGACACGGTGAAGTGACGATCGGCGAGTATCTGCGCGAAGCGGTTCACGCGCTCGTCGGATGGCCTGTCGTACGGAATGCCCGGTGCGGGATTGAGCGGGATCAGGTTGACCTTTGATTTGATCCCGGACAGCAGTTTCACGAGGCGGCGCGCGTCGTCGGGTGTGTCGTTCACGCCATCGAGCATGACGTACTCGAACGTAATCCGGCTGCGCTTCTTCAGCGGGAACCGGCGGCATGTGTCCAGGATGGCGGCCAGTGGGTATCGCTTGTTCGGTGGAACCAGCGCGGTGCGCTGCCCATCCGTCGTCGCGTGGAGCGAGATAGCCAGATTCGGCATCAGCGGTTCACGGGCGAGACGCTCAAGACCGGGAACAATGCCGACCGTGGACAGCGTGACTCGGCGCGGCGAGATCGCGAGGCCATGCTCGTTGTGCAGCATCCGCAAGGCCTTCATCGTCTGCTCATAGTTGTGCAGGGGTTCGCCCATGCCCATCAGCACGATGTTGAACGGCTGATCGAGCAGACCCGTCGTGGCTGCGAGGACCCGGACCTGACCGGCGATTTCTCCGGCGGTGAGGTTCCGGACGAGCCCCATCTTTCCCGTCAAGCAGAATCCGCACCCCATCGCGCATCCAACCTGCGTTGACACGCAGAAGGTCATCGAAGGCGTGTCCGGAATGAAGACTGACTCAATCCGGCGGCCATCGGCCAGTTCCAGGGCGAGCTTGCGGGTGCCGTCGGACGACGTCTCGTCGCTGACGATGCGCGGGGTGGTGATGACGAACTGGTCCTGGAGCCGAGTGCGGAGCGTGCGAGAGAGGTCTGTCATCCGGCCGAAATCGGTGACGCCGTAGCGGTAGATCCAGCGGAAGATCTGGCGCGCGTGGAACGGCTCACAGCCGGTCTCCGCCAGCAGTGTCTCGAGCTCAGCCAGCTCGAGCTCAGCGATGTCGCGTTGCGCTGGACTCATGCTATCTCTCGCATTTTCTTCGAGATGCGAGCAGCCGATTGTAACAAGGAACGCGTTCGCTCGGAGTCTGTCCTCTCGCTGAGTTCTCTTCGCAGGGCGTTTCATGCTATGATGCGTTTGTTCTTCTAATTCCCTGTCTGTCAATAGTTTGCGGCTGACGACAGACGGCCCAATCTAGTGACGGGGAGCGGTCTGGCGGCTGCAGTTCTCGAAAACGCACCCTGTGTCTCAATCAGCGATTGTTCGTGACGTCCTCCCGAATGGTCTCCGTCTCCTTACGGAGCGGATGCCGCACGTGCGTTCGGTGAGTATCGGCGTCTGGCTCGCCCGAGGTTCGCGACATGAATCGCTCGAGCAAAGTGGGATTGCTCACTTTGTCGAGCACATGCTCTTTAAGGGGACCGCCACCCGCACGGCCGAGGACATCGCGCAGACCATCGACTCGATTGGCGGTCAGATGGATGCATTTACCGCGAAGGAGTACGCCAGCTACTACTTCAAGGTGCTCGACGAGCACCTGCCGCTCGCGGTGGATGTGCTGTCTGACATTGTCATGCATCCGGCCTTCAGCGAAGGGGATATCGGTCGCGAGAAGAAGGTGGTTCTCGAAGAGATCAAGATGGTCGAGGACACGCCGGACGACCTGGTCCACGAGCTGTTCACCGAGAGTTTCTGGCAAGGGCATCCCCTGGGCAGGCCCATCCTCGGCACGAAGGAAACCGTTGAATCGCTGACACAGGATGGGCTTCGCCGCTATTTCACGAGCACTTACTGCGCCCCGAACCTGATCATCGCTGCAGTCGGCAATATCGATCACCAGCAGGTGCGCGACCTGGTGATGCGGGCATTCGACGGACTTCCGACGCAGAGCGCCCCCATCACCGACGCGCCGCCGCGTGTCGTCCCGGCGACGTTGATCCGCAACAAGGAGCTCGAGCAGAGCCACGTCTGCCTGGGCACGAGCAGCTATCGGCAGGATCACGAGGACCGCTATTCGAGCTACGTGCTGAACACCGTGCTCGGCGGGTCGATGAGCTCGCGGCTTTTTCAGAATGTGCGGGAGAAGCGCGGTCTGGCGTATGCCGTATTCAGCGGTCTGAGTGCCTATCGCGACGCCGGATCGATGACGGTGTATGCGGGCTGTGCGAACGATGCGGTCGGCGAGCTGATCGACGTCGTGATCGCGGAGCTGAGGCGGATGAAAGACGAGCCCTGCCGGGTTCCGAGCTCCAGCGCGCCAAGGATCACCTCAAGGGCAGCCTGATGCTGAATCTCGAGAGCACGTCCAGCCGGATGTCGCATCTCGCCCGGCAGGAGATTTACTTCGATCGACAGTTCGGTTTGGATGAGACACTAGAGGGCGTCGAACGCGTGACAGCTGACGACATCCAGCGCGTCGCGCGCGATCTGTTTGCCGATGGATCGCTGGCCGCCACCGTCCTCGGTGCGGTCAACGGCCTGCAGATTCCGCGAGAAAGGCTGGCGCTCGGTTAGCGGAGGGTTTCGGGATCGATGATCCGGCGGTACACCCATCCTGAAATGGGTCGCATCTGGAGCGACCAGCGCAAGTACGAAACCTGGCTGCAGGTCGAAGTGGCCGCAGCCGAAGCGATGGCGCGGGCTGGCATTGTGCCCGCTGAAGCGGCGCGGGACATTCGCGAGCGCGGCGCATTCGATATCGCGCGCATCGAAGCCATCGAAGAAGTCACTCAACACGACGTCATCGCGTTCACGACGGCCGTCGCTGAACACGTCGGCCCGTCGGCGCGCTGGCTGCACTTCGGCATGACGTCCTCCGACGTCATCGATACGGCGCAGGCGCTGCAGATGCGCGAGGCCTGCGATCTGATTCTCACAGGACTCGACGGCCTGATGCGGGCCGTGCACACGCGGGCCGAGGAACATCGGCGCACGCCGATGATCGGCCGCACGCACGGCGTGCACGCCGAGCCGATGACCTTCGGGCTCAAGCTGGCGTTGTGGTACGCGGAGCTGACGCGCGACGTCGCGCGCATCCGCCGGGCACGCGAGGTGATTGCGGTCGGCAAGCTGTCCGGGGCGGTCGGCACGTTCGCGCATCTTCCGCCCGCACGTCGAGGCGGATGCCTGCCGCAGCCTCGGGCTCGAGCCGGCGCCGGTGGCGTCGCAGGTGATTCAGCGCGATCGTCACGCCGAGCTGTTGTCGGCGCTCGCGATCACGGCCTCGTCGCTGGAGAAATTCGCGCTCGAGATCCGCGGTCTCCAGAAGACCGAGATCGGCGAGGTCGAGGAGCCGTTCGCCAAGGGCCAGAAGGGCTCGTCGGCGATGCCGCACAAGCGCAACCCGATCGGCTGCGAGCAGATCGTCGGGCTCGCCCGGCTCCTGCGCGGCAATGCCGGCGCGGGGTTCGAGAACAACGCGCTCTGGCATGAGCGCGACATCTCGCATTCATCGGTCGAGCGCGTGATTCTGCCGGACAGCTTCATCGCGCTGGATCACATGCTGCGGCGCTTCACGCGGATCGTCTCGGGCATGGTCGTGTATCCCGAGCGCATGCGCGAGAATCTGGAGCGTTCGCGTGGTGTGGTGTTCTCGGGCACGGTGCTGCTCGAGCTCGCGCAGCGCGGCGTGTCTCGCGAGCAGTCGTACGAATGGGTGCAGCGCAACGCGATGCGTGCGTTCCACGAGCAGCGCGACTTCAAGGCGCTGCTCCTCGCTGATCCCGACGTCGGCCGCGTGCTGAACCCCGCCGAGATCGAGCACGCCTTCGATCTGAATGCGCAGCTTCGGCACGTCGACCATGTCTTCGAGCGAGTGTTTCAGGAGGTAGCCGTCTGATGCGCGCGCGTGTGTTCGTCACCCTCAAGCCATCCGTCTTCGATCCGCAAGGCACGACCGTCACTGAAGCGCTGCACACGCTTGGCTATGGCGCGGTGAAGGACGTCCGGCAAGGCAAGTACTTCGAGTTGGAGATCGACGCACGCAGCAGCGACGAGGCGCGCCAGCTGGCGTCCGAAGCCGCGGACAAGCTGCTCGCCAATCCGGTGATCGAGAGTTATCGAATTGAGGTCACCGCATGAAATTCGCGGTCATCGTCTTTCCCGGATCGAATTGCGACCACGATGCGTATCACGCCGCAAAGCACGTACTGCGTGAAGACGCCGAGCTGATCTGGCACAAAGACACCAGCCTCAAGGGGGCCGACGCGGTGATTCTTCCCGGCGGGTTTGCGCACGGCGACTACCTGCGCACCGGCGCCATTGCCCGCTTCTCGCCCATCATGCAGGCAGTGAAAGCGTTCGCCGCCAGCGGCGGGCCCGTGCTCGGCATCTGCAACGGGTTCCAGGTTCTGCTCGAAGCCGGCCTGCTTCCGGGCGCGATGTTGCGCAATCGCAGCCTGCACTTTCGCTGCGAGCACGTCCACGTCAGGGTCGAGCAGACCGATACGCCGTTCACCGCCGCCGCGGCGCCGCGGCAGATTCTGCGCATTCCCATCGCGCACGGCGAGGGCAACTACTACGCGGAGCCGGAGGTCATCGATCGGCTCGAACGCAATCGCCAGGTCGTCTTCCGCTACGTCGCCGCAGCCGGCGAGGAAAACGACGCAGCGAATCCGAACGGGTCGATTCACAACATCGCGGGCATCACCAACGAGGCGCGCAACATCGTCGGCTTGATGCCGCACCCCGAACGGGCGTGTGAGCTGGCCGTGGGCAGCGCCGATGGTCTGGTGATGTTCCAGTCCGTGGTCAAAGCGCTCGCGCTCGCCCCAGCCATCGCATCAGCCGCCGTCAGTGTGCTGGAGAAATGACCGAGCCGATTACCGACGCCGTTCTCGACAGACACGGGATCACTCGTGAGGAATTCCAGCGGATCCTCGACCTCATGGGCCGCACGCCCACGGTCACCGAGCTCGGGATTTTTTCGGTGATGTGGTCGGAGCACTGCAGCTATAAGAGCTCGCGCGTGCATCTCAAGACACTGCCGACGACGGGTAAGCGTGTGCTGCAGGGGCCGGGCGAGAACGCCGGCGCCGTCGACATCGGCGATGGCCTTGCCGCCGTTTTCAAGATCGAGTCACACAACCATCCGTCTTTCATCGAGCCGTACCAGGGTGCGGCGACCGGCGTTGGCGGCATCATCCGCGACATCTTCACGATGGGTGCGCGTCCGATCGCGCTGCTCAACTCGCTGCGGTTCGGTTCGCTCGACGAACCGCTGGTTCGGCGGACGATGGCCGGCGTCGTGGCGGGGATCGCGGGGTACGGCAACAGCATCGGCATTCCGACCGTGGGCGGTGAGATCGCCTTCGACGAAAGCTACACGGGCAACCCGCTCGTCAACGTCTTCTGCCTGGGTATTTCCCGGGCGGACGAGATCATCAAGGGCACCGCATCCGGTGTCGGGAACGCCGTCTACTACGTGGGCGCGAAGACCGGCCGCGATGGCATCCACGGCGCAACGATGGCGTCCGCGGAATTCGACGACAAGTCGGCCGAGAAGCGGCCAGCGGTGCAGGTCGGCGATCCGTTCATGGAGAAGCTGCTGCTCGAGGCCTGTCTCGAGGTGATGAAGACCGACGCGTTGGTCGGGATTCAGGACATGGGCGCTGCGGGTCTCACGTGCTCGACATGCGAGATGGGCGCGCGCGGTGGAGCCGGCGTCGAGATCGATGTGGCGCTCGTCCCGCAACGCGAGACCGGGATGACGCCGTACGAAATCATGCTCTCTGAATCGCAGGAGCGCATGTTGCTCGTCGTGAAGAAGGGCCGCGAGGCCGAAGTCGAGCGCATCTTCGACAAGTGGGACCTCCACGCGGTTCACATCGGGCAGGTCACTGCGGATAACCGCATGAGGGTCAAGGATCACGGTGTGGTGGTCGCAGAGATCCCGAACGGCGCGCTCACCGATGAGGCGCCGGTGTATCGCCGTCCGACAGCAGAGCCTGCGTATCTCGCGGACGCGCGCACACTGAACCTCGAAGAGCTGGGCACACCGGCCGCACCACGAGAGCTATTCGCACGGTTGCTGGCGTCGCCGACCGTCGCGAGCAAGCGCTGGGTATACCGGCAGTACGACCACATGGTGAGGACCAACACGCTGGTGCTGCCGGGCATGGGCGCTGGGGTGGTCCGAGTGAAGGGCACCTCGCGCGCACTCGCGCTCTCAGTGGACTGCAACGGCCGCTTCGTCTATCTCGACCCGTATCGCGGCGCGCAGCTTGCCGTGGCGGAGGCCTCGCGCAACGTCGCCTGTGCCGGCGGCCAGCCCATCGGCGCGACCAATTGCCTCAACTTCGCCAACCCGCAGCGGCCCGAGATCATGTGGCAGTTCGCGCGCGCCGTTGAAGGCATGGGCGACGCCTGCCGGACGCTCGGGATCCCGATCACCGGCGGCAACGTCAGTCTCTATAACGAGACAGATGGCAAGGGCGTGCTTCCGACGCCTGTGCTTGGTGTCGTCGGCCTCATCGACGACGCCGACCGTGTCGTCCGACGGGTGTTTCACTCAGCCGGTGATGTCGGTGATTCTCCTAGGCGAGAGCCGCAGACGAGCTCGGCGGCAGCGAATATCTGAAGACCGTGCACGGGCTGATTCGCGGGGAGGCGCCCGTCGCTCGATCTCGCGATCGAGGCAGCGTTGCAGCGCGTGCTCGTCGAAGGCGCCGCGGCCGGAATTATTCGCTCGGCTCACGACTGCGCGGAAGGTGGTCTTGCCGTCACGATCGCCGAAAGCTGTTTCGATTCGTCGCACGGAGTGGACGTAGACCTGAAGGGTGTGGCTGCATTGGCCGCTTGGCGTGATGTGATGACGTTGTTCGGCGAGTCCGCGTCGCGCGCCGTTGTGTCGGTGGCTCCGGAACACGTCGATCAGGTGCTGGCAATGGCTGCGGCGGCGAATTTGCCCGCCGCTCGTATCGGCGTCGTCGGGGGAGATCGGATTCGCGTCTCCATCGAAGGTGTACGGGTGTTGGACGAACCGCTTGCCGTGGCGGAGCGGATCTGGTCGACGGCCATCGAGGACTACTTCGCGCGCCGCCGGGCCGTGGCCTGAACTGTTGCGCGTAGCCGATAGCATTCACGAAGGACACACCACAACGATGCTGGACAAATTCCACGATGAGTGCGGCGTCTTCGGGATCATCGGGCATCCGGAGGCGGCCAACCTCACGTATCTCGGACTCTACGCGCTGCAGCACCGCGGGCAGGAGAGCGCCGGCATCGCCGCATCCGACGGCACCACTATTCGCGTGTCGAAGGCGATGGGCTATGTGAACGACGTCTTCAACAGCGACACGCTCGGCCAAGCTGCCGGGACATCTGGCGATGGGCCACGTGCGCTACTCGACCGCCGGCGAGAGCCGACTGGCCAACGCACAGCCGATCGTGATCGACAGCGTTCACGGGCAGCTGGCTGTCGGCCACAACGGCAACATCGTCAATGCCAGCGAGCTGCGCGACGCGCTCGTCAGGACCGGCGCAATCTTCCAGGCGACGACCGACACCGAAGTGGTCGTGCATCTGTTTGCGCGGTCGCGTGAGGGCAGCGCCGAGGCGGCGATCGTCGATGCGCTCTCGCAGGTCCGAGGTGCCTACTCGTTCGTCATGATGACGAACGATCGGCTGATCGGCGCACGAGATCCCCACGGGTTCCGGCCGTTGGCCATCGGCCGGCGCGGCGATGCCTGGGTGATTTGCTCCGAGACCTGCGCCATGGATCTCATCGGCGCGACCTACATTCGCGACGTCGAGCCCGGCGAGATCGTGGTGGCGAGCGTGCACGGCCTGCGTTCGATCAAGCCGTTTGGCGCGGCGCCGCAAACGCAGCAGTGCATCTTCGAGCACGTCTACTTCGCGCGGCCCGACAGCTACGTCTTTGGCGAGAGCGTGAACGAAACGCGCACCGAGTTCGGCCGCCGGCTTGCCCGCGAGTCGGGCGTGCCCGCGGACGTCATCGTGCCTGTTCCCGACTCGGGCGTCTGTGCCGCGATCGGCTATTCCGAGGCGTCGGGTGTGCCGATGCGCATGGGCCTGATCCGCAATCACTACGTCGGCCGCACGTTCATCGAGCCGCAGCAGTCGATTCGCCATTTCGGCGTGCGCGTCAAGCTGAATCCCGTCCGCAGCATTCTCGAGGGCAAGCGCGTCGTCCTGGTCGATGACTCGATCGTGCGCGGGACGACGAGCCGCAAGATCGTGCGAATGGTGCGCGATGCGGGCGCGCGTGAAGTGCACATGCGCATCAGCTGCCCGCCGACGATTTCGCCGTGCTTCTACGGTGTGGACACACCGCAGCGGTCGGAGTTGATTGCCGCGACGCATTCGCTCGAGGAGATCCGCAAGTACCTGAGCGCCGACAGCGTCGCCTATCTGAGCCTCGACGGGCTGAAAGGTGCGGTGAAAGGCGGACAGTCAAGTTACTGCACGTCCTGCTACACGGGCGTCTATCCCGTCGCGTTCCCGCGCGACGAGGCCGCCTACCTGCAGCTGGCGTTGAAGCTGAATCCCGAGCCCGTCGGCGTCGAGCCGCAACCGATTTCGATCGTCGACTTCGAACGAGATCCGGTCATCGGCTGATGGACTACAAGTCTTCCGGGGTTGATATCGACGCCGGCAACGAAACCGTTCGTCGGATTCGCGGTCTGGCCCGATCGACCTTCACGTCAGGAGTGCTGTCGGACATCGGATCCTTCGGCGGCCTGTTTCAACTCGAGAGCGGGCGATACAAGCATCCGGTGCTCGTCTCGAGCGCCGATGGCGTTGGCACCAAGCTGAAGGTCGCCTTCCTCGCCGACAAGCACGACACGGTCGGTGTCGATCTCGTCAATCACTGCGTCAACGACATCCTCGTGCAGGGCGCCGAGCCGCTGTTCTTTCTCGACTATCTCGCCACCGGTCGGCTGTCGCCGTCTGTCGCCGAGTCGATCGTCGGTGGGATGGCTGCCGCGTGCCGCGACAACAGCTGCGCGCTCCTCGGCGGCGAGACCGCGGAGATGCCCGGCATCTATGCCGATGGCGAGTACGATCTCGCCGGTTTCATCGTCGGCGTCGTCGATCGTGAGCGGCTGATCAACGGGCGCACGATTGCGATCGGCGATGTGCTCGTCGGCGTGCCCTCGTCCGGACTGCACACCAACGGCTACTCGCTGGCACGGAAGATTGCGTTCGAGTTGCTTGGCTTGCGTGTGGACAGTCACGTCGCAGCGCTGGGGACAACTGTGGGCGAGGCGCTTCCTCGTGCCGCATCGCTCCTATCTGCCGCTGGTGCAGCCGCTGCTCGAAGCCGGCCGCATCAAGGGCATGGCGCACATCACCGGCGGCGGCATCACCGACAACCTGCCGCGCATCCTGCCGCACGGAACCGCTGCACAAGTCCGTGTGTCGTCGTGGGAGGTTCCGCCACTCTTCCGCTGGCTGCAGGAGAGTGGCCGGGTGCCGTTCGACGACATGATGCGCACGTTCAACATGGGCATCGGCCTGATCGTCGTGACCGCACGGGAACAGTCGGAGGCGCTCATCGAAGAACTTGCTGCGCGCGGCGGCAGGGACGCGCGCGTGATCGGAGAGATCGTCGCCGGCGAGCCACCGTCGGTGACATACGTCTGATGGCCGCCGCCAACCGCCGGCTCGGCGTGCTCATCTCCGGCCGCGGCAGCAATCTCCAGGCGATCATCGATGCCATCGCCGAGCGGCAGGCTCGACGCCACCATCGCGGTCGTGATTTCCAACCAGGAGAACGCCGGCGGACTCGAGCGGGCGCGCCGCGCCGGCATCGAGACGCTGACCGTGAGCCATCGCGGCTGGGCGTCGCGCGACGACTACGATCGCGCGCTGGTGAGCTGAGCTACGCAAGCGCGACGTCGCGGCTGGTGTGTCTCGCCGGCTTCATGCGCAAGGTCGGCGCGCCGCTGATCGACGCCTTTCCCAACGCGGTGCTCAACATCCACCCGTCGCTTCTGCCGTCGTTTCCTGGTCTTCACGCGCAGCAGCAGGCACTCGATCACGGCGTCAAGGCGAGCGGCGTGACCGTGCACTTCGTGACCGCGGATCTCGACGCGGGTCCGATCATCGTTCAGCGCACCGTGCCGGTGCTCGACGACGACACGGAGGAGACGCTGGCCGCGCGGATTCTCGTCGAGGAACACCGCGCCTACCCGGAGGCCATTGCACTCGTGCTCGATGGCGGCTGGCGGATCGAAGGGCGGCGAGTGATCAGGTCGACGACTGCCGCTGCAGTGTGACGAGGGCCACTTCCGGCGGGCAGTTGATTCGCACCGGCACGTAGACCGTCCCGATTCCCCGACTCACGAAGATCGACGAGTTCTCGCGCCGGCCCAGCCCCTCGACGATGGGGAAGCGCGTGCGGGCGACCGCGCCGACACCGGGTAGCACGACCTGGCCGCCGTGCGTGTGACCGGACGAGCACGGCGGGCACGTTCAGCGCCGCCGCCTCCGTCAGCCGACGCGGATCGTGGGCGAGGAGCAGGACCGGATCATCCGCGCCCTTCAACACGCTCGCGATGTCCGCCGGGCGCCGCGTCCAGAAGCGAATGCCGGCAATCTCGAGCGCGTCGCCGCGGATCACGATTCGCGTCCGCTGATCCTTCAGGACCGTGATGCCTCTTCGCGCCAGCGCCGCCGGCATCTCGCGGTCGTCGTCGTGATTGCCGAGGATGGCGAAGACGCCGTTCGGTGCGCGCAGCGGCGACAGCAGCTCGGCGACCGGCTCGACGAAGTCTGCGATCGCCGAATGTCACGTAGTCGCCGCCGAGCACGATCAGGTCGGGATTCGTCGACAGCGCCAGCTCCACGGCGCGAGTGACGTCGTCGGCGGGGACGAGCGCGCTGTGATGAATGTCGGTGAGCAGCGCGATGCGCAGACCGTCGAGCGCGGGAGGCAGTCCAGACGAACGGCATCGTCGCTTCGGTGACGCCGAGGCGATGACGTTCGTAGGCCACCCCGTACGAGACTGCGCCGGTCAGCCCGCCGATGGCGGTGGCAAGCGCGCCCTTGAGTGCGGCGCGGCGAGTGATAAGCACGGCTGCGGGTATAGTAGCGGCTGATGGATGTGTATGGCGAGTTCGAGTGGCGCGGGCTGATCCACGACGCCACTGACGGCGCGCGCGAGGTGCTCGCCCGCGAGAAGGTCACCGGCTACATCGGCTTCGATCCCACTGCACCCAGTCTTCACGTCGGATCGCTGCTCGTCGTCATGGTGCTCGCGCATCTGCAGCGCGCCGGGCATTCGCCGATCGGCCTCGTCGGCGGCGGCACCGGTCTCATCGGCGATCCCAGCGGCAAGACCGCTGAGCGTCAGCTGCTCACGCCGGAGCGTGTCGAAGAGAACGTCGCCGGCATCCGCAAACAGGTCGCGCGCTTTCTCGATTTCGACAGCACGACCAATCCTGCGCGTCTGGTGAACAACGCCGACTGGCTGACGAAGCTCGGTGCGATCGATTTCATGCGCGACGTCGGCAAGCATTTCACCGTGAATGCGATGCTCGCGAAGGAGTCGGTGAAGCGGCGCATCGAGAGCGAGGATGGGATCTCGTACACCGAGTTCAGCTACTCACTGCTGCAGGCGTACGACTTCCTCGTGCTGCACGAACGGTACGGCTGCACGCTGCAGATGGGCGGCAGCGATCAGTGGGGCAACATCACCGCGGGAATGGATCTGATTCGTCGTGTCCGGGGCGGCAAGGCGTACGGCATCGTGATGCCGCTGGTGACGACGGCCGCGGGGACGAAATTCGGCAAGACCGAAGCGGGCGCCGTCTGGCTCGATCCGACGCTGACCAAGCCGTACGAGTTCTATCAGTTCTGGCTCAACGTGGACGATCGCGATGCGGGGCGGTATTTGAAGGTACTTCACGTTCTTCGATCGCGCATCAGATCGAGGAGCTCGAGGCGGCGAGCGCGCGCGAGCCCGAGCGTCGTCACGCGCAGCGCGCGCTGGCGCGTGAGGTGACGCGACTCGTGCATGGCGAGGATGCGGTTCGCGACGCGGAGAGCTCGGCGGAGAAGTTGTTCAAGGGCGATCTTCGCGAGATGACTGAGAGCGCAGCTGCTCGACGTGTTCGGCAGTGTTCCCTCGTCTGAGACGACGCGTACGTGGCCGACGGCTGGGCGGTCGACCGATTTTCTGGCCGCGAACGCAGTGGTCGGCTCGAAGAGCGAGGCGACGCGTCTGATTCGAGGCGGCGGCTTGTCGATCAACGGCGAGCGGGTCTCGGACGAGAAGGCGCGGCTGCGTCCGGAGGACGCGATTCACGGGCGGTATTTCGTGATCCGCAAGGGCAAGAAGGATAATTTCCTTGTCCGCGTATTGCCGTGATTGACAGACCACGTGCGAAGTCCGTAGGATTGGTCAGGTTGTCTTTCACGTGACGGGCCCGACAGGGGTAGCGCGGACGGTAACACGGCTGACGGCAGTCGAACGAGGTTCAGGACTCACCCTTCCGGCTCAACCATCCCAGCCCGTCAGCAGACGGTTCGGGGCTTGACAGCCAGGGCAGTCGGTAGTAACCTTAGAAGGTTCCCCTAAAACGGACGGAAACGGCCGCTCGGTGGGGACTCGGCGTGGCCGAACGGTCGCTTCAGGCTGCCGGGCATTCCGGTTCTTTGAAAACTAGA
>CAVSKE010000011.1:292500-347897 GCA_963728305.1 uncultured Acidobacteriota bacterium
AAGGGCGTACGGTGAATGCCTTGGCGCCAGAAGTCGATGAAGGACGCGGTAAGCTGCGATAAGCCCCGGTGAGCTGCAAACAAGCTTTGACCCGGGGATTTCCGAATGGGGAAACCCCCTTGGGCTAATACCTGAGGATCTTCAGCTGAATTCATAGGCTGATGAGGGCAACGGAGGGAAGTGAACCATCTCAGTACCTCCAGGAAGAGAAAACAACAGTGATTCCGCTAGTAGCGGCGAGCGAACGCGGAACAGCCCAAACCGTCGTGCATGCACGGCGGGGTTGTAGGGCCCGTCACACGGAGTCAAAAACCAGTGCGGTAGTCGAACGGTCTGGAACGACCGGCCAGAGAGGGTGACAGCCCCGTAGACGACATCGTGCTGGCTCCGACGGGTACCCTGAGTACCGCGGGACACGTGAAATCCCGTGGGAATCTACGAGGACCATCTCGTAAGGCTAAATACTCTCTGGCGACCGATAGTGAACCAGTACCGTGAGGGAAAGGTGAAAAGAACCCCTGTGAGGGGAGTCAAAAGATCCTGAAACCGTATGCCTACAAGCAGTGGGAGGGCTATGCCGCACTTCGGTGTGGAATGCCTGACCGCGTGCCTTTTGCATAATGAGCCGGCTAGTTATTCTCCGTGGCGAGGTTAAGCGTAAGCGAGCCGTAGCGAAAGCGAGTCCGAAATGGGCGTTCAGTCATTGGGAATAGACGCGAAGCGAGGTGATCTACCCTTGGCCAGGATGAAGTACGGGTAACACCGTATGGAGGTCCGAACCAGTGTTGGTTGAAAACAGCTTGGATGAGCTGAGGGTAGGAGTGAAAGGCCAATCAAACTTCGTGATTGCCCGTTCTCCTCGAAATGCCTTTAGGGGCAGCCTCGGGAGGTCGGCGCTGGTGGTAGAGAACTGAATGGACTAAGGGGCTTACCAGCTTACTGAATCCAATCAAACTGCGAATGCCAGCGACACGTATCCCGGGAGTGAGACGGTGGGGGCTAAGCTTCATCGTCGAAAGGAAAACAGTCCAGACTACCGGCTAAGGTCCCTAAGTGTGTGCTAAGTGGTAAAGGATCTGAAGACGCTTAGACAACCAGGAGGTTGGCTTAGAAGCAGCCATCCTTTAAAGAAAGCGTAATAGCTCACTGGTCAAGCGGCTTTGGGCCGACAATATAACGGGGCTCAAGCACACCACCGAAGCCGTAGAATGCATCGCCCTGCGGGGTGATGTTTTGGTAGAGGAGCGTTCTCTCAGCCGTGAAGCCAGATCGAAAGAACTGGTGGAGTGGAGAGAAGTGACCCTGCCGGCATAAGTAGCGATAAGGGAAGTGAGAATCTTCCCCGCCGTAAGCCTAAGGTTTCCTGAGGTAGGTTCGTCCGCTCAGGGTTAGTCGGGAGCTAACGCGAGGCCGAAAGGCGTAGCGGATGCACATCCGGTTAATATTCCGGAACTACCTATTCCACGTTATCACGATGGGGGGACGCAGGAGGCTAACCAGGCCCACGATTGGTCGTGTGGGTTGAGGCTCGTAGGGAGATCTGCCAGGCAAATCCGGTGGGTCGTTAATCCTGAGGGGCCGGAGCGATCGCCGCAAGGCGAACAAAGCTGGTGACGCCACGCTGCCGAGAAAAGCCTCTAAGGAGTGGAGTGGGTACCCGTACCGCAAACCGACACAGGTAGGCGAGGAGAAAATCCTCAGGCGCAAGTGTGATCCCTCGTTTAGGAACTCGGCAAATTGACCCCGTAACTTCGGAAGAAGGGGTGCTCTTGCCCGTGATCCGGTTTACCCGGTGAGCGAGCGGGAGTTGCAATAAAGAGGCTCAGGCGACTGTTTACTAAAAACACAGGGCTCTGCGAAGTCGAACACGACGTATAGGGTCTGACGCCTGCCCGGTGCCGGAAGGTTAAAGAGAGAGGTTAGCCGCAAGGCGAAGCTTTGAACTGAAGCCCCGGTAAACGGCGGCCGTAACTATAACGGTCCTAAGGTAGCGAAATTCCTTGTCGGGTAAGTTCCGACCTGCACGAATGGCGTAACGATCTGAGCGCTGTCTCAACGAGGAGCACTGCGAATTTGTGGTACCGGTGAAGACGCCGGTTGCCCGTCACAAGACGAAAAGACCCCGTGCACCTTTACTACATCCTAGTAGTGAATGCTGGCGCAGTATGCGCAGGATAGGTGGGAGGCTTTGAACCCGGGATTTCGGTCTCGGGGGAGCCAACGGTGAGATACCACCCTTACTGCTCCGGCGTTCTAACCTCGTTCTGTTATCCAGATCAGGGACACTGCTAGGTGGGTAGTTTGACTGGGGCGGTCGCCTCCTAAAGAGTAACGGAGGCGCTCGAAGGTTCGCTCAGGCTGTTTGGAAATCAGCCATAGAGTGCAAAGGCATAAGCGAGCTTGACTGCGAGACATACAGGTCGAGCAGGTGGGAAACCAGGACTTAGTGATCCGGTGGTTCCGCATGGAAGGGCCATCGCTCAACGGATAAAAGGTACGCCGGGGATAACAGGCTGATCTGAGCCAAGAGTTCACATCGACGCTCAGGTTTGGCACCTCGATGTCGGCTCATCGCATCCTGGAGCTGTAGCAGGTTCCAAGGGTCCGGCTGTTCGCCGGTTAAAGCGGTACGTGAGCTGGGTTTAGAACGTCGCGAGACAGTTCGGTCTCTATCTGTGATGGGCGCAGGAGATTTGAGTGGGGCTGACCTTAGTACGAGAGGACCGGGTTGGACGGACCTCTAGTGTATCGGTTGTCGCGCCAGCGGCAGCGCCGAGTAGCTACGTCCGGAAGGGAGAAACGCTGAAGGCATCTAAGCGTGAAACCCTCCACAAGATGAGATCTCCCAGGGAGTAATCCCTCTGAAGGCTCCTGGTAGACGACCAGGTTGATAGGCCAGGTGTGGAAGCGCAGCGATGCGTTAAGCTAACTGGTACTAATTAGCCGTGCGGCTTGACCATATTTCTCTTCTTCTGCACGTTGGGAGAGAAGAGCTACCGTTTGCAGGGTATTCAGTTGTTCGCGCCGTCAGGCGCAGATAACACTGTTCTTTGAATGGCGAGTCTAGGCTCGCCGCTATAGGATTGTTCGGGACGACTCGTAGTGCGATGAAGTGCGGCTGAGAGCTGCGCTCCGCGGTGCGAGACCCCGGACAGCCAGTTTCCCGGTGGTCATAGGGGCAGGGTCACACCCGTTCCCATTCCGAACACGGAAGTTAAGCCTGCCACCGCCGATGGTACTGCATGCGTAGGTGTGTGGGAGAGTAGGTCGCTGCCGGGATTATTTTCGAGGGCCCAGTTCAAAACGAGCTGGGCCCTTCTTCTGTACGCGTCGACTCCAGCCGCCGCGAGCTGAACTTCCCCCGCCGCGTTCTTGCCGATTCTTACCAACAGGAACTGGGCGGGGAGTTCGGGTTACAGCTAGTTAGCGCCTTGCTGGTGCGCAATTCTGTGCACTTTCAGACACGGCACTTCTCGGTCAGTCCAGTTTTTGTTCCGTGAACCGCGCGCCTTTCAGAGCCTCAAGCCGATGAAGACCAGCGGACTAGGCCGGTTTCAAGCACGGACCTGTTCGCTGCTCGAGCGGCATAGAACCTGAATCGTTTGCCGTGTTTGCCAAGTATTGCCAGCGGCACGAGTTCAGCCGCCGAGGACTTCAGAACCGATGGTCACTTCCGATCAAGTCAACGCGCCTGGAGAGGCGACGACCAGTTACGCGCGTCTCGCCGAGTTGATCCGAACCAAACAGGCCACCATCGGAGTCATTGGTCTCGGCTACGTCGGCCTCCCGCTCGTTAGCGCGTTCACGGCGGCAGGTTTCAAGTGCCTGGGGTTCGACGTCGACCAATCCAAGGTGGACAAGCTCAACGCAGGCGAGAGCTACATCAAGCACATTGATTCGTCCGTGTTGACGCCGCTGATCCGTGAAAAAAAGTTCGAGCCTACGGCCGCCCTCGGCCGTCTCGGCGAAGCCGACTGCATCATCATCTGCGTGCCGACGCCACTCAACGAGAGCCGCGATCCGGACCTGAGCTACATCGAAGGCACCGCACGCGCCATTGCCAAGACACTGCGTCCAGGTCAGCTCGTCGTACTCGAAAGCACCACACACCCCACCACGACGCGCGTCAACGTGCTGCCGGTGCTTGAGGCCACGGGACTCACCTGCGGAAAGGACTATTTCCTCGCGTTCAGTCCCGAACGTGAGGACCCGGGCAATCCCCACTTCCAGGCCGCGACGATCCCGAAGGTCGTCGGCGGGTTCGACGACAACAGCGGCGACCTTGCCTGTGCGATGTACGGACACGCCATCGTCAAGGTCGTTCGTGCTTCGAGTATGGAAGTTGCCGAGGCCTGCAAAATTCTCGAGAACACTTATCGCGCGGTGAACATTGCCCTCGTCAACGAGCTCAAGGTGCTGTACGACAAGCTCGGAATAGACGTGTGGGAGGTCATCGAAGCGGCGAAGACGAAGCCGTTCGGATTCCACGCGTTCTACCCAGGACCTGGACTGGGCGGCCACTGCATCCCAATCGATCCCTTCTATTTGACCTGGCTCGCCCGGAAGCACGGGGAGCAGACGCGGTTCATCGAGCTCGCCGGCGAGATCAACACTCACATGCCGACTTATGTGGTGACGCGACTCGCCGAGTTCCTGAATGAGCAGCGGAAACCCATCAACGGCAGCAAGATCGCGATCCTCGGTGTTGCATACAAGAAGGACATCGACGACCCGCGAGAAAGTCCGTCGTTCGAGTTGATGAAGCTGCTTGGCGAACGGGGCGCCGCCCTCACCTACAACGACCCGCACGTGCCGACACTACCCAAGATGCGGCACTATCCGAATCTGCCGTCAATGAGCAGCCAGGCACTCACACCAGAATATCTCGGCGCGCAGGATTGCGTCGTGATCGCGACCGATCACTCCGCGTACGACTACTCGTTCATCGTCGAGCACTCGAAGCTGCTGCTCGATACGCGGAACGCGACGAAGCAGGTGACGCGAGGAAGGGAGCGCATCCGAAAAGCATGAGGCCTTCTGCGCAACTACACCGCTGAATGCTCTACGCAACCCCTCATATCCGAGAACGGCGCGATAGTTCTTTGGACGACCGATTATTAAATGATGTTTATCCGTGCGGAGGCAGATTATCCGGCTGCCGCCTTCGGTGCGATGCCGGTTCGACGCGAGAACTCGTTGTAAACAAACACGTTTATAAATCTGGCGCGACACGGCCGTGACTTTGCTGTTGGTGAATCGAGACTCCAACTGTGAAAGGTCGATGCGCTGATGATCTTGTCCGCCCTGCCCTCGCGTGGTGCCTTCGTTTCGCTGATTGGCCTGACAGCTCTTATCGCAGTTGGCTTTCCCACAGTGGGAGCCTCTCAATCATTCCGCTCAACAACGACGTACCCCACGACGGTCCATCCGAATTCGATCGCGGTCGGTGACTACAACCGAGACGGCTATCTCGACTTTGCGATCCCGCACTTCGGTGGCACGGTTGTCATCATGCTGGGCGACGGCAATGGGCGCTTTATCAAATCAACAACCTACAGTGCAGGCACCAATTCCGGCCCGCGCGCGAGCGTAACGACCGATCTGAACGGTGATGGCAAGCTTGATCTCATCGTCTCGAATCAGCAGGCGGGCGCAGTGTCGGTGTTCATCGGCGATGGTGCGGGTCACTTTGCCAACTACGTGCGGTATCCGGCAGGCGACCTCCCGTATTTCCTGACGACGGCCGATTTCAATGAGGACGGTAAGGCCGATATCGCCGTGGCTAATTCGGGATCGAACAACATCTCGGTTCTGTTGGGTGACGGCACGGGCCGCTTCGGACCCCAGACCGTCTACCCGGCTGGTCTGACGACTCGTTCAGTAATCCCTGCCGATTTCAATGATGACGGGCATGTGGATCTTGCCGCGGCCAACTACGACGCCGACACGGTGTCGATTTTTATCGGACTCGGAAATGGTCAGTTCACGGCGGGCCTGACCATTCCGACCGCTGGCGGACCGTATCTCCTAGCAGCCGGTGACGTAAACCACGACGCCAAACCCGATTTGATCGTCCCGAACTTCGACGTCGGAAGTATTTCGGTGTTCTTCGGAGCCGGGAACGGTGGTTTCAATCCCGGTCCGACGATTAGCACTGAATTGAGTCCGCGTCATACATCAATTGCCGACGTGAATGGCGACTCTCATCCCGATCTCGTGGTCGCGAACCGGGACTCGAGCACCTTGTCGATCCTGCTGGGCGACGGTGCGGGGACGTTTAGTGCGCCGGTCAACATCGGCGTCGGATCGGGACCGTTTTCGACGCAGATTCGCGACTACGATCGCGACGGGCATCTCGATCTCGCGATCGTTGAACGCGACGGCCGGAAGCATTTCCATCGCGCTCGGCGATGGGACAGGCGCCTTCCCGGCGCCGCTGTCCATGGCGACGGGCGGAAGTCCCCGAGGAATCGCCTCGGGCGACTTCGACAACGATGGGCACGTGGACGTCGCCTTTGCCAACAACTACATGCGGACCATTACGGTGCACTATGGCAACGGGCAGGGAGGCAGTGCGCGCACCGCTACCTTCGATTCCGGCCGTGGCCCCTACGGGATGGCCTCGGCAGATTTGAACGGCGATTCGCTGCTCGATCTCGTCGTGGCGAACGGTAGTAACAACAACGTCTCGGTCCTGTTGGGAACCGCGTCCGGTAATTTTGCGACACAACGCTTTTTCGCAACCGGTACCGATCCGCGGTCGGTGGCCGCCGCCGATTTCACGGGTGATGGACGTCTCGATCTGGTCGTGGCCAACTCTCAGGGCCACTCGTTCTCCTTTCTTCGCAATACCGGATCGGGGAACTTCGCAACGAGCGTCAACACTCCTGCGGGCACGAATCCAGCGGCCATTGCCGCGGGTGATTTCAATGGCGACGGGCTTCAGGACGTGGCCGTGACCAATGCGGCCTCTGGCAATGTCATGGTCTTCCGCGGCAACGGTAGTGGTGCCTTTGTCTTGACGGCCACGCTTACCACCGGGCCCAATCCACTGGCGCTGGCGGTTGAAGACCTGGACGGCGATGGCGATGCCGATTTGCTCGTGCCGAGTCTCACCGCAAATACTGTGACCCTCTTTCGCGGCGATGGCACCGGCCAGTTCGCGACCGGATTCGTCGGTACCGTCGAGTCGGGCCCGTTCGGTGTGGGAGCCGCGGACTTTGACGGCGATGGCGTCCTGGACATTGCCGTCGCGAGTGCGACGGCAAATAAACTGAGCATCTTCAAAGGCACCGGACCCGGGTATCTGCCCGCCAAAGTTTTCAGTGCGGGTCTGTACGCACGCGTCCTGACCATCGCGGATTTCGACGAGGACCAGAAGCCCGACATTGCCTTTGCAAACACTGCGGGCGACAACGGCTGGATCTTGCGCAACGCACAAGGCGTCGGCGATCTGAGCGTATCGATCAATGATAGCGTCACGATTGCGCCGCCCGGGACGCAGCTTACGTACCTGATTGTCGTCACCAATCACGGTCCCTTCGACGTGGCGGGCGCGTCCCTCACCACGCTACTTCCGCCATCGCTGATCAACGTCACGTGGACCTGCACGGCGTCGCCCGGCTCGTCGTGCAGCGCTGGTGGGTCTGGCACGATCGCGGACACCGTGAGTGTGAAGGATCACGGGGCGGTGACTTACGCGATGGCCGGAACGGTGGCGCCAGATGCCGGCGGCACGCTGACCGTGACGGCGTCTGTCTCAGTGCCGCCTCCCGGAGCCGATTCGTTCGCGTCGAACGACGTCGCCGCTGACTCCGATGGCGTTGGCATCAACCACGAGCCGGTGGCCACTTCACAGTCGGTCAATGCGGCTGAAGACACGACCGGCGTCGTTCGCCTTGTCGGCAAGCGATCAGGACAACGACCCGCTCACCTGGTCCATTGTGTCGCCGCCGGCTCACGGCGTGCTGTCCGGCAGTGGCTCCAGCGTGATCTACACGCCCGCGTCGAACTACAACGGCCCCGACACGTTCTCGTTCGAGTCAATGACGGATTCGTCAACTCAAACGTCGCGACAGTGACGATCGCGGTTGCGCCGGTGAACGACGGGCCGGTAGCGAACCCACAATCAGTGTCGCTTCCGCAAGATTCGTCACTTGGTCTCGTGCTGACCGGAGCCGATGTCGAGACACGACGCTCTGACTTATGCGGTGGTCAGCTCGCCGGCACACGGCCTGTTGTCCGGCACTGGCGCCAACGTCACGTATACGCCGCACGCGGGCTTCAGCGGCAGTGATGCCTTCACGTTCACGGTCAATGACGGTCTTGGCACATCGGCCGCCGCGACGGTCTCCATCACGGTGATGCCAGTCAATTTGGCGCCCGTGCTCGTGACGCCCATCACTGACCTCAGCATCACCGATCAGTCGACGTCGACGGTGCTGAGCCTCGCTGCCACCTTTACCGACGCGAACGTGCCCTATGGGGACACGCTCACACTGTCAACGGTCTCGAACTCGAATCCGGGGTTGGTGACGACGTCGTGGGCGGGCAGCATGCTCACGCTCGGTCTGGCTCCTGGCACCAGCGGATCCGCCACGATCACGGTTCGCGTAATCGATAGCCAGGGTCTGTTTGCCGAAGATACGTTTGTCGTGAACGTCGCGCGGCCGCAGTTGTCGATGTCGATCGCCGACGCCAGCGTGACTGAAGTCAATTCGGGAACGAGAGCGATGTCGTTTGTGGTGACGCTTTCCGGCCCGGCCCCAACAACAGTCACTGCTCAGTACGCGACCACCGGCGGCACGGCCGTGGCAGGTTCTGATTACAATGCCGTCTCAGGAACCGTCACGTTTGCGGCCGGCAGCACGAGCCAGACGATTGTCGTCCATGCGCTCGGCGACGCGACGGATGAAGACAACGAAACGCTACGCGTACTCCTGTCGGCTCCATCGGGTGCGGTGATTCTCGACGGCGAAGGGCTTGGCACCATCGTCGATAACGATACGTCGTCGCTGTCGGTCAACGACGTCAGCGTAGCGGAGGGCAACGCCGGATCGGTGATCGCGACGTTTACGATCACGATGACGACGTCGAACAGCCGCACAGTGAGCGTGGACTTCACGACGACGAATGGAGTCGCGGTGGCCGGTGCCGACTTCGTCGGTCAGTCCGGCGTCGCGTCATTTGCGGCAGGCACAACGACACAGACGGTTTCGGTCACGGTTCTTGGCGATACGCTCGACGAGGCAAACGAGAGTTTCTCACTGACGATTGGCAATCCAGTGAACGCGACGATTGGGCGTGCGAAGGGCTATGCCACAATCGTCGACGACGATGAACCGCCGTCGGTCGTGATCGGCGATGCAGCCGTGACCGAAGGTAATTCAGTCTCGAGTGTGGTTGTGACGCTCACGTTGTCGGCACCGAGCGGTCAGACCGTGAAAGTACAGTTTGCGACGGCCGATGGCACGGCAACGGCGGGGACCGACTACCAGACGCGAGTTGGAGAAGTGGTCTTTGCGCCGGGTGTCGTCTCGCGCACCATTCCGATCACCATCAGCGGTGACCGTATGGCAGAACCGACCGAAAACCTATTCGTGAACCTGACAGGCGGCATCGCGATTACGATTGCGGATCCACAGGCAGTGATCACGATCAACGACGGTCCACAATAGCGCCGGTTAGTTGTCAATCGAACACGCGCGGTGGTCGGCGGCCTGAGAGAGATCGCCCGATTGCCGCTCGCCTGCGTTCAAGCTGCCGGACTGCGGCGGTTACAGCCGAAGGTGACACGATGAAGATCTGTTGCATCGGTGCGGGCTATGTTGGCGGCCCCACCATGGCAGTCATTGCCGACAGGTGTCCCGACATACGGGTCACCGTCGTCGACACCAATGCCGAACGGATCGCTGCCTGGAATTCCGACGCACTGCCGGTGTATGAACCGGGACTCGACGGGGTTGTGCGCCGTGCGAGAGGGCGCAATCTGGTCTTTTCGTGCGACATCGACACCGGCATCGATCAAGCCGACATCATCTTCGTCAGTGTCAACACTCCTACGAAGACTTACGGGATGGGTGCCGGCATGGCTGCCGATCTCACCTATCTCGAAATCTGCGCGCGGCGGATCGCTGATGTGGCACGCAGCGACAAGATCGTGGTTGAGAAATCGACCCTGCCGGTGCGGACGGCGGAATCGTTGAGACGCGTGCTGCATGCCAATGGAAAGGGACTGAGATTCGAAGTGCTTTCGAATCCTGAGTTCCTGGCGGAGGGGACCGCCGTTTCAGACCTCGAGAGCCCTGATCGTGTGCTCATCGGCGGTGACGACACTGCGTCGGGGCGAGCCGCCCTGCAGACGCTCGTCGATGTGTACGCACGGTGGGTGCCGCGCGAGCAGATCATGACGACGAACGTCTGGTCGAGCGAACTGTCGAAGCTCTTCTCAAACGCGATGCTCGCGCAGCGAGTGTCGTCGGTGAACGCACTCTCGGCTCTGTGTGAGGTCACGGGTGCCGACATCGATGAGGTTGCGCGCGCGGCCGGCGCCGATAGACGGCTTGGTCCGAAGTTCCTGACGGCGTCTGTCGGGTTTGGCGGATCGTGTTTTCAGAAGGACATTCTGAACCTGGTGTACCTGTGCGAGCACTATGGCCTGCGCGAGCCGGCAGAGTACTGGCGGCGGGTTATCGCCATTAACGATTGGCAGAAGGCACGGTTCGTAAAGCAGATGGTCGATGCGATGTTCAACACGGTGTCCGGCAACGGATCGCCGTGCTGGGCTTTGCGTTCAAGAGGGACACGAACGACACTCGATCGTCAGCGGCGATCGATGTGTGTCGAGGCCTTCTTGCCGAAAACGCGATCCTTGCTATCAGTGACCCCAAGGTTCCGGCGGAATCGATTTGGCTCGATTTGCAGCGCGAGACCGGCAGGACGCGTGATGCACTGTCGGCGTCTGTCACTTGTGAGCCGGATGTGTACAAGACCACTGAAGGCGCTCACGCGATGGCCATCATGACCGAGTGGACAGCATTCCGACGGCTCGACTTTCAACGGATTTATCAGCAGATGCACAAGCCGGCTTTTGCGTTCGACGGCCGAGACGTGTTGCCTCATCGCGATCTGCGCGACATAGGCTTCCAGGTGTACGCTGTCGGCAAGCCGACTACGACGGGTTCTGGAAGATAAGTCAGACGCTGGGCGAACTATTTTCTTGAGGATCTGGACAGATCCGACTCCTCGATGATGGTTTTTCAGTCGGTCCCGCCCTACAAGCTTACAAATGCGGCCCGGCATGCAATGTGAAGGAATGCGGCAGCCAAGCGGAGGACTAATGGTGGTGTCTGTGATGAAGCGCCAGGAGAACCCGGCAATCGCGAGTGCGCGTGCGCTCTCGACGTACGTGGAGACGCCCTGCCCGATGTGCGACGCGAACGACTACGCACCGTATTGCATGGCCCCATCGCACTATGGACCTGAATCGTACGCGATCACTCGTTGCCGGAGCTGCGGAATGATCTGGACGAATCCGCAACAGGCGGATTACTACACAGCGACTGTGGCTGAGCTCGGCACGAGGGATGTGGACTTCGTCGAACGAGCACTCGCTCATTCGAAACGTCAGGCTCGAACACACCTGGCCTTGTTGAAGCGGCTGGGCGCAGGCAATCGGCTTCTGGATTTCGGCTGTGGCACTGGCGCGCTGGTCGACGAGGCGGTCCGGTTCGGCTTCGACGCCCATGGCCACGATCTGAATGCGAGCGTGATTCAGGCCGGCAATCGCCACTGGAAATTCGATCGCCTCCATACTGATCCGCTGGATTCATTTCTTGCCTCAACGCCGCTCTGGGACGTGATCATTGCGAATCAGGTGTTCGAGCACATGCAGCGTCCGGTCGAGGTCGGGAGCCTACTGAAGCAACGTCTGGCCAAGGGTGGATTGCTCTTGATCGATGTGCCCTACGTGAATCAACCCGGTGAGTGGCGGCAGAAGGGAAGCACCCTGGATCCGACTGCTCATTGGTCGCATTTCTCGCTCACAAGTTTGCGCCGCCTCATGAAGCGTCTCGAACTGACTGTGGTGTTCTCGAGTGCAGCTCCGGCCTTTACCGGCATTTGGGAACGTCTCACAACGCGAGAACGAGCCGCGCGCATCGGGTCAACATGCCGTCATCTCCTGCCGCCAATCGGCACGGGCGCGTGCGTCGTTGGACGCCGCTCCTAGCCGGTGGTGGGGAGCGATAACGCTGCATGAGGTCTGATCGCATCCGAATCTTGTTTTTCGAGAGTGGACATCTTGGTGGATCGATCAAGTCCTTAGGAAGTCTCCTGCGCGGTCTGAATCAACTGAAGTGCGATCTGGGTTTCGTTTCGTGGTACCGCGAGACTGGACCGGTTGATATCTTCTCTCTTGAGTTCGTGCAGGCTGTGGACAGCCTTGAAGTTGCGCCAGGTAAGAGGCCGGTTCTCGGCACGCGGACTCTCGGAATTCCGCATCCAACGTCGCTCGGACTCAGGTACCTGCCGGTCGCATTGAAGGCGTTACGGAGATTCCAGCCCGACATCGCTTATCTCAACAACGGCATCCTGCCGCACATCCCGGCTCTCGTCGCCGCCAGACTCCTTGGAATTCCAGTGGTGGCTCATCTTCGAGGCGCGAGACACCTCACAGTGTGGGAGAAGCCTGCGCTCAAGTACGTCGATCGATTCATCGTGCTGACAAAGTGGGGGCACGAATTCTATCGCTCTGAAGGCATTTCGTCCGAGAAGCTTCACCAAATGTACAACCCGCTGGATCTACCGGCGTTCGACACGCGAGTTGGCGAGACACCACGGTTTGTCCTTGAGGACGATGCGATTTATGCGATTCAGATAGGTGCGCTCAAAGAACCGAAGCGACCCGCTTTAGCTATTGAGGCGTTGGCACTCGCAAAGGGAGAGTGCCCCAACCTGAAGCTGGTTCTGGCAGGGGAAGGGCCATCGCGTCCCGCGCTTGAGAGTCTCATTGCCAGCAGAGGGCTGACCGGATCGGTTCACCTGCTCGGTCATTGCGATCAGATACCAGCGCTCCTGTCACGGTGCCACATCGGCCTGCTTGTGTCTCGGCCGGAGTACGAAGGAATGGGTAACGTGATCCTCGAGTCCATGGCGGCGCGACTGCCGTTCATCACATGGAACTCTCCTGTCATGACGGAACTCGTAGAAGATGGAAAAACAGGCATCGTGGCTAGAGATGACAGCCCTGCCGAAATCGCCAAAGCCTTGGTGACGCTGTATCACTCGACCGACCTGCGCAGAACAATGGGTGCAGCGGGGCGTGACTGGGTTTCAAGCGACTGCTTTGCCCCGACGTTGTATATGCAAACGGTCCGGGGTGTACTAGAAGACGTTCTCGAAGCGCGGAGACGTCCGTAGTCGACGCGTTGGATTCGCGGCCACTCCTACTGAGAGGCTTCGGCCGACAGCCTCTGTGCGCGTGTCAATCGGACACGCCGCAAACGTTCTCGCGTACGATCGTTGAGAGCAAAACGCCAATAGAGAGGCGCGAGCGTTATCAAGGCCACGAGCATGCCGGCTCCAATGATCGCGACGGAGTGATTACCGCCGATCCACCGCGTGAGGAGCAGGGCGATCGCAGTTGGCACATTGATCGCGAACGCAAGCCCGAACGCGCGTCGCACATACTGCCACACCGGAACACTGAGCTTACGGCAGGCGTAGAGAGGCAGGACGATGCCATTGCCGATAGTCATCGCGATCGCGAGAGCGACAGCGGCCCCTTCCAGTCCCCAGCCCTGATTGCGCAAGAGAAAACGACTCAGCGCAATTCCCGCAACAGCCATACAGATGCTGAACAGGCCCACGCGCCCATGCAGGTTCATACCGGTCATGATGTTTTGCGTCGCCTTCTGACAGAGCGGCAGCAAATAACCACACGCGAGGATAATCATCACCGTGTGTGTCTGGTAGTGCGGGCCCATCCAGATCAACAGAATGTGATCGCCGAGTATCGCGAGGAACACTAGCATCGGCAGCGCGATGAGTGTGGACGACCGTGTCGAAGCGATGAAGAAATCACTCAGCTCGTCTCGACGGCCTGCGCTCTGTAACGAACTGGCAGTCGGCCCCGTCACGAATGCAAATCTGTTCACAAAATTCTCGGCATGTCTGACCAGGGCGCTTGGGCGCGCGTATTGCGCGAGCGCGGCTGGACCGAGCGACGCGGCGACGAGCAGGTTGTTGGCTTGGATCAACAGGAGCTTTGCTAATCCATCGATGAGCCCCTTACCGCCGAAGACCAGCGTCGTCCTCGCATCCTGCCAGGACGCGAGGGACCAACCTGGCGAAAATTCCGGACAAATGCGTTGAGCCGCAAAGAATCGCGTCACCTCTGTCGCGATCACGCCTCCAAGGTACACGGCCGCAATCCCGCGGAGGCCGCCCCCAGCCGTCAGCGTCGCCACCATCCCCACGACGCTCACCCCATAGAATCCGGAATTCAGCAGATTGTGGACATCCCACCGATGGCAGCCGGTGATTACCCCGCCCAGAGCGTCACACGACATTTGGACCGCTAGACTCACGCCAAGGAATCCCACGACCCACTTCGCCGCCGTCACATCCGAGCCCAGCGCAGCGCCGAGTCTGCCGTCGAGGGCCAGCACCACTGTCGCCGTCGCGGCGAGAACCAGCAGTCCGGCGCAAAACTGAATGGCCATGACAGACGACACGACCCGGTTGAGGCGTTCCGAGTCGCCGACCGCCCGGTACTTGGCAACATAGCGATTGACCGAGGCCCCGATGCCGACTTGCGCCAATCCGAAGTAGCTGACGAGTGACCACGAAAAATCCCAGATGCCCAACCCGGTCTGTCCGACGTTCCGATCTATTAATCGCGGAAGGAGAAAGCCGGCAGCCACATATACCGCTTGCCCGAGCCAGCTGGCGACCACGTTGCTCGCAAGGCGATCGCGCCCGGTCACGTCTGTGTGGTCTGTATTTGATGCTCGGTTCTCAGTCAAATCGCACTCATACCCGAATCAGATGGCGTGGTAACTCGCCGCCGCCCTTCAGACAGTCTGTAACCCCGCGCGGAGATGCGCCTCGCCGCGTTCACGAACTCGCGACTGTGACGACATCTTGGCGCGCAGCCGCAATAGGACACCGACGCCTCACGGCTATAGCGTTTGTACATGCTACCAACGAACGGCGCGAGGCGAGACACAGAGTGCCGGCGCTTTCAGTCGGCATCACGATCGCTCCCAGATTTACAAAGGGTGCTGCTCGCGAGAATAAAGTCTCTATACCGTCAGACTGGAATGTCGACCGACGGCTGACGGGGACGTCGTGTCAGCCGCGAGGAAGAGCGACCCCGCGGACTTTACGCAAACGGGAATTCGCTCCAGAATTGATGGGCTGCGCGCGTTGTTCCAGGCTCAGGCTTGGACTAGAATCCCGTCCATGCTGCCGGCCGTATCGCTCGTTTGCCGGTACCCCATCGCTCTTGTTTTGGTGAGCTCAATCGCCGTCGCCGCGTGCGGTGGAGATTCTGACGGTCCGCCATCCTCGCCTGGAACTCCACCATCAAGTGGTGCAATTCAGGTACGCGGCACTGAACGAATTGCCTGGTTGCAGGAGGGGAGCGCTATCAACACGTTCCAGTTCCTAGCGCTGGTCGACGGAAACGGCGCAGCGTTATCGGACGTGCGTTGTGCGCAAAGCGGATCCAGTAGCGTCGACTGCTCTGCGCCTCTTCCCCGGATGTCTCCAGGTACGCACACGTTCCAGCTCGTTGCGATCAACGCGCAGGGTGTCCAAAGCTCTCCGTCGGACGCGCTCGCGTTGAACGTCGTCGCGGGACAGGGCACACCTGTCGTGACCGACGACGGTTCGTTATCGACGATGTGTCCGAGTTGCGCGACCGTGGAGACCCTCGCACGAGGACTGGGGCGCGTCGATCGGCTGATGGCGCTTCCGAATGGCGATCTTTTCGTGTTGCACGAGGGTCAGCAGGTGCTGCGCATGCGCGAGGGTGTCGTCGTGGAAGCAGCACGTGTGGACTCGACTCGTGACTCGTCGACGCGGTGGGTCGACCTCGACGTCCATCCTGATTTTCCCGACGCTCCGTTCGTGTTCGCGCTGGCGGTTCGTCACAACGCCAACGGATCGCAATCGGCGTCTGTGATTCGTATGCGAGCGGTAGGCGATGCGCTGGTCGAACAGGTCACCGTCGTGGCGCCGGTTGCCGTTAACAGCAGCGCGAATCCCGAGTTTTCCGTCGGCTCCGACGGCTTGCTCTACGTCGCAATTCCGCAGACCGAGGAAGGACTCCGCGGGGACACGTCCGACGGCATGCTGCTGCGATTCACGCCGGACGGTCTTGCCGCAGGAAACGACGCGGGAACGTCGCCGGTGCTCTCATATGGTGTGGCTCGACCAGGGGCCATGTCCTGGGATGTCCGTCAGCGCCTTTGGCTGCTCGAGAGCGACGAGGGCGCGAACCGCACCAGTGCCTTGCTGCCGACCTGTACGAGCCGGCGACCCGTGGCCGCGGCGACTGAATCAGGTGGTATGGTCGGCGTCCGTGAGACCGACACAGGTCCGCGGACTGATGTTCGTGAGCGACATTGATGGGACCAGGGCATTTCTGACCGCGGGTGCGCCCGGTGGGCTGCTCGAGGCGAACGCCTCCCTGGACACCGGAACCCTCTCCGAACCTCGTACCGTGCTCGGCGGGACGGATGCGTTCGACGTGACGGCCTCGGCCACTGGGGCAAATGGACAGCTGTTCGTCGCTGGCCTGTCACACCGAGGGAAGGATTTCTCGATCCTTCGCCTGACGTTGACGCGGCGATAAGGCTGCCTCCTCGGTCAACTCCGCAAGATTGATAGTTCCGATTGTTGTAGAGTGCTCGAACGGGAGGCGGACACGGTTCGGTCTCCCTCGCGTGTGCCACAACTTCCCGATATTGCTCACCCAAATCTGAGGCGCAAGCCGTTTTCACATGAATAAAGTTCCTCGCGCGCGCCGGGCAGGCCGAGGAAGCCAGGCAGTCATTGAAGCGAGCGTTGTCTCTGAAGGCGGATTTCGAAGGCGCCTCAGTTGCACGGAAAATGTTTTCGGAATTGTGATTTAACCGGCTTCTACGCATCCTCCTGCGACAAAAGACATCGCTTCATCGGACTTCAGAGTTCCTCAGTCGCAGACTCTTCACACGTAAGACGTTTCCGATCAACAACTTGACTCGACAGCAGCCTGCGGAAAGGTTCTTGCTTCAACCAGATGCACAACGTTTACGAGATTCAACGCACCCCCTGGTTGGAGTATGTCGGAAACACAGAACAAAAGCGGGTTTGATGGTGGCAGGAGCGTCAGCGGGATTGTTCTCGCCGGAACGTATCAGTGGAGCGGTTCGCCTTTCGAGGAATTGAAGGCTCGTCCTCTCCTGCCTGTGGTTCTGAAACCTATTATCGGCCACGTTCTCCAGTGGTTTGATGAGTCGGGCATCAGCGAGACCACGATTTGCGCCAACGGCTCGACCGGCGCCCTTCGGCGACACTTCGAGAGTGCCTACTCGTCGACGCTTGAGCTCCGTTATCACGAAGATGGGACGCCGCGCGGCGCCGCCGGATGTGTAAAGGATGCGGCGACCCAGAGTCAGGCTGATACGTTTGTCGTTACCGACGGAGCGTCTATCCCCACTTCGGGTATTCGGGCCCTCGTCGCCCATCACATCGAGAAACAGGCGGAATTGACCGTCGTGGCTCACAAGCGGTTGTCCCCCGGTTCTGCGACGCCGCAGTACTTCCCGACCGGCACGTTTGTGTTCGACCGAAGTGTGCTTGACGCGATTCCGGCGACGAGTTTTCACGACATCAAGGAAAGCCTTATTCCCAGGCTCTATCGCGAGGGACGCCGCATCGAGTTATTCGAGGTGGGCGACATGTCTCCTCGCGTGCGGAACGCCGAAAGCTATCTCGCGCTGAATCGGTGGATGCTCGAACGTCTCGCCACGTCTCCTGAGCTTTTGACGCACCCAACCGCATGGATCGACAAGAGTGCGACGATCATCGGCCCTGTGGTCCTCGGCGAGGGCGTGAGGATTCACGGCTCGGCGACCATCGTTGGGCCAAGCGTGATCGGCGCCGGAACCACGGTCCGCAGCGGGGCCACCGTGGCGCGGTCTATCACGTGGGATGAGTGCGTGATCGGCGAGCGTTCGTTTGTCGATCAGTGCGTCGTCGCCGAGCGAGGCTCAATCGACGATGGTGAGACGCTGGCGGGCGTTCTCAGAGTGCAGAGTGCGCGTGGTATGCGCAGCCGTGCGCAGGCAAGCGTGCCCTCTGCCAACGCGATCGCAAAGCCGGCCGTCTCCTGACGCCGGCTCCTTCCCTCTCGATTTTCCCTAACAAGACTGTATTTATCCGGCTCTCAGAAGAAGCTGCCGTCTCGTCGCTGGCAAAAGTCAGCCCTGCGGCAGTATTCGTGTTTCTCCAGCACTACCTCTGATGTCGATGGAAAGGCATAAGCGACTGATTATCAGGATGTTAACTACGAAATGCGGGCCGGGCGGCGCATCGGACAGATGTTTGCTCTAGATCAGTCGTTACCGAGTATGGCGCAGCACACGTCCATTTTTCCGATCCTGATCGACTCCCGGCCTGAGTACCTGCAGCGCTGTAGTTCCACCAGCCTGTTGCAGATGCCGCTCTCGGACGGCTCAATCCTCACGCATATCGCCGCGCGATTGGGCACCCAGGTCCCGCGTTCCCCGGTGGTGGTGCGAAGCTTTCACGCCGACCACGCTTACGACGAGGCACTCCGTGCGTCCGGCGTCGTTCGGGAAGCGAGCATTCACGAATCGGCGTTTGCGGTATCGCTGCGCCGATTTGAACCGTCCGACTGGCTGTTGTTCGTGGATCCGCGGTGCTTTCCGCTGTCCGGCTTCGACCCAAAGCCGCTCTTATATGGCCTCGACGAATCGCCCCGTCTCGCGAGGCATCTCATCGCGCTGGCGCCGACGTCGGCGGGTACCAGCGAGTGCGTCGAGCTCGACGCCGAGTCTCGAGTGCGCTGCGTGCAGCGGTACTACGAGGCGGTCACGTGGACGGTGGCTTGCGGGGTCTCCTGTTCGTTGGTGCCGGTGTCTGCGCTCCGGATGTCGCCGAAACTGCCGTTCGGCGAGCTGGCCGAGTTCAGGCGCGCACTGGTCTCGACGGCGCTGCCGTCGCGTGACATCCCGATTGATGGCGGCATCGTCGACCTCAACCTCGAGCAGTCGTTGCTGGTACTCAATCAGCGCGGGATCGGTGCTCATTCGTCCGCCAGTCAGTCCAAGGCCCGCCGAGCCGTGATCGCGCCCGGCGCGAGGCTGGTGGGAGATGTGGTCCTTCAGGAGGGCGCTCAAGTCGGCGAGCAGGCCACCATCATCGGCCCGACGGTAATTGGTGCACATTCGCGGGTCGGCCACGGCGCGGTCGTTGCGCAGTGTGTCGTGGCGCCAGGCGTTTCGATCGCTGACGGCGTAGTCGCGCGTCATCGTGTCGTGGTCGAGGCCAAGCCTGAGCCTCCGGCGCCGACGGCACCGACGGCTCCGGAGTTTGACGAGGGACACGTCACGATTCGCCCCGAAGGCTCGACGCAGCGTCTCTACCCGGGCGTCAAGCGGGTCCTTGAAACGGTTGTTGCGCTGGCCGCACTCATCGTGTTGTCACCGTTGTTGGCATTGGTCGCGGCGCTGGTCAAGCTCGACTCGAAGGGCACGATCCTATATGGCGATCCGCGCGAGGCCAAAGGCGGACGGCTGTTCCACTGCTACAAGTTCCGAACGATGAGAGTTGGGGCGCACGCCGCGCAGCGCGAACTGGCGGCTGCGAATCAGGTCGATGGACCGCAGTTCAAGATGCAGGTCGATCCCCGTGTGACACGTGTGGGCAAATGGCTCCGCAAGACGAATCTCGACGAGCTGCCGCAGCTCGTGAACGTGGCACTTGGTCACATGAGCCTGGTGGGTCCGCGCCCGTCACCGTTCCGTGAGAACCAGACCTGCGTGCCGTGGCGGGATGCCCGTCTGTCGGTGCGCCCCGGGATCACCGGTCTGTGGCAGGTCTGCAGGCACGATCGCGAGTCTGGCGATTTTCACCAGTGGATCTACTACGACATCCAGTACATCCGTCACCAGTCGCTGCTGGTTGATTTGAAAATTCTTCTCGCGACACTGTGGACCGGTGGCGGTCGTACACACGTGCCGCTTTCATGGATCGTGTCGGCTCGCAACGAATACATATGAGTATTGACTCGGTAGTTATCGCGTCTCGAAATATGAACGGCAAGGTGCGAAGCGTGAGTGGTGTAAGCCTCGAGGATGTCGGAGCAGGTGTGGTGGATCAACTGGAAGCGATGAGCATTCGCGGATTGCGTCGAATGTTCAGCCCGACGCACCAGCAGTTTGTGTTTCGTGTACGGCGAACATCCGAAGGGATCGTTCAGGAAGGCTTGAGCCTGCGTTACACGGCGATCTCGCTCCTTGGACTGGCGAGGCGACGGCAGCAGGCGGAGAGAGCGCTCGCCGGTCAGGCGCTCGACCTCGTTTCAGAACGGATGCTCCATGAGGCCTCGACATCGCGGAATCTCGGCGACGTCGCGTTGAGCCTGTGGGCAGCCGATGAAGTTGGTGCATCATCCGCCGCGCTCGAGCCGGTCTTGAAGCAGCTCATCGCGCTCGCACCCGCCGAGCGCGTGCATCCGGTCGTCGAACTGGCGTGGACGCTGAGTGCGTTGTCCGACGTGCGTGCGATCTCGTCGGCGGCTTTGCGTGATGCGGTCGCGGCGCGACTGATGTCTTCGTTCAACACGACATCGAAGCTCTTTCCACACGTGGTGGGTGCGGCAGGTAACGCACGGTCGCACGTCGCGTGTTTTGCCGACATTATCTATCCCATTCAGGCGCTGGCGAAGTATGCGTCCGCCGTCGGCAACCAGAAGGCGCTCGACATGTCGTCGGTGTGCGCTGCTCACTTGTGCGGTCAACAGGGCCCGGCGGGTCAGTGGTGGTGGCACTACGACTTTCGAACCGGCGACGTGCTCGAACGGTATCCGGCGTACGCGATCCATCAGGACGCGATGGGTCCGATGGGGCTGCGCGCTCTCGCCGAAGCCGGCGGCCTGGATTGCTCAACCGCCATCAACCGGGGCATGCAGTGGCTGCTTGCCGCTCCCGAGCTGAATGGCGCCTCGCTGATCGATCGCGACGCCGATCTCATCTGGCGCAAGGTCGCACGCCGCGAGCCGAACAAACTCGTTCGCTATCTCCAGTCAGGTCTTGCGCGGGTGCACTCATCATTGCGTGTTCCCGCGGTTGACGCGATCTTCCCGCCTGGCGTGATCGACTACGAGGATCGTCCCTATCACCTGGGATGGCTTCTGTACGCGTGGTCGACGCCGCATACGGTGGCCGGCCGGCTGTCCGGAGCGCGCGCATGAAGAAGGCCGCCAATTATCCGGTCCGGGACATTCTCGGCGTTCCGATCGCTGCGACGACGCTCGAGGGCGCCCTCGATCTGATCGACGAGGTGATCGCCTCCAACAGTCAGATTCAGATCGGCGTCGTGAATGCGGCGAAGGTCGTCAACATGCGACGCGATGCGATGCTGCGTGACGATGTCCTCTCGAGTGATGTCATCTTTGCCGATGGCATCTCGGTCGTGTGGGCGGGCCGTCTCCTTGGTCGTCCACTGCCGGAGCGCGTGGCCGGCATCGACTTGATGCACGGTATGCTCGAACGAGGTCGTCATCGCGGTTACCGGGTGTTTTGCCTGGGTGCCACCGACGAGGTTCTCGAACGAACGGTCGCGCAGATCAAAAGTGACTATCCTGGTGTCGAGGTCGTTGGTCATCAGAACGGCTACTTCAACGGTGCCGACGAACCAGCCGTGGCGGCAGCGATCGCGGCATCGAAGGCCAACATCCTGCTCGTGGCAATGACCTCACCGAAGAAGGAAAACTTCCTCGGCAAATGGGGCAAGGAACTCGGCGTCAATGTGTGCCACGGCGTCGGCGGCTCGTTCGACGTGATGGCCGGCAAGGTGCGGCGCGCCCCGGCAGTCTGGCAGCGGCTCGGGCTCGAGTGGCTCTACCGCGTCAAGCAGGAGCCCGGCCGGCTCTGGCGACGTTATCTTGTCACCAACACGTTGTTCATCATGGCCGTCGCCCGTGAAATGCTGAGCCCGAGTACCCTCGAAAAGCCCGGCGTCGTCCGCCATTCTGGAGTGCCGCGTCGATGAGCAATCCTGCGGTGATTGATCTGGTTGCCGGCGCGCGTCCGAACTTCATGAAGCTGGCGCCAGTTGTGCGCGCGCTGTCGGGGCGATCGGACCTGGGGTATCGCATCGTTCACACCGGGCAGCATTACGACGAGGCAATGAACGAGGTGTTCTTTGCCCAGCTCGGGATTCCTGCACCGGATGTCCATCTGGAGGTGGGTTCGGGTTCGCACGCCGTTCAGACTGCGAAGATTCTCGAGCGTTACGAAGCCCATTTGATCGAGCGGCGTCCCGCCGCGACCGTGGTTTTTGGCGACGTCAACAGCACGGTGGCGTGCGCGCTTGCCGCGGTGAAGCTGGGTGTGCCGGTGGCGCATGTCGAAGCCGGTCTTCGCAGCTTCGACCGTGCGATGCCCGAGGAAATCAATCGTCTGTTGACAGACGCCATCGCCAGCCTGCTCCTGGTCACGGAACCCAGCGGCGTCGAGAACCTACGCCGTGAAGGCGTGTCCGAAGAGAAGATCAAGCTGGTCGGCAATGTGATGATCGACACGCTGCGTGCATACCTTCCGGAGGCACGTGCGAAGCAGACGGCCCGTGAGCTCGGACTGTCGCCGCGCCAGTACGGTGTCGTCACGCTGCATCGGCCATCCAACGTTGACGATCCGGCGACGCTTATCGAGCTCGTCAAGACGCTGCGCTCCTTCTCCGAGGAACTGCCTCTCGTATTCGCCGTGCATCCACGCACGCGAGCATCGGCGGAACGTGCCGGCATCGGTGCGCTGCTTCAGCCGGGCCAGACCAAATTTATCTGTGTGGGACCGCAGCCCTATATCGAGAATCTCTCGCTCGTCGCCGACGCGGCGGTGGTGTTCACAGATTCTGGCGGGCTTCAGGAAGAGACCAGCGTGCTCGGCGTCCCGTGCATCACGATGCGCGACACTACCGAGCGTCCGATCACGATCGACCTGGGCTCGAGTCGTCTGGTCGGCAACGATCTCACGCGCCTACGCGCCGCCTTCCGCGATGTGCGAGCGGGACGGTGGAATCAGCCGCAGGACATTCCGCTCTGGGATGGCCACGCCGGCGAACGTGTCGCCGACGCGCTCGCGGCCTGGCTGGGCACACGCTCCAACGAGACGACAGCTGTGCTCGTCGGCCGCTGACGCGCGGCAGGCAGGCTAGCGGGTGTGCTGGAGCTCCTGCTCAACGCGAGCGACGAGCCGCGGCAATGCAGGGTCGTCCCGAAAGCGATCGGCGAGAATCATCAGCCACGGCGCGGCCTTGCGTCTTCGTTGTTCGGCAGGTTCGTCTGACGACGCGTACAGCGCGGCAAGGTCAGCGACCGCCCAGATGTAGTCGGGATCGGCCGCATATGACCGCAGATAGAGCTGTTCTGCGAGATCGTTGCGGCCCAATCCCCACCACGCCATCGCACGGACGTAATCGACTCGACCGGGCGCGGTCGGGTATGGCCAGGCGTCTGCCGTCGTAGCTTCTTCAAGTGCGGCATTGAACTGACCCGACTCGGCGAACGCCCGCGCACGAATGAGCGCCCGCTCGCGGCGGTCGCGCACCTCGCTGACTGCCGTCGCAACGACGACGATAGCCGCTACCACCGATAGACTCACCCAGTCTCGTCGCGTCGGCAGGCGAAGATCGCCTTTCCACCACTGATACGCGACGGCTGCACCCAGGAGAGGAAGACAAACCAGCAACTCACCCTGAAGCGTTGACGGTATCCAGCGTCCGACACTGACGACGACCGGCAAAGGCCAGAGAGGCATGCGGCGAGGCGACTGCAGGATGTCCATCGAGTCGTGCAGAAGGATCGAAAAGGCACTCAAAGCCGCAGCTTCACGAAACGACAGCCGGGTGGCACGCGCGACGAAAGGCGCCAGCAACACCGACAGCGCGGCGGAGGCGAGAAGGGAGTGGGAGATCAGGGACGAGCCCCTGAGGCCGACGAGGACGCCTAGCTGACCCACGAGGTCGGGGATATACGCCAGCGCCACCAGGAGGAGGACGCGCTGGCCGAACGCCTCCGGCTTGACGATGCGGCCGGACGCCTGGCCCCAGGATGCGACGGCCAGGCCGGCGAGGGCATGACCTAAGACGGGCATGGCGTGATGCCGAACGGTCGGCCGACGGACTTCGATGGCCACCCGACAGAAATGACACAGCGAGTATGATCTGCTGACGGAAATCGAGGAAAAATAGGCCAGATTTGCTCAGGCGCAGTTCTTGCTTCTGCGTGCATCGTCATGACGCAATTGAATGCCTTTCACATTGCCGCATTCGCGGTGTCTCTGTCGCTGGCTGGGGCTTCCGCGGCGAACGCCCAGTCGGTGACCGCATATGTCGACGTGAACATCAGTTCGACGTCGTGCAACAACTACAGTCCCGCGGCCCGCTCCTGCGGCGCCGGTTCTGCGACAGCGTATCGCACGCTCGCCGGCGCGACATCTGCGGCCAATCCGGGCGCTGTGATTGGCGTTCGGGGTGGAACGTATCGCGAGGTGTTCAACCCGTCGCGGTCGGGAACCGCCGGGCAGCCCATCGTGTTCCGTCGCCATGGCAGTGAGACGCCGATCATTACCGGCGTCGATATCGGGATGACCTTCATCGACCGTGAGTACATCGAAGTCGATGGATTCACCGTCACGGACGTGAATGGGTGGGCGCGCCTTCAGGACGCCCGTTACATTACGCTGCGCAATTCGACCTTCAGACGTGCCGCCGCGAATGGCACGACGGGCAGCATCAAGCTGGTTAGAAGCACGTACAACCGCATCCTGGCAAACACGATCGATGACGGGAACGACAACATCGTGCTGGTCGATGCTGCCGATCGAAACGTTATCCAGGACAACACGCTTACGCTCGGGCGGCACAGCCTCCTGAGCATGCGCTGTTCGAATTTCAATGTCGTTCGAGCGAATACGTTCGACAACGCGAGTCAAAAGGCGATCGAAGTCTACGATTGCGAGGGCGTTGGCAGTGACAACCCGGTTCGCTACGACGCCGCTCATCGAAACCTGTTTGAGCTCAACCAGGTGATCCGCACGCGGGCGTCGTCGCAGGACAACGACTACAACGCCATTCAGCATGGCGCTCAGCAGACGATCGTACGGCGCAACGTGTTCCGCAACAACGACGGCGGCGGCGTGAACTACGCAGAGTACGCGAACGAGGCGCGCTACATCTACGGCAATCGCCTGTATCACAACACGTTTTACGCGAATAAGTGTTACGCCATCATCGGCGACATCGGCACCTCGAACTATCGCGATCAGCGCGTCAAGAACAACATTCTCTACAGGAACGTCACGTGCAGCGGCGGAGCGACGCAAACCAGGATTCCTGATACGGGTGCCGTCATCCTGACGTCCAACGCGATCGAAACGAGCAGTCCGGGTTTCGTCAACGAAGCGGCGAATGATTTCAACCTGACGTCCGGCAGTCGAATGATCGACGCGGCGGCCGCGCTGACGGCAACGGCGTCTGCAGGTAGCGGCACCACCATGACGGTCCAGGACGCCTCCTACTTCTACGCGGGTCACGGTATTCCGGGGGAAGTCGGCGACTCCATCCAGATCATGGGTCGTCCCGAATGGGCGGTCGTGACAGCGATTAACTACTCGACCAATATGCTGACGCTCGACCGCTCGCTGACCTGGTCAAGTGGCGACGGCGTGACGCTGAGATTCTCAGGCAGCGGGCCCGACATGGGCGCGTTTGAGTATGGATCGCCCCGCTCGGAGATGCCGTTGGCGCCAACCAATCTGCGTATCGTTTCGCAGTAAAGCGTCTCGCGGTCGTCAAAAGACCGGAGCGCCGCTGGTCTCTGCTCCGGAGCGCTAGGGAAGAAAGTCGCCCCCAGGCTAGACTTTTCCGCCTGCAACTGGCCTGTCTCGCCGACGGATATTCAGTAAGTGCTTGATATAAAGTCACTTACTGGGATTTGTCGGCAACCTCACGGGCGAGCGAGGTCTTTGCTCTTCTAGAGACGCTCCATGATCCGCCTTACCGTCCTCTGGCTCTCCGTCGCAGGAGTCTTCGTTTACACGTGGAAAGACTGGTATCGAGGTCTGTGCGGTCTCGTGGTCCTGCTGGCGATTATGGAGCACCCCGATGTGCCCAAGCAGATGCTCGGGATTCCGGGGCTGAACCCTTTCAACCTTCTTCTGGCGAATGTCATCGCGGCATGGGCGTCCCAGCGATCGCGCGAAGGCCTGCGCTGGGATTTGCCACGCCCAGTCTCCCTTCTGCTTCTTCTGTTCGCGGGCATCGTCGTCGTCGGCTTTATCAGGATGACTCGCGCCGACCTGGCGTTCGTGATGCTTTACTACGATGCCAGCTTTGCGAACATCGTCAGCGACTACTTGATCAATTCAATCAAGTGGGTGATACCGGCGTTGCTGCTTTACGACGGGTGTCGAACTGAAGAGCGCTTTCGGTTGGCGCTGATCTCGGTTCTTGCGGTGTACGTGATCCTAGGCCTGCAGGTGGCGAAGTGGATGCCACCGACGCTCGCACTCGATGGAGCAGCTCTCGAGCGTCGCGGCTTGCGCGTGCTGCCGAGCGGTATGGGCTTCCATCGCGTGAATCTCTCCGCGATGCTATCCGGTGCCTCATGGGCCATCCTGGCCGCGCGCGTGCTGTTGCCGCGCGGGTTCCGATGGCCGGCGCTGCTCACTGCCCTTTTTGTCGTGTACGCACAGGTGATGACCGGCGGTCGCGCGGGTTATGCGGCGTGGGTCTGCGTCGGTCTCGCGCTGAGCGTTCTCAAATGGCGGCGCTATCTGTTGCTGGTGCCTGCCGCATTGGCGGTCGTTTTCCTTGCGGCGCCAGGGATCGTCGGCCGGGCAACCGAAGGTTTCACGGAGGAATCCCGCGATACCAGTGTGAGGCTCGACCGGATGCGAGACAGTGGCGAGTTGAGACGTGAAGAGGGTAGCGTCGATTCGTACACCGTCACGGCAGGACGGTCGATTGCGTGGCCGGTGGTGATCTCCCGGATCGTAGACGGACCATGGATCGGCTATGGGCGCCAAGCCATGCTGAGCTCCGGCACTGGTGTGTATATCTTCGAAACGTACGGAGAGGCGTTTCCACACCCGCACAACGCCTACCTGGAAATCCTCTTCGACAATGGTCTCGTTGGAGGACTCCCCGTCCTGGGCTTTTATGCCCTCATGCTTTTCTACTCCATTCAGATGTTTCTAAAGGGCGGCAGTGAGACGTGCGTGGCAATCGGCGGCGTATCGACGGCACTGATCCTGAGTCTTCTCGTTTCGGCAATGGGGAGCCAGAGCTTCTATCCCGATGAGGGATGGGTCGGCATGTGGTGCGTCATGTTCCTTATGTTGAGAGTGCGCGTCGAGCGACAGAGGCTCGCGCGCGGAGACGCGGCAGTCCCGGTTGAGCCCAAACCTTCGACACTGCTGCGCCCGGCTTATGCCGGGCTACGCCCGATGGTGCCTGTGACTAGCTTTCGCGTGCAATCCGTCAAGCCCGTTGCGCCTACCGCGCCGCGTGTGTCATGGCAGCCGCGCGCCGCCAGGAAGGAGAAGCCACACGGCGCCGAGGCGCCGACTTCAACACCGACGCAGACGGTCGCGCCTCAAAAGCCGCGGTTCCAACCCGACGTGCCCTTCCGGCTGAAGGAGGGCATTTCGACGATCGGAATCTTTGGCTCAGAGGTGACGGATCCGTTGGTCTGGGAGCGTGCATGATTCGACTGACATACATATTGGCCGCAAGTCACTCGGGGTCCACGTTGCTGGCAATGCTCCTCGGCGCGCATCCTGATGTGTGCACCGTCGGAGAACTCAAGTGGACCTCGATGGGCAACGTCGATCGGTACCGCTGCTCGTGCGGTGCACTGATCAAGGAGTGCAGGTTCTGGACGCGGCGTTCGCGACACGATGCATGAGAAGGGGTTCGCGTTCGAGTTCCAGGACGCGCGAACTGACGTGAAGTCTGGTACGACTCCTTATGAGCGGCGTCTGCTCAATCCGCTTCATCGCGGTCCGGCCCTGGAGCGGATGCGAGATGCGGCGCTGGCGCTCTCGCCAGGATGGTCGCGGCGGTTGCACGAGCATCAGGGGCGGAACCGGGCCTTGATGGAGGCCGTGCTGAATCGGACTGGACGAGATGTTCTTGTCGATTCGTCGAAGGTTGGCATCAGGCTCAAGTATCTTCTCCGCATACCCGATGTCGACATCCGCGTGGTACGACTCATCCGTGATGGGCGAGCCGTCGCGTTGACGTATACCGACCCTGCCGGCTTCGCCGATACGTCCAATCCGGCGCTGAAGGGAGGCGGCTCCGGTGACGTCGCCAGTCGTGAGCACTTGCGTCTGCCGATGCAGAAGGCCGCACGCGAGTGGCGGCGAAGTAACGAAGAGGCCGCGTCGATATTGAGTGAGCTCCCCGACGAGCCAATGGACGACGTTGCGCTACGAAGATCTGTGTGAGAGACCGGAAGAGGAATTGCGCCGTGTATTCGCGTTCATCGGTGTCGATCCCGGCAAGTCCAGGATGGATTTTCGAAGCACCGAACACCACGTCGTCGGCAATGGCATGCGTCTCGATACAACGACTGAGATTCGGGTCGATGAACGGTGGAGAAGCGTTCTCGGCCCCGGCGATTTGGAGACGTTTTCCACTATAGCGGGTGCGCTGAATCGCGGTCTCGGCTACGCGTAAGCCTGGAGCCTCGTTGGACTCCACCATCGCATCACACGTCGTTTTGAACCCGGCCGGGTCGCCTGTCGAGGCTGCGAGCGAAGACACGACGGGTCGCGACCGGATGGCCAGGAACGTCCTGGCCGGTTGGGGTGGTCACGCCGTGTCCATCGCCGCCGGGTTTGTCATGCCCCGGCTCATCGACGCACGTCTCGGCCAAGTTTCGCTCGGGCTATGGGATTTCGCGTGGTCGACCGTCAGCTACTTCATGCTGGCGCAAGTCGGTGTGGGATCCTCCGTCAACCGATACGTCGCGAAGTACCGCGCGGTGAACGACATTGAGGGTCTGAATCGCACGGTGTCATCGGTCAACGTTATTCAGATGTTCGCCACCCTGCTGGCGCTCGCAGCGACTGCCGCGTTGATGTGGCTCGTGCCCGTAGTCTTCGGTCAACGGATCGGGGTTGAGACAACGACGGCGCGTTGGATGATCGGGTTGCTGGGCGCTGCTGTCGCCGCACAGATGGCGTTCAATGTGTATAACGGCGTTCTGACTGGTTGTCATCGATGGGACATCCACAACGCTGTGACTGCCGGCGCCCAAGTGCTCATCACCGCTGGCATGGTCACGACGCTCCTCCTGGGCGGCGGACTCCGATCGATTTCGCTGGTGTACCTGATTGGCACCATTGTCGGCGAGATCGTCCGTATGTCGGTTGCGTACCGCGTCTGTCCTGGACTACGCGTGCATCCAGCACTGGCGACCAGAGAAGACATCAAGACGCTCCTTGTGTTCGGTGGCAAGACCGTCGTGGACGCGCTCTCCCGACTCGTGCTGGGCCAGGCCAATTCGATCCTTGTTGCGAGCTACCTTGGACCGGCGGCGTTGGCAGTCTACGCAAGACCTGGTGCGCTGGTGCGTCACACCGATACGCTGACAAACAAACTCGGCATGGTGCTCAGTCCGGCTGCGAGCTCACTCCAAAGCAACCAGAGACACGATGAACTGAAGCGGTTGTTCATCGATGCGACACGATACGCCGCCTTTTTCGCAGTGCCGATTTCGATCTTCCTCGCCGTCATGGGCGACCCGATTCTCCACGTCTGGATGGGACCGGCGTACCGGCAGGGATTGCTGATGGCCGTGATCGCGCTCGGCACGTTGCTTCCGTTGACCATGCGCCCTGCCGGTCACGTGTTGATCGGGTTGAACGCTCACGGGCGAGTTGGTTGGGCGAGCTTCGCCGTCGCGTGGTGTGGTGTCGCGGCGGTGGTGTTGTCCCTCGGCCCACTTCAACTGGGGCTTATCGGCGCAGCCTTCTCACTGGTCATTCCGTACACGCTCGGCAACGGCGTGTTCGTGATGGTCTACACCTGCCGGCGGGTCGGCGTGCCGTTGGGCGAGTTCGTTCGTAAAGCGTATATCGCGCCCGTCCTCTGCGGGATTGCGCTGGCCGCCGGGCTTCTGGTGGTGCGAATGACGCTCGCCGCACGACCAGTGCTGTCGTTGAGTGTCGGCGTATTGGTCGCCGCCGCGATTGTGGGTCCGACGTGGTGGCGCTTTGCGCTGCCCGAGCAGGTACGCCGGAAGGTGCTTCGGAAGATTGGCGTGGGGCGCAATCGGGTGCCGGCGATTTCGAGCCAGCCATTGTCATGAGTTCCGTCGCCGCACCTATCGCGAGCACGACCCCGGCGACTGCGGTCGAGATCAGAGCGTTGCCGTTCCCCTACCGGGCCGCGCTGGCCATCTGCAGCGATCTCGATCTGACGCCAAACCGCCAGGTCTACGCGGAGTGTTCGCGCTACCTGAATACCACCGGTATGACGTCAATGGGCCGGGGGGTCGGCCTCGAAGTGGGCAACACGATCTACTTCGATATGGCGGACCAGTTCGCGTACTGGAACACCGACGACGAAGGCCGCGACATGGCTCGCGCGCTGATCCGCTCGGGCCACATCGATTGTCTGCATTCGTACGGTGATCTGGCGACGACTCGCGGGCATGCACAGCGAGCGCTCGAGGACTTGTCGCGTCACGGCTGCCGGCTCGACGTGTGGGTCGATCACGCCGTCGCGCCGACCAATTTCGGCGGAGACATTATGAAGGGCTCAGGCGACGTTCCCGGCGCCGATGCCTACCACGCCGATCTGACCTGTGCGGCAGGTGTGCACTACGTGTGGCGCGGCCGCGTGACCAGTGTGATCGGGCAGAACGTTCGACGAACGCTGGCCGGCATTTGGCAGCCGTCGTCACCGCTGCGGTCAGGGCGTACGGCGCTCAAGGAAGCAGCCAAAGGGTTGATCGGTCGCGGTGACAGTCGTTACAGCCTGCATCCCACCAATCGGATCGTCCGCGAAGCCACCCTTCGCGACGGCCGGCCTGTGTACGAGTTTCTCCGTTCGAATCCTCATCCGCACGGCGTTAGCGTCGGCGATACCGCTGGCGGCGTCGCGGAAGTGTTCACCCGCGAGATGCTGCAGCGTTTGATCCAGCGCGAGGCGTCGACCATCATCTACACGCATCTCGGGAAGATCAGATCCGAGCACGAACCATTCGAGGCACCTACGCGGGCCGCGTTTAGAGTACCTGGCCCAGTTGAGCAACGACGGATCCATTCTCGTCACGACGACAAGGCGATTGCTGGGGTACAGCGTCGCTCGCGAGCGCATCGAAGCGTCGATGCGCACGGTTGACGGTGCAGTGCACATCGACGTGCACGTGCGCCCGGATACGGTGGGCCCGCTAAGTTCTGCCGATCTTCAGGGACTCACTTTCTATGCCGCCGATGCCGCTCGGACGCGGGTGTTCGTCGACGGTAGGGAGGTACCGCAGCTGCAGCGCAATCCACCCGATGCCAGCGGACGCCTCAGTGTCACGATTCCCTGGACGCGTCTGGAGTTCCCCCTCTGATGAGCACGGATACGGTCGGCATCGCCGTCACGGCGCCGGAGACTGTTCGCACCGCCGCGGGTCGGAACGAGTCGGCGCAGTCATGGCGCGCCAACCTACGGCGCTGGGTCGCGCGGCGGCAGGTACGGACATTCATGGCCGTGTACGTCACTCTGCTGAGAGCGGCGGCGATTGTGGCTCCGCGCAAGCGCGAAGCTGACGCAGATGGCCTCGACATTCTGTTGACTGGTACGTTTCACTCCGACAACTGGATCCGCTGGCACCTGAAGCCCCTCGCTGATTCGGCGCGCTGCCGTCGCGTACGGATCGTCGCCACAAATCCGGTCCCCGACGTCGCTAATGTCGAGGCGATTTACCCTCCGCGCTGGATGGTTCGCACGATGGGCGCAGTGCCGGCACGTCTGCTGACATTCATGTGCGTCGCCGCTTACGCGCGTCCACACGTGGTCGGAGGCTTCCACCTGCTAATCAACGGTCTGGTGACGGCGCTCGTTGGCCGGCTGGTCGGCGCCCGCACCCTGTACTTTTGCGTTGGCGGTCCCGTCGAAGCACTCGACGGTGGCGTGTGGGGAGAAAACCGCTACTTCGAGCGCGTTGAGACGCCCGATCCGGTCATCGAACGCCGGCTTCTCGAAGCGGTTGCCGCATGCGATCTCGTCGTGACGATGGGGACCCGAGCGGTAAAATTCTTTCAGAGCCGGGGCATTGATACGGCATTCCGCGTCGTGCCGGGAGGCATCACCCCCCCACCCCCGGCACCGCCGGTCGTGCCCGACTTCGATTTCGTTCTCGTTGCGCGCCTCGTACCGATCAAGCGCATCGATCTGTTCATCCGGGCGCTGCGCATTGTGCACGACCGTCGGCCCTCTATGCGCGCGCTGATCGTCGGCGACGGCCCTTTGCGAGATTCATTGGAAAGCCTGACCGCCGAACTGGGTCTGACGTCAGTCGTAACTTTCGCCGGCCAGCAGGGTGACGTGTGGCCGTGGCTTCGCCGTTCGCGTGTCTTCGTGCTGACGTCGGATTCGGAGGGTCTGGCTCTGTCGCTGATGGAGGCGAGCTTGCTCGGCCTACCCGCCGTCGTGTCGAGAGTCGGCGACCTCCCCGATCTCGTCGAACACGGCGTGAGCGGCTATCTGGTCGAAGGGCGAACCCCAGACGCGTTCGCCGAGCGTTTCCTGGACCTGCTCAACGACGACGCGGGCTATGGGCGACTCTCTCGCGCGGCGGCTGCGGCCGGAGCGCGGGTCGAGATGGCGCGCACGGTCGAGCGTTGGGACGAAGCGCTCGATTTCGATGCGCGCGCGAATAGCCCCCGCGTACACGGATAACAATGGGCGTTGTCGCACGTGCGGAACCGACACGGCCGCCATACAGCCGGGCATGGTCACGGAAGAACGCCTGGGCCCTCATGCCGCGCAAGGCGCGGCAGGTCGTCGGCTCGGTGCTGGGCGTCCTCCCGCAGCCGTGGGTTCTCGGTCGCCAGTTCCGGACCGAGTCGCAGTTTCTCGCGCACGCACAATGGTGGCCGCACGAGCGCAGCCGCGCATACCAGCTCGAACAGGCACAGGCTCTGTGCCGGGTCGCGTTGAAGGCGCCGTTCTACGCCCGCATGTTTCGCCAATGCGGCTTCTCTCCCGATGATTTGCAGCGCGTTGAGGATCTCCGAGGACTGCCAACGATCCACCGGCAGACCATCCGCGAGAATCTCGAGGAGATGTGCGCGGTGTCGCCTCGAGCGAGAGATGTGGACTACGCCGCCACGGGCGGGACGAGCGGCATGCCGCTGCACTTCTACATCGGTTCGGATCGATCCGCCACCGAGTACGCGTATCTGGTTTCAGGGTGGCGCCGCGCCGGCTATGAGCTCGGCGCCCGACTAGCGGTGTTCAAGGGCGATCCTGTTTCGGAAGATCGGTCGGGGCTTCGGCACGAATTCGATGCCGTTCTGAGACGGCATCTGTACAGCGGCTTCCACATGGGCGACAGCTGGTTGCGGCGCTACGTCGAGCACCTGCGTGGAATCGGCCCATTCTATCTTCACGGGTATCCGTCGACGATTGCCGCGTTGACGCAGTACGTTCGTCGCACTGGTGCCGAGCCGCTGCGCAACATCCGCGGGATCATCGCCGAGTCAGAGGCCGTCTATCCCCACCAGAGGCACGACGCCGAGGCGGTATTCGGCTGCCGGTATCTTTCCGGCTACGGACAAACCGAGAAGGTCGTCTCCGCGGTCGGCTGCGAACATACCGACGCCTATCACGTCTGGCCGACCTATGGTGTCTTCGAGCTGATTGACCAAGCTGGCGAGCCGGTGACCACTCCGGGGAGCGTCGGTGAAATCGTCGGTACCGGATTCATCAACAAGGTCGTGCCGTTCATTCGCTATCGAACCGGCGACTACGCCCGCTACGTCAGCGATCGCTGCACCGCGTGCGGCCGCGAGCACACGCTCATCGAAGAGATTCGTGGTCACCGTCTTCAGGAGTCCCTCGTGGCGCGCGACGGATCGCTCGTGCCTTGGGTCGCGCTGAACCTGCACGACGACACGTTCCATCACGTGCTGCGGCTTCAGTTCTATCAGGACACACCGGGTCGAGCGCTGCTACGCATCATCCCGGGGCCCGGCTTCGATGACCACGCGTCGGAACAGATCCTGCGAAACCTGAAGCGGAAGCTGAATGGTCAGCTCGATGTCACGCTGGAACGGGTCACCAAGCTGCCTACGTCAACACGCGCAAAAGCGATCTACGTCGATCAGCGTGTAGGGCTCACCGAGGGTGAGCCTGGGTCGCAAGCCTCATGAGCACACAGACCAAGGCACCGTCCGTCGGTTCGGCGCAGGCGAAGCCCACCGAGAGGACGCCGCTGCGCGTGCTCCTCGTCATCAGCAATCTGGAATTCGGTGGCGCCCAGCGGCAGGTCGTCGAGCTGGCCAACCAGATGTTGGCCGATGGCAATCTGGTCGATGTGTGCTCACTGTCGTCCTATGTGCCGCTGGCCTCGAGCCTGCACAAGAGCGAGGAGCGTCTGCACATCATCAACAAGCGGTTCATGTTCGACGCATCCGTCGTGCCGAGACTCGCCGCGCTGCTGCGCAAAGGACGCTATGACGTCGTACATAGCTACTTGTTCGATGCGGAAATCGCGGTTCGTTTGGCGGGGCGTCTTGCCGGCACCCCGCTCGTCGTCGGTTCCGAGCGCAATACGGATTACCGCCTGAAGAAGCGCCAGCTGCTCGCATATCGGTTGTCACGCGGCTGTGTGGATCTCGTCATCGCGAATTCGAGCGCCGGTGCCGCATTCAACAGCCGGACGCTCGAGCAGGATCCGGGCATGTATCGCGTTGTCTACAACGGCGTCGATACGACGACCTTCTGTCCGGCTGATGGTCGCGCAGTGCGGCGAGAGCTCGGTCTCGACGAACAGGTGCCGGTGGTCGGCATGTTTGCCAGCTTCAAGACACAGAAGAACCATCCGCTGTTGTTCGCCGCAGCGCGTCACGTACTCGACCGCGTGCCGTCGACACGATTCCTTCTGGTCGGCGACGAGCTGTATGCAGGTATGCACGGCTCGGACGAATACAAGCGCACAGTCAACGAGCTGGTCGATTCGCTCGGCATCAGATCGAGCTGCGTCTTCCTGGGCAACCGCGCCGATGTCGCGCGGCTGTATCCGGCCTGCGACGTGACGGTTCTACCGTCGCTGTTCGAAGGCACTCCGAACGTCGCGCTCGAATCGATGGCGTCCGGCGTTCCTGTCGTCGCCACGGACGTATCGGACAACGCGATCGTCATCCCGGACGGCCGAGTCGGCTTCATCGTGAAGCTCGGCGACGAGAAGACGCTTGCCGATCGATTGTGTCAGCTGCTCGAAGACCCCTCTCACCGCATGACAATGGGACGAGCGGCCCGCGAGTGGACGATGAACGAGTTCTCGACCGCCAGATTGGCCCAGAAGACGGAGGCGGTCTACCGTGAAGGTCTGACCGGCCGGCGGATCAAGACAGCCGGAGCTGCGTAGTCCACATCGTCGATCCCTGAGTGCGCATACGACCGACCAGCGTAACGGCGGCGTTCTTCCGGTGATAGCCGCGGCTCACCCATCCCGCGATCGGTACCTCACTCCCGCGCAGCAGGGGCGTCTCGAATCGCGGATCCAGGGTCATCGTCATGACATGTTCGCCGGTCTGCACAGTGAAAGCGCCGTTGCCCTGGGGCGTCACGACACAGTCCTCGGCGAAGTGCCAGTAAACCTCGCAGGTGTGACTGCCAGCGGCGGTGATGTGGTCTTCGATAGTGATCGCCGGCGTATCGCCGTCCAGCGATACCGTCCGCCTGTGACGCACGGGATCCTCCATGTGCGTGTAGCCGTCGTGCTCGGCGATGATGCGGCCACCGCGCGGCGATGGCTCCCACGCGATGCACTGCGCGTGTGCGCGCTGGCCCCAGAGGAACGGTCCGGTCATCGTCGATTGATCGTTGCCGTCCACCACTACCGTGTTGTGGGCACGAGTGCTGCGGAAGTAGGCGCGCCACTCGGGCCAGCGGAAGTAGTCATACGTACCCGGATCGACGAGCACGTCTCGGCCGCCGACGCGAACGACGAGGCTGAGCGCGTCGGCATGCCCGTGGGCGGCAAGCGACCCGTAGCCCAGCTCACCGCAGTCGATCATGACCGAGATGCGATCCTTCTGCCCTTGGTGCCCGGTTTGAAGCAGGTAGTAGCCGGTATCAGGAAACGCGATCGATGCGAGACGCTCATCGGGTTGAGGCGCATACAACGCGAGCGACTGCGTGAATCGTTCGCGCCCGAGCAGCCAGCGTGCAGTTTCCTGCGGCTCACCTGCAGCCCGCGCGAAGTCCGGGCGGTTGAAGAGACCGGCACCGGTGGCAAGCAGTCCGGCAGGATCGTCCGGAGCGTTTCCGAGATCGAGCACGAAGCCGTCGTCGGCGTCACCGTACATCGGCAGCGAGTCTCCACCGTCCTTGAATCGTGCGACGAATTCGAGCATCTGCTCGAGGCGATCCCAGAAGGCACGCGGGAACTCATATCCGGCGGGGCGAGCGACGGTCGCCGCGGCGAGATAGAACTGCAGCACGAACAAGTGGTATCCGATGGCCTGTTCGCGATTGCCGCCGTCGGGCGCGTTCTGAATGACGATCTGCTCGACGAGGTGACGGCCGGCTTCGTCGCGCCACTCGCGGGCCTGCGGCAACGCCGAAAAGAACGTCGCGCCGATGAAAACGCCCGCGGCTTCGCCAATCAAGTGATTGTTTGCCGACGATCCCTGCGAGAATTTACGGCTGACGTCCCACAGATGCAGATACGCTGCGTACAACGCTCGCCGTTCGAAGGACTCGGTGAGCACGCCGGCGTCTCGAATCAGATCGAAGGCCCAGACCCAGTTGATCAGACGGATGGCGAGTTCGAGCGGACTGCGCCAGTTCATTCCCGTCCCGAACGGATTGGCCGCGAGCCATGCATCGACATGCTCGACGACCGCCGCGGCGAAACGTCGTTCACCCGTGGCGCGCCACGCCCGTCCCAGGACGACGAGATGCTGATGGCGGCTCGGTTCCCAGACCATCTTGGCGTCGCCAACCCGCGTGAAGTCCCGGTAGTCGATGTCGAGCGACAGCATCGTCGGGGATGCCTTGCCACTCTCGTGATCACGATGCCAGTCGATGGGTGTGCCCAGATGCTTCGCGTTGAGACTGAAAAACGAGAATCGGTTGTCAGTGAGTTCTTCGGCGCGTCGCTGCAGTTTCGGGAGCCACGAGGCTTCCGGCCGGTCGGGCGACAGCCGAGCCCATTCACCAGACTCGACGTCGCTCAGACGGAGCGCGGACGGCAGCAGTCCCGCACGAGCGTCGATGACGGAGGTCTGGCTCGGAAGCCAGCCTGCGCTGATGCGGACTCGATCGGTCTGATCACGCGCCAGCGACCGAACTCGCCACGCGATTTCAGCCGGCGACATACTGCGCAGGCGACTCACATACCAGCCGATAGATTGCATATCTGTAACCCGTGACCGCGGAGTGCTCTACGTTGTGCGGCGTGCGAAAGGCCGCGCACGGCCGCGAGTGATGGCGTTCGTATTATAAAAGACCGGCTTTCCGTCGAGGAGGTGTGGTTGTCCGCTCCAGGCCGTCTCGTGAAACGGATCCTGAGTAACCCGCTCGCGTGGCGCACGGCTCGCCCGTTCGTCGGGCCCGGGTGCGTCGTCCTGACGTATCACCGCGTTTGTCCGCCTGATTCCAGATTCCCGGGCATGCCACCCGAGACGTTCCGCGCGCAGATTGAATGGCTGGCGGCGAACTGCCGCGCGATTCGCGCGAGCGAGCTGGTTGAGAGTTTCGACACACCAGGACCACTGCCGGTGCTGGTGACGTTCGACGATGCCTACAAGGACTATCTTGAATACGCGTACCCGATCCTCAAACGGTACGGCATCCCGGCAGTGAACTTCGCGCCCACGCATTTCATCGACACCGGCCAGCTACCATGGTGGGACATCGTGCACGCGGCGGTACAGGCGAGCCGCCGCGACGTGGTCACGCTGCCATGGGATCCTCATCAGACGTACGACATGAACAACGGCGGGCGCGGACCGGCGATCGTGGCGTGCAAACAGCGCATCAAGGCGACGGTCGAACCTCGTGACTCGACGCTCGCGCAGATCATGCAGTTGTTTGGCGTGGATGAACCCGCGCTCGCGATCAAGCGGCAGATGATGACGTGGGACGAACTGCGCAAGGTTTCCGATCTCACCGAGATCGGAGCGCACTCTCACACGCATCCGCTCATGGAACACCTCGACACTCCGCAGCTCGCGGAGGAAGTTGCGACGAGCCGCGATCGAATTGCTGAAGAAACCGGGCAGCGGCCGCTGACGTTTGCCTATCCGAGCGGCTCGTTCTCTGAGCAGGCCAAGCGCGTGGTGCGCGACCACGGATTCACGCTCGCGTTCTCGACGATTCCCGGAAGAAACCGGGCCGGTGCTGATTGCTATGAGTTGAGGCGAGTGCACGGTCCACGAACCGTCGCGGAACTGGCGTGGAGGCTGGCCCGCGCCTAGGAAGGCGCCAGGGAGATCCGCGGCCGCATCTCTTGCGATGCAGCCGCGGGTATCACTGAATGCTACTGGCTGACGATACGCAGGTTGGATGGCGGTATCGGCTGATTACTCGTGGCGCCGGATGACTCATAGGCGCCAATATCCCACGCGCCGCCTGCCGGGCGGCCCTGGCCGGCGCGATCGACAGCGATCGATACACCGTAGACGCCCTGAAAGCCTGCATAAGCGGCGGACTGCGTCCCCCCGTTCACGGCCGGGCTCCCCGACTGCAGACGGAAGTCCCCGCCGGATGCATTGACGAACTGGGGATTGGTTCCATCGGCCAGATTGTTCCGCTGCGTGACCGAGCTGCTGCCGAGGGCGATGTCGCTGCCACCGATTCCGCTGAAGATGTTGTTCTCGATTGTCGATCCCGACGCCGCATTCGTCAGGTCGATCGCGTTTCCAGAGATGTTGTAGAACGTGTTGTTGACGATCTGCGTGATCTTGCCGGAGCCCCATGCCTGGATGCCGACCTCGGTATTCCGGAACACGTTGCCGACGATACGGTTAGTCACCGTCTGGCCGCTGCACGGCGACGTCAGGCTCGAGCTGCTGATGCCCGACCGGCTGTCGTAAATCAGGTTGTTGATGACGGCGGCGTTGATCGGGCAATAGTGGATGACAACCGCCGCTCCCTCCGAACTGCTGGTATCCGCGTACCCATACATCGTGTTTTCGGAGATGACGAAGTTGCTGACTTCCTTCACGTCAACGGCGTTTTCGCGATCGTGATGGATGACGTTGCGGCCGACGTAGACGCCTGTGACCGAGTTGCCCTGACCGTGGCCGACCTGAACGGAGTCGCCGCCGTGATGGTACATCTCGTTTTCGAGAACCCAGAGGCGCTGGAACGGACCAGAGGCCGAGACGCCGTGGAAGTCGTTCTCGGCGCTCGACTGCCACGCACCGTTGTCGTGGATCTGGTTTCGGAACACCACAACGTCCGAAGAGTTGCTCCCGCTGATGGCTGTCTTCGAATGCTGGCCCTCGTTGTTGCGAACTTCCGAGTCTCGCAGTTCGAGATGGTCGCCGTTAAACCGGACAATGCCGCCATCGACGATGATGTTCTCGACGATCACATAGCTGCCGCTGATCGTGACTTGACCGGTGAACACTGGCGAGCCAACCCCGCGGAAGATGACTGGCGATGACGCCGTGCCCTGGCCGCTGAACGTGCGGCTGGATCCGCCGGACGTCACTTGCGTGACGTTGCCTTGCGTCGCGAGGAACCACGAACCTGGATGCGGGATGCCAACAGGCGGATTCCAGGTCTGGGCGTCAACCAGCGACGAGCCGAAAAACACACTGCACACCACAAACGCGAGAACGCGGACAATCTTCATGATGCAGACCCACGCAGCAAGAGCCGTACCCGGCACTGAGCCAGCGAACGACGCGATCTTCGGCCAAAACTCGCCATAATTCGAAGTTCTGGATCATAGACTTCGGCGTAAAAACGTGCAACAGCCAGCGGGATTGTATTCTTTCCTGTCAGTTTCGTTAGCCCGCTGGAACCCTTAGCGCGGGCCTTGTCCACCCCCGAAATGCGAGTCAGAGAGGCGTTCCAAATTCGTGTGCGATATACAGAACGTATATCGGCCGGTCGACCGTTTCGGCGCAATCGCCGTCGGCGCCACTGTGTGTCGAGAAATCGTCGATGAGTGACATGCCTTCATTGACCCGGGTCACGACGTTTGTGCGCGCGCAGGTGAGTCGACCCCTCGTTCTGCTCTCTCTTTCAATGGTGATGTGGGTCGTCACGGAGATGATTGGCTCCTTTGCGTTCAGGAGGATATCTGTCCCGCAGATAGTGTGGACGCGGTACTTCTTCCATCTGACGCTCATGCTCCTCATCCTCGGTGTGCCGCGCCGTTTTGATTTCGTGCGGACCGGACGCCCCTGGCTCCAGATTTCCCGATCGCTGCTCATGCTGCTGATGCCCGCCAGTTTCGCGATCGCGCGTGAAGCGGGTCTCGCCACGACGATGGCGATCTTCTGGGTTTCTCCGTTGATCATTCTCCTGCTCGCACCGCTTATTGGCGATCGATCCTCCGCGTTTCTCTGGTGGGTCTCCGGCTTCGCATGGATCGGAGTGCTGCTCATGCATCTGCCCGGCGTGTTGGCCGCCGGCTGGCATACCATCGCTGCACTGATCATGGCGACGAGCTTCGGCGCCTACATCGTGGTCACACGCGTGCTCGATCGCACAGAGGCGCTGTTGACGAATCTCTTCTATACGGCGATTGGCGTGTTCGCCGTTTTAACGGTGGCGCTGCCATCGTTCTGGATTCCGCTCACACCCAGACAGTTCGCGGGCGGCGCCCTGCTGGCGTCATCAGGATGGTGCGCACTCTATCTCCTGGAGCGCGCCATTCGAAGCGAGAAGCCATCTCGTCTGGCGCCGTTCTTTTACGTCCAGGCTCTGATGGAGATTGCGCTGCGAGTGGTGGACCGCGGTACGGTTCCCGCGTTGCACGTCGTGCTGGGCGCCCTGGTCACGGCAGCGGCGCATCAGTGTGGCGATCGTGAAGATCGGCCTCGGCCCTGCATCGCACAGATGATGCGACCGGTGATACAGAACGGGCGTTAGCCCGCCATCTGTGAGTGGGGTTCGGGCGGCCGCGTGACTCGTCCGGCGATCGTGTGCGTCAGCCAGTGCGTGATGGCATCGACGAGCCTGCTTTGACTGGCGAGCCGAGTGAACGTGTGATCGCAGTCGGGGTAATACGCGACTTGAATGCCGCCGCGTTTCATGAGCGCGGGGAATGCGTCTTCGAACTGGTCGCGATAGTTGTACGCCGTCCACGACCCTGAGTAGATGACGAACAGCCGGACGCCGCGATCGAGCAGCCGCTCGATCACGCGCTCGGTCTCTTCTTTCGGCGGCAGCACGACCTTACCGAACAGCGTTTCGATCTCAGCGCCACCGCCTCCCCGAGCCGTGTCTTTCGGTGGCGACGAGAGCCTCAGCAGGCGTCCGAGACGATTGTGGCCGAGCAGCACGTTTGACCAGCTTTCGCGGCTCGCCAGACGACGCAGGTAGTGACGGAGGTAGTAGCCCCGCGTGGGGTACGCGGCACTGTCGATCAGGACGGCGCCAACCACCCTCGGATCGGACATGGCTGCCTGAAATGAGGCGACCGCCCCCGAACAGATCCCCATCAGTACGAACCGTCCACACCCGTGGTTCTTCTGGAGCAGGTCCATCGCTTCCCGTGTTTCGGCGAGGTTCGCGTCCGCGAACGAGGTCGCATCGGTGCGGGTGTCGCTGTCACCTCGGCCGGAAAAGTCGAAGCGGAACGACAGGACGCCGAGCTGCGCCAGATGCCGTGCGACCCGTACGTGAAGACGATTGGGGCCGACGTGATGAATCACGCCCGCGTTGAGCAGGATGCACGCCGGTAGCCCAGCATCCGAGCGTGTTGCCGATGGCTCAGTAACGACACCCACGAGCGAGCACCGCCCTCCGAAGACAACTGGCCTTTCCTTCATGCGGTGACTTTGCCTTCAAACGAGGCGACGACACGCTGCGTCAGTTCGGGGGCGACTAGCGCTTTGTGTACCTGTGATGGCCGATCCCAATCGCAGCTGGCTTGGATGTCCTCGAACGTCGCCTGCACACGCAGACGCTCCAGGTGTTCACGAAGCGGCGCCGAATCGACGCCAGCGGATGCGAAGACGAGGGTCTGCTTGCCCGGCCACTTCGAGAGCGAACGCAGGTCGAGGGCCATGATCTCAGAGCGCAGCGTGGAGCGTAATGGAAACCCGATGATTTCCTCAGACTCGTTATGAGCCATGAAGGGGCGTTCCTCCAACCATTCGGTCTGGAGCGAGCGCAGGGCCGCGAGGTATCTGCTGCCGATCACCACCGGGTCCCACAGCGCCAGCTTGTCGACATCTTTTCGCGCCGACGCGGCCATCACAGCCAACGCCGCGCCGAGCCGCACGCCGACTAGGGAAATCTTTAACCACCCCAGCCATGTCTTTCAGTTCGTCGATGGCGGTCTTGATGTCGGTCGTGCACTGCGCCACTGTGGCGTCCTCACCGGAGCCCGTCGAATCGCCGGTGCCGTAGAAGTCGAAGCGGAGCGTGTGGCAGCCGGCATCGCTCAACCGGCGCGCCAACGTGCGCAGAGCCCGGTGCGATCGGATGTACTCATGGCCGAACGGCTGACAGATGACGACGCCCCGCGCCTGGCTTGATGCCTGATTCGACGGCGGGTGGTACACCCCAAACAGCCGCGTCGCGGCGTCGCCGAAGTGGAAGACGTGCATCGGCGATCAGCGACCCGGCCCGGCGTCGATGACGGCGCCCAGGCCCACACCGTCACGATTCGAAGTCGACTGCAACTGCTTCTCGCACGCCGCACTGATCTGTTCGAGGGATTCCAAAATGAGATGTCCCGGATGCACCTTGACCCCGAGCTGTTTCTCGAGCCGGGCGACCACTTGGATCGAGTTCAGCGAATGACCGCCGATATCGAAGAAGTTGTCGTGCACCGAGATGTCGTTGACGCTCAGCACTTCAGCCCAGATCTCTGCGACGGCTCTCTCGACTGTCGTTCGCGGCGAGACACGTTCTCGATCCTGGCGGCTCAGAGTGTCCGGTGGCACCAGCGCCTTCCGGTCGACCTTTCCGTTTGGCGTGAGCGGAATGGCACTGACAGGCACGAACAGAGCCGGAATCATGTACTCGGGTAAATCGCGTCTCAGGAATCTTCGCAGCTCGCTCGCCATCGGCTCGGTGCCGTCCTCCAACACGAGATACGCGACGAGCCGATCGCCAGTGGCCTCACTGTGGAGCGCGACGACTGCTCTCTGCACGCTCGCGTGACGGGCGAGCGCGGCCTCGATCTCCGAGAGCTCCACACGATAGCCCCGCACCTTGACTTGAGCGTCGTTCCGGCCCGCGTAGGCGACGGATCCGTCGGGCAGGAACCTGCCCAGATCGCCTGTGCGATACATCCGATCGTCGCCTGAATCGCCGAACGGGTTGGAAAGGAATCGGCTGCCGGCGGTGCCGTCTTCGTTGACGTATCCCCGCGCCAGATACTTCGTACGGATGTAGATCTCACCCAGCTCCCCGACGCCGGCAAGCGCCCCGCCGGCGGTCAGCACCAGCACCTGCACGCCGTCGATCCCTGTGCCGAGCGGCACCGTCATCGTCCCGATTCGCTCGTCGTTGACGACGTGGTACGCCATCGCCTGTGGTGTCTCGGTGGCCCCGTAGAAATTGATGCACATCGCCGATGGCGCAAGTGTGCCAAGCCGGGTGACCGTTGCCGGCCGGAGTGCTTCGCCGCCAAAGAACACACGTCGGAGCGAAGGGATCGTTTCCAGTGCATCGTCGACCGAACCGGTCAGGACGGCGGCCATAGCCGGCGTGAGATGTGCGACCGTCACCTGCTCGCGGCGCATCCAATCGGCCAGCCAACCGGGCGTGACCAGTTCGTCGGGATCGGGGACCACCAGCGTGCCACCGCACACGAGCGGTGTGAAGATGTCTCTGAGTAACGGATCGTGTGACAGGCCCGACAGCATCGAGACGCGATCGTTTTCGCCGATGTCGAATCGGTCCGACGTGCCACTTCAGGAAATGGCTGACCGGCGCATGTGTCCCAAGAATGCCGCGCGGGATGCCGGTCGTTCCTGAGGTGAATGCGACGTATGCTTCCGCGTCGCCGGTGCTCTCGACGTCGGCGCCCTCGTGCGTCTCGAATGCGGCGTCGATCTCACGGCCACTCGCCGGTACGGTGATCGCAACCCCGATTTCGTCAAGGCGTGTCTGGAGCGCGGCTGGCGACTCTCCAGCCCCGTCAAGATGAGATGACGGCATCTGGTGTGGCCACGTCGACGCAGGCAACGAGACGGGACGCTGGGTACGCCATGTCGAGAATCATGATGCTGGCACCAGCGCGCCATGCTCCGAGGATGGCCGCGACGAGCTCAGGGCTTCGATACGCGATGATGGCGACACGTTTCCCGGGCGTCACCCCAGCTCCCTGGAGTGCCGTGGCGATACGGCCGCTGCGTTCGCCCAGTTCTCGGTACGACCACTCGTCCGAGGGGCCGACAATCGCCACGCGGTGCGGTGCGCGCGCGATCTGCTCGAGGACGAGACGCTGGACTGGGGGTTCCAGGCCAGATCCGGGCATTGGGGCGGCGGGGTCGGGCAGGACGTGTCGCGCGGCGTCGCTGAGCAGGCTGAACGACTGCACCGATGCCTCCGGGAGTTGCGGCAATCTGGTCGAGCAGGCCGAGATACTGCGCCAGAATTTCGGCGGCTCGAGGCGCGGCGAACAGGTCGGCGTTGTAGACGAGACTGAAGTCCACCCGATCCTTGAACGTCCCCGCGTACATCGTGAGATCGAATCGCGAGCGCGGCTGCTGCATCCCTTCGAGCGACAGCCTCGCTCCGCCCAGTGTCTCCGGGAGTGAGAAGGGGCCATCGACCATGTTGAACAGCACCTGGAAGACAGGCGTTCGGCTCGGATCACGACGCACGCGTGCCTGCTGGACAATCCGTTCGAAGGGTGGTGACTGATGCGCGTACGCCCCGAGCGCGGTTTCGCGCACGCTGCCAAGCAACGATTCGAAGCTCGCAGCGGGATCCACCTGCGTCCGAAGCGCTAGCATGTTGATAAACAGACCGACCAGGGGTTCCGTTTCCGTACCGTCGCGTCCCGCAATCGGCGTCCCGACGATGACGTCTGACTGGCCGGCAACTCGTGACATCAAGACTTTGAACGCAGCGACCAGCAGCATGAACAGCGAAGCGCCCTGCCGCCGGGCGATCACCGACAATGTGTTGACGGACTCCGATGACAGTGACGCGCCGACGTTGCCTCCAGAAAAGGTCTGGAACGGCGGCCGAGGTGCGTCGGAAGGGAGATCGAGAACCGGAAGATCTCCCTCGAGCTTCGTGCGCCAGTACTCGAGCTGACGGGCCATCATCTCGTCCCGTTCGGCGCTTGCCTGCGACGAAGCGTAGTCGAGATAGCCCAGTGCCAGCTCCGGGAGCGACGGCTCGACGGTGTTCGACCAGTGCGGCGTAAAACTCTGCGATGTCGCGAACCATCACACCGAGCGACCATCCGTCGGCGATCACGTGATGGAACGTGACAAACAGGACCCGTTGGTCGATTGCGACGTGGACGAGCCGTGCTCGCCACAGCGGACATCGGCCCAGGTCGAACGGCGTGTCCACTTCTTCCGTAAAGAGGCGACTGACTTCGCGTTCGGCGTCGGCAGGCTCTCGCCGTCGAAGATCGATTTGGCTGAACGGGAATGAGGCGTCGGGCTGGACGATCTGTTCGGGACCGTTGCCAACGTCCTCGATCTGCACGCGCAGCATGTCATGACGGCTGGCGAGCAGTCGCAGGGCGTGCTCCAGCGCCTGATCGTCGATCGCGCCGCGCATCCGGATGCCCACGGCAATGTTCATCACCGAAGTGCCCGGCTGCGCGCGCTCGAAGAACCACATGCGCTGCTGTTGGAGCGCCAGCGGGCCGCGTTGAGCCGCGCCTTCGGTTCTACGCCGCGAGACCGGTGAAGGCATCCGCTGGCGCCCGGTCTGCTCCAAAAGGTCGATGATCTCGGCTTTGCGCGCGGCAAGCGCCGTGCGCAACGCGTCGGTCAGCACCCCTGCCGGGGCGCTGACTTTGAGCGCGCCGTTCTCGGCACGCACGGTGATGCCGAGTTCGCGAAGTTGTGCGAGCAGCTCCGTGGTGGTCACAATTGGATCTCTTCCCGAGATTCTTCAGCCGTCGCCATCGTCGATTCCGTCAGCTGCAGGATCAACACAAGCGCATCAATCCGTGCGGCCAAGGCGGTCAGCGTGTCGTATTCGAATATCACGCGCAGCGGCACGTCGACGTCGAAGTGCTCGCGGATGCGCGCGACGAGCTGGGTGGCGAGCAGGGAGTGGCCGCCGAGCACGAAGAAGTTGTCGGTGCGGCTGATGGTGGCGACGCGGAGCAGGTCGGCCCACAGCGCGGCGAGCGCCTGTTCGGTGGGCGTGACCGGCGGTGCGGCGGCCGCATCGCTGCCGCGCTCGGTCGCCGCGGCGGCGAGGAGCGTCTGCACACGCGGGCGATCGATCTTCTGATTCGGCGTGAGGGGCCACGTCTCGACCGCGAGCAGCGCCGCGGGGATCATGTAGTCGGGGAGCCGCTCGCGCAACTGATCGCGGCGCCCGGGGGCGTCGAGCGCGGCGTCAGGCGCCAGGCGCACGCCCCCGAGCAGACGTGCCCGGTCGCCCGTGCCATCGACGACGACGACGGCTTCGAGGACGCCGGGCTGCTCGCGCAACGCCGTCTCGATCTCCTCGAGCTCGATGCGGAAGCCGCGGAGCTTGACTTGGAAATCCAGGCGGCCCTGACACTCGAGCGTGCCGTCGGGACGGAAACGCGCGCGGTCGCCGGTGCGATACATCCGGCCGCCGGGGTGGAACGGGTCCTCGAGGAACCGCTCGCCTGTGAGATCCGGCCGGCCCAGATAGCCGCGGGCCACCCCGTCGCCACCAATCCACAGCTCGCCCCAGACGCCGATCGGGACGTGTTGCCGACGCGAGTCGAGCACGTAGACGCGCGTGTTGCCGATCGGCCGCCCGATGGTGATCGGCGTGGTGGGAGACGTCACATCGGCCAGGGTGGACCACACGGTGGTTTCCGTGGGGCCGTACATGTTCCAGAGCGCCGCTCCCTGCCGCCGGAGCTCCGCCGCCAGATCCGCCGGCAGCGGTTCCCCGCCACACAACAGCCGCAATGCGGCATGGCCGGTCCAGCCTGCCGTGAGCAACATGCGGAACGTCGCCGGTGTGGCCTGCATGACGGTCACGCCGCTGCTGGCGATGAGCGTCCGCAGCGCTGCGCCGTCGGTGGCCTGCTCACGTGTGGCCAAGACGATCCGCGCGCCCACACTCAAGGGGAGAAACAGCTCCAAGCCGGCGATGTCAAAGGAGAGCGTCGTCAGCGCCAGCATGACGTCGCGGTCCGACAGCCCGGGCTGCTGCTGCATGGCGCGAATGAAATTGGCGAACGCGCGGCGGGAGATCTGCACGCCTTTGGGCTTGCCCGTCGAGCCCGAGGTGTACAGCACATACGCCAGGTGCTCGCCGCGTGCGCGCGGCACCGGCGGCGTGGCGGGCTGCCCCGTCCCGGCGTCGGCGACCATCAGCAGGTCGGCGCCGATCTGTGGCACCAACTCGCGAGTGGCGGCATCCGTGAGGATCAACCGCAGCTGCGCGTCCTCGGCCATCAGCGACAGCCGCTGCATCGGAAACGCCGGGTCCAACGGCACGTAGGCACCGCCGGCTTTGAGAATGCCGAGCAGCGCGACCAGCATGTCCGGCGTGCGCTGCAGGCAGACGCCGACCAGCGTGTCCGGGCCCACGCCCGCGGCTTGCAGCCGCCACGCCAGCCGGTTCGAGGCGTCATCCAGCTCGCGATAGCGCTGTGTCGCCCCCGTGCCCTCGACGGCCACAGCGTCCGGCACGCGCCGCGCCTGCGCCGTGAACATCCCCTCGACGCCGTCCTCCGCGTCGTAGGCCATCTCGGTTGCGTTCCACTTTTCTAGTTGAGCGTGTTCGGTTGCGGTCAGCAGCGGTGCGTGATCGATCGCTTGCTCCGGAGCGTTCACGAACGTCGAGAGCAGCTGAACGTAGTGCCCGGCGAACCGGCGAATCGTCTCCGCGTCGAAGACGTCGGTGTTGTACTCGATGGCCATCGTGTGTGTGACATCGGTGTCCACATACACCGAGAGATCCAGCTGGGCGCCGCCGCGATCGACCAGGAGCGGCGTCCACCGGAGGCCCGGCCATTCGACGCCGTGCGTCGGCGTATTCAAGACGTTGAACATTACTTGCACGAGCGGCGAGCGACTCAGATCGCGCGAGGTCTGCAGTGTGGCGACGAGATGATCGAAGGGGATCTCCTGATGCGCATAGGCGTCGAGGCTGACCGCCTGCACGCGCGCCAGCAGGTCGTGGAAGGTTTCGCCCGATGTGAGTTGCAGCCGCAGCACCAGGGTATTGATGAACGCACCGATGACGTTCGTCAGATGCGAGTGATCACGATTCGCGACGGCAATCCCGACTGGCAAATCGTGTTGGCCGGTATACCGGCCCAATAGCACGGCAAAGGTCGCCGTCAGGCACGTCGCCAACGTCACACCTTCCGTGACCGCCAGCGTCCGGCCGCGCGTGCACAGCGCCGCATCGAGCGGTACTGTCACCACGGCGCCGCGCATGGACGGCGACGGCGGCCGTGGATGATCGCTGGGGAAGTCCAGAACGGGAAGGCCGTCGAGCTGCTGCGTCCAGTACGCCAGCGCGGCCTCGGCCGTGGGAGCCTCGAGGCATCGTCGCTCCCAGGCCGCATAGTCCGCATACTGCACCGGCAGCGGCGGCAATGCGGCAGCAGGCCCGCCGGTAGCCTCGCGATACAGCGCGATCAGTTCACGCAGCACCACGCCGAGCGACCACTGATCGCTCACGATGTGATGCGACACCAGGACGAGCACATGAGCGTCCGGGGTCGCGATCAGCACGGCGCGGACCAACGGGCCGCGCGCCAAGTCGAATGGCGCGCGGGCCAGGCCGTTGCAAAGGTGCTGCACCTCGGCCTCGGCCTCGGCGGAATCGGTCGTGGTCAACACCTGGGTCGTCAGCGGCGGCGGCGCATCGGTGTGTTGGATGACGTGATCGCCGTCGACAGTGAAACGGGTGCGCAGCCCCTCGTGCCGCTCGACCAGCGCATTCCAACTCCGGTGGAGCGCAGCAGCATTGAGCGTCCCGTCGAGGCGGAGGATGACGGGGATGTGATACGCCGCGCTCTCGGGAAAGAGTTGTTGAATGAACCACAACCGCTCTTGTGTGTGCGACGCTCGCAGCGGCGCGGTTCGTGACACGGGCGTCAGATCCGGGCGGCGCGACACGGCCCCACGCTGATCACGTCGTTCGTCGATGTCGGCGGCGATCGTCTCCAGGGTCGTGGTCTCGAACACTCGTCGCAGCGGCACGTCGACGTCGAAGTGCTCGCGGATGCGCGCGACGAGCTGGGTGGCGAGCAGGGAGTGGCCGCCGAGCACGAAGAAGTTGTCGGTGCGGCTGATGGTGGCGACGCGGAGCAGGTCGGCCCACAGCGCGGCGAGCGCCTGTTCGGTGGGCGTGACCGGCGGTGCGGCGGCCGCCTCGCTGCCGCGCTCGGTCGCCGCGGCGGCGAGGAGCGTCTGCACACGCGGGCGATGGATCTTCTGATTCGGCGTGAGGGGCCACGTCTCGACCGCGAGCAGCGCCGCGGGGGTCGTGTAGTCGGGGAGCCGAGCGCGCAACTGATCACGGCGCCCGGGGGCGTCGAGCGCGGCGTCGGGCGCCAGGCGCACGCCCCCGAGCAGGCGTGCCCGTCCGCGATGAGTTTGTGAAATCCGGCGTGCGCTGCGAACACATCGACGGCACCACGCCAAAGCCCGAGCGCGATGCATCGCTGGCCCGGCTCGCATCCGGCGAAATCGAGGTCGTCACCAATTGCATGGTGTTGACCGAGGGTTGGGACATGCCCGAGGTCGGCTGCTGCATTCTCGCGCGGCCGACCCGCAAGATGGGGCTCTATCGCCAGATGATCGGGCGCGTGCTGCGGCCCGCCGAGGGCAAGCGCGACGCCATCGTGCTGGATCATTCCGGCGCAGTGTTCCGCCACGGCTTTGTCGAGGATCGCGTCGAATGGACGCTCGATCCCGACCACCTCGCCAAAAACCAGGCGCATCAGAACCCGAGCAACACCGAGCGCGGATCGCGCTTGCTCGAATGCATCGCAATGCAGCGCGCTGCGCCTCGCCGGTGAGCCGTGTGGGTCATTGCGGGTTCATGCCGACGCGACGACCGGCGCCGATGGCATTCGATGACGGTGAGCTTGGGTTTGGTCGATGGCTCACGGCGCGCCCGCGCTGGCGTGGCGGACCGCGAGCACTGGCACGCCATGCTGATCTGGATCGCCAGCGAGCGTGATTACAAGCCGGGTTGGGTCGCGCACAAATACCAGGAAAAATTCGGCAGCTACCCGGCATGGGGCGCGGCACCGCAGCCGCTTGAGCCGACGCCCGAGGTGCGCTAGTTGGGTGCGCTCGCGGCAGATCGCTTTCGCCAAGGGGCGGGTCGCATGAGCAAGCGCCGCAAAATCAGCGGGCAGTTTGTGCCGCGCCGCATCGACATGCTGCGCTCGCCCGCATTTCGCGCGCTGAGCTTGTCGGGCCACCGCATCCTCGCGCGGCATCGAAATCGAACACGCCAGCCACGGCGGCAAGGACAACGGCAAGCTGCCGGTGACGTTCGCCGATTTCGCAGAGGGTGCAGCGACCAGCAACCAGCACGCGATTGCGCCCGCCATCCGCGAGGCCGTGCGCGCTCGGCTTCATCGAGGTGACCAGACGCGGGCGCGCGGGCAACGGCGAATATCGCAGCGCCGAATTTGTTTCGCCTGACGTACCTGCCGACCAGCCGCCGCGCGCCGACCGACGAATGGCGCGCCATCGAAACCGTCGAGCAAGCCGAACAGGATCGCCCAAGAGGCCCGCAAAATCCCTAGGAAGAAAAACAATTTGCCACTGTCGGAAATAGACAGCGGCACCACTGTCGGAAAGCACAGTGACACCACTGTCGGAAAGCACAGTGAAGCCCCTAAATCACCACTGTCTGAAACCGACAGTACTATCTAGATACTCTAGCCATCTAGGGGGCAGCAGCCCCGAGTGCGGGATGAGCGCCGAGCCCTGCCAGCGCCAGCACCGGCATCCACTGAAATCGAAATCGAGAACACCGACGCGAGCGGCGGCGGCTGCGCGTCGCGTTCGCAAATCGAAACGCTAACCGCGCCGAGCCGGATGCTCGGCAATGCAATGGGAGGAAAACGATGAGCGAAGCGCCGAAGCAACTCGACGAGAAAACTGCAATTGAAGAACTGGGCCACATCCTTGGATGGTTTCTGGCACAAAAGCCCGAAGCGGAGCGCATCCTTGTGCGTTTTTATCGCGCCGATGATGCCTTACTCGCTGATTATCACTTTAGCCGCCGCTTTTCTTCGCCGTCGATGACGGCTGGCCATTCTGAGCAAAGGGAGCAAGGCCATGCTTGAACTGTTCAACGTGACCACCACGATCAAAACGTATCACGGCTGCAAGGATGTGTTCATGCACTGGTTCATGATTGATCGTAGACGCCGGTGGGGCGCTATGCTGCGCTGATCCGGGATTACTACCGCGTCGATGAGCGTGCGAGGCTTTATGCCGAGGGGGCCGTCGATGAGCTGTTCACCGCAGAGGAAGCGGATGCACTGCTAGCCTATTTGCATCAGCATCATCCAGACGGCAGTACGCATGTTGTTACTGCTGCATCTCTCCCGCTTGGGAACGGCGGTGGCGCTGGCGCTGCGATGATCGCGGGATACGGTGCCATTGCTGTCGGTGGACCGCAGGATTTCTACATGCTTCACAAAGAAGCTGACTGGAACCTGCCGTTCAACGTTTATGGCTACTATGATCTAGAGGCCCACGAGGCCGCGCCCGGCGGTGAGCAGGAACGCCGACGCGCGCTGCGTAGCGGCATGATCTTTGCGAGGGAGGATGGCACGCTCTTTCGCGCCAGTGAAATGACAGATGAGGAATACGAGAGAGCCTTCCATCGCCCTTGCCCACAGTGATCGGAGTGAAGCTCACTGATTGGCGATCCATGCGCCGCACCGGCCATTCACCAGCGGTGCGGACTGCTATCCTGCGAGCATGGCCCACGATTTCGATGCGCTTGAAGAACAGGCGGTGAGGTTCGCCCAGGCTAGTCGAGCGCAACGCCTGCCCATGCTGCGTGTCCCGCGCGCTAGCTGACGTATGGGCCCTTGGTGATGGGGCGATCGACGAGACGATCTTTACCGACGGCCGCCCCGTCTATGGAGGTATTGATTTGTCGGCTCGCACCGACCTTATCCGCGCTGGTGCTCGCTGCCGAAGATGACAACGGCGTCGTGCACCTATTGCCGCGCGCCTGGACGCCCGCCGCTGGGCTAGCTGCGCGAGTTACGCGCGACCGCGCACCGTATGACGCCTGGGTGCGGCATCGGCAGCTCACGACGGTTCCCGGCACGGCGATTGACTATGATTGGATCGCCTACACGCTGAGTGAGGACGCCGCGCGCATGAACATCGTGCGGCTCAATTATGATCGCTGGCGGATCGAGATACTGCGCCAAGCGCTGGCGCGGCTCGGCGTGGCGATGCCGCTTGAGCCGATGGGGCAAGGGTTCAAGGATATGTCGCCCGCGGTGGAGGCGTTCGAGGAACTCGCGCTCGCCGGGCGCATCCGGCACGGGGGTCATCCACTGCTACGGTGGTGCTTCTCGAATTCGGTGGTGGCGCGCGACGCCGCTGGCAACCGCAAGCTGGATAAGGCCAAAGCCTACGGCCGGATCGACGTGGCCGTGGCGGCGGTGATGGCGGTCGGCGCCATGAAGGCCAGCTCCGCGCCGCCGGTCGAGGTGGCGGCGCTGATCGCGTGATGGTTTGGCCCTACCTTGGCCCGGCTCACACTCTTGCGGATGACCACCGCGCCATCAGCAGCCACCTCGTGAACCTGCAATCACTCGATCACCTCGTCGGCGCAGGCAAGCATCAGGCATCGCCGCAGGTGCGGCACCGACCGATTTTAGAAATGGGAGTCCCTAACGGTCGCGCGTGCCTTCGTGGAAATTGGGGCCAAGTGGCGTTTCGGTCATCGGTGCGGAATTCGGCGCGATGGTTACACAAAGCAACATTTTGGCGCGATTTGACAAGATTTTGGCGCGATTCGACAAGACCGCGTCCGGCGGCCTCCCTTACAACGCGCAAGCGGCGCCAGTACGAGGGGAAGAACCTGCGGACCAGACAGCAGAGATCAGGAGGTACGCGAAGACGTCGTCGTCGAAGAGGTAGAAGCCGAGGGCGGCCAGCGAGCTCGCGGCCTTGCCCGCCGCGAGGACCAGAAGGAGCGGCCGGTAGCGCACGACGTCCGCCTGGACGACCACGCAGATGCCGGTGATGACGGTCATGTAGGCGAACCCGAGCGCGAGCCACAGCTGCTCGGCGGTCTCGGGGGCGGGGGAGAAGTCGCCGAACCAGTCGCCGACGTCGTCGAGGGTGCCGAGCACGCCGTCGGGCGTGACGATGAACAGCAGCCCAACCAGCGCGAAGGTCGCCGCGAGGAGCCTCAGGCTCAGGACCACGAACCTGTCGGCGGCTGCCCCCGTCATCGGTCGCGGCATCCTATCCGGACAATGATCGACCTCGACGCAGCGGCCGCCTGGATCGACGAGCGGCTCGACGGCGCCGGCGCGGCCCGCACGGGGCCGTCGAGCGCTTCCGCGAGCGTCCATGGGGCGAGGTCGTGAAGGCGCCGACGACCGCGGGACGGTCTGGCTCAAGGAGCCGCGCGGGGCCACCGCCTTCGAGGTACCGCTGTACGAACTGCTGGCGGCGAGGGTGCCGGACCTGATCCTCGTGCCGGTCGCGGTGGACGTCCGCCGCGGCTGGGTCCTGTTACCCGAGGGCGGGGAACCACTCGGCGAGGAGACGGAAAGCGCGGAGCTCGGCGACACGCTCGCGGACGCGCTCGCGCGCTACGCCCGGCTTCAGCGCGCTCTTGCGGGCGATGTCGACCAGCATGCTCGAACTCGGCGTCGCGGACATGCGCCCCACAGGTGATGCCCGCGCGTTTCGACGAGGCGGTCGCGGCGGGCGAGCGGTTCGTGTCCGAGCGTGGCGGCGATGCCGACCGCGCCGCGCTCGAGCGCGTTCGGGCCGAACGCGGTCCCGATTCACCGAGATGTGCGCTGAGCTCGCCGATCGCCCCGGGGCCGCGAGCCTCGACCACAACGACCTGCATCCGTGGAACATTCTGGCGACGCCGGCAATCCGTCGAGCCTGCGTTTCTACGACTGGGGCGACAGCGTCGTCGCCCATCCGTTCGCTGCGATGCTCGTCCCGTCGGGTTCGCCGCGCGCAGCGGGGCCGCCGACCTCGATCGGCGCCCGCGACGCCTACCTTGCCGGGTTCGACGACCTGGGCGACCGCGTCGAGCTGGTCGAGACGCTCGAGCTCGGGTGCCGCGTCGCCAAGGTCGCGCGGGCGCTCGTCTGGGAGCGCGCGCTGCTCGCCGGGGCCGACCGAGGCCACGATGGCAGCGACGAGTTCGCACGGGCGCCGCTCGCCACGCTCGTGTCGCTCCTGGACGAGGACTATCTCGGCGGGGCATGAGGCGGCCCTGCGGCTTGGTCGAGCCGGCCGGGGGCGGCTCGTTATATTGAACTAGATGGTTCAGTATCAACTAGACCGCACATTCTCCGCCGTCGCCGATCCGACGCGGCGGGGGTAGATCCTGGAGCAGCT
>CAVSKE010000012.1:0-55558 GCA_963728305.1 uncultured Acidobacteriota bacterium
TCCGAAATGTTCTAGACCCCCGCGACTTCCTTGCGGACGATCGCCGCGCCCTCGGAAAGCGCATTGAGCTTCATCTTCGCAACCATGCGAGCGAGAGGCTTCATGCCGCAGTCGGTGCTGAGCGTGACCTTGTCAGCGGGCACGGCCCGCACGACCTTCCTGATTCGTTCGGCAACCTTCGCGGGTGACTCGATCGCATTGGTGCGGATGTCGAGCACGCCGCACTGGATGCCCTGGTTGGCAGGCAGGTTCTTGAGGAACTCGACGCCGGCCATGTCGCGGTTGGCGTAGTCGAGCACGAACTCGTCGATGCCGGCGGTGCCGAACAGGTGCGGCAGCACCGCTGGTATCCCTCAGGGTAGCTGGCGCTCAGGATGTCGTTGCCCCACGCATTGCCGAAGCAGAAGTGCCAGCCGATCTTGGCATTGACACCGTCGCAGCACATCTCGACGCTCTCGCGGACCCACTTGGAGTCATCCTTGTTGCCGGTGAAAGCCCATCCAGGGACCGAGATCCTCGAACTGCAGATACGTGGCGCCGGCAGCGACGGGATCCTTCATCTCCTTGTTGAAGATGGGCGCCAGTGCGAAGCTCAGCTCCTTCGGGGTCTTGTAGTGCTTGAAGTGCACGTGCCAGGCCAGGTTAGCCGGGCCGGCGCCCACGGACACCTTCACGGGCACCTTCGAGTGCTGGCTCGCGATCTTGTAGAGATCGACGAGACGAATCGGACCATGTGTGACCGGTCCGCTGTTGATGACTCCGCCCCAGTCATCCATGATCGTGTGGATCTGGCTGGCGTCGGCGTTGAGGTACGCCGGATGCGGTTCGCGCGACGGCTCGAATCCGCCAATACGCTCGTAGATGTTACCAGCAGAATGAACCGATGACTCCGACGTAGTCGTCGTACCACATGTTGCCGTCGGTCACGATGTCGAGGCCCGCTTCTACCTGGTCGCGGATCACCGTGGCCACGGCGTCGGTGTACGCCTCTTCGTGCTGGACTTCCTTGAATGCGACCCGAACGTCGCGGCCCAGCAGCTGGTGTTTGAACCAGTGCGGCCTCGGGTGGACCCGACCATCGTGGTCGGAAGAATTTTGTCGACGATCTTCGTTGCCATGTAGACCCTCTGCGGTTAGGCGTATCGATATCGGCGGGAGTCACCCGCGTGACGGCCGGCCATGCCCCCAGGCATCGAGGCCAGGCTCGTACCCACAAGCCGCCGATTATTGCACAGGGGCGACGCACGCGTCGCGTGCGAGGGCGAGGCATGCCTCGCCCCTACGGACCCGGCTGCGTCACTTCAGGGCCGGATTCCGTGCGTTCATGATTTCGTGGTTACTCGGGGTTCATTTCGTTGGATTGATGCCGGAGAACGATCAATGTTGAGATGCGTTCGCGCTGGAATTGCCTTGTCCGCACTCGTCGTCGCCGCCGCCTGCGGATCGAGCCCGGAACCCGGCTCCACCCCGCCGCCACGCCGAGCCAGCTTCGGCGACGGCGCCCGCCGCGCCAGCACCACTCCCTGGTGAGAGCACGGTGACGGGAACGATCAGTACGAAGGCACCGCCGAAAAGCCACGCGTCGTCCGGCATGGATTCTGATCCCCTGTGCATGCCCGAAGGACCACAGACCTCGGAAGTGCTGATAGTCGGACCGGGCAATGGGCTGCAGAACGCCTTCGTCTACGTCAAGGATGGGCTCGGCGCGGAACACAGTTCACGGCGCCGCAGACGCCGGTCGTCCTCGACCAGAAGGGCTGCAAGTACACGCCGCACGTCTTCGGCGTCGCAGGTCGGCCAGCCGGTGATCATCGTCAACAGCGACCCGACGCTCCACAACGTGCACGCCGTTCCGAAGGCGAACGCCGAGTTCAACTTCGGTCAGGCGCTGAAAGGCATGAAGACCACGCGGACGTTCGACAAGCCGGAAGTGATGGTGCCGTTCCGCTGCGACGTGCATGGCTGGATGGCGTCGTACGGCGGCGTGCTCGCGCATCCGTACTACGCCGTCAGCAACGCCGACGGCTCGTTTGAAATCAAGGGGCTGCCGGCCGGTACCTACACGATCGAGGTCTGGCACGAACGGCTCGGCACGCAGACCACGAAAGTGACGGTGGACGGCAAGAGCGGGCCGACGCGAACATCGCGTTCAAGGGATGAGGAGTATGCAAAATTCAAAACTGCAAGATTCAAACAGTGACTGCACGTGAAGTGTTGTTTGAGTTTTGCGTTTGACGTCTTGAGTTATCGCCAGTCTCCCGCGGCCACAAACGCTGCCCAGTAGAGAGGGCAGCGTGCTCTGCTTCTTCGCGCGTCTGTCTCTCAGCACGCTGACGCTGGCCGAGTGCACGGCGTCGGCCGGTGCTGAGTCCACGACGGAGGCGCGCCTCATAGAGGGCGCGCATCCAGGCGCGTGGCCTGATCGTCTACCGGCCACAGGCTCATGATCACCGTGCGCGCGCCGGCCACCTGAAACGCGCGGCGAAGTCCGAACACCCCTTCGCCGGCTCGGATCTCGCCGAGCCCGGTATCGCACGCCGAGAGCACCGCCCACTCCACGCCGTTCAGGTTCAGCCCTGCCACCTCTTCGGCCGTGAGAATCCCGTCGTCCTCGTCGAGACGCGCGGCGCCGCGGCGATTGGCGCCGGCCAATGCCAGGCCCGACAGGAGCAGCGGGTTCTCGCGGCCTTCTTCGGCGAAGCGAGCCGCGGCCGAGCGACCGTGCGACGCCGCCGGATCGTGATCCGTCCGGCGGACACGTCGTCGCCGATGAAGAAGCCGTGCGTGGCGAAGTGCAGCACGCGCCGGCCGGACGAGCGCGTTCTTGACCGCGGTCTCGCTGGCCGACGATCCGCTCAAGACCGTGACGACGCTCGAGCCGGACCGCGGCCACATCTGGCTGATCTCGTTGACCTCACCGAGCGATCCCGGCAGATTGCCGAATCGCGCCGGGCCCGCCGGCTCGCACGCCGAGCGCCATCGTCGCCGGTTGCGCGCGCGACAGCGGACCGCCGTCGTCGAACGCCGGGTTGCCGACTGCGAGCAGGCTGCCGCGGCTCGTCGATGCCGGCGTGCCGACGACGACGTCGCGCTCCGTGGAGAGGTAGTGAATGACCGCGTCGCGCTCCACCAGGTAGCGACCCTGGCCGGTCGGTCAACGCCGCGATGTTGACGAGATTCAACATTCCGTCCGGCACGACGAAGATCTGACGAGCGTTCGCGAGCTCGGCGTCGATCGGATCCCACACGGCACGTGCGCAGACGATCGGCGGCGGTGACGTAGAGCGCCTCGGCGCGGTCGCGAGTGGTGAATGCCTGCAGTGCCGTCGCCGGAGGCCGCCTTCCGCCACTCGGTCACCAGCGTCTCGATCGACGACGCCGGCCCGAGCGGCGCGAAGGCGATCCGTGCTGCGCCGGCTGTGACGACGAACGCGGCATACGACGGCACCACGGTCGGCCGTCAGCGAGGAGCCGGTGGCTGACGGTACGGTCCGGTCGTAGCGCACGAACGACACGAGCACGGTGTCCGGACGGCAGGGCACGCTTCACGTCGTCGATGCCGGACTGACGGCTCTGGCCAGCTCGACGCGGCCTTCGACGGTGCGCTCGGCGAGGAGTCGCTCGGCGTCCTCCTTCTGTTTTCTCGCTTCCTCGAGCAACGGGCGAGGCACCGGTTCGATCAGGCTTCGGACGACGAGGTTCGCGAATCGCTGCCGTGCGGCGATCGCCGCGGCGGTGACGCCGGCGTCCTCGGGCGGTGCTGCTGTAGGAGGCGAGCGCGCCGTGCGGCGAGCTCGTCGAGGACGACGCCGCGCGAGCGGATCACGCTGTCGAAGACGCGCGAGACATCGTTGGGCACGGCGGCCGCGGTGACCGACAGCGCGAGATCGAGACCGCGCGGACGCTTCGCGGCGTAGGCCATCGCCTGCCGTTCGGGCAGATAGCGCACCGTGAAGCGCAGATGATCGCGGCCGGTCTGCTCGGCGTCGAGCGCGGCGGTGAGCGCCGCGTCGCGCTGACCTCTGCGCCAGTTCCACCGCCGCCAGCGTCGCTCGCGTGGACGCGGCGAGCGGGTGCGCGCGTCCGAAGATGCGCTCGCGCTCGGCCAGTGCCTGGGTCAGGCTGATGCGGGCCTGGTCAGGTTGCCGGTGCGCATCTGCAGCGTGCCGCGCAGCTCGAGCACGCGCGCGAAGTGATCGGGCTCGTCGGACGATCCGGACTTCTGGAAGATCGCGACCGCCTGATCGACGTAGCGAATCGCCAGCGCGGTGTTGCCCTCGATCCGGCGACGGTCCTGCGCCAGGTTCGTCAGCATCCACGCGACCTGCGGGTGATGCGGTCCCAGCTGCCGTCGATGAATGGCCAGCGCCCGCTCGTAGAGCTCGCGCGATCGTCCGAGCTGGCCGCGCAGCGCCGCGACCTCGGCAAGCGCGTCCAGACCGCGGGCGACGTAGGCGTGCGTCCGGGCCGAGCCCTTCGGTCCAGATCTGCAGCGCGCGGTCGTAGCAGCGAGTCGGCCTCGGCCAGGTCGCCGATCTCGCGCGCCAGCGACGCGTCGTTGAAGACGTAGGTCGCGTAGTCCGAGTGCGTCCTGCCGAGACACTTCTCGATGGTCGTCAGGGCGCGGCCGTACAGACCGGCGTGGCCTCGAAGTAGTCGCCGTCGTAGCTGCATCGACTCGGCGAGTCCGTTGAGCAGCCGGTGACGGCTGGATCGCACGGCGCGAGCGCGGCTTCGCCGACGCGCACCGCGCGCTCACGCAGCCGGCGCGCCTCGGTCAGCTCGCCGCCGATGAGAACTCGGCGAACCCCAGCCGGCGCAGGAACTCGGCGATCGACGGGTGTTCGGGACCGAGCGTGCGCTCGGCCATCGCGAGCGCGGTCGACCACACCTTCTGCGCGCCGGCGCTGTCGCCGCGCAGGAACAGCACGTCGCCGCGCACCTGCAGCACCGACGCGGTCTCCGGGTGGCGTCGGCGTCAGCCGCGTTGCGAATGGCGAACGCCCGATCGAGCGGCGGCCCGGCGTCCGCGTACGGTCCGGCGTATCGGTAGAGCGTGCCGACCAGTTCGAGCGTCCGGCTCAGCGCCGATCGGGTCCTGATGCCGCGCGCGGCTCGCGAATACGCAGCGACTCGTCGAGCCGCGACCTGCGCGTCCTTGAATCGTTCGAGTTGAATCAGCACGAACGCGAGCTGATCGAGCGTGTCGGCAACGCGCTGGTGAGCGGTGCCGAGCGATGCGCGCCGAATGGCGAGCGCGCGCTCGAAGAGCGGAATCGCCTGCGCGAACTCGCCGCGCGCGGTGCGGACGAGTCCGAGGTTGTGGAGGCGACTGCGCGGTCTCGACGTGCACGCGGCCCGACGCGACGTTCCTTGTGCGAACGATGCGCCGGGCGAGGCTGACGGTGGTGGAGCGCGCCGCCCTTGCCGTTCTTGACCCGTGCCTCGACCAGCAGGTCCTGCGCGAGCCAGCAGCGGCACGCGGATCCGGGCGACGCTGCGTCGAGTGCGCCAGCCGCGTCAGCGCGAGCGCTTCGGCGCGCGCGTACGCGCCCGCATCGAGCGCCTGTCGGATCGCCGCCGCACTCGTCGCCGCTCTGCGCGTGGCCCGGGCGAACGGGAAGCGCCAGCCCGATGGCCAGCAGCAGGCGCGCCGCGCCGCCTTAGCGCCTCCGTTTCTTGCGCGTCGTGCGCTCGTCGCTGCGTTCCGGCAGGCGGGCTGCGGCCGCTCGTCGGTCCGAGCACCCTGGCCGCGAAGCCCGGCTTCCTTGTCGAGCATATCGGCGACTGAAACCGGCTTCCTTGGCGAAGCCCGCTTCCTTCAAGCTCTCGGCGTCATGAAACCCTGACGTCCCAGCGCGGCCGTCCTGCGCCAGGTTGGCGAGCACTCGTCGCAGCACGTCGAGTCCCTTGCGCCCGAGATCCTCGAGCACGCCCTGACGCTGCAACTGCTCGAGCAGCACCGGCAGCAGGGCGCCGGACGCGGAGTACTCCGGATTCGATCTCGTGATCGTGATGGTGGGTGAGTCGGTGCCGGCGCTTCCACCTTGGGCATCGCCTTGAGGGCGACGCCGTCCCAGCCGGTCTTGACGATGGCCAGCTCCGAGTAGACGGGTCGCGTCGCGTGGTGGGCGACGATGGAGCGCGTCTGATCCTTCTTCGCGAACGGGAAGCAGAAGAGGCTCACGCTCTTGTCGTCGCTCAGCGTCATGCTGGCGAGCGCGGTTTCGAGATGTTCGGCCGGCTGCTTCAACCCGTGCCGCTTGAGCTTTCTGGCACAGGGTGTTGACGTCGACCAGCGCCGGGTCGGCCTTCGCGCTGCCGGTCAACGCCTTGCGGAACGGCTCGCCGCCGCTGCCGCGCGCGGTTTCGGCGGTGAGCTTCGTGGCGATCGCGCGCAGCGGCTCGCTCACGTCGCGACAGCTTGCTCGTGTCCATCAGCGTGAAGGGGACCGCGGCGCGTCCGTGCCGGTTCGCCTCCACCTTGTAGTACTGCTCCAGTTCCTTGACCAGAGCCCTGGCTGCCTGCTTCGCCTCGGGTTGCCGTGCCAGCTGCTCGAACATCCGCGCGTACGGCCAGCCTTCGATCGGCACGATGTCGGGCGATCCGATCAGATACGTCGCCGCGTCCTTCAGCTCGTACGCCGTCTCGAGCGTGCTCATGAAGCAGTCTTTGAACGCGACGATGTCCACTTCCTGATTGAGACACTCGCGGGCGTGGCGCAGCGCCGCGCGCAGCTCTTTCAGCGTCAGCGTCTGCGCGACATAGGTCCACGGGTCGGCTTGGCGAAGAGGCCCGAGAGCGCGCTGCTGAACGGCGCATCCGTGAAGAGGCCGAACGGTCCGCGGCTGTGTCCCCAGAGAATGAGCGCATACCGATCCGCGGGACACATGCGCTGCGCCCACTCGAAGAACCCGTACAGCGTCTCGGGATCGGCCGCGTCACTCTCGGGCTGAAGCCAGGCGCCTTCGCCGATCACGCGCCGCCACACGTCGGGCTGGCTGCGGAAGTCCAATTGGACCGCAACGTACAGCTGATCGCGATCCACGGACAACGCGCCGTGAACGATCTGATCCAGCTCGCGGTTCGCCTGCTGATCGAGCAGCGCTCCGCCGGCGGGATCGTCCGCGATCATGTAGATCATGACCGTCCAGGGTTTGGTGGCTCGGGCCTGTTCAGGGGCCTTCGGCATCAGTTCCCTCGCATGTAATTTCAAAATGCAAAATTCAAAATGCAAACCGAGTGTGCACGCGCAGTCTTCGTTGCATTTTGCACTTTGCATTTCGCATTACGCAGTCATGATTGCAGTGACCGTCGTTCTGTAAACGACGTCTTGATACGCCTCTAACATGCGCTCGATCGGCACGACGGACGTGGCGAGTGCCTTGGCGTTGTATTGCCCCTTGTCGAGCAGCTCGACGAATCGCGGAATGTCTCGCATCGGGCTGGCGCCGCCGGCCTGCCCGGCATGATGGGTCCGGCCGCCGATGGTGAACAGCACGGCCGGCAGCGTGAGATTGCCGCGCGGCAGGCTCGTCGTCACGATGTGGCCGCCCGGTGCGCACATCTCATACGCCTGTCGCAGCGGGAGGATCCCCGTCGGGATCCGGGCCGGCTTCGACTTTCGGCGGGGCCTGATCCGCCCCCGCGGCTTCGAGCACGAAGTCCGCGCCGGCGCCGCCCAGCAACCCGCCCGAATCACGTCCGCCTGCCCAGAGCCGGTTGTTCGGACCCTTCGACAGTTCGCGAACGCGCTCGACGAGCTTGTCACCTTCGACGTTCGGGATCGAGCGCATGCGTGGCGCCGACCTTCATCGCGACCTCGCGGCGCGCGCGAACCGGATCGATCGCGATGATCGTCGACGCACCCGAAATCTTCGCGCCCTGAACGCCGCTCAGACCGAGCGGCCCGCAGCCGACGACGGCGACGATCGAGCCGGGCTCGACGAGCGCCACGGCTGAGCGACGCCGTGGCGCCGAGCCCTGCCACGGCGACACAGCTGCACACCATGCCGAGATCGGCAGCGGTCGCCTTCGTGAAGACAGGCACGACCCACTCTTCGAACGTGACCATGAGGTCGGCCAGTCCGCCGATGTGTGAGTTCGCGTAGACCGGCGTGCCGTCGCGCATGTCGGCCATCGGCACGAGATCGTCGGGACCCTGACGGCCGAGGAACTGACACATGTCCGCGCGCCCGCGAAGGCACTGATAGCAGGCCCCGCACTGCGGCGTGCCGGAGACGCAGACGCGATCGCCCACCTGCACGCGACGCACCTCGGGCCCGACGGCTTCGACCACGCCGACGCCGCCGTGGCCCTGAATCAGCGCCATCGTGCTCAGGCGTCCGCCGAAGTTCGGTCCGAGGCCGAGGACGGCGCCGGTATTCGAGTAGCAGAGATTGGTGGCTTCAGTGCGGACCAGGACCTGGCGTCCGCCAATCGGCCTGAGCGTCAGGTCCTGAAGCGTCGTGCGTCCGGTGCCGCTGCCGCGCGAGATCCATCCGCGAAACCGGCGTGCGGTGACGACCGCGGGACTTTGCGACTGCGCCGCGCTGGGACGTAGAGCGGAGGCGTCAGCCTCCGCGGACATGCCGATGGCTGCGGCCCCCGCAGCGGCGAGTCCCGTTTTCAGCAGGCTGCGGCGTGAGGGGTTCGGCTCCTCGGCATCCATACGGACCTCGCGTTCAAGGATTGGTCGAGGAACTCGGCTTCTTCCTTCAGCCACGCGTCGTAGGCGGCCTGCGTCTGGATCGCGTAGACGCCTTCATGCGGAAGTGGCCGAGGCCGCACAGCTGCGAGCACGCGATGTCCCACTGTCCGATCTGCGTCGGCGTGAACCACACCGGCTGGACGATGCCGGGAATCGCATCCTGCTTCACGCGCATCTGCGGCAGGCCGAAGCTGTGGATGACGTCCTTGCTCGACAGGATAGATGACCACCGGCTTTCCCGACCGGCAGGTTCATCCGGTTGATCGCGATGATGTCGTCCTTGCCGACGGGCTCGTTGCGATCGAGACCGAGCGGATTGTCCGGGCTGACCAGCGTGATGTCGGTGCGGCCGAAGACGCCGTCCGCGCCGGGGTAGTGGACGTTCCACGCGAACTGCTCGGCGACGACGCGCACCATCGTCGCGCTGTCCGCTCGGCGGCAACGCGTCGACGTTCGTGCGCCAGAACGGGATCGAGAAGAACGCGAGCAGGACGATCTCGGCGACCAGCACGCCGCCCTCGACCCACGTGGACCACGCGCCCGCTGACGCCGCGGTAGTTGGCCTGCGGGTTGCGCGCCGCGCCGGAAGCGAACCAGCACGTAGACGAAGAAGATGCTCCAGCCGACGAACAGCACCAGCATCAGCCAGTGGACGAGCACCATGATGCTGGTCCACCTCGCCGGCGTGCGCCGACGCCGCGACGGGCAGCCCGAGCCACTCGAGCATTACTGCGCGACTCTCGCGTGTCAGTGGCCGCCTTCAGGCGGACCGGTTCCGATCGAGGTGCGCGGCTCACGCGATCGCCGCGCCAGCGTGACGAAGAAACGCGCAAAGCACGCGAGCACGATCGCCGTCACGCCCATCAGCACGCCGATGCCGGCGTTCAGGCTCTCGCGCATCGCCGCGTCTTCGCCGCCGAAGCAAACCGGGCAGGCCATATCTGATTCCTGATTCCTGAGCCCCGATTCCTAGCTCGATCGTAAACGCGTCGCCGAACTGAGTGCCGAACAGATGATCGCCTTCGGCAACAGCAGGCTCGGCGAACAGGCCGACGAACAGAAACGCCGTCAGGCCGAGCGGCCAGTACACCATCGGCTTCTCGCCCTTCAGGTGCATGAAGAACATCGCGACGAGCGCCGCCTTGACGAGCGCGATGGCGATGACCGATGGCGACGGCCGGCCCCTCGGCAGGTGCAGATACGAGACGCCGACCGTCACCACCGTCAGCACGAGCAGCGCGCCGAACACGACCAGGTAACCCCGGACCTGTGCCGCGACGTCGTGCAGTCGCATCGAGCCTCAGAGCAGATACAGCACCGGGAACAGGAAGATCCAGACCACGTCGACGAAGTGCCAGTAGATGCCGGCGACCTCGATCCGGTTGGCGAACCGCTCGGGCTCGCTGCGCCACATCCGCGCGCCGGGACCCCAGCAGGTACGCGTTGACGACCATGCCCGGCGATCACGTGCAGCGCGTGCAGGCCCGGTCATCGTGAAATACAGGCCGAGGAAGTTGTTCGTTGCCGGGTACAGGCCGTGCGAGAACTTGTCGCTGTACTCGATCGCCTTGACGACGAGGAAGATCGCGCCGCCGAGCAGCGTCAGGCCCATGAACAGCCGGTAGCGCTTCGAGCGCGCCTCGGCCGCTTCCCGCGCGCCGCCGTGTGCGGCGCCAGCGACGCCCAGGCCATCACCATCGTCACCGACGAGGCGATCAGGACCACCGTGTTCAGCGTCGCCAGCGGCACGCTCAGCACCGTCGGACTGCTCCGGCCACGTCGGCGCGCCGCTGCGCAGCAGCGCGTAGGACGGAGAACAGCGAGCCGAAGAGCATCACCTCGGACGCGAGGAACAGCCAGATCCCGAGCTTCGGGTTGGTCAGCCCGGTGTCCGGCCGGACCTCGGTGGTGTAGGGGATCTCCATCACTCAGCTTCGTCGCGTTCTGCGGCAGGAAGTCGGTCGGCGGCGCCCGGCACGCTGTAGTCGTAGGGATCGCGGTAGACACGCACCGGCCGCTCGAAGTTGCCGTGCGCGCGCGGCGGCGTCGGCGTGCGCCCACTCGAGCGTCGTCGCCTCCCACGGGTTCGTGTCGGCGACGCGGCCGCGCCCGGATGCTGACGAACAGGTTGACGATGAAGAACAGCTGGAAGAAGCCGAGCCCGAACGCCGCGTACGACCATCGGCGACGTTCAGGGAGAGCGTCGTCCTGCGCGTGCGTGTAGATCGCGCCGCCGTCCCACAGCCGCCGGTTCACGCCGGCCAGTCCCTGGATGAACATCGGCATGAAGATGACGTTCATGCAGACGAGCGAGCCGACGAAGTGAATCTTGCCGAGCGTCTCGTTCATCATCCGGCCGGTGATCTTCGGGAACCAGTAGTAGATGCCGGCGAACAGCGCGAAGATCGTTCCCGGCGCGACGAGATAGTGGAAGTGGGCGACGACGTAGTTGGTGTCGTGCAGCGGGATGTCGGTGGCCGCCAGGCCGAGCGGCAGCCCGGTCAGCCCGCCAAGGCCGAACATCGGCATGAACGCCAGCGCGAAGAGCATCGGCGTGTTGAACCGGATCGATCCGCCGTAGAGCGACAGGATCAGCGCGCTCAGGATGATCACCGACGGGATCGAGATGATCATCGTCGTCGCCTGGAAGAACGCGCTGATCGCCGTGCCCATGCCGGTCAGGAACATGTGGTGCGCCCAGACCACGAACGACAGGAAGCCGAGCACGAACATCGAGTAGACCATCAGGCGGTAGCCCCACAGCGGCTTCCGCGTGTTGTTGGCGATCACCTCCGCGATGATGCCCATCGCCGGCAGGATCAGGACGTAGACCTCGGGATGGCCGAGGAACCAGAACAGGTGCTGCCACAGCAGCGCGTTGCCGCCGCCGGCGACGTCGAGCGGCTGGCCGCTGACGACGAGCCCGCTCGGCAGGAAGAAGCTGGTGCCGGCCAGGCGATCCATGCCCTGCAGCACCGCCGCCGCCTGCAGCGCCGGGAACGCGAGCAGCAGCAGGAACGCGGTGATGAACTGCGCCCAGACGAAGAACGGCAGGCGGAACCAGGTCATGCCCGGCGCGCGCAGCTGGATGATCGTCGTGATGAAGTTCATCGCGCCGAGCAGCGACGAGAAGATCAGGCAGCAGCATGCCGACCAGCCACAACGTCTGGCCGTGGCCCGGCGCGATGTCCGAGAGCGGCGCGTACGACGTCCAGCCGTTGTTGGCGGCGCCGCCCGGCACGAAGAAGCTGGCCAGCATGACCACGCCGCCGGCGAGATAGAACCAGTAGCTGGCCAGGTTCAGCCGCGGGAACGCCATGTCGGGCGCGCCGATCTGCAGCGGCACGACGTAGTTGCCGAACGCGCCGACGGCGAGCGGCACGACGCCGAGGAACACCATGATGGTGCCGTGCATCGCGCCGAGCTGGTTGTAGAACTCCGGCGAGATCACGCCGCCGGGCGCGTTCGTCTCGCCGAGCAGCCCGCCGATGAAGCGGCATCGGCTGCCCGGGATAGGCGAGCTGCCAGCGGATGATGAGCGACGAGCGCGAAGCCCACCAGCAGGAAGAACAGGCTGGTGAACCCGTACAGGAGACCGATGACCTTGTGATCGGTGGAAAAAATCCGGCGGAGCACGTGACCTCGCATCTTATCTATGCGGCTCGTTTGACCGCAAGCGAACCGCGCGCCGGAGGTGACAGGCGAAGTCGAGCGATTGGTGTATATTCTCGCCCGCGTTCAAAGCTGGCTTGACGTAACCCTTTTCACTGCAGGAGTGAAGGCTCATGCGCTTGTGTTCTGTCTCGCGTCGCTGTCCTCTTGCTGATGCCCGTCGGCGTGGCGATCGCCGGCTGCAACGCCGCGCCGCCGGCCCAGGCGCCCTCGACGAGCGAGGTGCCCGCAGCGGCGCCGGCAGTGTCGCAGGTCGAGCGCGGCAGGATGCTTGATCATCGGCGGCGGCTGCCACGACTGCCATACGCCGAAGAAGATGGGGCCGGCCGGCCCCGAGGCCGACATGGATCGCATGCTGATCGGGTCACCCGGAGAGCGAGGGCGTGCCGCCGCCGTTCAAGCAATCAAGGGCAGCCCCTATGTGATTCACATCAACGATCACCTGACGGCGTGGAGCGGCGATTGGGGTGTCTCGTTTGCCGCGAACCTGACACCCGATCAGAACACCGGCCTCGGCATCTGGACCGAGGACATGTTCGTGGAGGCGCTCAAACAGGGCAAGCACATGGGAAAGAGCCGGCCGATTCTGCCGCCCATGCCGTGGAACTGGTACGGACAGCTGCCGGAGGAAGATCTGAAGGCGATGTTCGCGTATCTGAAGTCGATCAAGCCGATCGCCAACCGCGTGCCGGTGCCGCTGACGCCCGACGGCAAGCCGATCGAAGCAACCCTGAGGCTGGTCGGTAGTAGTGGGGTGGTTCGCTACGACATGCGTACCGCTACCAACTACCAACCGTCACATGCATCACTTCGGCAGGTTCGACGAATCGGCACTCAAGGCGCACCCGACATTCGAGGGGCACAGCGAGGGATACCGCTACGTCTCGCTGGTCGATCATGCGACGGGGTCGGTGCACACCGGCCTCAGCATGCACGAGCTCGCCGCGGGCGGGTCGATTCATCCGCACGTCCACTCCTTCGAAGAAGGCTTCTACATCCTGAGCGGTGAAGCGGTCGTCACCATCAACGGATCGAGCTACCTGCTCGGTCCGGGCGACTACGCGGCGATCAAAGTCGGCACGCCGCACGCATGGCACGCGGCCTCGTCGTCACCAGTGCGCTGGCTGGGCATGGCCGCGCCGCAGCCGAAGCCGCCGGGCGGGTTGCGCGATACCTTCTTCTCCAGAGATCGCACCGTTCCCACGCAGGCGTCGCGCCTCGACCTCGACAACCTGAACGGCAATCTGCTCGGCCACTTCGACGTCAGCCAGATCCCCGCGCCCAGCGAGCGCAAGGCGCTCGGCCTTCAGGGCCTCGAAGGCGTCTTTCTGAAGTGGATGATCGACGAGAACTTCGGCGCCCGTCATCACCGGTTCCTGTTCATCGAGTATCAGCCCGGGGTGAGCATCGCGCCCCACGACCACACGTTCGAAGAGGCCTATTTCATCCTGAGCGGTGAGGTCGAAGGCACGCTCGATGGAAAGCCCTATCGTGCAAGAGCCGGCGACGTCCTGTGGACGAGCGTCGGTTGCGTCCACACGTTCGTCAACAACAGCACCGAGCCCGTGCGCTGGCTGGAGACCTTCTCGCCGCAGCCGCCGAAGGAAAACGTCTTTCGGTTCGTGGCCGAGTGGGAGACGAAGGCCAGGGAGTTGGAGGGGACATCATGACTCAGACGACGGGGCGTTCGCGCCCGTACACCGGCGCCGAGTATCTCGAGAGCCTCCGCGACGGCCGCGAGATCTGGATCTACGGCGAACGTGTCAAGGACGTGACGACGCACCCCGCGTTCCGCAACACCGCGCGCATGATCGCGCGGCTCTATGACGCGCTGCACGACCCGGCGCGCAAGAGCATCCTCACCACCGAGACCGACACCGGCACCGGCGGGTTCACGCACAAGTTCTACAAGGCGAGCCGGAGCGCGGAGGAACTGGTCGGCGCCCGCGACGCCATCGCCGAGTGGGCGCAGATCAGCTACGGGTGGATTGGCCGGAGCCCCGACTACAAGGCCGCGTTCCTGGCCACGCTGGGCGCCAACGCCGACTACTACGCGCCGTACGACGAGAACGCCCGCCGCTGGTACAAGCGCGTCAACGACGAGGTCTCGTTCGTCAACCACGCCATCGTCAATCCGCCGGTCGATCGCGACAAGCCGCTGGACGAGGTCAAGGACGTGTACATGCACGTCGAGGAAGAGACCGACGCCGGCCTCATCGTCAGCGGCGCGAAGGTCGTGGCGACGACCTCGAGCCTGACCCATTTCAACTTCATCGCCAACAACGGCGCGCTGCCGATCAAGACCAAGCCGTTCGCGTTCGTGTGCATGGTGCCCACCGACGCCAAGGGCGTGAAGCTGCTCTGCCGGCCGTCGTACGAGATGACCGCGGCGGCCATGGGCACGCCGTTCGACTATCCGCTCTCGAGCCGGATGGACGAGAACGACTCGATCCTGATCTTCGACAAGGTGCTGGTGCCGTACGAGAACGTGTTCGCCTACGGCGACATCGAGAAGGTCAACAACTTCTTCCCGCGGTCGGGCTTCCTGCCGCGGTTCATGTTCCAGGGCTGCACGCGTCTCGCGGTGAAGATGGACTTCCTCGCCGGCCTGCTGCTCAAGGCGGTCGAAGCGACCGGCGCGAAGGACTTCCGCGGCGTGCAGGCGAACGTCGGCGAGGTGCTGGCGTGGCGCAATCTGTTCTGGGGCCTGACCGACGCGATGGCCCGGACGACGACGCCGTGGACGCCGGGCTACGTGCTGCCGAATCTCGACTACGGTCTCGCTTACCGGGTGATGGCCAGCCTGGCGTATCCGAAGATCAAGGAGATCATCGAGAACTCGCTGGCCAGCGCGCTGATCTACCTGCCGTCGAGCGCGCTCGACTTCAAGGTGCCGGAGCTGCGGCCGTATCTCGATCAGTTCGTGCGCGGATCGAACGGCTACAGCGCCGAGGATCGCGTGAAGCTGATGAAGCTGATGTGGGACGCGATCGGCAGCGAGTTCGGCGGCCGCCACGAGCTCTACGAGCGCAACTACTTCGGCAACCACGAGAGCATCCGGTTCGAGACGCTGCTCGTGGCCGAGGTCACCGGCGCGACCAAGCGCTACAAGGGCTTCGCCGAGCAGTGCATGGCCGAGTACAACCTGGACGGCTGGACGGTGCCGGACATGCTGGGCAGCGACGACGTCAGCGTCATCAAGAAGAAGATGACGCAAACCAAGACGACGACGTAGCGGCGACGCATGCGTCGCCCCTCACAACGTGGCGCTGTGATGTCCATCGACTCTCGTCACCCTCCGCCAGACAGTCGGGCGGTTCGTCACCGGAGTGACGGTGGTGGCGATGGAGATCGACGGGGAAATCCGGGCGATGACGGCGAACTCGTTCACGTCGCTGTCGCTCGACCCTCCGCTCGTGCTGTTCTGCCTCGGCAAGGACACCAAGGCCGGCCTGCTGATCCACGACTCGGCGGGCTTTGCGGTCAGCATCCTCAGCCACACGCAACGCGATCTGTCGTCCTATTTCGCCGGCATGTGGCGTGAGCCGCCGCCGCCGTTTACGTTCGTCAACTGGGACGGTGGTCCGAGGCTGGAGGGGTGCGTCGCGGCGATGGGGTGCCGCATTCACGCGATTCATGAAGGCGGCGATCACTGGATCGTCGTCGGCCAGGTGATCGCCACGTATCGCGACGAAGACGCCGGCGAGCCGCTGGTCTTCTTCGGCGGAAGGTACGTCAGCCTGGACACTTGACAATTCCCAACGCCCAACTGCCAACGCCCAACCACTTCCAAGTCCCAATCCCCAAGCTCCAATCTCTCCGATTAGCTCGACCTTGGGAGTTGGGAGTTGGGAATGGTTGGTAGTTGGTTCTTGGAAGTTGGGAGTTGACGTAGGATCTGCCAATGCTAGAAGGTGTTGATCGACTCATTGATCTGGCCGGGCCCCGCACGGCTGCGCTCGAGCGGCGCCTCAGAGGCGGATGTCCTCGCGGCCGTCGGCCGATGCGACGCGGCATCGCTGCGCGCGACCGATGGACACTTCGCCGTGACCGCGCGCGACGGCAGGACCGTGCGGTTGGCGCGGACGATTGGCATTCCGCTGCGCTACTTCGTCGCGAAGATGTACCACGGGCCGTTCCTGGTCGTCGCGGAGCGGATGGATCAGATCTTCGCGTGGTGCCGCGAGCAGCGCATCGCGCTGGCAGTTCGATCCCGGCCTATACCCGCATGGTCCCGGCGCACTACATCGTCGAGCTCGATCAGGTCGGCTGCCCCGATCCATCGCCGCGGTATCACCGCTTCTTCGATCCGGCCGTCGGTCTCGGCTCGGCGGATCCGAGTGAAGCTGGTGCCGCGTACATCGCCGCGGCGTACAAGCCGTGTTGGGGTGGCTGAGGGCCGTGCCGATCGATGAACCGATCGCCGTGGCGTTCTCGGGCGGCGTGGACAGCACGTCGGTGCTGCTGATGGCCGTTCGTGCCAATACGGCACTTGGCGGACCTTCGGATCGCATCCGTGCATTCACGCTCGACATGGGCGGCGGCAGCGATGCGGCGCAGGCCGAACGGGTCATGCGCGAGCTGGGCCTCGAGCGGCAGTGGGAGCGAGTGTCCGCGTCGCCGGCCGACTACGATCTCGAGGCGGCGATTCGTCTGATCGAGGACTATCACCCACTCGACGTCGAGTGCGCGGCAACGTCGGTGTGCCTGCTGCGCGGCATCCGCGAACGCCATCCGCGTCTGAGGTATCTGCTCGACGGCGACGGCGGAGACGAAAACCTGAAGTCGTATCCGCTCGAGGATTCCGATCTGACGCTGTCGAGCATCCTGCGCAATCCCGCTGCTGTATCAGGAAGGCTGGGGCGTCGATGCCATCAAGCACAGCCTCGCGTACTCGGGCGGCCTGTCGCGCGGCTACGTGCGGACGTACGCACCCGCTGCGGCGCTCGGGTTCGACGCGTTCTCGCCGTACACGACGCGCTCGGTGATCGCATGCGGCGGTCGCGATTCCGTTCGAGCAGATGCTCGCCGGCGAGGTGTCGAGGCTGGGCACGCTGAAGCAGGAGGTCGTCCACGCCGGCGTGAAGGCGACGCTCGGCATCGAGATGCCGGTCAATCAGAAGCGGCGATTCCAGGACGGCGCCACGGCGACGCCGCGCGAGCGGGCGTCGAAGGCGTGGTGCCGGCGGACCTTCAACCGCTCTGGCAGGATCGGCACGCGACGCGACACGGACGGAGTCGGACGAGCTGTCGCGTGCAATGAGATGCGAGCGAATGCTCGGGATGCAACGAGGTCGCGTGCCCGCATTCGATTTGCATATCGGATGACTCGATCAGTTCGTCCTCGCATCGCGGCCCGAAGAACGCTCGTAGATCCCGCGACGCGCCTACGCATCCGACGTGGGAAGAAGAGCCCGACGAGACCGGCGTGCCTCGTTCCGACGGCCGTCGTCTTTCTCACCAATCGCGAGTGTCCGTTCCGCTGCGTGATGTGCGACCTGTGGATGAACACGCTCGACGACGGTCGTGCCGCGCGGCGCGATCGCCGGAGCAGATTCGACCGCGTTGTCCGGGCTTCCGCCGGCGCGGCACGATCAAGCTGTACAACGCCGGCAGCTTCTTCGATCCGCAGCAGATTCCGCCGGAGGATGACGAGTCGATCGCGCGCGAGGTCGACGGGTTCGAGCGGGTGATCGTCGAGGCGCATCCGGCGTTTCTCTCCGGCGCGTACGCCGATCGATGCCGGCGGTTCCAGTCGTTGGTGGCAGGCCAACTCGAGGTGGCGATTGGCCTGGAGACGGCGCATCCGGAGGTGCTCGCGCGTTTGAACAAGCGGATGACGCTCGACGCATTTCGCCGGGCCGCCGACTTCCTCCACCGTCACGACATCGCGCTGCGTGTGTTCGTGCTGCTCAGCCCGCCGTTCATGCCGGCCGGCGAGGCCGTCGAATGGGCGTGCCGATCGATCGATCTCGCCGCAGAGTGCGGCGCGACCGTCTGCTCGGTGATTCCGACCCGCGGCGGCAACGGGGCCATGGAAGCGCTTGGTGAGGCGTTCGTTCCGCCGCAGCTGCCGGCGCTCGAGTCGGTACTGGAGTACGGACTTGGACGCGTAGGGCCCGTCCTTCTGGACCGGCCAGCATGCGCGTCTTCGCCGATCTCTGGGACATCGAGCGCTTCTTCTCCTGCGCCTGCTCGCCCGCGCGTGCAGCGCGGCTCAGCGTATGAACGCGACCAGCGAGTGCTCGATTCCATCGTGTGCAATCGTGACGGCCGACACTGATCTCGCCATCGTCGGCTCCGGCTTCGGCGGATCGATTCTCGCGATGATCGCGCGGCGCCTCGGGTATCGCGTGATGCTGCTCGAGCGCGGCCGGCATCCGCGCTTTGCGATCGGCGAGTCGGCGTCGCCGCTGGCCGGCGTGCTCATCGAGCAGCTCGCCGATCGCTACGACCTGCCGCGTCTGCGGCCGCTCTCGGCGTTCGGCACGTGGCAGCGCACGTATCCCGACGTGGTCTGCGGTCTGAAGCGCGGGTTCACCTACTTCAAGCACGAGACCGGACGGCGATACGAGACGGCACCGGATCGATCCAATCAGCTGCTCGTGGCGGCCAGCCCAAACGACGAGCTCTCCGATACGCACTGGCTGCGATCGGATGTCGATCACTTTCTCGTGCGTGAGGCGATCGCGCTCGGCGTCGACTATCTCGATGAGGTGACGCTCGATGGGGTCGAGTGGCACGCGGATGGCGCAGCCACACTGCGGGGCACGAGACGAGGAAGTCCGCGTAGCCGTGCGTGCCGGCTTCGTCGTCGACGCCAGCGGGCCGCGCGGGTTTCTCAGCCGCGCGCTGGGCATCGAAGATCGTGGGTTCGATGGGTATCCGCAGACACAAGCGCTCTTCTCCCACTTCGTGGACGTCGCCCGCTGCGATGACATGCCCGACTTCGCACCGTCGCACCCTCGCACCCTCGCACCTTCGCACCTGCCCTATCCGATCGACGATGCGGCGCTGCATCATGTGTTCGACGGCGGCTGGATGTGGGTGCTGCGGTTCGGCAACGGGGTGACCAGCGCCGGCATCGCGGTCACGGAATCGCTCGCCATGGAGCTGCGGCTGTCCGATGGTGCAGCCCGCGTGGGAGCGCTTCCTGGCGCGCTATCCGTCCATCGCTGCGCAGTTCGCCGACGCCGAAGCGATCCGCGAGTTCACGTGGATGCCACGCGTCTCCTGCCGCGCCTCCAGTGCGTCCGGCAGCGGATGGGCGATGCTGCCGTCGGCGGCGGCGTTCATCGATCCGTTGTTCTCGACGGGAATTCCGTTGACGTTGCTGGGGATTGAACGGATTGCGCAGATGCTCGGCGCATCGAAAGACGCGCCTCGACCTACGGCGTCCGATGACGGCTGCGACGACGACGCTGGCCGAGGCCGATCACACCGCGCGGTTCATCGCCGGGTGTTACGCCGCATTTCCGCGGTTCGACGCCTTCACCGCCTACTCGATGTTCTACTTCGCCGCGGCCAGCTTCAGCGAGATGCAGCGTCGTCTTGCGCCTGAACACGCCTCTGGCGGCTTCCTGCGGGCTGCCGATGCCGGCTATGCCTCATCATTGCGGGAACTGTCGCCGGCGGTGTGCGCGCCGGGCGCCGACTACTTCGACCGCATCGCCCAGGCCGACCGCGTCCATCAACATCGCCGGGCTCTGCAACCGCGCGAGGCACAACTGGTATCCCGTGGATCTGGAAGACACGGTTCGCGCTGCCGGGAAGCTCGGGCTGCACGGCGCGTGAGCGACGTGGCGCGAGCAGTCTGGAATGAAGCGACTGCACGTGACGCGTTCTGATGAACTACGACGCCGACAGTCTTGGCCTGCTTCGCCATCTGCTCCCGGATCAGCGACACCATGCCCGACGCGGCCGGCGTGAGATAGCGGCCGCGCGTCGTGATCAGACCGACCGACACCGACAGCGACGGCTCGGCCAGCTGTGCAGCGTGGAAACCCTCGCCCCATTGCCGATCCGGCAGACAGCCCGACGGCAGGATGGCGATGCCGACGCCGGCGCAGACGTGGTGGAGGATGCTGATCAGACGATCGACGGTGACGGTGTAGTGCAGGTTGAAGCCAGCCGACACCGCTGCGGCATCGGTCATCCGGCGCAGGAACGTGTCGCTCGGCGCCGAGACGAGCGGCTCGTCGCGCAGATCGGCCAGCCGGATGCGCGGCCGCTTCTTCGCGGCCAGCGGATGCGAGAGCGGCATCAGCACCAGCAGCGGCTCCTTCCGCAGCGGGATCGCTCTCCATCAGCTCGGGCAGCGAGTTCACGTAGCCGATGCCGAAGTCGGCGGCGCCGTTGCGCACGTCCTCGACGATCTCCGACTGCCGGCCTTCGCGGATGCGGATCTCGATGAGCGGCCGCGTCTCGCGGTAGCGCCGCACCAGTGAACACCAGCGGATTGATCGCGAACGACGAGTAGGTGGCAATCGTGACGCGGCCGCGCTGCTCGTTGGTGACCTCGCTGAGGTTGCGCACGGTGTGCTTCAGATCGTTCAGCATGCGCTCGGCGACGGCGACGAACTCGCGGCCCGCCGCGGTGATCTCGACGCGGCGCGTGTTGCGCGCGAAGAGCGTGACGCCGAGCACGCGCTCGACGCGCTTGATGGTGCGGGTCAGCGCCGGCTGCGACGTCTTCAGATACGCCGCCGCGGCCACGAAGCTGCCGTATTCGGCCAGCGCCAGCACGGTCAGCAGCTCGCGGGCGCGGATGTCGGGGACGTCGGATGGATGCATGTGCAGTGAGCGCTCGAACTTATTCGCGGGTCGCAATTGTATCTGCTATCAGGCCGGCGATGAAATAAGCCCGGGCACCGGCTGAGCCGGCCCCGTTCATGTCAGCCATGGTAATGTTCATGGCTGTCGCGCCGGCAGCGTGGCCGCGACCGCGTAGCGCGAGGTCGCCGCAACGGTCCTGCGGGCCGACGGCGTATTGCCTCATACAGGGAACCAGCATGACGCTGAAACGACTGAGTGTCTGCCTGCTGGCCGCGGCGTGCGCTCGCCGTGATGGCGACGGCCGCGAACGCGCAGGCAGGAGCCGATTTCACCGGCGTCTGGCAGCCTCGCTACCAGGAAGATCAGCCCGAGCGCATCCCCGGTCCGGAGCTGCGCGACTACCTCGGCCTGCCGATCAACGACGCGGCGCGGCAGTTCGCCGACAGCTGGGACCCGGGCCGCATCGCGCTGCCCGAGGAGCAGTGCCGCGTGCACGTGTCGCCGTACATCTACCGGGGACCGACCAACCTGCGCATCTGGGAAGAGAAGCATCCCGAAGACGCAGGACCTCCTCGCCATCAAGCACTACACCAGCACCTACGAGCAGACGCGGACCATCTGGATGGACGGACGTCCGCACCCGGGCCCGAACGCGCCGCATACCTGGATGGGGTTCTCGACCGGCCGCTACGACGGCGACATGCTCGTCGTCGAGACGACGCACCTGAAGCAGGGCTGGATTCGCCGCAACGGCATTCCGATGAGCGATCGCGCGACGATGACCGAGTACTTCGTGCGCTTCGGCGACATGTTCACGCGACTTCTGGTGCTCATCGATCCGGTGAATCTCACCGAGCCGCTGGTCAAGAGCGAGGAGTTCTACCGCAGCGCGCGCGAGCTGCCGGCGCAGACCTGGCTGTGGGTGTGCGATCCGGTCGTGGAGATCGCCACGCGCGAGCCCGGCGAGGTGCCGGCGTACCTGCCCGACGAGCATCCGTTCAAGGACGAGTTCGCGCGGCGCCACCAGCTGCCGGAGATCGCCGTCCGCGGCGGCGCCGCGACGATGTATCCGGAGTTCCAGGAGGTGTTGAAGAAGAATCCGCCGCCGCCGCCGCTGCCGCCGCCAACGAAGGGAGCCAATCGGGTCACGGGGCCGCCGCAGGGCCAGGGACAGGGTCGCTAACATGACAACGCAAGCTTCACTCGAGGAGTGGCCGCGCCGCTGATCGTCGTCGCGGCCGTGGCTGCCGGCGCGGCGCTTGCCGTCGGCGGGCGTGCGTCGCGCAGCAGCAGAACTTCGACAAGGTGCAGATGGACCTCGTGCAGGTCGCGGCCGAACGTCTACATGATCGTCGGCGCCGGCGGGAACACCACGATCCAGTTCGGCGACGAAGGCGTGATGGTGGTGGACACGCAGTTCCCGCAGGTCAGCACCAAGCTGCTGGCCGCGATCCGGTCGGTCACCGACACGCCGATCCGCTACGTCGTCAGCACGCACGTGCACGGCGATCACATCGGCGGCAACGAGGCGATCGCCAAGGCCGGCCGCACCCGCGCCGGCGGCAACGTCGTCGGCGACCTCGGCGCCGCGGCGACGCAACACGGCCAACATCATCGCGCACGAGAACGTGCTGAAGCGGCTGAGCATGGATCCGCCGGCGGGTCAGCAGGCCGGTGCCGTTCGGCAACTGGCCGACCGAGACGTTCTTCAACGACAAGCGCGAGATTCCTGTTCAACGGCGAGGCGGTGCAGATCATCCACCAGCCGGACGCGCACACCGACGGCGACAGCGTCGTCTTCTTCCGCCGGAGCGACGTGGTGGCGACCGGCGATCTCTTCACGACCGTGATGTATCCGTTCATCGACGCGGCCAACGGCGGCACCATCAACGGCTACATCAAGGCGCTCAACGCCATCATGGACATCACGGTCGCCGAGCAACGTCAACGAGGGCGGCACGATGGTCGTCCCGGGTCACGGCCGGCTGTCCGACGAGCAGGACGTGATCGAGTATCGCGACATGGCGACGATCGTCCGCGATCGCATCCGCGAGTACGTCAAGCGCGGCATGACGCTCGACCAGGTCAAGGCGAAGAAGCCGACGCTCGACTTCGATCCGCGCTACGGCACCGACACCGGCTTCTGGACGACATCGATGTTCATCGAGACCATCTACAAGGAGATGGTCGCCGAGAATCCGCCGGCGGCGCGCAAAGGGCAACCAGCGCAATCGGAACCAGAAGGGGAGCGGGGAATGAGCGCGGGGTGCGAAGGTGCGAGGCTGCGAGGGTGCGATGGTGCGAGTCGTGTCTGCGCCGCCGTGGTCCTGCTGCGCTGCGGCGCGTCGAGATCGCGGCACAGGGCGGCCGGGGACGCGGCGGCCCTCCGCCACCGCCGGGACGGCCCGCTGCGCCTGTCGACCTGACCGGCACGTGGGTGTCGGTCGTCACCGAGGACTGGCAGTGGCGCATGCGCACGCCGACGAAGGGCGACACGACGAGCGTGCCGCTGAACGGCGAGGGCGTCGAAAGTGGCCAACACCTGGGAGCCGTCGATGGACGGCCGCTGCGAGGCGTACGGCGTCGGCGGACTCATGCGGATGCCGCTGCGCCTGAAGATCAGCTGGCAGGACGACCTGACGCTGAAGATCGAGACGCGATGCCGGGCAGCAGACGCGGCTGCTGCGGTTCGCCAAGCCCGGCGCCGGCACCGCGGCGCCGGTGAGCGCATCGTACGCGCACGCTGCAGGGCACGTCAGTGGCCGAGTGGCAGCGAAGCGGCGGCGCGTTCGACGCCTTCCTCGAGCGCGGCGCCGGCGCCGCGCCTCCGCGCTGGGGCGCGCTCAAGGTGACGACCACCAACATGCTGCCCGGCTGGCTGCGCCGCAACGGCGTGCCCTACAGCCAGAACGCGACGATCACCGAGTACTTCACGCGAGATCACGCATCCGCAGGCGGGCGACTGGTTCGTGGTGACGACGGTCGTCGACGACCCGACCTATCTGGCGCAGCAGTTCGTCACGAGCTCGAACTTCAAGAAAGAGGCGAACGATTCGAAATGGAATCCGGCGCCGTGCAAAGCGAGCTGAGCAGCGTCAGGGCGACGGTCATGCTATGGACCGACGCCGTACGTCCGCTTTTTGGACCCGCCGGGATCTAATAAGATCTCCGGCATATGTCGCAGGCAAGAGTCCTCGCCCTGATCGGGGCGGCCATCGTCGCTGGCGCGGCCGCGCTCGGTGCCCAGACCTTCTCCCCGCCGAAGACGCCGTGGGGACATCCGGACCTGCAGGGCATCTACTCGAACGACGATGAGACCGGCACGCCGATGGAGCGGCCGGCGCAGTTCGAGGGCAAGTCGCTCGCCGACATCACGCCCGCGGAACTCCAGAAGATCGTCAAGGAACGGAACGAACAGTTCAACGAAGGCGTCAGCCGGCACGGAGTTCGCCGGTGGACTGCGGCCGCCCGCGCATCTCATCTTCGACACCTTCGATCGCAAGAACAGTCGCGCCTGGCTCGTCGTCGATCCGGCGGACGGCCGCATCCCGCGCCGCACCGATGTCGCGCCGCGCCGCCGCACTGGTGGCGTGAGCACCAACGCCAACCCGCGCGGCCCGTTCAACAGCTGGCTCGACATGGGCCTCTACGATCGCTGCATCACGCGCGGCATCCCGAACTCGATGATGCCCGCCGGCTACGGCAGCCGCTACGACATCACGCAGAGCCCGGACTCAGTCGTGATCCGCTACGAGATGATTCACGAGGCGCGCGTCATTCCGCTCGACGGACGCGCTCGCGCCAAAGGTCCGCGCAAGTATCTCGGCGATGCACGTGGCTGGTGGGAGGGCAACACGCTGGTCGTCGAGACGACCAACTTCCTGCCCGAGACCGCACCGCAGGGCGCGACCGAACACGTTGTGATGACCGAGCGATTCACCGCCGTCTCGCCGGGCGTCGTCGAATGGCGCGTGACGTTCGAGGACCCGAATACCTGGACGCGGCCGTGGACCTTCGTGATGCCGTTGACCAAGGTCGACTACTCGCAGCAGGTGTTCGAGTACGCCTGCCACGAAGGCAATCACGCGATGCGCAACATCCTCAGCGCGGCGCGGGCGGAAGAAAAATAAGAGAACTCGGGCCGCCTGAAGGCGGCCCCTGCGTACGAAGGAGAATCGTGAAGTCCACTATCCGTTCGTTCGACCTCGCCCATCTCGCCCATCTGGAACTGCTGTCGCCCAAGCCGGAGCAGAGCCTCGACTTCTTCGTCAACGTCATGGGCATGACCGAGACGGCGCGCAAGGGCGACTCCGTCTACCTGCGCGGCTGGGACGACTACGAGCACCACACGCTGAAGCTGACGGCGTCGAAGGTGGCCGGCATGGGCCACTTCGCGTTTCGCACGTCGAGCCCCGAGGCGCTGCAGAACCGCGTCGGCATCATCGAGAAGGCCGGGTTCGGTAAGGGATGGACCGACGGCGATCTCGGCCACGGGCCGGCCTACACGTTTCACGACGCCCGACGGCCACAACATGGAGATCTACTGGGAGACCGAGTGGTACAAGGCGCCGCCGCACCTGAAGCCGTCGCTCAAGAACCAGGCGATGCGCTTTCCGGCCCGCGGCGCGAACGTGCGGCGTCTCGACCATCTCAACCTGCTGACGTCAGACGTGGTCGTGCTGCAGCGATTCATGGAGGACGTGCTCGGCATGCGCACGACCGAGATGATCGTGCTCGACAGCGGTGAGGTTGCCGGCGTCTGGGTGACGTGCAACAACAAGACCTACGACGTCGCCTTCACCCACGATCATTACGGCGCGCACGGGCGCTTCCATCACGCGACGTGGGCGGTGGATTCGAAGGACGAGGTCCTGCGCGCCGCGGACATCTGTCTCGAGAACGGCGTCCACATCGAGACCGGGCCGCACAAGCACGCCGTTCAGCAGACGTTCTTTCTGTATGTCTACGAGCCGGGCGGCAATCGCATCGAGTTCGACAATGCCGGCGCTCGTCTGATGCTCGCGCCCGACTGGCAGCCGATCGTGTGGAACGAGACCGAGCGGAAGAAGGGACAGGCGTGGGGCCTCAAGACGATCGAGACGTTCCACACGCATGGCACGCCGCCGATTGAGCAGTACACGGGACCGAGAGACTAGCGGTGGTGGGGCGGGTCCTGATTCTCGTGGACCCACCGACAACCAGCTACGCGCTGACGCGCAGGCTGCCGTCGCCGACGATCGGCACTGAATCGACGAACGCGCGCCACCGCTCTTCCGAACTGGCGCGATTGTGCGAGAGGGCGGCGCCGCACCACAGTGTGGCGGCGTTCTTCGTCGCGGGCATCATCCATCGGCGTTTGGCGATCACGGCGACGCCAACCAGCGGCACGCGAACCGCGAAGAACGGCGGCAGCGCCGACCGTGAGTCGCGGGGCATTTCGAGCCGCAGCCCTTCCTTGCTGACGTCGACGATACCCGAGGGCACGCCATTGACCAGTGCTTCGAAGCGCTGCACGGTCTTGCGAGGCGATCGCCGCGCCGGCCGGTCGTCGATGAGCGCCATCGAGACGAAGCAGGAGAGCACCGGCAGCTCGATCGGCCGGGTCATGTACATCGTCTGAGCGTTGACTGAGGTGGCGCGCCGCTCGATGGCTTCACCGATGAGAATCGTCGGCACGAGTGAATTGCGCGCGCGTGCACCGGACTGCAGCGCGGTGCCTACGGCCCACGTCGCATCGGCAATCAGCAGATCGCAGTCGCGCTGCATTTCGACGGCGGCGGCAGCGGGATTGGTGCGGTAGACGGGGTCGAAGTGGTTGGCCTTCAGCCACTCGGCCACTGTCGCGCCCTCGAGCGCGTCGGGCAGAGCGACGATGACACGAGGACGGCCAGCCACCTTCGTGATCGGTGCACCGAATGTGCCACGCAAGATCTCAGGGGAATCCCCGATGTCGCCTCGTGGCGAGGTACCGATTCCGCAGGCGCTCGGCTAAAAACGTAACCAATCTCAATGCCGAATGCTCAATGCTGAATGCTCAATGTCATGGTGAACCATTGGGCATTCCGCATGGGCATTGGGCATTGGGCATTTTCAGTAATACGTCAACGTCTCGATCCCGGTGCCGGCCTGGAACTGCTGCACGACCTGCCCCTTCTCCAGATCGATCACCGACACGCTACCGTCGCCATGATTGGCCGACAGCGCCGTCTTGCCGTCTGCGGAAAACGCGAACCCCATCGGATCCTTCCCGACGACGACCGTGCGCTGCGGCCCGCGCAGGTCCGCGGCGTTGAAGATGTTGATCGACGGATGAACCGAGGTTCATCGTCAGCAGCCGCTTGCCGTCGGGGCTGAAGTAGGCCTTGTAGGCGCTCGTCTTCTGGTCTCTGGAGTGCGATGCGCTCGACGATCGAATCGGTGGTCGGATCGATCACGACCAGTCCCGGTTCCGTGTGAGCCATCACGATGACGCGCGAGCCGTCGGGTGAGACAGCGATACCCTCGGTGCCGCCCGGCACGGGGATTTTCGACGCAACAGTCAGCGTCTTCAGATTGACAACGGTGACGAACGGATCGTTCTTGTTCGTCGCGTAGATCTTGGTGCCGTTCGGCAGGATCCCGATCCAGTGCGTCGTGCCCTCGGTGTCGATGGCCTTCGTCATCTTGCGTGTCTTCGGGTCGATGACGAGCAGCTTGCGGTCGAGATCGCTGGCGACATAGATCATGCCGTCGGGTCCGATCTGAATCCCGTGCGGCGCGCGGTACGGGCGAGGTGTCGATCGAGCCGACGACCTTGGCCGCGTCCATGTCGACGATGGCGACTTCGTGGCCGGGGTTCGGATTGCGGTTGAAGATGCCGTCGCCGTAGAGCGGCACGTAGGCGGTCTTGCGGTCCGGGGTCAGCACGAAGTCGTGAGGCTTGGTGGCGACCTGGACGCTCGACCGTTCCTTGAAGGTGACCGGGTCGAAGAAGCGGATGTAGCTCCCCACCTTGTCGATCAGCAGCAGCCCGCGCGTGCCGGTCGGATGATTCGCATCGGCCATCAGCGCCGCTGACAGCGCCACCAGGAAGAGAGTCTTCACGAAAAACGATTTCGTCATGGTGTGTCCCTATCGAACGAGAGAAAGCCAGTTCGTCACGACGTAGAGCTGCTCGATCGGGTTGTTGTCTGTCGGCTCGCGAAGCAGAAACCGTTGGCCGTCCCGTGAGGGCGCGTACATGTGCACAGAGAGTGTAGTCGCGACGCCCGTCTGGAACAGCGGTTTGATCGATCCGACTCGCAGCGCTGCGTCAGCCTCGATGTCCACCGCCATCAGCCGTTGATCGACGCCGAGGAAGAACAGCTCTCGACTATCCGCTCGCCACGTCGGCTGCACGGCGAGACCATTCGAAACCTGACGTCGATCGGTGAAAGAGGGGAAGGATGCGATGTGGACGCGTGGCCGGGAAGACTCCAGGGACGTGTACGCCACCCACTTGCCGTTCGGCGACACACGGACGTGCTCCACCAGATACGGTTCCTTCAGGATCGTTCGTGGCGTCGTCGTCGTTGCCTGGCGTGAGGCGTCCTCACCAGGAGCCGGCACCAGGCTTATCGTCCCTGGTGTGCCACGAAACACCAGCTGTCCGTCGGGTGTCCAGTCCTCCAGATTACTTTGCGAAGGATCGCCAGCGATCTCGCGGTGCGCGCCGGAGCCGATCGTGGTCTCGCGCCAGGTGCGCTGGTTCCCTGCGATGTGCACATACGCAACCCGGCGTGAGTCTGGCGACCACACGGGGTCCTCCTCCGATCCGGTCGTAGACGTCAGACGTGAGAAGACCCCGCTCGCAAGGTCTTTCACCCACAAGTCCCGCTCGGCGGCCGTCCCGAGCGCGACGAGAAACCGTGTGCCATCCGGAGACAACGACAGGCCCACGAATTCCTCCGCGGCGAGAGGTGTCTCAGCAGCCTTGCCGTCGCGTGTGTACCACTTGACCTGGAAATTGCCGGTGCCGCCCCGATAGACGAGCAGTCCACCCGCGGAGATCGCGAAGGCGTTTCGGCCGTTGGCGCCGCCCGAACGAACGTTTTCAGCGATCGTGAACGGCTCTCCTTCAAGTGCCAGCGTGTCGAGGTTCCAGCTGTGGGCCAGCAGCCGGTTGTCACGCAGATACAGCAGATAGCCGGGCGGCGAATACATGGCCCGGCCGGGGGCGTTCACCACGAATGTGCGATCGTCCGAGTCGAGCGACTCCACGTAGATGCCGGATTTATCGCCGCGTGCCCAATAGAGAAAACGTCGGCCGTCAGGAAGGAAGTGCGGAAACGAGTGACCCAGATCGCCGTTGTCGAGACTGGTGATCGCCGCGGGCACGCCGCCGCGGGCGAGGACCCGCATCAATGGCCCGCTGCTGGTCGCCGCGAAGACGATGACGTCCTCGCCGTCCGGCCGGTGAGCCCACGCTCCACCTTCGCCTGCCGCCGAATCGCAAATCGTAAGCGGCGCGCCGCCGGTCACCGCAATCCTCATCAGCTTGCCGCTGGCGAAATATGCGATGTGCTGCGAATCAGGTGACCAGAACGGATAGGACGCGCCGTCTGTACCTTCCAGACGCCGGGCCACGAGAGAATCGAGAGCGCGGACCCAGAGCGAGCGGTCGCGGCCGGTCTGATCGGCCACGAAGACGATGTAACGTCCGTCGGGTGAGACCGCCATGTGCGGTGCGTTCGGTCCCACATTTGTGACGGTGACGCCTTCGGGCAGACTGAACGTAAACTGCGTCATGACCGGCACTGCAGGCGTCGGACGGGACCACGCCCAGGCGAGAGCTCCAGCGCCGGCCAGGAGGGCGACTGCCGCGACAGTCCAGGCCCACACGCCCGATCGTGCCGGTACGCTCGGTGCGCGCGGCTCCTCGTCCTGACGCGCCCCGACTCCCGTGATTGCGTCTTCGATGGCAATCCGTGCTTCGCCGATCGACTGCAGACGACGACGCGGATCGCGCTCCAGGCAGCGGGCGACCAGCGCGCGGATGGACGAGGGCGTGTCCGGCGGCAGCTTGCCGAAGGCGATCGGATCCTTCATCACGCTGGCGAGCGTCTCGGGCACCGAGTCGCCGCCGAACATGCGATGGCCGGTGAGCAGCTCGTACAGGACGACGCCGAACGCCCAGATGTCAGACCTGCGGTCCGCAGGCTTGCCCTTGGCCTGTTCCGGCGCCATGTACGCGGCCGTGCCCATGATCACGCCGGCGTGCGTGGCCGCCAGCGACAGCGTCGGCGACATCGAGTTCTGAACACTGATCGGCGCGTCGACGGCATCGTCCATCGCCTTGGCGAGACCGAAGTCGAGGACCTTCACCGTTCCGTCGGGTGTGACCTTGATGTTGGCCGGCTTCAGATCGCGATGGATGATGCCGCGCTCGTGCGCGTACTCGATCGCCTCGGCGATCTGCCTCGCGATGCGCAGCGCGTCAGGGACCGGCAACGGGACCGGTCAGCGTGTCGCCCTCGACCAGCTCCATGACGATGGCGCTGGTACGCACCAGCCTCTTCGAGGCCGTAGATCGCGGCGATGTTGGGATGGTTGAGCGCGCGAGCAGCTGCGCTTCACGCTGGAATCGCGACATCCGTTCCGGGATCGGTCGCGAACGCCGTGGCAGCACTTTCAGTGCGACCTCGCGGTTCAACTTGATGTCTCGCGCTCGGCACACCTCGCCCATGCCGCCAGCGCCAATCTGGGCGGTGACCTCATAAGGACCGACGCGCGTGCCTGGGCTCAGCGACACGCTGCTTGTTATACTCCGCCTCTCCCGGATGGTGAAGCAGATCCTCGACCTCTACGACGCTGATGCGCCGCTCGAACGCGCATCGACCATCCCCGCGCCTTGGTACACCGATCCGCGCGTGCTGGAGCTCGAGCTCCACACGGTCTTTCGGCGAAGCTGGCAGCACGCCGGCCGCCTCGATCAGCTGCGTACGCCTGGCGACTATGTCGCCTGCGAGCTCCCCGGCGGCGAGCCGGTCGTCGTCGTCCGCGGTCCGGACGAGCAGCTGCGCGGCTTCTTCAACGTGTGTCGCCATCATGCTGCGGCAGTCGTGACGGACTCGCAGGGCTCAGCGCGTCAGTTCAGATGTCCGTATCACGGCTGGACCTACGCCCTCGATGGCGAGTTGAAGGGCACGCCTGACTTCACCGGCGTGTGCGACTTCGATCGGTCTGCAAATGGGCTGGTTCCGCTCGATTGCGCGGCGAGCGCGGCCTGGGCATTTGTCAAGCCGGATACCGGCGGACCGTCGCTCGAGCAGTTTCTCGGGATCGGAACTCGTCGGGCAGCTCGACGCGCTGCATCTCGATCGCCTGCACTGGATGGAGCGGCGCAGCTACACGCTCGGCTGCAACTGGAAAGTGTTCGTCGACAACTATCTCGATGGCGGCTATCACGTGCCGCATCTCCACAAAGGCCTCGACAGCGTGCTGGACTACAGCGAGTACACCATCACGAACGGAGAGCGGTACTGCCTGCAGGCCAGTCCGATGGTGAGTGACGGTGCTGACGAGCGGACGAAGGCCGTGCGACAAGGCGATCGGGCGTCCTACTACTGGATCTATCCAAACCTCATGATCAACTGCTACGGCCAGACGATGGACACCAACCTGGTGATCCCGCGAGGCGTGGATCGGACCGAGGTGATCTTCGACTTCTACTTCGCCGATGTCTCTGCTGCAGCGCGTGCCGCCAACCTCGAAAGCATCGCGGTCAGCGAGCAGATTCAGCAGGAAGACGTGTCGATCTGCGAGTCCGTGCAGCGCGGCCTGAAGTCGCGCGCGTACGGCGCCGGCCGTCTGTCGGTGCGCCGCGAAGCCGGCGAGCATCTCTTTCATCGTCTGCTCGCGCACGACCTCAGGCGCGGATGACTGGTCTGTCGCATTCATCGACCACAGGACGGCTTCTCCCGATTCTCGGTGTGGGCTTCGGCCTGGCCGTTACCATCGGCAATTCCATCGGTGCCGGAATCCTGCGCGCGCCAGGCGAGGTCGCCGGCCATCTGCCTGTCGCCTGGCTGTATATGGCGGCCTGGGTGGTCGGCGGTCTGTATGCGCTGCTCGGAGCGCTACAGCTGGCCGAACTCGGCACGATGATTCCGCGCTCGGGCGGCCAGTACGTGTTCTCTCGCTACGCCCTCGGCGAGTATCCCGGCTTCATCGTCGGGTGGAGCGACTGGATATCCACCTGCCGGATCCGCAGCGGCCGTGGCACTCGTCATCGGCGAGTTCTCGGCGGCACTGTTCCGCGCGCCGGGTGAACGTGGCACGGCTATCGCGGCGGCGGTGGTCGTCTTCTTCGCTGCCGCCCAGTGGCGGGGCATCCGCTGGGGCAGCGGCATCCAGAACGTGACCAGCCTGTTGAAGACGCTGGCCTTTCTTGCGCTGGCGGTGGCCGCCTTCGCGGTTGCGGGTGACGCCGCGCCCGCGGCGGCGTCGCGCACGGCGCCAAATGGTTTCGCACTGGCGGCGGCGTTCATCTTGTCGCTGCAAGCCGTGATCTACACCTACGACGGCTGGTCGGCGACGACCTACTTCTGCGAGGAGGTCGAGAATCCCGGGCGCGATATCCCGCGGTCGATGATCGGCGGCGTCCTGTCGGTGATCGCCATCTACCTGCTGGTCAACCTGGCGATTCTCGCGGTGCTCTCTGTCTCCGGAGTGGCCGGACAAGCCCTTTGCCGCGGGCACGGTTGCTGGCGTGATCGTCGGCGCCTGGGGCGATCCGATGTTCCGTATCCTCACCATCGTCTCGATGATGAGCACGCTCAACTCCAACCACCTGATGGCCAGCCGCGTCCTGTTTGCGATGAGCCGGGACGGCCTGGTGACACGGAAAGCGGCGGTGGTCAACGAGGGCGGCACGCCGACGATGGCGCTGCTGGCGAGCACCGTCGTGGCGGTGATCTTCGTGCTGTTCGGACGCACGTTCGAGCGGGTGATCACCGTGCTCGCGTTCTTCTTCGTGGCCAACTACGCGCTGTCGTTCATCGCGGTGTTCGTGCTGCGGCGTCGCGAGCCGGAGAAGCCGCGGCCGTACAGGGCGTGGGGATATCCGTGGACGACGGGGCTGGCGCTGGCGGGATCGATTGTGTTCCTGATTGGCGCGATCGCGAGCGATACGAGCAACAGCGTGATCGCGCTGGCCGTGCTGGCCGCGAGCTACCCTGCGTTTCGAGCGATGAAATCGTTGTGACGGCCGGTCCGGAAGGACCGGCCCTACTTCCGGCGGACGCCTTTCGTCTCGCCTTCCGCCGCCTGGCCCAGGAAGTGTGTGACCGCACCCTGACTGTCGGTCACGAATTCCAAGAACCAGCCGCTCAATGAGAACTCGTGGTCAGAGAACGGCAGCAGCTTCTGCGGGCCCGTGCCGGCCTGATCCCAGAAGAGCGCGCCGTTCGACACAGTGATTGTCACGAGCAGGCTCCTGCCGGCGAGGTCCACGTAGTCGTAGACGCCCGCATACTTCGTCAGGGTGCTCACGGGGACGGCGGTTGTGCGCAGCTCAGGGCCCGGGCTGTCCATCTTGGAGCGATCTTTTTCATTCTCCTGGCAGACGTACTCGAGCATCTCCGTGTCGACGACCAGTTCCAGCGGGATCGTGACCGTCCACGGCTTCGCGTAAATCGTGGGATCGTCGAGCGTCAGCTGCACCTCCATGTGGCCGACGTCACGGCGGCGGTATCGCTCGGTCGTCCGCAAGTGCTCGCTGTGGGGATGGCCATCCCAGTCCAGCCATGTTCGCTCACTGAATCCGTTGGTCTCGACCACGAGCGTGTCACCGTCCCAACGGCCCACCGAGTACCCCATCCAGCTCGGGTTCGGGTCTTTTTCGAGGGCACGTCCGTCCATGAAGATTCGCCGGTGCGTGAAATCGTCGTAGAGGATCGCCAGGAGCGTGGGCGTCTGGATGAATCGCGCCTCGCGGAAGGGAGACGTGATAGCGGCCGGACCGTGCGGCAGACAGAGCGTCTCCATGCTGTCCTTCCCGAACTCACGCACGCGCTTTTCCATCAGCGCTTGCGCCCACGGCTGAACGTCGGCGGAGCTGAGATCCGCCCGAATGTTGTTGTAGTACCGGTCGGCGGCCGGTACCCACAGGCCTGACAGGTCGGGTTTGCCGTCAGAGGTTCGCGATGCAGGTGCATTCAGGTCAGGTTTGCCGTCCTTCGCCCGGGGAATGCCTGGCGTGGGATGGCGGAGCCACTGCGCGTCGGCAGCTGTCGAAAACGCGCCCAGGGCCAGGATGAGCAGTGTGAGTCGTGTCACCGCCGCGATTATATGATTCCGCGTCAGGAGGTCGCGCCGTGACGCGTGAAGGTGTCGAAGACGTTCCAGTCCTGTTCTCTGGCGGAGGCCTGGTTGGCCTCTCGACGGCGATGTTCCTCGCTCAGCACGGGATCTCGTCGGTCGCCGTGGAACGCCTTCGCGGCGGATCGCCGCTGCCGCGCGCGGCGTTCTTCCACATGCGCACGCTGGAGATGTTCCGTGCCGCGGGCATCGAACCACAGGTGCGTGAGCAGTCGAGCAAGGAGTTCGAGCCCGAAGGCGCCGTCGTCCTGATGGACACGCTGGCCGGCAAGGTGCTGGCCGGCCTCATTCCGAGCCTGAACGAAGGTGTCGAAGCACTGAGTCCGTGCCGGCGGCTGTTCGTCACGCAGCCTGGTCTCGAGCCGCTGCTACGTGCGCGCGCGGAGCAGGCCGGTGCGAGCGTCATCGAGGGCAGCGAGGTGGTCGGTCTCGCGCAGGATGCCGACGGCGTGATTGCGACGATTCGCGACGTCGACAGCGGAGACGAGCGCCGCATTCGCGCGAAGTATCTGGTCGGCGCCGATGGCGCACACAGCAAAGTCCGCGACCTTCTCGGCATCGAGTTCGACGGCCGCGGCGTGTTCTCCAACGCGATCACCATCTACTTTCACGCGCCGCTGGCTGAGTACGTTGTCGGCAAGGCGCTGAGCGTCATCTACGTGAAGAACGCCGAGCTCTCCGGCTTCTTTCGCATGGACAAGGATGGCAACTCTGGCTTCCTCGTCGTCAACACGGTGGGCGACACGTCTCGCCCCGAAGCGGCGAGCCCGTCCAACGACGTGCGTCCCGAGCGTCTGATCGAGTTGGTACGGTTCGGCGCCGGTGTTCCCGATCTGCCGGTGACCATCGATGGCGTCGCGCGGTGGCGGGCGACGTCGGACGTCGCACGCCGCTTCCAGGAGGGCCGGGTCTTTCTCGCCGGTGACGCGGCGCACCTGATGCCACCGAACGGTGGCTTCGGCGGCAACACCGGTATTCACGACGGCCATAACCTCGCGTGGAAGCTCGCGCTGGTGCTGAAGGGCGTTGCCGGTCCCGGGCTGCTCACCACCTACGACACCGAGCGTCGTCCGGTGGGGAAGTTCACGGTGGAGCAGGCCTACACGCGCTACGTCACCCGCTCGGCGACGTATCTCGGTGCCAAGGATTTTCAGCCGCTCGCCAACGACTTCAACATCGAGCTCGGCTACATCTACCGCTCGCCGGCGATCATCGCGGAGGACGATATCGAGCGGGGCAGCGAGGATCCTCGCGAGTCATGCGGCCGTCCCGGCTCGCGCGCGCCGCACCTGTGGATCGAGAAGGACCGTCAGCGTATCTCCACGCTCGATCTGTTCGGCCGCGGGTTCGTGCTGCTGACGACGGGCGGTGGCGCGGGATGGGTCGAGGCGTCACGCGCCGCGGCGCGCCAGGTTCAGGGACTCGACTTCGACGCGCATGTCATCACGTCCAACGACTTCGCGACGGCCTACGGGATTGGCGACAGCGGTGCCGTGATCGTCCGGCCCGACGGCTTCGTTGCGTGGCGCGCCAGAGCGATCACGTCGGATCCGGCCCGCACGGTCGCCAGCGCGCTGACGACCGTGCTCATGCGGTAAGACTAAGGTCCTTCGTCCCTGGTCCTTGGTGCTTGGTCCGTTCGGTCCTTGGTCCCCCTCCACCAGGGACCATAGGACGGACTAAGGACCAAGAACGAAGGACCAAGGACTAGAAGTCCACCGTCAGATTCCACCGCACGAATCGCGGCGCGTAGATGGCGGTCGGATTGCTCCACGTGCCGCCCTGCGCCGTGTTACCGAGGGTGTACTGGTACGTGTTCTCGTACGTCGTCGAGTAGTTGGTGTTCAGCAGGTTGCTGAGGTCCACACCGATGTCCAGGCGCTTCGATCCGAATCGAAGGATCTTGGCAAAGCGCATGTCGATCTGCGTCCGCCGATTGTCGGCATAGAGCCGATGATCGTTGTCCAGGATGTCGATGGTCGTGTTGCCCGGTCGCCAGACCTCCCGGCGGCAGGCGTCCGATGACGCTCTGAATCACCGAGTTCGGCACCGGCCAGTTGGCGACCCGCTCGAGCGGCGGCTGCGATCGCATCGTGCCGGCCACGAGCACATCGATCTTTGGAATGGTGTACGACGCCAGCCCGCGGATCGTCGTCTGGAACGGATCGACGTCGCGGCAGTTACGAAGGTCCTTGATCGTGGACCCGTTTGTCAGGAGCGCTGGGCGCCACCGTCGAGTCGAGCACCTGGGCCATCTCGCAGGTGTCCTCGATCGACCGGCCGGTCGTGGTGCCGACCTGCAGGATCAGTCCCTGGCGGAGACGCGCGTTCACCGTGAGGTCGACGCCCTGCCAGTACAGCGTGCGCTCCGGTCCGAAATCGCTTTCGAACGTGACGTAATTCTGCGCGCCGGCGGGGGCCGTGGCCCTCAGCATCGACAACGTGATCGGATAGCCGCCGCCGCCGGGCAGCCGCGGATCCTGCGGGGCCGTGATCGTAAACGTCTCGTAGTCGTTGGGCCCACGCAGTGTGTTGTCGGTCACCTTGGCGCCCTTGAACCACCGCCGGTTGTAAGCGACTTCGGCCGACAGACGCGGGATCACCTCGTGCTGTACGGTGATGCCCCACTGCCAGTCGTGCTGACGGACGCCCCAGCCCTTCAGCGTGTCGGGGTTCACCTGCGTGATGGTGCCTGAGACGCCCCCGAAGTTCGCGTCATTGCCAGTCAGCAGGGCGCACTCGCCGTTTGTCGCAAAGTTCAGGATGTCGCAGTCGACGACCTTGTTTCCGTTGGTGTCCTGCCAGTTCCGCGAGGCCGTGGCGAACGATGCGGGCGGCCGGGCTGTTGCTGGTGTACTCGCTGTCGTTCGTCGCGGCGTCGAGGTAGTGTCCGAGGTTGAACTTCAGCGCCGTCTTGCCGTTGCCGAAGACGTCGTAGGCCGCCCCGAAACGCGGCGTGATGTCGTTGAACGCGTCGACGCCGGGCGTGCGCTCGAACGTGATCGGCGCCGCGTTGAACCGCGACGTCAGCTCCGTCCCGTTGTGCTCCGCGGGCGTGAAGCTCCAGGCGCGGTCGTAGCGTAATGCTCCCTGCAGTGTCAGCCGGCCACGCGTCCACTTGTCCTGGACGTACAGCGCTCCTGTTCCCGTGCGGTCGGACTGGTGCCACTCCGGCAGCCGGAACGTGAACTGGTTCGGCACGCCCTGATTGAAGCGGTAGGCCAACTGGGAATCGCCAACGAAGAACCAGTTCTTGACGCGGATGTACGCGCCCTGATAGCCGACCTTCATCTCGTGCGAGCCAGTGACGTACGAAGCCGAGGCGCGCCAGCTGTTCGGGTTGGCGTAATTGGGATTGAAGGTCGCAACGCCGCGATACACCCAGTTTGCCCGCGGCGAATATGGCAAGCCGGTGGCCGGATTGATCGCCGTGGACTGCTCGGTCACCGGAATCAGGTCCGTGATGCCATCCGGCGCTGGCCGGCCCGTCGTCCCGCCGCGGAACATGAATCGGGTGAAGCCCGCCTCGAGCAGCAGCTTGTTCGTCATCGGCGCCGTCCATATCGCCTGGTTGACGTGGTACGGAAGGTTGCCGAAGTAGAGGTTATTGGCCTCGGGTGATATCCCCGCCGCGTTGCCCGCTCCCAACGCAACCCAGTCGGCCCCGCGCCGGTTGCAGCCGTTGTCGGTGTCGAGCTTCAGTGTCGATCCCTCGCAGCGGCGCTGGTACTCCTGGTTGTAGGAGACGCGATGTTTGCTGGATACCTGGGCCGTGATCCTTGCGACGTACGACTCGCGCCCCTGCAACTGACGCGCGGTGACGCTCGGGTCGCCTACCCAATCCCAGCGTGAGGCGTCGAAGGCGTTCCGGTTCGCGACGACGCCCTGGACGGCGGATGCCGTTTCGAGGCTGCGATAACTGCCAAAGAACCAGAGCCGGTCGCGTTTGATCGGGCCGCCGTAGGAGACGTTCGCGTCGTAGGAGTTGATGATGCCGGGCGTTTCCGCGAGATTCGGCCCCGGAGAGGGCGCCGTCAATTCCGGAGTCAGGTTGTTGCCGCGTGACCAGTCGCCTGCGTTGTTGATGAACGCCGAGCCGCGGAACTGGTTGCCGCCCGAGCGCGGCACCAGGTTCATCACCGGCCCGCCGATGTCCGACTCGCCGAGGCCGCCCGCGACCGCTACCGAGACCTCGTCGACGTTGACAGAATCCAGAATGTAGGTTGACACGCCGCCGCCGTTGAACGGCGCGGCGATCGTCATACCGTTGATCGCCATCCGCCCTTCGTTGATCGGACCGCCTCGTGCGGCGAAAAAGGTCATCGTCGGCGACGCGGCGAGCGCGCCGTCGTTGACGTTCAGCCCGGGCACCGCGTTCAGCAGTGTGCCGACCGAGCGGTTCCCCGGTATTGCCGCGACGATATCCGAGTTCAGCACCGTCTCGCGCTGCGCGCTCTGGACGTCGACGAGCGGCGTGTCGCCGGTCACGGTGATCGTCTCCTCGAGGGCGCCGACGCGCATTTCGATTGGAATCGTCAGCGTTGTCGTGCCACTGAGCTCGATGCCTTCACGTCTGACCAGGTTGAAGCCGGTCAGCCTGAACGTCAGCGAGTAGGTGCCGGGATTGAGACTCGGAATGCGGTACTGCCCGGCATCGTCGGTGACGGCCACGCGCACCTTTTCGATGAGCGCAGGGCTGGAGGCTTCGACCGTCACGCCCGGCAGGACGCCGCCAGACTGGTCCCTGACTGAGCCCGTAAGAGTGCCTTGCGCGAAGACAAGCGACGGAAAGAGGATCACCGCCACCAGGATCAAGACCGGGATCGACGCTCTGCGCATGGTATCTCCTTGGTTAGACCGAGTGAGTTCCCAGACGACGGCGTGGGCCTTGGTTCGACGTTCAGTTAGCGCGCATTCAACGCCTTCTCCCGGTGTTTTGTCAACGAGGGGCATCGCCCGTTTACGACATCGATGTCGCCATCGAGCACGTGTTCGAACGACTTTGTCTGACGAAGGCGTCGCGCTGTCTGGCCGCGGCAACGGCGTAGGATGTTAGTTATCAATCGCATAGCGACATTTTCGTCCGCGCGACGTGGGGGAATGGTCGTTGCAAGACCGCCGGCATCCACTTCATGACAACTACGGCGGTAAGGACGACGAGTCTCGCCCAGGATCACAGACTGCAAGAACTGATCGACGAGCTGCACACCAGACATGTGCCGCTGACCGCTGGCCAGGTGGCCACCTACATCCCCGAGCTGGGCAAAGCCAATCCCGAGCACTTCGGCATCTGCGTCGTGACTGCGGAAGGCGATGTGCTGGCCGCCGGCGACTGCGACGTGCCGTTCACGATTCAGTCGATTTCGAAGCCGTTCACCTTCGGGATGGTCCTCGAGGAGCTCGGCGAGGAGACCGTCTCGCGCTATGTCGGAGTCGAGCCGAGTGGCGACGCGTTCAACTCGATCTGGCTGCACGGCGGCACGAACCGGCCGTACAACCCGATGGTCAACACCGGCGCGATCGCGGTGACCGCGCTGCTGCATCGCCGTTACGGCGACCGTACGTTCGAGCGCATTCTCGAACGCTTCAGCGCGATGGCCGGGCGGCGGCTATCGATGGACGAAGCCGTTTACGAGTCCGAGCAGCGCACCGGCCACCGCAACCGCGCCATTGCCCACCTGCTGCTCAATTTCGATCTGGTCCACGAGCAGGCTGAAGCGGCGCTCGACGTCTACTTCAAGCAGTGCTCGATCCTCGTCACGACGCGCGACCTGGCGACGATGGCGGCGACGCTGGCGAACATGGGGAGGAACCCGATCACCGGCGAGCACGCGCTGCTCGACATGGCGAGTATCAAGGACGTGCTGTCGGTGATGTTCACGTGCGGGATGTACGACTACTCGGGCCAGTGGGCGTATCGCGTCGGTGTCCCTGCGAAGAGCGGAGTCAGCGGGGGAGTGATGGCGGTGGTGAACCGGCAGCTGGGGATCGCCAGCTACTCGCCGCGGCTCGACCCGCAGGGGAACAGCAGCCGAGGCATCGAGGTGTGCGTGGACATGGCCAAGCGGCTCGGGCTGCACGTCTTCGACTGCCTGAACGTCGGCTCGAGCTTTCTCAGTTCGGCTGGGTGAGCCGGCGTCACTACACCGGCGGCGGATTGCGTTCAGTAAAACCCGCCTGATGCCAGTGCGGATACGCCTTCGTCGTCTCGCTCGCGGCGTCGAGCGCGGCGACTTGCTCGCGGTTCAGCGACCAGCCGACCGCACCGAGGTTCTGACGCAACTGCTCCTCGTCGCGTGCACCGATGACGATCGTGGCGACCGTCGGGCGCTGGAGCAGCCAGTTCAACGCGATCTGCGGCACGGTCTTGCCGGTCTGCTTCGCGATCTCGTCGAGCGCATCGACGACGCGGTAGAGGAGTTCGTCGGCGACCGGCGGACCGAGGTCCGCAACAACCTTCGTGCGGAGGCGCGACGTCTCCGGCAGCGGCGAGCCGCGGCGGATCTTGCCGGTGAGCCGGCCCCAGCCGAGCGGACTCCACACCACCGTGCCGACCTTCTGATCGATCGCCAGCGGCATCAGCTCCCACTCGAAGTCGCGGCCGACCAGCGAGTAGTACGCCTGATGCGCGACGTGACGCGCCAGGCCGTACCGCTCTGAGACGGCCAGCGACTTCATCAGGTGCCAGCCGGAGAAGTTCGAGCAGCCGATGTAGCGAATCTTGCCGGCGCGCACGAGATCGTCGAGCGTGCCGAGCGTCTCTTCGATCGGCGTCAGCGCGTCGAAGCCGTGGAGTTGATACAGGTCGATGTAGTCGGTGCCCAGGCGTCGCAGGCTGTTGTTGACGGCCTCGAGGAGGTGATGCCGCGATGAGCCGACGTCGTTCGCCCCAGGCCCGGTGCGAAACGTTCCCTTGGTCGAGATCAACACCTGGTCCCGTCGTCCCTTGATGGCCTTCCCCAGAATCTCCTCGGCCCGGCCTGCTGAGTACACATCCGCCGAATCGAACATCGTCACCCCGGCCTCGAGGCAGATGTCCACCAGCCGCGACGCACCTGCGGCTTCGGTCTCGCCGAAGGCCTTGAAGAATTCGTTGCTGCCGCCGAACGTCGCCGTGCCGAAACTGAGAACAGGAACCTTGAGGCCGGAGCCTCCGAGCAGTCGATACTCCATCAGTCCTTGAAGATCCGGTTCAGCGGCAGTTGCAGCCCGGGAAGAAGCGATGTCGTGAGCGTGTCGCCGCGCGTGGCCGCCAGTTCGAGACTCGCGCCGATAGCCCTTGTCGCCGTGTCTATAGACAACGATTGTGTCGTCGTCGGGTTCGATCACCCAGTATTCCTCGACCGCGAACCGCTCGTACAACTTCCGTTTGAGGGTTTCATCGCGACTTCGCGTGCTCCGCGATGCAATCTCGACAACGAGGTTGGGCGCGCCCCGGACGTGTTTCGTTGTGAGAATGTCCGCCTGGCGCGCGCTGGAGATATACAGCAGATCTGGCTCCACCACGTCGAAGTCCGAAAACACCACGTCAAAGGGGGCGGCGAATGCGCGTCCGATTGGATGCGTTTCGAGATACGTGCCGATGATGACAGTCAGATTCCACGCGATGGCCTGGTGCTTCCGGCTGGGCGACGGCGTCACGTAATGCTCTCCATCGATCAACTCGTGCCGTTTGCCATCGTCGGGAAACAGCAGGAAGTCGTCGTATGTGAGCTTCACGCCAGGAGTCGTGCGCATCACGTCATCACGCCCGGACATGGGCTCATTATAGCGACGCCAAGCCACATGCATGCCGTCTCGTCTGATTCGAGATTGTCCAATGTTGTGAGCTCTGCGCGCGGCGATGTGCGCAGTTTCGTCGATGTCGAAGCGGCGGATTGGTGCGAAATCAGCGTACGGCGATCGGCGGCCGCCGCTCGCCGATGCGCGTCGCCTGCTCGAAGGCGTAGGCGAGCTGCAGGACGCCGAAGTCGTCCTTGTAGCGTCCGACGATCTGCAGGCCAACCGGAAGTCCATCATCGGTGAAGCCCGCAGGCACTGAGATCGCGGGGCAGAGCGTCGTGCTGATCCAGTACGCCGACTTCATCCAGTCGGTGTAGCTGTTCATCGCCACGCCGTCGATGGACTTCGGCCAGTCGATCTCGACGTCGAACGGCGGCACCTGATTCACCACGCAGACGATGAACGGATATCGCTCCTGAAACCGTCTAAAGGCATCGACAAACGCCCGATGCCGAATCAGCGCCTGTTCGACCTCGTCTCGGCTGATCGCGAGACCACGCTCGATTTCGGCGATCGCTTCCGGCTTCATCAGATCACGATGCGTCGGCAAGCAACGGGCCGAGGACGCCGGCGGCGCGCCAGGCGCGAATCGTCAGGAAGATCTCGTCGGCGCCGCGCAGCTCCGGACACGCGTCTTCGACGATGCAGCCAAGCGATGTGAAGGTGTGACGCTGCTGCTCGATGACTTGACGCACGCGGCGATCGACAGGCAGGCCGCCGAGATCGAGACACCACGCCACGCGCGTGCCAGCGAAGTCGCGATCGAGCGGTTCCGCAAACAGCGATGGATCGGAGGCAAAGCAGTCGGGGTCGCGCGGATCCGCACCGGCCATCACGCTCATCAGAAATGCGACGTCGGATACCGAGCGCGCGAGCGGGCCGTTGACGTTGAACCCGATGCCCGGAAACGGATCGGGCGCGGTGGGCACGAGCCCCACCGTCGGACGCAGCGCGACGAGGTTGTTGAAGTTGGCCGGGTTGCGCAACGAGCCGCCAAGGTCGTTGCCGTCAGCGACAGGCAGCATGCCTGTGGCAAGCGCCACGGCGGCGCCGCCACTCGACCCGCCCGCACTCTTCGTGAGGTCGTACGGATTCCGGGTCGGACCAAAGAGCGCGTTGTAGGTGTGCGAGCCCATGCCGAACTCGGGAATGTTCGTCTTGCCGATGGGAATGACGCCCGCCGCGCGCACGCGCGACACGAAGACCGACTCGCCGAGCGGTATGTCGTGCGCAAAGATGCGAGAGCCGCGGGTCCAGGCGAAGCCTTTGACCGGCTGGTTGTCCTTGAAGGCGATTGGCAGGCCGTGCAGCGGACCCACGCGGTCACCCCGCGCGAGCCGTGTGTCGGCCTCATCGGCGAGCGCGAGACAGGCCTGGTCCGGAAGCTTCGAGACAATCGCGTTCACGCGGGGATTGACGTCGGCGATCTGGCGGAGATGCGCCTGCATGACGTCGCGGGCGGAGACTTGACGGGCCTGGATCAGCGCGGCGAGCTCCCGCGCGCTCGTGAAGCAGAGCTCGGGAGGAACAGACGATGACATCGCGTGTGCGGTCTGGCATCTTACATCGTGTCCTCACGAGGCGCCCTTCCGCCGTTTGCCGTCGTCGCCGGTAAGCGGGCACTACGCGCGACGACAAGGAGTTCGTATGCAGCGAATGTGTGTGGGTCGTCCTGAGTCTCTGTGTTGTCATGCTGGGAGTGGCCCTTCCCGCCGCCGCACAGACGTTCCCGCGGACCGAGATCTCCGGCGGCTACCAGTTCGTGACCTTCTCAGTAGAAGACGAGAACGAGTCGATCCCGAAAGGCTGGTATTTCGAGGTGGCGGGCAACCTGAACCCGATGATCGGGCTCGTCTTCCAGGTCGGCGGCAACTACAAGACGTTCGAGGAGTCCGTGACGGTTGGTGGCGGTACGTTCACCGCGGAGGTCGACCTCGATGTCTATCAATTCCTGGGCGGCGTGCGTGTGAACGCGCGTAGCAACCCGCGGCTGGTGCCATACGGACATCTGCTGCTCGGCGGGATCAACGCGGCGGTCGAATTGACGACCACGTCAACGATTCCCGGCATTCCGGCATTCTCGGAGGAGGATTCGGCGACGAATCTGGGTCTCGTGTTCGGAGGTGGCGTCAACTTCGGCGTATCGGAAAACACCGGGATCCGGTTCGGTGTGGACTACTTGCGGATCTTCGCGGAAGACGAAGGCGAGGGCTCGAACGTCTTCCGCTTCCACGTTGGTCTGGTGATTGGACGTTAGTCAGGCACCGCGATAGGTTCGTCTTCAGGCCGAAGGTTGGTCATCTCGGCTTCGAGCATCTGTTCGCCGGTGCCGCTCGGCACGGGCTTGGAGAAGTGCACCGGCGGCAGGAACAGGGTGGCGATGAGGCCGGCGACGGACACCAGCAGGCCGGCGAGGAACACGCGATGCAGGCCCATCGCGAACTGATCGCGGATCGGCTCGGTGAGCGCCATCGTTCCCCCTGACAGCCCCGCGGCGCCGCCAGGCAGTGCGACGCCGGTCAGCGCGCGCGTCATGATCGCGCCCATAACCGCGACGCCCACCGCCGCGCCGATGCTGCGCGAGAACTGATTGAGCGAGGTGGCCAGGCCCAGACGCGTGCGGTCCACGCCGTGCTGGACCGCCAGGAGCAGCGACAGCATCTGCGACCCCATGCCTGCGCCCAGCACGGTGCAACTCGCCAGGAGCATCGTCCGGGTCGAGTGGGTATCGAGCATCGACAGACCGGCAAATCCCAGCGTCATCAGGACGCTGCCGCCGATCGCGGCCACGCGGTAGCCCATGCGAACGGTGAGCCGCGCGCCGACGATCGACATCACGACCCACCCGAGGAAGAGCGGGGTGAGCACCTGACCGGCCTGCGTGGCCGTGCCGCCCATCACGCTCTGCACGAAGAGCGGGATGAACGCGATCGCGCCGAACAGCGCGATGCCGACCAGGAAGACGACCACCAGCGTGCGGGTCATGATCGGATGGCGCAGCAGATCGACCGGCAGGATCGGCTCCGGCGCCCGCCGCTCCACCCAGCCGAATGCCACAAGCAGCGCGATCGATCCGGCCAGCCACCACCCCGCGCCACCGGTCTCGCCGCCAAGCGCGATGAGCAGCGCGCTGACGCCGCCAAAGAGCAGCGACGCGCCCAGCCAGTCGACGCTCACCGGTTTGTCGCTGCGGGATGGCGGATAGGCCAACGCGATCACCGCCATGCAGCAGAACCCGAACGGCACGTTGAGGTAGAACACCCAGCGCCAGTCGATCGTGTCGGTGATATAGCCGCCCACCAGCGGCCCGGCGATCGACGCCACACCCCACACGCCGCTGAACAGCGCCTGCGTTCGCGCGCGTTCCGAGAGCGCATAGAGCTCGCCGACGATGGTCATGCTGAGCGGAATGATCGCGCCGGCGCCGAGTCCCTGAATGGCGCGTGCGGCAATCAGCTGGAACATCCCGGTGGCTGCGCCGCACATGACCGAGCCGACCAGGAACACCGCGACGCCGAGCAGATACATCCGGCGGCGACCGTACAGATCCGACAGCCGGCCCCAGATCGGCACCGACGCTGTAGATGTCAGCAGATACGCCGCGAAGACCCAGCTGTAATGAGCGAGCCCGCCGAGCTGCGCGATCACGGTCGGCATGGCGGTGCTCACCACGGTCGCTTCGAGCGCGCCGAGCGACATGCCCAGCAGAAGACCAGCGGTGATTGCTCGGCGACGGGGACGGCTGATCGGGGGATGCGCCGAGGGGGAGGACATCCGACAAGCGTACCAGACAGAAACTTCGAAGTGCAAAGCCGGATCGGGAACGTAATAAGATTCGCGCATGAATACGCACGCCGCCGGGCTCATTGTCGCGATCACATCTGGAGTGCTCCTGCCGTCTGCGGCGGCGGCCGCGACCTGTGAAAGCCTCACGTCACTTGCGGTGAAGAACGTCACCGTCACGCTGGCACAGACCGTTGCTGCGGGCGCGTTCACGCCACCGTCGGGTCGGGCAGGAGCACCGGGTGGTGCCAACGTGTTTGCCAGGCTCGGCGAGTTCTGCCGGGTGGCGGTCACGCTGAAACCGGCCCCGCGCTCCGACATCAAGGCCGAAGTGTGGATGCCGTCGAGCGGCTGGAACGGCAAGCTGCAAGTGGTCGGCAACGGCGGCTTCGCCGGCACCATCAGCTATCCCGCGATGGCGACCGCGCTGGGGAATGGCTACGCGGCAGCGAGCACCGACACGGGTCACACCGGTCCGGCGAGCAACACGTTTGCGAACGAGGACGTCCTGGTCGATTTCGCGCATCGTGCGATTCACGAAACCACCGTGGCGGCGAAGGCGACAGTGAACGGGTTCTATGGCAACGCGCCGCGATTCTCGTATTTCGCCGGCTGCTCGACCGGCGGCCGTCAGGCGCTCACTGCTGCGCAGCGCTACCCCGAGGACTTCAATGGCATCGTCGCCGGCGCGCCCGCGAGTCATACGTCGACGCAGGCGTTCGGACAGATCTGGTTTGCGCAGGCGCTGGCGGATCCCGCCGGCGCGTTGCCGCGCGAGAAACTGGCGCTGGTACACGACGCAGTGCTCAATGCGTGCGACGGCCTCGATGGCGCGAAAGACGGCGTGCTCGAGAACCCGCGCGCGTGCACGTTCGATCCGAAATTGCTCGCGTGCAAGCCGGGCGCGGATCCCGCGTCATGTCTGACCGATGCGCAGGTGACGACCGTGCAGAAGGTGTATGCGGGGCCGTCGAATCCGCGTACCGGGAAGCAGATCTACGTCGGGCTCGAGCGGGGCAGCGAGCCTGGCTGGAATCCCGTGCCGGTGGGTTATGCGGTGGATTACTTCAAGCACATCGTCTTCAAGGATCCGGGCTGGGATCCGAAGGCGCTCAACTACGACGCGCATGTCACACAGGCGGCGACCGGCGGCAACCTGATTTTCGACGCGAACAATCCGGATATGAGCGCGTTCACCAAGCGTGGCGGCAAGTTGATTCTCTATCAGGGCTGGGGCGAACCGGGCATTCCGCCGGCAAACCTCGTGCGCTACTACGAAGACATTCAGTCCAAGACCAGCAACGCGACGGACGCGGTTCGGCTCTTCATGGTGCCCGGCATGGGACATTGCGGCGGCGGCACCGGCGTCAATACGTTTCGACATGGTCGCGCCGCTCGATCGGTGGGTGACCACGAGCAAGGCGCCCTCGGAGATTCCTGCGTCGCGCCTGCGCAACGGCGCGTCGGACCGCACGCGGCCGCTGTGCGCGTATCCGCAGATCGCGATCTATAAAGGTTCGGGCAGTTTGGACGATGCCGCGAATTTCGCGTGTGGATACGAAGTGCTCACGCTCGAAGCGTACGACTCAAACGCTGACGCGAGCTTCTGTTTGAGTTTCGCGTCGAGTCTTGCGTTTCAGATCCCCAGCTTCGACGGTGCGGCGAGCTGCAGGGCGATGATCGCGACGAGCAGCGCGGTCAGGCCCACGAGCAGCAGCAGACCGTGGTACACGCGGTGCACGGCGCGAAACTTGTCGGCGTTGGCGCGCGCCATCAGATACGCCTGCAGCGCCATCTCGCGATCGAGCTGGCCGACCTCCGCCGTCCGCCACAGCTCGTAGTAGTCGTCGATGTCGGTGGCGAGGATGTCGTCCATGAGCCGGAGACCTGGCACCCGGCCTTCGGCGCGTGCCTCACCGGCGCGATGCATCCGTCCGGTGCGTGGACGTAACGCCATGATCGCGTAGACGAAGAAGTAGAGCGAGATAATCACGTATCCCGCCACATAGACCTGAATGAACGTGTGATTCAGGCCGTCGGCGTCGATTTGCGGCGCGCGGATCGCGATGAGCACGTTGACCGCATTCAGCGCGCCGAGGATGACGAGCGCAAAGCGCGTCTTGCGATCGGCGAGCTCGGTGACGTCGAGCAGGTGATCGACGTGATCAGCAAGCGCGCGATAGCGCTCCCACGGATCGAGCGGGCGGGTCTCGGTGAACCGATCGAGATCCTTTTGGCGCTTTCGCTCGGCTCTCGACTCGTCGTCCGGTCGAACGATGCTCATGGGCGGATGCATTGTCTCTCGGGAACTGAAGCGGGGAAGGGCCTCGCAGGGGCGACGCATGCGTCGCCCTGGTCGAGCCACGCATGTATCGCCGCTACCAGCCGGCCGGGGCCATCGCGTGAATCGCGATGACGAGCGCCAGCACGGCGGTGAGGCCGACCAGGACGAGCAGGCCCTGGTAGACACGGCGCAAGCGCCTGGAACTTCTCGGTGTTGGCGCGCGCGAGCAGATGCGACCGCATCGCCAGCTCGCGGTTGACCTGGCTCAGCTCGGCCTGCCGCCAGGTGTCGTAGTACGCGTCGGCATCGGTGCCGGCGTCGCCCGCGAGCAGCTTCATGCCGGTTGGCTCGTCGCTGCGCAGCCGCGCCATCCATCTCCTGCGATCGCGGCCGCAGCGCGAGGATCGCAAAGACCGCGGCATACAACGAGAGCAGCACGTAGCCGGTGATGTAGGACTGCAAGAGGAGCGGGCTGAGGGCGTCGGCGCCAAGCTGCGGCGCGCGAATCGCGATGAGCAGGTTGACCGCGTTCAACGCGCCGAGAATCACCAGCGCAAATCGCGTCTTGCGATCGGCGAGCTCGGTGATGTCGAGGAGATGACCGACGTGATCCGCGAGCGCGCGGTAGCGCTCCCAGGGATCGAGTTGGCGTGTCTCGAGCAGCCGCGCCGCGTCCTTGCGGCGACGCCGCTCGGCCTTCGATTCTTCCCCGATGAACGTGCGTCCGAACGGCGACGGGAACGCCGCGTGCCCCAGACTCCCGCCGCCGACATTCGTTTGCATGCTTACTGACTGGTTAGTGACACGTTGAGCGGAGTCGTTTCGCCGCGGCGCACGGTGATGTCCGTGATGTAGGTCCGATAGCCATCCTTGCGAATCTCGACGGTGTGCGTGCCGGCCTCGAGCTGGACCACCAGGCGATCCTGATCCTGCGCGCCGTCCCACCGCTCGCCGTCGATCGTGATCGTCGCGTCGCCCGGCTGGACGCGCAGCGCAATCGAACCAAAGCCCGACTCGGCGTTGCCGGCCTCGTCACGGGCCTGGGGCGATGGGCGTTGAGGTCCACGGGAGTTTGGACGATCTGGCCGCGGGTATGGTTCGGGCCGGACCGAGGACGAACGCGGCGCGGCTACTGGTCGCGCGGGTTCAGCTTCACCGGCGCCGAGCGGCTCCAGCGCGTGCCGCACGTTGAACGTGCCCCCCGGCTGCAGATACACCTTCTGCGAGAAGCTCCGGTGTCCGGGCATGAACAACTGGAGTTCGTGGTCACCGGGCGCGAGACGAAGACGCTGGAAGGTGCCGTCGAAGTTGTCCACTCTGCCGGCAAAGTAGCCGTCGACGTAGACCTCAGCGTCCCTGGGCATCACCTGCAGACGAACCGAGGTGCTCGGGTCGTAAAAGCCCGGGCCGTAGTACGGATACCCATATCCGTATCCGGATCCGTATCCGTATCCGGGTCCGTAGTAGGGATAGCCGTATCCGTAATAGGGATAACCAAACCCCACTCCGAATCCGTAAGACGGATAGCCCCATCCGTACCCGAAGGAGAACGCAAACGACGAGTATGGGTAGAACGATCGGTTGTACGGACCGTAGTAGTAGGGGCGGTAGAAATAGCGTGGACTGTACGACCGCACCCCGACGATCACATTCGATTGCGATCGCGGCACTGCCACCCGTCTCTGCGCGTCGGCAACGGCCGGCACCGCGAGCGTGGCGAGAAGGCTCAGCGTCAGAAATGTTGCCCGAAGGCCAAACCTGGTCACGAGGGACCTCCAGAAACCCGGCGCATCTCCAGGCGGGTCTGCAGAACCGCCTCCTCGAAGACGCCCCACAGTGCGCGAACACGCAACGGTTGTGCCGTAGAAAGCGCGCAGTTCCTGGCCTGTTTCAGTCGCCTTTCGGCGACAGAACCGTGCGTTCAGTGTCCGGCGTCAGTTGCTCGTGTCATGCCGCGAGGACGGCTTGTCCTGAGCGTCGAAGGGCCTGCCCTGAGCTACGTCGAGGGGAAGAGCGATCTCGAAAACAGCCCCGCCGTCGTTCCGTGCCGCGATCGTGCCCCCATGACGCTCAACGATAGCTTTGACGATCGACAAACCCAATCCGCTGCCGTCGGCGGCTTTCCGCGCCGCATCGGCCTTATAGAACCGCTCGAAGATCAGCGGCAGATGCTCGGGCGGTATACCTGGACCGCTATCGCGCACCGTCAGCCGCACAGCCGTTGAATCTGCACTGCTGGTTACGGTGATCTGGCCGCCGTCCGGCGTGTGCCGCAGTGCGTTCGCGGCCAGATTCTGCAGCGCCTGCTCCAATCGATCGGGATCGCCGATGACGTGCTCGGCGGCTGCGCCCACGCGAAGCTCGAGCCGCACGTTCCGCTGCCGCAGCTCACGCTCGTGACGCCCCGCGACGCGATCGAACACGGCCGCCGACATCGACGCGCTCCCGTCGTATCGTGCCGCCACCACCTTCGAGCCGCGCCAGGTCGAGCAGATCGCCGACGATGCGCTCGAGACGATGCGTCTCTTCGGAGACGATCTGCAGATAGCGATCGCGAGTCGGCGGATCGAGCTCGAGCTCCGACATCGACAGGGTCTCGAGATACCCGCGCATCGCTGTCAACGGCGTCATCAACTCGTGTGAGACATCGGCGAGCAGCTGCCGCCGCGTGCTGTCCGCGGCCTCGAGCGCCCGCGTGCGGCTCGACAGCTCGTCGGCCATGCGGTTGAACGACCGCGCAACGGCCGTGACCTCGTCGCCGCCCTGCTCTGGTGCGCGGGCAGTCGAAATCGCCGGCGCCGAGACGATCGGTCGCAGCCTGCACCGCTTTCAGCCGGCGCCGTGCCGGTCCGAACACCACGAAGGCAATGAGCGTCGTCCCGACCACGAGCACACTCGTCGCGACCAGCGCGATGGTCGGCCCAAACTGTCTGACGATGCGCGAGAAGGGCGGGCCGCCAGGGAGAACCACGACCCGGCCCACAGGTTCACCGCTGACGAAGATTGGAACGAACTCGCCGCGCCGCGGTCTCAGTGGGCGATCCGGTGGAGGCGAACCTGGCGGACGATTATCGCCGGGGCCGAGCCCTTCGCCCCAGGCGCCGCGCCGGCCGAATCGCCGCGGCCCCCGTGTTTCGATGAACTCGAGCTCCGCGCGAACCGCATCGAGCAACTGCGGCGGCACGTCGTCATGATTGGCGAGGATCTGGCCGTCGCGCATGATCACGACGAACGTCTGCAGGGTCTGTTCGAACTGCTCGCGAATGTAAGCTTCGATGTCGAGACGGTTGTCGGCGGCGAGCGCGGTGCCGAGATCGGAGGCGACCAGCGCGGCGAGCCGGCGCGGGGAACGCGCCGGCATCGAGCCGGCGATGCGATCGGTCATCCAGAGAAAGATGCCGCCTTCCGCCGCCAGCATGATGGCCAGGAAGGCGATGAGACCGAGCGCAATGCGCCAATACAGGCTGCGATACCAGTGCGGGTTAGCCATCAGACATCGGCGGCTTTGTAGCCTGCTCCCCACACGGTCAGAATGATCTCGGGCTGCGCGGGATCGCGCTCGATCTTCTTGCGCACACGTTTGACCAGCGTGTCTACGCTCCGGACGGTCACGAAGGTCTGATCCTTCCAGACCTTGCTGAGGAGCGCCTCGCGGCTGAAGACGATGCCCGGGCTCGAGACGAGCACGTAGAGCAGCTCGAATTCGTTGAAGGTCAGCTCCACGTCACGCGCCCCCACGAGAACGCGGCGGCGCGCCGGATCGATCTCGATGTGTTTGTAGGTCACCGGTGCGGCGGCAACGCCGTTCGCCTGACGGCCCGGCGCCATGTGTCCACGCCGCAGCAGCGCGCGGATGCGGGCGAGCAGCTCGCGGATACCGAACGGTTTCGTCAGGTAGTCGTCGGCGCCGCTATCCAGACCGAGCACCTTGTCGGACTCTTCCCGGCGCGCAGTCAGCATCAGGATCGGTGTGTCGGCATTTGCCGACTCGCGCCGAATGGCGCGGCACACCGTGACGCCATCGAGCCCCGGCAGCATCAAGTCGAGAATGATCAGATCGAATTTGCGCGAGCGGGCGAGTGAGAGTCCGGCGTCGCCATCGACGGCCTCGGTCGGGGCCAGCCCCTCGAGTTGCAGATGAAGCGAGACGAGCTCGCGAATGCGAGTCTCGTCCTCGACGACCAGCACGCTGGGACGTTCGGGCTGGGCGCTCGTCATCGTCTGCGTCGCGCGGGATGCCTCATGTCCTCGTAGAGGCGAGTCTTGAGACCCGCCTATTTCAAGTGTACTTCTCGGTGTTGCCATCATTCATACCGCAGCGCCTCGATCGGATCGAGCGCCGCCGCCTTTCGTGCGGGATAGAAGCCAAAGAACACGCCGACCGCCGCCGCGCAGCCGAACGACAGCAGCACGGCGCCAGGCGTGACCAACGCCGTCCACTGCATCACGTGGCTGACCACGGAGGACGCCGCGAAGCCAAGCGCGACACCGAGCGCTCCGCCGGCCAGGCTGAGGACCAGTGCCTCGACCAGGAACTGCAGCAGGACGTCCACGTCGCGAGCGCCGACCGACAAGCGCAGTCCGATCTCCCGCGTCCGCTCCGTGACCGACACCAGCATGATGTTCATGATGCCGATGCCGCCAACGAGCAGCGACACGGCCGCGATGCTCGCCAGCAGCCACGTCATCGTCGTCGTGGTTGACGTCAGAACGCTGGCCATCTCCTCGAGGCTGCGCACGGTGAAGTCATCGGGGTCACCCGCGGCCAGCTGATGACGCGCGCGCAGGAGACTGGTGAGCGCACCGGAGACCTGGTCGAACGGGACGCCGTCGGCCGTGGAGAGCGTGATGTTCTGCAGGTGCGTGACGCCCAGCAGCTTTTTCTGCACGGTCGAGAAGGGCACGATGACCGTGTCGTCCTGATCGGGACCCATCGCCGCCTGGCCCTTGCTCGTCAGCACGCCGACGACGCGGAATGGCTGGTTCTTGATGCGAATCGTCGCGCCGGTTGGATCGCTGCCGGGGCCGAAGAGCTGATCGCGCACCACCGATCCGAGCACCGCGACCTTCGCCGCGGTCTGGACGTCCTGACTCGAGAAGAAGGATCCGTACTGCAGCGACCACGCACGAATCGCCGGCAGGTCGGGCCCGGCGCCCTGCACCTGCGTATTCCAGTTGGCCGCCTCTGCGACGACCTGCTGACGCGCATTCGCCCCTGGCGACACGTAGCGGATGTCGGGCACCTCACGTGCGATCGCGTCCGCGTCTGCCGCCGTCAGCGTCGTCGTCGCGCCGCTGCCTTGCCGGACGGGACCGAATGCGTTCGAGCCGGCCGAGATGGTGACGACGTTGGTGCCCGCGCTGCGAATGCGGCTCTCGATGGACGACCGCGCACCGCTGCCGATCGCGACCATGACGATCACGGCGGCGACGCCGATGATCAGGCCGAGGGCGGTCAGCGCCGTTCGCATCGCATTCCTGCGAAGCGCGGACACGGCGATGTTGAGTGTGACCAAGGGCGACATCGTTTTCCTCAGTCCGGCTGAAGCCGGACACTACACGGCTGAACCCGGACACTACGCCGACTGTTCCTCCAGCTCCGCATCGAATGTGGCGAGCTCGTCGGCGGCAAACCTCCGCCTGGTCACCGCCTGGTCAAGGCGGACACGTCCGTCGCGGAAACCGATGACCCGGGTCGCGTACTCGGCGATGTCGGACTCGTGAGTCACGAGGACGATGGTGATCTGACGCTCGGTGTTGAGCCGCTGGAAGATGCCCATCACCTCGATACTGGTGCGCGAGTCGAGATTGCCAGTCGGCTCGTCGGCGAGGAGCAGCGACGGATTGTTCACCAACGCGCGAGCGATGGCGACGCGCTGCTGCTGACCACCTGACAGCTGGTTCGGGTGGTGATCCATCCGCGCCCCGAGGCCGACGGCTTCGAGCGCCGCCGCCGCACGATGGCGACGTTCTTTCGCCGGAATCGGCGGGCCGTACAGCAACGGCAGCTCGACGTTCTCGATCGCCGACGTGCGCGACAGCAGATTGAAGCCCTGAAAGACGAAGCCGATATCGCGATTGCGTACCGCCGACAGCTCGCGCTTCGACAGACGCGAGACGTCGCGGCCGTGAAGCAGATATGAGCCCGCTGAGGGCCGGTCCAGGCACCCAATCAGGTGCATGAACGTGGATTTGCCCGAACCCGACGGTCCGGTGAGCGCGACGAACTCGCCGGGATCGATCGACAGCGAGACGCCGCGCAGCGCGGGCACATCGACTTCGCCGACGTGATACGTCTTGGCGAGGTCGCGAACGAGAAGCGCGTGCTCGCTCACTTCCGGCCTCCGTTGTTGTTGCCGCCGCCCCCGCTGCCGCTGCCGAAGCCGCGCCGGCCCTGGGGAATCAGCGGCGATCCCGTCGGCGCTGCAGTCGTGGCTGACGGCGTGGACACTCCGGTCACCACGTGCGTGCCCGGCGTCAGATCGTCGCTAGTGACGGCGGTCTGCGTGCCGTCGCTGAGGCCGACCTGCACCGGCACGCGCTTCAGCGTGTTCTGCGCGAGCACCCACACGGCTCCGCCCGCCTTGGCGTCTTCGTCGCTCCGGCGAGGCAGGCCCGCCTTCGCGCTGTCGGCGCTCCGGCGCGGCAGGCCGCGTTGTGGAGCCTGTTGTCCGAGCGCAGCGAACGCGTCCTCTGTTGGACGGAATCGCAGTGCCGCGTTTGGCACCTTGAGCACATCGTCGGCGCGCCCGGTCTCGATCGTGACCGCCGCCGTCATGCCGGGTTTCAGCGTGAGATCCGGGTTGGGCACGTCGATCACCGTGACGTAGCTCACCACGTTCTGCTCGACCACGGGTTGCAGGCGAACCTGCGAGACCGTTCCGTTGAACGTCTCGTTCGGATAGGCATCGACGCGGAACCGCACGCGCTGCTTCATCTGAATCTTGCCGATGTCCGATTCGTCGACGCTGGCATTGACGCGCATTTCCTTCAGGTTCTGCGCGATCACGAAGAGCGTCGGCGCCTGCATGCTCGCCGCAACGGTCTGGCCGACGTTCACGTTGCGCGCGATGACGACGCCGTCGATCGGCGCGCGGATCACCGTGTGGCTGAAGTTCACTTGCGCCTGATTGAGCGAAGCCTGCGCCTGCACGAGCTGCGCCTCGGCGGATTTCACCGACGCGTCCGCGGCGTTGGCCGTCGATTCCGCCGC
>CAVSKE010000013.1:0-237836 GCA_963728305.1 uncultured Acidobacteriota bacterium
CTCGTCGCGCGCGATCCGATGGGGAACACCGCGCTCATCATCGCGGTGAACAGCGGCCACGACGCGCTGGCCGATCTGCTGTTCGACGCCGGGGTCGAGCCCGGTCTGCACGAAGCCGCCGCGATTGGCGACAGCGTCCGCGTCCGCGCCGCACTCGATCAGCATCCCGAACAGCTGGACACGTATTCGCCGGAAGGGTTCACGCCGCTGGCGCTGGCCGCGCACTTCGGCCACGTCGAGGTGATGCGGCTGCTCATCGATCGCGGCGCCGACGTGAATCGCGTCGCCACGCACCGGCTGGCGGTCACGCCGCTCCATGCGGCGCTGTTCGGACGGCAGGTCGAGGCGGCGCTGCTGCTGGTCGAGCGCGGCGCCGATGTCACGCTCGCGCGCGGCGGCGCGGGCATGAAGCGCGCCGGCTGGACGCCGCTTCACTACGCGGCGGGCATGGGCTTCGGCGCGCTCGTGCAGCCGCTGCTCGATCGCGGCGCGGATCCGTCCCGTCGCGACGAAGAAGGCAAGACGCCACTCGACGTCGCGATCGACGCCAACCACCCCGAGATTGTCGATGTGCTCCGTTCCAGAGGTGCGAAATGACGATGATGAGTCTTCTTGTGATGGTGATGGCTATGGCACAGACAGAGCCAGTCAGCGAGATTCTGCAAGCCAAGTATCGGGGCAACAACGCACGCGTCGAGGAACTGCTCAAGAGCCGGACCCGTCGCTGAACATCTTCGAAGCGGCGGCGACCGGCCAGACCGCGCGGGTCCGCGAGTTGATTGCGGCGAACCCCGCACTCGCTCAACGCCTATGCGCCGGACGGCTTTCACCCACTGGGTCTGGCCGCGTTCTTCGGCAACAAGGCGACCGTGGAAGTGTTGCTGCAGGCGGGAGCGGACGTGAATCAGCAGTCCCGCGAGGCGATGAAGGTGAGCGCGCTGCATTCATCGGCCGCCGCGCGCCGGCCCGACATCGCGGCACTCCTGCTGGCGGGAGGAGCGAATCCCAACCTGCGCGCGGAGGCTGGCGTTACCGTGCTCCACGAGGTGGCCATCACCGGACAGATCGATCTCGCGGAGATGCTGCTGCAGCATGGTGCTGACGTGAACGCGACGGACAACTCAGGGAAGACGCCGCTCGCGCACGCCATCGACAGCAAGACGGAGGCGATGGCGGCGTGGCTGCGGGCGCATGGCGCGAGGTAACGGAGACGGTAGGGCACGTCCTTCTGGACGTGCCTGGCCGAGGCCGGTCCTGAGGACCGGCCCTACGCACCAAGATCGAACGCCGAGATCGTCTGACGATCCCGAACGTAGAGCGTCGTGCCGACCAGCGTGGGCGGCGTCCAGGCCAGGTGCTGCAGGACGCTCGCCTTCGCCAGCACCTTCAATCCTTGTGGTGAGACGGTCGCGAGGCCGAGCATGCCGTCTTCGTCGAGCACGATGACCTTGCCGTCGGCGTAGAGCAGCTGCGCACGAGCGAAGCTGCGGTCCTGCCAGGCGATCTGCGCCGCTCTTCAGATCGATCGCCGAGATGAACGCCGGACCGAAGTCGCCGCTCGAGCGCATAGGCGTGCGCGCCGAGCGGAAGGATGGTCCCGATGTGGATGCGCATCCGCTGGCTGTGCCACTTCTCGGTCACCGTCGTCTTTCCGCCGGACTGACGCAGTTCGAGCGCGCGCGTGCCGACGCCGTATGCAGACGACACGAGCAGCAGATGTTCGTCAGCAGCCCACACGGGCGTGCTGATGTTGAGTCCCCAGTCGGTCTTGTGCGGATGCCGCCACAGTTCCTGGCCGTTGGCCGGATTCATGCCGGCGACGACGTCACCGCCAAAGACGACGAGCTGAGGCTGCTTGTCCACGTCGATCGAGAATCGGCGACGACGGCGCCCACACGAAGTAGCCGCTCTTCCACAGCAGCTTGCCCGAGGCCTGATCGAAGGCCGCCACCGCCTGGTTCGATCCCTCCCATCGTCACGATGATGGTGCCGTTGTAGAGGAGGGGGCTGCCGCTGTAGCCGCGGCCGGTGAGCGGCGCGTTGAATTCCTTGACGAAGTCGTGCGACCAGATGCGCTTGCCGGTCGCCTTGTCGAGCGCGAAGAGCTCGCTGCGCGAGCTCGCCGCGAACAGCCGGTTGCCGACGATGAGCGGAGTGCTGTGCGGACCGAAGCCCTGATCGAATTGAATGCCGGTCGGTGAGGAGGGGTATTTGAATTCCCAGATCGTCTTGCCGGTGGCCGCATCGAGAGCGGCGACGACCTCTTCGTGAGAGACGGCCGGCTGCCGCGTGATCTGCCGGTACATCGTGTAGAGACGTCCGTTCTCGACGAGGACCGACGAGTGACCCTCGCCGAGACTCCGGCTCCACAACTTCTTCGGTCCGCTCGCGGGCCAGGTCGAGGCCAGGCCCTTGCTGTCGGACATGAAGTCGCGGTGCGGGCCGCCCCATTGCGTCCACGAGGGATTCACCTGACCGGTCGTTGTCGCCGGTGCAACGGCCAGCGCGGTCGAGGATCACGAGCTCGCAGGAGCGCGACGGATGGTCATCGTCATTCACCTGCGAACGGAGCGGCCGTGCAGTCGAGGCCATACCATAATCACCTCGAAGGCTTCCATGGGATCGGTTCGCGGCGCTCGACGCCGGAATCAGCGATGCGCACATGGCGACGGCGAGCAGCGTGATGCCGGCGATGGCGAACGTCGTGAGGTCGAGCGGCGTGATGCCGAAGAGTCGCGACGACAGCAGGCGCGTCACGGCAGCGGCGCCGGCCAGGCCCAGCACGCAGACCGATCGAGGCGAGCGTCACGCCTTCACCACGAACGACTGCACCACGCGTGAGGCCGTCGCACCGAGCGCCATGCGGATGCCGACTTCCTTCCGGCGCCGCACCGCGGCGTACGCGATCAGACCATACAGACCGACGGCGGCCAGCAGCATGGCCGACGTGGCGAAGGCGCCGAGCAGGATGGTCAGCAGCCGCTGCATGTCGAGATCACGGCGGATGACGGTTGTCATCGGTTTCGAAGCGGATGAACGCCAGCGTGGGATCGACGGCCCGCACGGCCTCGCGCATGCCGGACTCGAGCGCGGCCGCCGATCCGCTGACGCGCACGATCCACTTCATGTCGAAGAACCGGTTGGCGATCTGGACGCCGGCGTCCGGGAGCCTGCGCCACCGGCACGTAGACCGCCGGCGCGCTCGCGGCTCCAAGCGCACCCAGCGTGAAACTGCGCACGAATCCGGCATTCGATCGTCCCTTGACGTCCGCGACGACACCGATGATCTCGCGAGGTCCGTCGTTGCCGAACGCAATCGTCTGGCCGGTGGCGTCCACGCGGCCGAAATAGGTACGCGCGAACGCCTCGTTGACGACCGCGACAAGCGGACGGCCGGCGCGGTGGTCGTCGGTGAAGGTCGTCCCGGCGCGAGTGGCGATCTGGAAGAGCGAGAAATAGTCCGGACGACACATAGCGCCAGTCCATCGAACGAGGCTGATCGATGAGCCCGCCCGGTGGCGGCGCCATCGCCAGGTTGAGCCCGGCTTCGATCGGCACGCTGTTCGAGACGGCGACGGACGTCACGCCGGGCAGCTCGCGAATGCGCGCCAGTCCTTGCTCGAGCAGCCGCTGGCGAGGCGTCGGCGTTCTCGGCGCTGGTGCCCTGCAGCGACATGCGTCCGATGACGATGCCCTCGGGCGCGAAGCCGAGCTCGACGCTGGTGAGATTCATGAAGGACCGGATCAGCAGTCCGGCGCCCACGAGCAGCACGACCGCCAGCGCGACTTCCGCGATGGTCAGCGTTCGCCGGATCCTGGCGGTTCCCGGACCTGCTGTCGTGCGAGATGGAGAGCGCCGTGCCCGGATCCACGCGCGACAGGCCATCGCCGGCGCGAGGCCGAAGAAGACGCCGGCGCCAAGCGTGATGCCTGATGGTGGCGAGCAGCACCCGCCAGTCGAGATCGACCGTGCCGCCCGACAGCAGATCGCGCGCCGTGTCCTCAGAGACGAACGACGATCAGCAGCTGCATCGATCCGGACGCGACGAACAAGCCGAGCAGCGATCCGGCGATCGCCAGCACCATCGACTCGGTCAGGACCTGGCGAATCAGCCGGCCGCGGCTTGCGCCCAGCGATGCGCGGGTGGCCATTTCACGATGACGAGCGACGGCGCGCGCGACGTACAGGTTGGCGACGTTGACGCACGCAATCAGCAGCAGAAAGCCGACGGCGCCGAGCAGGATGAGCACGCGGCTGACGGACACCGCGCCCAAGCACCTCGCGATATCCGGTCCACGAGAAATGCGGAACGCGGCTGTCTACGAGGTTGGGAATGGTCCGCAGCAAATCGGCGCGGACCGTCGCGAGCTCCGCTTGTGCGGCGGCGGTGGTGGTGTCCGGGCGCAGGCGGCCGATCACGCGATAGTTGACGCCCTGATCGCGCACGCGTGGTGCGAAGCGGTGTCCAGCACGTCGGCGCTGGGAATCGACACGAAGTCGCGCGGCAGCACGCCGACGACGGTGTAGGGACGGCCGCCAAGGGTCACGCTTTGCCCGAGCGCATTCGTCGGACTCGTGAAGAGGCGGGTCGCGAGGCTCTCGCTCACCATCGCAGCGTCCGGCCCGCTCGGGCGCGTCCTCGGCGGCTGTGAACTCACGGCCGGCCAGCGGCTGTGACGCCGTGCGCCTTGAGATAGTCAGTCGACACACGCAGACCGCGAACGCTGATCGCCGATTCGGACGTGGACAGATTCCAGTTGGTCGATGAAGCTCTGCGCGGCAATCGCCTCGATCACGCGAACACGATCGCGGACGAGCGTGAAGGTGAGTCCGCTCTGCGAGGAGGTCGGCACCGGTGACGTGCCGTATCTGGCGGTGAGTACTGCGATCCGATCGGGCTCCGGATACGGCACCGGCTTCAGCAGTGTCGCGTTGACCAGACTGAAGATCGCCGTCGTCGCGCCAATGCCGAGCGCAAGCGTCAGCAGCGCAGCAGTCGTGAAGCCTGGCGTCCGGAGCAGCGAGCGCACGGCATACCGGATGTCGTGGAGCATTGTTGAATTCCCGATCCGTGAATGTCGATTCGTTGTTGATTGTCGATTGGGGATTGTTGATTGGCTCGGCGGCCAGCTCCATCGAGCGGCCGGCCACGCAATCGACAATTACGAATCAGCAATCATCAACGAATCAATGCATCGACAATCCAATCACAAATGTTCTAGTCCTGTCGCAAGGCGCGAAGCGGATCGGTTCTCGCCGCGCGCCGCGCGGGGATGTACGCGGCGATCAGCGTGATGGCGAGCAGCGTCGGCACGGCCAGTGCGTAACTCCACATGCTGTGACCGCCGGCCTGGTTCTGGAAGACGCCGCTCAGCAACCCGCTGGTGGCAATACTGCCGGCGATGCCGACGACGATGCCGATGCCGGCGAGGATCATTCCGCGCCTGAGAACCATTCGCAGGACCGACGCTGGTGCCGCACCGACCGCGATGCGGATGCCGATCTCACGCGTGCGGCGCGTCACCGAGTAGGCGACGAGGCCATAGAGACCAACGACGGCGAGCAGGACGCCGATTGCACCGAGGCCGCCGACGGTTCCGACGATCAATCGGCTGACGTGAATGACTCGCGACTGGTAGTAGTCCTCCATCGTCCGCAAGCCGAGTAGTGGCATCTGCGGATCCATCGAGCGGACCATTGCCCGCAGCGGTTCGGCGAGCGCGGTTGCCGAACCGGAGGATGCCAGCATCAGCGAACGCCGCGACACCGGACTCTGCGCGTGCGGGAGATACATGAACTCGAGGGGCGGCTCGACGATGAAGAAGTATCTCGAGTCGGCGGCGACGCCGACGATCTCGACGGTGCGAGGCATGTTGCCGCGGAGATGCACCCGCTTACCGATCGCGCTCTGGCCGGGCCAGTAGTGGGCCGCGAAGCGCTGGTTGACGATCGTGACGGCGGGGGATTGGTCGGCATCCGTGGCGCGGAAGGCGCGGCCCTCCACAATGCGAATGCCGGTCGTGTCGAAGTAGCCTTCGTCCACCAGCACGGTCGAGCAGTTGATGCTCTCGATGCCCGGCGCGAAGACGAAGCCTTCCGGCACGATCTGCGACCCCTGCAGGTTGTCCGTCCGCATCGGCACGGTGGAGGCGAGCGCGACGGACCTGACGCCGGGCAGCGCCGCCGCTCGGTCCTTCAGGTCGCGAAAGAACGTTTCCGCGCGTGCGTCGTCGTAGCGGGCGAGCGCGGGATCGAAGCTCGCGAAAATCAGACCTTCGGTGCGGAACCCGGGGCCTTGCGTCAGGCGCGAGTTGAACGCGCGATACATGAAGATGGTGACCGTCACCAGCATCAGCGACAGAGCGACCTGACTGCAGACCAGCAGGCTGCGGCCCCAGAGCCGTCCGCGCTTGCGCGCGCTCCACGCCGCCGGCGTCTTTCAGGGAGCGGACCACGTCGGTTCGCGTCGCGCGCCATGCGGGAAGCAGGCTGGATAACAGCGCACTGCCGGCGGCGACGACGATGCCGACGAGGAGCGCGCGGTTGTCGAGATCGAACGTCAGCTTCAACGGAATATCCGTCGGATATTCAACGGTACGGAATGCGTTGATCACGGCGTAGGCCAGCAGCAGGCCGAGCAGCGCTCCGCCCGTCGCCAGCAGCAGACTCTCGGTCACCAGCTGGCGAAGCAATCGCCATCGGCCGGCGCCGACCGCCAGCCGCAGCGCGATCTCTCGTGCGCGTGCCGGAGCGCGGCTGGTCAGCAGTCCCGCCACGTTGGCGCACGCAATCGCGAGGACGAGCAGCGCCAGGGTCATCAGCATGACGACCAGGTTGGTGTCGCCACCGCCCGGCACGTCGCGGTAGGCCTCGAATTCCGTCTTCACGAGCATGCTGCGGTTGCGGTTTGTGTCCGGATAGGTCTGCGCGAGACTCGAGGCGAGTTGCTGTGCCTCCTGACGCGCCTCGTCCATGCTCACGCCGTCCGCAAGACGACTCTTGACGGTGAAGATGCGGCTGTCGCGTTGCGTCAGCACATCCGGCTGCACGCCGTTCTGAACCGCCGTGTACATCGCGATCGGGATATAGAACGACGGCTTCACGTCGTGGTCGATGCCCGTGAAGCCCTCCGGCGCGACGCCGATGACGGTGAATTCCACGCCGCCCAGGGTGATGCGCTTGTCGACGATCGACGAGTCAGCCGCAAACTGCTGCGTCCACTCGTCGTGGTCGAGCACGACGACTGGATTGCGCCCTGCGACGTCGTCTTCGTCGCGGCGCAGCGCACGACCGAGCGCCGGACGCACGTCCATCGCATCGAAGAAGTTGCCGCTGACCGCCACCCCGACCTTCCGCTGCGCCGGCTCGTTGGTGCGATTGGTGAAGCTGGTGATGACGAAGGCATAGGCAACGGGATTGTCGAAGCTCCTGGACCGGTCGCGCAGGTCGACGTAGTCGGGATACGAAAGGCGGCGATTGCCGAAGCCGGTATCGCGCGCCTGGCCGAGTATGGAGACCACTTCGCTGGCGCGGGGCACCGGCAGCGGCCGGAAGACCAGCCCGTCGGCGACGCTGAACATCGCGGCGTTGGCGCCGACGCCAATCGCGATCGACAGGACGGCGATGGTCGTGAAGCCCGGGTTCTTCATCAGCATCCGGAGGCCGTGCTGGAGGTCTCTAATCATTGTTGATTGTCCGATCTGATTGGTGAATGGCTGTTATGGCTGAATGATGATTCTTGATTGAGAACCGGCCGCTCGTTGCGATCGCGCGCACCACATCGACAATCGATAATCGCGAATCATCAACCCAATCAAAGATCACCACTCATCAATCTCAATGCTCTCAGTCCTGTCTCAGGGCGCGAAGCGGATCGATGCGCGCCGCGCGCCGTGCCGGAATGTATGCCGCCAGCAGCGTCACGGCGAACAGTGTCGGGCACGACGAGCAGGTAGGTCGTGACATCGACGCGCGGCACGTCCGGGAATGGAAACGCCGCGCGCAGCACCCCGCTCGTCGCGGCGCTGGCGAGCAACACCAAGCAGCGTGCCGGCTCCGGCGAGCAGCAGTCCCTGACGCATCACCATGAGCAGCACGCGTGCCGCTGCGGGCGCCGACCGCCATGCGAATGCCAATCTCGCGCGTGCGCCGATTCACCGAGTACGCGACCAGCCCATACAGGCCAACGATCGCGAGCGCCAGCCCCATCGACCCCATGCCCGCCGACGAGTTCGATCAGCAGGTTGGTAATCGTCACCGAGCTGGCTCGATAGAAATCGTCCATCGTCCTGACGCCGAACACCGGCACGTTAGGATCGATCGCTTGAACGACGGCTCGCAGCGGGGCGGCGAGCGCCGCCGGGTCGCCGTCGGTGTGGAGCAGGATGGTGCTGTCCGGGGCTGGCACCTGACGGCGCGAGTAGTAGATGAACTCGGTTGGACCTTCCGACAAGGAGCGATAGCGAGTGTTCGCGGCGATGCCGACGATCTGCATCGCCATCGTCTCGGTGCCATCGACCAGCTGGAAGCGCATGCCGATGGCGCTGCGGCCGGGCCAATACCGCGACGCGAACGTCTCGTTGACGACGGCGACCGCCGGCGTCTCCTGCGTGTCGCTCTGCCGGAAAGGCCGGCCGTCGACGATGCCGATGCCCAGCGTGTCGAAGTATTCCTCGTCGACACGCGCGGAACGGACACGCACCGACTCGATGCCGGCCGGGAATTGATAGCCCTCGGGCACGACGACGGTGTTTTCGATGCTGATGCTGTCGAAGGGCACCGACGAGGTGAAGCGACGCCGACCTGACGCCGGGGATGCGCGCGCGCCCGATCGACGAGCAGGTCGTAGAACCGATCGGCGCGCGGCGTGTCGTAACCGGCGAGGTCGGGCTCGAACGACATCAGCAGCACGTGATCGGTGCGGAAGCCAGGACCGCGTCCGTACTCGCTCTGATAGGCGCGGAACAGAAACACCGACGATGGTGACCAACACCAGCGACGAGCCCGACCTGACCGCTGACGAGCAGATTGCGCCCCCACAGCCGCGTACGCCGGCTGTCGCTGCCGGCGACGTTCTTCAACGTGCTGACGAGATCGGTGCGGGTCGATTGTCCACGCCGGCACGAGGCTCGAGCCGACTGCGGTGATCGTCGCGACCACCAGTCCGACGAGAGCACGCGATCGTTCAGCTCGAACACGAGCTTCAGCGGGACTTCGGTGGGGAACTGGAGTCCCTGGAACAGCGCGATGACTCCAGACGCGATCAGCAGGCCGAGACGCGCCGCCGCCGACCGCGAGCAGCAGGCTCTCGACGACGAGCTGGCGTGTGAGCCGCACGCGTCCGGCACCAATCGCGAGGCGCAGCGCCATCTCGCGGGCGCGAACCGGTGCGCGGCTGGCCAGCAGGCCGGCGAGGTTGGCGCTCGCGACGAGCAGGACGGTCATCGACAGCGTCAGCAGCATGACCGCGGCGACCGGCGAGTGCAGGTCTGGCCGAGACGCGCGCGTCGAACTCGGTCTGCGCGGTGAGCCCGTAGTTCCGGTTCGTGTCGGGATACGCGCGCTGCAGGTTCGCGCCGATCAGCGCCACGTCCTCGGCGGCCTGCTCGACCGTGACGCCAGGCTTCAGGCGTCCCTTGACGGCGATGTTGCGCACCTCGCGGCTGGTCAGGTCGAGCGTCGTGCCGACCGTCTTGAGCGACCGGCATGATCGCGAACGGGACGTAGAAGCGCCGGGTGGACGAACTGATCGGGCCCGGTGAAGCCCGGCGGCATGACGCCGACGACGGTCATGTCGACGCCGGCGACACGAATCGCGCGGCCGACGACGTCTCGATCGCCGGCGAACTGCTGCTGCCACAGGTCGTGATCGAGGACGACGACTCGGATCGCGTCCGACGACGCGGTCGTCGTTGACGCCGATCGCGCGGCCGAGCACCGGCTGCACGCCGAGCATGTCGAAGAGATTGCCGCTGACCGCCATGCCGAACGTGCGCTGCGCCGGCTGGTCGGTGCGAGGGGCGAAGCTCGCCACAATCAGGCGGAAGCCGGCCAGGCTGCTGAAGCTGCGGTTGCGATCGCGGACCTCTTCGTAGTCCGGGTACGACAGCGCCGACGGCGGTGGGCGTCGAGAATCCGGACTTCGGGTGCCACCGTGGTCACGTTGACGATCTCGTCCGGGCGCGGCGCGGTCAGCGGCCGGAGCACCAGCGTGTCGGCCAGGCTGAACATCGCGGCGTTGGCGCCGACGCCGAGCGCGATCGACATCATCGCGACGAACGAGAAGCCGGGATTCTTCCGCAGCATCCGGACGCCGTGCTTGAGGTCCTGCCAGAGCGTCGTCGAGCATCAGTCGGCTCGCAATGCGTCGACGGGATTGATCGATGCGGCGCGGCGCGCGGGAACGACGCTCGCGAGCAGCGCCGAGACGACGATCAGGAGGATGACGCCGACGTAGCTGACCGGATCGCGCGGGTCGATCTCCGGCACGCCGGCGGCGAGAAGCAGCGACATGCCGCCGCTGCGAGGCCGAGTCCGACGAGACTGCCCAGCACGACTGGTCTCGTCGAATGCGCGACGATCAGCCGACGATCGATCGCGCGGCCTGGCGCCGAGCGCCATGCGGACGCCGATCTCCCGCCGCCGTTGCGCCACCGAGTACGAGACGAGTCCGTAGATGCCAGCCACCGACAGCACGAGCGCGATCAGGCCGATGGTCGAGAGAATCGCCGACAAGCACGTAGGTGCTGGCCAGATCGTCGAACAGCACCTGCGACATCGACGCGACGCCGTGGATCGGCTGACTCGGATCGATCGCCGCGACCTGTGCACGAATGGCCGGTACGAGCTGAAGCGGATCGCGCGCCGGCCGACTTCACGACGACGGCGATGTCGTGACTCCGTTGCCGGGCCGTGGAGACGAACACCTGCGGCAGCGGACCCTGGTCGACATCGGAGTTGCGAAGATTGCCGACGACGCCGACCACCTCGAGCCACGCCTCTTGACCGGTGACCGAATCGAGAGCGAGACGTGAGCCGACTGGATCACGGCCGGGCCAGAAGCGGCGCGCCGCTTCCTCGTTGATCAGCACGACGGCGCACGCGTCGCTCATTTCCGCGCGGGTCATCGATCCGGCCACGCCGAAGCGGAATGCGCAGCGCCGTCGAACAGATCCCCGGCGATCGCCGACCGCGCGACGAGCTGGACGCGCTCTCGATCGGTGCGATGACAGTCGCCCTCGATCGTGAGCCGGGCCGTCTGCTCGTCGTCGGCGATCGGCAGACGATCGATCACGCCGGCGGAGGCGACGCCGGGGAGCGCCCGAAGTCGCGGCAGCAGACTGGCGATGAATCGATCGATGGACTGCGGCTCGTGCGTACCGTGAGGCGGGAAGCCCGACATGAAACGTCAGCACCTGCGCCGGATCGAAGCCGGGAGCGACGTCACTGAGCTTCCACGTCGTCCGCATGAACAGACCGATCTGAACCATGAGGACCATCGCGGCGCGGTCTGCAGTCGCGACGATCAGGTTACGCAGACGACGTGCCGCGGCGCGTCGCACCGGCCGCGCGCGTGCCGTCACGCAGTTCCTGCGGATCGGGCGGCGCCATGCGCAGCGCCGGCAGCAGCCCGAAGCCGATCGGGAGTGACCGCGGCGATGAGCAGGCTCGGCGGCGAGCACGCGTCCGTTCATCTGCAGGTCGGCAAAGCCGAAGGCGCTGCTGCCCAGCCATCGCAGGCCAGCCATGCCCCAGGCTGCGACCAGCAGTCCCGATGACGCTTGCGCCGCCGGACACGAGCACACTTTCGATGAGCAGCCGGCGAATGCGGTCGCCGCGCGTCGCGCCGAGTGCGGCGTGCACGGCCAGCTCGTGACGACGGGCCAGCGACCGTGCGACGGTCACGCTGGCGACGTTCGCGCACGCCACGACGACGATGAGCAGTCCGATCAGGGCGAGGATCGTCAGCAGGATGCGAACGTTGAAGCCCGACGCTTCGATCGAGCGGCAGGACGGCGACGCCGATCCGTTGATTCGTGGCGGGATGCTCGCTGCGCAGCTGACGGGCGATCGTCTGCAGCTCGGCATCGGCCTGCTCACGTGTGACCCCCGTCTTCAGCCGGCCGGTGACGAACACGTCGCGGCGATCGCGCGGCGTGCGCGAGCGCGTCGAGCAGCGAGCGGCGTGAAGACGTCGGCGTCCCTGAAGAATCCGGTGCCCGCCTCGCGCGGGAGCACACCGACGATCGTGTGCGGCACCTCGTCGAGCAGCATGGTCTGGCCGAGGACGGCCGGACTCGCCGAGAAGTGCTGTTGCCAGAACGCGTGCGAGAGCATCGTGACCGCCGGCCGATCCGGCGCGGCCGTCTTCGGCGCGAAAGCGCGCGGCCCAGCACCGGTGTGAGACCCCAGACGTCGGCAAGGTTCGCGGTCACGCGAATCGCGGTGAGGCGCAGCAGGGACATCGACGCCGGTGAGGCTTGCCGAGCCCATGCTGAAGCCGGCGAACTGCTCGAACGTCGTCGATCGCGCGCGTCCAGTCCGCGAGATCTGGGACCGACGCCGGAGTGCGCATGACCACGCTGCGCGCTGCCGCCTTCCGCCTGCATGACGCGAGTGTCCGTCGCGGCGACGTAGACGAGACGGGTCTGGTTTCGGCGCCGGGAGGAAGTGCCAGACCATGTCGATGACGCTGTAGATGACCGTGGCCGCGCCGACCGCGACGCCCAGCGTCAGCATCATGACGACGGTCGGCCCGGGTGCCTTGATCAGCGTGCGAAGCGCGTAGCGGATCTCTGACACGTCGAAGGCGATCAAGCTCAAAGCCTATGCCACGCTTGCGGTAGGGAAGTGGGCCGTTTCTCGAACGTTCCTGCGAGTTCGATGGGGACGCCGGGAGCGGCTGTCCGCGCAGTGGGACGGCCTCGTTCGCACCCGAACAGGCGGTAGACTGGCCCACGCACGCGATCTATTCGGCCTTCAGCACTTCGACCGGCTGGACCAGAGTGGCTCGACGTGTCGGGACGACCGCCGCGGCAAAGGCGACGCCCAGCGCGAGCACGACCGCGCCGGCGATGATCGCCGGGGCCGTGCGCTCGACGCCGAACAGCATCGTCTGACTGAGACGGTCCAGGCCGAGCGCCAGCGCGGCGCCAATGCCCACGCCGACGATGCCGATGCGGGCGACATGCCCGAGCACGAGCCCGCGAATGTCGCGCGGCGTCGCGCCGAGCGCGATGCGGATGCCGATCTCACGCAATCGCTGCGCGATGCCGTAGGCCAGCACCGCATACAGACCGATCGCGGCCAGGACGACCGCAAGACCTGCGAACGCCGACGACATCGTGGTCAGTGCACGATAGCCGCTCGTGTCGTACCGAATCTGATCCTCCATCGTCCGAAGATTGCCGATCGGGAATGTTGGCGTCGAGCTTGCGGACGACGGCCGGGATTTCGCGGAGCACCGCCGGTGTGTCGGCGCCGGCCCGCACGTAGAAGGTGAGCGCGCCAGGATCGCTCTGCCGATAGGGCATCACGAATTGCGGCGGCGCCGGGTCGCGAACCTCGTCGTACTTGGCGTCTCGAACCAGCCCGACGATCTCGATGTCGAGCGGCTTGTTCTTACCTGCGCCGAGTGCCATCCGCGTGCCGATCACGCGATCCACGAGGTTGAACTTCCGCGCGAACGCTTCGTTCACCACGGCCACCTGCGGCGATCCTTTGGTGTCCGCCTCGGTGAATTCCCGTCCGGCAAGGAGCGGAATGCCGAGCGTGCGGAAGTAGTTGGCGCCAACTCGCGCCGTGGACGCGTTGGTGTTCACGCCGTCGCCGGCCTCGAAGCCTTCGACCGTGACGTTATTGCCCCAGCTGCTCTGCGCAAGGATCGGCACCGTGGTCGCGGTCACCGACGTGACACCCGGCATCGCGCGAAGCTCGGCGTCGAGTCGATCGAAGAACTGGGCGGTGTTCTCCGGTGTGTAGCCGTTCAGGCTCGGCGACAGACCAAACGCGATCAGGCCCTCGCGCTTGATACCCAGATCCAGGCGCACGGTGTTCACGAGGCTCACCACGAGCAAGCCCGGCGACGGCGAGCAACCCGGTCGCGAGCGCCAGCTGCGTGACGGCCATCGACGTGCGAAAGCGCGCCGCCGTTCTGGAGCCCGAGGCTCGAGCGGCGCGCGCATTCACGCCGCCCGCGAGCGCCGCGCGCACGGCATGCATCGAGGGGAAGAGTCCGAACACGACGCTCGTCAGCCAGTCCAAGCAGTGAGCGTGAACGCGAGCAGCCGCGTGTCGAGCACACGATCGAGAACGGGACCGTCCGAAGGGAGGATGGCGAGCATGCCGCTCATCGTCAGTTGACCGACGACGAGCGCGCCGCCCCGCCAAGGATGCCGAGCAGCGTCGCCTCGGTCAGCAGCAGCCGAACGACTCGGTACGTGCTGGCACCGAGTGACAGGCGAATCGACATCTCTGTCGCGCGAGACGGTGACCTGCGCCAGCAGAATGTTCGCGACGTTCGCGCAGGCAATCGCGAGCACGAACCCGGTGACGGCAAACAGCAGGACGAAGACGTTCTGTATCTGTGCGGCGGTTGCCGTTCGCGCCGCGGGCGCCGTCCTGAAGGTAGATCCGCCGCTTCTGAAACGCCTGGCGATCGGTGTCGCCCATTCCCGCCCGCAGTGCAGGATATTCGACGTCGCGTATGAGTCCGGCGAAGGAGATGTTGATGAGCGTCCTCGGCCCGTTGACGTGAGATCGCCGGCTCGATACGCGCGAACAGATACAGCCAATGATTGTTCCTCGCCGAGAGCCCGTTCCAGCGGGATCGCGAAACGCCTGCTCGGCCATTGCCAGAGGAACAAATACTCGAGGACGCTGCAGTGCGGTGATTCCGCTGAAGCCTGACGGTGCGACGCCGACGATCGTCATCGCTCCGCCGTTGACGATCAGCGTGCGGTTCACGATGCCGGGATCGGCGCCGAAGCGCGTGCGCCAGAAGTCGTCGCTCAGGACGACGACGGGATGCCCGCCCGGAGCACGATCGTCCTGCGGACCGAGCAGTCGGCCGAGTGCCGGGGTGACACCGAGAGCGGGGAAGTATTGCCCCGAGACGAGGAGCCCGTTCGCTTCAGAGCTCCGGCCCTCGTACGCGACATTTGCACCGAAGCTCGCGTGCGCGGCCAGCCGGAGGCCGTCGTCTTCGAGCCGCTCGAGATCGCGGAACAGCGGGTAACTGAAAATCGCGTCCACGCCGCCGCTGAAGTCGCCCGTCGATCGCGAGCCCGGGCTTCGGACCCGGCGACGTGAGCAGGACGATCTCGTCTGGAGACGGCACCGACAGACGGCGCAGGATCAGCCGGTCGAAGAGCGAGAAGATGGCGGAGTTGACGCCGATGCCGAGCGCGAGCGACAGGACGGCGACGCTCGTGACGAGCGGACGTCGCACCAGTGAGCGAGCGCGTAACGGAGGTCTTGGAGCATGCGGCAGGCGATCCCGTTCGAAGCGCATCGACCGGGTTCACGACGCGGCACGGCGCGCTGGAATGGCACTCGCGATGAGTGCGACCGCGCTCAGCAGCGCCGCGGCGCCGGCGAACGAGATCGGATTGACTGGGGATATCCCGTACAGGAAACTGGTCAGCGCCTGCGCGACGCCGGCGGCGACGGCGAGACCGATCGCCGAACCGACGGCCGTAAGTGCCAGCGAACGACGCACGGTCATCCGGAGGACTTGTCCGCGCAACGCGCCGAGTGCCATGCGGATTCCAATCTCGCGACGCCGTTGTGCCACCGCGTGGGCCGTCAGACCATAGACGCCAATCATCGCCAGCAGCAGCGCGATCGCTCCGACACTGCCCGCGATCCAGACGGCGATGCGCTGGGGCAGTAGATTGAACGCGGCGATGTCGGCGAGCCTGCCAGCCTGAAGAACCGGCAGATTCGAATCCGATGGTTTTGAGGATCGATCTGCATGCGCGCCAGGACGGCCGAGCCGGAGGTGCGAGCGAGCACCCAGAACTGCGCGCTCGGCGCCTGCGCGGCCGGCGCGTAGACGAATGCGCGCGGCTCCTCGCCAAGCGACCGGTACTTGCCGTCGCGCGCGACACCCACGATTCGCAGCGGACGTGACTGTCCCGGCGGTGGACCGGACTGGTGAAGGACCGCTCGGCCGACGGCGTCCTCACCGGGGAAGAGTCGTCTTGCGAGTGTTTCGTTGACAATGATGACGTCGGACGAAGCTCCGTCGGACTCGTCGAACGCACGCCCGCTGAGGATCGGAATGCGCAGGGTCTCGAAGTAGTCGGGGCTCACGATGCCCCAATCGGGAAAGATCGCGGAGCGGACGTCGAAGGCCTGGCCTGGTGGCCTGATCGGACCAAGACCGAATCCAGCCAGGGTCAGCGGCACGCCGCGCGCCGTCGAGACGGCGTTGACGCCCGGGATCTGTGCCATGCGCGCCAGAAGATCAGCGGTGAATGCCTGCCCGACCTCGTTCGAGTAGCCACCAAGCTGCAGGTCGAGACGCATCGCGTCGACGTCATCCGCCCGGAAGCCGGGGTCGATGACGCCGGCTTGGTGAAGTGATCGGCCGAGCAGAAGCGCCGTGACGAGCAGGAGTACGACATCGCCATCTGCACGACGACGAACGCGTGACGCAATCGCAATCGGCGTGGCCCCCGCGTTGAGGCGTCCGATCGGAAGATGGAGACGAGGTCGTTCCTCGACGCATCGAGCGCGGGCCACAGGCCACAGAGCAGTGCGGTGACGATCGCCAGGGTGCCGGAGAACGTCACGACGCGCCAGTCCAGCCGCAAGTCGACACCGATGGGCAGCGGGAGCGTCGGTCACGATCGCGCGCAGCAGCTGAATCAGAAACACCGCGAGGCCGATGCCCACGAGGGCACCGGCGCAGGACAGCACCAGGCTCTCGGTCACGAGCAGCCGCACGACGCGCGCACGGTTTGCGCCGAGCGCCAGTCGCAGCGAGACATCCTTCGCCCGCGCCATCCCGCGGGCGAGCAGCATGCCGCCGATGTTCGTGCACGCGATCAACAGGATCAGCGCGACGAGCGTGAAGAGCAATGTGATGAACAGCGCTGCGGGTGTTCGGCCGGGCGTCGGAATCGGTCGGGAGCGCTCGACGCCCATACTCCTGCCGCGGTTCGCGTCCGGGTATATCGCGCTCGAGATCGCGCGCAATGCGGGCGACCTCCTCACGAGCCTGGGCCAGTGTCACCCCGGGCTTGAGCCGTCCGTTGGCCACCATCCATACCGGCGCGCGCGCCGTGAGCACGGTGGACGGATTCCTCGATACATCGTTCGCATCGATACTGGCAGCGCGGAGCGTCGTATACGCCGCGATCGGTATCCAGAAATCGGAGATCGACAGGTTCGTTCCAGTGAATCCCGGCGCGGCGACACCCAGGATCGTAAATCGCTGGCCGTTGAGCCGCACCTCGCGGCCGATGACGTCGCGTTCACGGTTGAAGCGGCGTTCCCACAGTCGATGAGCGATCACGATCACCGCTCGTGGACGCTCGAGCCGGTCATCAGTGGCTTCGAATGCACGGCCAAGAGTCATCGACACGCCGGCCACCTCGAAATAGTTGGCCGAGACTTCGGTGCCGTATGCCTGCTGCGCAGATCCGTCGACCGTCAGGCCGAAGGCTTCCGCCATTGGGCGATACGCCGCCAGACCCTCGAACACGGTATTACGATCGCGCAGGTCCGCGTAATTCGGATACGACATCGTGTCGATCGGCCGGCCGTTCTGGGTACGGCCGACATCGACGAGACGTTCGGGCGCAGTGATGCCTGGGAGGGGGCGGAGCAGCAGAGCGTCGGCGACGCTGAAGATGGCGGCGTTACCGGCGATGCCGATGGCGATCGAAACGATCGCCACCAGCGAGAAGGTCGGGCTGTTGAGGAGGGTCCGGAAGGCGTATTTCACGGAACCCTGTTGTCGAGTTAATGCGACGACGTCGCGACCGACTCCTCGACGACGCGGCCGTCGAAGAGGTGAATCGTGCGCTCGGCGTGCGACGCGTAGCGCGCGTCGTGCGTCACCATGCAGATCGTCGCGCCACTGGAGTGCAGCTCCTTGAGCAGATCCATGACCGCTTCGCCGTTCTTCGAGTCGAGGTTGCCCGTCGGCTCGTCGGCCAGCAGGATCGACGGTTCACCGCACACCGCGCGGGCGACGGCAACACGCTGCTGCTGACCGCCGGACAGCTGGCTGGGCAGGTGCTTGGCGCGATGCGCCATCCCCACACGCTCGAGCGCCGCAGTTACGCGCTGTTTGCGCTCGGCGGATCTCATGCCTCGATAGGTGAGCGGGAGCTCCACGTTCTCGTAGACGGTGAGGTCGCCGATCAGATTGAAGCTCTGGAAGATGAATCCGACTTCGCGGTTCCGTACGCGGGCGCGCTCGGAGAGCGACAGCGCGGTGGCCGGTCGGTCGTTCAGCACGTACTTGCCGTCGGTCGGCGTGTCGAGCAGGCCGAGGATCGACAACAGCGTCGACTTGCCGCAGCCCGACGGGCCGGCAATCGACACGTACTCGCCCTTGGCGATTTCGATGTTGATGTTGTCGAGGGCGTGCGTTTCCACTTCGTCCGTGTAGAAGACCTTGCGGACGCCTTCCAGCTTGATGAGTGGCTGATTCATGGTGTTCCTTGTTGGTCCGGCTAAAGCCGGACACTACATCCGGCACCGTCCGGCTAAAGCCGGACACTACTCTACGCACCCACTATCGCAAGCGCACTTTGGGGAATGCATCCCACGCGGACATGTCTGACAGCACCACCTGCTCGCCGACGTTGAGGCCCGACTTCACCTCGATGGCGTTGACCGAGCTCTTGCCGAGCGAGACCTGCACCCGCTCGGCATCGCCGGCCTCGTTCGTGAGCTTGAACAGGCCGACGGTGCTTTGTTCCTGGCCGAGCGACGGCCGTCCGACGTAGAGAATGTTTTCGAGCCGTTCCAACTGGATCGTGCCGTCCACACTCAGGTCGGGAACCGCCCCGCGCGGAAGCTCGCCGGTCAATGAGACGTCAACCGTGACGGTTCCGTTGGCGGCGGCTGGATCTTTTCGGCTGACGAGGCCGGCAATGAGCCCGTTCCGAGTATCGATTTCAGCCGTCTGGCCCACTTCGATGTCCTTGGCCTGCGTTTCCGCAATTTTGAGCTCGGCCTTGAGTCTCCCCGGGTCGGCCACTCGGGCCAGGTTCGCGCCGGGCCCGACGCGCTGACCGACTTCGACCGGCACTTGCTGGAGCACTCCGGAGAACCCAGGCATTACCCTCAGCGCCGCCATTCGGCTGGCCTGCAGATCGGAGACGGCGCGCGCCTGCGACACCGCCGCTTCCTGCACACGAATCCGCGCATTGATCGATTGCTTTGCGGTGGAGAGCCGCTCCATGTCGAGCGACAGCCGCTTCTTCAACGTGTCGGCCTTGAGGTGCGACTGCCTGCGGGTAATCTCCGAAATCAGCTGCTCCTTGGCAAGTTGTTCATCCGCTTCGGCCTGCATGCGGGCCTGCTGAAAGTCGGCGTCAAGCGCGGCAACCTGTGACTGCTGGGTGAGGAATTCACTTTGGAGCTGCACACGCAGGTTCTCGAGGGCGGCTTCGGCAGATTGCAGCGCAAGCTTTGCGTTGAGCGCCTCCTGCTCGACTTGCGGATTGCTCAACTCCAGAATCACCGAGTTCGGGCCAACCTGCGCGCCCGGGCGGAGCAGGATGCGTTCGACCCGTCCGTCGGTCGTCGACGGGAGCCAGCGCGTGTCCTCCGGCACCAGCGTGCCGAGGCCGCGGACCTGCCGGATGATGGAGCCTCGCTTGACGGTGTCCACCAAAACCGTGGCGCGCTCGACGTTTGGCGCCGCCGGTTCCATCCTCGCCAGCGCGATCGACACCCCGATAACGATGATGACGCCGACGGCGGCATAGCCGGCCTGCCGGAGCCGTTTTCGCTTGAGAATCGCGGGGTCGCGGACGATATCAGGCATTGATCACCGACTCTTGATGGTCAAAGCGTATGCCAGTCACCGCGTGAACGTAAGTGTTTTGTTTCGCAGAGGTTGATGCGAAGTCGCCGAGCCGGAGGAGGCCGTCGATGTTCGCTTGTGGGACGAGGATGTTCGGCAGCGGCCAGGGTGAACCATGTCGTTCGCGGTTCTCTGTTCTCGCTTCTCGGTTCGTGTTCACGTTCGGTTCCTGGTTCGCGAGGTTCGAAGTTCGTGCGCCAGGTTTGCGGGTTTCAGGTTCGAACGCAGGAATTCGCAGGTCGCGGCGCGGACGCGGCTCGGATGAACACCCGCCACGACTGACCCCGCCCGAACCCCGAACCGAACCTGAACGTGAACACGCACTGAGCACCCCGCACCTGGAAGTGTGAACGACTCGCTGGTCTTCGTTCTCTCACGCGATGGCCACCGAGATCAGGGTGGCATCGTCGGCGAACACGCCGGTGAAGGCACTCACCTCGCGAAACAGCGAATCGAGCAGTTCGGGCGCCGACTGATGACGATGGGCGACGGCCAGGTCGACGAGGCGATCGTCTCCGAACTCGCGGCCTTCGTGGCTGCCGGCCTCGGTGATCCCGTCGGTGAAGAGAACCAACCGGTCACCAGAACGCAGTGCGACCTCGGTTTGCGAATACGCGTTGTGCTCGAGCACGCCGAGCACCATGCCATCGCTGGCCGGCCGCCACACCGAGCCGTCGGCGCGGACGAGAATCGGCGGATTGTGACCGGCGTTGCTGCACACGAGCGTGCGCGCTGACGTGTCGAGGGTCGCGTAGAAGAACGTGACGAATCGATCGAGCGGCGTGTGGCGGCACAAGGCGCGGTTCACCTGTCGCGTGACAGTCTCGGGCCGGGCATCGTCGGTCCCGAAGGCACGAACCGATGCCTGCAGGTTGGCCATCAGCAGCGCCGCCGGAAGACCCTTGCCGGCGACATCCGCGATGGACAGACCAAGCCGCGTGTTCGAGAACCGCAGCATGTCGTAGCAATCGCCGCCGAACGCGGTGGCCGGCTTCCACATCGCCGCCATCTCGCAGCCGTCGATTTCGGGGAGAGGCGACGGCAGCAGCGCGCGCTGAATCCGCTGGGCGTGTTCGAGTTCGCGCGATGCATGCGCATCGGCTTCCCGCCTCGCACGCGACTCGTCCAGTTCCCGCGCCACGGTTTCCGTGAGGGAGGCGTTTTCCCACGGCTTATGCACGAACGTCCGGGCGCCACGGCGCATCGCTTCGACCGCCGTTTCGATGCTGCCCCAGCCGGTCATCACGATGATTGGCAGCAGACGATGGCGCTCGTGGATTTCGCTGAGCAACTCGAGACCTTCACGCCCCGACGTCGTGTCGCGCGCGTAGTTGAGATCCATCAAGAGCAGGTCGTAGTCCTTGGCGCTCAATCGGTCGCGCACCTCCTGGACCGAGCACGCCGCGTCGGTTTCGAGGCCGGCACCGCGCAGCAGCAGCCGAAGTGCAGCGACAACGTCCGGCTGATCGTCAGCGATCAACACCCGTCGCGAGATGGCAGCATCCGTCGAAGTCATCGGGCACGTTTCCAGGTTCATGGCTCGAATCGCCATCGTCAATTCCCATGCCACGCGTCGGAGGCGAGGGATTCCACGTCGCAACTGGATTTCGGGCCGTTCGATCGGCGCGTGCCGGCAACGATTGTTCGCTCATGGGACGAGCTTGTCCGGCCGCGGCACGGGCTAAAATACGCACACTTCCTGATGGGATTGCTCGCCGAATTCGATTTCTCCAATACGACGATCCGGCGCTTCGACATCCTGCGCCTGCTCGCCCGCGGAGGCATGGGCGAAGTCTATGTAGCCCGTGACGCGGTGCTCGGCCGCGATCTCGCGCTCAAGATCCTTCGTCAGGACGTGACCTGGGATGCCAACCGGCTCGAGCGTTTCGTGCAGGAGGCGCGCGCCGCGTCAGCGCTGAACCACCCGCACCTCATTGCGATCTACGACATCGGGGAGAGTGCGCCGAAGCGGGACGGCGTGGCCCAGGGGCCACCGGTGCTCTACATCGCCATGGAGTTGGTGGCGGGGGAGACGCTGCGAAAGGCCATTGAATCCAAACGACTCGATACCAAGCGCGCAATCGAATACCTGGTTCAGGTCGTCGATGCCCTGGCCGCGGCGCACGCCGCCGGGGTGATCCACCGCGATCTGAAGCCCGAGAATCTGATGATTGCCGACGGCGGCTACGCCAAGGTGCTCGACTTTGGCGTGGCGAAGCTGCGGGCCGATATGGCGCCAGCCGGAGCCGATGCCGATTCGGCGCCCTCGGCCGGGGTCCTTGGCACCGTCGGCTACATGTCGCCCGAACAGGTGCAGGGCAAGCCGCTCGATCCGCGCACCGACATCTTCTCGTTCGGATGCGTGCTGTACGAAGTCATCACCGGCCGCCGTGCATTCCAGGGGACGACGTCGTTCGAGACGTTGAAGCGGATCCTGAGTGAGGAGCCGGAGCCGATTGTCGAGCCGCTGCCGCACGTGCAGCTGCAACCGGTGATCCGCCGATGTCTCGCCAAGAATCCGGACGATCGGTATCAGTCGATGCAGGAGCTCTCGCACGATCTCCGAGGCTTGCTGCGTCGTCTGGAGGCGGCGACGCACCGCGAGACCGCCGCTCGTGTGCCGTGGCGGCGCCTGCTCGCCGGCGCCGCCGCGATTGTGGCGCTGGTGCTCGCCGTGTGGTGGACGACGGAGAGTGGCTTCGTCGGACGCGCGCCAACCAGCGTCGGCCTCCAGCGTGTCACGCTGAGTGGCACCGCCATTGACGCGGCGACGTCGCGCGACGGCCGATACCTGGCGTGGGTCGAGTCGATGGGCGGCATGCAAGGTCTTCGCGTGCGTCAGCTCGGTGAAGATCGCAGCATCGAGCTCGTCCCGCCGCAGCCAGTCGGGTATTGGGGGATCGCGTTCTCGCATGACGCGTCGCGCGTGTACTACGCGACCAAGAGCGCCCAGGAGCCCGCCGGCCGGCTGTACGTCGTGAGTGTCCTGGGTGGAACTCCGCGCGCGCTCGTCGACGGGATCGACAGCACGATCACGCTGTCACCGGATGGAAGGCAATTCGCTTTCTATCGCGGCAGCTTTCCCGAACGGGGATCGTCTGCACTACTGGTCGCCGATGTCGAGGGCGGCACGCCCCGCGTGCTCGCGACGACCCGCGGCCAGCAGTTCTTCGTGCCGGCGTTCTTCGCGGCGCCGTCATGGTCGCCTGACGGTGAGCGCATTGCCGCGTCGATCCACGATGCCAAGACCGGCGACGCCGGGCTCGTCACCGTCGATGTGGCGTCGGGAACGATCGATCCCTTTCCCCAGCGCTTCAAGGACGCGACATTCACAGCGTGGCTGCCGGATGGATCAGGGATCCTGTTCGTCGCCGATCACGTGGACGCGTTGAAAGAGATACCGCGCAAGGTCTGGCTGCAGCCATACCCGCGTGGGGAGCCACGTCGTGTTACGCCCGACCTCCTCGAATACCGCAACATCTCCGTACACGCTGACGGCAGCGCATTTGTCTCGGTCGGGCTCGACGCCGTCTATTCGCTGTGGCGTCTGCCGCTGAATGGCCAGGGTCCACAGCGCATCGCATCGGAACGCTACGACGGCTTGCTGGGTATCGCGCCGCTCAAGGACGGCCGTCTCGTCATCAGTACCGGCGAGCGCGGGAACTCGCAGCTCGCGATCGTCGAATCGCACGGGCGGCAGCCGGGAGACGCTGACCCGAGAGGGCACCAACACGTGGCCGGCGGTATCGCCCGACGACCGCACGATCGTGTTCGTGTCCAATCGCGACGGTCAGACCGGTGTCTGGCGGATGAATGTCGATGGCGCCGAGCCGAGGCTGCTCGCGCATGTGCCACGTCCATCGTGGCTGTCCGTCACACCCGACGGACAGTATGTCGTCTGCGCCTCGCTCGGCGACGCCGAGCCGGCGACGTGGCGCGTGCCGATCAACGGGGGCCAGCCGACGCTGATCGCCGCAGGCATCGATCGGCCAGCGGTCTCGCCGGACGGACGGCTTCTGGCAGGAATCAACGTCGCGTCAAACGCCGGACAACTCGCGCTGGTGACGATGCCGCTCGACGGGAGCGGACCGCCACGCGTGCTGGGCACCATCGCGCCGGCCACGGCGAACGGGCTCGTGGAATGGACGGCGAACGGAGACGGCGTGCTGTATTCCACCGTCGAGCGCCAGAACGTCTGGCTTCAGCGCCTGGCAGGTGGCCCACCGATCAAGGTCACCAACCTCGCCGACCTCGGCATCGTTCGCGGCAAGCGCTCGGCAGATGGCGGCAGCCTGATCGTCTCGCGCGGCGTCGCGCAGACCGACGCCTACCTGGTCTCGAATTTCCAGTAGATCGTTCGAGCCGTTCGAATCATTCGGATCGTTCGAGTCGTTCTCGCTCGTTCGAGTCGTTCATGGCCACTGCGCATGTTCGCCTGTGGGACGAGGGAAGTCCCAGTAACGAACGATCCGAACGTTCCCGAACGCTACGAACGCTACGCTCCAACGATTGTTGTTCCTGTTGATTATCAACATGGCGTAGTGTTTGCTCCTGTTGATAGCCGACATGGACGAAGTGCCGTACGGTGCGCTGGACCTGATGGTCCTCAAAACGCTCGACGGGGTGGGGCCGCTGCACGGCTACGGCATCGCCCGCCGCATCGAGCAGATTGCCGAAGGCTCACTCGCGCTCAATCAGGGAACGATCTATCCGGCGCTCCTCAGGCTGGAGCAGAAGGCATGGATCAAGAGCGAATGGGGCATGAGCGAGAACAATCGCCGCGCGCGGTTCTACGCGATCACGCGGGCGGGCAAGAAGCAGCTGGCGATTGAAGCCGACCTGTGGTCGCGCACCGTCGCCATGATGTCGCGGCTGCTCGAAGAGGGCTCGTGATGCACGCACTGCTCAGCCGCATTGCCGCGCTGTTCCGCCGCGATCAACTCGAGAATCGTCTCGACGAGGAAGTCCGGGCGCATCTGGAGCTGCTGGCCGCCGACTACGAGCGGCGTGGCATGACGCGGGAACAGGCTCGCCGCGCAGCGCGGCGTGATTTCGGCGGCATCGAGCCGATGAAAGAGACCCATCGCGATCACCGCACGTTCGGGTTCGTCACCGACTGCCTGCGCGACGTCCGTTTCGGTCTTCGTCTCCTGATTAAGGAACGCTGGTTCACCGCGGCGGCCGTGCTCGTGCTGGCACTCGGGATCGCAGCCAACAACACCGTGTTCGTGCTGCTGAACGGAATCATGCTTCGCGACTTCCCGTTCGCCGAGCCCGAACGTATCGTCACGATTCTCAGCAGCGTGGATGGTCGTGCTCGTCCCAACGCCGGCATCTCGTATCTCGATCTCCAGGACTGGTCGGTCGCCCAGCAGACGTTCGACGGTCTCGCCGGGGTCGCTGAGACGACGATGAACGTGGCCGACGAGGGCAGGGTTCCGGAGCGCGCCGTTGGCGCGTACATCTCCGCCAATGCGTTCGACCTGATCGGCCATGCTCCGATCGTCGGGCGTGGGTTCGACGCACGCGACGATCGTCCCGGTGCGCCCGCCGTCGTGATCCTCAGCGACGCACTCTGGCGCAGCCGGTACGGCGCTGATCCCAAGGTGATCGGACGACCCATTCGCGTGAACGGTGTGCCGTCTACGATCATCGGCGTCATGGACGCAGGTTTCGCGTTCCCGGCGCGCTCACGGCTATGGCAACCGCTCGCGCAACTGCCTGCCGAAACACGGGCGCGGCGAGATGTCAGAACGATCGAGGGTCTGGGCCGGCTCTCCTCGTCTGCGACGCGCGAACAGGCGGCCGACGAACTCCGTCGCAATGCTGAGACGTTGGCCGCTGCGTTTCCGGCGACCAACCGCAACGTACAGCCCAGGGTCGGCACGTTTGGCGAGCGCGTGATCGGCGGGCGCCTGCGCACCACCTTTCCGATCCTCCTGACACTGGTCGGCATCGTGCTGCTCATCGCGTGCGCAAACGTCGCCAATCTGCTCTGGCGCGCGCCGCGTATCGCACGCGCGAGATCGCGGTGCGCCTCGGCGTGGGCGCGAGTCGCGCCCAGATCGTCGGTCAACTGCTCGTCGAGAGCTTCTTGCTCGCGAGCCTGGCCGGGCTCGTTGCGCTGGGTCTTTCAATGCTGGCTGTCAATGTGTTCTCGGACGCAGTCGGGCAGCTCGATGACGGTCGCGGACAGGGCCTGCCGTACTGGATTCAGTTCGAATCGGACTGGCGCGTCTTCACATTCTTGACCGCGGTGTGTCTGGGCACGGGCCTCCTGTTCGGTCTCGTGCCGGCGATCGAGGCGTCGAGAACAGGTATCGCCCGGCAGCTCGTTCAAGCCGGCACCGGCCATACTGGCACGTTCGCCAGCGACGATGGAGCAGCCGGTTGGTGGTCACGCAGCTGGCGCTTGCACCGATGCTGCTCGTGGGTGCGGGATTGATGGTGCGCAGCATCCTCGCGCAGCAGGACATGGATGCCGGGGTCCGCACCGACGGTCTGGTGCGAATGCGGTTGTCGCTGTCGGGCCCTCAATACGATTCGGCCGAGCAGCGGGCACGCCTTTATCGGCAGTTAGAAGATCGGTTGGCTGACGCACCGGGTCTCACTGCCACACTCTCGAGTCAGGCGCCCTTCGAGGAAGCGGCGGTTCGGCGGCTGTCGATCGACGGCAGGGATGTCCCCGGCGATCGTGGTCCGGGCTTTGTGTATCAGATGACGGTCGGCCGCAGCTACTTCGCCGTCATCGGGTCGCGCTCTGTCCGTGGCGCCAACTTCACGGCTGCCGACGAGGGCCGACGGTAGTGACGGCGATCGTCAACGAGAAGTTTGCCGCCGTCCATTTCGCGAACAGCGATCCGATCGGGCACCGTCTCGCGCTTGACCGGTCGTGATGGCCGCGGCACGATGCGGACATCGTCGGCGTCGCGCCGAACATTCGCCAGCGCAGCACTGAGTCGCCGGACGGATTCGAGCCGATCGTCTATGTGAGCTACACGGCCGATCCGATTGCGGAAGACCAGCGTTCTTGCTGCGATCCAAGCGCTCTGGCGCAGTCGCGGCGCTCGTCGGCGACCACCTGCGCGCGATCGATCCCGACTTGCCGCTCTACGACGTCATGACGCTGGACGACTCGCTGGCGCTGTCGGACGAGCGATCGGGTTGCGCGTGTTCGGTACGATGATCGCGCTCGTCGGCGGTCATCGCGCTGGTGCTCTCCGTGCTGGGGCTGTATGCGGCAACGGCGTATGCCACCGCACAGCGCACGCGTGAGATCGGCATTCGGTGGTCCTGGGTTCGCGGCCGGTCCAAATCGGCTGGCTCGTGCGGGCGCACCGCACGTCACCTCGCGATCGGTCTGTGATCGGGCATGGCCGGTGCGCTGGCCGTGAGTCAGTGTATGCGCGGCCTGCTGATCGGGATCGGCGCAACCGATTTCGGCACGTCTTGGGGTGGTGCGCTGCTGCTGATCATCGTCACGGCGTGGCGTCGGCATTCCCGGTGATCGCGCCGCCTCGGCTGTCGCGATGCAGGAGCGAATAGTCGTTGACCTTCGATGGTTCGGACGACTGAAGGATCGTTCCCTCCAACCAAATCGTAGATACCGGTGTCTAAGCTACAGCCGTAGAGGCGGGTCTTCAGACCCGCCTGACCGATGACCGGAGGGTGGTGACGTGGAGCTGTTCCTGCAGGACCTGAGGCACGCGTTCCGGATGTTCCGGCAGAACCGGGTGTTCACCGCCGCGGCGGTCGCTGCACTGGCGCTCGGAATCGGAGCGAATACGGCGATTTTCTCCGTCGTCAGCGCCGTGCTGCTGAAGCCGCTGCCGTTCCCCGACCCGGAGAACGTGGTGTTCTTCATGAGCACCGCCCGGCAGAACGGCTTTGGAAATCCGGGCGCGTCACCAGCAAAGTTCGCCCACTTCGCCCAGCAGACGACCGTCACCCAGGACGCCACCGCGTATCGCACCAACGTCGTCAACTACACGGGAGGCGCATCCCCTGAGCAGCTGCAAGCCGGGCAGGTGAGCGCCAGCTACTTCAAGCTGTTTGGCGCGCCGGTGTTCCGTGGCCGGACGTTCTCGCCTCAAGAGGATTTGCCCGGCGGCCCGCGTGTCGCGGTCCTCAGTCATGGACTGTGGCAGCGGCGCTTCGGCGGCGATGCCGACATCATCGGCAAGACGATACTCCTCAGCGGTGATCCGCACGAAGTGATTGGCATCATCGCGCCGACCTTCGATCTGGCGGAGGTCGGCGACCCGCCCGAGCTGTGGGTACCGTTCCAGCTCGATCCGAACACGGTCGATCAGGGGCACTTCTTCCAGTCAGCCGGGCGGCTGAAGCCTGGCGTGTCGCTCGAGCAGGCGCAGGCCAGATTGAAACTCTCGGCGCAGGAGTATGTCGCCAAGTATCCGGGAGCGCTCGGCGACGGAGGAGGCTTCACCGTTCAGCAGATGCAGCAGGTGTTCACGCGGAACGCGCGACCGACGCTGCTCATTCTCAGCGCCGCAGTGGCGTTCGTCCTGCTGATCGCCTGCGCCAACGTCGCGAATCTGCTGCTTGTCCGCGCCACCGCCCGCAAACGTGAAGTGGCGCTGCGCGCCGCGATCGGCGCCGGCCGTGGCCGCATCATCAGGCAGTTGCTCACCGAGAGCGTGCTGTTGTCGGTGATGGGCGGCGTGATTGGTCTCGCGCTGGGTGTGCTCGGCATTCGTGCACTGCTATCGATCAACACCGCCGGCCTGCCGCGCATCGGCGAGGAGGGTGTGCTCGTCGGTCTCGATTGGCGCGTGCTGCTCTTCACGGCGGCGATTTCGATCGGGACAGGCGTATTGTTCGGATTGTTCCCTGCACTCCAGAGCTCGCGCAGCGATCTCAGCGCGGCGTTGAAGGACAGCACCGGACGTTCGGGCGCGACGCTGCGCCACAACAAGGCCCGCTCCGTGCTCGTCGTCGTCGAAGTGGCGCTGGCGTTACTACTGCTCGTCGGATCGGCGCTGTTGATTCGGACGCTCGTCAACCTGCGTAACGTGCAACCCGGCTACGACCCGCAGAACGTGCTGACAATGCGCATGTCGCTGACGGGGGAGAAGTACGCGCGGACTGAAGTGGTCGAGCAGCTGACTCGAACGGGGGTCGAGCGTCTGCTAGGCGTGCCCGGTGTCGTTGCCGCGGCGGCCACGTGCTGCGTGCCGCTTGAAGGCGGATACGGATTGCCCTTCCGGATCATCGGTCGTCCGCTCGAGAAGGGGCCATTTCACGGCGGCGGCGCCTGGCTGACCATTTCCTCCGGCTACTTCGACGTGTTCAAGATCCCGGTCAGGAAAGGGCGCAAGTTCACCGATCGCGATGATAGCGGCGCGCCGGGCGTGGTGATCATCAACGAGGCGTTCGCCAAGCAGTTTTTCAAGGACAAGGACCCGGTCGGCGAGCGCCTGATGATCGGCGGTGGCGTGATGAAGGAGCTGAATCAGGAGCGCGAGCGCGAGATCATCGGCGTGGCCAGCGACGTCCGCGATGGCGGGCTCAACAACGAGCCGGGACCGCACATGTACGTGCCCAACGCACAGGTACCGGACGCGCTGAACGCCCTGAACGTCCGGATCACGCCCGTCGCCTGGGTTGTGCGCACGCAAGGCGATCCATACGGAGTCAGCAACGCGGTGCAGGAGCAGCTCCGGCAGGTGAGTGGTCTGCCCGTGTCGAGCATCCGATCGATGGAAGAAGTCGTGTCGCGATCGATCTCCAGGCAGCGCTTCAACGTGCTGCTCATGAGCGTGTTCGGCACGTCGGCGCTGCTGCTTGCCGCGATCGGCATCTATGGGTTGATGGCCTACTCCGTGGCGCAGCGCACGCAGGAGATCGGCATCCGCATCGCGCTCGGCGCCGAAGCCCAGCAGGTGCGTCGCATGGTCGTCGTGCAGGGCATGCGTCTGGCGATCGCCGGCGTGATTGTCGGCCTCGTTGCGGCCTGGGGCTTGACGCGCCTGATGGCGAGCGTGCTGTATGAAGTGCAGGCACGCGATCCCGCGGTGTTCATCGTGATGCCGGTCGTGCTGACGATCGTCTCGCTGATCGCGGTCTGGCTGCCGGCCCGCCGCGCGAGCACGGTGAGTCCGCTGACGGCGCTGCGCGCACAATAGATCGTTCGAGACGTTCGGATCGTTCTGTCGATCGGTTATCCTGTCGATCGTGCAGCTCGGCTTACCGTTCGTTGACGATTCGCGCGCACCGACCGGCCAGGGCGCCCTCGCACCGACCAGCGTCAGTCCGCTCGCACCGACAAGCGTCAGACGCCATTGCACCGACGGTCGAAAGCTCTCTCGCACCCGCACCGACAAGCGACAGCTCCACGCCGCCGGTTTATTTCGTCCGTCATCGCCGCGCGCGCCGCTACCTCCTGCGCGTCGAGCATGACGGCTCCGTGCGTGTGACGATTCCGCGCGGCGGATCGAAGCGCGAGGCGGACGCGTTCGTGCAGCGTCATACCGACTGGGTGTCACGGCAGCGGGCGCGGCTGACGCCGACAGCGTTCGGGACAGAGGAGCGAACGGCGCTCCGCGCCCAGGCCCGCACCGAGTTGACGGCGCGGCTGCTCGAGATCGCCGCCATGTACGGGATGACGGTGGCCGGGGTGAGCATCCGCAATCAGCGAACCCGCTGGGGATCCTGCGGCCGCGACGGCAAGATTTCATTGAACTGGCGCCTCGTGCTGATGCCGCCGGCCGTCCGCGACTACGTCCTCATTCACGAACTGATGCACCTGCGCCGGCTCGATCACTCACCGGCATTCTGGAAACTCGTCGCCGCCGCCTGCCCCGGTTACCGGGAGGCGCGGCAGTGGTTGCGTCTTCACGGTCCGGCGTTACGATAAGGAAGTGCAGGAGAACAGGCGGCAGTTCCTCGTCGTCCTGGCCAGCGCCGCAGGGCTGGTGCCGCTCGTCGGGTGGCTCACCGGACCGTCATCCGCCATCAGCGGAACATTTCCCATCATGCGCAGCGAGGAAGATTGGCGCCGCACGTTGTCGGCGGCGCAATTCCGGGTCCTGCGCCGGCAGGCCACTGAGCGGCCGCACACCAGTCCCCTGAATCAGGAGCATCGAGACGGTGTCTTCAAATGTGCCGGCTGCGGGCGGGAGCTCTTCGCATCCGGCACGAAATTCGAGAGCGGAACCGGCTGGCCCAGCTTCTGGCGTCCTCTCGATCACGCGGTGGCGACGAGCGTGGACCAGAACTGGCTGATGGTACGGACCGAAGTGCATTGCGCGGGGTGTGGCGGACATCTGGGGCACGTCTTTGAGGATGGACCGCAGCCGACAGGACTGCGATACTGCATCAACGGCGTCGCCCTTACTTTCGAGGCCAGGCTGTGAGTACACAACGCTCCGTTCTCATGTTGTCGATCGGTCTGGCCGTGGCCTATGTCTGGCTTCGCGGCGGCTTCATCGGCATCGGCACCACGGCTGAGGCCGCGCAGCTGCCGACGATGCAGCCCGGGTGGGAGAAGGCGACCTTCGCGATGGGCTGCTTCTGGAGTGCGGAGTCCGACTTCGACAAGCTCACCGGAGTGAAGTTCACCACCTCCGGTTACACCGGCGGAAAGGTGTCAAGTCCCAGCTACGAGCAGGTCGCGCGCGGATCGACCGGCCACGCCGAAGCGATCGAGGTCGCGTTCGATCCCGTAGTGGTGTCGTACGAGCAGGTGCTCGACTACTTCTGGCGGCACGTCGATCCGTTCGTCTCGCACCGGCAGTTCTGTGACGTCGGCGCGCAGTATCGCCCGGAGATCTTCGTGCATTCCGACACGCAGCGGGCAGCCGCTGAAGCGTCGAAGCAGCGGATCGCTGCCCGGTTCAACGATCCGATCGTCGTGCCGATCTCCAACGCGCGTATCTTCTTTCCCGCCGACGACGCGCATCAGGACTACTACATCAAACATCCAGCGCAATATCGCTTCTACCGCTGGAGCTGCGGACGCGACGCGCGGCTGCAGGAGATCTGGGGAACGTAGTTTCGGCGTGGCGGTTCGGCACTGGAATCCGGGAACAGACGGCCAACTGACCGAGACCGCGCTGCGGCGCAGACTCGAAGCGGAAGGCTATTCAGTCACTCGATACGTCTACTCGCCAGGCACACACTTTCCCGAGCACACGCACGGCGTGGACAAGATTGATGCCGTCGTGTCCGGACGCTTCGAACTGACTGTCAACGGCGAGCGCGCGGTGCTCGGTCCCGGCGACTGGATAGCGGTCCCGCGGGGTGTTCCGCACACTGCGACGGTCGTGGGCAACGAGGCCGTCGTCAGCCTCGATGCTGTGAAGAACCGGTAGATCGTCAATCAGCAATTGACGGCCGCCTCCGGTACAATGGCCGTCATGCCCTATCCCGAGCCGTTCATTGCCCCCATGCGTGCCGAGCTGACCGATGTCGGTGCGCGCGAGTTACGCAAGCCCGAAGATGTCGATGCCGCTCTGCGTGAGCAGGGGACGGTGATGATCGTGGTCAATTCGGTGTGCGGATGCGCAGCCGGTAAGGCGCGGCCGGGTATTGCGATGGCGCTGCAGCACGACAAGCGGCCCGATTTCGTGGGCACGGTGTTCGCTGGCGCCGATGTCGAAGCGACGGCTCGCGCGCGCGAAGCGTTCGCGCCGTATCCACCCTCGTCGCCGTCGGTCGGCATCCTGCGCGACGGCAAGCTGGTCTACATGCTGGAGCGGCGTCAGATCGAGACGCGCGACGCGCGTTCGATCGCGTCGATGCTGACAGCCGCGTTCGACGAACACTGTTGATCAGATCGCGCAACTGACTGCGCGTGCTCGACCAAACGCGGAGACACGAAGGCGCGGAGTAAAGACGGATAACAGACCGCTAACCTCCTCGGTGTGCATCTCCAGGTGCGGATCGCGCTTGAGACGATCGACGGGGATGAGCGGCAGCCGATCTCTCGAGGCGAGACGCTCTTCGGCGCCACGGTCGCTGCGCACCTCCCACGTCGCTCGAATGAGCTGCGCGAGTTGTTCCGCCGTTGCGCCTGAGCGGAGTGGCCGGCGCAGGTCGGTGCCGTGCGACGCATACAGGCACAGATACCAGAGCCCGTCCGCCGTCAGACGGCTGCGGTCGCACGAATCGCAGAAGGGCTCGGTGGTCGAGGAGATGATCCCGAACGTCATGCCATCGGCCAGGCGGTAGCGATCGGCCGGCGCGGAGGAGTGTTCGACCACCGGCGTGATCGGGCCATAGTGGGCCTCGAGCACGGTCAGCATCTCGCGCCGCGGCAGCACGCGTGACATCGACCAGTGCGTTGCGCCGCCGACGTCCATGTACTCGATGAAGCGCACCTCGGCACCGTAGCGGCGGCCGAACTCCAGCAGCTCGATCAGCTCGTCATCGTTGACGCCGCGAATGACGACGGTGTCGATCTTGAAGCCGGGAAATAGCGGTGCGGCGGCGTCGATGCCCTCGAGGACGCGCTCGAGCTCGTCGTAGCGGGTGAGATCGCGAAAGCGCTGCGGCCGCAGCGTGTCGAGGCTCACGGTGAGACGGTGCAGGCCCGCGTCGCGAATCGCCAGCGCGTTGGCCGCCAGCAGCACGCCGTTGGTGGTCATCGCGAGATCGCGAATCGCCGGCCGCGCGGCCAGACGCTTGATCAGGTCTGGCAGATTGCGGCGGAGCAGCGGTTCGCCGCCGGTCAGCCGGACTTTGTCCACACCCAGGCTGGTGAACACGTCCACCAGCGTCTCGATCTCCTCGAAGTGCAGGATGTCCTCGCGCGGCAGCCACACGTACTCCGGCTCGGGCATGCAATAGCTGCAGCGCAGATTGCAGCGATCGGTGACCGAGAGGCGGAGGTTGCGGAGCGGGCCGGTCGAGGCTGTCCTTCAGCACTGGAACCATTATCCCTTACTGACTCGCTTGATTCCTGAGGCCTGATTCCTGACTCCTGACTCCTAGAGGATGGAGAGCCTCGTCCGGTCGTGCGGCAGGAAAGGATGTGCAGTCCGCTGACCCTCGAACGCGGCGCTCCAGCGGCCGGGAGTCGGCGTGTGACAGGCGGGGCATGCACCGTCGTCGGTCAGGGCGTACTTCTGAATCAGATAGCCGTAGCGGGAGATGAGGCGCGTGCCACAGGAGTGGCAGTCGGTGTGCTCGTAGTCGCCGACGCGGCCGGGCAGATTGCCCGCGTAGACGTAGCGCAGTCCGGCGTCCTGACCGATGCGAGCGGCGCGCAGCAGCATGGCGGCGGTGGTGTTCGCCGGGTCGGTCATCTTGTAGTCCTGATGAAACGCCGTCACGTGCCACGGGATATCTGGTGAGACGCCGGCAAGAAACGCGGTCGAGTCCGCGAATCTCGTCGTCGCTGTCGTTGAATCCGGGCACGAGCAGCGTGACGATCTCCACCCAGACGCCGGCGTCGTGCAGCCACTGGATGGTGTCGAGGATTGGCGCCAGGCGTCCGCCGAGCTCGCGATACCGCCGGTCGTCGAAGCTCTTGAGGTCGACTTTGTAGAGATCGATGTGCGGTCGGATGTAGTCGAGGACTCGCGGTGTGCCGTTGCCGTTCGAGACGAAGCCGGTGACGAGACCGGCGCGGCGTGCCTCCGCGAAGATCTCCATCGCCCATTCCGCGGTGATGAGTGGTTCGTTGTAGGTGGAGACCAGCAGCTTTGCGCCCTGGCGGCGGGCGTCGGCGACGAGGGCGGCGGGCGTCGCGTCGCGGGGTGGAGCGATCGCGTCGGGATCGCGCAGCGCCTGCGACGTCACCCAGTTCTGGCAATATGCGCAATGGAGATCGCAGCCGAGCATGCCGAAGCTGTAGGCGAGCGCGCCAGGGTAGGCATGAAAGAAGGGTTTCTTCTCGACCGGGTCGCACTGCACGCCGCCCACGTAGCCCCACGGCACGAGGAGCCGGCCGCCGCGGTTGAACCGCACCTTGCAGACGCCCATCGCGCCGTCGGGGATCGGGCACTGATGGCCGCAGGCATGACACCGCAGACGACCGCGATCGAGCGGCTCGACGAGCTGCGGCGCCGCCTCGCGTGTGCGCTCGGTGAGCAGCTCCTGCAGCTTCATGTCGAAAGTGTACGGCAGTACGTAGCGTGTCCGGCGTCAGCAGGACTAGGATCGGTTGATGGCGCACGTTGTCGTGGTCGGTGCCGGCGTGTTCGGCACGTGGACCGCCCACCACCTGATCGCCGGGGGCTGCGACATCACCTTGATCGACGCCTACGGTCCGGCTAACCCGCGTGCCAGCTCGGGCGATCAGTCGCGCATTCTGCGCTGCGGCTACGGCGCGGATGAAATCTACTCGGAGTTCGCGCGGCGCTCGGCGGAGCAGTGGCGAGGGCTGCAGGAACGCACGGGCGTGCCGATCTGGCATCCCTGCGGAGTGCTGCTGCTGGCCGACGCCGGCGATCCGTATGCGATCGACACCAGGCAAACACTCGAGCGTGGCGGACATGCAGTGGACGTGCTCGAACCGAGCGCGGCTGCGTGAGCGGTATCCACATCTCGAGGCGGGTGACGTCTCGATGGCGCTGCTCGAAACGGAGTGCGGCGTGCTGATGGCGCGACGCGCTGTTCGCACGCTGGCAGCGGCGCTCGACGCATCGGGTGCACGGTTGCTGCGCGGCAAGGCGATTGTCTCGACAAGGCCAGGCCCCTCGAGTGGCCGGATGCGCGCGATCAGCGTGGCCGGCGGTGGCACGATCGAGGCCGACGCGTTTGTGTTCGCGTGCGGTCCCTGGCTTCCCACCGTGCTTCCCTCAGCGCTGGCCGGCCGCATCCGACCAACCCGCCAGACGGTCGTCTACTTCGGCACTCCGGCCGGCGACAATCGCTTCTCCCACGCGCACACGCCAGCGTGGATCGATCGTCCGGCGGGCATCTACGGCATCCCCGAGCTCGAGGACGCCGGCCTCAAGGTCGGCATCGACGAGCATGGTCCGCCGATCGATCCGGACACCGACGACCGCACGCCCACACCCGAGGCGATCGCTCGCGCGCGGGCATGGGTCGAGCGGCGATTCCCGGCGATGAGAGGCGCACCGGTGATCGGCACTCGCATCTGCCAGTACGAGAACACGTCCAACGGCGATCTCCTGATCGATCGGCATCCCGAATACGACAACGTGTGGGTCGTGGGCGGTGGTTCCGGTCACGGCTTCAAGCACGGCCCCGTCGTTGGTGAGATTGCGGCCCGTCTCGTACTGACCGGCGCGGCGACGCATCCGCGCCTGTCCTTCGCCTCCAAGGGCACACACGCGGCGCGGGCGGTCTACTAGTCGCGAATGGCCGGCCAGATTCCTCGTCCAGTCAGGTTGCTCGGGTGGGCCAGCCTCTTCACCGACGCGGCGACCGAGATGATTTATCCGCTGTTGCCGGTGTATCTCTCGCGCGTGCTAGGCGCGAGCGCGACCTCGCTCGGCATCATCGAAGGCGTGGCCGAGGGCGTCAACAGCCTGCTGAAGATCGCGTCGGGTGGGTGTCCGACCGCCGTCGGGAGCGGCGGCCGCTCGTGATTCTCGGCTACGGGTTGTCGTCGGTGGCGCGGCCGCTCATCGCGCTGACCTCGACGTGGCCGCAGGTCCTGGCCATTCGTGCGCTGGACCGCACCGGCAAAGGTATTCGCGGCGCGCCACGCGACGCGATGCTGGCCGCGCACGCCGACGCCTCATCGCGCGGCCGCATTTTCGGCTTCCATCGCGCCATGGATCACACTGGCGCGGTCGTCGGCCCGATCATCGCGACGGTGTTCCTGGCTTTCTTTCCGGGACAGTACCGGCTGCTGTTTGCGTTGACAGCCATTCCTGGTGCCCTGGCTGTGGCGACGCTCTTTCGCGTCGACGAGCGACCGCGAGAACGATTCGAACGACTGGAACGATCCGAACGACCCGAACGTGCCGAACGATCCGAACGCCTTCCGAGGGAACTCTATACAGTCCTCGGGGTCATTCTTCTCTTCAGTCTGGGGAGTTCTGCGGATGCGTTTCTCCTGCTTCGTCTGGCAGACGCACTCGGATCGGCGACGTTCCTGCCGCTGCTGTGGGCTGCGCACCACGTGGTGAAGGCGTCGCTGTCGACCTGGGGCGGTGGACTCTCCGATCGAATCGGGCGGCGCTACGTCATCGTGATTGGCTGGGCGATCTACAGCCTGGTCTATCTCGGCTTCGCGCTGGTGTCGAACGCTGTGGCATTCGTCGCACTCTTCCTGATCTACGGCGTCCATTTCGCCCTGGCGGAAGGAGCGGAGAAGGCGCTGGTCGCCGATCTCACGCCGCCTCACCAGCAGGGCACGTCGTTCGGCCTCTACTACGGCGTGCTCGGCATCGGCATGCTGGTCGCCAGCATCGCGTTCGGCTTCGTCTACGATCGAGTCAGCCCTGCCGCAGCCTTCATCATGGGCGCTGCGCTGTCGGCCATCGCCGCGGTATCGCTGCTGCTTCTCCGCCTGCCCAACCCGCATCAAGGAACCACCGCCGCCGAGTCCTGATAGGATCGATGGTTCCAATGCCTCGTATTCTTGTGACCAACGACGATGGTGTGCACTCAGAGGGGATCAAAGCCCTGGCCAGCGCTCTCGCGCCGCTCGGTGACGTAACAGTCGTCGCCCCGATTCAGGAAGCCAGTGCCATCGGCCACGCGCTCACACTCCGTCGTCCGCTGCGGATCGACACGATCGGCCCCAACGTCTTTGCGGTTGACGGCACGCCAACCGACTGCGTGAACCTGGCGATCACGCACGTGATCAGGGGTAAGCCCGACTTGATCGTCTCGGGCATCAACAAAGGGTGGAATCTCGGCGACGACGTGACGTATTCGGGGACGGTGTCGGGGGCGCTGGAGGGTGCGCTGCTCGAGATTCACAGCATCGCGGTCTCCACGCAGCGCGTGAAGGATGAGTGCGAGTTCGGCCCCTCGGCTGAAGCCGCGGCGATCGTGGCGCAGGCGGTGCTCGAACAGGGTCTGCCGAAGTTCACGCTGCTGAACATCAACACGCCGAAGGGACCCAACAAGGGCTTCCGCGTCACCGTGCAGGCCAAGCGCAATCACGTCACGACGGTGAGCGAGCGCATGGATCCGCGGCACAAGCCGTACTACTGGATTGAGGAAGGCGAGAACGAGTGGGAGCCGCACGACCGCTCGGACTATCAGGCCGTGCGCGACGGCTACATTTCGATTACGCCGCTGCAGCCGGACATGACCGCCTACAGCGCGCTGGCGTTCGTGGAAGGCCTGACGCTCGCGAACAAGACCGCCTAGCTGTAGTGTCCGGCTTCAGCCGGACTGTAGTGTCCGGCTTCAGCCGGACTGCCGTATCCGCTGCCGCCGGACCTAGTGCCCTTCCTCGCGGTGCTTCTTCTCGTATTCCGCCTGCGCCACGTCCTTGTCGCGCTGCACCAGCTTGGCCTTGGCGCGAGCCTTGTTGAAATTCAACTGGCGTGTGTTCTCCGAACTGACCGAGACGTGCGAGAGCAGACGCTCGAGGTCCTGTCCCTTGCAGGACGGGCACGCGGCGGTGTCCCCGGTGCGAATCAGCTGTTCGAACTCGTTCCCGCAGCTTCGACAGGCGTATTCGTAGATGGGCATGGCGGAAAAGGTAAATGGCCTGCAAGCGACACCACGTCGGTTGCAGGCCATTATTGTTGCCGAAATTTGATGGTCGGGGCGACTGGATTCGAACCAGCGACCCCTCGGTCCCGAACCGAGTGCTCTACCAGACTGAGCCACGCCCCGACGAATTGCCAAGTGTAGCACAGCGTCTCACCGCCGGAGGCGAGCGCATCGCAAGCTTCTATCCCGAACAGTCCTCCCCGATTAGCACGCGCGTGGTAAGCCGACGACCGTGGATGTGAACGTGGAAGACACAACGTTCTGCCTCAGGCACTGCGCACGCCACGAAAGCCGCTGTTCCGCGTGGTACGTCGCGTGCTTCGACAACAAGGGCGACGCGTGCGTCGCCCCTACTCACGAGGTGCCGCATGGCGTTTATGGAATCGAACCGCTCTGAGATTGAGCACCCCTTGAATGACATTCGCGAGATCGAGCGCTGGGCCAGTCTCGCCGCTGCCACAGCAGTCCTGGCGTACGGGTTCAGCCGGAGAAGCGTTCCGGGCCTGGCGATCGCCGCGGCTGCCGCATCACCGTTCGCCTACAGGTGTCTGTCTGGCAAGTGGCCATTCGAAAACGGCGACACGCGCACAGCGCTCTCTGGTCAACGCGGCCTTCACGTCCGCGAGGCGGCGCGCGTCGAGAGGCCGGTTGCCGAGGTCTACGCGTTCTGGCGTCAGCTCGAGAACCTGCCGCGCGTGTTCACACATCTCGCGCAGGTCACCGACCTCGGCAACGGCCGTTCGCACTGGGTGGCCCGCGGCCCGGCCGATCTGAGCGTCGAATGGGACGCCGAGATCATCAACGAGGTCGACAACAAGGTGATCGGCTGGCGCTCGCTGCCTGACTCCGACATCGTCACCGCCGGGTCGGTGAACTTCAGGCCGGTTCGCGACGGACGAGCCACCGAGATCTCGGTGCATCTGCAGTACGGGCCGCCGGCGGGACGAGCCGGAGCGTTCCTCGCGCGCATGTTCGGGCGCGAGCCGTCGCAGACGATTCGCGAGGATCTCCGGCGGCTGAAGCAGGTGTTCGAAGCGGGCGAGATTCCGCGGACGCAGCACCGGAGAGCCGATCATATGAAGGCCGTCTGCTACTACGGCAAAGAGGACATCCGCACGGAGACCGTGCCGGATCCGCAGATTCTCAACCCGCGCGACGCGATCGTCAGGGTCACGTCAACCGCGATCTGCGGATCGGACCTCCACATCTACGGCGGCTTCATCCCGACGATGGAGAAGGGGGACGTGCTCGGGCACGAGTTCATGGGCGAGGTCGTCGAAGTCGGACGGGACAACGATCGCCTGAAGGTCGGCGATCGCGTCGTCGTCCCGTTCACGATCGCGTGCGGCCGCTGCTACTTCTGCAAGGAACAGCTGTGGTCGCTGTGCGACAACTCGAATCCGAATGCCTGGATGGCCGAGAAGCTGTACGGGTTCTCGGGCTCCGGCTTGTTCGGGTACTCGCACATGTACGGCGGCTATCCTGGCGGACAAGCGGAGTACGCGCGCGTCCCGTTCGCCGACGTCGGACCGATCAAAGTCCCCGACTCGCTCACCGACGAGCAGGTGCTGTTTCTGTCGGACATCTTTCCAACCGGCTACATGGCTGCCGACAACTGCCAGATCAAGCCCGGCGACACGATTGCGGTGTGGGGCTGCGGGCCGGTCGGGCAGTTCGCCATCCAGAGCGCGTATCTGCTCGGGGCGGAGCGGGTGATCGCCATCGATCGCTTTCCGGAGCGGCTTGCGCTGGCGGCGTCGCACGGCAAAGCCCACGTGCTCAACTACGAGCACGTTGACGTGTACGAGGCGCTGCGCGACATGACTGGCGGGCAGGGGCCGGACGCCTGCATCGACGCCGTGGGGCTCGAATCACATGGAACGACGCTCGACGCATGGTACGACCGCGCGAAGACGTCGATGTATCTGGCCACCGATCGGCCGCATGCGCTGCGCGAGGCGATTGGCGCGTGCCGGAAGGGCGGCACCGTCTCCATTCCCGGCGTCTACGGCGGATGGCTCGACAAGTTCCCGCTGGGGGCGGCGTTCGCGAAAGGTCTGACGCTCAAGATGGGGCAGACCCACATGCACAAGTACATGCCGATGTTGCTCGAGCGGATCGAGCGCGGTGAGATCGATCCGTCGTTCATCATCACGCATCGCGTCACGCTCGATGACGCGCCGGAGATGTACCGGACCTTCCGCGAGAAAGGCGACGGCTGCATCAAGGTCGTGATGAAGCCGCACTGAGATCCAGGCTGCGACCAGACGCTCAGGGGCGCTGCGGCACCTCGTTGTTCTCTGCCGCCGAGCGCTCCGACAAACGGGTGAGCAGCGACGGCGCCCATCGCGATCCGCTGTGCCAGCCGCTGTGGCTCTCGTTGCCAAGGGTGCCCGTCGGCGCGGGCAGCACGCGGTTGACCAGCGTCATCGCCTTCGCCAGCAGGTTCGGAGCCAGCGCCTCTGCCGCCACCGCCAGCCGTGCCGGCCACGACACGGTGAGCTCGGCATCGCCGTGGCGCATCGCGTCGACGATCTGCGCCGCAGCTCGCCGGCCGCTCGATCGAGAGCACCGGCAGCGAGTCGGCGATCGCAAACCAGGCAAACTCTGCTCGATGGCGGCCCTTGAACCAGGCGTTGAAGGGCGAACCGGTCCGCATCAGGCCGGGGCACACCGTCGTCACGAGGATGCCGTAGCGCGCGAGCTCGGCCCTGACCGACGTCGAGAAGCCGGTCAGCGCGAACTTGCTGGCGCAGTAGGGCGCCAGATGCGGCACGCCGATCTTGCCGCCGATTGACGAGATGTTGACGATGCGGCCGCCGCCATGCTCGCGCATGTGGGGAATCGCGGCGAGCATCGTGTGCAGCGGTCCCCAGAAATGCGTGGCCATGGCTTCTTCGAAGTCGGCGACGCTCATGTGATCGATGGGGCCAACCGTGATCACGCCGGCGTTGTTGATGAGCACGTCCAGCCGTCCGTGACGGTCGATGACCTGCGCGATCATGCGCCGGGCGTCTTCTTCGCTGGCGACGTCGGCGACGATGACCGAGGCGTGGATGTCGTGCGCCAGGAGATCTCGTTCGGCTCTGAGTAGCTCGGCTTCGTCGCGGGCAGCAATCACGACGCGTCCGCCCAGGTGGCCGACTTCGCGGGCCATCAAGAGTCCGAGCCCACGAGAGCCGCCGGTGATCAGCACGATGCGGTCGGTGAGGTCGAGGGCGCGGAGGCGTCGAAGCTGCCGGGCGAACAACGTCGCGCCCAGAATCACCCCGCTAATGGCGAACGCCGAGTGCTTTCGCGTCATGGCTGATTCCTTATCGTGGCTACGTTTATCAACGCTAGAAGTCGATTGTGCCCGAACGGCCACTCTTGCCCGGCGTGCCGGTGACCACCGATTTCGTGAGCGCTGCCAGCATGTGGACGACCCCGCCAGGGCTGTCCCAGAACGTGCCGTTCGTCACGTCGATGCGAATGAGCACAAGGTGTGGATCGTCCACGCCACCCGGGAACCACGCCTTGGAGTCGATGGTGAAGAGCTCGCGCATCTTCGATCGATCGGTGACGAGCGAGGCCGTTCCCGCTAGATGGAGGTAACGGTTTTCCTGCTCGTTCTGAAACGAGAGAGAGACGCGTGGCTCCTGCCGAATTTCGTGAACCTTGTGGCTGCGATCATCGGCAAAGAACCAGAGCGTCCCGCCGAAGGTCGAGACATCGCCCTGGAGTCCCATCGGACGCATGTGCAGCTCGCCGGCTTCCGATCCTTTGGTCATCAGCATGGTGGTCCGAAAGCTCGGCAGCAGCGCCCGTGCTTTGCTGATCGCCGCCTCGCCGGCGAGGTGCTCGTCCAGCTCGTCTCGTTCGTCAGGAGTGATCTTCATGACGGAGGGCACTGCAACTTTGCGACCGTGTCCGGCTTCAGCCGGCCATGTAGTGTCCGGCTTCAGCCGGACGGTGCATGGCTTTAGCCCGACCTCGTCAGCCACTCGAGCAAACGTTCCGTCGGCCAGCAGTTGACGATGCGATCGGGAGGAATGCCGGCGAGCCGCGCGTGGGCGAGCGCCGTCTCGGCGTAGCGCAACTGAAGCGTGGTGTGCGCGTCGCTGTCGAGTCGCGAAGAGACAGCCGGCGGCGAGAGCGTGCGCCGCCAGGGTGTAGTCGAGGTCCTGACGCGCCGGATCTCCGTCGAGTTCGATCGCGACGTCGTGTCGCGCCGCCTCGGCGAAGACCTCGTCCCAACGGGCGACGACGCCCGCGCGCGATCCGGAGATGCGGCCGCGCGGGTGCGCGAGCACGTGGACGTGCGGTGCGCGAATGGCGGCGAGCATACGGCTCGGTCTGGTCCTCGGACTTTCGCAGCCGCGAGTGCGGCGCCGCAAGCACCAGCTCGAATTGCGCGGCCTCGTCGGCGGACAGATCGAGCTGCCCGTCGCTGCCGATGTTGGCTTCGATGCCGTCGAATCAGACGGAAGCGATCGCCCCACGCCGCATTCAGACGATCGATGACGTGCCATTGCTCGCGCTGCCGATGCCATCGACATGCCGCCTGCGATCTTCAGGCCGTAGGAGTGGTCGGTCACCGCAGCGAAGCGGTAGCCGCGTGCGATGCAGGCCTCGCCGATCTCGTCGAGCGTCGGCGAGCCGTCGCTCCACTCCGAATGCATCTGCAGATCACCGTGATAGTCGTCAAGGCTCGGACCATCGAAGGCCGGGTCCGACAGGATGCGAACGACTTCGGCGCGGCTGAGGAAGTGCGTGCGCAGGGAGCGGCGTGTGCGGATCTCCTCGGCCCGGCCGCTCAACTCGACCGTGCGCTCGACGGTTGGCGACGTCCCCATGTCGAGCAACTCGAGGATCACGCGGCTCGAGGCAGGACCGATGCCCGGAATCTTCTCGAGCGTTCCGTTCGACAGCCGCAGTTCGGTCAGCGGCCGTTCGAGAGACAGCACCGCGGCGGCAGCGCGCTTGTAGCCAAACGTTCGCTGCGGCGACGTCTGCACGTAGGCGAGATCGCGCAGCAGCCCGCCGACGACGGCGTTGACGTCGGCGTGACGGCGCGGGGATGCAGTGGACTGAGTCGACATCAGCGAAGTCGAGAGAAGGTGAAGAGGCGGTGATCCGGCGAGCGCTCACCGCGCCAGTGTTCGAGCAGCAGGCGCGCGGCCAGGCTGCCGAAGGTCATCCCGTTGCCGCCGTAGCCAAGGGCGAAGAGATGCCCGGGGTACTTCCGGTGCGGCCCCACGAATGGCAGGCTGTCAGGGGTCAAGGCAAACAGGCCCTCCCAGGCGGCCTCGAGTGTCGATGTCAGCAAGCGCGGGCAGCAGATTGCTCGAAGTCGGCGCGCAACTCGCGTGTCGCGGCGGCGAACACTCTCGAGCGGCGCTGTCCGGGACGGAGCAGACGGTCGGCGCCGCCGAGCAGCAGACGGTTGTCGGGCGTCCATCGCGCGTAGTGATACGGGCGATCCGTATCCCACATCATCACGTTACCGAGCCCGACATCCCGCCGTTCGCGAGTGTTCATTCGCCGTGTGGCGAGCACGTAGGTGCGATACATGCGGAACCGCCCAGCGAGAGGCCGGAAGTGTTGCGTCGCGTAGCCGGTGGCGATGACCACCCGTGACGCGTCGATGTTCCCGTGACGCGTATGAATCCGCACACACCCGCGCGCGGGATGAATCTGTGTGACGGGCGAGTGCTCATAGATCGCGGCACCCGCTGACGCGGCGACACGCATCAGGCCGAGACAGGCTTTGTAGGGATCGAACTGCGCGCCGCGACTCGCGGATCGCGCCACGCGCGGCGACTGCGGTCGCGCGTCGCACGGCGGCCGCAGTCAGCCACTCACAGTCGAAACCTGCCCGCGATCGCAGCCGGAACTCAGTGCGCAGCTGCTCGAATGCCCGGGGAGTGGTCGCGCAGTAGATGGCGTCGCGTTCAACGAGATCGCACGCGACGCGATGCCGACGCAGCGTGCGAATGAGATCGCGCACGGCGTCGCTGGCCGAGCTCGCAGATGCGGCGGCTCGCAGCCCGGCCATATCGTGTCGCCAGATCGGCCAGCCCACGGTCGGGCTCCTGAAGGAGCAGCGCGGAGCTGGCCGCCGTACTGCCACATCCCACGCAGCCGCTTTCCAACAGGATGACCGGAACGCCCTCCCGCGCAAACGTCACCGCCGACGAGCGCGCCGGTGATCCCGCCGCCGACGATCACGACGTCGGCTGCGCTTCGCCCTCGAAATTGCGGATATGTCCGTGCAGGTCGTGATTGGCGCGCCCTGCGCGAGCCACACTGGCTGCCCGTGCCGCAAATCGGATCCGTTCCGGCTCATCGTGGCGGGGCGTTTGCTTCGATGACAGTCATGGCGCGACGCTCAACCTCACATGCCGGAACCTTGCCGTACTGGGCTGACTCAGCCTCTCTGCCGGTGTTTCCCAAACTCGACCGCGACCTGACCGTCGATGTCGTCGTCATTGGCGGCGGGATCACCGGACTGACCACGGCGTATCTCGTCGCAGCGGCGGGGCAGTCCGTCGCGGTGATCGAACGCGATCGCTGCGCGACGATCGACACGGGACACACCACCGCGCACCTGACCATGGTCACCGATACGCGACTGAGCGAGTTGTCGCGCAAGTTCGGCAAGACGCATGCGCAGGCCGTCTGGGATGCCGGTCTGGCTGCGATTGCCGAGATCGAAACGATCATTCGCGAACACGAGATCGCGTGCGACTACGAGTGGGTCAGCGGATATCTGCACGCGCCGGGCGGACGAGGCCGATCGCGAACTGGCGAAGAGCTTCGAGGAAGACGCGCAGCTCGCGACTGACATGGGCTTCGATGTCCAGGCAGTCGACGGACGTGCCGTTCATCGGCGGACCTGGTCTGCATTTCGACAACCAGGCCCGGTTCCATCCGCGGAAGTATCTCGCCGGACTGGCGGCCGCTATTCGCGACAACGGTGGTCGGATCTTCGAACACACCGAGGCTGAGGAGTTTCGCGACGACCCGCGCAGCGTGAAGGCGAACGGCCACTGGATACACGCCCGCGAGTTCGTCATTGCCACGCACAATCCGTTGGTCGGCCTCGCCGGCATGACGAGCGCAACAGTCTTTCAAACCAAGCTGGCGCTCTATACCAGCTACGCCATTGCCGGACGCGTGAGACCGGGCACGGTGCCTGACGCGCTCTTCTGGGACACCGCGGATCCGTATCACTACCTCAGGCTCGAGCGGCATCGTGACTACGACGTCGTCATCTTCGGCGGTGAGGACCACAAAACGGGGCAAGTGCAGGATACCAACGCCTGTTATCAGCGCCTGGAAGAGAAGTTGACGTTGACGCTTCCGGAGATCGAGCTGACGCATCGCTGGTCTGGTCAGGTGATCGAAACGCCCGACGGTCTGCCGTACATCGGGAAGATGGCCGACCATCAGTACGCGGCCACCGGCTTCTCAGGGAATGGCATGACGTTCGGCACGCTGGCCGGCATCATGATGTCGGACGCGATCGTCGGGCGCCCCAACCCGTGGGCCGACCTGTTCGATCCGGGGCGCGCTGCGGTTCGGCGCGGCTTGTGGGAGTACGTGAAGGAGAACGCCGACTACCCGTACTACATGATGCGCGACCGCTTCGCCGGCGCCGACGGCAAGTCACAGCGCGCGGTGAGGCGCGGTCATGGGAAGCGTCATCGAGCATGAGGGACAGAAGGTTGCGGCATATCGCGCGCCGGACGGTGCGCTGACCATGGTCTCCGCGACATGCACTCACATGGGGTGTCTCGTCGCGCTGGAACGACGCAGAGCGCACGTGGGATTGTCCGTGCCATGGCTCGCGGTTCACGCCGCAAGGCCAGGTGATCTCCGGGCCAGCCGAGAAACCGCTGCCGGAGATCGATGCCTAGTCTAGGTCGCGGCCGCCGTAGGCAGCGCGTCCGGCTCGTGACGCGACCACCAGCTCTCGGCGCGCTCTTCGCTCCACGGCTCCGTGACAGCGATACCGGCCAGGCGTCGTGAGAGCTCGCGCGCCGACTGCGGCCGCCGTGCGGGATCCTTCTCCAGACACGACAAGATCAGCTGATCGAGTTCCGGCGGAATCGCCAGTTCGCTGCGCTGGGATACCGGCACCGGTGCGGTGTGTGCGTGATGCATCATCACGGCGATCGGCGTATCGCCGCGGAACACGAGATCTCCGGTGAGCAGCCAGTACGCGACGCATCCAAGCGAATAGATGTCCGCCCGGCCGTCGATGTCATTCGCCGACAGGACTTGCTCGGGTGCGATGAACGCCGGCGTGCCGCGCAGCACGTTCGTCTGCGTGGCGATCGCCTCCTGTGCGGTCGCGTGAGTGACCTTGACGATTCCGAAGTCCAGCACCTTGACGAAATCGTGCTCGCCGCCGTAACGGCACACCAGGATGTTCGCGGGCTTGATGTCGCGGTGTACCAGCCCGTGTCCCTCCGCCTCGGCCAGCGAATGACACACCTGCCGAAGCAGGAAGATCGCACGCTCCGCCGATACCGGGCCGTGCCGCTTCACCAGCGCGTCCAGGTCGAGGCCTTCGAGCAGTTCCATCACGTAGTAGAAACGGCCGTCGCCGGCAACGCCGAAGTCCCAGAGCTCCACCGTATGTGGCGAGCGCAGCTGCGATGTGACCTGTGCTTCCCGCTCGAAACGCCGCATCGCCATCTCCCCGTCAGGCGCGTCACGGGCTGAGGGATGCAAGCAGCTTGATGGCAGCGGGGCGCGCGAGCAGACGATGTGTGGCTCGCCAGACTTCGCCCATGCCGCCCTTCCCGAGCCGTTCGGTCAGGCGATAGCTGCCCAGTTCTTGCGCGCGCGTCGCTTCTTTGCCTAGGGCATACACCACACGCTGACCCGCATACGACAGCGCCACGATGAGGAGGTACGGAAAGACGATGGCGAAGAAGAACTGCGCTGGTCCAGGGCTGAAACGTCGTCCTGCCGGTGACCGATCATCCACCCGATGACCAGCGGAACGGAGGACACCGACAGGACCGTGGCAATCAGCGCCTTGATCGGTCGCGTCGGCACGACGACGGTGTAGAGCGGCGTCCACACCGCGACCCAGGACAGCCCGAGCCATCCATTGTTGTCGAGCCTCGAAGGATTGATGTACTCCGCAATCGCGATCCCGAAGTTGCTCAGCACAAGAAACACGAGTCCGACGTTCATGACCGTGCTGAGCGGTGCCCCCTTGTAGAACGTGAATGCCGCGACGCCGAGCGCCACGACGATGGCGATGACGTCGGGAACCCAGTAGATGAAATTTGCCAGCATCAGGGCCCGCGTATTCGGCAGGACAAGGCTGGGGACGAACCCCGCCATCAGGAACGTGAACGCATACATCAGGGCGAGGATGCGCAGCCGACGGGCGGAGCGGGTCAGTATTTCCGCAGAGAGTCCACGCGTGCGCTCCCGTCGGCTCGGAGGCCACTTCGCTGGGGGCGCAAGAGCCGGTGACCTGAAGCGTGCGACGTCATGATGAGCCGGCCGGATGAGAGTACTCCAGCCTTCATGCCGTGCACCCTTTCAATACGCGAGAGTAGGCGCGAAACGCTCGAGTGCGCCCGTATCAGCCGCTTCTATTCGTGGCGACGATTTTGCCTGTGCCCGGCGGCAACCCTCATCAGTGGAGAAACAGGATGCGGAAGCTATACGTGCGCCTTGTGCGGCGGGCCTCGGCAGGCGCGCTTGCCATTGCTGTCTTGAGTATTGGTGCGCTCGCCGTCGCCCAAGGAATCAACGGCGGACGCGAAGGATTCTGGGGATCGAAATACTCGTCACGTGCCGCCGGAAGGTGGAGAAGAAGATGGCGCGCTGCTCACCGCCAGGACTGGCGGTCGCGGAGCGCTTGCGATTGCTAGAGCTTTACGCCGGTCGCGTCCGGTGCCGACCGACGCGCGCGAGTCGTCTCGTTCGCTGGAATCAGATTGCCATCGATGCGTCAGGCGTTGACCACGCCCCTGTCGAAGATGGGGAGAGCCGCATCTTCGGCGAGCAACTCGGGCCCGGTCGCGCCAGCCGTGCCATGGCGATCGTCCACATCGCCATCGCCGATGCCGTGAATGCGTTCTACGGACGCTGGGACATGTTCTCGCGTCTGGATCCGGCGCCGCGCGGGGCGTCCGTGGAAGCTGCACTCGTGCAGGCTGCGCACGACTCGCTCGTGGCCATGTATCCGTCGCAGGCGCCCACCTTCGACGAGGCACTTGCGGAAGACCTCGCTCAGATCGATGCGAGGGGGAAAGAAGAGGGAAGCCGCGTCGGCCGTCGGGCCGCAGCCTTGATCGTCGCCCACCACAACGATGATGGCTGGGACGCGATCAATCCGCGAATGGGCGTCGAGTTCCTCCCAGGCGACGATCCGGGGAAATGGCGGCAGGATCCGATCAGTCAGATTCCGGTTGCGCTCGGCGCATCGTGGGGCGACGTCAAGCCATTCGTGATTCGATCGGGACGTCAATTCCGCCTCCCACCGCCTCCCGCGATGGGTACGCGTGCGTACACCGCGGCGTACAACGAGGTCAAACGGCTCGGCGGGGATGGCATTGTCACGCCGACTGAGCGAACTGAGGAGCAGACCGAGATCGGAATCTTCTGGGCCTACGACGGCACGCCCAGTCTCTGTGCGCCGCCGCGGCTCTACAACCAGCTTGCGATGACCATCGCGGATGAAATGGACACCGACTTCACGGACCTGACGCGACTGCTTGCGCTGGTCAACGTCGCCATGGCAGACGCCGGTATCGCCAGCTGGGAGTCGAAGTTCTATTACCAGTTCTGGCGGCCGGTTGGCGGCGTCCGCGAAGCCGATGAGGGAACTGGGCCGACCGGCGAAGGCGACGGCAATGCAAACACACGCGGCGATGCGACATATACGCCGCTGGGTGCGCCGGCCAGCAATCTGGCGGGCCCCAACTTCACGCCGCCGTTCCCCTCCTATCCGTCGGGTCATGCCACGTTTGGCGGCGCCTTGTTCGAAGTGCTCCGGCAGTTCTACGGGCGCGACGACATCGCGTTCTCCTTCACGTCCGACGAATTCAACGGCGAGACGCGTGGGGCGGACGGTCAGGTACGGCCCACTGTGACGCGTGAATTCTCGTCGTTCTCAGAGGCCGAGGAAGAAAACGGTCAGAGCCGCATCTATCTCGGCATTCACTGGGCGTTTGACAAGACTTCGGGAATTGATCAGGGTCGCAAAATCGCGCGCTACGTCGTCCGCAACGCGTTCCAACCGCGCAGGCGCTGATCGGGGTCAGGAGGGCAACAGGCCCAGCTGACGCATCATGCCGGCCAGATCTTCGACGTGCCACGCCTCGACGATCTGGCCGTTCGCGATCGCATACATGTCCATGTAGGCGAACGACGCGGTCTTCCCGGTCGGCGAACTGCCCATCAGCGTGCCGTGGTTCGTACCTGACATCTTGCCCGTGACCGAGACGCGATCCTCGTCAGCGACGAGGCTCTCGATGGTGATCTTCAAATCGGGAAAGGCAGCTCGGAACATCTCGACGGCCTCGAGGACACCCTGGCGGCCCTGCTTCTGGCCCGGGGCGAGCGTATGGTCGACCATGTGCTCCGCCACAATCCTATCGAGCGTTCGGGTGTCCGCGGACGCGAACGCGGCTATGAACTGGCGGGCAATGTGCTTGTTTTGTTCGAGCATCCCTTGTTCTCCCTCACGAGGCTGCGATTGTAGCGGCTGTCTGTGACAGCTGTGTGGACGGCCATGGCCAATCTGAGCCGTGGAAATCCATTCTTGGGTAACGCACGTCACACCTGGAACGAACAACCCACCGAACTGAGCAGCGCCAGCGTGCCTATTGCTGAGCGTGTTTCTTGCTTAGACACGCGACCCCCTGTGATTCAATAGCGATTTTGAGCTTTCCCTGGAGACACACGCATGCAGCGGACTGAATCTGTTCCGCCGATTCCGGCTGCGGTTCTGACGTCACCACCGAACCCCGAGCTGTCAGAGCTGCTTCGGGTCCTGCAGGCCGTCCGCGACGGCGACTTCTCGGTCCGCCTCCCCGGCGACTGGTCGGGCCTCGAGGGAAAGATCGCCGACACCATCAACGACATCATCAAGTCCAATGCGCGGATGGCGAGCGAGCTCGAACGTGTCGGCAAAGTGGTCGGCAAACAGGGGAAAACCCGTCAACGCGTGAAGTTCGGGCGGGCCAGCGGCGCGTGGGGCGAGATGGAAACGTCGGTCAACACCCTGATCGACGACCTGCTGTGGCCGACAACGGAAGTCACCCGAGCGCTGGCGGCGGTCGCCAAGGGCGACCTTCTCCAGACCGTGCGTCTCGACGTGGACGGCCGTCCGCTCGAAGGCGAGTTCCTCCGCTCGGCCACCATCGTCAACACGATGATCGAGCAGCTCGGCGTGTTCACCTCGGAAGTGACGCGCGTGGCGCGCGAGGTCGGCACCGACGGCAAGCTGGGTGGTCAGGCCGAGGTTCGCAACGTCAGCGGCGTGTGGAAAGACCTGACCGACAGCGTCAACTCGATGGCCAGCAACCTGACCGGTCAGGTGCGCAACATCTCGGAAGTCACGATTGCCGTCGCCAACGGAGACCTCTCGCGCAAGATTACGGTGGACGTCCGCGGGGAAATCCTGCAGCTGAAGGAAGCCATCAACACGATGGTCGACCAGCTGCGCTCGTTTGCTTCTGAAGTCACGCGTGTCGCACAGGAAGTCGGGACCGAGGGCCGATTGGGTGGGCAGGCCGTCGTGCCCGGCGTCGCCGGCACCTGGAAGGATCTGACGGACTCGGTCAACGCGATGGCGCGCAACCTGACCGACCAGGTCCGCAACATCGCGGAAGTGACGACCGCGGTCGCCCGCGGCGACCTCTCACGCAAGATTACGGTGGACGTCCGCGGCGAGATTCTCGAGCTCAAGAACACCATCAACACGATGGTCGACCAGCTCAACTCGTTCGCATCGGAAGTGACGCGCGTCGGCCGCGAGGTCGGCACTGAAGGACGGCTCGGTGGTCAGGCGCAGGTGCCCGGCGTGGCCGGCACGTGGAAGGACCTCACCGACAACGTCAACTTCATGGCCAGCAACCTGACGGCGCAGGTCCGCAACATCGCCGAAGTGGCGACGGCCATCGCCGGCGGCGACCTCTCCAAGAAGATTACCGTGAACGTCAGCGGCGAGATCCTGCTGCTGAAAGAGACCATCAACACGATGGTGGACCAGTTGAACGCGTTCGCGTCGGAAGTCACGCGCGTGGCGCGCGAGGTCGGCACGGAAGGACGACTGGGCGGTCAGGCCAAGGTGCTCGGCGTGGCCGGCACCTGGAAAGACCTCACCGACTCGGTCAACTGGATGGCCAACAACCTGACGACGCAGGTCCGCAACATCGCGGAAGTGGCGACGGCCATCGCCAACGGCGACCTCTCGAAGAAGATCACGGTCGACGTCAGCGGTGAGATTCTCGAGCTGAAGAACACCATCAACACGATGGTGGACCAGTTGAACGCGTTCGCCGGCGAGGTGACGCGCGTCGCGCGCGAGGTCGGCACCGAAGGCAAGCTCGGTGGCCAGGCACAGGTGCCCGGCGTCGGCGGCACGTGGAAGGACCTCACCGACAACGTCAACCTGCTCGCCGCGAACCTCACGACACAGGTCAGAAACATCGCCGAAGTCACCACCGCGGTTGCGCGCGGCGACCTGTCGCGCAAGATCACCGTCGATGTGAAGGGGGAGATTCTCGAGCTGAAGAACACCATCAACACGATGGTGGACCAGCTGAACGCGTTCGCGGCTGAAGTCACGCGCGTGGCGCGCGAAGTCGGCACGGAAGGCAAGCTCGGTGGCCAGGCGCTGGTGCCCGGCGTCGGCGGCACGTGGAAGGACCTCACCGACAACGTCAACCTGCTCACCGGCAACCTGACCGTGCAGCTCCGCGACGTCTCGAAGGTGGCCACCGCCATCGCCAACGGCGACCTCAGTCAGAAGATCACGGTCGACAGCAGCGGCGAGATTCTGCAGATCAAGGACACCATCAACACGATGGTGGACCAGCTGAACGCCTTCGCCGGCGAGGTCACGCGCGTCGCGCGCGAAGTCGGCACCGAAGGCCGGCTGGGCGGTCAGGCCAACGTGCGCGGCGTCGCCGGCACCTGGAAGGACCTCACCGACTCCGTCAACTCGATGGCCAACAACCTCACGGCGCAGGTCCGCAACATCGCCGACGTGGCCACGGCCATCGCGCGCGGCGACCTCGGCCGCAAGATCACGGTCGACGTGAAAGGCGAGATTCTCGAGCTGAAGAACACCATCAACACCATGGTCGACCAGCTCAATGCGTTCGCCGCCGAAGTCACGCGCGTCGCCCGCGAGGTCGGCACGGAAGGCAAGCTCGGTGGCCAGGCGCAGGTGCAGGGCGTGGCCGGTACGTGGAAGGACCTCACCGACAACGTCAACTTCATGGCCAGCAACCTGACGGCGCAGGTCCGCAACATCGCCGAAGTGGCGACGGCCATCGCCGGCGGCGACCTCTCCAAGAAGATCACCGTCGACGTCCGCGGCGAAATGCTGCTGCTCAAGGACACGCTCAACACGATGGTCGAGCAGTTGCGGTCGTTCGCCGCCGAGGTCACGCGCGTGGCGCGCGAGGTCGGCACCGACGGCCGCCTCGGTGGTCAGGCGGTCGTGCCCGGCGTCGGCGGCACGTGGAAGGACCTCACCGACAACGTCAACCTGCTCGCCGCAAACCTGACGACGCAGGTCAGAAACATCGCGGAAGTCACCACGGCGGTCGCCCGCGGCGACCTGTCGCGCAAGATCACCGTCGACGTCAAGGGCGAGATTCTCGAGCTGAAGAACACCATCAACACGATGGTCGATCAGTTGAACGCGTTCGCCGCCGAAGTGACCCGCGTGGCGCGCGAGGTCGGCACCGAGGGTCTGCTCGGCGGCCAGGCGCAGGTGCCTGGCGTCGCCGGTACGTGGAAGGACCTCACCGACAACGTCAACGTCATGGCCGCGAACCTCACCGAGCAGGTGCGCGGTCTGGTCAAGGTCGTGACCGCGGTGGCCAACGGCAACCTCGATCAGAACCTGACGGTGAAAGCGAAGGGCGAGGTCGCGGCGCTGGCCGACACCATCAACAACATGACCGGCACGCTGGCGACGTTCGCCGATCAGGTGACGTCGGTGGCGCGCGAGGTCGGCGTCGAAGGACGCCTCGGCGGACAGGCGAACGTGCCTGGCGCGGCCGGCACGTGGAAGGACCTCACCGGCAACGTCAACCTGCTGGCCGCGAACCTCACCACGCAGGTGCGCGCCATCGCCGAAGTGGCGACGGCCGTCACCAAGGGCGACCTGACCCGGTCGATTCAGGTCGACGCCCGCGGTGAGGTGGCCGAGCTCAAAGACAACATCAACACGATGATTGACAACCTGCGGTTGACGACCGACCGCAACACCGAGCAGGACTGGTTGAAGACCAATCTCGCCCGGTTCACCGGCATGTTGCAGGGTCAGCGCGACCTCACGACGGTCGGCAAGCTGCTGCTCACCGAGCTGGTGCCGCTCGTCAACGCGCATCAAGGCGTCATCTACCAGATGGACTCCGAGCCGCAGCCGCTGCTCAGGCTGCTCGCCGGGTACGCGGAAACCCCCGGACACGAATTCCCGCCGCAGCATGCGTGTCGGCGAGGGCTTCATCGGCCAGTGCGCACGGGACATGCGCCGCATCGTCGTGACCGACGTTCCGTCCGACACCATCCCGATTGGCTCGGTCTTCTTCCAGGCGCTGCCGCGCAACATGGTCGTGCTGCCGGTGATCTTCGAAGGTCAAATCAAGGCCGTCGTCAGCCTGGCCTCGCTGGTCCATTTCACGCCGACACACCTCGCGTTCCTCGAACAGCTCACCGCGAGCATCGGCATCCTGCTGAACTCGATCGAAGCGACGATGCAGACCGAAGGCCTGCTGAAGCAGTCGCAGCAGTTGACCAACGAGCTGCAGACGCAGCAGAAAGAGCTGCAGCAGACCAACGAGCAGCTGGCGCTCAAGGCGCAGCAGCTCGCCGAGCAGAATGCCGAGGTCGAACGCAAGAACCAGGAAATCGAACAGGCGCGGCGGGCGCTCGAAGAGAAGGCCGAAGAGCTGGCGCTGACCTCGAAGTACAAGTCGGAATTCCTGGCCAACATGTCGCACGAGCTGCGCACGCCGCTGAACAGCATTCTGATCCTCGGGCAGCAGCTCACCGAGAACCCGGAGAAGAACCTCAGCGCCAAACAGGTGGAGTTCGCGCGGACGATTCACGGCGCCGGCACCGACCTGCTGAACCTGATCACCGACATTCTCGACCTGTCGAAGATCGAGTCGGGCACGGTCACCGTCGAAGCCGAGGATATTTTCTTCACCAACCTGTTGGAGATGGTCGTGCGCACGTTCAAGCACGACGCCGAAAACCGGAGCCTGTCGTTCGAAGTGCAGGTCGACCCGCGACTGGGCCGCAGCATCGTCACCGACTCCAAGCGCCTGCAGCAGGTGCTGAAGAACCTGTTGTCGAACGCGTTCAAGTTCACGTCACAGGGCGGCGTGCGCCTGAACGTGACGGAGGTCATCGGCGGCTGGAGCGCGCATCATCCTGTCCTCCGCCAGGCCGGACGCGTGGTTGCGTTCGAGGTCTCGGATACCGGGATCGGCATCCCGCCCGAGAAGCAGCGCATCATCTTCGAGGCGTTCCAGCAGGCCGATGCGAGCACCAGCCGCAAGTACGGTGGCACGGGCCTCGGACTGGCGATCAGCCGCGAACTGTCCACGCTGCTCGGCGGAGAGATTCAGCTCCGCAGCACACCGGGCGTCGGCTCGACCTTCACGCTGTATCTGCCGCTCCGCTACGCCGGTCCGGCGGTGGCGGGCCGGAGTGGCGAGGAAGCGGCGGCCGGCGCACCTCGAGTCCGCCATGCCGGCGCCATGTCGCTTCGGCTGCCGATCACACGCGTGTCGGAGCGGCCGATCGACGTGGTCGTCGACGATCGCGACGATCTCGAATGCCGGACGATCCCACGCTGCTCATCGTCGAGGACGATCCGCATTACGCGCGGATCCTCGTCGACCTCGCACACGACAAGGGCCTCAAGGTGCTGGTCGCCATGCGTGGCAGCGAGGCACTGAATCCTCGCCCGCCAGTACAGGCCGATGGCGGTGTCGCTCGACGTGTTCCTGCCCGACATGCTGGGGTGGACGCGTTCTGAGCCAGTTGAAGCAGGATCCCGAGACCCGTCACATTCCCGGTCCAGATTGTCACGCTCGAGGAAGATCGTCAGCACGGGCTGGCCAGCGGCGCGTTCTCGTTCATCACCAAGCCGACAACGACCGAGGGCCTGGAAGCCGCCATCGCGAAGATCAAAACCTACGCGGAGCCGCGCCGAAAGCGCCTGCTGGTGGTCGAAGACAACGCGGCGGAGCAGATGAGCATCACCGAGCTGCTCGGCCACGACGATCTCGAAGTCGTCATCGCCGATACCGGTCGAGGCGGCGCTCGCCGCGATGCGCGAGCATCCGTGCGACTGCGTGGTGCTCGACCTGCGTTTGCCGGACATGTCGGGCTTCGACGTGCTCGAGCGGATCAGCCAGGACGACCAGCTCTGCGGACGTGCCGGTGGTGGTCTTTACCGGCCGCGAGCTGTCGGCTGAGGAGGATGCACAGCTGCACACCCTCGCTCGCAGCGTCGTCGTCAAGGGCGTCGAGTCGCCGGAGCGGCTCCTCGACGAGACGTCGCTCTTCCTGCATCGCGTCTTCGCCGACCTGCCGGCAGACAAGCAGAAGATGCTCGAGCGGCTGCATCGCTCCGACGAGGATCTGCTCGGCAAGTCGGTGCTCGTCGTGGACGACGACATCCGCAACATCTTCGCGTTGAGCAGCGTGCTCGAGCGCCGCGGCATGCGGGTGTTCACGGCGAACACCGGCAACGAGGCGATTCAGCTGCTCGAAGTCGATCGCCTGAGCTGTCCATCGTGCTGATGGATATCATGATGCCGGACATGGACGGCTATCAGACGATGCAGAAGATCCGGCAGAATCCGGCGTTCCGGCGTCTGCCCATCGTGGCGCTGACGGCGAAAGCGATGAAGGGCGACCGCGAAAAGTGCTTCGAGGCCGGTGCGTCGGATTACCTGGCCAAGCCAGTCAACACGGAGCAGCTGCTGTCTGCGCTGCGGATGTGGCTGCATCGATAGGAGGGAACAGAGCGCTCATGAGTGCCCGTCGCGAGGATCCCGGTCAACATCCTGCTGGTCGACGACCAGCCGGCCAAGCTGCTCACCTACGAGTCCATTCTCGGCGAGCTTGGGGAGAACCTGATCAAGGTGAACTCCGCGACGGAAGCTCTCGATTGCCTGCTACGTCACGACGTCGCCGTGGTGCTCGTGGACGTGGTGATGCCGGAGCTCGATGGCTATGAGCTGGCGGCCATGATCCGTCAGCATCCGCGGTTCCAGAAGACATCAATTATTTTCGTCTCGGCGCTGCTGCTGACCGATCTCGATCGGCTGCGCGGCTACGAATGCGGTGCGGTGGACTACGTGCCGGTGCCGGTTGTGCCGGAGATCCTGCGGGCGAAGGTCAGCGTGTTCGCCGAGTTGTATCGGAAGACGCGCGCGCTCGAACGGCTCAACGCCGAGCTCGAACAGCGCGTCGCCGAACGCACGTCGGCGCTCGAGGCGACCACCGCGGCGCTGCAGGAAGCGGATCGGCGGAAAGACGAATTTCTCGCCATCCTTGCTCACGAGTTCCGCAATCCGTTGGCGCCGATTCGCACAGCGGTGCAGCTGCTGCGCAAGCGCGACCTCGGGGAAACCCAAACCATGCGCGCGCGGGAAGTCATTGAGCGTCAGGTGCAGCACCTGGTCTGCCTGATCGACGACCTGCTGGACGTGTCGCGCATCACGCGCGGGATGATCACGCTGCAGCGCGAGCGCGTGCTGATCGACGCCGTCGTCGCGCGGGCGGTGGAGACCGGCGCGGCCGCTGATCGACGCGCGCAAGCACGAGCTGACGCTCGATCTGCCGGAGGAGTTGCTCAGCGTCGAAGGCGATCCGACGCGTCTCGTGCAGATCGTCGGCAACATCCTGCACAACGCCGCCAAGTTCATGGACCCGGGCGGACGCATCGTCCTCACCGTCACGCGCGAGGACTCGTACGCGGTGATCAGCGTGCGGGACTTCGGCATGGGCATCCCCAACGAGCTCGTGTCGAAGATCTTCGACCTGTTTTCGCAGGTCCACCAGAAGTCCGAGAGTCCGCATGGCGGTCTCGGTATCGGCCTGGCGCTGGTGCGTCGTCTCGTCGAAATGCACGGTGGTGTGGTGACGGCCAACAGCGAAGGGCCCGGCAAGGGCACCGAGCTGGTCGTCCGGCTGCCGGTGATCGGCGTGCAGTCAACGGTCGTGTCATTCCCGACCAGCGACACGAAGCGGCCGCCGCAGGTCAGCCCGCGCCGGATCCTGGTGGCGGACGACAACAGCGATGCCGTCGAGGCGCTGGCGCTGCAACTGCGCCTGGCGGGGCACGATGTGCGGTCAGCCAACGACGGCCTCGAGGCGCTCGAGGTGGCGGAAACGTTCGCCCCGCAGGTCGTGCTGCTCGACCTCGGTATGCCGCGGATGGACGGCTACGAGACGGCCCGGCAGATCCGCCGCAAGTGGTGGGGTAAGACGGCCACCCTGGTCGCGCTGACGGGGTGGGGTGGCCAGCAGGATCGCCAGAGGACCGCGGAGGCCGGCTTCGATGCACATCTCGTGAAGCCGGTCACCGAGTTCGACCTGTTTCAGGCGATTGCATTGTCACGAACGCCGGAACCGGGCGCTGCCCTCATCGACTGAATCTCTGCAGATTCGCCAATCCAGGGCGAATCGGGTTCGACTAAAATCAGCCCATAACCGACGGACTGATATTTCGTCCATGCGAACCCAATCCTTCGTTATTCCCTTTGCTTTGCTCCTCTTTGTCTCCGCCGGTTGTGCCGGCGAGGAGGGCGCCGCCGCCTCGGCTGGCGCCGGTGCCGGGCGAGGAGGCCGCGGCGGAGCCGACGGTCCCGCAGTACCCGTCGCGGTCGGCACCGTGGTGCAGAAAGCCATGCCGATCGAGATCAGCGTGATTGGCGCGGCCGAGCCGTTCTCGACCGTCGCCATTCGCGCGCAGACCACGGGCCAGCTGACCAGCGTCAACTTCACCGAAGGCGACGACGTGAGGCCGGGCCAGGTGCTGTTCACGCTGGATCGTCGTCCGCTCGAAGCGGCGCTGCAGCAGGCGCAGGCCAACCTCGATCGCGACGTGGCGCAGGCGGCCAACGCCGCGCAGCAGGCCAAGCGCTTCGACGAGCTCGCGCAGCGCGGCATCGCCACGCGCGAGCAGGTGGACACCTCGCGTACCACGGTCACGGCGCTGAACGCGACGGTCGACGCCGACAAGGCCGCGGTCGAGAACGCGAAGGTGCAGCTGCAATACGCGACGATCACCGCGCCGATCAGCGGACGCACCGGCGCGCTGATGGTGCACGAGGGCAATCTCGTGCGCGCCAACGATCAGACGCCGCTCGTGGTGATCAATCAGGTCACGCCGATCTCCGTCACGTTTGCGATTCCCGAGGCGCGGCTGCCCGAGCTGAGGCAGTACATGGCTGGCGGCGCACTTCGCGTGACCGCGAGTCCTCCCAACGACGACGCCTCACCGGCCGTGGGACGCATCAGTTTCATCGACAACGCGGTCGATCCAGACGACCGGCACGATCAGGATCAAGGGCACGTTCCCGAACAGCGATCGCCGGCTCTGGCCCGGGCAGTTCGTCAACGTCGTCGTGACGCTGACGACCGACCCCGGGGCGATCGTGGTGCCGTCGGTCGCCGTGCAGGCCGGCCAGCAGGGTTCGTACGTGTTTGTCGTGAAGCCGGAGCAGACGGTGGATCTCCGCCCGGTGACCGTCGGACGAACGAGTGCGACGGAGACGGTGATTGCCAGCGGGCTCAAGCCGGGCGAGACCGTGGTGACTGACGGTCATCTGCGGCTGGTGCCGGGCAGCCGCGTCACGGTCAAAGGGCAGAACGAGCCGGCTGCAGACTCGAAGGTGGCGTCATGAATCTTTCGGCGATCTTCATCCGGCGCCCGGTCACCACCACGCTGCTGATGCTGGGCATCATCGTCTTCGGCGTCATGGCCTACCTGCAGCTGCCGGTCGCCGATCTGCCGAGCATCGACTTTCCCGACCATCCGCGTGCAGGCGGCGCTGCCCGGCGCCAGCCCGGAAACGATGGCCTCGTCGGTGGCGCTGCCGCTCGAGAAGCAGTTCGCGACGATCGCGGGCCTGACGAGCATCAACTCGACGAGCACGCAGGGCGGCACCGACATCACGCTGCAGTTCGACCTGAGCCGCGACATCGACGCCGCGGCGCAGGACGTGCAGTCGATGATCGGGCGCGCGTCGCGGCAGCTGCCGCCGCAGATGCCGGCGCCGCCGTCGTACCAGAAGGTCAACCCGGCCGATCAGTCGATCTTCTTCATCGTGCTGCGCTCGCCGACGCTGCCGCTCGTCGACGCTCGACGAGATCGCGCAGTCCAACGTCGCGCAGCGCATCTCGATGGTCAAGCGGCGTGGCGCAGGTCAACGTGTTCGGCTCGCAGAAGTACGCGGTGCGCATCGACGTCGATCCGCGGCAGCTGGCGGCGCGCTCGATCGGCATCGACGAGGTGGCGAACGCGGTTCAGAACGCCAACGCCAACCTGCCGACCGGCACGATCTACGGCGAGCGGACGTTCGTCGTCCAGACCAACGGCCAGTTGATGCGCGGCGCGGCCTACGGCCCGACGATCATCGCCTACCGCAACGGCAATCCGGTGCGGCTCGACGAGGTGGCGCACGTCTACGACGGCGTCGAGAACGACAAGACGGCGAGCTGGCAGAACGGCGAGCGCTGCGTCTATCTGTCGATCCAGAAGCAGCCGGGTGTCAACGTCGTGCAGATGGTGGACGCGATCAAGGCGCTGCTGCCGGCGATCCGCGAGCAGCTGCCGGCGTCGATCACGCTCGACGTCCGCAGCGACCGCTCGATCACGATCCGCGAGTCGGTGCACGACGTCAAGCTGACGCTGATCATCGCGATTACGCTCGTCATCCTCGTCATCTTCGTCTTCCTGCGGAACGTCTCGGCGACGCTGATCCCCAGCCTGGCGCTGCCCGGCTCGATCGTCGGCACGTTCACGGTGATGTACCTGCTCGGCTACAGCCTCGACAACCTGTCGCTGATGGCGCTCACGCTCTCGGTCGGCTTCGTCGTCGACGACGCCATCGTGATGCTGGAGAACATCGTCCGGCACATGGAGATGGGGAAGCCGCCGATGCAGGCGGCCTACGACGGCTCGAAGGAGATCGCGTTCACCATCCTGTCGATGACCGTGTCGCTGGTCGCGGTCTTCATCCCGGTGCTGTTCCTGGGCGGCATCGTCGGACGGCTGCTGCACGAGTTCGCGGTGACGATCACGGCGGCGATCCTGGTCTCGGGCTTCGTGTCGCTCAGCCTGACGCCGATGCTGTGCAGCCGCTTCCTGCGGCCGCCGCACGAGCAACGGCATGGCTGGCTGTACAACGCGTTCGAGCGGATGTTCGATGCGTGGCGCCGGCTCTACGACGTCACGCTGCGCGGCGCGCTGCGGTTCCGCGCCGGTGACGATGGCGGTGTCGCTCGTCGCTGCTCGGCGCGTCACGGTCTATCTGTTCGTCATCGTTCCGAAGGGCTTCCTGCCGAGCGAGGATCAGGGCCGCTTCAACGTCAACACCGAAGGCGCGCAGGGCATCAGCTTCGAGGACATGGTGGACCGCCAGCTCAAGGTCGCCGACATCGTCATGGCAGAACCCGAACATCTCGAGCGTCGGCGTCGAACGTCGGTCCGATCGGCAACAACGCGACCGGCGGTTCGAACACCGGCCGCATGTTCGTCGAGCTGAAGCCGCGCGATCGAGCGCGACGTGCTCGGTCGACCAGGTCATCGCGTCGCTGCGGCCGCAGCTGGCGGAGATTACCGGCATTCGCGTCGTTCCTGCTCAACCAGCCGCCGATCAATCTCGGCGGCGGCGGCCAGAATCGCGCGCTCTATCAGTTCACGATGCAGGACACCGACACCGACGAGCTGTACAAGTGGGCGCCGGTGCTCGAGGCGCAAGATCCGGCAGATGCCGGGCTTCGAGGACGTCAGCAGCGACCTGCAGCTGAACAATCCGCAGGTGACCGTCGAGATGGACCGCGACAAGCTGTCGACGCTGGGGCTGACGGCGACACAGGTCGAGAACGCGCTCTACAACGCGTACGGCACCCGGCAGGTCTCGCAGATCTTCGCGCCGAACAACCAGTACCAGGTGATCCTGCGCGTCGCCCCGGAGTTCCAGAGCGATCCGGCGGCGATGTCGCTGCTCTACGTCCGCTCGGACAGCGGGCGTCTGATCCCGCTCGAGTCGGTGGCCCGGCTGAAGACCGACGTGGGCCCGTTCCAGGTCAATCACTTCGGCCAGCTGCCGTCGGTGACGATCTCGTTCAACCTGGCGCCGGGATTCGCGCTCGGCGACGCGGTCACGCAGATTCAGACGCGCGGCCGCGGAGACGCTCCCGGCGACGATCTCGCTGCGTTCCAGGGCGCGGCGCAGGCGTTCCAGGATTCGCTGCGCGGGCTCGGGCTCGTGCTGCTGATGGCGATCGTCGTGATCTACATCGTGCTCGGCGTGCTGTATGAAAGCTTCACGCACCCGCTCGATGATTCTCTCGGGTCTGCCCGTCGGCCGGTCTCGGCGCGCTGCTCACGCTGATGCTGTTCGACACCGAGCTGAATCTCTACGCGTTCGTCGGCGTCATCATGCTGGTCGGCCTGGTGAAGAAGAACGGCATCATGATGGTGGACTTCGCGGTGGAGGCGCAGCGGCACGGCAAGACGCCGGTCGAGGCGATCCACGAGGCCTGCCTCGTGCGCTTCCGGCCGATCATGATGACGACGATGGCGGCGCTCGTCGGCACGCTGCCGATCGCGCTCGGCCTCGGCGCCGGTGCCGAGTCGCGCCGTCCGCTCGGCCTGGCGGTCGTCGGCGGCCTGGTCGTGTCGCAGCTGCTGACGCTCTACATCACGCCGGTCTACTACGTGTACATCGAAGGCCTGCGCTCTGCGGCTGGCTCGTCGTCGCGCAGCGCGCGCGCAGCATCAGCTTGCTGAAGCCACGTCGTAATGTAGTGTCCGCCTTCAGGCAGCGAGCCTAACCGTAGCACGCGTCCGGCTAAAGCCGGACGCCACATCCGTCCGGCTCAAGCCGGACGTTACGGCGGATGAACGCGTACATCGCCGCGTCGTGACGCGTGCCGTGCACCGTGAGGCGGCTCCGCATCGTGCCTTCGTAAACTGCACCCGCCTTTTCGGCAACCCGCCGGCTCGCGATGTTGCCTACCGCGACCAGGATCTCGATCCGCGCCAGCTCGGTGTGCGCGAATCCCCAGTCACGCGTGAGCTCGGTCGCCGCCGTCGCGACGCCCTGGCCGGCAGCCGACGAACGCACCCAGTAGCCCAGGTTTGCGCGCTGATTGAGCGCGTCGATCTGGTTCAAGCCACAGCCGCCGAGATACGCACCCTCGTCCGTGGTGATGGCGAACTCGAATGTGGTTCGCTGCTGAAAGGCCTGGACCTGGGTCGCCAGCCACGATCGCGTCTCGTCGATCGAGTAGCCAGGATGGCACCACGGCATCCATGGCTGGAGCTCGTTCAGCGATGCGCGGACGGCTTCCCAGATGGCCTGGGCATCGTCCAGCCGGTAGGGTCGAATACGGATTCCACTCACGGCGTCCGGACCATGGACGAAGGACGAAGGACTAGTGACGCGCGCGACATCGACATAGAGACAGCGCGCTAGTGTTCGTCGGGCAGCTGCGACAGGTGATGCAGCATCGGTGAGACCTGCACGAACGCCTCGACGACGACCGGATCGAAGTGCGCTCCCTTGCCCTCGAGAATGTGCTTCACGGCTTCGTCCTGCGACATCGGCGCTTTGTAGAGATTGCGCGTGCGGATGGCGTCGTAAACGTCCACGACCGCCATGATCCGACCGGGGATCGGAATCTGTGTGCCCTTCAGACCCTGCGGATACCCGGTGCCGTCCCACCACTCATGATGCGTATAGACGATGTCCTTGGCGATGGCCAGGGTCAGGTCATCGCGCACGCCGGCGGCACGCTCGGCGTTCTCGATCACGGCGCGGCCGTGCGACGGATGCTTGCGCATCTCCTCGCGCTCCTCGGGCGTCAACGCGCCCGGCTTGTTCAGCACGGCGTCCGGGACGCCGACCTTGCCAATGTCGTGCAGCGGCGCGAGGCTGGCGAGCAGCTCGATACGTTCAGGTGTCAGGTAGTCCTGGAAGGCCGGATGCTTCGAGAGCTGCTGAGCAAGCACGCGAGTGTATTTCTGCGTGCGCTCCGAGTGTCGTGCCCGTCTCGAGGTCGCGGATGCCGGTCAGCGAGAGCAGCGTCTGGACCATCAGGCGGCGAGAGGCTGCGTTCGCCTGCGCCGATTCGTCCGCACGCCGCCGTTCGACGAGCAGGCCGGCGGCGGTCATCGCGGCGAGCGCCGAGCTGAATCCCATCGTCGGGAAGAGCGGCGACAGGAAGGTGCCACTCGTCGACAACATCAGGTAGGAGGTGCCCCAGAGCGCCGCGCCGCTGGCGACGGTGGCGAGCAGCCCCCACAGGAGGCCGAACCGCAGGAAGAACAGCGCGGCAAGCAACCCAAGTCCGATCACGAGCTGCGTCTCGAGCGCGACGCGATGCTCGGGCCGCGACAGGAAATCGCCCTGCAGCAGATTGTCGGCGGCCGTGGCGTGGATCTCGACGCCGGCAAACAGCGTGTCGAGCGGCGTTGCCACCACTTCGCGCGTGCCCAGTGCCGTCGTGCCAACGAAGACGATCTTGTTGGCAAAGGTCCTGGGATTGACACGGTCGGCGAGCACGTCACCGGCGGAGTAGTACGGAAACGAGCGCTTGGCGCCGCGATAGCGCAGCAGCAGGTTGCTCTTGCCGTCGAGGGCGACGGTGCGATCGCTGCCGCCGGGGCGCGCGGCAATGAGCAAGGAGGCCCTGTTTACATTGGCGACCCGGACCGCGGACGGCCGACTGCCCGTGGCCATCGACACCGCAGCCAGCGAGAGCGAGGGATACACGTTGCCGTCGTACTCGACGAGCATCGGCACACGCCTGAGGATACCGTCCGGATCGGGAGCGGCATTGAGGAATCCGGACATGCTCGCCGCATCCGACAGGCTTTCGAGGTTGCAGACCGCGCCCGTCGCATGAAAGAACGGCGCGCCGACCTGATCGTCTGGCGGCTGGACTACCGCGAGACCGACGGGATGACGCACGCACGCGCGTGACAAGTGGCGCCCGCCGTCGAACGTCATCGCATAGCCGAGCACCACCCGGCCGCCGCGCAACGATGCGGCGAGGGCGGCGTCGGGTGTGATCCCCCTGGCGTCGAAGCGATCGGGTTCGGCGAACACGATGTCGAGCGCGACGGCGGCCGCTCCCAATTCGCGCAGCTGATCCACCAGCTTCCCGATCACATCGCGACGCCACGGCCATTGGCCGACGCTGGCCAGGCTGCGTTCGTCCACGTCGATGATGACGATGCGATCGCTCGTCGGACGGGAGGGAAGCGCACGCAGCAGGCGATCGTAGACGTCGTACTCAAGGCCGGCGAAGACCGCGGGACGGTACAGCGAGAGCAGCGCGACCACGAGGGTAGGGACCAGGCCGCACAGCAGGATCAGCCGGCGTGGCCGCGTCCGCGGCAGGAGGCGAGGGATCATCGCACCGTGATTTCGACCCGCCGGTTCCTCGGTTCGGAGACGTTGTCGGCAGTCGGCACGAGCAGTTCGGCTTCGCCGTGCGAGCGGACGTCGATCATCAGCGTGCTGAGCCCCGTCTGCACCAGCATCGAGCGCACGACGTTCGCGCGACGCATCGCGAGTTCCACATTGTTTTGCGCGTTGCCGGTCGTGTCGGTGTGGCCGGTCACGACAATATCGGGGACGGGATAGCTCTTGACCGTCTTGCAGGACCTCCTGGACGAGACGCCGGCCCTCCTCGGTCAACTCCTCCGAGTCGAACTGAAAGGGAAGCGTGAAGTGACGCGGCGGAGGCGGCAGGGTGGCGATGATGTCGCCGAATCGCGACTTCACATCGGACTCGCTGAGCGTGCGGATCTGCGGCGCCTGCGTCATGGTGACGCGTGTAGCGGCCCAGGCCGTGGCGAGCTCAGTGGATCCTTCCGGAGTGGAGACGACGACGCGGCCGACCGTGCCGGTGTCGGAGTCGGGCAGGAGCACCACGAGCACATCTCCCGGACGCGCTCTGCCCCCCGATCGGATGCGCGCACGCCGACACCAATCTGACCGGCGACGAGCATCGCCATCAGAACCGGTACCCGCGTCGCACCGTTCATTGCACGACTTGGATCGCGACAGTGGTACCGCGCACGCCGACGATCGCGCCCGGCGTCTCGAGACGAATCGAGTCAGGCGCGAGCTTGGCGATCTTGCCCGAGACGTACACCGCCATGCCGCGAACGAAGTTGAGGACGAGACCGAGTCGGCCCTCGGCCGGTGTGAAGAGGAAGCTGTTCAGACGGACCTCACTGCCAGGTCCGAGCGAGACACGCGTGTCGTCTTTCAGCGTGATGCCGAGTCGTCCATCGCTGCCCGTGCGGAGACTGTCAGATTCGAAGACCTCCTGGCCGACCGTGGCCGGGATGCTGTTGCCGGCCCGGATCACGAAGACCTGACCCGACGCGAGCTTGATCCGACCCGCCGCCGCCGGCTGCTGCGCGACCGCCGGCCCTGCCACCAATACTGTCAGGGCAAACACACCGATCCAGCGTCGAGCATTCATCATGACGACCTCCAGTTACCGGGAGTGCACGAAACCGCCGACCGTGTCGCGAGGGGGAGCACTCCTCAGTACGTTGGAGCCATACTCGGTGCAAGCACAGGGCCGCGCCGCGCCGTCTGCTCCGCGCAGACAATGGCGCGCCTACGCGATCATCACCTTTCGCGGGTGCTGCGAGTTGTCCTCGAGGAAGGTTTTCTTGCTCTCCAACGCTTCTGCCGTGGGCTGCACAGCGCCGGTGACGTCAGTCACGCGGGACACCAACGTGTGCTCGCCAGGCGTGGCGCCGGTCCACGTGTAGGTGAACAGCTTCCACGAGTATTTGCCGTTGGTCGCCGGATCGATGCGTGGCGGGCTGCCAGGCGCCATCGTCCACTTTGACTTCGACCGATTTGATTGGTGTGCCGTCGTTGAGGATCACGCCGAGCACCTTGTGGCGGGTGCCGTCCTTGCTGACGCGGGCGATGAACGACTTCAACTGCATGTGCGTGACGGCGGATTCCTTCCAGCGCACTTCGCCGTCGATCATCTCGCCGCGCAACGTGCGGTACCAGCGCGCCTGATATTTGCCGAGGTACTGGTCTTCCTGCAGATGGATATGCGACAGCCACTTCACGTTGGCGACGCCATACCAACCCGGCACGAGCAGACGCAGTGGTGATCCCTGATGCTTGGTCAGCGGCTCACCGTTGAGGGTGTAGGCGAGCAGCGGCTCCGGCGCGAGCGCGTTCTCACGTGAGAGGCTACGGCCGAACTGCTGATCGACCTCGTACTTCTGCGTGCGGAACTCGACTTCTTCCTTGCCGTGATCGGCGCCGAAGAACACGACCTCCTTCGCATTCGCCTTGAGGCCAGCCTGGTCGAGCACGGTCCGCAGCGGCACGCCCGTCCATCGCGCATTGCTCGACAGGCCCTGCAGAGGGCGACGGTTGCCGGAGCATTCGAAGCCGGCGATCAGCTCGACGCGACGCATGCCGCGAAGGGCGTCGAGCGAGAGCGACAGCGGCTTGTCGACCAGGCCCGTGACCTTGAGGCGATACGCGGCCGGATCGATCTCGGGATGGCCGTAGTGCTGCGTGGTGAAGAACTGATCCTTCGGTGTGAGGGGACCGTCGATCTTGCGCACGTCCAACTGCCGGCGATCGACGCCGGGAGCGGGAAACGTTTCCGGCAGATCCGTAAACGGCACCAGGACTTCTCCCTGTGCCAAGGCCGGCAGCACGAACTCCGGCATTCCCAGAACCCCGAGACCGGCGACGGCCAGGCCGCCCTTCAGCAGGTCACGACGCGTATGTGTTGTCTTCATGGGGCGGTTTCTCCCTGCCCTGAACGTAGTCGAAGGGCGCACGAAGAGTCATATCACGACCGGGCGGGATATCGGAACGGGGTTGACGATTCCGAAGGTCATCCCCCGAATTCGTAAGTTTCCGGCAGTCATCGACACGAACGCCGGCTGGGGCCCATGACAGCAAAGTGCTGCTGATCCAAAGGATGTAGCCGAGGTAGGTCCACGGGCACAGGCATTGCCCCGACGAGAGGGTTGTCCGCGCATGGTGCACGGACATTCGTGATGCAGGAGTGGAGGAGGCTATGAACCGGGTTGGAGTGTTGTCGATCGTGCTTGCCGCGGCCGTCACCGGCGCGTGTGGTGGTGGCGATACTGTGAGCTCGGCCCCGACCGGTCCCTCGTCCACGACTACGACCACCACGGCGCCTCCGCCCCCGCCGCCACAGACGTCATGTGTGCCGGCAAACTTGAGACTGGTCAGCATCCAGGGCACCGTCGTGTCGCTGGCGTGGGATGCCGTAAGCGGCGCAACCGAGTACGTGGTTCTCGTCGGATCGACACCGGGCAGCTCGGATCAACTCTCGACGAACACGACGAACACCAACTACACCTGGACGGCTAAAGGCGGGCGGCAGTACGCGCGTGTACAGGCAAAGTGCAACGGCAGCTTTGGCGGCTCGTCGAACGAATTGGAGTACACCGTCGGCAACTAGGGCAGACGCGGCGCACGCGCCGGCGAAGTCCTAACTGGACCGGCCAATCCGTTGGACGGTCGATGCGCGCCAACGTCTGGTCAGGACCAGACTTCGGTCAGAGCCTGGAATGGACGACGGTGAGCCCACGGTTCGGGGTTCGCGGCCGAAAGCGGGGGACCGGCGCGGCGGCCCAGAGGTAGACGTCGTCGATGCGTTGAAGGAATCCTTCGGCCGTCAGCGCCTCAAATGCCTCGGCGCCACTGCGTTCGTCGAGAGACCAGAAGCGGCGGGCCTGAGGCAACGTCATCGCGATACCGGGATGATCCTGGAACTCGCGACGGATTCGAGCGAGCAAGCGAACCTGCGACATACATGCTCCCCATGTAGATGTCACGCACATCGCGACGCTCGGGGGGAATCCCGCGACGCGGTGCGGTCGCTCGTGGTGCAAGATTCGGCCCAGTTCAATTGTGGGCAACGGGACGGGTCGAGAAGAGGGAACAGGGGAACGGGCAGGTGGACATTCAGCCAAGGGTATTGGTCATCGATGCCGATGCCGCGATGCTGACCTCGGTGGCGAACGTCGCCGCTGAGGAAGGCTTCGATGTACGTACCGCCGTCGACGTGGACGGCGCCATGCGGCAGTGCCGAGCCGCCTACATCGATCTCGTGCTGATCGACGCGCGCGGCGACCAACGATCCGCCGCGAACGCACTGAGCTCCATCCGCACATTCAAACCGTCCGTCCGTGCCGTGGTGATGAACGCGCCAATCGGCCCCGACCGTCTGCACACGCTGTTCGCGCAACTCCGCGGCGAGTCGTACTACACGCTGGCTTCGTCAGAAAACGCTAGAATGCCCGGCTGTGGCTCAGCACCGGGTCGATCTCCAGACTGAAGACGGCACGCTCGATACCTATATTTTCCAGCCCGTCGACTCCCGATCAGGGCAAGCCCTGGCCGGCCGTCGTGATGTACATGGACGCCTTCGGAATTCGTTCCGAGCTTGGCGACATGGCGCAACGGCTCGCTTCCCACGGCTACGTCGTCGCGCTGCCGAACCTCTACCACCGAACGCCGTTTGCGCCCTTCGACCCGAAGCAGGTCGCCGTGGAAGGCCCTGAACGCGCACGATTCAAGGCCATGGTGGCATCGATCAACAGATCGATGGTGATGCGCGACACCGACGCGGTGCTGACGCATCTCGACACACTGCCCACGGTCAAGCGGTCACCGATTGGCGCCCTCGGCTACTGCATGGGTGGCGGGTATGCGCTGGCCGCGGCCGGCACCTTTCCGGACCGCGTCGCGGTTGCGGCGTCGTTTCATGGCGGGGCGCTGGCGACCGACAAACCCGACAGCCCGCACCTGCTCGCCCCGAAGATGCGCGCCCGCGTGTATGTTGGCGCCGCTGGTATCGATCCGACGTTCCCCGACGAGCAGCGGCAGCGGCTCGAGGCCGCGCTCGTGGAGGCGGGCGTCGCCTCACACCATCGAGACCTACGAGAACGCCAAGCATGGGTTTGCGGTAAACGGGCATCTCGTGTACGACAAGGAAGCATCGGAGACGGCACTGGGAACGGTTGCTGCGGCTGCTCGAGGAGACATTGCACTAGGCACAGGTCCGGCTAAAGCCGGACACTACGGAGTTGGAGGAGGCATTCATGAAACGGTTCGTGGTGAGTCTCGGCGTTGTTGGCGTGCTGCTGAGCGCGAGCAGCGCGATGGCGCAGCGAGGTCCGGCGTGTATGACGGTTGCCTGCGATCTGCAGGCCGACTGGGCAGGGAACACAGATGGCCTCATGGGCATCGCGAACGCGATGCCGGATGCCGAATTCGGCTTCAAGCCGACGCCGGCGCAGCAAAGCTTCGCCGAACGTCTGATGCACGTCGTCACCATCGACGTCAAGCTGCTGAGCACGCTGGGCGGCAAGACGCCGGCGCCGAAGATCAACGCGAAGGCCTCGTCCAAGGCGGACGTCCTCGCAGCGATGAAGGAGTGGAGCGCGTACGGCGCCGCGGTGCTGAAGGAGTTCAACGATCAGCAGCTCGGCGAGCGCGTCACCTCGATGCCGTTCATGGGCCCGACGACCAGCCGCACGCGCGTGGCCTATTTCGCGATCAGCCACGCCCAGGATATCTACGGCCAGCTCGCCGTTTATCTGCGGCTGAAGGGCGTGACGCCGCCGAGAAGCAATCGTCCCTGATCCGGCGGTCGCCTTTGTAGCGAACCGAGGCGAGAAATAGTCCCGACGCCGGCGCAGTCAACCGCGCCGGCGCTCCTGAATCCGACGACAGCAGAGCCGCGGCCTCGTCCGGCGTCAACCCGCCGCGGCCGACCTCGACGATCACGCCGACCAGGCGGCGAACCAGCTTCCAGATGAAGTGCGATCCGTCCACGCGGAAGACGATCAGATCGCCGACTTCGCGGATGTCCAGCGCGTCGAGCATGACTTCGGTCGAGCCCTCGCGTGGATCGGCGTCCGAGAACGACTTGAAATCGTGGAATCCGACGAAGCGCGACGCGGCCGCCTGCATCCGCGCGAGATCGAGATCCTCTTTCACCCACCACACATAGGGCTTGGCAAACGCGGTCCGGCGCCGCGAGACCTGATAGATGTAGGTGCGCCCGATGGCGTCATGGCGGGCGTGAAACTTGTGGCGCACCTTCTCGGCGAGCAGGATGTTGATGTCCGCGGGCAGCTCGTCGTTGATACGGCGGCGCAGCGTCTCGGGTGGAATCGTGATGTGGATCTCGAGATGCGCGACCTGCGCCAGCGCGTGGACACCGGCGTCGGTGCGGCCCGACCCATAGAGCTCGAAGTCGCGCTCGCCCGTGGCCGCGGTGATGGCTCGCGCGATCTCGCCCTGAACCGTCTTCGCGTTCTTCTGGATCTGCCAGCCGCTGTAGCGCGTGCCGGCGTATTCGATGGTGAGCTTGAAGCGCATCGCTCGAGGAATCAGGGCTCAGGATTCAGGAGTTAGCCTGAGTCCCGATTCCTGACTCCTGATTCCTGTCACCGACGCATGCGGTCGAGCACCTGACCAAGCTGGCGAAGCTCCTCGCCGTAGGTCGCCCAGTCGCCGTTGCGCTGCGCTTGAACGGCGCGCTCGTAGTGCCGCTGTGCCTCGGCGGCGAGCGCCGGGAGTCCTGACTCCGCGCCGGACGAGACCTGTGCCGATGGCTGCGCCGCCGGCGCCGCCGGCGCGCGGGTATCCTGCGGTGCCGTCGGCCGCGCCTGGCCCTGGCCTGTCGAGAACAGCCGTGCGAGACCCTCCTCGAGCGTCTCTTCCATCACGATCCGGTTCTCGTAGGCGACGATGACTCGCGTCAGCTCGGGAATCCGTCCACCCTGCGCGCGCAGGTAAAGCGGTCGTCACGTAAATCAGCGACTCTTCGATCGGAATGACCATCAGCGTGCCCCAGATCACCTGCGAGCCCTGCTGATTCCACAGCGTGATCTGCGGCGAGATGACCTGGTCCTGCGCGATGCGCGCGACGACCTGCCGCGGCCCGAACACCAGCTTCTGCTTCGGGAACTCGAACACGCGCAGCCGTCCATAATGCTCGCCGTCGCTGCGCGCGACGAGCCATGCGGCGAGGTTGTCGCGACGGCGCGGCGTGAACGGCAGCATCTGGATGAACTCGGCGTCCTTCTCACCGGGCAGCCGCATGATCGTGTAATACGGCTGCATCGCATTCCGGTCGTTCCCATCGTCCACTGTCGGGATCTCCCACTGATCCTCGCGGTTGTAGTACACGGCCGGCTGCGTCATGTGATACGTCGCGTAGACCTGCGCCTGAATCGCAAAGATGTCTTCGGGATAGCGCACGTGCTCGCGAATCGACGCCGGCATCTCCGAGAGCGGCTTGAACGTGTTGGGGAAGATGCGGGCGAAGGTGGCGGCAATCGGATCGTTGGCGTCGGAGAGGTACGCCGTGGTCGTCCCTTCGTAGGCGTCGACGACGAACTTCACGGAGTTGCGGATGTAGTTGAGGCGTCCGGCCGGAGTCGAGTACGGGTAGCGATTGCTCGTCGTGTAGGCATCGACGAGCCAGTACAGGCGGCCGTCGGCGAGCACCAGGTACGGATCGCGATCGAAGGCGAGGAACGGCGCGATGCGCTCGACGCGCTCGCGAATCTGACGATTGAAGAGGATGCGGCTTTCGGTGGTGATGTCGTCGCTGAGAAGGATCTGATACGAGCCGAAGCGCAGCGCGAACAGCAGCTTTCGCCAGAGCGAACTGAGCTGCACGCCGCCGCGGCCGGAATACTGCGTCGTCTCGTTCTCGTCGCCGCGCGGGTAGTGGAACTCCGGCGTGCGGGTCCGGACGATGACGTAGTCGTTGGTGAGCTCGCCGAAATAGATGCTCGGCTCGTCGATCTTCAGATCGGGAATCGTCTCCGGTGGGAGATTGCGCACGAACAGCACCGGCAGCCCTTCACTCGTGACCTCGTTGACCGGGCCCAGTGTCAGGCCGTAGCCGTGCGTGAACGTCAGCCGCTCGTTGACCCAGGTGCGTGCGGGCAGGCTGGCCGAGTTGAGCTCGCGCGCCGAGAGCATCACCTGACGCAGCGCGCCGTCGATGTGATAGCGGTCGTTGTCCACCGAGACGAAGTCGTAGTAGGTCCGGATCTCCTGGATCTGGCCAAACGTCTCGAGCAGCGGTCCGTGATCCCAGAGCCTGACGTTCTTGAGCGTCGCGGCATTGCGCTCGATGTCGTCGGGCGTCAGCCGCGCGTCGCCCGAGACGGCGCGCTCGTCGACGGTGTCGAGCGCGAATGCGCGTCGCGTCGCGGCGATGTTGTGCTGGATGAACGGCGTCTCGCGCACTTGTTCGTTGGGCGTGACGGAGAAGCGCTGCACCACGCTGCTGTAGCCCTCGCCGCCGATCGATACGACCGCGTAGAGCGCAATGGCGGCCGGGATCGGCCAGTTCCGGTTGCCAAACGCGTGCAGCACGGCGAGCGCGGCACCGACGATGCCGGCGACGATCTGCAGCAGCGCCGCTGGCATGCGGCCGTAGACGTCGGCGTAGCTGGCGCCGTGGATCAGCCCTGAGGTTTCGAGCAGATGCTCGGAGCGGTGCAGCCAGGCGCCCCACGCCATCAAGAGCAGGAAGACGGCGACAAGCAGCGACAGATGGCGTCGTGCGCCTGGTGTCATCGACATGCGGCCGGGAAAGCCCGAGCTGAGACTGCCGGACAGGAGATACAACGCGCCCGATGCGAGTGCGGCGAGCACCACGAGGGCCTGGCCCAAGCCGCGGAGGAGCTGCAGGAAGGGCAGTGTGAAGACATAGAACCCGACGTCGCGATTGAGAATCGGATCGGCGACCCCGAACGGAACACCGTGGCGCCACGTCAGCCACGTCTCCCAGCGCCCAGCCGCGTAGAGGCCGATGATGACGGCGAGCAGGGTCGCCGCGCTGGTGGCGAGGCCGCGCAGCTGCCGGCCGCTCGGCAGCGCGACTTCGATGCCTTCCCGCGTCGTGAAGACCGGACGCAGATCGCCGATCGACGACAACGCCGTACGCAGGTTGAGGAGGAACCAGCCAATCGCCAGGACGAAGACGGTGGTGAAGATCGTCCCCTGGGTTCGCAGCATCGTCGCGAAGACGTGCTGATAGCCGACTTCGCCGAACCACAGCCAGTCGGTGTAGAAGCGGAGCAGTGACGGCCCCACCAGGACGAGCAGGACGAAGATCAGCGCGGCGGCGATGCGGCCCGGGCGGCTCATGTGCGTGCTGCGCCGTTGCGCGACGATCGGCCATAGCGTGCGGCCGCTGCCTGCAAGTCAGTTCTGATCTCGGTGGCCAGTGCCGGCGGCGACACGACGCGGGCAAATGCGCCCCAGCCGAGAATCCAGCTGCGCAGCGCCCAGTCGTGACAGACGTTCATCGTCAAGCGGAGACCACCTTCCTCGGCATCGCTGATCTGCTGCGACGCGTGCCAGACGCGAGCGCGCACGTATGGCGCGACGCGGGCATCGAATTCAATCTCTACGCGCTCGGCGGGTCCGGTGTTTACACCGAGCGAATTGGCGAACACGTCGTCGCCGACTGGTTGTTTGGGCGGCGTGAACGTCTGCTTCTCGAGCGAGACGGAGGCGATGCGGTCGACGGCGAAGGTGCGTACGTCTTTGTAGTCGGGCACGTAGGCGAGCAGGTAGAGGCCGCCCTGCGCGAACGCGAGGCGATACGGATGAATCAGGTAGTCCTTCACGCGCGCGCTCGACACCGAGTGATACCTCATCGTCGTGACGCGGAAGTGCAGGGTCGCTTCGAGCAGGCGGGCGACGATGTCGGCCGACGAGGTCCCGCCGCGGGCGCGCGGCCCGGGCTTGGCCGCGAGCACCGACGGCAGTCGATCGAGGAACTGCCGCATGCGTGGCGACAGCATCTTCTCGAGACGCGCGAACGCGTTGGTCAGGTCGCGCTGAAACGGCGATCCGGCGACGGACTCGAGCAGGTTGCGACTCAGGTAGAGCGCGCAGAGCTCGGCGAGCGTGAAGCCGGTCTCGAGGCCCTTGAGCACCTGGCCGTCGAGCCGCCAGCGGACGCGGCCATCGTCGTCGCGCTCGTCGTAGAGCGCGAAGCCGGCTTCCTGCAGCGCCGCGAGATCGCGACGGATGGTGCGTGTCGTGACCTCGAGCTCGCCCGCCAGGCCGTCAATCGACGCGCCGTGACGCGACGACTCGAGCGCGTGCAGCACACGCCACTGGCGGATGACTTCCTGGTTTCGCGGCACGACTCATCGTATCTCGGTTACCCGCCTTCTTTCATGCGGCGAAGTTCCCTGCGTCGGCGACGGTCGGGCGTACCGGCGGCCCGGCGGCCGCGCGGTACGTGCGCTCGACGCGCCGCGCTTCGATTTCCTCGGGTGTGGGCTTCGGCGTGTGATCGTCGTAGAGCGCGCGCGCTTCAGACTTCTTGACGTGCTGATCGAGCACGATCCGGACGACGACGTCCTGATTGCGGCCGAAGCCGCGGCTGATCCGGATGCGATCGCCTTCGCGGAGCATCCGATGCGGTTTGGCGTGCTCGCCGTTGACCTCGACCTTGCCGCCCTCGCACGCGCGTTTGGCTTCCGATCGCGTCTTGAACAGACAGGCGACGTCCAGCCAGACGTCCAGACGAACCGACTCGTTCACGTCAGATCAGAATTTCGATCTTGCCCTTGGCCTTGAGTCCGTTCACGAAGGCGTCCGTCTGCTGCTCGCGATTCGTGCGCTCGAGGTACTGCTCGAGCTGCGGCCGCACCTCGTCGAGCGGGACGGCGCGCGCCGTCTGCTTCTCGGCGACCTTGATGATGTGGAAGCCGAACTCCGTCTCGACGAGATCGCTGACCTGGCCAGGCGCCAGCTTGAAGGCGACGTCGTTGAACGGACCGACCATCTGACCCTGCTGGAAGAAGCCGAGGTCACCACCGTTCTGCGCGCTGCCCGGGATCCTGTGAATGCTGCTTGGCGAGCGCCGCGAAGTCCTTGCCGGCCTTGACGTCCTTCAGAATGTCGGCGGCCTTCGTGCGCGCGGCGGTCTTGGCGGCCGCGTCGGCGCCTTTGGGAACCGATGATCAGGATGTGGCTCGCGCGCACGCGCTCGGGCTGTTTGAACTGATCCGGATTCTTCGCATAGAAGTCCGTGACCTGCTCGGGCTTCACCGCCACCTTGTCAGCGATCGCGCTCGCAATCAGCTTCTGCACTGTGACGTCCTGACGGATATCCGCGCGCACCTGTTCGATCGTCGTCTTGCGCGACGTGAGCATCTGCTTGAAGGCGTCCTCGGATGGGAACTGCCTCTGGATCTCTTTCATCCGCGCGTCCACTTCCGCGTCGGTCAGCGGCGATCTTGCGCGCGCGGCTCTCCTGAATGAGGAGCTTGTAGGCGACGATCTGATCGAGCACGTCGCGGAGAATCGCGGTCACGCTGCTGCGCCGGCACCGGGACCACCGTTACGCGCTTCGAGGGCGGCGATGGCGCGATCGAACTCGTCCTTGTTCACCGCCTCGCCGTTGACGCGCGCGAGCACTTCAGGCAGCTGCGCCGGAACCGGCTTTGGCCGGTTCAGGACCGAGCACCGCGCCGGCCGGTGGAGGAGCCGTTCCCGCCTGCGGCGCAGGGGAGGCCGCACTCGCCGTCGTGGCGCCAGCCGGTGTCTTCGAGCACGCGCAGAGTGCAACGAGGGCGAGCAGCGTAAGTGTTCGAGTCAAGAGTCTTCCTTGTGACGATGAGCGACCGGTTGAGGTCAACGGTCGGATGACCTGCCAACGTTGGCGTCAGCAGACGAACGGTAAATCGTACCACCCCATGCGGAATAAACGGAAGGCAACGCATAAAGGCGGATCTACGGCGCGGCTGGCTGGGTCACCGTAAATGTGAGGCCACCAATCGTGAGGGTTCCCGTTCGCTGTGCGCCAGGATTGGTCAAATATCGGTATTCGACGAAGCCGTTTCCCGCTCCCGATGAGCCCGCTGAAACGAAGAGCCAGGGCGGCACTACTGGACGCGGTCCATCTGCAGGTGCTCGTCGTGGACACGCTGACGAGGCCGGCGCCGTCGTTGGACCCGACGAAGTCGGCGTCGCGCGATAGGGAGTATATGCAGGCCGGCGGCGGTGGGGGAGCCGGGGGCGGGGTGATGGCGGCGGTGGGGGCGGCGGCGATGGGACACCGGAGGCCTGCGTCACAACGATTCGCTGACTGGCGACCACGATCGAACCGCGGCGCACATCATCGCGACTGGGAGCGACCGCGAAGCCGACCGATCCGTTGCCGCTCCCCGCGGCTTGGGATGTCAACCGTGATCCAGGTGACATCGGACGATGCCGTCCAGGCGCAGTCGGTCGGCGTCGCGATGCTGAAGGTGCCGGAGCCACCGCTCGCGCCAGTGCCATAGCTCGAGGGTGATATGTCGTAGCGGCATGGCGCGCGCTGAGACACGCGCGCCTGTTCGCCATTGACGACAATCACTCCGTCGCGCGATGAGCCGCCGTCGTTGGCGGCGGCTCGGAATGACACGGTTCCCGAGCCTTGCCCCGATGCGGGCGAGAGCGCAGAGATCCAACTCTCGGTTCGTCGCAGCATCCCAGACACATTCGGGCTGGGTCATCACCGCCAACGATCCTGTGCCGCCGACGGCGTCGACCGCCGGCGGCGTGGCCAGCGTCACCCGGCATTTCACCGGATTCGGACTTTGACTGATGCTCGAGGATGTTTCGCAGCCCGGGACGAGCGCACCGGCACACAGCACGACGGCAATCACAGACGCGCCGCGATGTTTCGGACTGACGCGATGGGCAATGCACTTCACCGTACACCTCAGCTGCATTGGCCGCGGGCTGCGACAGCGAAAGAGCATTCTACCGGGTTGTCGCGCCTGCCTTTCGCACAACTGCACGATCAATCGCGAGGCTTGCAATGAGAGAGCTCACGGAAAAATCTGCGGAGTGGGCGAAGGCGAGGGTTGGTGGCCAGGGCCGGAATCGAACCAGCGACACCCGCATTTTCAGTGCGGTGCTCTACCAACTGAGCTACCTGGCCCTCTGGAGTGCGGACCGAAGGACGGTACAGAATCCCGAGTATATCATGCGCACCTCACTCGCTCAGCCGCGCGGAGGAGCCTCGATCAGACGACGTCGAGGCTCCTTCGAAACACCGTCTGCGGTCAGCGCGGGCTATCGGCAGGGAGCGATGCTGGCAATCACAGCGTAGCTCGGTCTTGTCTCCCGCCTGTCTGCAGTGATCGCTGCAGTACTTCCCGTGCGGCCCCTTCGGTTCGACCATGCACTGACACGCCGGGTGCGCACATTTGGCAGGTTCAGCCATGGGCCACCTCCGAGCCTGCACTCTACGTCCGGTCCCCGGCCAGTCAAAGTCTGCCGCAACACGATTGTTACAACTTCCTCAGATTAGCGACGTTGTCGTCTGAACCGACGCTGATGGATCGCCTGGAGCCTCGGTGACCTGCGTTTTTTGATATGCCGATGAGCTTGAATTGAGGGACGATGTTGACGCTTGGACAGTCGTCCAGGTTCTCTCTCGAAAGCGGGAGATCTCATGTCGGCAGCCGGATTTTTCCGTGTGGCGGTGCACGGCGGCGCTCAGCGTTCGTGCTGACGCTCTGCGTCGCCGTCCTGTTGTTCCAGCAGGGCGCGACGGCGCTTCCTCAACCGTCGGACGCGTTGAGGTTCTTCAACAACTTCTTCGTCACGGGCGGTATGTCGTCGGCGGCGTCGGCCTGTGGAACACAGGGCAGCGGCACGATCAACGTGAGCAAGCCCGCCGCACCGATGACTGCGGCGCCGGGGCGCCGACGTGCTGGCCGCGTTTCTGTATTGGCAGGTCGTGACCTCCGCCGATCCCAACGTCGTCGACGTGAACGCTGGGGCGACGTTCAACGGCTTGCCGCTCAACATTCCGCTCGTGGGACCTGCCACCGACCACGGTGGGCCTGGGCGGGAACGACGCGTGTCCGCTCAATGGCGGTAGCGGCAGGAAGGTCTACACGTTCCGCGCCGATGTCCAGCGTTTCTCGACGTCGACGTCCAGAGCGGTCGGCGCGTCATCAACAAGGTGGGCGGCTATCCCGTCTCGCTGCCGAACAACACCACGGCCAGGACGCTGGGCGCCAGCCTGGTCGTGATCTACCAGCATCCGGATCCGGCGACACCGCTGAACGCCATCGTCCTGTACGACGGCACGTTCGTGAAGCAGCAGCCGGTGACGCTCCGGCAGCGGATCGAAGGGTTCTACGATCCCGCGAACGTGCCCGGACGAATCACCTACATTGCCGGAAGCGCGCAGAGCAATCTCAACGAAGTGCTGGGTGGAGACGACGGTGACCCGGCCACCGTTCCGCCGGCGTCATCAACCTGTTCAGTGGCAGCATCGGGGAACGCCTGGGACACCGTCACGCGACAGACGGCTGCGCTGACGGGACTCGCGCAGGCGGGCGGCTATCTTCGACACGTCCATCGCGCCCCAGACGACCGGGTCGCTCGGCGCGCTGGTCAACGACTGCGTCGCGATGGGCGCGATGATCTACCAGACGCAGGTCAACGACGGCGATGTCGACGGCCTGCTCGACCGGTGGGAGACCTCCGCAGTTACGCTTGTCGATCCGAAGGGCAATCCCGCTGCCGAATTTCAGGACCATGGGCGCGGATCCGGACGTCAAGGATGTCTTCATCGAAATCGCCGCGATGTGGGCGCCTCGCGCACACGACGTATGGCTCCGACAGCTGCTCCGCTAGACAGTCACTGCCAGCGTGACCGACGAGTTCGGCCACAACCACATGCCGACGCCGGCGGTGCTGAAGATGTTGGGCGACGCATTCGCGGCCAGGGACATCCGCCTGCATTTCGACGTCGGGCACCCTGCGACCTATCACGCGCTGGTGCCTCCCAATCTCCCCCCGGCGACTCCGAACCCCTACGACTCCGCGGTCGCCGACGACTACATCATCGGCGCCGGTGGACTGAGCGGCAGCGATCCCACGCTCGCCCGAGGCGGAGAACTCGTGCAGGAAACGGCGTGCGAGCCGGCAGTCCGCCGGTGGTCGATTGTCAGTTCCCGGACTATCCGGGCACGGTGAGCTGGAAGACGAGGCTTCGAGCTGTACAAGGAACGCATGTTCGACGCGAACCGGAAGGACTCGTTCCGGTTCGCGCTCTACGCCCACGCGAAGGCCTCGCCCAAGTCCTCTTGCCGTGCCTCGGCGTGATCGGCCCGGCGGGGCTCGACGCAGCGACGGCGACTGTCTCTCGGGGACGCCCAATCCCTTGATCCACGTGCCGGCGGGAGTATCGGGCAGCGGCGAGTTTCCGGGCGGCGGAGATTTCCTCGTCACGCTCGGCCTGTGGGACAACACCAACTTCGTCGGCACCGACTTCGGCGTCGCGTCCACGACGATGCACGAGCTCGGGCACACGTTCGGCCTCGGGCATGGCGGAGACGCGCTGCCGAACTGCAAACCGAACTATCTGAGCGTGATGAATTACTTGTTCCAGTTGGGTGGCCTGATTGACGCTGACGGCGTGCCGCACCTGCGGCTACTCCGAGCGTCGACTACGACGATATCGACGAAGAAGCCTGAGCGAGACGTACACGTTCCGGGCATCTACCGGACCAGCTGGTACGCGCCGTGGTCTCCGGGTGACGCGGGCAACGCCAGTGAAGCGGTTCTGCAACGGCCTGAAATTTCCCGAAGCGCACGCCGTCGATGATTCGCGTCGACGGCAACGTCGCGGCTGCCCGATCGACTGGAACGACGACGGCGACACCGACGATGCCGGTGCTCCCAGGACGTCAACTTCGACGGCGAGCCCGACGCTCCGTGCCGGTGGGCCCTCGACCACCTGACCGGGTTCGACGACTGGGCAACGCTGCGCCTGAACCAGGTGGGCAGCCGGCGGAACTTCGCCGGATTCTCGATCGGACCGCTCGGCGTGAAGCTCCTGAGCGACGGATCGAAGCTCCTGGCCGACGGGTCGCAGATCCTGGCCGACGGCTCGTGGCTGCTCGCCGATGGATCGGAGTTCCTGGCTGACGGGTCGGAGCTCCTGGCCGATGGCGCGGAGCTGCTCGCGGACGGCGTCGACACTGCTGGCCGATGGATCGCTGATCCTCGCCGACGGCTCCGAGATTGCTGGCCGACGGATCGGAACTGCTGGCCGATGGAGCGGTGCTGCTGGCCGACGGACATGTGCTGCTCGCCGACGGGTCGGTGTTCCTGGCCGATGGCGCGGAGTTCCTGGCTGACGGCGCCGTGTTCCTCGGCGACGGCGTCACGCTGCTCGCCGATGGGGCGGTGTTCCTCGGCGACGGATCGCCGCTCCTGGCCGATGGCGCGACGTTCGCCTGGGCGTTGGATCTCAGCCGAGCCGACGCCGCAATCGGCGGCGCTGACTGGGAACACGCCGGCCCGACCTCGCTGACCGCCACGCGTGATCACCGAGGCCGGACCGACCTTCCATCGCATCATGCTGGACTGGAAGGCGCCGACACCGGCGACGTGTTCCAGTACCGGGTGTATCGCGCCGCCGGCGACTCGGTCGACGGCTGGACCCGACACCGAGATCACGATCAGCCCGGTGCCGGGCTCGACGACATCAGTCATCGACATCGCCGACGAGCTGCCGAACGGCGACTTCACCTACGTCGTCGACGCGGTTCTGAGCGACGACGAGGGAACCGTGACGCCCGGTCCAATCAACGGACCATCACGGCGGTGAACGACAAGCCGCAGGGCGAATGCGCAGGCGGTGGTGGTCTGGGAGGACTGGCTGAGCGATCCGATCACGCTGACCGGGCAGGATCCGGATACGGCCGGTCTGGCGTTCAGCGGCGATTTCACCGCGACGCTCGGGGACAGTCACCGGCGCGTTGCCGACCGTGTACGTATCTGTCGCCGCTCAACTACAACGGCCCCGACAGCTTCTACGTTCCGGTGCACGAGACCACGACCTGGAACGCCAGAATCAGCAGTCGGATCCGGCCACGGTCTCGATCACGGTCACTCCGGTCAACGACAAGCCGACCTTCACGCACGCGGGCAATCAGAGCGTCACGCAGCCCGCGGGCGCGCAGACCGTCGCGGGCTGGGTGACCAGCTTCGATGCCGGTCCTCCGGACGAGGATCTCAGTCCAGAGCGGTGGCCGAGTACATCGTGTCGAACAACAACACCGCTCTGTTCACGGTGCAGCCGGCGATCGCGCCGAACGGCACGCTCACCTACACGCCGGCGGTCGGGCGCCTCCGGCGCGGCGACCGTCACGGTGCAGGTTCGTGACACCGGAGGGACGGCCGAAGGCCACGGCGCCATCGACACGAGCGACCCGCAGACCTTCACGATCACGGTCAATCCGGCGCCGGCGGCACGCTCGATCACGTTCAAGCGCACCGACGTCTGGATGATCGACCAGCTCCTCGAACAGGAAGTTCGATCTCAAGGCGGAGGTCCTGAAGAACGGTGTGTCGGTGCTGAAGAAGGTCATCACCGATCACGCGCTGGGATCTGGCACCTCGTTCAACAAGGCGATCTACAAGCAGATCGGCGCGTTCGCCGACGACGGCCGTGGGCTTCACGGCGACCGACACGCTCAGCGTCCGAGTGTCGATGAAGGTTTCGAGCTCGTCGCAGGGAGGCAACAACGCGAGCGGCGCGATCCGGCTCTGGTACAACATCCAACGCCACCGGGGAACAACAGCCACCTCCATGCGACGCGAGGCGGGAACCGACGTGAAGTACTACCTGATCACGCCGTTCAAGCTCCAGACGAGACGGGGTCGGTTGCCGGGCCCGACGCAGTCCATCGCGGCGCGTGGTACACAAGACCGCGCTACACAGAGCTTGGAACGTGGAGCATCACCGGGCCCTGATCGCAGGGACCGCGTGACGCGAGCTAACGGGGAACGCGCTTGCGAATCTCGGGAAGGAACGGATCGTCGGTGGAGTTGCCGCGGAACTCGAGATACTCGCGGTACGAATCGGCAGCGCCGTCGACCTTCATGCCTTCCCGGACGCGACCCTGGTAGTAGTAGACGGGCGGCACGTAGGCGTAGGTCGGCTCATCGCCCAGGATCAACTGCAGCGCCTCGCCCCTGCGCTTCAGGCAGCGATCGAATTCGGAGTCGGCCTGCGGAAACTGGCCGGCCTCGAGATAGGCGCGCCCGAGATCGAAGTGGCCGAGCCACGTGTCGAGCAGCGTGTTGGCCTGCGTCAGGGCTTCGATCGCCTGTCGCGCATTTCCCGGCTTTCAGCGCGATCTCACCCTCGACGATCTTCGCGTAGGCCTGAGGCTCGGCCAGGATGTTCGAGGCCATCGCGGCGACGAGCGGACGAGCTTTGTCGACTGTCGCCCGCCTCGACGAACGCGCGCGCCGCCATGAATTGGACGTTCAGGCCGTCGTCGTTCATCAGCGCCTTCTCGGCGGCGGCGATCGCCGCGCGCGGCCGTCCCCGCCGCAGCTCGGTGTGGGCAAGCGCGGCGAGCTTCGCGGCCGCCCAGTCCGGACGCTTGAACGCCAGATCTCGCGCGACGCCCTGCTCGAGGATGCGCACGGCGTCCGAGAAACGGCCCTCGACGCTGGCCAGGTCGGCGAGACCGGACGTCCCGAGCGACGCGCCGTAGTCGCTGATCTTCGCCGACCGACTCGTAGGTTGCCGCCGCCTGCGCGATCTGGCCCTGGCCGACCTGGGCAAAGGCGAGCGCCATCAGCGCGTTGACGTCCGGCTCTCGATCTTCCTCGCCTCTTGTTCGGCGGTGCGGAAGTTCGACGAGAAATTCGCGAAGCTGGCCAGATTGACTCGATACAGCGCGCGGTTGGGCAGGATGACGACGACCTGCCGCACTTCATCGAACGCCTTGGAGAACTCACGCAGATTCGCCAGACAGATCGCGAGGTTGTTGCGCGCGGCGACGTCGGCCGGATACGCGGCGAGCAGCTCGGTGTACTCCTTCACGCACTGGCGATAGTCCCCGGTCAGCCGGTAGAAGCCGCCGCGCGTCGTGTAGCGCTCGCGTTCCGTCATGCTCGTGACGTGGCGGAGCGCCTCCTTGATGTATTTCTCGGCGTCCGCCTGGTTGGTCCGGTTGGCGGACACATTGGCCAGGCCCGCGTAGCCGAGGCCGAACTTCGGATCCAGCTCCACCGCCTTGGAATAGTGCTCGAAGCGCCTCGTCGTAGTTGTTGCGCGAGGCCGCATCCCGTCCGGCCACCCAGTGGCGCGACCACGTCGAGAGACGTGGCCGACAGGCTGGCCATGGCGAACAGCTGCGCCGACGAGGAGGCCTCGTCACCGAGCGCGCTGCGCACCCGCGTCATGAGCCGCGTGGCCACCTCGAGGACCTGGTCCTTGCTGGCGGCCCTCGCCTGACTCGCTGGTGATGACCTCGCCGGTGACGGCCTGCGTCGCCTTGACCGAGATCTCGGTAGCCGCTGCCCTGGCGGCTCGATCGAGCCGGCGAGCACGACGCCAAGCCCCTGCTTGACGGCGATGCCGCGCGCCGCTGCTTCGTCGAGCTGCTCGGGCAGCTGCGCTCCGACCTGGCGCCGGATGCCGTCGCGGTCGAACGCGGTGATGAAGCTCGCGCCTTCGAGCGCGCGCTTGAGCATCGGCTCGAGCGTGCCGTCGAACGCAGTGTCGTTGGTGTTGTTCTGAAAATCCGCGATGACCACCGAGACCGGTTGTCGCGGTGCACTGGCGGCCGCGTCGCCCACCAGATGTACGCCGAGAGCGCCAGCAGAACGTGCCGCCGCGGCAACCGCTAGCGGCAGGCGGATCGTTCGCTTGACGGCCGCAGCTTGCCGTTGTCATCGAGCCGCTCGATCGCCTGCGACCAGCTCCGCCGTCGTCTGAAAGCGCTTCGCGGCGTCGGCTCCGTGCAGCTGGTGATCAGTTGATCGAGCGGCCTGCGGAATCTCCGGGACAGGATCGTTCGAATCGGCGGCGGCGGCTGCGCCAGGCGCTTCTGCAGCTCGCCGACGGCGCTCGACCGCATGCTCGGAACGGCGCTTGCCGGCGAGCATGTCGTAGAGGATCAGCCCGAACGCGTAGACGTCGGCACGCTGATCGACGTGCTCGCCGCGCGCCTGCTCGGGCGCCATGTATTCGATGGTGCCGATGACCTCGCCGACCATCGTTTCGGCGATGCGGGTCATCGCGTCGTCGTCGACCGTGCGAGCGCAGCGCGGCCGGACGCTGACGCTGCGGACAGTCGCGGCGGCGTCGAGCCGACGCGCGACGTCGAGCGCGCGATGCCGAAGTCCATGATGATCGCGTGCTCGCCCTCGATCATCACGTTGGCCGGCTTGAGATCGCGATGGACGACGCCGGCCTCGTGCGCGGCCTCCAGGCCTGCGGCAACCTGCCGGGCGAGCGCCATGACCTTCGGGACCGGCAGCCGCTCGCTGCGAAGCACGCGTCGCGAGGTCCTGCGCCCTCGATGTACGGCATCGTGATGTACTTGATGCCGTCGATCTCGCCGAGGTCGTGAATGCGGACGACGTTCTTGTGCGTGACCTGACGCGCGAGGAGCAGCTCCTGCTTGAAGCGGCGCTCGATGTCCTGCGCCGCCGCCGGGTCGTGCATCACCTCCGGCCGAATGACCTTGAGCGCGACCGCGACGCCGAGCTCCGCGTCCCAGGCCTGATAGACCGCGCCCATCCCGCCGATGCCGAGCTGACGGATGATGTGATAGCGCGAACCGAACTGCTGTCCGACCTCGAGCGGTCCACGAGCCGTTGCGGGGCGACCGCCGGCGGACGGCGGGAGGCCGGTCGTATCGGGAGAGTGCCCGCTCGCTTGCGGCGTCGGCAACACGAATCGCGTTTCTGCGTCGTCGGGGGTTAATGAGGACGGCGGTGCGAAGACGGTGGCTGCGTCTTCGACGCTCGATCCCGGGGTGTGGGCGAAGACGGTCTCCCCATCGATGTCGGATGACAGGAGAGTTGAGGTCGCAGCCTTACACCGGAGGCAACGGCCTCCTGCGTTAGGGAGTTCGCCCCCGCAGTTCGCGCACTTCATCGAGGTGAAGGGGCCATCCTGCCCCTAAGGTTTGCTGGTTCGGTAATTAGCTCGATTATCGGCCGCTTGCACAAAATCTCAAAGCGATTAAACGTTTCTACTGATGTAAACGCCGGCGGGCTGAAACTCAACGTGGGGCGGGGCGCCGGCACTCCTGCGGCGTGGAAAAGGCTACGGCTGGGGTCTTTCCGGCGCTCGCGACGCCGCGGCGAGGTGCGTCGAGCGAGTACGGGCCCGCCGCCACGGAAGTGACGGCGAGCCCACCGAATTTCGAACGGACGTGGTTGGGTCTCAGACCGTCGGCGACTTCAGCTTCGCGCACCAGGCCGAGCTCGCGGCGGACGCGTTCTTCGATAGTCCGCCGCACGTCGGGGTTCTCCTTGAGGAACTGTTTCGCGTTCTCGCGCCCCTGGCCGAGACGCTCGCCGCCATAGGCGAACCACGCGCCGCTCTTTTCGACGATCCGCTTCTCGACGGCGAGATCGATCAGGTCGCCCTCCCGCGAGATGCCCTCGCCGTACATCACGTCGAACTCTGCTTCACGGAACGGAGGAGCGACCTTGTTCTTCACCACCTTGACGCGCGTCCTGCCGCCGATCACCTGATCGCCGTCCTTGATGCTGGCGATGCGGCGGATGTCGATGCGCACCGACGCGTAGAACTTCAGCGCGCGTCCGCCGGTGGTCGTCTCCGGGTTGCCGAACATCACGCCAATCTTCTCGCGCAGCTGGTTGATGAAGATGAGGGTCGTCTTCGATTTCGAGACAACGCCGGTCAGCTTGCGGAGCGCCTGCGACATGAGGCGTGCCTGCAGACCCATCTGGGCTTCGCCCATCTCGCCTTCGATTTCAGCCTTCGGCACGAGCGCGGCCACCGAGTCCACGACGACGACATCAACGCTGTTGGAGCGGATGAGGACCTCGACGATCTCGAGCGCCTGCTCGCCGTTGTCTGGCTGCGACACGAGCAGGTTCTCGAGATCGACGCCGAGCTTCTGGGCGTACTGTGCGTCGAGCGCATGCTCGGCGTCGACGAACGCCGCCATGCCGCCGTTCCGGTGAGCTTCGGCAATGACCTGCAGCGCGAGCGTCGTCTTGCCGGATGACTCCGGCCCGAAGATCTCGATGACGCGGCCGCGGGGCAGGCCTCCGATCCCGAGGGCGTAGTCGATGCTGATGGATCCGGTTGAAATGGCCTCCATCGGGGCAATGGCACCGCGCTGGCCGAGGCGCATGATCGAGCCCTTGCCGAACTGTTTCTCAATCTGGCCGACAGCGATGTCGATGGCTTTGGTCCGTTCCTTCAGGTCGTCGAGCGGCATGCAGGTCTCCTCGTGGCGTTGGCCGTGTTTAAGTCAGGATGGCTTGGTGGTGTGACAGCGGAGGTCACGGCCGCGGGTAGATCCTAAGAGCGAGCCAAGCGAAAGTCAAGCGAAGATAGCTCGATCTTCGAAGGAATAGGGCGAGTCAGAAATGGGGCAGTCGCAGAAATCGCCTGATTCACCGAGGCCATTTCGCGCAGGTTCTGCGACATCCCGGCCGGTCCAGAAGAACCGGCCCTACATTCGCTCGATGCGCGATCGCGACGCCATTGCCGCCGCCCAGGCACAACGCCGCAATGCCGCGTCGCTGTTGTCTCTGCGTCAACGCATACAGCAGCGTCGTCAGAATGCGCGCGCCGCTTGCGCCGATCGGGTGGCCGAGTGCGACGGCCCCGCCGTTGACGTTGACCTGTGCGGCGTCGACGCCGAGCTGACGCAGGACGGCGATCAACTGCACCGAGAAGGCTTCGTTGATCTCGAAGAGGTCGACATCGGACGTCTTCCATCCAGTCTTCGCGAGTACGCGGCGGATGGCTTCGACCGGCGTCATGAGCACGTGCTTCGGGTCGAGCCCGCTCGACGCCTGCGCGACGATGCGCGCCATCGGCGTCACCCCAAGCTCCTTCGCGCGCGCCATCGAGGTGACAACCAGTGCAGCAGCGCCGTCGTTGACCGGCGGCGCGTTGCCGGCGGTGACAGTCCCGTTCTTGGCAAACGCGGGCTTGAGTGCCCCCAGTGCTTCGAGTGTTGTGTCTGAGCGGATCGACTCGTCGTGCGCGAAGACGATCGGATCGCCCTTCTTCTGGGGAATGGCTACCGGAAGGATCTCCGCGTCGAAGCGCCCGGCGGCCGTGGCGTCGGCCGCCTTGCGATGACTCTCGAGTGCATAGGCGTCCTGCGCCTCACGCGCAATGCCGCACTCGCTCGCGACGACTTCGCCGGCGTTGCCCATGTGCCAGTCCTCGAAGCTGCACCAGAGGCCGTCGTTGATCATCGAGTCGAGCATCTGGCCATGACCCATGCGCAGGCCTTCGCGTGCGCGCGCGAGCAGATACGGCGCGTTGCTCATCGACTCCATGCCGCCGGCGACAACGACCGAGGCATCGCCGGTGGCGATGCCCTGAGACGCGAGCATCACGGCCTTCAGACCCGAGCCGCAGACCTTGTTGATGGTCAGTGCGGACACGTTGTCGGAGAGACCGCCGCGGAGTGCCGCCTGGCGTGCCGGTGCCTGGCCGAGGCCTGCCGAGACAACGTTGCCCATGATGCATTCGTCAACCACGCCCGGGTCGATGCCGGCTCGTCGCACCGCCTCGCGAACCACCAGCGCACCGAGCTGTGGCGCCGAGAACTCCTTGAGCGCACCCAGAAACTTCCCCGTAGGCAGGCGGACGGCTGAGACGATGACCGTGTCCATGGCTCGATGTTAACCCTCTCGGCGACGACCCCGTTGTATCGTCAACAGCCCGGAACCGGGCACAGGCTGGAGGAGCCGCATGGGGTCGGAAATCATCATCGTGCCGTCCGCGTTCTTCATGGTCGGCTACATCGTCTACGTGATCGTGGACGGCTATCGCCGGCGGCAGCAGACCAGGATCTTCACCGAGTTTCACGGCAAGCTGCTCGATCGCATCGGCTCGGCCAAGGAGTTTGGCGAGTTCTTCAGCAGTGATGCGGGGGAGCGGTTCCTGACGGCGCTCTCGAACAGCGAAGCTGCGGCGCCGCAGCTGCGGATCCTCCGGTCACTCCAGACTGGTCTGGTGCTGCTCGCGCTTGGCATCGGGTTCTTCATGCTGACCAGCGCACGAAACTTCTATATGGCGGTGGACGGCCTGCTCGTGACCGCTACTGCCGCCACCGCGATCGGCGCCGGACTTGTCGTCTCCACGGCGATGTCCTACGTCTTGTCGAAGCGGATGGGACTCATCGACCGCCCGCGGGTGACGCGGGATCGCGACGCCGCGGTATAGCACGTGGCGCGCCTTGACGAGCGCGCGTTCGCGTCGTGCTACCAGCACAACTCGCGCGCGCTCTGGTCTTACCTGTATCGCGTGACCGGCCGCGCGTCGGATGCCGACGATCTCGTGCAGGACGCGTTCTGCCGGTTGCTGCAGGCCGAGGTGGGCGCACTCGCCGACGAGGAGCTGCGGCGCTATGTCTTCCGTATCGGCAGCAACCTGCTCGCCGATCGCTGGCGGCGGGCGACGCAGGAAGCCTCGTGGCTGGATCGTCTTCGCGGCACGACGGACGAAGCACGTCGATCCGGAGTACGACGACAGCGTGTCGCGTGAATTCGCCGCGCTGAAACCGCGCGAACGGGCTCTGCTGTGGCTGGCGTATGTGGAAGGGGAGAGTCACGAGGAGATTGCGAACGCGCTGGGACTGTCGCGCGGCAGCATCAAGGTGCTGCTGTCGCGGGCGCGGGGCCGGCTGAGGGATTAGCTGGTGGCCAAGGGAGTCACTGCGAGGGCATGATGGTAGAGTGGTTGCTGCGCACCATGTCGGCTGACGAGGAACACGACATCGCGGCATACATGTCGAGGTTGGCGACCGCGTCGCCCGGGCACGGGGCTCGTCTGCCCGCGGCCGATGTGCTGTGGGTCAAGGCGCAGATGCTGGAGCGGTGGGAAGCGGAGCGACGCGTGCAGGCGCCGCTCGATGCGATGGAGCCGTTTCAGATTGCCGCGGGTCTTGTCGCCGCAGGCATCCTGCTGTTCTGGTCGCTGCCTGCGCTGTTACGAGTGATCTCGTAACTCGAGACTCAAAACGCAAGAGTCAAACACCGCAGACCCGAATGCTGCGCAGCATTCAAGTGCAGTCGTTGTTTGAGTCTTGCGTTTTGCGTCTTGAGTCACCCAACAGTTTACGCTGCCGCGCCAGGCGCTGCTTCGCGATCGGCGGCGAACCGCTTGATGCCCGTCAGGATCGACGGTGCATCGAGATGCGCTTCAGCGATCACATCCGGCTCGAGACCTCCGCTGAGCCACTGATTGTCCCAGTCGGACGTCAGCGAGTACTCGTCGGTGAGCGGGCCCACGTCTTTGAGGGGCCACACGCGGCGCGTGCCCGTGCTCACGATCATCAGATCGTAGAGGGCTTCCGGTGGCAGCACCGACTTGCGGTACGACTCGGGCTGGCGATCGAACAGTTCCTCGCTGATTGCCGCAACGACCTTCACGTTGACGCCAGCCGCGTCGAGCGCCGGCAGCACGCTCACCAGATTCACCGTGGAGCTCGATCCCTGCGTGACGACGTAGCCGTGCCGGGGTTGGCCGGGCGTGAAGTCGCGAATGACGTAGAAGCCCTTTGCCGCAGCGAGCACGTCCGTGTCGGCGAACTTCGTACGATCCGCGACCGGGAAGTCGGGCCTGGCGACCTCGAGCGTGATGATGCTGACCTTCGCTTCGCGCGCGGCGATCTCCGCAGCTGCGAAGTACGCCGGCGCGACGTCGTTGTAGTCCCAGAAGTTCAGGTGCATCACCTGGCCGCGCGGAAAGAGCTTCCACACCTGCGGCGCGAAGATGCCGAAGTGCGTGCGGCCGTCGGCGGCGGTCTCCGGACCGGAGTGCCCGACGAGGATGTGCAGCACACCCATCCGGAACCTGCTGTCCTGGCTCTGCTGACTCCACACGCGCGCCGGTGTGTACATCAACGGCGTGAACGCGCCGTAGGTGCCGCTGATGGCCCAGACGCCGGCAAACTTCGCCGGATCGAGCGATGCACTCTGGCTGACCAGGCCGATCGCCGTTGACGCATTGCCGGCCTCCTGAATCGCCGCCTTGATGCGCGAGCCGAGCGGGTTGGTCTCCGGGTCGTAGTGTCCCCAGATGCTGCCGTGCTCGAGATTGATCGACTCCGACAAATCGGCAGCGACGGTGAGCATCCGGTTGCCGGTGACGAAGTTCAGCCACTTGACGATCTCGGAGATGGCGCGCCGTGTCCCCGCGACCTCGCCGGCCTTGCGGAACAGCGTGATGCCGACGTCCTTGGTCGCACCCGACACCGAATTGGAGACGGTCACCTTCTGCGGTTCGAGCGGAAGGTTCTTCACGCGGAGGCGATCGTCAAGGAACGGATCGGTGCCGGCCGAGATGCGCAGCGGCAGATCGTCACGCAGCGAGTCGCCGATCTCGGCAAGGTGATCGGCGAGCCAGTCGCCGAGCCCGTTCTTGTCGAGGACCGACATCACGACGTCGATGTTGGTCTTGTACTGGACGAGACGATCGCGAGTGTCCTTGGTCGGACCATCGGCGATGCCCTGAAAGGTGACGCCGTAACGCTTCTCGAAGGTGCGGGCCAGGGCGACGAAGTATTCCGAGTTCATCTTCATCGCATACGGATGGCTGGGATAGCCGACCACCTGCTTCCCGTGATCGGGGATCGTGCCGCCGACCGCCGCCGGCCAATACCCCTTCGTCGTCTTTCCGATCAACGCGATCGGACGGCGGTCGCCGGGGTCGGCGTCGTCGAGCGCTTTCAGCGCCGAGACGACCTGACCGTAGTCGTTGCCGTCAGCAACGGTGAACACGTTCCAGCCGTACGAGGTCCACTGCTCGACCAGTCGGTAGCCGTCGTACTTCGCGTCGACGACTCCGCCGATGAGCGAGTCGTCGATGCCGGCGTTGTTGTCGGAGATCATCACGCGCAGCCGTTTGCCGGTCTTGAGCGCCAACGCCTGCGTCTTCAGCTCCTGCGCGTGACCTTCGGTCATCGCGAATTCGCCTTCGAAGGCGATGATCTTCGGGCCGTCCATTGACGCCCCGACGACGTCCCAGAACGCGGCCTTGCCGGCGGCGGTCGCGACGCCGATGCCCGACGGGCCGCCGTTGACGTCGTTGGTGACGTCGACGCTTTCGGCGTGACCGGCCAGTGCTTTGATGCCGCGCGCCTTGGCCTGCGCGAACAGCGGCATGTCGGCCAGGCCCTGATCCTGTAGCAGCGATGTCAACGCGCCGGCGCCGCGGCGGAAGCCGAGCGCGTCGATGGGCAGAATCGCCACGGACGGATCGGCAAAATACCGCTTGTTGCCGGTGCTCTGGAATCGGCGCTCCAGCGCCTGTCCCATCACCATCCACAACGCGTAGCACGTGGGGATGCAGTGACCTCCGGCGAGCATGAACTTGTCGGAATAGGGATGCTTCGGTCGGCGGTAGTCGAAGCGCAGGCCTCCCAGCTTCGGTCCCGCCAGGTGGACGGCCACGTTGTACGGCGTGTAGGCCAGCGGCCCGCCGAAGTGTCCGGTCTGCGAATAGTTGCCGAGGAGCACGAGGGTCATGCACGTCATGAACCCAACGTCCTCGAGACGCTGCCGGTCGTATTCCGTGGTCAGCTGCTGAAGCGGGGACACGAGAGTTTCGCTGGCAGTGGCCAAATCTGCAGTCTCCTGTGCTTGTGGTTAGTACCGACCCTAGAGCCTCGCGACCTCGATGCGGCGCACGACGCGATCCCCCAGCAGCCCGTCAAGGCGCGAGCGAATCAAGGCGGCCGATCGCTCGACTTCGCGCTGCCAGGCCGCATCCCTGGCCGCACGTAGAGCACGCCATCGTGAAGCTCGACGGCGGTCACCTTGTCGACCGCCGGACCGACGGCGGTGCGCCACGAAAACGCGACCTTCTCGGGCGTCAAGGGGGCACGCCGGAGGATGTCCGCCAGCACGCCGGGCATGATGTGATTGAGGGGAATCACTTTCGGCCCTACACGATATCATCGTTGACGTGACCGAATTCGCGCCCGGGCGTGCCCTTCGTTCCGTCGGCGGCTTCGTCTTCGCGGCGCTGCTGGCGCTGGCTGTTGCCGGCGCCAGACCCGCCGCGCAGCCGCGCGGTCAAGCGCCCGCATTTCCCTGCGATGTCCAGACAACCGAGCGCGTGGTCGCCGTCGGCGACATTCACGGCGCGTTCGACCAGTTCGTTGCGATCCTGCGTGCAGCGGGTCTGATCGACAACCGCAATCGCTGGAGCGGCAGGAAGGCCGTGCTGGTGCAGACCGGCGACGTGGTCGATCGCGGACCCGACTCCAGGAAGGCGATCGATCTGCTGCGAAAGCTCGAAGGAGAGGCGCAGCGTGCAGGTGGCCGCGTCCACGCACTGCTTGGCAATCACGAGCTGATGCGGCTGGTCTCCGACTGGCGCTATGTCAGCCAGGGCGAGACCGAGGCGTTCAAGAACGCGGAGTCGATGGATCTGCGCGACCGCGCGTTGACGGTGTTCAGCACAGAGGCGGAGAAAGCCGCGAAGGCGGTGGGGAAGCCGTTCGATCCGGCGATCGTATCGCGAGCAGTTCCTGAAAGAAGTGCCGCTCGGCAGCCTCGAGATGCGGTTTGCGTTCGACGCGAAGGGTGAGTACGGCGCATGGGTGCGCCAGCGCGCAGTCGTGGCGCGCATCAACGGCATTCTGTTTCTGCACGGCGGCATCAGCGAGCCGGTGTCGATGATGGGCTGCGAAGGGGTCAACGCGGCGGTGCGGAAGGATCTGCAGACGCTGCCGGTACCGCTCGAACAGGTGGCGTCGCTGTTCTCGGCCGGCGAGACGGGTCCGCTATGGTACCGCGGTCTCGCGACCGAACCAGAGGCGTCCCTCGCGCCGACGCTCGACGTCATCCTCGAGCGCATGAAAGCGCGTGCGATCGTCATCGGCCACACGACCGTGCCCGGCAAGCTCACGCCACGCCTCGGTGGCCGCGTCATTCTGATCGACACGGGTATGGTCAACGGCGAGTTCTATCCTGGCGGTGTGCCCTCTGCGCTGGAGTTGCAGGGCGACAAGGCGACGGCCATCTACCTCGATCGCCGCGAACCGCTAGCAGTCCCGAGCCTGTCGCAGGCAACCCCGTAACTCAAAATTCAAAACGCAAGACTCAAGCAGTGTCCGGGCTCCGCCCTCGCGGAACCATTACAGCGCGCCAGCGGGCATTGTTTGAATCTTGCGTTTTGAGTTTTGAATTACAGCGTGAACAGCACCACCGGCTCTCCGAGACGCGCGATGCGGTCGTCGTAGTGCTTGATGATCCGATCGCGGCGGGCGAGGAGGGCTTCCTGCTCCGGCTTGGTGAGCGACGTGCCGACGGCCTGCGCCAGCGCCTCCGGCGTCAGCGCGCGCAACCGCTCCAGGAGGCCGCGATCGCACCGCGACAACTGCTCGGGCTTGCGCAGGTTCTGGTCCAGCCTGAACGCGCGTGTGTGATCGATCAGCCACATCGTCCAGTCACTGGTCCACAGAATGTTGCCCTGATTGCGATCGCGGTTCTGAATCAGCTCGTCCCAGACACGCATGATCTGGATCTGCTTGTTGGTCCGCACCGGATCGGGGCCGAGGGATCTTGGTTTTCATCCGATCCTTCTCGTCCATCTGCACGTCGTCCACCCACCAGGTGACAGCGGCCATCTTGCCCTCGATGGAACGTTCGACGGACATCGGAACCGTCGTGAGACCGACCAGCGTCGCCAAGCGGTAGCCGGCGATGTTGTAGCGATAGGTGTCCTTGAAATTCAGCTCGGTGTTGCGGCCGGCCTGGAAGACCGACTGCGCGACATCGACCGTCTGGATATGCACATCGTGCGTGAGCTGCCCGTCGGTCAACGTGCCGCGACGGGATCCGGTGACTCCGCTCCCCGCATCGCGCATGTTCGACAGGCGCGCCTTCAGCAGGAACGCCTCCATCGCTTCGGGCGACAGAGCGGGAACGGGCGCGGGCGCAGGGGCTCCCTGCGCGAGGAGCACGGGAGCCAGCCCCACAATCAGGATCGCGCCCAGGACTCTTGATCGTCGACGGACGTCCATGAGAGGCCTTTCGTTGTGTCAGTAGGACGAGCTGGATTTTACGACAGAGCGGCCACTTTCGTCTCTGAATTCCTCAAGGCGAGGACGCCGGAGAACAGGCCCTGCATCAGATCAACGTGGTCGGCAAGGACGGCGAACAGCTCATCGCGGTCGAGCCGCAACGCGCGGCCGTCCTTCGTCACCGTCGCGCGCCACCCTGACGTGGTTCCCGCCAGCGTATCGGCGACGCCGATAGTGGCACCGGCTGGCGCCACCGCCGGGCTTGCGCCGAGGTGTTCGAGGATCACCTCGCCCTGAACGATCTGATAGACGGCGGGCGGCGTACCGATATCGAAGAGCACGGCTCCGGATTTCAACGGCACTTCCGGCGCGACGGCGGTCAGCGCGAGCAACTGTGTTGCGGAGGCGCGCGAGAGCAGCGGATCCTGACGCAGGAGGCGCGCCGCGTGTGCCGGTCCTGGCGCCACGAGATCGTCGGGCAGGCGCGGCGGCTGCGCGAAGGGAAGGCGCGGCCGATCGTTGGCGAGCAGGAGCGCGAACAAGCTCTGCGCGACCAGCACGTTGTCCGACACCATCGTCATGAAGTCGTCGGCGGCGATTCGGAAGCAGACCGTGGGCTCGATCGCACACACCGTGCTGCGGAGCGCCGTTCCTTGCAGCACGTCCTCGAAGCCGATCACGGCCGGCGGAACAATCCCGGCACCGGGCGACGGGCCGTCAACGGCTCGCGCGGCGCCGTCGAGCAGAAAGAGCACGTCTGCTGCAGAAGTGCCCGCGTGACAGAGTTCGCGGCCCGATGGATGGCGGATCTCTTCGCCCGCTTCCGTGATGCGGAACAACTCGTCAACCGACAGCGCAGCGAATAACGGGATCACCCGTATACGGTCGGCGAGTTCGACGATCGGCAGCGATTCAGCCACTGCCATCAGCGGCGCGCCATTCGCCAGCTTCGCCGCCAGCGCCCATGAGACCGCCTGGCCGACGATGCGGTTCTCCGATCGATGGGAAGCCACGTATTCAAGGTCCTCGGTCAACGCCCATAAGTGCCGCTGACCGACAAAGTGAACCGCAGCGGCCGCGATGACCGGATCGTCCTCGTGCACGAGTTGCGCAAGCGTGTCCTCGAGATCGCGCGGACGGCTCTTGAGCACGACGTTCGCATAGCGGACCTTCTCAGTCAGCGGCGAGTCGTCCAGGATCGGCATGACGCGCTTTCGCACCACACCGCCGAGCAGATTGTCGAGATACTCGACGGCCGCCGCGCGCCGGCGGGCTTCCCCTTGTTCGATTGTGTATCTCGCCGCTGCCACATCATCCACGTGATAGAGCAGGCCGAGCAGGCGATAGATGCGATCGATCGTGCGGACGAGCTTGTCCTTCAGCGCGCGTGCGAGCAGCGAGTCGGCGGCATCGGGCGCGTGACGCAGGAGGTTGTGCTGCAGCGTCAACCCGTTGTAGTAGCGCGAGCTCTCTCGCACGACCTGCGACTCGAGGATGGCGCGCGGACACGAAATCGCCGGATGTTCGCGCCTGATCTTTTCGATCGCGACAATCGCCTTGTAGCGAAGGAAGCCGTCGGGATCGTCGAGTGTGGCTACCAGTGCGTCCATCGATCGCTGCGTGCCGAGCTCAGCCAGCGTTGCCGGAATGTGACGACGGATCCACAGCTGCTCGCGTTGATCGCGAAGCGCGTGCGCGAGCGCACCGATAATCGGCTCGCCGTAGCCGACGAGGGCGTCGCGTGCCGGCGCTTTCAGCGCCCGGTGACCGAGCAGGGAGAGCAGGCCGGGGATGAACAAGCCGTCCGAGGCGCCCATGACACGGGCGCTGCGAATGGCCTTCTGCACGACGGCGGGGTCGAGGTCGTAGAGCAGCGGCACCAGCAGCGCGCGGAATCGTGGATCGTCGATATGGGCGAGCGCCGTCGCCGCTTCGGCGCGGCCGGCGGCGCCGGTCTCGCGCACGTCGGTGATGAGCTGACGGAGCGCAGCCTCGGCGGCGCTCACATCGTCGGCGCGCCCGGAATTTGCCAGGGTGATCGCGGAGGTGACGACGACGCGTGGTTCGCTGTCTGTCAGGTGCCGCCGCATCAGGACGGCGGCGTCTTCATGTTCGAGCTCGGCGAGCGCGCGGAGTGCTGCAGCCCGTACGTTGACGTCCTCGTCCTGGACCATCCGCGACACGGTTGGCAGCCAGCGGCTCGCCGCGCGCGAGCGGGAGAGCGCCAGCGCCCGCAAGGTGCGCGCTCGCACGCGGGGCGATTCGTGCTGGAGCAGGAGAGGCGTGACGAGATGGCGCTTGTCCAGTGCCTCGAGCATCTCGATTGCATAGAGGACGGCGGGCTCGTCGGGGTGCGACAGTTCCTCGACGAGGGTCTCAATGGTCGCGGTATCTGCCAAGTCGGTGCGAATCGTCCCGGGCGCAATCGCGCGCGACACGATGCTGTCGCGAAACGCGCGGCGATACTCCCGCCACGCCACGTACACGATGCCAACCCAGACGCCGGTCATCGCCAGGCTGGCGTAGCTCAAACGCCGCCAGTCGAGTCCAAATCCCCAGGGCTTGATGAGCACCAGGAGCAGCACGGCCGCAAGGGCCTTCGCAAAGCGATCGGCTGTGACATCGATGAACGGTTTGGCCCGGTGCTTCAGTTCCAGGGGCAGCGGCAGAAACAGCACTTCGCGCGTGGTCTTGTCCACTGTGTAGCGGAGCGTTGCGTCCATGACGCGCGCGAGCTGCGGCGCCCAGAGTGCACCCGACGCGAGGACGACGATCGCCGACGAGCCCATTGCCACCGGCAAGAGCAGCATCGCGAAGGCCAGACCCATCGAACGATGGATGCGACTGGTCAGCGCGACCTGCACGACGAAGCCGCCGATCGACACCCACGCCGTGACTTCGGCGAGAAAGGCGGTCATGCGATCGGCGTCTCCACCGGTCGCCTCTGCCGCCATACTCAGTTGCTGCTGCACGATCGCCGCCCCGGCTGCGGCGCAGCCGATGACGAGCGCCATGATTTTCAGGTGATGCGATTCGGCCAGCAGGCGGATCGCCTCGCGTCCGCCCACGCCTTGTTCCTCGACGTAGCCGTCGCTCGCAAAAGTGGGCTGGTAGCGAAGGATGGCGTCGACGATGAACACGCAGAGACCGAGGACAGCCGCGCTGACGAGCAGCATGTTGTTGCTGCCCACCTGGAAGACGAGCCCCCGCAGTATCGTGGCGCCGACCGCGCCGCCGAGGCTCGCGCCGCCGCCGATGAAGCCGAAGAGCCGCTTGGCCTGTCGCGCGTCGTAAATCTCATTGGCCAACGTCCAGAACTGGCTGATGAGAAACACACCGAGCAGCAGACCCAGCGAGTAGAGGCCAACCGTCACCCAGACCGCGCCGGTGCTCAGCAGCGCCCAGAACACCACCAGCAACCCGACGATCACGAGCTGTGTGATTGGAATGACCCGCCGACGGGGAAGTTTCCGAACGACGTTGCTGTACCAGTGCATCAGCACGCCGATGAACAGGCCGACGGCGAGCTGCACGAAAGGCTGGTTGTCGGCGCCGAGTTGATCGATGAAGGCGGATCCGGTGACGGGCTTGAGGATGTTGTGCGCCGTCATCGCCAGGAACGAGTAGGCGAACATCAACAGCGCCACCCTGGCCTCGTCCTCGCGCCACGAAACCACCCGTCCCAAGACCCGTTGTACCCATGCGCTCATGCGAGAAAGGGCGACGCTATCATGAACTGTGCCCCTGATTCTGGCCTCCGCGTCGCCACGGCGCGCCGACCTGTTGCGAGAGGCCGGGATCGACGTCGAGATTCAGCCGGCGAACGTCGACGAGGCCGTGGAAGCGGGCGAGCCGCCGGAGACATACGTGCGCCGTGTCGCCGAAGCCAAGGGCCGGGTCATCAGTGAAGGCGCCCCCGGCCGGCATGTGCTCGCGGCCGACACCGCCGTGGTCGTTGAGGGGGAGATTCTCGGGAAGCCAGTGAGTCCCGACGACGCCGCGCGAATGCTCCGGATGCTTTCGGGCCGGTCTCACCAGGTGATCTCCGGTGTGTGCCTGATGAAAAACGGCCGGCCGGCGGTCGAAACGGAGGTGGCGGTCACCCTGGTCGAGTTTGCCGCCCTCTCGCCGGCTGAGATCGCTTGGTACGTGGCGAGCGGGGAATCAATGGACAAGGCCGGGGGTTATGGCATCCAAGGTCTCGCGTCCCGCTTCGTCACCCGGATCGCGGGGTCGTATACCAACGTCGTCGGGCTGCCGATTGCTGTGGTTTACCGGATGTGCACGAAGGCGGGTTTGCTGCTATCCTGACGGGAGCTTCCGCTTCGAGAAGTCCTTATCTATGAGCCACAAAGCCGCAAAGATTGGCGTCACCTCGCTCGTGCTGCTGACCGCGTTCGGCGTCCTCATGTACACGACGCTCGGCGAGAGCATGCAGTACTACAAGTACGTCGATGAAGTCGTGGCCCAGCCGGACAACTGGAAGGACAAGAACCTCCAGGTGCATGGCCACGTCGTGCCGGGTTCGATCGGGCGGAAGCGCGACACGCTGGACTATCGGTTCGAGATCCAGCGGAACGGACAGAAGCTCACGGCGTTCTACACCGGAGTGGTACCGGATACCTTCAAGGACGACTCGGAAGTGGTGCTCACGGGCCGGCTCAACTCGGATGGGTTCAAGGCCACCGAGATGACGGCGAAGTGCCCATCGAAGTACGAGGCCGCCGCGCCCCCGCTCAGCGCCGCGCCCGAAGTAGGTCGCAGCTATGGCATCCCTCGGCTACTACCTGCTGCTCGCAGCGTTCGTCATGTGCGCCTACGCGGCGGCGATTTCAGTGGGTGGTGCCAGGCGCCGCTCGCGCGCGCTGATCGAAAGCGGGATCGGCGCGTTCTACCTCGTCACCGCGATCATGGCCGCCGCCTCCGCGGTCATCGTCTACGCCTTCGTCACCGGCGACTATTCAATCAAGTACGTCCAGCGCTACTCGGACTCGGCGCAGCCCCTCTTCTACAAGCTGACGTCGTACTGGGGCGGACTCGACGGCTCGATCATGTTCTGGGTGACGCTGCTGTCCGCCTTCGGCGCGTCGGCGGTGTACATCAATCGCGAACGTCATCGGGAGCTCATTCCCTACGTTGTGGCGGTCATCTCGGTCGTGGAGATGTTCTTCCTCTTCCTGATGATCGTGCACAACAACCCGTTCTCGACGTACCTGACGCAGAACCCGGCCGACGGCGCCGGGCTCAATCCTCTGCTGCAGAATTTCTACATGGTGATCCACCCGCCGACGATATATCTCGGATTCGTCGGCCTCACCATTCCGTACGCGTTCGGCATGGCGGCGTTGATCACCGGCCACCTCGACGACTCGTGGCTCCGTGCGGTTCGCCGCTGGACGATGATCGCCTGGCTGTTCCTGTCGATCGGTCTCGGCCTCGGTATGATTTGGGCGTACGAGGAGCTGGGCTGGGGCGGGTACTGGATGTGGGATCCGGTCGAGAACGCCGCCCTGCTTCCGTGGTTCACGGCCACCGCATTCCTGCACTCGGTGATGGTGCAGGAGCGGCGCGGAATGCTGCGCGTCTGGAACGTCTCGCTGGTCATCACGACGTTCTTCCTCACCCTGTTCGGCACCTTCATGACGCGGTCGGGCATCGTGCAGTCGGTGCATTCGTTTGGACAGGACCCGGTTCTGACGCAGCTCTTCACCGGCTTCATGGTGGGGATGCTCATCATCAGCTTCGGCTTCGTGATCTACCGCATGCCGCTGCTCCAGGCGCGCAACGAGCTCGACTCGTGGGTCTCCCGCGAAGCCGCGTTCATGTACAACAACTGGATCCTGCTGTTCAGCGCGTTCTTCGTGCTGTTCGCCACGATGTTCCCGACGCTCAGTGAAGCGGTCACCGGCGAGCGCATTACCGTGGCGGCCCCGTTCTTCAATCAGTGGATGGTGCCGATCGGCCTGACCATGCTGCTGCTGACCGGCGTCGGACCGTTGCTGGCGTGGCGGCGATCGACGGTCGAGAATCTCAAGGGCCAGTTCCTCGTTCCCACGTCTGTGCGGGCTCGTGCTTGGCGGGATCGTGCTCGCCCTCGGCATCCCGATCTGGAGCTCGGGCTTGTGCTTCGCGTTCGCCGGCTTCGTCCTGGGCACCATCGGGCAGGAGTTCTGGAGCGGCGCGCGTGTGCGCCAGCAGACGAGCGGCACGGACATGTTCACCGCGCTCGTCGGCCTGGTCGGCCGCAACAAGCGGCGCTACGGCGGTTATCTGGTGCACGTCGCGATCGTCCTGATGTTTCTTGGCTTCGCAGGCGAGGGCCTGAAGCAGCACGAGACGCTGCTGATGAAGCCCGGGCAGCTGGTGCAGGTTGGCGACTACGGCATTCGCCACGACCGCATCCGGGTCACCGACGATGGCCGCAAGCAGATGGTCGCGGCGGAGATCACCGTCTTCAAGGACGGCGCCGAGCTCACGAAGATGTATCCGGCGCGCTGGTTCTTCCGGAAGCACGAGGATCAGCCAACGACGGAAGTGGCCATCCGGCGCACGTTCGCTGAAGACCTGTACATCGTGATGCCGCAGTTCGAGGCGGGGGAGCAGTCCGCGAACATCGAGATCACGGTGACGCCGCTCGTCAACTGGGTGTGGCTTGGATTTGGCGTGCTGGCGCTCGGCACGCTCATCGCGGTGCTGCCGGAGACGGCGTTCGCCTTTGCTGTCCGCACGCGTGCCCGAGGCGGCCAAGGCTGCCACGGCATCGATGATCCTGCTCGCCATCGTCACACCCGCCGCCGTGCAGGCGCAGGATGGCGGCGTCGTGGCGAAGTCTGCGCAGCAACGACAGCTGGAACAGAAGATCATCTGCATGTGCGGAGCGTCCGGGTGTGTGCACGCCACACTCGAGAATTGCCCGATGCGCCCGGTCTGTCACGGGCACACCGGACAGACCGCCGAGATCAAGTCGCTCCTGGACGAGCAGGGCAAGGGCGTGGACCAGGTGCTCGCCGCGTTCGTCGAGAAGTATGGGCAGGCGGTTCTCGCCGTGCCGCGCAATACCGGCTTCAACTCGCTGGCCTGGGGTCTGCCATACCTGCTCGGCGCGCTGGGTCTGGTCACGATCCTGCTGACCGCTCGCCGCTGGTCTCGTCCCGCCGCGGCGGTTGCTGGTGGCGCCGAGTCGCAGATCGATCCCGGTCTCGACGCCCGTCTGGACGATGAGCTCCGAAACCTCGACTGAGTCCCAATTCAACGGGTCCGATTTCCCACCCCAGCGATCCGACGCGCTGCAGCCCTGGCAGCTCTTCACGCTCGCCGGGCTCGTCGGCGCGACGATCACCGTGTTTCTTTCACGCGGTCAGTCGCCGGCTGCGGTCATCCTTCTAAGCCTGACCGTGTTCGCAGCCGCTGCTGTGGGCATCGCGGCGCTGCGCACGGTGATGCCGCTGACGTCGAAAGCCAGGCCAGACAGCACACAGTTGCTTGGCGGACGCACGCGTGCGGTGCTCGAGCGCGACAAGGCCCTGGTGCTCCGGTCGATCAAGGAGCTCGAATTCGATCGCGCGATGGGGAAGGTCTCGGAGAAGGACTTCGCCGAGATGAGCGGCCGTCTGCGGGCGAGGGCCGGGCGCCTGATGCGACAGCTCGATGCGGGAGCCGGATACCGCGAGCAGATTGAGCGCGAGATCGAGAAGCGATTGGGGAAAGCGCCGGTGCCTGTGCATGCCGGGTCTACAAAGCAGACCCGGCCTACGCTGTCTGTGTCGGATGCTCAACGAAAAACGACGCTGACGCGCGGTTCTGCAAGGGATGCGGCAAGGCCCTGGAGGCGCGATCGTGATCCGGACTTTGAGCATTGGGCATTGCGCATTGAGCATTGCCGCTGCGCTCGTGATCACAAGCGCAGCGGGCGCGCAAGACATGCCGGATCCGTCGTTGATCCACGGTCGCGCAATTCCTGCCTCCGAGCTCGGCGACGGCGTCGTGACCGTGCGCGTCGTGCGCGAGGCGATCGGCAACAATCTCGCCGGTCAGCAGGTGCAGCTCACCGTGAGCGGGCGCACGCGTACCGCCACGACGGACGAACAGGGCCGGGCCGAATTCACGAACCTGCCGTGCGGCGAAGAGGCGCGCGCCGAGGCCACCGTTGATGGCGAGGCGCTCGTTTCGCAGCCGTTCCGCGTGCCGACGACCGGCGGGTTGCGCGTGATTCTCGTCGCCGGAATTGCCAAAGCCGCCGAACGCAAGAAGCAGGAAGAGGCGGCCGCAGCCGCTGGCCCCGCGGTGAAAGGCGTCGTCGTCTTCGGCGGCAATACGCGGGTGCTGATGCAGTTCAGCGAGGACTCCCTCGAGATCTATTACATCATCGAGATTCTGAACACGGCGCGTGCGCGCGTCGACATTGGCGCGCCGCTCGTCATCGACTTTCCGCGTGGCGCGCAGGGTGCCACAGCGCTCGAAGGGTCTTCGCCGGCCGCCGAGGTCTCACCGAACGCGTCGTTATCAAGGGGCCCTTCCCGTCCGGCTCGACGCTGGTGCAGGTGGCGTTCCGGATGCCCTACAGCTCGTCGGAGCTGACGATCGAGCAGGCCTGGCCGGCCGCTTTGCAGCAGGTCACCATCGGTGTGGAGAAGGTCAACGATCTCGCCATCGCCTCGCCCCAATTCACGTCGGCGCAGGACGTGACCGCGGAGGCCGGCGGGGTGTTCGTGCTCGGACGCGGACCCGCCCTGCCGGCTGGCGGCAAGACGGTGGTGACCTTGTCGAACCTGCCGGTGCACAGCAGTGTGCCGCGGTATGTCACCCTCAGTCTCGCCGGGCTGATCGCCTGCGTTGGCGTCTGGCTGGCCGTCGCGAAGCGCAGCGGGCACGACGAGGCCCGGCAGACGCTCGTCAAGCGGCGCGACACGCTGCTCTCACAACTCGAGCAGCTCGAGTCGAAGCGCCGCGCCGGCACGGTCGATCCGAACAACTTTTCCACGCGCCACCAACGCATCTACGCCGAGCTCGAGCGCATCTACGGAGAACTCGACGATGTGGGCGCTGGCCCGGAGGGAGGCGGCGAGGGCATCGCCGCGTGAGCCCTTCGACTTCGCTCAGGGCAGGCGGCTCGGCCGAGCCCACGCCAGGTCTTGATTTCGACCGCGTTACTGTAGACGAGGTCTCCCGTCATTTCGGCCGTCGTCGCGCTGTCTCGCGCGTGTCGTTCGTCGCCGCTCGCGGCAGCATCGTCGGTCTGCTCGGTCCGAACGGCGCCGGCAAGTCGACCCTGCTGGCGATGCTCGCGACGCTCCTCCGACCGAGCACCGGGTCGATTCGCTACGGGACAATGCACGCGGCAGACGCGCCTCCCGAGCTCCGCGGGCGCATCGGAGTCCTCGGACACGACCTCTTCCTGTATCCCGGAGCTGACCGCGCGTGAGAACCTCGCGTTCTTTGCCGGGCTCTACGGACGCCGCGACGCCGATGCTGCGGCGCGTGCAGCGCTGACGCGGGCGGGTCTCGCCGATCGCGGCGACGATCTGGTGGCGAGTTTTTCGCGCGGCATGCGGCAGCGCGTCGCGCTCGAGCGTGCGCTGATTCACGATCCCCGTCTGGTGCTGCTCGACGAGCCGTTCACCGGCCTCGATGAGGCATCGACGGCGGCGCTGGTGACGCGATTGCGAGCGCTGCGCGAGAGCGGCGCGGCGATCGTGCTGGCGACCCACGATCTCGACGTCGCTGAGGGCTTGCTCGACGAGGCCATCTTCCTTCGCGAAGGACGGATGGTGCGATTCGCTCTCGCGACCCGAGGGCCTGCGGGTGGCGTATCGACGCGCGATGACGGGGCCGGGCCGGTCGTGATACGCGTCGCGTGGCTCATCCTGCGCAAGGACCTGACCGTCGAGGTCCGCAGCAGGGAGATCGTCTACACGACACTGTTCTTTGCCTTGTCGTGCGTGCTGGTCTTCGCGTTTGCGCTGGTCCGCGAAGGGCGTGGCCCCGAGGATGGCGCCGCCGGCATCCTCTGGATTGCCGTGATGTTCGCCGGCAACCTGGCGCTGGGCCGGACGTTCGAGCGCGAGCGTCAGTCGGAAACGCTGCGCGCGCTGCTGCTCGCCCCGGCATCGCGGCCGGCGGTCTATGTCGGCAAGCTGCTCGGCATCCTGGTGCTGCTCTTCGGCGCCGAGCTCCTGCTGATTCCGCTGGTGGCGCTGTTGTTCCAGGCGCGGCTGTTGGCGCACCCGTTCTGGCTCATCGCGATCATGACCACCGGAACCGTCGGGTTCGCCGCCGTCGGCACGTTGTTCGCCGCGATGCTGGTGCGGGCGCGCAGTCGCGATCTGCTGCCGGTGCTGTTGTATCCGATTACTGTTCCGGTCATCATTGCCGGAGTCCGGGGCACGGCGACGTTGCTGCAGCCCGAGCTCGACGCCGGCATCGTCCGGTTCTGGTTCGCGCTGCTGGTGACGTTCGATGTCGTGTTCGTGACATTGGCGCTTTGGACGTTCGAAGCGGTGATGACCGACTGAGACCTGATTCCTATGCCCAAGTGGTTCACACCTGTCGCGGTCATGTGCGGAGCGATGCTCGCCCTGTCGCCCCTGGTCATCGCCAGCGCCGACTACGAGTCGACGATGGGGCTCGTGCAGAAGATTTTCTACTACCACATGCCGTCGGCGTGGATCTTCCTGATCGCGTCGATCGTGTGCGGCGTGGCAAGCATTCGCTATCTCATGACGGGCGACCCCCGTCACGATCGCACTGCGCTCGCAGCCGGGGAGCTGGTCATCGTCTTCGGACTGCTCACCCTCGTCACCGGCCCGCTCTGGGCGCGCAAGGCCTGGGGCACGTTCTGGATCTGGGATGCGCGGACGACGTCAAGCCTGGTGAGCTGGATGATCGCCTGCGCCTATCTGATCCTGCGCCGCTATGGCGGACCGGGGTCCGAAAAGCTCGCGGCGGCGCTGGCGCTTTTCGGCATGGCCAACGTGCCGTTCATTTACATCTCCGTCAATTACTGGCGCACGATCCACCCGGCGACCTCGGTGGTGCCGAAGCTGCCGTTCACGATGGGCTTCCCGCTGTGGTTCTGTGTGATCACTTTCGTGCTGCTGTTCATCGTGCTGATGAAGCTGCGGGTGCGGGTCGAGGAGCAGCAGGCCCGCGTGGACACGCTCTATCTCTCACTGGACGAACGCTGATGAAGACGTTGAAACGGTGGTGTGCCGTGCTGTCGCTGGTGCTCGTGTCGGGAGTCGCCAGTGGGGCTGCGCAGCAGCCGTCGCCACAGCCCTCGCCGCACGCCATCACAGCAGAACGAGTTCATTCCGATTGACCAGTTGCCGCCGCAGGAACAGTTGGCGGCTGCGCCGCTGCTCATCGGCGCTTACGCGTTCGTTCTTGTCGTCCTGTTCCTCTATGTGTATTCAGTCGCCAGACGCCTGACGAACGTTCAGCGCGAGCTTGACCGACTGGACACGACGATCAAGCAGGGCGGGCGAGCCGGAGCGTCCTGATGCCGACAGCCGCGCACTTCCTCTATATCCCGGGCGTGCTGCTGCATCGGGCTCGTCATCGGGTGGATCCTCGGCTCGCGCGCGGCGGCCGACGCCTATGCCGCACAACTACGGCGGCAACAAAAACCTAAGCTGTAGCGCGACGCCCAACGGCCGAGCTACCCGACAGCTCCAACCACGCCGCGACTTCCAAATCCCGAATTGCCGACAGGCGATCGGTGGACCTGGAGAGTTGGCAAACTCGGCGAGTGCGCTAGAAGTGTCGGTGCGTTGGTAGGTTGAGGACTCGCTATCGCCCGATGGCCAGTCGTTGGGCGAGCACTTCGGGCAGTCCGGCCGCGATGATCTTCGCCTGCGCCGCGGCGACGTCATAGGCCACCCGCAGCACGGTCACCGTCCGTGATGCGGTATCGAAGAGCCCGAACGCGGCGCGGGGGTCGCCATCCCGCGGCTGGCCGACGGCGCCGCAGTTGATCAGATACTTCGCCTTCGGGTCCAGCGTGAGCCGATGCCGTGCGCCGCGCGGCGGGCCAGGCGAGGTGAGTTCACCGTCGTACTTGAAGATCGCCGGCACGTGAGTGTGACCGTAGAGGCAGACCGGCCGCTTCGAGGAGACAACCGCGCGCCGCGCGTCGAGCTCGTCGAAGATGTAGGCGTCCTCGTCGAACGGCGAGCCGTGGCAGATCTCGACGAGATCGTCGATGAGCGCCGGGCCGGCCGGCATCGCCGCGAGCCACCGGCGATGTTCGGGCGTCAGCTCAGTCGCCGTCCAGCTGATCGCGTGACGGGCCAGATGGTTGAAGCTCTCGACGGTCTCGACGCCGGCGCCAACCTTGTCGTGATTGCCGCGAATGATGGTGGCGTTGGGCAGCGACCGCACGCGTTCGATCACCGCGTTGGGATCGGCGCCGTAGCCGACAAGGTCGCCGAGCACGAGGACGGCATCGCATTCGCCCGCTGCCGCCAGCGTGGACTCCAGCGCCTCGAGGTTGGCGTGAATGTCGCTCAGGATCAGGTAGCGCATCTAGGTACCGCTAGTACTCGATCCAGGCCAGCAGGTGCTCGACGACCTCGGGCACTGGTCGCGTCGCGTCGATCCGGACGTGCGCCTGGGCATAGGACAGCTGCCTCCGCGCGTAGAACTGATCGAGCTGTGCACGATCGGCGGCGAGGGGGCGACGGCCGTCGGCGGGCACGCGCTCGATCACGCGCGCCAGCGGGAGATCGAGCCACGCGACGGCGCCATCGGCCAGCATCAACGCCCGGTTGTCGGCCTCGGCGAAGGTCCCGCCGCCGGTCGCCACGATTGTGTGCCGCTCCGGGAGCAGTTCGCTGAGCGCCTGCCGTTCGAGCTGGCGGAAGTACGACTCACCCTGCTGCGCGAAGATCGAGGCAATCGACCGCCGCTCGCGCGCTTCGATCCGTTCGTCGATGTCCTCGACCCGCCAACCCGTGGCGCGCCCCATGGCACGGGCCACCGTGCTCTTGCCAGCACCCATGAATCCGACCAGATAGAGCTTGTCCGCCTTCACGCCCGCAGCGACTCGAGCACCGCAAAGAACTCCGGGTACGAAACGGCCGCCGCCCCGGCGTCGTGAATCACCGTTGGTCCCGAGGCGCCGAGCGCCGCAACGGCGAACGCCATCGCCAGGCGATGATCGTTCCGCGCGTCGACTTCGCCGCCACGCAGACGGTGCCTACCCCGCACGTGAAACCCATCGGGCAGCTCGTCGATGTCGGCGCCCATGCGGCGCAGGCCATCGGCCAGCGCGGAGATGCGATCGCTCTCTTTGACCCGCAGCTCCTGTGCACCGGTCACCCGCAGCTCGCCGCCGTGCGTGGCTAGTGCGCCAAGCACCGGCAGCTCGTCGATCACACCCGGCACGTCGGCCGGCTCGATGACTGTCGTCCCCAGGCGGCCGTGGCGCACTCGGATAGTGCCAATCGGCTCACCGACGTTACTGCCGCCATCCATGTGCACGCCGTCAACCTGAAGATCTGCGCCCATGCGGCGCAGGACGTCGATGATGCCGGTGCGGGTCGGGTTGACGCCGACCGACCCGATTACGATTTCGGACCCCGGCAGCGAGGCGGCGGCCACCATCCAGAACGCCGCTGACGAAATATCGCCGGGGACCTCGAGGCTCGCGGCCGGTGAGCCGTTGGCCCCCCCTTACAGAGACAGAACGTCCCTGGACCTCGACCCGCACACCGAACGCGTGCAACGCCCGCTCCGTATGATCCCGCGTGGCCAGAGGCTCGTGCACGGTCGTGGTCCCGTCTGCGTACAGACCAGCCAGGAGAACCGCGGTCTTGACCTGGGCGCTGGCGACCTCCGGGGCAAACTCGATCGGCTGGACGGAGGCCGTGCCCTGAATCGAGAGCGGCGGACGGCCGTCTTCGGAACCGATGCGCGGCACCCATGCGTTCGAGCGGCACGATGACCCGCCGCATCGGACGGCGCCGCAGCGACTCGTCGCCGGTCATCGTGGTGGAGAAGGGATGCGCCGACAGAATACCGGCGAGCATGCGCATGGTGCTGCCGGAATTCCCCGCATCGAGGGGGCCGGCCGGCGCGATCAGGCCGCCGAGGCCGCGCCCGGTCATCGACAGCGTCAGGCCGCTGGCGTCGCGTCCGGTCTCGTCGATGGTGACGCCCAGGGCGCGAAGGCAGCGTGAGCGTGGACGCGCAGTCGCCACCGGTGGAATAGCCCCGGATCTCCGACCGGCCGTCGGCCAGTGCGGCGAGCAGCGCGTACCGATGGGAAATCGCCTTGTCGCCCGGCGGCCGGACCTGCCCTCGGATGCCGCGAGGCGCGGGCTGTACCATGGCTGTTTGCGGCGAGGCCATCATCGAACTATAACAGGTGCCCTGGAGAGAAGGATGCGCGCCGACTCACGATCAATGGGCAGCTGCCGTCACTTATAATCCGTCAGACCGATGACCAACGGAAACAGCGTCCATCTCGATTTCCACAGCACCTACGAGATGCTCGACTTCGTGCAGGTCGCAAGCGACCATCTCGGACGGCTCGCCGGGCTCGACGACGAGGCGTTGCACTGGGTCGGCGTCGCCGTCCGCGAGTCGGTCATCAATGCCATCAAGCATGGCAACGGTGGCGACGAGCACAAGCAGGTGCACGTCGAGTTCACGCCGCTCGACGCCGGCCGCCCCTCCGGCATCGTCATTCGCGTGCGCGACGAGGGACCGGGCTTCGATCCCGACAACGGTCTCCGATCCGCTGGCGCCGGAGAATCTGCTGAAGGCGAGCGGCCGCGGCATCTTCCTGATCCGCAGCTTCATGGACGAAATGGTTCTGCAACGCGCACCTCAAGGCGGGATGGAAGTCGTCATGGTCAAGCGGGTCGCCGCACCGGCATGCGGCCTGCAGAACGCCGAGTGACCCCTTCGACTCGCGTTGCTCGCTCAGAGCAGGATCCGCCGGATCCCGTCTTTCTCGCGACCGCCGTTGAAATCGTTCTCCAGGCCGGCGCGATTCAGCTGGCACGCCGCGCGTCGGGATTCCACGTCGACAAGAAGGGCACCATCGACCTCGTGACCGAGGTCGATCTCGAGTGCGAGCGAATGTGCCGAGCGACTCTCGGCGAGCGCTTTCCCGATCACGACATACTCGCCGAAGAGATGAGCCGCGATCCGCGGCAGCCGAGCGCTTCGACATATCGCTGGGTGTACGACCCGCTCGATGGCACCACCAACTACGCACACGGGTTGCCGATCTTCTGCTCGTCGCTGGCGCTGCAGATCGATGGACGCTCCATCGTCGGTGCGGTGTACGACCCGACTCGCGCCGAGCTGTTCACCGCCGAGCGGGGCGCAGGAGCGTTTCTCAACGGGCAGCGTCTGCAGGTGTCAGCGGCCGGCGAATTGATCGATGTCGCTGCTCGTGACCGGCTTCCCATACGACGTCCACAAGCAGACCGCTGATCTGGTGACGATGTTCGCGGCGTTTCTCGGCCGGGCACGAGCGGTGCGCCGGCTCGGGTCAGCGGCGCTCGACCTGTGCTACGTCGCAGCCGGCCGGTTCGATGGCTATTGGGAACAGCATCTCTGGCCGTGGGATGTTGCGGCTGGCGCACTGGTCGTCGCTGAAGCCGGCGGCACCGTGACCGGCATGGATGGATCCGAATTCGACTCGGCCGCGGCCCACCTCGTCGCTTCGAATGGCCGAGTACACGCCGCAATGCTCAATGTGATCAGCGAAGTCGTCCATCAGCGCTCTCAAAACCGGACGAACTGACCGTTTCTCGCGACAACCTCTGCTCACAACTGCCGGCTTTCGCTGGCATTGCACGTGCACTGTGGCGGCCCGACGTAGGGACGCGCGCGTGACGCCCCGCCAGGCGACGCATGCGTCGCCCCTACATGGGAGACGTCACATGCTGAAGAACGTGTTCATGACGGGGCTGCTCGTCGCGTACGATGCTCACGTGCGCGACCGCGGCCAGCGCACAGGATCTGGGACGGCAGACCGTCAACTTCACGCTGGGCTACTTCACACCACTCGGCTTCGATGCGCGCGACGACGATGACGTGCTGATTGCGAACAGCACGTTCCTGTTGTTCGACATCGACGACTTCAACGGGGCGTCAGTCGGCGGTGAGTGGCTCTTCCCGCTGGCCCGCCATATCGAAGGCGGCATCGGAGTCAGCTACTCCTCGCAAACCGTCCCCAGCGTCTATGCGGACTTCGTGGATCCGAACGGCACTGAGATCGATCAGGATCTGCGCCTGCGCCTCGTACCGGTGGCGTTCACTGCGCGGCTGATTCCCGTGGACCCACGCTCGCCCTTGCAGCCGTACTTCGGCGGTGGAGTCGGCCTCATCAGCTGGAGCTACAGCGAGATCGGCGAGTTTGTCGACTTCAACGGCGGCAGAGAGATCTTCGACGGACGCTTCGAGAACAGCGGCACCAATGCAGGTCCGATTGTGCTGGGCGGCATCCGATTCGCCGGCGACGCCTTCAGCACCGGCTTTGAGATTCGCTATCAGTGGGCGAGCGGTGATCTCGACACAGACTTCTCCGCACCAGAGATCGATCTCGGCGGCTGGACGTACAACTTCACCGCGGGAATCCGGTTCTAGTCGCGGCGGTAGAGGGATACGCCTCCGCCCTCGCACACCTTCGTCATCCCGCGTGTGAATGTGTCGTGGCGGCGGATTCGCTGAGCGAGTGCGTCGCCACCTTCTGATTGCTCCTCGACAAGCATCCATCCGGCATGCGGCTCCGGGCCGGTCTCGAGCGCCAGGTCCCACAGCGCGCCGTTGCCCTCGTGGATGAAGTCGGCAATCGCAAGGCCGTGATGCGAGAGCTCCTGCATGTAGTGGGCGAGTGAGCCCATGCTCGCCAGCACTTTCTCGCCGTGATAGGCCGGCGCGAGGCACGCAGTGACCTGCTGTCGCGCCACGCTGTTGGCGGCGTCGAGCTGGGCCTCGACGAGCAGCGGACTTCGGCGACTCCACGGTGGCGACTCGATCAGCGTCGACGCGATGAGCAGCATCGCGAGCAGCCGCGCCGGCTCGCCCGTACTCGGACTCCGGTAGGCCGGTCCTTTCGGACCGGCCCGCAGCGCTCCAATCGCAACGCCACAGAACAGCGCGCACGCCGTCACCACCGGCACCATGTAGCGAATCCGGAAGGGATGCGCCTCGTAGAACGCATACGCGGGAAGCGCTGCAGCAGCGAACAGAGCGACCGTGACCAGATTCGGTGCGTCATCTGGATGCCGAACTGCTCGCCAGACGACCCACGCCGCTCCCGTCAGACCGACGATCTCGATGACGTAGCCGCTGAGACGATGGGTGCCCCACCAGATCGCGAGCAGCGTCTTGATCGCTTGCACGTCGTAGGTGGGATCTCGTTCGTAAAACCCGCCCGTGACGAACCATGCGCCAACCGTGAGGCGACTGAGCACGAGAAACAGGACGACGGCGGCAGCCGGCCATCCGGCAAGCCGCGAGGTGTGCCGCACGATGACACCGACGGGGTGGCCCTTCCGCCATAACACGAACGGAACAACACCAATGGCTGCGGCGAGGATCGGCCACGCCTCATATCGCGTCCACGTCGTCAGGAAGAGGACCCATCCGAGCGAGGAAGGCACGCGCGCGGTGGACGCCGTCATCAACCACTCGCGGAGCATGACGACCGAGGTCAGCGTCGCGGCGAGCAGGAGTGGCTCCGTCATCGGTGTGACGTGGACGTAGAGCAGATTCGGATTGAGGACGAGGAGTGCCGCGGCTGCGGCCGCACCCAGCCTCGAGCCGGTCGTCGACACGACCAGGCGCGCGGTTGCCCATACAGTGACGCCAAAGCAAGCAACCGACAGCAGGGATCCGAATGCACCGGTGCGGTAGAAGAGGTCGAGTTGCGTCGGCAGGATCTGGATCAAGTGTGGCAATGGCAGCCACACGGCGCCGATCTGCCGCCATCCCGGGGTCAGGCTATCGATGACGCGGCGCGCGACGACGAGATGCGCCTTGGCGTCGTAGTGGGCGAGGACGAGCCCTTCGTTGAGGTAGAAGATCCACGCCGCGAGCCCGACGAGCAGCGCGACCGCGGCCAGCAGCCGCTCTGGATGTCGTGCGCGGGCTATAATCACGTGGCCGCGTAAGGATACAAGATCCTCCAACCACCTCCGTGCGTTCCTTCATCACCTGGCTACATGGCTTCGCTCTCACGTTGGGTGGGCCTGGACTCTTCGCTGTCGCGTTTCTCGACTCCTCGTTCATATCGCTGCCGCAAATCAACGACATCCTGGTCGTGCTGATGGTGATCGAGCACAAGGAGCGGATGCTGTACTACGCCCTGATGGCGACGGCGGGATCGGTGGCTGGCTGTCTGGCGATCTACTACATCGCGGAAAAGGGCGGCGAGACCTTTCTGCGCAAGCGGCTGCACTCTGGCCACATCGAACGCGCGCTGTCGTTGTATCGCCGGCACGGCGTCTTGGCGTTGATCGTGCCAGCACTGCTGCCGCCGCCGGCGCCGTTCAAGCTGTTCGTGCTGGCAGCGGGCCTCGCCGAAGTGCGGGTGTGGCAGTTCGTGTGGGCGATCGCGTTGGCGCGCGGCGCGCGGTATCTGGCGCTCGGCCTGCTCGCGATGTACTACGGAGACCGCGCACTCGAGCTGATGCGCACGCACGGTCAGGTCATCGCGCTGTGGCTGGCCGGGCTGATTGTGCTCGCGGCCGTGCTGTGGTGGCTCCGTGGCAGGCGGCTTGCGCGCACCGGGGCGGCTGACACGCCGTGATCGTGGAGCTCTCAGTCATCATTCCGCTCTACAACGAGGAACCGAACGTCTCGCCTCTGCATGCGGAACTGTCGGTGATTCTCAGGTCGATGGGCGTCCCGCACGAGATGGTCATCGTCGACGATGGCAGTACCGGATGGGACGTTCGCGGTCCTGCGGCGCATCCAGGCTGGCGATCCCACCGTTCGCGTCGTCCGCTTCGCGCGGAATTTCGGACAGACCGCGGCGTTGGCGGCGGGGTTTGCCCACGCGCGCGGCGAGTTCATCGTCACCTTCGACGGCGACCTGCAGAACGACCCGGCGGACATTCCCCGGCTGCTGGAGATCGCTCGTACCCACGACGTCGTGTGCGGCTGGCGCAAGGATCGCAAAGACGATTTCCTGACGCGTTACGTGCCGTCGGTGATCGCCAACCAGCTCATAGGCAAGGTCACTGGCGTTCGCGTGCACGATGCCGGCTGCTCGCTGAAGCTCTTTCGGGCGGCGGTGGTGAAACCACTGAAGCTCACGCCGGGCATGCACCGGTATCTGCCGGCGCTGGCCAGTCAGCTGGGCGGTCGCGTTACGGAGGTCGTCGTCACGCACCGGCCGCGGCGGTTTGGTCGGTCCAAATACGGGTTGTCGCGGACGTTTCGCGTGGTGTCCGATCTGTTCACGCTGCGGCGTTCGATGCGAGAGGCCGTCGATCCCGCGACGCGCATGCCGCAGCTCTACGAAGTTGCCGAAGTCCTTGAGTAGCTGACATAGAATCGGCGCCGGACATCGTTTCGTGTCACCAGAGCCCGATTCGGCGCGACTGCCATCCCAGACCCGGCTGGGACCTTACGAGATCGAGGCGCCTCTTGGCGAAGGCGGCATGGGTGTCGTCTATCGGGCGCTCGACACGAAGTTCGGCCGGCCGGTGGCGATCAAGTTCGTGTCCGCAGACCTCGCGGACGCTGTTGCCCGGCAGCGGTTCCGTCGCGAGGCGCAGACGGCGTCATCGCTCAACCATCCACACATCCTGACCGTTCACGACATCGGCGAATACGAGGGCCGCGACTATCTCGTCACCGAGTTCGTTGACGGAGGCACTCTCCGGGAGTGGCATGCGAGGGAGACGCGCACCTGGAGGCAGGTTGTCGACATGCTCGTCGGCGTCGCCGACGGCCTGGCCGCGGCCCATCAAGCCGGGATCGTTCACCGCGACGTCAAGCCTGACAACATCCTCGTCACGAAGCACGGCTACGCCAAGCTGGCCGACTTCGGTCTGGCCAAGCTCGTCGAAGCTGCCGATGCCGAGGCACCAACGCGCGCGGTAACAGCCGGGCACACGCGCGTGGGCGCGATTGTCGGGACGTTCGCGTACATGTCGCCCGAGCAGGCGACCGGCCGGCCCGTTGACGCGCGCAGCGATGTCTTCTCGCTGGGCGTCGTGCTCTACCAGCTGCTGTCAGGACGTCAGCCATTCGCCGGCGCGACCGAACTGGAGATTCTGCAGAAGGTCCAGCATCACACCGCGGATCCGCTCGGCCCGGAGATCCCAGCGCCGTTGCGGATGGTCGTCGAGAAAGCCCTCGAGAAGGATCCGGCCGATCGATACCAGACGATGCGCGACATGGTCGTGGATCTGCGGCGGCTGGTTCGCAGCACGGTGACGATGGACGCGCCAGCAGTTCCTGCGCGGCCTGGACGCCGGCTCGTGGCCGCCGCCATCGTGGTCGTCGTCGTTGCGGCTGGACTGGTTACGTGGCTGCTGTGGCGCCAATCGGCCGCCAGTGGCGAGGTCGGGGCAATTCGGTCGATCGCGGTGTTGCCACTGCAGAACCTGTCGAACGATCCTGAGCAGGAGTTCTTCTCTGACGGGATGACGGCGGCGCTGATCTCGAGCCTCGCCCAGATTCACTCGCTGAACGTCACCTCACGAACGTCGATCATGCGCTTCAAAGGCACCACGAAGACGCTGCCCGAGATCGGCGGGGAACTCGGCGTTGACGCCATTCTCGTGGGATCTGTGCAGCGCGCGGGTGGGCGGGTCCGGATCTCCGCGCAGGTGATCCGCGCGTCTACCGATACGCATCTGTGGGCAAAGGAATTCGACCGCGACATCACCGATGTTCTGGCGCTCGAGGCCGACGTGGCGCGGGCGATTGCGGAAGAGATCAAGGCTCGCGTCACGCCCGAGGAATCCTCGCGGCTGGCGCGCGCGAGAACGGTGTCGCCCGAGGCACACGACGCGTATCTGCTCGGTCGCCACCACTACTGGAGGCAGAGCGAAGCCGAACTCCAGACGGCCATCGAGCATTTCAATCGCGCCATCCGTCTGCAGCCGGACTACGCCCCGGCGCATGCCGCGCTCTCACTCGCGTGGAGCGCGCTTGGCGACCTTGGAGTCCCGGACACGGCGGGCGTGATGCGAACGGCCGCGGCACGGGCCCTCGAGCTCGATCCGGAACTCTCAGATGCGCACGTGGCGATGGCGTCCGTCAAGGCTGTGGACTGGGATTGGGCCGGCGCTGAAGTGGCCTTTGCCCGCGGGCTGGAATTGAACCCCGACAGCGTGGATGGATGTGGGTGTTATGCCGTGATGCTGGCCACGATGGGCCGCCTGCCGCAAGCGATCGCCATCGGCCAGCACGGCGTCGAGGTCAATCCTCTGTCCGGTGTGATGCACATGAGCTACGGCAGTGTGCTCCACCATGCCCGGCGATACGACGAAGCGCTGCAGCATTTGCTCAAATCTGTGGACTTGGACTCGCAGAGTCCGGTCGCCACTTACTTCCTGGTCCACACATACGTCGAGCTTGGCCGGTTCGAGGAGGCTCTCGCTCAGATCGCAGCGCCACCATTTCGCGGCAGCGGACTGGAAGGATTCGTGCTGGCACGATCCGGACGACGCGCCGAGGCCATACAGATCGCGGACAGGATCGGCGCCACCGACCATTGGGGAGCGGCGATCATTTACATCTCACTGGGCGAGCGGGATCGTGGATTCGAGCAGCTTGCAAAGGCCATCGACGCACGCGAGCCGCCGGTCGTTATCTTGAACGTCTCTGCCGCGTTCGATACGGTTCGATCGGATCCGCGTTTCCAGGCGCAGCTGGCGCGACTGAAGTTCCCGCCAGTCCCCAAAGGCTAAAGCCCGAAGCCCAAAGCCGGTAGACTTATAGACGATGTCGTACCGAAGCCCGCTCGAAGCCCGTATCGCGAAGAAGACCACCAAGGCGATCACCGACTTCAATCTCATTGAAGACGGCGACCGCATCATGGTCGGCCTGTCCGGGGGCAAGGACAGCTGGGCGCTCATGCAGACGCTCGACAACCTGCGCAAGCGGGCGCCGATCTCGTTCTCGCTGATCGCTGTCAACGTCGATTCGGGCTACAAGGATTTCAAGCACGGCGTGATCGCGAAGACGTGCGAGGAGCGGGGCTGGGAATACCGCATCGAGCACACGTCCATCGGCGACGTGATGGACGACATCCTCGACTCGGGCGCGACACCGTGCTCGCTGTGCGCACGTCTGCGGCGTGGCGTGCTCTACCGGATCGCGACGGAGGTCGGCGCCACGAAGATCGCGCTTGGCCACCATCTGGACGACTTCATCGAGACGCTGCTCCTGAACCTGTTCTTCGCCGGCGCGCTCAAGGCCATGCCGGCGCGCCTCGTCTCCGACAACGGCGAGCACGTGGTCATTCGCCCGTTCGCCTATGTGGGCGAGGACGAGGCACGGCTGTACTGCAAGGAAGTCGAGCTGCCGATCATCGGCTGCTGCTGTCCGGCGTGCGGAGATCTCAGCCTGCAGCGTCAGCGCGTCAAGCGGCTGATCATGGATCTCGAGGTCGAGCACTCCGGGGTCAAACAGTCGATGCTCAAGGCGCTCGGCAACGTGATGCCGCGACATCTGCTCGACACGCGCCTCAACCCGAGCGGCGAGCTTCGCGACAGCGCGGCGCTCCGGCTCGAGGAAGCGACGGCCGGGCCAGCTGATTCAGATCCAGCCGTAACAACGGAGATATGCGCGCCGTCATTCAGCGAGTGACCTCGGCACGCGTACGCGTGGGCGAGCGCGTCACTGGCGAGATCGAACGCGGCCTGCTCGTGCTGCTCGGCGTCGGCCGCGGCGATACGCAGACCGACGTGCAGTACGTCGCCGGCAAGATCCGCGACCTGCGCGTGTTCGAGAGCGACGAGGGCAAGCCGATGGATCGATCCGTGGCCGACATCGGCGGAGCAGTGCTCGTCGTCTCGCAGTTCACGCTCTACGGCGACGTGCGCAAGGGACGACGGCCATCGTTCGATGACGCGGCGGCTCCTGCCGACGCGCGCGATCTGTATGAGTCGCTCGTGAGAGAATTGCGGGCGGCACACGTGCCGGTGTCCACCGGCGAATTCCAGGCCATGATGCACGTTGAACTGGTGAACGACGGGCCGGTCACCGTGCTCGTGGACAGTAGACGGCAATTCTGATGAATCGACGGCTATTCGATCACAGCAGCGCTCGTGCTGCTTCCGCTCTCGGCGTCTGCTCAGCAGCGCCCGCTCGTGACCGAAGATCCCGAGACGATCGGAGCCGGCCGGATCCTCACCGAGTTCGGCTTCGACTACGGCCGCGACGTGAGCTATCCGGCATCGGGCCTCGAGGGTAATCTGCTGCGGTTGCCGCTTGTCGGCGTCAGCGTCGGCGTGAGCTCGATCGCAGAAGTGCAGATCGACGGCGGCTTCTATAACCGACTGTCGATCTCCGAGCGCAACGTCGCGCCACTCTCGGACATGGTGACCGCCACCGGCGATTCCACGTCGAGCGTGGAAGACTGGTCGATTGGAATGAAGGTTCGGCTGCTGTCGGAGACCGCCAGCCGGCCGGCCTTTGGGTTCCGGTTCTCGACGAAGCTGCCCAATGCCTCGAACGAAAGCGGAATCGGCCTCGACACGACGGATGTCTTTGCGTCGGTGCTGGGCGCCAAGACCGTGCGGTCGATTCGATTCGTCGGTAACGTCGGCCTGGGGATCCTCGGGGATCCGACACGAGGCGATCGGCAGAACGACGTGCTGACGTACGGATACTCGATGGCGCGGGCGCTGACACAGGCGGCCGAGATCGTCGGTGAAATCAACGGCCACATCGACACCGCCGAAGGCGCAGCGCCACCGGGGACGGGATCGCGAGGACAGGTACGTCTGGGCGCCCGCTACACCGTGGGAGGGTGGCGGGGCGATGCGGCGATTCTCCTCGGTGTGACGTCACGCGACCCGAGCATCGGCTTCGCGGCCGGCTTCACTTACGTGTTCAACGCGTTCACGATTCCCTGATGCCCCTGAGAGTCACCAAGGCGCACGCGTACGGGAACGACTTTCTGTTCGTGCCCGCGGCCGACGTGGCTGGCGACCTGGCCGATCTGGCGCGGCGTCTCTGCCATCGCCACAGCGGCGTTGGTGGCGACGGGTTGATCCTGTATGAGCTTCGGCCCGCAGGCGCCACCATGCAGCTGCTGAATGCGGACGGCAGCGCCTCGGAGCTCTCCGGCAACGGGCTGCGCTGCCTCGCCGCGCTCGTCGCACGGGTGCAGGGACTCCCGGCCGGCGCATCGGTGCTTGTGCAAACCGACTGCGGGTGCCAAGACCGCTCGAGTTGATCCAGCGCGAAGGCGAGCGTTACACGTTCCGCGCCGCCATGGGACGGCCGGAAGACCTGCGCGAGGAGAGCATTCCGGTTGCTGGCGAATCGATTCGCGCCAGCGTGCTCCGCATCGGCAATCCGCAGTGCATCGTGCTCGGCCCCCTGCCCGACAGCGCCCGCTTTCACCGCATCGGACCGCTGCTCTCGACCCACCACATGTTTCCGGCGGGAACGAACGTCGAGTTCGCCCACGTCGAGGCGCCTGACCGGGTGCGGATTCTGATCTGGGAGCGTGGCGTCGGACCGACGACCTCGTCTGGAACAGGCTCTTCTGCCTCGGCGGTGGCCGCCGCGGCGCACGGCGGCGCGGCAAGATCGGTTGACGTCGTCGCACCGGGTGGCACGCAGCGCGTCGAGTGGCGCGATGACGGCGTCTATCTGACTGGCTGGGCCGAGATCGTCATGGAAGGGCAGTGGATCGTTTTCTGATCACTCCGCCTACTTTCGGCGTCGCGCAGACTGCGCTGCGGTGGTGGTAGGCGCGGCCGGCAGCACCTTCTGCAACCGCTCCTTTGCCGCGGTCAACAGCTTCTGCGCTCCCGCGTAGTCGTCTCCCTGCATCGCTGAGCCCGCTTTTTGCACATCTGCAGTGGTCTGTGTGACGACCTGCTGCGCGGTACGCCGCGTTCGTGGCGTGCGCGCGGCCGCCGGGCTTGCGATCCAGGCACTGATCTGTGCGATGAGCGCATTCACTTCCGCCATTGAGCGCTCGACGTCGCCACGAACTTTGGCCCGGGTATCGGCGGCAACACGCGCCGCGTTCTGCGCCTGCTCGCGGCTGTCGATTGCGTGATTGAGGGCGAGGCGGTAGTCACCCTGATCCACGGCATCGGTCGCGTTCTTGAGCGCAGTGGTGGCAGCGGAGAACTCGGTGGGTGCGAAGCGATCGGCGCCGGCCGCGCGCGCTGCGTCGATGGCGCCCTGGGCCTGATCCATTTCCTTGTTGGGTGGAGAGGTGCACGCGGTGGCGAGCACGATGATGAGGCACGCCAGAGCAGCCCGGCACCAGAGACGCATGAAGGATTGAGTATAGATGAAAGGTGTCGCACCGCACGATCGTCCGCGCGAGAAACTGGAGCGCCTCGGACCAACTGGACTCGGCGATAACGAGCTCCTGGCCGTCGTCCTCGGCGGCGGCGTCCGCGGACGAAGCGCGCTCGATTTGGCCAATCGACTGATCGAACATGCCAACGGCCTTCATGGGTTTACGCGCCTGAGCGTCAGCGCGCTCTGCCACGTCGCCGGGATTGGCCGCGCCCGCGCAGCGCAGGTGATGGCCGCCATCGAGCTCGGACGCCGCACGCTCGTCCGCGACATGATCGAGCGTCCGCGGCTGCTGACGCCGCGCCAGGTCGCTGCGTATCTGCTACCCGAGTACGGGTCGTGTGCGGTGGAGCAGTCGGGCATCCTGATGCTCGACTCGAAGAATCGCGTCCTGCGCATCAAGGTGCTGTTTGTCGGATCCCTCGACAGCACTGTGGTTCATCCGCGGGAGGTGTTCAGAGAAGCGGCGGCCGCCGCGGCAGCCGCCATCATCCTGTTTCACAACCACCCATCAGGGGATCCGAGTCCCAGCCCCGACGACTTTGAGCTGACTGACCGGATGGTGAGTGCGGGCGCGATCATGGGCATCGATGTTGTCGATCATCTCATCTTGGCCGACCAGACCTACTACTCGATGATGGAATCGGGGTACATCCCGCCGCGAAGTTCCGGATAGGCGGGAAGGGTCCGGCCAAGGCCGCCTTCGCGCGCAACGCGCCATGGCGAGCTCTCGCCGAAGCCTTCGGCGGAGGCGGACCGGACACTACGGGTACAATCGACAGGTTGTGAAGGTCCTGTACTTCGACTGCTTTGCCGGTGCCGCTGGAGACATGGTCCTCGGCGCGCTGATCGACGCGGGCGTGAAGCTCGAGGACGTCCGCCGTGCCCTCGGCAGCCTCACCATCTCGCCGGCGACGGTGTGGACCGAGCGGGTCACCCGCACCGGGATCGCGGCCACGAAGTTCTGCGTGAAGGGCGAACACGCGCCAGTGGACCACGCTCACGACGATAGTCGTGACCACGACCACAGTCGCGACCACGGTCAAGACCATGGCCATCATCACCATGGCCATAGCCATGTGCATACGGAGCCGCACGAGGAAAAGCATCACCAGGTGCACCGGACCCTCGCCGATATCAACCGGTTGATCGATAGCTCCGCGTTGAGCCGGACGGGCAAGGACCGCTCGAAAGCGCTGTTCGCCAGGTTGGGCGAGGCCGAGGCGGCCATTCACGGCACATCGCTGGCGCAGGTGCACCTGCACGAGGTCGGCGCGCTCGACTCCATCATCGACGTCGTCGGGACGGTGTTTGCCATGGAGACGCTCGGCGCCGAGCGCATCGTGGCGTCGCCGTTGAATGTCGGTAGCGGATCGGTGAGGACGGCGCATGGCGTATATCCGGTGCCCGCGCCGGCGACGGCACGGCTGCTGAAGGACGCGCCGATCTATGCCGGGGCGCAGAAGGTCGAGATGGTGACGCCGACCGGCGCGCTGCTGATCACCGGCTACGCGCAGGAGTTCGGCCCGGTGCCGGCGATGCGCATCGCGCAGATCGGCTACGGAGCCGGCAACCGCGACTTCGCCGACATGCCCAATGTTCTGCGCGTGCTGATCGGCGAGGCTGATGCCGCCGCGGCCAGCCACACGGTCGTCGTCATCGAAGCCGAGATCGACGACATGAACCCGCAGATCTTCGGCGTGCTCATGGATCGCCTGCTCGCCCAGGGCGCGCTCGACGTGTTCTACACGCCGATTCAGATGAAGAAGAACCGTCCCGGGACGCTGCTGAGCGTGATCGCGGCGCCCGAGACTCGCGAAGCGCTCACCGGAACCATCTTTCGCGAAACGACGACCATCGGGGTGCGCTATCGCGAGATGACCCGCGAGTGCCTCGACCGCCGAACCGTCACGGTGACGACGAGCGTCGGAGATGTACGAATCAAGGTTGCGGCGCGGAACGGTCAGGTCATGAACGCTGCGCCGGAGTTCGAGGACTGCGTGCGCCTGGCTGGCGAGCACGACCTGCCCGCCAAGACCATACAGGCGCTGGCCATGAAGGCCTGGCTCGATGCCGGGAATCGGGAGCTATGACACGCGTCGTTTCATCACCACACCGATCTACTACATCAACGCTGCAACCGCACATCGGCCACGCCTACACGACGATGCTGGCTGATGCGATCGCGCAGGTCGCAGCGGTCTGATGGGGGAGGACGTGTTCTTCCTGACCGGCACCGACGAGCACGGGCAGAAAGTCGCGCGCGCGGCGCAGAAGGCCGGCAGAGAAACGAAGATGTTCGCCGACATGGTCGCGAGCGACTTCCGGCAGATGTGCGTGGACCTGTCGATCTCGAACGACGACTTCATCCGCACCACTGAGCCGCGCCACTACGCGGCGGCGCAGGAGATCTGGAATCGCGTTCAGAAGGCCGGCGACATCTACAAAGGCGAGTACGAGGGCTGGTACTGCAGCGTGGACGAGCTCTTCGTCCCCGAGGCCCAGCTCGTGGACGACAAGTGTCCGACCTGCGGATCGAAGGTCGAGCGCCTGAAGGAAGAGAGCTACTACTTCCGGTTGTCGAAGTATCAGCAGCCGCTGCTCGACTGGTATCGCGATCATCCGGACTTCGTCCAGCCGGAGTTCCGGTTGAACGAGGTCAGGACGTTCGTCGAAGCCGGGTTGCAGGACCTGAGCATCAGCCGCACGTCGTTCACGTGGGGCGTTCCGGTCCCCGGCGATCCGAAGCACGTGATGTATGTGTGGTTCGACGCGCTGACCAACTACCTCACTGCGCTCGGGTTTGGTTCAGGCACGCCGGAAGGCGGAGGCACGAATCGCGAAGTACTGGCCGACGGTCACGCACTTCGTCGGCAAGGAAATCGTGCGGCAGCACGCCCTGTACTGGCCGGCGTTTCTCATGTCCGCGGGCATCACGCCGCCCCGCCGCATCATCGCGCACGGATTCTGGATGATGGGTGGCGCCAAGATGTCAAAGTCGCTTGGCAACGTCGCGAAGTATCAGGACTACAAGCAGGTCTTCGGGCTCGACGGCCTTCGTTACTTCGCAATGCGGGAGATGCCGCTCGGGCAAGACGCCAACTTCTCGGACGAGGCGATCCTGACGCGCTTCAACGCCGACCTCGCCAACGATCTCGGCAACCTGGTGAGTCGCGCCACGACGATGGTGCACCGGTATCGTGACGGGATGATCCCGGAGGCGCCGCCCGAGCGGGCGCAGCCGCTCGATCGCGATCTGGAGACGGCCGTGACCACGGCGATCGATGCAGTAAAGGCGAACTTCCAGGCCTACCAGGTGAGCCAGGCACTCCAGGACGCCTGGACGCTCGTTCGGCAAGTCAACAAGTACATCGTCGAACGCGAGCCGTGGAGACTGGCGAAGGACGTCACGAATACCGACGTGCTGAATCAGACGCTGTATCGCGGAGCCGACGCGCTTCGTGTGATCGCGGCGCTGGTCGACCCGGTGATGCCCGATGCCGCGGGACGTATTCGACGGATGCTCGGCGTCACCAGTGAGTCGTGGACGACGCTGCGCGCAGGCGCGCTGGTACCAGGCACCAAACTCGGGGAGGTTGAGCCCCTGTTCCCGAGAATCGAAAAGAGCGTAGAGGAACTTCGCACCATGAGCACCGGCAACGATTCAGCCCCCACACCGCCACCCGCTGCCGCACCGAAGGCCGCAGGGCCGGTCCTTCCGCCTTCGCCTGCGGCGTCGGCGGGACTCGCCGAAGCTCGCGATGCGAGCGGAGGCGGTTCGGACCGGCCGGCAAGCGACGGGCACATTGCCATCGACGACTTCATGAAGGTCGAACTTCGAGTGGCGAAAGTGCTCGAGGCCGAAGCCGTGCCGAAGTCCAAGAAGTTGATCAAGCTGAAGGTGGATGCGGGAACCGATCAGCGGACGATTCTCGCCGGCATCGCCGAAGCCTACAAGCCGGAGGAACTCGTTGGCCGCACCATCGTCATCGTCGCGAACCTGAAGCCGCGGCCGATGATGGGGATGGAGTCGCAGGGGATGGTGCTGGCGGCCAGCACTGAGACGGGGCCGCCGTCTCTGGTCGCTGTCGATCCCAGTCTTCCCGCCGGCGCGCGAGTGAGATGACTCTCGTCAATTCCCAACTCCCAACATCCAACGCCCAGCCACTTCCAACGCCCAACTTCCAAGGGAACCGCAATTGGGAGTTGGGAATTGGGAGTGGTCGGGCGTTGGAAGTTGGCAATTGGGAGTTGTCATGATCGATTCCCATTGCCATTTAGCCGGCGACGAGTTCACGAGCGATCTCGGTGAAGTCGTCGGCCGGGCCAAGGACGCCGGCCTGTCAGGCGCCCTCGTCATCCTCGGCGCTGAGGATGTCGCTGAGCTCGGGCGAGCGGCGGACGTGACGGGCGCCTGGGATCAGGTGCGTTTCTCGGTGGGTGTGCATCCGCACCAGGCAGGACAGTTCGCTTCTGATCCCGCGCAGGCGGCCCGCCAGGCGCAGGCCGCGATCGACGCGCAACCCCTCAGCCGTGCCGTCGGGGAAATCGGGCTCGACTACCACTACGACTTCTCGCCGCGCGACGTGCAGCAGCTGGTCTTCCGTGAGCAGATCCGGCTCGCCGGCCGCCTGCGGCTGCCGATCGTGATCCACACCCGCGAAGCCGAGGCGGATACGTTCCGCATTCTCGAGGAGGAGAACGCACGCGACATCGGCGGCGTATTTCACTGCTTCACCGGCGACCGCGAGATGGCGAAGCGATGTTTCGACATCGGCTTCTATCTCTCGCTGGCGGGTATCGTCACGTTTCCCCGAGCGCTCGAGCTGAAGGAAGTGGCGAAGATGGCGCCGCTGGATCGGCTGCTCATCGAGACCGACAGCCCGTTCCTGGCGCCGGTTCCGTACCGCGGGAAACGCAACGAGCCCGCTCATGTGACGCGTGTCGCCGAGGTGATCGCGGAGCTGCGCGGGACGACTGCCGAAGCGATTGCCGGCGCCACGCACCGGAATCATGTCCGCCTCTTCGCCCCGTAACTCCAACAGCTTGCACGAATTAGCCCGCGCAACGCGTTGCAATATCGACGCGGATGTGTTCTGATTTGACGACTTGAATCCGATCGCGCAAAAGCCGTCATCGGTGGCTCTCGCCCAGCTGTTCGAGCCAATTCGCGAAGATCTTCGCGAGGTCGAGCGCGAGTTTGCGCGACACGTCCAGTCGCAGGTTGCGCTCATCCCGCAGATTGGGAACTACATCCGCGACGGCGGGGGCAAGCGCATCAGGCCGGCGGTGCTGCTCATGGCGGCGCGCATGGCGGGCTACAGCGGCGAACGTGCCGTGTTGTATGCGTCAGTCATCGAGTTCATCCACACCGCGACGCTCGTCCACGACGACATCATCGACGAATCGGAGCTGCGCCGCGGCCGCGAAGCGGTGCACACGCGGTGGGGCAATCACATCACGGTCCTGTTCGGCGACTTCCTGTACTTGAAGTCGATGTCGCTGGCGCTGACGCAGGACAACCTCGAGATCATCCGTCTGCTCTGCGACGTAACCCTGCGTATCGTCGAAGGCGAGATCTACCAGCTCACGAAGAACGGCTCCGTGGATCTCAGCGAGGAAGAGCACTTCGACATCGTCCGTCGCAAGACGGCGTTTCTCTTCGCCGGCTCTGCGCGCATCGGCGCGATGCTCGGGCCGACCACCCGCGAACAGCAGGAAGCGCTGTGGGATTACGGGCTCAACATCGGCATGGCGTTCCAGATTGTCGATGACCTCCTCGACTTCACGGGCGAAGAAGTCGCGCTCGGCAAGCCGGTCGGCGGCGACCTTCGCGAAGGCAAGATGACGCTGCCGGTCATTCACCTGCGCGACAAGGGGGAGGCGCGCGCCAACGCGCTGCTGCGGAAGGTGGTCGAGTCCCGCGATGTGAGCCTCGAGGAGTGGCGCGACATCCGCACCCTGCTGACACAGTCGCGTTCGATCGACTACGCGCGCTGGAAGGCCACCGAATACGTCGAGTATGCGAAGAAGGCGCTCTATGCGTTCCCGCCCTCGGAGGCGCGCGACGCGTTGATGTACTTGCCCGACTACGTCATTTCCCGTGATCGGTAGTAATTCAAGATTCAAAATGCAGAATGCAAATCAGAACGTTTGCATTTTGACTTTTGCATTTTGAATTTGCATGGATCCTTTTTCCCGAATCACCGAACTCCGTCGCCTCATCCGCCACCACGAAGAGCTCTACTACGTCGCCAACCAGCCCGAGGTCAGCGACGCAGAGTTCGACGATCTGATGCGCGAGCTCCTGCGTCTGGAGCAGGAGCATCCCACGCTGGTCACGCCCGACTCGCCGACGCAGCGCGTCAGCGGCCGCGTGAGCGAGGGCTTCGAGAGCGTCCGGCACGCCGAGCCGATGCTCAGTCTCGACAACGCCTACAACGACGAGGAGCTCAGGGCCTTCGACGAGCGCGTGCGCAAGGGCCTGGCCGAGTCGGCTGCGATCCCGGAGTCGATCGACTACGTCGCCGAGTTGAAGATCGACGGCTTGAGCATCGCTCTGACCTACGAGGACGGTGCCCTCGTACGGGCGGCGACTCGCGGCGACGGGACCACGGGCGAGGAGGTCACCAGGAACGTGCGGACCATTCGCGCCATTCCGCTGCGGCTGCGCGAGCCGGTGCCGGGGCGCATCGAGATTCGAGGCGAGGTGTATCTACCGCGCGTGGCATTCGAGAAAATGAACAAGGAACGCGCCGAGGCCGGCGAGTTGCTGTTTGCCAACCCGCGCAACGCGGCGGCCGGCGCGCTGAGAAACCTGGATCCGTCGCTGGTCTCGAAGCGCGGTCTGGGTGCGTTCACGTATCAACTCGTTGCAGGCGCATCCAAAGATGCGCCTGTGCCAGACGCCGCACGGAACGTAGAGGCGGGCCTTCAGACCCGCCCGGAGTCACACGCGGAAACCCTGGAACGCCTGAAAGCGTGGGGGCTTCCGGTCGAATCACACTGGAAGCGCTGCTCAGGCATCGATGCTCTCGTGGGCTTCTGCACCGAATGGGCAGAGAAGCGGCGCACGCTCGGGTTCGAGACCGATGGCGTCGTCATCAAGGTGGACGCGCTCGAGAGCCGGCGCCGGCTGGGAACGACGAGCAAGTTCCCCCGCTGGGCGGTCGCCTTCAAGTTCCCGGCCGAGCAGAAGACGACGCTCCTCAAGGAGATTGCCGTCAACGTCGGACGCACGGGAGCGGTGACACCGTTTGCCGTGCTCGAATCCGTCTTCGTCGGCGGCACCACCGTGTCGATGGCCACGCTCCACAATGCCGACGACATCGCACGCAAGGACATTCGCGCCGGCGACTGGGTCATCGTCGAGAAGGCCGGCGACGTCATCCCGCGAGTGGTAGGGCCGGTGCTCAACAAGCGTCCCGCCGATTCCCAGCCGTGGGTGATGCCGACCGCTTGTCCCGAGTGCGGCAGTCGGCTGCATCGCGAGGAAGAGGAAGCAGTGTGGCGCTGCGAGAACGTCTCGTGTCCGGCGCGGCTGCAGCGCGGCCTCGAGCATTTCGCCGGCCGCGGCGCGATGAACATCGAAGGCCTCGGTGAATCGCTGATCAAGCAACTGATCGAGAGCCGGCTGGTTCGTGACTACGCCGACGTCTATCACCTGACGGCTGAACAGATCGCAAATCTGACGAGTACGTCGGTTCGCGGCGACGGCAAGAGCATCGAGCGGCGCGTTGGTGAGAAGAACGCGACAAAGGTGGTCGAACAGATCACGCGCAGCAAGAGCAACGAGGTCTGGCGGCTGTTGTACGGCCTGGGCATCCGCCACATCGGCGAACGCAGCGCACAGGTGCTGGCCAAAGCCTTCTGGTCCGTCGACGGGCTGGTTGCGGCGTCGCTCGACCAGTTGCAGTCCACGCAGGAGATCGGTCCAGTGCTGGCCGAATCACTGCGCGGCTGGCTCGACGAACCACGCAACCAGGCGCTGCTCGTCAGGCTGCGCGAAGCCGGGCTTCGGATGGAACTGCCTGAATCAGAACGAGTGGCTGATGCCGGCCCAAAACCACTTGCCGGCAAGACCTACGTCATCACCGGCACGCTGTCATCGCTGTCCCGCGAGGAAGCCACGGCTGCACTCGAACGGCTAGGCGCCAAGGTGGCCGGCTCGGTCAGCAAGAAGACGACGGCCGTGTTCGTCGGCGACGAGGCGGGCAGCAAGGCGGACAAGGCGAGGGCGCTCGGTGTACCGATGCTCGGCGAATCTGACCTGTTGGCCCTGATTCCTGAATCCTGAGCCCTGATTCCTGATCTTTGAGGCCTATAATGAGGGGCATGGCTCGGCGATTCCTGGTCGTGACGCTTTGCCTGGTCGCGACTGTGTCCTTCCTGGTCGGTCTCATCGTCGCTGGCTCGACGATGCCTGCGCCGGCGCAGTCTGCACCGCCGGCCTCGCGTCCGACGTTGCGGGCCACGGCGACGGCGACCACCGGGCCGATGACGAGCTCGTTTGCCGACATCGCCGAGCGGCTCAATCCGGCGGTCGTGAACATCGATGCGACAACGCGGGACGGGTCGCGCACACGGCGTCGGCTGGACATGCTGCTGCCGGACAGTCCCGATGGCTTTGGCCGGCCCTCCGACCGCGAGCGTGAGGGGCCGCGGCGCGGGGCGGGAACCGGATTCATCATCGACGACGCCGGATATATCCTCACCAATCACCACGTCATCGAGACGGCCGATCGCATCAACGTGCGGCTGGCCGATGGCCGCACGCTGCGCGCCGAACGGGTCGGCTCGGACCCGGACACCGACATCGCCCTGATCAAAGTGGTGTCGGCGAAACCGCTGCCGCACGCGCCGCTGGGCGATTCAGACTCCTTGCGGGTTGGGGAATGGGTGCTGGCGATTGGCAATCCGCTGGCCTACGAGCACACCGTGACCGTGGGCGTCGTCAGCTTCATTGGTCGGAAGCTCTTCGACTCGTCGCTCGACCGCTACATTCAGACCGACGCCGCCATCAATTTCGGGAACAGCGGTGGTCCGCTGATCAACGCGCGCGGCGAGGTCATCGGCATCAACGCCGCGATCAGCTCGCGCGCCTCGAACATCGGTTTTGCGGTGCCGATCAATCAGGCCAGCGCGATCCTGCCTCAGCTGCGCGACAAGGGCCGCGTGTCGCGCGGCTACATCGGCGTGGCGCTGCGTGACGTCGATGCCGACCTGCAGAAATCGCTTGGCCTGAAGGCGCCGGCCGGGGCGCTGGTGCAGGACGTGACGACCGGATCGCCGGGGGCGCGCGCGGGACTGCGGCCGTACGACGTGATCGTCGCCGTCGACGGCAAGCCCGTCGTGCGCAACGACGAGCTCATTCAGAACGTCTCGGCGCGGCCGCCGGGCACCCTGGCGACGCTGCAGGTGATCCGCGACGGGCGGTCGCTCAACGTCCCGGTCAAGCTGGCCGAGCGGCCACTTCGTGAGGGGCAGATTCCCCGGGACGAGCCCCGGCCGTCGAACAATCCCGGACCGGCGCTGGGCTTGTCGGTGCGCGAGATCGACCCCGAGTTCGCGCAGCGCTTCAATCTCCCCAAGGGCCTCGAGGGCGTCATCGTGTCGCGCGTGGACGCGATGAGCCCGGCGTTCGATGCGGACATCGAGCGCGGACACGTCCTGCTCGAGATCAACCGGCAGCCAGTGCGGTCCATCGAGGATTACCGCCGCCTGACCACGCGTGCGCGGTCCGGCGAAGTGCTCGCGTTGTATCTCTACAAACCAGAGATCACGCGCCGCGAGCTGCATACCGTCAAAGTTGAATAAGCCTCGTATCCTCGTCATTGACGACGAGGCCGCCATTCGTGATTCGCTGAAGATGATCCTCGAGTACGAGGATTATCAGTTCGTCGGCGCGGCCAGCGGCCAGGACGGCCTGACCACGGTCCAGCGTGAACGTCCCGACGCGGTCCTGCTCGACATCAAGATGCCCGGCATGGACGGCATGGAGGTCCTGCGCAAGCTGCATGCGCTCGACGAGAGCCTGCCGGTGATCATGATTTCGGGCCACGGCTCCACCGCGACCACGGTCGAAGCGATCAAGTCCGGCGCGGTCGACTATTTCGAGAAGCCCCTGAGCACCGAGCGCGTGATCGTGACGCTGCGAAACGTGCTCAAACAGTCGGAGCTGTCGGCTGAGAACCGCGACCTCAAGCTGGCGATGGAATCGCGCTATGAGATCGTCGGTCAGAGTCCGGTGCTGCGTGGCGTCCTCGAGTCGGTGCAGCGCGCCGCCCCGACCAACGCCACCGTGCTGCTGCTTGGCGAGAGCGGTGTCGGCAAGGAGCTCGTGGCGAGGACGATTCACCGCAACAGCCCGCGGGCCGGACAGCGCTTCGTGCAGGTGAACTGCGCGGCGATTCCCGAGGAGTTGATCGAGTCGGAGCTGTTCGGCCACGAGAAGGGGTCGTTCACCGGCGCCACCGAGAAGCAGGTCGGTAAATTCGAGCAGGCGGATCGCGGCACGATCTTCCTGGACGAAGTCGGCGACATGAGCCAGAAGACGCAGGCCAAGGTGCTGCGGGTGCTGCAGGAACAGGAAGTCGAGCGGCTCGGGTCGGCGCGCACGATCAAAGTGGATGTGCGCGTGATCGCGGCGACCAACAAGAACCTCGAAGAGGCGATCGATCGGGGCGAGTTCCGCGAGGATCTCTACTTCCGGCTCAACGTGATTCCGATCGTCGTGCCGCCGTTGCGCGATCGCCGCGAGGATATCCCGCGTCTGGTGCAGCACTTCGCGAAGCGGACCGCCGAGGAGCACAACCTCAAGCCGAAGCGGTTCGATGCCTCAGCCATGGACGCGCTCTCGCGCTACCGTTGGCGCGGCAACATCCGCGAGCTGCGCAATACCATCGAGCGGCTGATGATCATGACGCCGGTCGATTCGGTGCGCGTCGAAGACCTGCCGTCCGACATCCGCAGTGGCGAATCGGCGCCGCGGACGTCCGCTCCCGCCGCATCAGCATCGGCGTCAGCATCAACGGAGACTGCTTCGGCCGGCGCAGCGCCGAAGGCCGACGCGCCAGCCGGCGCCGGCACACTTCGAGAATTCAAGGACGCCGCCGAGCGCGCGTATCTCGTTCAGAAGCTGCGCGAGAACAACTGGAACATCTCGAAGACGGCGGAGATCATCGACACGCCGCGCAGCAATCTCTATAAGAAGCTCGAACAGTACGGGATCAAGCAGGAAGTGGACGGGTAGTCGTTCACGGTTCTCGGTTCTGACTTCTCAGTTCGTGTTCAGCGTCCGGGTTCGGTGCAGAGTTCGCGGTCGGCAGCTCGCTGTTCGCCACGCGCCCTTCCGGGTGCGCCAGAGGAACGGGAACGCCGAACGCGAACATGAACACGAACGAAGAAGCGAGAACCCGCAACGTCGAACGACATGCGACAATAGGGTTGTCGCAGTTGGCCAGACGACCGTCTCCCGAAAGGGAGGAGGAAAGTCCGAACTCCGAAGGGCAGTGCGCCGGGTAACGCCCGGGCAGGGTAACTTGACGGACAGTGGCACAGAAAACATACCGCTCACCGGCGCGTCTTCGGGCGCGACGAAGCAAGGGTGAAAAGGTGCGGTAAGAGCGCACCGCGCCGGCGGTAACGTCGGTGGCAGGCAAAACCCCGCACGGAGCAAGACCAAATAGGGTGGCGCTGGCACCTCACCACGCACGCGTGTGTGGTGAGGCCGCCGGATCGGGCGGCCCGCCCGAAGTCACCGGGTAGGTCGCTGGAGCCGGCGAGCAATCGCCGGCCTAGAGGAATGGTCGCCGGCCCTGAGCGAGTCGTGACCGTGAGGTCGCGACGAGTCGAAGGGCTTACAGAATTCGGCTTACCGGCCAGCTGCGACACTTTCAGTACAATGCCTTCCATGATTCGGAGGGCCGCATTTGTCACCGCCGCGCTCATGGGTGCAGTGGTGGCGGTCGGGATGGCTCAAGGCCGGCAGGGCAGGGGCGATCGTCAGCCCGACGCGCCGCTGCCGAACATCCGTGAATACAAGCCGACGTCCACGCTCGTCGTTCCCGAGCATCAGGTCCCGCGCGCCAAGTTTCCGGTCATCGACTTTCACGGCCATCCGCCTCCGCTGACCTCACCCGAGGCGGTCGAGCGAGTGGTCGCCGCCATGGATCCCTTGAATCTTCGGGTCATGGTGGTGACCGGGAATCCGGGACGCATCTCGCGCGAGCAGATGCGACAGGACCTGGCGGTCCTCGCCACGTCGAAGCACAAGGACCGCTTCGCGGTGTTCGCGAATATCGACTTCCGCAATGTCGGGCCAGGCTTCGGGAAGGTCGCGGCGGAGCAGCTCGAAGCGGATGTGAAGAGCGGCGCAGTCGGCCTCGGCGAAATCATGAAGGACTTCGGCCTGACCGCGCGCAAGGCGGACGGAACCCGGCTGAAGCTCGACGATCCGGAGCTCGATCCGATCTGGGTCACTGCAGCGCGCCTGAATATCGCGGTGATGCTGCACGTCGGCGATCCGGCGCCCTTCTGGAACACTTTCGACTATTCGAACGAGCGCTATCTGGAGATGGCGCTGTTTCCGAATCGACGCTGCCCGGCCGATCGATGCCCGCCGTTCGAAGAGCTGATGGCCGAGCGCGACCGTCTCTTCAAGAAGCATCCCAAGACGACGTTCGTCGCTGCGCATTTCGGCTGGCACGCCAACGACCTTGGTCGCCTCGCGAAAATGTTCGACCAGATGCCGAACCTCTACGTCGAGACCGGGGCGATTCTCTACGACCTCGGACGGCAGCCGCGATTCGCGCACGACTTCTTCGTGAAGTATCAGGACCGCGTGATGTTCGGCAAAGACTCGTTCGCGCCCGAGGAGTACCCGTACTTCTGGCGGACCTTCGAAACCGCCGACGAGTACTTCGACTACTACCGCGACTATCACGCGTTCTGGAAGCTCAATGGGCTGGCGCTTCCCGACCCAGTCCTGCGCAAGGTGTATTTCGAAAACGCACTCAAGCTGATCCCGGGACTGCCGCGCGCGGCGTTTCCCAAGTAGACCAGTCGCTCGAGCATGATCCGATCTCTCGCCGCGATCATCGGATGCACCGCGATCCTGCTCATTCGAGCCGATGCGCAGGTGCGCCCGATCTACGACATCGGCGCGGCCGGTCTGGTGCAGCTGCTGCAACGTCTGCAGACGACGGCCAGCGTGCTGCACACCGGCGCGCATCCCGACGATGAGGATTCGGCATTTCTGGCGCGGGCGGCGCGCGGCGACCATGCACGCGTCGCGTATCTGTCGCTCAATCGCGGCGAGGGCGGCCAGAACATCATCGGCACGGAGCTCTTCGACGCACTCGGCGTCATTCGTACCGAGGAGTTGCTGCAGGCCCGCCGGCTGGATGGGGGAGAGCAGTTCTTCACGCGCACCTTCGACTTCGGCTTCTCCAAGCGTCGCGACGAGGCGGCCGCGCGGTGGAAGGAGCGCGAGGTCCTTGGCGATATGGTGCGGATCATCCGCCTGTTCCGGCCGCTCGTGATCCATTCGCGGTGGGGAGGCACAGCCGCCGATGGTCACGGTCATCATCAGCTTGCCGGGTATCTGACGCCGCTCGCGTTCAAGGCAGCCGCCGATCCGAACGAATTCCCTGAGCAACTGGAGGAAGGCCTCCGCCCGTGGCAGGCCAGGAAGCTGTACACCCGGCCGCTCGATGAAGCCCCGGCGACGATTCAGGTGCAAACCGGGGTCTTCGATCCCGCGCTCGGCCGCACGTATGCGGAGATCGCGTTCGAAGGCCGCAGTCAGCACAAATCGCAGAATCAGGGCACCATCGAAACACTCGGTCCTCTTGCTTCCGGCGTGCGCGCGCTCGAGAGCACCGTCAGCGTGCCCAGGCCCGAACAGTCGATCTTCGACGGGCTTGACGTCAGCCTGACGGGGCTGGCGAAGCTGGCTGGTCTGCCAGAGGGAGCGTTGCGAGTCGAGCTGGCCGCGATCGAGGGAGCGGCGAAGAAGGCGCTGCAGGACTATCAACCGCGCGAGCCGTCCCGCATCGTGCCAGCGCTGCTCGAGGGCATCACGGCCGTGCGCGCCGCGCGGCAGGCGCTGGCCAGCGCTGCTGGCGCCCACGGGCACTGCACTGGCCGATGCGAATTTTCTACTGGCGATCAAAGAGGACGACTTCACGGAGGCGGCGATTCGCGCCGCCGGAGTAGTCGTCGATCCCCTCGCCGACAGCGAGACCGTCGTTCCGGGTGGCAACGTTGACGTAAACGTTCGCGTCTTTCTCGCGCAGCCAGGAGTTGCGACCGTAACCTCGGCTGCTGTGAAAGCACCCCAATCCTGGGCCGTGAAACAAGCTGGCGATCGCGAGCCGCAAGGCGCGCGCTTCCGCCGCGAGTTGCCAGACAGCTCGGCGAGATTCTCGGTGAGCGTGCCGGCAACGGCTCCCCTCACACAGCCATACTTCCTGGAACAAGCACGTCAGGGCGACGCATACAGCTGGCCGCAAGGATCCCCAAAGGGGGCTCCTTTCGCATCCTCGTTGCTGGTGGGCGAGGTCGGGCTGAAGGTCGGAGACATGAATCTCGTCGTCTCGCGGCCGGTCCAATATCGGTTCGCTGATCCGGTCCGCGGCGAGTTGCGGCGCCCGGTCAACGTCGTGCCGAAGGTCACCGTTGGTCTGGACACCGCGCTCCTCATCGTGCCGCTTGGCAGCGCTCCACGCACCCAGCGTGTTGTCGCGCGGGTGACGAGCGGATCACCGGAGCCAGTGACCGGTACTGTCCGGTTGCGAATACCTGCCGGATGGGTGGTCTCTCCGCAGCAAGCTCCGTTCACCTTGAAAAGCCGCGGCGACCAGACCTCTGCAGCCTTCACCGTGACGGCTCCTGCCAATCGACGGGCCGGAAGCATTGACATCGACGCCGAGGCGCGCGTTGGTAGCGAGACCTTCTCGCGAGACACGCAGGTCATCTCGTACCCCCACATCCAAACGCACCGTCTCTACTGGCCCGCTCGCGCCCGCGTGCACGTGCTCGACCTCAAGGTCGCGCCGGTGAAAGTCGGGTACGTGATGGGCGGCGGCGATGAGGTCCCTGATGCGATTCGCCGCATGGGTATCGATGTCACCATGCTCGACGCCGACATGCTGGCGACCGGAGATCTCTCGCAGTTCGACACCATCGTCATCGGCATCCGCGCTTCGGAGACGCGGCCGGACTTCGTCGCCAACAACAGCCGGCTGCTGCAATACGTCGAGCGCGGCGGCACGATGATCGTCCAGTATCAGCAGGGCGAGTACATCGAGCAGGGCATGGCGCCGTTTTCGGCGTCGGGGAAGGGCAATCCCCGCGTCACGGACGAGACGGCGGCGGTAAGAATGCTGGTGCCCACACATCCCGTGTTCACGTTTCCGAACCGCATCACGGCCGACGACTTCAACGGCTGGGTGCAGGAGCGCAACCTCTACGCATTTTCCGACTTCGACTCGCGGCGATACACGCCGCTGCTGGAGTCGGCCGACCCCGGTGAGCCGCCGCAGCGGGGTGGAGAGCTCTATGCCGAGCTGGGCAAGGGCCGTTACGTCTACACGGCGTACTCATGGTTCCGGCAATTACCCGCCGGAGTCACTGGCGCCTATCGCCAATTCGCGAATTTGATTAGTCTGTCGAAGGCTCCTCGTTAAACCGAAAATCATCGAAATGGCTCATTACCTGGTTACTGGCGGCGCGGGTTTCATCGGGTCGCATCTCTGTGAAGAATTGACGCGCCGCGGCGAGACCGTGCGTGTCGTCGACAGCCTGATCACCGGCAAGCGCGCCAACCTGGCGCACGTGCCGAACGTGGAGTTTATCGAGGGCGACCTCGCCGACTTGTCGGTCGCGACTCGCGCGGTCGACGGCATCGATTTCGTGCTGCATCAGGCCGCAATTCCGTCGGTCCCGCGGTCGGTCGAAGATCCGATCACCTCCAACCGCGCCAACATCGACGCTTCGCTGAACCTGCTGGTCGCCGCCCGTGACGCCGGCGTCAAGCGCGTCGTCTATGCCGGCTCGTCATCGGCCTACGGCAACTCGCCGACGATGCCCAAGGTCGAGACGATGCCGACGGCGCCGTTGTCGCCCTATGCGCTGCAGAAGCTGGTGGCCGAGCAGTATTGCCAGATGTTCACCGGACTCTACGGCCTCGAGACGGTGACGATCCGCTACTTCAACGTGTTCGGGCCGCGGCAGGATCCATCGTCACCGTATTCAGGCGTGATCTCGCTGTTCATCAAGGCGTTGTTCGAAGGACGGCGGCCCACGATCTACGGCGACGGCGAGCAGACGCGCGACTTCACCTACGTGGCCAACGTCGTGGACGGCGTGCTCCGCGCCTGTCAGGCGAAGGATGCCTCCGGTGAGGTGATCAACGTCGCGACCAATGGACGCGTGTCGTTGAATCAATTGTTCACGACGCTGCGCGGCCTGGTCGGTGCCAGTGTCGAGCCGATCTATGAAAAACCGCGAGCGGGAGATGTTCGGGATTCGCAGGCCGACATCGGCAAGGCCGCCCGGCTGCTTGGCTACAAGCCGCTCGTGACCTTCGAACAGGGCCTCGAGAACACGGTCGAGTGGTATCGCACCACCGTCGAAGCCGCGCCTGCGGCACGACGGGTTTGAAGACATAGTCTCCGGAACAATTTGCGCAGCCGGGCCACAGATTTGGCCGGCCGTCTACCCACGCCTCAGGTCAAGCTGCTGTTCCGCAAGTGCTTAGACCGACCGAGCCGTTGTGGTCCTGCCTTGCGTACCCGCAACGTCGAGGAGAGTGCAGAGACATGCGCATGATTGCCGTTCTGGCCATTCTTGCTGCGACCGGTGCCGTCGGTTGCGGTGGTGATTCGATGACGTCGCCGTCGGGCAGCGGCAGGCTGAGCCTGATGATCAAGGACAGCCCGTACAGCGACGCCAGGGCGCTGCTCGTGACGTTCTCGGAGGTGACCGCGCACCGTGATGGGGAAGGCGGATTCACCAGGCTGCCCTTCGGTGATACCACCGCCACCTCGCGGACGTGCGATCTGAAGAAGCTCGTGGATCGCCAGGATCTGCTCGGCGTCGGACCGTTGCCGGAAGGCCACTACACGATGGTGCGGCTCGTCGTCTCGAGCGCGACGCTCTACTTCGACAACCCCTCTGATGGTCCCGCGTGCGGGACCGCCATTACCGCGCCGATCGGCCGCAGCGCAAGCGTCGAAATTCCGTCCGGTGAAGTGAAGCTCAATCGGCCGTTCGACGTCGCCGAGGGCGCCGTGAACGACGATGCTGATTGATTTCGACGGGGACAAGTCCGTGACCGAGACTGGCAACGGCCGGTTCCGCATGACGCCGGTGATTGGCGTGGTGAGCGTTCAGTAAAAAGGAAAGCGAGCGTCGGGCGCCTCAGAAATCGCGGGAGGTCACAGGCTCCACGAGGAACGGAGGGCCGCCCGACGCTCTATACCCCTTATCGGCAATGGCGCGCGCGAGTTGAATGTTCTTGCGCATCCAGCTGACCACGTCTTCACAAAAAGTTTGGCGGGCGCGTACGCGCGCGCTGATTGACGAGCACAGTTGAGACAGTTGCGGCTCACATGACGCATGTGTGCTCCATCATTGAACTCGCGGCTGATCTGAAATCGTGGGCACGCCCGCGGACAGGGCGCTGCAGCGAGCGTCCCGGTTCACGTAGAGCGTGCCATAGGGGAGCGTGGAGATCTTCTCGAGATTGAGCGGCCCTGTGAACGCGGCCCGCACGTCATCATCGAGCAGGAGATACCGCGATTGCGGGGGAAGCGTCATCTTTTCAGGCTTTCGCACGACCGACAGCCCGATGCCCCCTGGCACCCCAATCAACTGCGGAGGGTACTGGGAGGTGAGTAGCGTGTTGCACCAGCGGGAAGCGTTCGGCAGATAGACGACCGACGAACCGAGGGCGTATTCGAGCTCGGACACACTGCGCCGATCCCACTCGAACCGATCCTGCCAGGCGTCCTTGAGCTCGAGGAGCGAGGTGCGCGCGCTGGCGACACTGACAACCACAATGCCCGCCGCCAGCGCCGGCCCGATCCGGCCAGGAGCGGCGATGCAGAGCATCGTGCCGAAGAGCAGGAACGCCGACAGCACCCGGTGCTCGGCGAAGTTGGTGAACGAATACAGCAGGAGCATCGCTGTCAGGGCCAGGGCGAGGGCCGCGGCGGCGATGGCAAAGTGTGGGGTCAGCCTTTGGGACTGACCCCGTCTCCACATGGCCAGCACCGCCGCGATGGTGGTCGCCAGCAGCAGCCCGCCATACTGATAGCGCTGGAGCAGCTCAATGGGATGGAACTGATCGGCCATGCCAAGACGACGCACGTTCGCCGTGACGTTGTCGGCAAGTGCTTGCACGCCGAGCGAGAGGCTGGCCGCGCGCAGGAAGAAGAATCCTTCCTCGTATGGTGCGGTCATGCTGCTGTAGGCGAACAGAATCGACGTGCCGACCACCCCCGAGGCGACGATGGCCGTTGTCATGATCGGCAGTGACGATGAGTGCGTCGTCGCGATGGCCCAGAGCGGCAGCAGGATCAGCCACGAGGGCCTGATGAAGGCGAGGGCCGCGAGCACGACCCATCCGAGGGCAATGACCCACCATCGCGCGGTTGGGGCCGAGCACAGCGGCGAAGCAACCAGCGACGGCGATGGCGCCCGCGTGGTGCAGGCTCTCCTGCATTCCGCTTGGTGCCCAGAACAGCATGTGCCAGAAGGTGAGGAGCATCGCTGCCCCGAGCAGCAGGCGAGGAATGCTCGCGCGGGTCAGCGACGCCCAGATCCACGCGGCGGCGCCAATGGCGACGAGGTTCAGGATGACTGGCGTATGGCGATACCAGCCGAAGACGGATCCGGCGGCGCCGTAGAGCACCGCAAAGCCAGGCCCATGCGGACCAAAGGGCGTGATTCCCGATGGATTGGTGACCTCGCCGATCGTGTAGTAGCCGCCATTGAAGCCGGCGCGAGCGAACGTCAGCGCCTGATGCCAGTAGGCCACTTCGTCGTTGATTACCGGCCGATAGGCCGAAAGAGGGACGCCGAAGAAGTGGTGCACGAGGATCGGCACCAGCACCGGGACGCCGGCGACGCAGAGGAGCACGGCCGCACTGCGACCGACAACGGCTCGCACGAGCCCGTACGCTATCACGAGCGGGTATCTCCCCGGGGCCGCAGCCGGCGTTCACACTTCCCGAGGGCCCTCATCACGTCGCTTGCCGAGCCGTCGCGCGAACCAAGCGACCTTCAGCAGTTTACGGCGACAGCGTTGAGCGGAAGCGCCGGGCACTCGGCTTGCCCTTGAGTGCCGCGTCCCGGCGGGCTCGTAGTGCATACCTCTGGAAGCACCCAGTCTGATGTTCTGCCAGTACCTGCCGGGACTTTTCAAGCGCAGGGGAACCATGTGGCAGGTCGCCGCGCAGCCGTTCACGTCACGTTTCCGTACGTTCCCGCGCGGCCGCCGTGCCGCGTCTGCCCGGTGCGGACTGGAGACAACTCATGATGCGCATTGTGATGGTGGTTCTGTTGATCCTGGGACTCGGCATCGCGGCACAGGCGAGCCAGGAGGCTCCGCGCCGGGCGACTCCGGCAGCGAAGGCTTCCTCGTCCGCTCCGCTGAATCTGAACACGGCGACCGTCGCCCAACTCGAGACACTGCCCGGCATCGGGAAGTCCACGGCCGAACGGATCCTCGAGTACCGGGAGAAGAGCGGCGGCTTCAAGAAGATCGAAGACCTCATGAACGTGCGTGGCGTCGGCGAGAGGAGCTTTTTGAAACTGAAGCCGCTTGTCACGGTATCGTCCGGCAAGGGTACCAGCGCCGAGCAGTAGCTCGCGAACGGGCGGACCGCGCGCAACTCCTGGCGCGCGGTCCGCGCGGGTTCACCGTCGTCGATCTGGTCTTCTCGTGCGCGGCGCTGTGCGTCCTGTGCGCGGTTGCCATCCCGCAGACGCGCTCCACGATCGACCGCTCCCGCGGCGCCGCGGCCTCTAGGTATCTCGCCGCGCGTATGGCACTCGCGCGAGCCCAGGCAGTGGGTCGCTCGACGACCATCGCCCTGCGTTTCGCCACCAGCCCGGCGGGCATCACCATCACCGCCGTTCAGGATGGCAATCGGAACGGCGTGCGCACGCGTGATATCGACCTGAACATCGACCGGCCGATCGAAGCGCCAATCATGCTGTCCGATCTATTCCCGGGCGTCGAGATCGGGCTCACACCCCTGACACCTGAAACGGATCCGGTGCAACTTGGCGGCAGTAACCTCCTGTCGTTTACGCCGCACGGGACCGCTTCATCTGGCTCTGTATATGTGCGGGGGCGAGACGGCACGCAATGGATGGTGCGCGTCCTTGGCGCGACTGCACGAACACGCGTGCTGCGATACGTGCCCGCCACTGGCGAATGGGTCTATGCCTCCTAACGAATCGGAGCGGCGGCGAACAGCCCGCCGCACTCCACAACTGAATGAAGCGCTCTCACGAGTGAGGCTGCGGACTGGCCGGGAACTGGCGGTAGTCAACATCTCGCCAGCCGGGGCATTGATCGAGGGGCTTACACGTCTTCTGCCCAACACCCACACCGACATCCACATCGTCACGCGCCACGGCCGTGTACTGGTTCGGGCGCGTGTGGTCCGAGCGCTCGTATGGCGGCTGGAGCGCGACGTGGTCTGCTACCGGACCGCCCTGGCGTTCGATGCCGCGGTCGATACGGAAGCCGGACCCGCCCTGAGCGAACGCGAGTCGAAGGGGTATCCGGTTCCCAGTGAAATCCGTGGGAATGTCAGCGCGTCGGGCACTCCCTACCCGGACCTCGAGGCCGAAGGCCGTGTCTGAACTGAGAAACATCGCCTGCACGCATCATCTGCGCCCGCACTCGCGTGGCATCGAGTTTGGTATCTGGCCAGCGGCGTTGTGTCGCGATGGCAGTGGAGGCGGCGGTGAATGATCTGACGATTGCATCGGATTGTGTCGTAGACAATCCCGACCACGCGGTGTCGACTGCTGATGCGCGTTTGCATGGTGTTCGTCTGCTGCTCGTCGCACTCGGGGACGCGCTCGCGAATCGGTTCCCGGAGGATGACCTCGAGGGCCAGTTCGAGCAGCACGTCAGACAGATGTTTGGTCTGAGATCGGTGCGGCTTCGAGAAGTGCGAGCACGCTATCAGGCCAGGCTCGTGACGCCGACGCGAACGACCGACTCGATCGTTCTTGGCGTGCCCGGCTCCGACCCGCGAGTGCAGGCCGTCCTGGAAGCGTCGTGCGATGCCGGTCGTCGATTCGACGAACGGGATCTGGATCTGCTGGCCGTCGTCGCGCAGATTGGCGGACTGGTGATGGAGATCGGGCGCTGTCGTGGACCGGCTCGCGGCCGGCCTGCGGTGAGCGTCGCGCCGCTCATTGGATCGACGGGCGTGATGCATTCGCTGCGCGAACGCGTGGAGCGCGTGGCGGCCACTGATTTCACCGTGCTCGTCGAGGGCGAGAGCGGCACAGGCAAGGAGCTTGTTGCCCGGCAGGTGCACGAGCTGAGCCGACGGCGGAATGGGCCGTTCGTCGCGGTCAATTGTGCGGCCGTTGTCGAGACGCTGCTTGAAGCGGAGCTCTTCGGGATTGAAGAACGAACCGCCACCGGGGTGCGGGGCCGACGCGGAAAGTTCGAGCATGCCGACGGCGGCACGCTGTTCCTCGACGAAGTCTCGGATCTGTCGCTCTCGGCGCAGGCGAAGCTGCTGCGTGTCATTCAAGATCTCGCGGTCGAGCGCGTGGGAGGTCAAGGCGTCCGCCGAGTCAACACCCGAATCATCGCGGCCACGAATCGGCCGCTGTCGGAGTTGACGGTTCGAGGCCTGTTCCGCACCGACCTGTATTACCGGCTGAGCGGCGTCGAAATTCACGTGCCGCCGTTGCGCAGCCGTCGCGAGGACATTTCGGAACTGGCGCGGTACTTTCTCGATCGGCATCGGCACGCGAGGGAGCTGACGCTGTCGCCGCAGGCAGAGGAAGCGCTCAATCTACATGCGTGGCCTGGCAACGTCCGCGAGCTCGAGCGTCTGATTGAGCGGGCGGTCGCACTGGCTGCGGGCGACCGTATCGAGCTCGACGATCTGCCGGCCGTCGTCCGTGGCGAGTACGAGGAAACCCTTGGCCCGGCGCTGGCTGGAAACGAATCATTCCGGCGCTGGGGCAGCCGCTACGCGCGCCTGGTCTTCGAGCGGTGCGGCCGCAACAAGCGGCGGGCCTGCCGCGTTCTCGACATCAGCTATCACACGCTCCAGGCCTATCTGCGTTACTCCGATCGACGTGCGCGCGAACAGGCCAAGCAGTTGCCGGCCTGGGTGCGATCGGCGAGCGATAGCCCGGATGCCGAGAGGGGAGCGTGACCAGTGGCCCACTCGGTCTCTCCACTTCGCTTCTTTCGCATCGTGCCGACGCAGCCTACGTTGATCGTGTGGACATTTGTCGCAATCGTGATCGTCGGCGTGACGACGATTCTGCGCGAGTCTTCGCGCAGCGAGGGCGCAATGGTGCCTGTGCTCCTGCTACAGCTCTTCGCCGCGTCGTCGGGATTCGAGGTGCCAGCCAGACGAGGACATTACGACCTGCTTCTCACCAGCGGCCAGCGCCGCATCTGGATGGCGCTGGCGCATTGGGCAACCTCGAGTGCGCCGGGGGTGATGGCGTGGCTCACGCTTGCCGGGGTCGAGGTCGCGGCCACGGCCGGTGCAGACACCCGGCTTCTGACGACGGGGACGTTTGCGGCTATGGGGCTTGTCTCGACCTTGCCATGGGCTATTACGGTGAGGCTGCCACGATTCTCCGGCGGCATCGGGTGGCTGCTCGCGTTGTCCATATCCGCGAGCGTGCTGTCGTCCGGGAACTTGCCGAGTCACGCATCGGCAGATGACGTTGGTAACGTGGTGTGGTCGGCCTGGGCATTTCTCGTCTACCCAGCCGGCTTCGTCGGCCACAACCTGGATGCAGATGGAGGATTGATCGCGGCACCTGCACTGGTGCTTGCTCTGGCGTCGATGGCAGCGGCGTGCCGCTGGGTGTCTCGTGCGAGTGTCCCTCTGGAGGCGGCGCAGTGACGTCGTTTGCCGTGTCGGTGCGCGACCTGGCGGTTCAGTACGGCCGGCGGCTGGTGTTCCAGGAGGTCTCGTTCGACATCGGCACGGGTCAATCGCTGGGTGTTCTGGGTCCGAATGGCTCGGGCAAGACGACATTGCTGCGGACGCTGGCTGGATGCCTGACGCCCAAATCAGGGGACATACGCATCGCCGGTCTGACGCCTCGCGACGCGCTCGCGCGCACGGGTGTCGCCTATTTCGCCGGCGACGCGACGCTGCCGGGGTCGGTGCGCGCGTCGCGATGGGGAAGTCTGGGCAACGGTGACGTGGTGACGCCCGATCGGCGGCCGATCAGAGCGTTGTCTCGCGGCACGCGACAGCTGCTCGGCTTGAGAACGGTGCTCGGCCGTCAGCCGCTCGGATTGATTGTGCTCGACGAGCCCTGGGAGGCACTCGATCCTGATGCCGCCAGGTGGCTCTCCACAACTCTCGAGACCAAGCGCGACCGCGGGGCCGCACTCGTGCTCTCATCCCATCGTCTTCACGATCTCGCCGGGTTCTGTGACTCGTATCTCTTTCTGCTGCCGTATCACGCCAGGCTCGTGCACGCACATGACATTTCGTCCACGAGCCCGGTGACGGCCCCGCAGCTCGCCGAGGTGTTCGACAAGCTCAGAGGAGGCGCGATGTCACTACGCGCGGTGTCGTAGCGCTGAGAGGCCTCGGCTAGCGCGCGACCAGCGGCGCGCTCGTGCGCACGGCAAGCACTGCGCGGGAGATGCCCTCAATCACGCGCTCCGGCTGAAACAGATGGATCTCGTGGCCACTGCCGGTCGCCTGAATGTGCAGGCTGTTGCTGCTCAGGAAATCGAGCTGCGCGCCGGCAGTGTCCCGCGACGCGCGCTCCTTCTCGGACGCGACGGGCCCGCTCGCGATCACGACCACCGGCAACGAACCCAGTGGCTGGCGGCCGCCATCGGTCTCCTCGAACTCGCGCAGAAACTCCCGGCGCCACGACAGCATCGACGCCGGCGACATCGTGGTTGGATCGAGGCGCTCCCAAAGACGGACGTCGAGCCAGAGTCGAGGAGCCTGAAGATCTGCAGGCAGCCGGTCGAATGGTTGACCGATCCGCGACGGGATTGGAATTCTGGCCGTTGCCGGCAGTGGATACGCCGATCGGATGTCGTCCTCTGACATCTTCCACAACAGGTCGCCGCCGCCCTTCGTGACCAGTCCGACGCGATTGGCGCTGTTGGTGAAGACCAGCGCCGCCACGTCGCCGGGGTAGGTACGTTGATACGCGCGGATGTAGATGCCGCCGATCGAGGCGCCAACCAGCACGTAAGGCCCTCGTTCGCCAGCGGCCTGCAATCCCGTACGAATGTCGGAGACGATCTGCTCGACAACCTCATACGCGGGCCCGGGATCGCTCCATCCGAGTCCCGCGCGATCGTACGAACAGACGCGCGTGGACTCGGCCACGCCTGGCTGTACGAGCGCCCAGTCGATCGCAAACGCACCGCCGCCGGCTTCGAGCACCACGGTCGGGCTGCCATTGCCTGTGCAGTGGATATGCAGCCTGCGTCCGTCGATCTCAATCAGCCGGCCCGGGGCAGGGTACATCGCCTGGCCGTGAATGGTGACAACCAACAGGACCAGTACTCCGGAGAGCAGCGCAGTGCATCTCATGCGCGATTGGACGGAATCAGGTGGCGTCTGGTTGTGTTCGCTTATGAAGGGACTGTTCCGCGACTTGCGACGACGGCCTTGAGAAGACCCTCGATCGAGTTCTCGAGCTTCTGCCGTTCATCGGCGCAAATCTGGTCCGTCGGCAGATCCGTTCCCGATGGCCGCATTCTGCGTGTACCAGCCGCGCGTGCACTGCTCGAATGCGTCCGAGACCTGGATGACACTTCGCCAGGCCTTGTCGATCTCCGCATGATTGTCGAACTGATAGAGCATGCTGTAGCCGAGACTCCGCTTCTCGTTGCGCCACACCGCGTCCGCTTCATCCCGCGTTCTCCGGACACCAAGCTTCCAGGCCTGCAGCTCCTTCACTTCCTCAGCTGGACGGCCCGACTCGCTGTTGACGTTGTTGACCGTCGTCAGAAGATCGTCGGTTGAACTCACCAGCGCGCCGACTCGATCGAGGACCTTGGTGATGACGGTATTCTGACTGGACAGCCGTTCCTCCTGCGCCGCGCGCGCCAGCTCGTTCTCTTTCGAGCGATCCTGAACGAGTCCGGTCACCCAGGCCCCCAGCACACCGGTGCCGACCACGCCGATGAGCGTGGCGAGAACCGTTGAATTGAGCCAGGTGCTCACCGTCGATGGAGACGTCCCGATGCCCCTGATTTCGAGGACCTTCGCGACCTGCTCTTCGTAGGCAACTTGTTCGTCAGGTGTCATCGTGTCGAGGTTAGCGCAGCTGACCCTTGGAAAGCGTATCGACGATGCCTTTCAAGTTCTTCGCATCCGCCTCGGGAAGCGTGACGGCCGGATCCCTCTTCCTGGCATCCTGTACCGCCTCGAGCAGCTCCTTCAGAGAGTCGTCGAGTTCCCTTTTCGAAGGCTTGGGACCTGGCGGTGTCGGCTTCGGCGTGACGTTTATGGGCTTCGGCGGCTTGGGCGTCACAGGTCCAATCGCGACGCCCAGGGTGTTGATGTCTCCCTTGACCTCGTCGATCCGCTCCATGAACTCGGACAGTTTGGCACCGTCAGAGGCCTTCCAGACCCGGCCGGCAGCATCCGCCTTGATCAGGCTCTGTAGCGTCTTTTCCAGGGTATCGATCTCTCGGGCAGGTCTCGGAGTCACGGGGCCGATCGCTTCCTGCGCACCGGTTGTCGTTGCCACAACGAAGACAATCCCGGCCGCCAGGCTCAGGAACTGTGGTCGCATTGTGCCACTCCGTAGCGGAACAGATGATTGGTGGATTCCACTATGGGTACACGACCATGAGGTCGAAACCGAACAGTGCTCGCCTTGACCCTTCAGCGGGGCGGCGAGTACCAGTCGGATCTGGCCGGGATCGTTTCCGCGCGCACGCCACGTCATGGCCGACACGGTCGCGTCCGAGCTTCGCAAGACCCCACTGCACGCGCGTCATCGCGCCTCCAACGCCCGCATGGTCCCGTACGCCGGCTGGGACATGCCCGTGGAGTACTCCGGCATCAGCAACGAGCATCTGGCGGTTCGCACGCGCGCCGGGGTCTTCGACGTCAGCCACATGGGCGAGATCGAGATCGCCGGGCAAGAACGCCCTCGCCGCTGTCCAGCTGATCTCGAGCAACGACGCCAGCCTGCTGCAGGCCGGACAGGCGCAGTACGCCGCGCTCACTACGCCCGACGGAACGTTCGTCGACGACATGCTGGTGTATCGCATGGCGCCGAGCCACTTCATGCTGGTCGTCAATGCGGCGAACACCGCGAAGGCATTCGCCTGGATCAGCGAGCAGATCAAGACGGTCGGTGACGTGGCGGCGATCGACTCGAGCAGCCGCTACGCGTTGATTGCCGTGCAGGGGCCCGCGGCGCGCGAGGTGCTGCAGCCGCTGACTGGCGTCGAGCTCGCCGACATCGGCCACTACCGGTTCGGCTACGGCGAAGTCGCCGCGGCCCGCGCGACGATCTCGCGCACCGGCTACACCGGTGAGGACGGGTTCGAGATCTTCGTGCCGCCCAACGTGGCCGATCGCGTGTGGCAGGCGGTGCTCGAATCGGGCCGATCGGCGGACGTGATTCCCTGCGGCCTGGGCGCGCGCGACACGCTGCGCCTCGAAGCCGCCATGCGCCTCTACGGCAACGACATCGACGAAACGACGTCGGTGCTCGAGGCCGGGCTCGGATGGACGATCGGCTGGAAGAAGGGCGACTTTCATCGGTCGCGATCGTTTGCTGGAGCAGAAGGAACGCGGGACCACGCGGAAGCTGGCCGGCTTTGAGATGATCGATCGTGCGATCGCGCGTCAGGGCTATCCGGTGCTGAGCGGCGGTCGTCAGGTCGGCGTCGTCACGAGCGGGACGCAGACGCCGTTCCTGAAGAAGGCGATCGGCATGGCTTACGTGCCCGCCGAGCTGCACGCCGTGGGCACGGAGATCGAGATCGACGTGCGAGGTCGTGTCTCAAAAGCGCGCATCGTCCCGCTGCCGTTCTATTCTCGGACAGGGGCTGACCCGGGTCGACCCCGAGGTCAGACCCCAATCAGGAGCTGAGATGGCGTATCCGGCTGACTTGAAATACACGAAGGACCACGAGTGGATACGCGTGTCGGGCGACGTCGCCGAAGTCGGCATCACCGACTACGCGCAGGAGCAGCTGGGCGACGTCGTCTTCGTCGAGCTGCCCGACGTCGGCCGGCGCGTGAACGCCGGCGAGGCGTTCGGATCGATCGAATCGGTCAAGGCGGTCTCCGAGCTCTTCGCGCCCGCGGCCGGCGAGATTGTCGAGGTCAATCCGGCGCTGAAGGATCATCCCGAGACTATCAACACCAGGCCGCACGAGACATGGATGGTGCGGTTGCGCCTGTCGGATCCGAACGCCGCTGGCTCGCTGCTCGACAGCGCTGCTTACGAACGCCTCATATCTGCCTAGATGCACACGCTGGACGCAACCGACTGGTTTGCCCCCCGACACATCGGACCGTCGCCGGATGAACGCGACAGGATGCTCCAGACGGTGGGCGTCTCGTCGCTCGACGCGCTGATCGACGAGGCCATCCCGCGGTCGATCCGGCTCACGACGCCGCTGAACCTGCCGCCGGCGGAGAGCGAGCACCAATATCTGCGCCGCCTGACTCACCTGGCGCACCGCAATACGCCCTTCCGCTCGTACATCGGCCTCGGCTACCACGACACGATCACGCCGAGCGTCGTTCTGCGGATGGTGATGGAGAACCCCGGCTGGTACACGCCGTACACGCCGTATCAGGCCGAGATCGCGCAGGGCCGCCTCGAGTCGCTCCTCAACTTCCAGACGATGGTGTCGGAGTTGACGGGGATGGACGTGGCGAACGCGTCGCTGCTGGATGAGTCGACGGCGGCCGCCGAGGCGATGACGCTGCTGCACCGCGTCGCGACGAAGAAGGCGAAGGCCGGGGAGCGCAGCCTGTTTCTGGTCAGCGATCGCTGCTTCCCGCAGACGATCGAAGTACTGCAATCGCGGGCCGAACCGCTCGGTATCGACCTGCAGGTCGGCCCGCTCGATTCAGCTGCCGCTCGACGGGCCGGCCTACGGCGCGCTGCTGCAGTATCCGGACGAGAGCGGTCTGGTGCAGGATCTCGCGCCGTTCATCCAGAAGGCGCATGACAACGGCGTCCTCGTGGCGGTCGGCGCCGACCTTCTGTCTCTGGCCATCGTCACGCCGCCCGGGGAAATGGGCGCCGACATTGTCTTCGGAACATCTCAGCGATTCGGCGTGCCGCTCGGATTCGGCGGGCCGCATGCCGGGTTCTTCGCCACCCGCCAGGCATTCGTACGTCAGATGCCGGGCCGCATCATCGGCGTCTCGGTGGACGTCCATGGCAAGGCCGCTTACCGCATGGCGCTCGCGACACGCGAGCAGCACATCCGCCGCGAGAAGGCGACCTCGAATATCTGCACCGCGCAGGCGCTGCTCGCCAATATGGCAGCGATGTACGGGGTCTATCACGGACCGGACGGCCTCAGGGCTATCGCCTCGCGCGTACACCTGATGGCGCAGATGCTCGAGGGCGGGTTGAAACTGATGGGCCTCGAGCAGCGCAACACGCATTACTTCGACACACTGCGCGTCGACGTCCCATCGGGCGTCGAGGACGTCCGGCGGCGGGCCGTCGCCGCCGGGATCAACTTCCGGTATCCCGACGAGCGCACGATAGACGTCGCCCTGAATGAGACGGTGACCACCGAGGATGTCCTGGACATCCTCGGCGTGTTCGCATCGGCACTGAACAAACCCTCACCGCACGTGGATCTGTTCGAGCTGCCGAAAGGCGTGCTGGCTCTGCACGGGGCCGAGGATCTGCCGGCGACGCTGCGTCGCCGGAGTGCGTTCATGACGCATCCGGTCTTCAACACGCACCGCTCTGAGACCGAGATGATGCGCTACATCCGGTCGCTGGAACGGAAGGATCTCGGTCTCGATACCTCGATGATCCCGCTCGGCTCGTGCACGATGAAGTTGAACCCGGCGACGGCCATGCTGCCGATCACCTGGGAGCGTTTCAGCCGCATGCATCCGTTCGCGCCGGAAGAGCAGGCCGAAGGCTACCTGCAGATGTTCCGCGAGTTGGAATCTGCGCTGTGCGAGATCACCGGATTTGCGGAAGTGTCCCTGCAGCCGAACTCCGGCGCCCAGGGCGAGTTTGCGGGACTGATGGTCATCCGCGCCTATCACCGCGAACGCGGCGATGCGGGCCGCGATGTCGTGTTGATCCCCTCGTCGGCACACGGCACCAACCCGGCGAGCGCGGCGATGGCCGGCATGCGAGTGGTCGTCGTCGCCAGCGCACCGAACGGCAATGTCGATGTTGGCGACCTTCGGAAAAAGGCGTCCGAACATCGCGAACGCCTGGCGTGCCTGATGATCACCTACCCCTCGACACACGGCGTGTTCGAGGACGACATCCGGGAGATCTGCCAGATCGTCCATGACCACGGCGGCCAGGTGTACATGGACGGCGCGAACATGAACGCCCAGGTCGGGCTGACCAGTCCGGCGTCGATCGGTGCCGACGTGTGTCACCTCAACCTGCACAAGACGTTCGCTATCCCTCACGGCGGCGGCGGACCCGGGATGGGACCGATCGGCGTCGCGCGGCATCTTGCGCCGTATCTGCCGGGCCATCCTCTGGCGCCGGTTGGTGGCGACAAGGGCATTCACGGCGTATCAGCGGCACCCTGGGGCAGCGCCAGCATCCTGCTGATCTCCTATGCGTACATCCGCATGCTCGGGCCGCAGGGACTCACCGACGCCACGCGATACGCGATCCTCAACGCCAACTACATCAAGGCGCGCCTCGAGAAGCACTACACCGGTGCTCTACACGCGCGCCAACGGCCGCGTCGCCCACGAGCTGATCTTCGACCTGCGCGAATTCAAGGCTGCGGGCATCGAGGAAATGGACGTCGCCAAGCGGCTGATCGACTTCGGCTTTCACGCGCCAACCGTGTCGTTCCCGGTGGCCGGCACGCTGATGGTCGAGCCCACCGAGAGCGAGGATCAGGCCGAGCTCGATCGATTCTGCGACGCGATGATCCACATTCGCGGCGAGATACGAGGCCGTGGTCAGCGGCACAGCCGACCGCGAGGACAATCCGTTGAAGCAGTCACCGCACACGGCAGCGTCCGCCACGGCGAGCGAGTGGACGCACCCGTACACCCGCGAGCAGGCGGTGTATCCGTTGGCGTGGGTGAAGGATCGAAAGTTCTGGCCTTCGGTCGGCCGCATCGATAATCCTTACGGCGACCGAAACCTGTTCTGCAGTTGTCCGCCGCTCGAGCAGTCGTCGTGAGAATCCTGAACGCCGCGCAGATGCGCGATGTCGACCGTCACACCATCGAAGAGATCGGAATCTCATCACTCGTGCTGATGGAAAACGCCGGCCGCCAGGTGGTGGCCGCGATCGAGGCTGCCTTCGAGTCGCAGCTCGACGGTCGCGTCGCCGTGCTGTGCGGCCGTGGCAACAACGGCGGAGATGGCTTCGTCGTCGCCCGCACGCTGCTGCAGCGCGGCATCGATACGGCCGTGTTCGTGATCGGATCGGTCGCCGACGTCCGGGGCGACGCGCGCACCAACCTCGACATCCTCGGTCGCCTCGGCGTCACCGTCGTCGAGATCAACGACGAGCAGACCTGGGAGCTGCACTTCTCCGAGATCGCTCGCTGCTCGTTGATCGTCGACGCCATCTTCGGCACCGGCCTGCGCTCGGCAGTCGCCGGCATGCTCGAAACGCTCATCGCCGACATCAACGCGGCCGACATCCCGATCGTCTCGGTCGATCTTCCCAGCGGAATGTCCGCCGATACCCCGCACCTGATTGGCGACTGTATCGATGCGTCGCTGACGGTAACGCTTGCAGCTCCGAAGCTCCCGCTGGTCCTGCCGCCGGGTGAGGCCTACGCTGGCGACGTGGTCATAGCCGACATCGGGATCCCGCACGACGTCATCGATGCGGTCGAAGGGCCGCACGTCGAGCTGCTGACACCGGAGCAGTTGCGGGGACTCGTCGCACCGCGCGCGGCCGATTCGCACAAGGGCGATTTCGGCCGGCTGACGCTGGCAGCGGGTTCAATCGGGAAGACCGGCGCAGCGTATCTCGCCGCAATGGGTGCGCTGCGTTCCGGCGCTGGTCTGGTGACGGTGGCAACCCCGGCGGCGTGTCTCCCCATCGTGGCCTCGATGGCGCCGGCATTCATGACGGTGGATCTCCCGGATGATGGGACCGGGATGGTGACCGCGGCGGCAGTCGATCGCCTGCTCGAGCAGACTCACGATGTGATCGCCTGCGGCCCCGGACTGGGACGCTCCCCGAACGTCGCCGAGTTCGTTCACATGCTGCTCGATCGCGCGACCTGCCCATTGGTGCTCGACGCCGATGCGATCACGGTGATGGCTGACGATCCCGGACGGTTGAGCGGCAGCGAGGAGCGCAACGTCATCATCACGCCGCACCCGGGTGAGATGGCGAGGCTGATCGGAGCATCGGTTAACGACGTGCAGAACAACCGCCTCGAAGTGGCAACCGACTTCGCCACGACCCACCGTGTTCACGTGGTGTTGAAGGGGCATCGCACGGTGATCGCGACGCCGGAAGGCCATGTCTTCATCAACCCGACCGGCAATCCGGGAATGGCCACAGGCGGCACCGGGGATGTCCTGACCGGGATGATCGCGGCATGGCTGGCGCAGCTGCTCGACGCCGAGGCGGCATGCCGCCTGGCGGTGTTCCTCCATGGCGCCGCCGGCGATCTGGCCGAGGCGCGCGAAGGACAGGCGGCGATGACAGCAACCGACCTGCTCGATCACATCGGCGAGGCGCTGACGACGCTGGTGCGCGGCAAGGCCGAGGAGTCGTGAGCGACGGGGAGCCGCGCATCACGCGCTCCGAGGATGAGACCGCCGCCGTCGCCCGCGATCTCGCCGCGACCCTGAAGGCCGGTGACGTGATCCTGCTGTCGGGAAATCTCGGGGCCGGCAAGACCGCGTTCGTGCGCGGGCTGGCATCCGGGCTCGGCATCGACCCTGAGGACGTCAGCAGCCCGACATTCACGCTCGTGCATGAATATCGTGGTGGTCGCCTGACGCTGTATCACGCCGATCTGTATCGTCTGGAAACGATCGCGACCGAGGATCTCGGTCTCGAAGAAATGGGCGTATCGGACGGCGTGCTGGCGATTGAGTGGCCGGATCGCCTCGCGCACGCGATTCCGCGCGCGCACGGGGTTCAGATTGAGATCGTCGACGAGAACACGCGACGGATCAGCTGGTCCGCCTGAAGGCGGCCCCTACGTGCGAAAGACGGCCCTCATGACGGTCTATTCCATCCGGTAATTTGGCGCTTCCTTGGTGATCGTCACGTCGTGGACGTGGCTTTCACGGACGCCTGCCGGCGTGATGCGGATCAACGTCGCCTTGCGCTGCAGCTCGGGGATCGTCCCGCTGCCGCAGTAGCCCATGCCGGCGCGCAGACCACCCATCAGCTGATGAATCACTGCCTGGGCGCTGCCTTTGTGCGCGACTCGGCCCTCGATACCTTCCGGCACGAGCTTATCCGCGGCGCGGCCGCCCTCGAGATCGAACTCGTCCTGGAAGTAGCGATCCCGGCTGCCGCGACGCATGGCGCCGATCGATCCCATGCCGCGATACTCCTTGTAGCTGCGGCCCTGGAAGAGGATCAGCTCGCCGGGGCTCTCGTCAGTGCCGGCAAAGAGATTCCCGGTCATCACGCAACTCGCCCCGCAGGCCAGCGCCTTGACGATGTCGCCCGAGTAACGGATGCCGCCGTCGGCGACGATGGGAATGTTGCGTGATGCGGCCGCCTTGGAGCAATCGAGAATGGACGTGATCATCGGCACGCCGATTCCGGCCACGACGCGGGTGGTGCAGATCGAGCCGGCTCCGATGCCGACCTTCACCGCATCGACGCCGGTGTCGATCAAGGCGAGCGTGGCGTCAGCCGTGGCGACGTTTCCGGCAACGAGGTCAGTGTTGGGGAACTCACGACGAACCCGGGCGACCATGTCCAGCACGTTCTGCGAATGACCATGTGCCGTGTCGATCACCAGCGCGTCCACACCGGCTGCGACCAGCGCACCGGCCCGCTCGATGGAATCCTTGGCAATGCCGATCGCCGCGCTGACGCGCAGCCGGCCGAGCGCGTCCTTGCACGCGTTCGGATACTTGATGCCCTTCTGGATGTCCTTGACGGTGATCAGGCCCTTCAGCCGGAAATCCTTGTCCACGACGAGCAGCTTCTCGACCTTGTGCTGATGAAGAAACGCGCGCGCTTCATCGAGCGTGGTGCCGACCGGGACCGTGAACAGCGGGTCCTTGGTCATCACCTCGCTGATCTCTCGATGGACGTTGGTCTCGAACCGGAGATCGCGATTGGTGAGAATCCCGACCAGACGGCCTTCCTTGCTGCCATCCTCGGTGATCGGCACGCCCGAGATCCGATAGTTCTTCATCAGATCGAGCGCTTCGTAGATCCGGTTGGTGGGCGCCAGCGTGATCGGGTTGACGATCATGCCGCTCTCCGACCGCTTGACGCGATCGACCTCGGTGGCCTGCTCGTGAATCTGGAGGTTCTTGTGGATGACGCCGAGTCCACCGAGCTGGGCCATCGCGATCGCCAGCCCTGACTCGGTGACCGTGTCCATCGCCGCGCTGAGCAGCGGTACGTTGAGCTTGATGTTTCGTGTCAACCGCGTCGAGACGTCAACCTGGCTCGGGACCAGCGTCGAATGCTGCGGCACCAGCAGGACGTCGTCGAAGGTGAGTGCCGTGGAGAGTCCGACTTCAGTCTGGGTGAGCGACAGTGACGCGGTCTTCAGTTCCATGTGTCAGGCTCCAGGTGTTGCTCCGTGGCACTTCTTGTATTTCTTGCCGCTGCCGCAGGGGCAGGGATCGTTACGTCCGACCTTTGGCTCGTCGCGTTTGACAGTCTTGATGACATCGTCACCGCCGGTGCGCGCCGGCGTTGGCGCCTGTCGGCCTGCGGACGACGACGAGGACCGCGCCGCGCCGGCAAACGCCGGCACCGGTTCCGCAGCCGGATGATTCATCGTCACGTTGGCGGGTGAGGGCCGACGCGGCGCTGGCCGGGCCGGCAGGGCAGCGGCGCCATTCTCGGCGCCTTCTCCGACCACCGGACGCAGCCAGAAGAGATAGCGGACCATCTCTTCCTCGATGCGCGCCTTCATGTCCTGGAAGAGCCCGTAGCTCTCCTTCTTGTATTCGACCAGCGGATCGCGCTGGCCGTAGCCGCGCAGGCCGATGCCTTCCTTGAGATGGTCGAGCGAGTAGAGGTGATCCTTCCACTGCGCGTCGACGATCTGGAGCATGATGTCGCGCTCGATCCGGCGCAGCAGGTCGGCGCCGACCAGTGTTTCCTTTTCGTTGTAGCTCGTCTTGATCAGCGCCCATACCGTGTCGGTGATCTCGTCGGCGCTCTTTTCTTCGAGCTCGAGGGCCTCGAGCATCTGCGGGTCCACACCGAATATGCGGGAGATCTCGCGGATCAGCTCGGGGATGTCGTGCTCCTCGATGTCGAGCGCCTTGCCGGCGAACCTCTCCACCTGTTCTTCGAGATTCTCCTCGGCGAGGGCCAGGATGTACTGCTTGGTGTCCATCACCTCTTCTTCGGTGAGATGAACGTGGCCGTCGAGAATCTCACGACGCAGCGTGTAGACACTCTCACGCTGCTTGTTCATCACGTCGTCGTACTCGAGGAGGTGCTTGCGGACTCCGAAGTTCTGCGCCTCGACCTGCTTCTGCGCCCGCTCGATCGCGCGCGTCACCATACCGTGCTCGATGGGGACGCCTTCTTCCATGCCGAGCCGCTGCATCAGGCCCGAGATGCGATCGGAGCCGAAGATGCGCATCAGGTCGTCTTCGAGCGAGAGGTAGAACCGCGATGAACCTGGATCGCCCTGACGGCCGGCGCGGCCGCGCAATTGATTGTCGATGCGCCGCGCCTCATGCCGCTCGGTGCCGAGGATGTGAAGCCCGCCGATGTTGACGACCTCCTCGTGCTCGGCATCCATCTGTCGTTGGAAGTGCGCGAAGATCCGTTCCCAATCCGCCCTGGGCACGCGGTAGAAGCCATCCACGTGGAAGTAGTAGACGAACTCCTCGTCGTCGATGAACTTCTCTTCGCCCTTCGGCAGCCGCTCAGCGACTCCCTCCGCCAGGCACTGCTGCCGGGCCGCATACTCGGCGTTGCCGCCGAGCAGAATGTCGGTGCCGCGGCCGGCCATGTTGGTCGCAATGACCACGTTGTTCTTGTGTCCGGCCTGCGCGACGATCTCGGCTTCCTGGGCGTGGTACTTCGCGTTCAGCACCACGTGCTTGATGCCGCGCTTCTTGAGCAGCGATGACAGCCGTTCAGACTTCTCGATTGAGACCGTGCCGACGAGAGTGGGCCGCCCCGAGTTCTGCTTGTCGATGATGTCGTTGACGATCGCCTCGAACTTCTCGCGCTCGGTGCGATAAATCAGGTCCGGCTCCTCGACCCGCTTCAGCGACCGGTTGGTCGGCACGACGATCACGTCCAGCTTGTAGATCTTGGCGAACTCCGGCGCCTCGGTTTCCGCGGTGCCGGTCATGCCCGAGAGCTTCTTGTATTTGCGGAAGTAGTTCTGGAAGGTGATGGTGGCGAGCGTCTGATTCTCGCGCTCGATCTTCACCTTTTCCTTGGCCTCGACGGCCTGATGCAGCCCGTCGCTCCAGCGGCGCCCTGGCATCAGCCGGCCGGTGAACTCGTCGACGATCACGACCCCGCCGTCCTTGATCATGTACTCGACGTCGAGGCGGTACAGCGAGTGGGCCCGGAGGGCCTGATTCACGTGATGGAGCAGCGGCATGTTCGCCGGGTCGTACAAGCCGTTCGACTCGGGCACCAGACGGTGCGCGAGCATCTGCTCGGCCTTGGCCATGCCCGTCTCGGTCAGCGTGACCGTCTTGTGTTTCTCGTCGACGAGGTAGTCGCCGGTCTTCTCCAGCTCCTCGCGATCCTCGGCCTTCACGTTACCTTGCGTGACGGCGCCCTTCTTCAGCTTCGGAATGATCCGGTCGACTTCGTAGTAGAGGTCGGTGGATTCCTCAGCCGGCCCGGAGATGATGAGCGGCGTCCGCGCCTCGTCGATGAGGATGCTGTCCACCTCGTCGACGATGGCAAAGTGGTGCCCGCGCTGAACCATGTGGTTCAGCTCGAACTTCATGTTGTCGCGCAGGTAGTCGAAGCCGAACTCGTTGTTCGTCCCGTAGGTGATGTCCGAGCCGTAGGCGACCTGACGCTGCTCGTCGCGCAGGTCGTGCTGGATCACGCCGACGCTCATCCCGAGGAATCGGTAGAGGCGTCCCATCCATTCCGAGTCGCGGCGGGCGAGATAGTCGTTCACGGTAACGACGTGCACGCCCTTGCCTTCGAGCGCGTTGAGGTATGCGGGGAGCGTGGCGACCAGTGTCTTGCCTTCGCCGGTCTTCATCTCAGCGATGGTGCCCCGATGGAGGACCATACCGCCGATGAGCTGCACGTCGAAGTGCCGCATGTGGAGGGCACGCCAGCCGGCTTCGCGGACAACGGCGAACGCTTCGATGAGGAGAGCATCGAGGCTGGCCCCGTCGGCGACGCGCTTGCGGAACTCGACCGTTTTTTCCCGGAGCTGCTCGTCGGTCAGCTTCTGGATAGTCGGCTCGAGGGCGTTAATCTCTACGACGAGCGGCCGGAGCCGCTTTATCTCTCGTTCGTTCTGGGTACCGATTACCTTCGCGAGTAGTTGGCCAATCATTCGGATGGAGGGAGCAAACTACGAAGGAATATCTACCGATTGTAGCCCTGCGGCTACAGTTCGGCAAGGAAACCGCTGTTTGTGAGGAGCTTAGCGGTCGCGCGGTTTCTGCTGCGTGAGGAGCTGCAGCGGATTCAGGAGCCGGCCGTTGGCCATCACCTCGTAGTGCAGGTGGTTGCCGGTGGTGCGCCCGGTGGCGCCGAGACGGCCGATCATTTCGCCCCGCTTCACGTGCGCGCCCTTCTGAACGTTGAAGCCGGAGAGGTGGCCGTAGCGAGTTTCGAGTCCGAAGCCGTGATCGACGACGATCAGATTTCCGTAGGCACCCGAGTATCCCGCCTGCATGACGACGCCGGTAGCGGTCGCGTAGACAGGTTGACCCTTGTCGCCAGCGATGTCGAGCCCGGCGTGGTAGTCGGAGCCGCCACTGACCGGATCGGTCCGTGGGCCCATTCTGGACGTGAGCCAGCCATGCGCCGGCCAGATCGACGGCGTGGCGTCGGCGAGCGCATTCCGTTTCTCAACGTTGCTCCTGACCGACTGCAGACGCGATTCCAGACCTTCGAGCAACGAGCGGAGCAGGCCAAACGTGTCTTCCGGATTCGAGAGCGCAGACAACGTCCGCGCGTAGGTCGAATCCTGTTGCTTGTTCGTCTCCGCGGGCGTGACGCTGCCACCCATGGCGCGCGACTTGACCAGCGCCGGCAGCTTTTCCATTGTCCGCGCCAGGCTCGGGTCCAGCGCCGCCTGCGCGCCAAGATCCGAGATGGCCAATTGAAGCGATTCGATTTGACCGGAAAGTTCTGAGGTCGCGGTGCGGAAGCTGGCGTTTTCGAGCTCGAGGGCCTGCTGGCTGGAGTACAGACCGGCCACGTCGCTCTTGGCCTTCCAGGAGGCGCCCACTCCGATCAGCACCGGGAGGGTCACCATCGCGCAGGCGACCGCAACAGCAGGGCGCGCCGAGATGGTCACTCGACGAACGACACCTGACGTGCGGTCAGCGATCAGAATGGTGTAACGCCTTGATGCCATGCTTCAGTACACACCCGGTCTACTGGGATGACCGGGGAGAACGAATGCGACGCTACTATCTATCGGGTCTTCGCGCCCTCGGGGAGAGGTAGGCGCAAGGTCAGCCTACCACAGGAACAAAAGCTCCGCCAAACGGACAAGTGCGGCGAACATCGAGCGAACCCCACTATGGTGATCGAGTGAGTGTCGGCGTCGGACGATTACAGGTGTTTGCGGCGGCCGTCCTCTTCTCCACGGGAGGGGCTGGGATCAAGGCGGCTGCCTTCACAGGACTGCAGGTCTCTGCGCTGCGGTCGGGGATCGCTGCGCTGGTCCTCATTATCTTGCTGCGGGGGCGAATCGCCGTCTCACCGGCGATGTTCGCAACAGGCGTCGTCTATGCGGCGACGCTCACTCTGTTCGTCCTCTCCACGAAGCTCACGACGGCGGCGAACGCGATCTTCCTGCAATCGACAGCGCCACTCTACCTGCTGGTTCTTGGCCCCCTCGTCCTGGGCGAGCGGTTTCGCGGCCGCGACGTCGGATTTCTCCTTGGTGTGGCGGCGGGATTGGTCCTCTGCGTCGTGGGCCAGCCGGAGCCAACGGCCACCGCGCCGGAGCCGGTCACCGGGAATCTGCTGGCGGTTGTGTCCGGCATCGCGTGGGCACTTACGCTCCTTGGGCTGCGCTACGTCCAGCGTGATCACCCCCAGACCCGCGTCGGGCTGTCTGCGGTGATGCTCGGGAATCTGTTCGCGAGCCTCGCGGCCTGGCCATTTGCGTGGCCACTGCCCGCGGCGAGCGCGACGGAGTGGGCCACGGTCGCTTATCTCGGGATCTGCCAGATCGGTCTGGCGTATCTGTTCCTCACTGCCGCCATCCGCGTGCTGCCCGCGCTGGAGGTGTCGCTGCTTCTCCTGATCGAGCCGGTACTGAATCCGATCTGGACCTGGATGATCCGCGGCGAGCAGCCCGGCGCCTACACCATCATCGGAGGAGCGCTCATCATCGCAGCGACGGCGATCAAGAGTGTGTACGACGCGCGCGTGCCCGCTGTCGAAACCATCGCCGACCCTTGAGGCAGATCCATGCCACCTTATTGCCTGTCATTCCACCAATCTGTATTGGAGAGCTTCTGCCACGTGGTCCGCATCGACGACGTCCACGCCGGCGAGGTCGGCGACCGTTCTCGCCACCTTCAGCACGCGGTCGTAGCCGCGCGCGGTGAGGCCCATGCGTGTCGCCGCGCGAGTGAGCAGCTGGCGCCCATCGGCATCCGGGCGGCAGATCTCTGCGACCGCTTGACCCGCGCAGGTCGGCATTGGTACGCGCACCCGCCGGACCGTGCCGCTGCTGCTGCATCGTCCGCGCGGCGAGAACGCGCTCGCGCACGACCGCTGAGGATTCGCCTGGCTCGCCTTCGGCGATGGCAGACGACCGGAAGCGCCGGCACGTCGACGATGAGATCGATGCGATCCCGCAACGGACCCGAAAGCTTGCCGCGATACTTCGCGATGTGTGTCGGCGTGCAGCGGCACCCGCGATGCTCGTCGCCAAAGAACCCGCACGGGCAGGGGTTCATCGCCGCAACCAGGACGAACCGTGCCGGGAACACGACGGTCCGCGCCGCCCGAGCGATCGTCACGCGGCCTTCTTCGAGCGGCTGACGCAGCACCTCGAGCGCACGCCGATCGAACTCCGGCATTTCGTCGAGAAACAGCACACCGTTGTGCGCCAGCGAGATCTCTCCAGGGCGCGGGACGGTGCCGCCGCCGACGAGTGCGACGTTGGACACGGTGTGATGCGGCGCGCGAAACGGGCGCTCGCTGAGCAGCGCCAACGCCTGGCGGCAGCGTGCCGGCCACCGAGTGAATCGCCGTACACTCCAGCGCCTCGTCGAAGGTGAGCGGCGGCAGGATCGATCCCAGCCGGCGCGCCATCATCGTCTTGCCAGCTCCGGGCGGGCCCTTCAGCAGCAGATTGTGACCGCCGGCCGCGGCAACCTCGAGCGCCCGGCGCGCGAGCAGTTGCCCGCGAACGTCGGCACAGATCGCCGTCGCCGGAGGTGCGTCGTGCAGCGGCGGATGCGTCGAGCAGCAGGCGCTCGCTGCGCTTCGTCCGGCCTGTTGAGCGCGTCGACGGCCTCAGGCAGCGAGCGGGCGACACACACGTCGAGGCCCTCGACGACGCTCGCCTCGCCGCGTTCTGTGGCGGAAGCAGCAATCGCTTCAGCCCGAGCCGCCGGGCCGCAACGGCGATCGGCAGGACGCCGCGAATGCCGTTGATGCCGCCGTCGAGCGAGAGCTCGCCGACGATCGACCGTGTCGTCGACTGCGCGGCGGGTAAGCGGCCCGACGTGGCGAGCAGACCGAGCGCAATCGGCAGATCGAACGACGAGCCCGCCTTGCGCACGTCGGCCGGCGCCAGGTTGACGGTGATGCGGTGGTGCGGAAATTCGAAGCCCGAGTTGCGGATGGCCGAGCGCACACGGTCGCGGCTCTCGCGGACCGTCGCATCGGGTAGCCCCACCATCGTGAAGTGGGGCAGGCCGAACGCAACATCCACCTCGATGTGGACGGGGTAGGCCTCGACGCCGAACACGGCGGCGCTGCGCAGGCTGGCGAGCACGATGCCCGCACAAGTGCAAGAACCGGTGCCTGCAGGTCTTTGGGAGAGAATTCCTCGAATCACGCTCGACACAGCGCCCGGACGTTGCAGTCGGCGCGATCGAGGGAACCGCCAGATTTTACGGTTTCTGCGTACCGCTACTTGCGGACCGCTCGTGCGTCTCAGATCATCGGGACGACTGGTGATCTCGACGTAGTCTAGCGCGCCGCTCTCCATCCATCGGACACCACCTCGCACGCGAAACTCATCACCAGGGCCGAGCCGGATATTTCGAACGGTTCGGCGCGTCGACGTGTGACCGTTCGGGGCCGGCGATCCGAACTGCTGCGTCAGCGACCCACGAATCAATCTGACGGTCGCCGACGAACAGCGAGAAGCGGCTCGCGCCATCGCTTTCGTCGAAGTACTGCACGGCGATGTCGAAGGCGCTCCGGCCGCTCCCTGATATCGGTGCCGAGCGACGCACGTCTGTCCGGACGTCGCATGTCGCCACCTGACCTGCGGACGCAGTTTCCCACGGCACGACCGCGATGTTGGCGTAGCGCTCGCGCGACATGGATTCGGCTTCGACGCGACCTGGAAACTGTCCGGCGCGTCCCTTCGCGTCAGGAATGCCGGAGATCCACAGGAACCAGTTGTTGATCGCATCACGCCAGACGATGGCGTGTCCGGCCTGGTATTCGAGCTTGGCGAGAACGGAGGTGTAACGTTCGCGATCGATCAATCGTTCGAGTCGACGCCAGCGCGCGACGAAGTCCGCGGCCTCTTCCGCGCCTTGATAGTGGCTGTCGTAGATGTGCTGAATGACCGTCTTGCCGGAATGGAGCACGTGCGTGTACGGCACGTGATGAAAGAAGAGCAGGAGCTCGTCCGGCGTCGACGCCAGCGATTCGAACTGCGCGCCGAGAATCGGGATGTACTGCGCGGTGAAGCCGGTACCCGTCGCGACGTGCGATCCATGCCGATGCCCTGTCCGTTGGCGCGATGCCACTGGCCCCAACCGTTGCGCTCCGAGGATTCGATCCCGGGACCGTAGTGCACGCCGATGATGTCGGTCAGCGTTCCGGCGCCAAGCGGTCCGGTGTAGCGCTCGTAGGCCGGCCATGAATCGAGCAGGAGGCTCGGTGACGGTCTCGACGACTTGCGGATCGTGACCGAAGGTCAGCGTGGTCCAGTCGGTCGCAATGTCTGTGCGCGGATATCGTCGGATTCCACGCCAGACGGCCGAAGCCATACAGGTTCGCCATCGCCAGATCGTGACCGAGCCAGTTGGTGTCGCGCCCGACGTTGGACGACGCCGACGAAGCCGCCGACCGGTCGATTGAACGTCCGGCCCGAGACGAGGTCACGCACCGGCGTGCCCGGCGAGGTCGATGTCGCCAGCATGTCGAAGTCGAGGACCGTCTTTCCACATCGGCACGAGAAAGCAGACGTGACGCTGCTGGCCCAGATACTCCTGGGTGATCTGCAGCTCGATCGCTTGATTCGTATTGCGCAGCGCACCGAACAGCGGTGAGGCCGGCTCGCGCACCTGGAAGTCGATCGGCCCGTGCTTGATCTGAATGACGGCGTTCGCGTCGAACTTGCCGTCGAGCGGATGGAAGTTGTCATAGGCGGCGCGCGCGCGGTCGTTCTTCGGCTCGCGCCAGTCCATCAGGTTGTCGTAGACGAAGCCGCGATAGAAGATCACGCCGTTGTGCGGCGCCAGCGCGCGCGCGATCACGTTGGCGGCGTCTGCATGCGTCCGGTTGTATGCGGACGGACCGAGCCGGCCTTCCGAGTCGGCCTTCAGCACGATCCCGCCAAGGTCGGGGATGGCGCGATACACGGCATCGACACGGTCTTTCCAGAACGCCGCGACTCGCGCGTCCAGTGGGTCGAAGGTGTCCAGACCGCCGATGCGTCGGGGGCTGCTGAAATCGATCGAGACCGAGACGGCCACACCCCAGGGGCGCAGCACGTCCGCGAGTCGGGCGATCTGCGGGATGAAGCCGTCGGTGATGACCAGCGGATTGGCGTTGACGTTGTTGACGGTCACGCCGTTGATGCCCACCGACGCGAGCAGGCGGCCGTAGTCGCGGACTCGCGTCAGGTCGTCGAGGACGCGCCCGTTCTCGAAAAAGATCGACCGGCCGGCATAGCCCGCGCTCGATCGTTCCATCCAGGTTGTCCCAGTGATTCACCCAGCGGATTGGTGCGGCAGGCTCCTGTCGCTCGTTCAGACGCGAGACGTCCTCGCCGCGGGCGATGCGTTGCAGCAGCGCGAACGCGCCATACAGCACGCCTCGCTCGTTGCGGCCGGCGACGACGAGGACTAGCTGACCGCGCACCGTCGCTGTGCCTAGCCAGAAGCCATCGTTCGGTGAGCTGCGCCGGCAAGCGGCGCGGACGGGACGAGCGGCCGGACACGATCGAGCGTGCCGAGCAGGATCGTGGACGTGCGGGGAAGGGCCGCGGCGGTCGTGATCTGCGCCGCGAGCATCGACGAGAGACCGCGCACGACCTCGTCGCGCGCGCTTCGCAGGACTGGCGAGTCGCCGAGCAGCGTCACCGAGCGCGGCACCGCGCCGACGCGAGCCACCATCCGGCGCGGGCAGCGGTGCGTAACGCAGCCAGGCGTCGTAGCCGGTCTCGGCATGCACCGAGCCGGCGATCGCAACCACCAACAGCACTGCGGCTGAAACCCGAGCGCTCCACGTAGAATGCACGCGCTGAGGATACACCGCACCCGATGACGACTCTCGACTGGGTCACGATCGCGCTGTACTTCGGACTGCTCGCGGCACTGACCTGGTGGGCTGTCTCGAGGAGTCGGAACACCGCGGACGATTACTTTCTGGCGGGCCGCGACCTCGGATGGGTCGTGGTTGGCGCTTCGATCTTCGCCTCCAACATCGGATCGGAGCATCTCGTCGGTCTGGCGGGAGCTGGGGCGACGAGTGGTGTGGCGCTGGCCCATTACGAGCTCCACGCCTGGTGCCTGCTCGTCCTTGGTTGGGTGCTGGTGCCGTTCTATCTGCGCTCGCGCGTCTACACGATGCCGGAGTTTCTCGAGCTGCGATTCTCGGCGACAGCTCGTTGGGTGTTGTCGCTGATCTCGCTGGTCGCCTATGTGCTGACGAAAATGGCGGTCGGCATCTTTGCGGGCGGTGTTGTCTTCGGAACGCTGCTGCCAGAAGTGCAGGTCGAGATCGGCGGCGCCGTGTTCAACAGCTTCTGGATCGGCTCGGTGCTCGTCGTCCTCCTCACGGGACTCTACGCGGTGATTGGCGGCATGCGCGCGGTGGCGTACACGGAGGCCGTGCAGACCGTCGTCTTCATCGCCGGCTCGTTGCTGCTGATGATCGTGGGCCTGAACCGTCTTGGTGGCTGGGGCGAGCTGCGGGCGACGCTGGGTCCCGACATGTTCAACCTGTGGAAACCGATCACGCCCGCGGGTGTCGAGAGCACCTGGCTTCCGGTGAAAGAGTCCGGGCGGATGGCGTGGTACTTCAACCAGAACTATCCCTGGGTGGGCATGCTGTTCTGCGCGCCGATCATCGGGCTCTGGTACTGGTGCACCGATCAGTACATCGTGCAGCGCACACTCGGTGCGCCGAACGAGACAGAGGCCCGCCGCGGAACCATCTTCGCCGCTTTTCTCAAGCTGCTGCCGGTGTTCATCTTCATCGTGCCGGGCATGATCGCAGTGGCGCTGGCGCGCAGCGGCAAAATCCCCGAGCTGGGCGTGCTGGTGGACGCCTCGGGCAACGTGGTGCCGTCGGCGGCGCAGGCATCGTTTCCCCTGCTCGTGCAGCACGTCATGCCAGAGGGTTTACGCGGCTTGGTGGTGGCGGGCCTGCTCGCGGCGCTCATGAGCTCACTGGCCGGCGCGTTCAATGCCTCGTCCACGCTGTTCACGATCGACTTCTACCGGAAGTTTCGACCGAACGCCTCACAGGCGCAGCTCGTGTGGATAGGACGCGTGGCGACCATGGTAATGGTGGTCATCGCCCTGGTGTGGATTCCGGTGATTCAGGGCGCGAGAGGTCTCTACGAGTACTTGCAGGGGATTCAGGCCTATCTCGCCCCACCGATCGCAGCCGTGTTCTTTTTCGGTGTGTTCATGAAACGGCTGACGGCAGCCGGGTGCCTCGCCGCGCTGCTGACCGGGTTCGCCCTCGGAATGCTTCGCCTGTTCGTCGATACGCCGGTCACGCTCGGGATGGCCGGCTATGAGAACGGCTACGCGCCAGGCTCGTGGCTCTGGATCCTGAACAACATCTACTTTCAGTACTACGGCCTCCTGATCTTCCTGGTATCAGTCGCGGTGTTGATCGTGGTCAGCTATGCGACGCCGGCCCCCAGCGAGCGTCAGCTGACCGGCTTGACGTACGCGACCGTAACCAGCGACCAGCGGCGCGAGTCGCGCCGGAGCTGGAACCGCTGGGACGTGATCAACTCGGCGGTCGTGCTCGTGCTGATTGCGGCGGCGTACCTCTACTTCAACGGCTAAACAATGAGGCTCACACCCACTCCTGCAGACAAGTTCACCTTCGGCCTATGGACGGTCGGCAACCGCGGCCGCGATCCATTCGGGGACTTCGTACGGCCGCCGCTCGATCCGGTTCGCGCGGTCCACAAGCTCGCCGAGCTCGGCGCCTGGGGCGTCAACTTCCACGACAACGATCTCGTTCCCATCGATGCGACCGTCGCCGAGCGCGATCAGATCGTCCAAGCTTTCCGGAAGGCGCTCGACGCAACAGGTCTGACCGTCCCGATGGCCACCACCAACCTGTTCACGGATCCGGTCTTCAAGGATGGGGCGTTCACGTCACACGACGCCAATGTGCGTGCCTATGCACTGCAGAAGACGATGCGCGCGATGGATCTCGGTGTGGAGCTGGGCGCACGAACCTACGTCTTCTGGGGCGGACGTGAGGGCGCAGAAGTGGACGCCGCAAAGGACCCGGTCGAAGCCATCAAGCGGTTCCGCGACGCCATCAACTTCCTGTGCGAGTACGCCCGCGATCAGAAATACGCCCTTCGGTTCGCGCTCGAAGCCAAGCCGAACGAACCGCGTGGCGACATCTATTTTGCAACCACGGCCGCGTATCTGGCGTTCATTCCCACGCTGGATCACCCGGAGATGGTTGGCGTCAACCCCGAGTTTGCGCACGAACAGATGGCCGGCCTGAACTTCTACCACGTCGTCGCGCAGGCGATCGAGGCTGGCAAGCTCTTTCACATCGACCTCAACGATCAGAAGCCGGGCCGGTTCGATCAGGACCTGCGGTTTGCGTCGGAGTCGATGAAGCCGCTGTTCTTCCTGGTCAAGCTGCTCGAGGAGTCGGGCTACGACGGTCCGCGGCACTTCGACGCCCATGCTTACCGGACCGAGGACGAGCAGGGCGTCTGGGATTTCGCCTGCGGCTGCATGCGGACGTACCTGATCCTGAAAGAGAAGGCGCAGCAGTTCCGCGCCCACGCAGGGATTCAGGCGTTGCTGGCGGAGATTCGTGGCGAGGCAGCAGGCGAGAGCCCCTACAGCCCTCAACGCGCAGGCGAGCTCAAGAGCCGCAGCTTCGATCGTCAGACGCTTGCGTCGCGGCGACTGCCGTATGAGCGGCTGGATCAGATGGTTGTCGATCTGCTGCTCGGCGTATAGCACAGTGCATCGTGCCGTTCTATCTTGGTCTCGATTCAAGCACGCAGAGCCTCACGGCCATCGTCATCGCGATCGAGGGCAGCGAACGGCGCATCGTGTTCGAGTCTTCACTCTCGTTCGACGAGACGCTGCCGCACTATGGCACCCGGCACGGCGTCTTGCCGCGTACGGATCCGGCCGTCGCCCGCTCGTCACCGTTGATGTGGGCTGAAGCGCTCGACGTGATGATGGCCAGGCTCGCCGGGAGCGGCCTGGATCTCAGTCGGCTTGCCGCCGTCAGCGGCTCTGCGCAGCAGCACGGCAGCGTCTACCTCAACGCCTCGTGGGCGCAGGCCGTGCGAGCGCTCGACCCTCGCCAGCCAGTCGCCGAACAGCTCCGCAGCGTCTTCGCGCGTCAGGAGTCACCAATCTGGATGGACTCCAGCACCGCCGAAGAATGCGCGGAGATCACGGCGAGCGTCGGCGCGGCAGATGTACTCGCGCAGTCGTACCGGCTCGCGTGCGTTCGAGCGATTCACCGGTCCGCAGATCCGCCGGTTCTTCAAGCAGTCGCCAGAGCGCTATCACGCGACCGCGCGGGTGCATCTGGTCAGCTCGTTTCTCGCCTCGTTGTTGTCGGGCAGTCGATGCACCGATCGATCCGGGCGACGCATCCGGCATGAACCTGATGGATCTCGCGCAGTCAGGACTGGTGGCAAGAGGCGGTCGATGCAACAGCGCCCGGACTTCGCGAGAAGCTGCCGAGGATCACGCCGCTCGAAGACCGTGGTTGGAACGCTGTCGCCGTACTGGCGGGCTCGCTACGGTCTTCCGGCCGCGCAAGGTGATCGCGTGGTCGGGCGACAACCCCTGCAGTCTCATCGGAACCGGTCTCGTCAGAGAAGGACGCGTCGCTGTGTCCTTGGGCACCAGCGACACGGTGTTCGGTCTCATGCGCGAGCCGCGTGTCGATGTCACGGGCACCGGTCATGTGTTCGGTGCGCCGACCGGCGACTACATGGGCCTGACGTGCTTCCAGAACGGCTCGCTGGCGCGCGAGCGGGTGCGCAACGAGCTCGGCATGGACTGGGGCGCGTTCTCGCGCGCACTCGACACGACACCGCCGCGGCGCCCACATCGTGCTTCCGTGGTTCGAGCCCGAGATCACACCTGCCGTGCCAATCGCCGGCGCTGCGTCGCTACGGGCTCGTGCAATGCCGATCCGACGTCGAAGTGCGCGCCCTCGTGGACGCGCAGATGATGACGATGGCGCTGCACTCGCGATGGATGGGCGTCGAGATCGACACGATCCATGCGACCGGTGGAGCAGCCGCCAATCGATCGATTCTGCAAACGATGGCCGATGTCTTCGGCGGCGACCGTGTGCCAGCTCGAGGTGGCGAAATTCAGCGGCGCTCGGCGCCGCACTTCGCGCCGCGCATGCCGATCTCAACAGCGGCGAGTCGCACGACCGACTGGGACGAGGTCGTGCGCGGCTTCGCCGAGCCCGTGGCGACCGAGTCCGCCTCGAGCCAGACGCCGCGTCGTCATGAGTTCTATCGGGAGTTGATGCAGGTGTATGCGGCGTGCGAGGCGCACGCCTCGGGAAGGGGCCCGATCCGGAGCCGCTTCTCGGCCGGCTCCGCGAGCGAGTCCGGACGCTAGTTCGGTGCGAGGGTCCGCTGTCGCGGAAGATCGTCAGGCGCTGACCGATCTGAATCGCGTTGCTGCGCAGGCGATTCCATTCCTTCAGTTCGTCCACGGTCGTGTCGTACCGCTTGGCGATCGAGTAGAGCGTGTCGCCGCGCGGACGCGGTGAATGACTTTCTCAGGCGCGATCTCGACGCAGGCGCGGCCGGAGCGAGCCGGCGCGCTGGCCGGAACCGCGTCGGTCGCGGCAGGTGCGGATGCAACGGCCGGTGTTTCGACCGCCGGAGACGTCGGTTCTCGGTGTTCGCGCCAGGAGCAGCGTCGGCGCACGCGGGATGATCAGCTGCTGGCCGGCCTTCAGGCTGGCCTTGGTCGACAGGTAGTTGGCTTCAGCCAGATCGGCGCGGCTCACTTTGAGCTTCTTCGAGATGCTGAGCAGCGTCTCGCCCTTCTTGACGGTGTGGCGATTCAGCGGCGCGAGCTCGTCGGCCGAGACTTCGAGCATCCGGGCGTTGATCAGCGTCCGCGGTGCCTTCCGGAACCTTGAGCTCGTAGTCGGTCGCTCGCAGTGGAGTCGTCCAGCGGCGCAGCTCCGGATTGAGCTCCTGAATCGTCTGCACCGGCGTGCCCGCCCACTCGGCCACGCGGCGAAGATCAACGGCGCTCGCCAGCGTCACGGTCTCGTACGCCGGCGTGTCGATCGGCACGATGTTCATGCCGTACTGCGCCGGGTTGCGGGCGACGATGACCGCCGCCAGGATCAGCGGCACGTAGTCTCGCGTCTCTCGCGGCAGATAGCGCTTGGTCGACGCTCAGCTTCCAGAAGTCGTCGCGTCCCGAGCGCTTCATCGCGCGCTGCACACGTCCGGGCCCGCCGTTGTAGGACGCCAGGGCCAGATGCCAGTCGTCGAACATGCCGTACAGCGTCTTCAGATACTTGGCGGCGGCGCGCGTGGCCTTCTCGGGATCCGAGCGCTCGTCGATGTACCAGTCGTGCTTGAGACCGTTCTCGAGCGCGGTGCCGCGCATGAACTGCCAGATGCCCTTGGCCTTGGCCTTCGAGAGCGCATTCGGCTTGAACGCGCTTTCGATCAGCGGCACGTAGGCCAGGTCGAGCGGCAGCCCTTCGGCGCGGAAGACTTCCTGAATCATCGGCAGGAAGCGGTGCGCCGCGGCCCAGGCCTTCCTCGAGGTAGCCCTTCAGACGTCCCGTGAACAGCTGGACGTAGGACAGCACCCGGGGATTCAGCGGGATGTCGATGTCGTGGACCACCTCCTGGAGATCCTGCGCGACGGTCTGCTCGGTTTCCTTGCGTGGCGGCCGGCGGCGGCTCGAACGTGGAGATGGCCAGCAGCTCGTCGATCGACGCCGGCTCCGATGCCTTCTCCGCGAACCCGTCGCCCTGCGCCAGCGCGGTCACTTCGTAGGCGCTGATGCGCTCGACCAGGCGGTCGTACTGTTCCCGGATCCGCGGCTCGGATCGCGCGCCGCCCGGCCATTCCAGGAGGACTTCCAGGGATCGATTGAAATGCGGTCTTTGCCGTCTCGAGATGACCGGCCTCGAGCTCTTTCCGGCCGGTTTCGAAATGCTGCTCCGACAGGGCGATCAGATCGGCGACCGGATCGGACTTGGGAACTGGAGCCGGAGCAGGTGTTTGCCGGGACAGCTGCGACGGCAGGTGCTGGCTGCGGAGCCGGCGCGGGCTTCGCGGGCAGCACACGCCGCCGCGAACAGCGCGACGAGGCACACCCCCCACGACAGGCCGCGACGAGCAGTCGACATGGCGTCAGCGTACTCTAGCATCCGGCTGATCCAGGGGTCAAAAGCGCCGCAGCGCAGTGCCAGGCAGGGCTATGCAGTTCCTGATCAGCGAGGCCAGCCCGCTTGCTGAAAGACCTTCTGCGATTCGCCGAGGTCTCTCGCCGCAGGCGTGATGATTGTCCGTTCGCCGACCAGAAGCTTCTTCCCCGACCGAAGCGCCGCCCGAACGTCGTCCTCACAAATGAACTCGGCAGGGTTATCGGCTCGAGGCGCGGTGTCGCCATCCTGGGTTGCCCTGATCGGCTCACCGTCGGGGGGCTTGTAGCCGCGCGACGCCAGGAAGGTGTCGATTTTCGCGGCCAGGGTCTGGGCCGAAATCGTCTTCGGCACCGGCACGGCCGCAACCTTGGGCAGGGGCATGCTCACGGTGCGTCCTCGCTGGTGCGCCGCTCTCCGTGCGGACTTGCCCGCGTCTGCACGCGGCGACGAGGCGACCGCCGGCCGAAGCTCATACGCCAGACGCTTCAGGTTCAGCAGATGACGCGGCGAAATGTTGTCGGACGTGATGTTTCCGCCCGGTCCGCCGCAGCCCAGCGTCATCGCCGGGTCGAGCCCGGTCGTCAGTCCGATCGATCCGTGCGTCGTCGGCGTGTTCACGCAGATCCGGAATGCCGGCTTCTTGAGCCCGAACTGCAGGATCACATCCTCGTTCTGCGAGTGGATCGACATCGTGTGTCCCATCCCGCCGTAGCGCAGGATCTGGATGCAGCGCTCGCAGCCTTCTCGCCAGTCCTTGACGACGTACCACGACAGGACCGGACACAGCTTCTCTATGGAGAGGGGATAGTCCCGGCCGACGCCTTTCAGCGGCGCGATCAGCGCCCGCGTGCCGCTCGGGACCGTGATGCCGACCTTCTCGGCGATGAACGCCGCCGATCGGCCGACCAGCGCCGGGTTGGGCAGGCGCTGCGGGCTGACCAGGGCCTTGGCGAGCGCCTCCATCTCGCGCGTCGTTCATGAAGTAGGCGCCCTCGGCCTGGAAACGGCGGCGTGGCCTCTTCCGAGATCGCTTCGTCGACGACCACGGAGTTCGGCGACGAGCAGAGGACGCCGTTGTCGAACGTCTTGCCGAGGACGATGTCGTGCGCGGCTTTCGACAGGTCGGCGGACTGCTCGATGTAGCACGGGCGCATTGCCAGGGCCGACGCCGTACGCGGGCTTGCCGGCGCTGTACGCGGCACGCACGAGTCCCATCCCGCCGGTCGCCAGGATCACCGCGACGTCGCGGTGCTTCATCAGCTCCTGCGTGCCTTCGAGCGTGACCGTCTTCATCCATCCGATCGCACCGGCCGGCGCGCCGGCGCTGCGCGGCCGCCTCGGCCATGATCTCGACCGCCCGCGTGATGCATCGCGCCGCGGACGGATGCGGGCTGATGACGATCGGGCAGCGGGCCTTCAGCGCGATCAGCACCTTATAGATCGCCGTCGACGTCGGGTTGGTCGAGGGCACGATGGCCGCGACGACGCCGAACGGCTCGGCGATCTCGACGATCTTCCGATCCTCGATGCCGATTGACGACGCCCGACGGTCTTCATCGGCGCGATGAACTCGTAGACGCGGCGGGACGCGAACAGATTCTTCTGGACCTTGTCCGCGACGACGCCGTATCCGGTTTCCTCGACGGCGAGCCGGGCCAGCGCCTCGGCGTGCGGCGTCACCGCATCGGCCATCGCCGTGACGATGCGATCGATCTGTTCCTGGCGTGAGCTCGGCGAGGATCGGCTGTGCCTGTTTCGCGGCGCGAGCGAGGCTCCGCGCCTCGGAGATCGATGTCAGGTCCTTGTCGGTCTGAGGTGTGGCTTCCTGAGCGGCCATGAGTCTGTCGCCGGCTGACGAGCGCTACGGGTTCAGGACTTCGGGAGAATGCGCTCGACCTCGGCGTGCGGCCGCGGAATGACGTGCACCGAGACCAGCTCGCCGACCCGCCGCGCCGCCGCCGCACCGGCGTCGGTCGCGGCCTTCACGGCGCCGACGTCGCCTCGAACGAGCACGGTCACGTAACCCGCGCCGATGTATTCCTTGCCGACGAGCACGACGTTCGCGGCCTTGACCATCGCATCGGCCGCTTCGACCGAGCCGATGAGACCGCGGGTCTCCACCATCCCGAGCGCATCTGATGCCATGCGCGGGAGATAGTATCATTCCGGGTCGAATGCCAAGACAGTCTGCGAGTGTTGTTGCTGCCACTCGTGCTGATCGGTGCTGATCGCCGGGTGCTCGAAGAAGGTCGATGACGCGCGTCCGGTGGCGACGCCGTCGATCACACTCAGTCGCATGGATGCGGCCGTCGGCAGCCCGATCGACGTGACCTATCAAGTTTGCCGTCGCGCCCGATGCGCCGGCCTTCACCGAGGACTACACGGTCTTCGTGCACGTGCTCGACAAGGATCGCACCTCGATGTGGGGCGACGACCATCAGCCGCCGACACCGACGACGCAGTGGAAGGCGGGCTCGACGGTCGAGTACACGCGCACGATGTTCGTGCCCAAGCTCCCGTACGTCGGGCCGGCGCAGATCGAGGTCGGACTCTATTCCGTGAAGTCAGGGCAGCGGGTCCCGCTCGGCGGCGAGAACACCGGCGATCGATCGATCCGCGTCGCGACGTTCAACATGCAGCTGCCCGCGAACGCGCTCTTCATCGTCTTCCGCGACGGCTGGCACGATGCTGAGGTCTCGGGAGAGGCAGGCGTCGAATGGCAGTGGTCGAAGAAGCAGGGCACGCTCTCGTTTCGCAATCCCAAGCAGGACGTCAATTTCATCCTCGATCTCGATCGAACCCGTGCAGGCGTTCACCGAGCCTCAGACAGGTCGAGATCCGAATCGGTGATGCGGTCGTCGACAGCTTCAGCCTGCCGGCGGGACGACGCGAACTGCGCCGGATTCCGCTGACCGCCGCCCAGCTCGGCACCGGAGAGACGGTCGATGTGGTGGTCTGCAGTGGACAAGACCTTCGTACCGGCGAGCGTCCCCCAATTGAAGAGCTTGGACCCCCGCGAACTCGGTGTGCGGGTATTCCACGCGTTTGTCGAGCCGAAACAATAGGACTGGAGGTCTAAACTGGGCACATGGAATTTCGCTGCCGGCTCGGCACCGCCAACGGCGAGGTAGTCGAAGGCGTCTACATCGCCGACAGTGAGGCCCGGCTACGTCGGGATCTCGAGGAAAAGGGCCTCTTCGTCCTTTCCCTGCAGCCTCGCGGCTGGCTGTCCGGCTTGTCCCTGGGGACCCGGCGCCGCCGGGTCAGCCGGCAGGAATTCGTCGTCTTCAACCAGGAACTGGCGACGCTGCTCAAGGCCGGGATGCCCCTGACGCAGTCGCTGGATATTCTCCGCCAGCGCGTTGAAAACCCCACGTTCAAGGCCGTTCTCGACGGCGTGCTACAGCAAAGGTGCAGAGCGGAACCGCGCTGTCCGACGCGTTCACGGAGCACGGCGATCATGTTTCCGGCTGTCTACTCGGCGTCGCTGCTGGCGGGGGAGCGCAGCGGCAATCTCGACTCGGTCATCCGGCGCTACGTCGCGTACGAGAAGCTGATCGGCGCCGCCCGCCGGCGGACGATCTCGGCGCTGATCTATCCGGCCATCCTGATCACGATGATGGTGGTGCTCATCGGCATCATCGTCCTGCAGGGTGATCCCGGCCTTTTCGGACTTCTACGCGACGTTCGACCGGCCGCTGCCCCTGCTGACCCGGGTCATCGTCGGGGTTTCGGACGCCATCGCCTCGAATCTTCTGGTTCATCGCTCCGGCCGTGATCGGCCTCGGTCGTCGCTGGCCGTCCTCTGGTTCCGGCAGCCGTCTCAGAAGAGCCATCCTGGACCGGTGGCTCCTGCAGCATACCGTGGGCGGGAGCGACCGCCCGGAAGTTCTTTACGTCTCAGGTTGCGCGCATGCTGTCGACGCTGCTCGGAGGGGGCATCCCGCTCGTTCATTCGCTCGAGATTGCTGTTCGATCGGCTTCGAACCGATATATGAGCGATGGCCTGGACGAGGTGCGCCGGCGGGTCCAGGAAGGTCAGAGCTTCGCGGGCGCCCTCCGGGCCCGTGTGGTCTTCCCGGACGTGGCCGTGAAGATGGTCGAGGTCGGGGAGTCCACGGGCGCGCTGCAGGACATGCTGAACAGCCTCGCGGAGTTCTATGACGAAGAGGTCGAGACGGAAGTCGAGCGGGTCACGAAGCTGATCGAGCCGGTGATGCTGGTCTTCATGGGCGATCATCATCGCCGCGGTCGTGCTGGCGTTGTATCTGCCGCTGTTCGAGTTGACCTCGGTCGTGGGGAGATAGATCTACCAATGGCAACCGCATCGCCAATCTGCTGCCGGATCCGGAGGAATACTCCGAGGAAGCTCGCCCGTGCGCGCGCGCTGGCCGGGCGGTATCGGCTGGAGTTCATCGACATGGAGGAGTTCCGGATCGACCAGGATCTCTTCCGATCGATTCCCGCCGATCTGATGCTGCGGTACGGATTCGTCCCGCATCGCCGCGACGGCAAGTTCCTCGATCATCGTCGTGTCCGACCCGACGGACCTGCCGATGATCGACGAGCTCGGAGTGATCCTCCGCACGCCGATCAAGGTCACGGTCGGCGCACCGTCGGCGATCCAGTCGATCCTGAAGAAGAGCGAGAGCTCACAGCGCGTCCTCGAGGAAGCCACCGAGGCGTTCGAGCTCCAGGTCCTGAAAGAGGACGAGACCGGCGACGAGAACCTGACCGTCGAGCGGCTGACGAGCGACATCAGCCCGATCATCAAGCTGGTGGACTCGACGATCTATACGGCCATCCAGCGGCGGGCGAGCGACATCCACATCGAGACCGGCGACGACGCGGTGCACGTGAAGTACCGGATCGACGGCGTGCTGCAGCCGGCCATGCGGCCGATCGGCAAACAGTTCCACAGCTCGATCATTTCGCGCGTGAAGGTGATGGCGGAGCTCGACATCGCCGAGAAGCGCGTGCCGCAGGACGGCCGCTTCAAGGTGCGGATGCCGGGCAAGACGATCGACTTCCGCGTCTCGATCATGCCGAGCGTGCACGGCGAGGACGCGGTCATCCGCATCCTCGACAAGGAGTCGATCAGCGAGCAGTTCACCGAGCTGAAGCTCGACATCCTCGGGTTCCCCGAGCTCGGAGCTGCGCGCGCTTCCGCAAGTACATCCGCGAGCCGTACGGCATGGTGCTCGTCACCGGACCCACCGGCTCGGGCAAGACGACGACGCTCTACGCGGCACTGTCTGAAATCAAGTCAGTCGAAGACAAGATCGTCACGATCGAGGATCCGGTCGAGTATCAGCTCCGCGGAATCACGCAGATTCCCATCAACGAGAAAAAGGGGCTGACGTTTGCACGAGGGTTGAGGTCGATCCTGCGTCACGACCCGGACAAGATCATGGTGGGCGAGATTCGCGATCCCGGAGACCGCGCAGATCGCCATCCAGTCGGCGCTGACCGGCCATCTCGTCTTCACGACCGTCCATGCGAACAACGTCGTGGACGTGCTCGGCCGGTTTCTGAACATGGGCGTCGAACCGTATCAGTTCGTGTCGGCCTTGAATTGCGTGATGGCGCAGCGGCTCGTCCGGCTCATCTGTGCGCACTGCAAGCGTCAGACGCCTGTCGATCCGAAGGCGCTCGAAGAGGCCGGCATGTCGCCTGATCTGGCCCAGACGCACACGTTCTACGACGGGCGCGGGCTGCATCGAGTGCGGCGGTACGGGCTTCAAGGGCCGCACGGCGATCTGCGAGCTGTTGAATCTGTCGGATCGCATCCGTGAGATGATCCTCGACAGGCGCCCGGCCTCTGAAGTGAAGAAAGCCGCACACGAAGAGGGCATGCGCTTCCTTCGAGAATCTGCCATCGAAAAGGTGCTCACGGGGCTGACGACGCTGCGTGAGATCAACAAGGTGACGTTCGTCGAATGAGCCTCCTTGCTTCCTGGCTGGCGAGCCCGCCGCTCGACGCCGCGATCGAGATCGCGCCGGAGGCGGTGTCGATTGCCGTGCTTGGCGGACGCGGGCAGAACGCCGTCGTCCAGGGTTACGCGGTCGAGCCGATGCCGATCGGCGCCGTCGTGCCGTCGCTGACGGCGATGAACATGCCCGATCGCGACGTCGTGGTCCGCGCGCTTCGCTCGGCGTGCGACAGCGTCGGCGTGCGCCCGCGCCGTGTCGCGCTCGTCGTTCCGGATCTGGTCGGGAAGGTGTCGCTGGTGACGCTTCGACCAGACGCCGACACGCCGCGACGATCTCGATCAGCTCATTCGGTGGCAGATGAAGAAGTCCACGCCGTTTCCGATCGAGGACGCCTGTGTGACGTACAGCCCGGGCGCACGCGCGACCGACGGCAATGAGTTCGTCGTCGTGGCCGCGCGTCGCGAGATCATCCGGGAGTACGAGGGCGTCTGCGAGGAGGCCGGCATCGAGGCCGGGCTCGTGGACCTGGCCACGATCGGCGTGGTGAATCTGTTTCTCAGCTCGGGACCCGCCGCGAGCGGCGACTGGCTCGTCGTTCACATGCGTCCGGAATACACCTCGATCGTGATCCTGCGCCGCGAGGATCTGATCTTCTTCCGCAATCGGGCGGAAGGCGACGAAGAGGCGCTGCAGGACGTCGTGCACCAGACGGCGATGTACTACCAGGACCGACTGGACGGCCGGGGCTTCGCGCGAGTCCTGCTCGGCGGTCTCGGAAAGACGCCGGGCGCGGTGGACATGGCGCGCCGCAATCTCGAAGAGCACATGGGTACGCTGGTCGAGCCGATCGACCCGACGCGCGGCGCGTCGCTGACCGATCGCATTCAACCGACGCCGGAACTGATGGCGACACTGTCACCGCTGGTGGGGATGCTGCTGCGCACGCGGCGGGAGGCGGTGGCCGTCTGATGCTGCGCACCAATCTCTCGACCCGCCCGTTCTACAACATCCGCGCGGTGCAGGCCGCTGCTCGGCGCGTTCGCCGCGCTGGTGATCCTGTTCACGATGTTCAACGTCATCAGCCTGCTGCAGCTGGCGACCAGTCAGCGCTCGCTCGGGGCGCGGGCCGTGCAGGCACAGACCGACGCCGCGAAGCTGCGGGCCGACGCGACTCGCGTGCGCTCGCAGGTGGACGCCAAGGAACTCGAGGTCGTGTCGGTCGGCCGCGCGAGAAGCCAAGACCATCATCGAAATGCGGACGTTCTCGTGGACCGACCTGCTGGCGCAGTTCGAGAAGACGCTGCCCGAGAACGTGCGGATCACGGCCGTGCAGCCGCGCGTCGACAGAGACGGGCGATTCATCATCGGCATGCGTGTCGAGGCGCGTCAGATCGGCGATCTCGAGAAGTTCCTCGACGCGCTCGAGATGACCGGCGCGTTTCACAACGTGCTGACGACCGACGAACAGGCCACCGACCGACGGGTTGCTCGAGGCGGTCATCGAAGGCGCTATACGTGCAGCAGCCGGGCGGCGCGGCTGGCGAAAAACCGGTGGCGGCCGCGACCACGACGGCGGGAGAGCGGCCAGTGACTGACACGTCGCACGGCATGAGGCTCATCCGCCGCGTCGTTCAGGAGCACAGACGCGCGGTGGTGCTGATCGCCGGCGGTCTCGTCCTGAACGTGTTGCTCTATCTGCGTCGTCGTGCGGCCGCTGGAGCAGAGCGTCGCCAACATCGAACAGAGCACGCTCGACCGCCGAGCAGGCGCAGGGCGGCCGCACAGACGGAGTTCAGCCGGGCCAACGGCACGCTGACCGGCAAGGACCGCGCGACGAAGGAACTGGACGACGTTCTATTCGACGGTGCTGGCGCAGGATCTGTCCGGCGCGCGGCGACTGACGTACGGACGCGTGCAGCGGCTCGCACGAGCAGTTCCGTCTCGAGTATCAGGGAAGCCGGTACGAGCCGGTGGAGGAGCGCGGCAGCACGCTCACGAAGCTCAAGGTCAGCGTCGAGCTGACCGGCACGTACAACAACATGCGCAGCTTCATCCACGCGATCGAGAGCGCGCCGCAGTTCGTCGTCATCGAGAACATCTCGCTGGCCGAGGGCAGCAACGAGGGATCGCTGCGTCTGGCCCTGGACCTGTCCACGTACTTCCGGAGCGCCGCTGATGACGGACGCACGCGACGGCTCGACGATCCTGCCTCGTGCTGCTGGCCGGAGGCGCGCTGGGGTACTGGATTTGGCCGTGGGCGGGTCCGGCACCGGGACCGCGGGTGCGGCCGCGGCACGCGGCGGCGGGCGCGCAGGCCGGGCTGATCGACGGCGTCACCGACATCAGGCTCGAGCTCCTGCAGCGCGAGCACGGCGCGCTGCGCGAGCCCGATCGCAATCCATTCCGTTTCGAGCGCAGGGCGTCTGCGGCGCCGCCTGCGCGACCGCAGGTCAGCCCGCCGGGCCGCACCCATCGAGGTGGCGCCGATTGGCCCGCTGCCACCTCCGCCGCCTCCACCGATTCCACTCCGGTTCATCGGGTATCCTGCAGCCGAGCGATGGGCCAGGCCGCGTTGCGGTACTGAGCGACGGCCGTGGCAACGTCTTCGACGGAAGAGAAGGCGACGTGATCGAGGGTCGCTATCGCCTGCTGCGGGTTGGCAATGACTCGGCCGACCTCATCTATCTGGATGGGAGAGGCCGGCAGACAATCCGGCTGTCAGGACAATGAGACACGCATACGTCAGAATCGCCGCGCTGATCGTCATCGCCAGTCTCGCGGCCGGATGTGCCGCTGGACGGGCATTCGGCAGAGGAGAAGACGCCGCCCGGGCCGGCGACTGGGAGACGGCCGTCGATCACTATCGGCGCGCCGTCGAGAACGATCCGCACGAACGCCGAGTACCGGATCGCGCTACGAGCGGGCGATGATCAGCGCCTCGCAGGTCCACCTCGACGCCGCCCGCGTCGCCGAAGCCCGCGGACAGTCTGGAGGACGCGCTTCGCGAGTACCGCCGCGCCAGCGAATTCGATCCGCCGAACCGCCAGCTCGCCGCCAAGGTCACCGAGCTCGAACGCACGCTGCGGGATCAGATCGAGGCGTCCCGGCCGCGCAACTCCGTCCAGCAGATGCGCGAGCAGGCGCGGCAGGGATGGTCCACCGTCGCTGTTCAATCTGAACACGGTGATGGCGCCGACTCGTGTTCAACCAGGCGAGCCTGCGCGACATCTTCGGCGTCGATCGCCAAAGTCCACCGGGATCAACATCATCTTCGACAGCACGTTCCAGGACCGCGTCTACACCACGCAGCCTGAACGGCGTCACGCTCGAGCAGGCGCTCAATCCGATCGTCACGGCGAATCAGCTGTTCTACAAGGTGCAGGATCCCAAGACGATCCTCGATCATTCCCGGACAACGCGCAGAAGCGCGCGCAGTACGAAGAGCAGCTGGTCCAGAACTTCTACATCTCGCACGTCGATCCGCTCGAGCTCGCGCAGATGCTGAACCAGGTGATCCGGCCGATCGGCGGCCAGCAGCTGGCGCCGGTCATCAGCGCCAACAAGACCGCCAGCGTCATCAACGTCCGCGCCACGACCGCGATGATGTCGATCATCGAGCGGATGATCGAGAGCAACGACAAGCCTCGCGCCGAGGTCATCGTCGACGTGCAGATCCTCGAGGTCAACCGCGGCCGCGCGAAGCAGTACGGCATCGATCTCGGGAACTACGCCATCAACGCGGTGTTCTCGCCGGAGCGCGATCCACGCTCGACGGGGACGACCGGTGAATCGTCTCTCAACGCGCAGCCGTTCAACGCCAACACGATCTCGCGTGGCGTCAGCACCAGCGACTTCTATCTGGCCGTCCCTTCCGCCGTCGATCCGCTTCCTCGAGACAGGACACGCGAGACGAAGGTCATCGCCAAGCCGCAGCTTCGCGGCGCCGAGGGCGCGCCGCTCGAATTGAACCTCGGCGAGGACATTCCGGTCCCGTCAACGACGTTCACGCCGGTCGCGGCCGGCGGCGCGAACTCGCAGCCGCTGACGTCGTTCAACTACCGATCGGTCGGCGTCAACGTGAAGCTGACCTCGAAGGTCACCTACGAGGGCGACATTCGCATGGAGCTGTTCGTCGAGAGCAGCACGCTCGGCGCCGGCGTCGTGATTGCAGGCCAGGAACTGCCGTCGTTCGGATCGAGAAAGGTGACGACGGTGCTCAGACTGCGCGAAGGCGAGTCGTCGCTGCTGGCCGGTCTCCTTCGTGAGGATCAGCGGAAGTTGCTGACTGGCTTCCCGTGGCTGCTGCGGGTGCCGGTCATCAAGCAGCTCTTCTCGAGCAACGACACCAGCGTGACGCAGAGCGATATCGTGATGCTGCTGACGCCGAGAATCGTGCGGACTCACGAGCTCACGCCGCAGGACGTCGGGCCGATTCGCATCGGTACGCAGGCCAATCTCGGATTGAGTGGACCGCCGCCGCTGCTCGCCCAGCCCGGCGCACCGGCATCGGCACCTGCGGGTGCCGGCCTCGCCCGCGCCGCGCCGCAGCCGCGCCTGCCCAGGCGCCCCCTGCACCAGCCGGCATTCGCGCAGCCAGCCGCCGCAGGTCCAGCCAGGTGCAACCACAGGTGCAGATCCGCCACCTGCGGTGACGGCGGCAGCGCCTGGCCACCGGCTGCACTCGACAGGACCCGCCGGCGCAATGACCGCGACCTGGAGGCGGCCAGATCCTCGTCTCGGTCCCGCATGAGTTCCGCGTCGGAGCCGGCCCGTATACGGTGCCGATTTCGATCACCGGCGCGTCGCAGATCTCGAGTGTGTCGCTGACCGTGACCTATAACCCGGCAGTGCTGCGCGTGCGCGTGGCGCAGGAAGGACCCTTCCTTCGCTCGGGCGGGGTCCAGGCGTCGTTCACGCAGCAGGGCGACGCGTCAGCGGGCAGGCTGGATATCGCGATCGTTCGGCCGGGTGACGTGACCGGCGTGGCGGGCACGGGCCTGCTGGCCGCGCTGTTGTTCGAGACCGTCGGGCCTGGGCCAGCGAACCTCACGGTCAATGGCTCGGCATCGGCGCCCGGCGGAACACCGGTGGCGCTGCAGTTCGCGCCGGTTCCGACGGTAACCGTGAGATGAAGCGCGGCCAGCACGGCTTCACGTTCCTCGAGCTCGATCATCGTGACGGCGATCCTGATGATCCTGGCGTCGACCATCATGCCGATGACGCAGGTGACGTCAGCAGCGACAGACGGGAAGTCGAGTTGCGCCGGACGCTGCGCGAGATGCGCACGGCGATCGACAAGTTCAAGGACGCCGTCGATCAGGGCAGATTCCGACGACCGAGCTCGAGCCGGGCAACGAAGGATATCCGCCGGATCTCGAGACGCTCGTCGAACGGTGTGTCGGCGGCGAACGATGCCACCGGACGGAAGCTGAAGTTCCTGCGTCAAGATTCCCATCGATCCGATGACCAAGAGCACGGAGTGGGGAAAGCGCGCCTATCAGGATCGGCCGGACTCGCAGTCCTGGGGCGGCAAGAACGTGTTCGACGTCTACACGACGAATCCGGGAACCGCCCTCGACGGTACCAAGTACAGGATTGGTAAGGCATCGTGAGGATGCGGGGAAGAGTAATGAAGCGCAGTGCAAGGGTTTACGCTCATCGAGCTGCTGGTCGTCATGGCGATTGCCGTCATTCTCGCCAGCGTCGGTATGACGCTCTACGGCACGAGCGTGACACGGGCGAAAGAGGCAGCCCTGAGCGAGGACCTGTTTCAGATGCGCAAGGCGATCGACGAGTACTACGCTGACAAGCAGAAGTATCCGGCGTCGCTCGACGCGCTCGTCAGCGAGAAGTATCTGCGGGAGATCAAGCCGGACCCGTTCACGCTGTCGGTGGACACCTGGCAGACGACGATGTCGGAGCCGGACGCAGCGAATCCCTCGGCTGAGACCAGGAATCTACAACGTGAAGAGCGGCGCGCCCGGAACCGGGTCGGACGGCCGCCCATACTCGGAATGGTAAAGACGATGTTCACGCGCATCTATTTCAGCCTTGTCGTCATGCTGGCGCTCGTGTGCATCAGCTGCGACAGCGTGCCGCTTACTCGCGCCGACCAATTCGACGGTGACGATCGACGCGCAGAGCCGAGTCGTCGAGACGGGCGGCAGCACAGCGGTCACGGCCACCGTCATCGAATCGGGCGGGACACCGGTGCAGAACGGCACGCTGGTTCGCTTCACGACGACGCTCGGGCGCGTTGGACCCGGTCGAGGCGCAAACGAGCAATGGCATCGCGACGACGACGTTCTTCGCCGGCAACGACTCCGGCATGGCGGAAGTGCGCGCGACGTCCGGGGGCGCCGGCGGCGCTCGACGACGCACGCCGGGCACCGGCACGACCCCGCCGACGACTACGACCACACCGAGCAACATGGTGCAGATTGCCGTGGGCGCCGGCGCCGTCGAGACCGTCACGGTGAGCGCCAATCCGTCGACCGTGTCGAGAACTCGCAACACGCCCGTCACCGTGATCGCGACGGTTGTCGGGGTCGGCGGACGACTGCTGTCGGGAATTCCCGTCAACTTCAGCGCCACGCGCGGGACCTTCAGCAGTACGACCGCGCGTCACCGACGCGCAGGGCGAGGCGCGGGTGACGCTGACCACGAACGACGAGACGACCATCACGGCGAACGCGGGAACGAAGACCGCGACTGCGACAGTCACGGGACAGGATGGCCCGGCGGTGACCCTCACGTGCGCAGTCGCGGGCGCCGCCAACTGCGCCACGGTCAGTCAGGGACAGTCCGTCGTATTCACGGCGCAGCGTGGTGGAGCGACCAGCAGCATCGCGTCATCCACCCTCGACTTCGGCGACGGGACATCGAGCGTCAACCTCGGACCGCTCAGCGAGCGCCGCGACTGTGCCGCACCCCTACAGCCAGGCGGGAACTTACACGGCGACGTCTGACCGCGACGGATGTCAACGGCGAGACGACGAGTGCGTCTCAAGTGGTGCAGGTCAGCGCAGCGACAGCGGTCGATTACGACGACGAACATCCGGCATGACGGTCACTGCAACGGCGACCGTGTCGGCACCTGTCACGCAGTATCAGTGGAACTTTGGCGACGGGTTTACGACAACCACGACGACCAACACCGCCCAGCGCCTACTACGCGGCAGCCGGCACCTACACGGTAACCGTGACTGCGAACCTCGCAGGCGGGCGGTACCGTCAGCGGCGACTACAACAGTCGTGGTGCCATAGGACAGCAGGAAATGACCGAAGGCACTCGGTCCGATCGTGGATACGCCATGGCCGCCCTGCTGGTGGCCATGAGCGTCATCGCGATCGTGCTCAGCACGACGCTGCCGGTGTTCTCGACGATGGCGAAGCGCGAGCGTGAGACCGAGCTGATCTTCCGCGGTCAGCAGTACGCGCGCGCGGTGTCAGCTCTTCCAGCGGAAGTACGGCAACGCGCTTCCGCCGAACATCGACGTGCTGCTCAACGAACGGTTCCTCAGGAAGCAGTTCAAGGATCCGATCACCAACGACGACTTTCAGCTGATCGGACCGGGCAGCCCGGAACTCGCCCTCGCCGAAACGCCGCGCCTGTGCAGGCCGGGCGCGGGGGAGGGCAGCGCGGCGGCGGCCCACCAATCGTCCAGCAGCAACAACAGCAGTCGCAGACGCTCCGGGCGCGGCGTGCAGTCGAATCCGGTTACCGCCGGTCAGGCACCGGGCGGCATCCTCGGCGTTGTGAGCAAGAGCAAGGCGACGTCGATGCGCATCTACAACAATCACGACAAGTACAACGAGTGGGTGTTCATCGCCACGCAGATGAGCGTGCAGGCCGGCGGTCCGACCGGCGAGCAGGCCCCGGGTGGCCGCGGTGGTCAGCCACTCGGCGCCGGGCCGGGGCGACGGGCGCGGGCGCAGCCGGATGGACGCGGCGGCTTCGGTCAGCCCTTCCCGCGCGGCGGCCCTGGTCCCGGGCGCAACCCAGGTGGCTTCGGCGGACCGGGCATGGGTTCGCAAGGTCAGCCCGGCGGCGGTCGTTTCTAATCGCGCACGACCTCCGGCTCGCGAGCGAACTCGTTCTACAACTCGTCGATGATGGCGTCGTGCAGCGCCGGCCTGACGCGCGCGATCGCGTGGTTGTCCGGACTCGGATGGACGCGGTTCGTCAGCAGCGCGACATAGACCGATCGCTCGGGATCAATCCACAGCGACGTGCCGGTGAAGCCCACGTGACCGAAGGCTCGCGGTGACATGCGCGTGCCGCACGAGGACGTCGGCAGCATCGTGTCCCAGCCGAGTGCTCGCGAGCTGCCCGGAATCTCCATCCGCCGCGCGACAAACGTCTTCGCGCGGTCGATCCTGCGTGAACGACACCCGTGCGGCCCTCGAGCACCTGCATCCTGTGACGCGCACACTCTCCGACGGAGCCGACCACACCGAACAGCCCGGCGTGCCCGGCGGCCCCGCCGAGCGCCCATGCATTGTCATCGTCGACTTCGCCGATCAGCAGTCGCTGACGCCACGGATCGAGGCGTGTCGGCGCTGTCCGTGGTTTCCACAGCGCGGGTGGCGTGAACTGCAGATCCTGAATGTTGCCCATGTGCACGCGCAGCGTGTCGAACTGCGTGGCGAGTGTCGCGATACGTTCCAGGATGAAGCCGAGCAGCATGAATCCGAGGTCGCTGTAGACAGACGTCGACCGCGGCTCGTACGTCGCGCGGCGTTCCGAGGATCGCGGCTTCGAAAGCCTGGCGGCCGTGATGGTCGCGAGATAGAACGGCACGTGTGCCGCAAGCCCTGCTGAGTGTGACAGCAGATCTCTGATCGTGACGACGATGGCGCCTTCGTCTCGCCAGGCTGGAATGTGGCGCGCGACCGGATCGTCGAGCGACAGAACGCCGCGCTCGACCTGGCGCATCACGAGCGTGGTCGTCGCGAGGACTTTGGTGAGCGATGCGAGATCGAAGACCGTGTCGTCGCGAGTCGGAGGGGACTCCGGATCGAACGTCAGGCGTCCAAAGGCTTCGCGCCATAGCGGCTGATGCGAATCGCCGACCTCGATGGCGGCGGCGGGAAAGGCCCGATCCGCGATCGCCTGCTGCAGAATGTGGCGTGCCGGCGGCGAAGTGCGACGCCATCGGCGTCTAGCGTGGTGGCGGAAAACGCGTCGGGGGTGAACACGATAGTCCCGCTCGTGCCCGACCGACGGCCGACGCCGTCCACGAGCCCGGTCTCCATCCAGTTCGTCCAGTCCTGGAACGACTCGGCAAGCGCGTTGCTGGGATCCGACGGCACACCCGCACTGACGACGAGCGTGGAACTGACTTCGGTGAGCGCTCTTCTCAGCCGCGAGACAAGATTCGTCAGGCGCGATTGCCGGAACGCCCGCCACCGTTCGGGAAACTCTTCGGCATATCCAAACGGATCGATCGCTTCGACCTCGTCGAGCCGCGCGCGCTCGTCGGCACTGAGCTGTGGACGCGTCTCGGCGCGGAAGATCTCCATGGCGTGCCGGCTGTAGTCGAAGTCGACGCCCGGGAAATCGCACCGCGTCGAGGAACACGCCATCGACGGGGTATCGTCTGGCAGCGGCAGTAACCGCCGTCACGAGGTACGCGGCGGCCTCGGGCGCGAGCGGTGAGAGATACAGTCCGTCGACACGGGTCGTGTTTGCGCGAGCCCAGCGCGTGAGTCGCCCGAGATACGCCGGCGTTCGCACGTCGACCTTCAGCATCTCCGGCGCAAGCTCGCGCGGCACCATCAGCCATTCGGGATGCTGATAGAGCACGTGATCGCGTGATGGCCGGCAGCTCACCGTTGGCGGCGACAAGCGTCACCTCGATCCACGCGTGCACGCGCAAGACCACGCGCTCGTGCTTCGTTGACCATGTCGCGCGCGCCATCGAAGAACTGAAGAGCGTCGCCAACGAGCGCAACGGGAACCATGACCGTGTCGAAGGATCCGCCGGCGGCCGAGGCCACGGCGCGTCGCACGGCGTCTGGAGAATCGAGCGAAGCGCGAGAGGCCCAGAATGTACGCAGCGGTGCGTTGGCCGCGACAGCGTCCGGTCGTGCATGCCGGCCACAATCAGCGTCGCGAGGCACAAACAGATCACCAGACGTGCGACACGGAGAAGGCTCCCCGCCAGGACCGAGAGACAACGCTGCATGGGAGAAACTGGAATGTACCATCATACTTGAGCTGACCTATGCACGTACTCGGCATCGACGCTGGGGGAACGAAGACGGTGTGCCTGCTCGCGGACGATCGCGGCGAGGTCGTCGCCCAGACGCGCGCGTCAGGCGCCAATCTGCAGGTCATGGGCGAGTTCGGTGTTGAGAAGGTCCTGCACCGGGTAATGGAGGAGACGCTCGACGACCGCGACATCAGGCTGGACGCAATCTGCCTGGGCATAGCCGGCGTCGATCGGCCGAGAGACGCGCAGGCGGTCAACGACATCATGCGACGGATCGGCCAGAAGACTCGTACCGTTGTCGTCAACGATGCACTCGTCGCACTCGTCGCCGGGGCGGGAACGATCAGGCCGGTGTGGTCGTCGTCGCCGGAACCGGGTCGATTGCCTACGGACGCGATACCGACAGGCCGAGCCGCGCGCGCCGGTGGGTGGGGATATCTCCTCGGCGACGAGGGTGGCGGCTTCTGGATCGGCCGGGCCGCGCTCTCCGCGGTGGTTCGTCAGTTCGATCAGCGAGGACCGGCCACGCTGCTGACGGATCTCGTGCTCAAGCAGATGCAGCTGTCGACGCCGGCGGAGGTCATTCACGCCATCTACGATCGCGGACTCCAGCGCCACGCTATCGCCGGCCTCGCTGGTGTCGTGCAACGCGCGATGGAGGCGGGCGACGCCGTGGCCGGTGAAATTCTCGAGCGCGCGGCCACCGAGCTGGCCGCGGCGGCCGCGTCGGTCGTGACGCGCCTTGGCATGCGCGGCGATGTCTTCCCGACGGTGCTCGCCGGCGGAATGTTCAAGGGCATTCCCTCGTTGGTGACCAGCGTGACGACTCGGCTGGCCGAGGTGGCGCCGCGCAGCGAGGTCCGTCGGCTCGAGATCGAGCCGGCAAACGGCGCGGTGACGCTCGCGCTCGCGGCGGCCCGCGGCCGAGTCGTGATCCCGTCGTACATCTGACTCACGGTGGACATCAGGGTTTTCACGACGAGTGATGAGATGGCACAGGCGGCCGCACGGCAGGTCGTCGAGCGGCTGCGACACGAACCCGACTTGGTGCTTGGTCTGCCTGCAGGGCGTACACCCGTCGGTGTCTATGCCGAGCTGACGCGGCTGTCGGCGGCGGGAGAGGCGGACTTCTCGCGCGCAACGGCATTCGCGCTGGACGAATTCGTCGGCATCGCGCGCACCCATCCTGCCAGCTTTCACCGATTCATCCGCGAGCACCTGATCGAGCGCGTCCATCTTCCGGGCGAACACTTCCACGCGCTCAATGGCGAGGCTGGCGATCTCCACGCGGAATGCGATCGATACGAGACCGCAATTCAGCGCGCGGGTGGGATCGGATTACAGTTGCTAGGGATCGGCGGCAACGGTCATATCGGCTTCAACGAGCCGGCAGCCGAACTGCCCGCGCGCACGCATCGCGTCGTGCTGCTCGAAGGAACGAGGAGGGCGAGCGCGGCGCTTTTCGATGGCGACATCACGCGAGTGCCCCGCGAGGCTCTGACGATGGGCGTCGGCACGATCCTGAAAGCGGAGTCGGTGATTCTGCTCGCGTCAGGGGAGGGAAAGGCGGCCAGCGTCGAACGGATGGTGCGAGGACCGATCACGCCGCAGTTGCCAGCTTCGCTCCTGCAGGCGCATCGGTCGGTTCAGATCTATCTGGATCGGGCGGCGGCGTCTCGCTTATGAGCGCGGCCGCGGTGGCTTGTTGATCTGCGGAATGTCCATCCGGCTCTGAACGGTCGTCACCGCGGTGCCTTCGGCGTGGCCCTGGAGCAGGCCGCGCAGCCGTGGCTCGATGTCCTCTCCGAGCGCCTCACGCATCGAATCGTCCGCCTTCCGCAATCGCGCTATGGCCTTGACGTACGACAGCCCGGTTTTCTGCATCACGATCGCGGCCTTCACATTCCACTGAGCGACTTTGAGGAGCTTGTCGGCGTCGTCGTACTCGAGGCCGGTCACGATGTTGACGATGCGGCGTGCCCGATCCTTGAGCTTTTCCGAGCCGGTCTGCACGTCGACCATCAGGTTGCCGTAGGTCTTGCCGATGCGCACCATCGCTCCAGTGGTGAGCATGTTGAGCACCAGCTTCGTCGCCGTTCCGGCCTTGAGGCGCGTCGATCCGGCGATCACTTCCGCACCGACACCCGGGGCAATCGTCAGATCCACGAAGGTCTGCAACTCTGTACCGGGATCGCAGGTGACGAATATGATCCGCGCGCCGCTCTTGCGGGCACGGGTCAGGGCGCCGCGCACAAACTGAGTCATGCCGCTAGCCGACACACCGATGACGAGATCCTTCTTCGTCGGCCGCAGACGATTGATCGCGCGAGCGCCCTCTTCGTAGTTGTCCTCAACCCCTTCCTTGGCGGCGAAGATGGCCTCGCGACCTCCGGCCATGATCGCCTGCACGAATGAAGGATTCGTACCGAAGGTCGGCGGCATCTCCGCAGATTCAAGGATGCCGAGCCTGCCACTGGTGCCGGCGCCGACGAAGATGATGCGACCGTTCTTGCGTAGCGCCCCGGCTACCATTTCGACGCCGACGGCGATGCGCTCGCGTTCGCGCCTCACCGCGTCGAGCATCTTGCGGTCTTCGTTGATCATCAGATCGACGAGATCGTCGGGGTCCAGCTTGTCGATCCCGAGACTGAATGCGTTGATGGCCTCGGTGGGGAGGGATTGCCACTTGGAACGAACCGGCATACGACTACAATTCTAGCGATCGTTTCCCCTGAACGGTAGGAGCCCGACCTGGCCCTTGAGCAGTGTGTCCACGCTTGACGCGTATCTCACTCATCTGACCGTCGAGCGGCGGCTCGCTCGCAATTCCCTCGACAGCTATGCACGCGACCTCCAGGGCCTGACGGAGTTTGCCGGCGGCCAGGGCAAGAGCCTAGAGGCGTTGACGCGCCCGGACCTCGAGGGCCACGTGCGCGACCTCATGGCCGAGGGCCGTTCGCCGCGCTCGGTGGCCCGGGCAGTCGCCTGCTACCGCGGCTTCTTCCGATTCCTCATGATCGACGGACGCCTGACCGTGAACCCCGCTGACGACCTCCGACCGCCGCGGGCGTGGAAGGTACTGCCGCGCTACCTTGCGGTCGAGGACGTCGATCGCCTCATCGAGCAGCCGATCGTCAGCACACCGCGCGGCCTCCGCGATCGCGCGCTGATCGAGCTGCTGTACGCGACCGGCATGCGCGTGTCGGAGCTGCTGTCGCTGCGGCCGGCCGACGTGAATCTGGAGGCGTCGTATCTCACGTGCTCCGGAAAGGGCAACAAACAACGCATCGTCCCCATCGGCGACGAGGCGGCGGACTGGGTGAAGCGGTACCTGCGGGAGGGACGGTCGGCACTACTCGGAAAGCGATCGAGCGCGCGTTTGTTCGTGAACGCCAAGGGCGGGGGACCCGGGCTGACCCGAGTGGGCTTCTGGAAGATTCTCAAGACTTACGCGCGGCAGGCTGGACTGACCAAGGGCCTCAGCCCGCACATGTTGAGGCATTCGTTCGCGACTCATTTACTCGAACGTGGCGCCGACCTGCGAGCCATCCAGATGATGCTCGGTCACGCTGACTTGTCGACGACGCAGATCTACACGCACGTCCTCGAGCAGCGGATGCGCAGCGTCTACGACAGGTACCATCCCCGCGCATGATTCGTGCGCGATGGATCGTAGGGACGCTCGTGGTGGCGATCGCAGCCGCCAGCTATCTGATGATGCCGCCAGCCGCCCGCAGCCTGCCGGCGTCGGCATCGCTCCCCAATCCGGTACGCGGAGCGATTCATATCCATACGCGGCGTTCAGACGGGACCGGCTCTGTGGACGACGTCGCCCGCACGGCGGCGCGCGCCGGGCTGAACTTCGTCGTCCTCACCGATCACGGAGACGGCACTCGCGAGCCCGATGCGCCGGTGTATCGCAGCGGCGTGCTGTGCATAGACGCCGTTGAAATCAGCACTGCGAGTGGCCACGTCGTGGCCCTCGGACTGTCACGGACGCCCTATTCCCTCGGAGGCGAGACGCGCGATGTCGTCGAAGACATCACACGGCTCGGTGGAATGGCCATCGCCGCGCATCCGTCCTCGCCGCGGCCACAACTGCGCTGGACTGATTGGAGTGTCGCGGTCGACGGTCTGGAGTGGGTGAACGCCGACACCGAGTGGCGCGACGAGCCCGTTCGCTCATTCGCACGCACGTTACTGACGTATCCATTCCGGGGACCGGAGACACTCGCCACGCTGCTCGATCGTCCGCAGGAGTCGCTGAAACGCTGGGACGAACTCGCTGCACATCGTCGAATTGTGGCAGTGGCAGGCGCCGACGCGCACGCGCGGATTCCGCTGACCAGCGTCGGGGACCCCTACGACAACCGCATCTCGTTTCCAGTGCCAGGATACGAGCAGATCTTCCGCACGTTCTCCGTCGCGCTACCCGAACTGATGCTGACAGGGGAGCCAAAGGCTGACGCCCGTGCGATCCTCGATGCGATCCGACGCGGCCGCGTCTTCTCCTCGATCGATGCGCTCGCTGGACCCGTCGCCTTTTCGTTCTCGGCCTCGAGCGCCGGTGGCACCGTCGCGATGGGGGAGGACCTAATCTCGACAACGCCAGTCACATTTCAGGCGCGCAGTAATGCTCCGGACGGCGTCACGATGTCGCTGCATCGCGATGGACGATCCGTTCAGACCGCCCCCGGTCCGCACCTGGAGTACCAGTCATCCGATCCTGGTGTCTATCGCGTGGAGATGCAGTGGCCGGGAGCCCCAGGGCACCCTCCGATCCCGTGGGTGATCTCGAATCCGATTTACGTCTTGGCTCGGCCGCGACCCGCAGACCGGATCTCAGAGTCAATCGCGGTACCGAAGCAGGTCGACGTGCGCTATGGAAATGGACCCGCGACCGACTGGCACATCGAGAACAGCCCGCTCTCTCGCGGCGCCCTCGACGTCGTCTCCGCAGTCGGCGGCACACAGCTCCTGCTGCGATATGCGCTCGGCGGCACCGACGACGAGGCCCCCTTCGTCGCACTCTCGATGGCGATCCCGGAGGGTCTCGCGAACTATGACCGTCTGATCTTCACCGCGCAATCAAGCCGTCCGATGCGAATCTGGGTGCAGCTACGTGTGCCCGGCGGCGCGCAGGGCAAAAGCTGGCATCGATCGGTCTACGTGGACGAGACGCCTCGCACGGTCACGGTTGTCTTCGAGGACATGCTGCCGCTCGAGGCCACGACGACCGGGCGGCCAGTCCTCGCCGACGTTCGTGACGTGCTCTTTGTCGTGGACACGATCAACACACGGATCGGTATGAGCGGGCAGCTGTGGCTGGACGAGGTGAAAGTCGGACGCTGATGGGTCCGCCTACGTGCGCACGGTCAACAACAGATACAACGCGCCAGCACCAAAGAGGAGATTCGGTGCCCACGCGGCCAATGCCGGTGTCATCACGCCACCCGCGCCCATAGCGGCGAACACGCTGATGGTTGTCCAGTAGACGATGGCGATACCGATGGCGACGCCGATTCCGGCCATGGCGCCGCTGCGTCCGATCGTCACTGCGAACGGCACGGCGAGCAGCGTCATGATGAGTGTCACGAATGGAAACGACAGCTTCCGCCAGAGCGCGACCTGCTGCTTCACGACGTCCAGTCCGCTCGCGCGTAGACGTTCGGTGTACGCACGCAGCTGCGTATAACTCATGAAGTCCGGATCGGGCGATTCGGTCGTGAAGAGCGCCGCCGGCTCGAAGACCTTGTGCGTCTGGGCGAACGCCGTGAACGGAATCTGGCCGCCGGTGTCCTTGAACTCTCGCGTCCAGCCCTCTTCGACTTGCCACGTCGCGTCCTCGACGATCGCGGCGCGTTGCGCGTACGTGCGCTTTGTCAGGCGGGTCATGTCAGCGTTGAATTCGTAGACCCACAGGCCGGTGAACTTTCGCTCGCGCGGATCGAAGTAGTTGTAGTGGTAGATGTCGCCGTCGCTGCCCATCACCCAGCGGCGATTGAGCACACCGAACGTCTCCATCTTGCCGCCGCGCATGACGTAGCGGATCGACTCGGCTTTCCGGTTCGCAGGCCCCAACACGGTTTGCTCGAGCACAAAGAGCGTCGCGCCAGCGACGACGGCGGCGCCGACCATCGGCAACGCCACTCGATACAAGCTGATCCCGCATGCTTTCATCACGATGAGCTCGCTGTTCTTTGTCAGCAAAGCCACAGTGACGAGCGTTGCCAGCAGCACTGAAAGCGGAATGATGTAGTAGAGGTACTGCGGCGTCTGATAGAGCAGGAACGTCCACAGCATCGTCCACGTTGCAGCACCCTTGAGCACCTTCTCGCTGTACTCGGTGAACGTTGAGATGTAGAACACGCTGCCGAGGGCGAGCGCCGAGAGACCGAGCATGCGCAGATAGGTCTGTGCGACGTAGCGGTCGAGCGTCCCAATCGGTGCAAACGAGAAACGACTTCGTCCGCTCGCCGTGACGGTGCCGAGCTTTCTCAGAAACGCTGGCAGCGGCACGCGCATTGGACGATCTGCCGCGCGGCCGCGCCACTTGAAGAAGACGATCCCGACGAGCCCCAACACGATGTTGGGAAGCCACGCCGCCAGCCAGGGCGCGAGCACGCGTCCTTTCATCATGCGACTGACCCAGCCACAGCAGGATGTAGTACACGAACACGATCGCGACGCCGATGACGAAGCTGGCCAGCTTGCCGTCGCGGCGATTCGTCGCGCCAAGCGCCAAGCCAATCAATCCGAACACCAGACAGGCGGCGGGAATCGAGAACTTCTTGTGGATCTCGAACAACTGGTTGTGCGGGAACTGCCCCTGCGCGCGAACCTCGTCGGCGCGCGCACGGAGCTCGGAGACGGACATCTCGCGATCGCCCTTGGGAGGCCCGCCACTCGGGAACATACTTTCCGGGTTGAGATTGAGCAGAACGCGATCGAAACTGGAAACTTCGTATTTGCCGGCTTGGTCGGCGGAATGCCGCGTTCCTTCGTCCAGCACCATCTCGACGGATTTCTTGTTCCGGTCGATCACGATGCGTCCGTGCTTGGCGAGATAAATCGTCGATCCCTCGCCGCCGCGGTTGTCGGACATGAACACACCGTTCCAACCGCCGGTCGCCGGTATCTCGCGCACGTAGAGATCGATGTTCGGAAAGCGATCGACGAACACCCGCGGCTTGACGTCACCTTCGGCCAGTGAGGCGATGATATTGAAAGTGATCTCGCGAAAGCGCTGATTGCTGGCGGGGACCGAGACGAGGAGGACATAGAGCGTCGCCGCGCAGCAGATCGCTGAGACCAGGCCCACCGGCCTGAGCAGCCGACGCATGCTGACGCCGCACGCCTGAAACGCCACGAATTCGCGGTCGGCCGACAGGCGGCCGAAGGCGACCAGGAGCGCCATCAGCAAGGACATCGGGATGGTCAGCCCGAGTGCCATCGGCAGAAGCGCCACGAACACTTCGGCCACAACTACCATGGGTGCGCCTTTGGCGATGTAGTCCTCGGCGTACCTCATGATCTCGGGAATAATGAACAGAAACGTGAACACCAACAGCCCGATGCCGAATGGCATGAGCAGCTGGCGGATCACGTAGCGGTCCAGAATCCTCACAAATCCTCGTCTCTTCCTGTATCGGCATTATGACCCGCGTTGCAATCCTCTGGCACATGCATCAGCCCTTCTACCAGGACCTGGTCACGGGCGAGCACATCCTCCCGTGGGTGCGGCTGCATGGCATCAAGGACTACTGGGGCATGGTCGCGCTGATGCGCGAGTTTCCTCAGGTGCGGGTCACGTTCAACCTGGTGCCGTCGCTGCTCGTGCAGCTCGAAGCCTTTGCCCGCGATGAAGCGCACGATCGACACCTGGAGCTCGGGTTGAAGCCGGCGAATGCGCTGTCGGAGGACGAGCGTGCCTTCTGCGTCGAGAACTTCTTCCACGCCCACAAACCGCGGATGATCGACCCGTTTCCGCGGTATGCGGAACTGCTCGCACGCCGGGGCAGCAACGGCAAGGGATTGAGCCCGCGCGCGCTCGCCGCGCAGTTCTCGGTCGACGACATCCGCGACCTGCAGGTGTGGCACAAGCTGGTATGGATTGACGCGCTGTACTTCGAGCGCGACGAACGCATTCGCGCGCTCGTCGCGAAGGGGCACGGCTTCACCGAGGAGGACAAGGCCGTCCTCCGCAGCGTGGAGATGGAGATCCTGCGCGCCGTGGTGCCCGAGTATCGCGAAGCGGTCCGCCGCGGCCAGATCGAGTTGTCGACCTCGCCGTTCTACCATCCGATTCTGCCGCTGCTGTGCGATACGGATGTCTATCTGCGAACGCATCCGCAGTCGCGCATGCCGCGCGAACGGTTCCGACGTCCGGAGGACGCCTTCGAGCAGCTGACCAGGGCAGTCGACGCTTCACGAGCGTCTTTTTGGACGACGCCCGGACGGGTTGTGGCCGTCGGAAGGCTCGGTGTCGGACGAAATGGTGCCGCTTGTGGCGCGTGCGGGGTTCAGGTGGATGGCTACCGACGAAGCGATCCTGTCGCGGTCAATCGGGCGCGCATTCGCCAGGGACGGCGCAGGCAACGTCGAACAGCCGGACGATCTCTATCATCCGTACCGCGTCGGTACGTCCGGCTCCAGCGTCGCCTGCGGCTTCAGGGACCACACCATCTCGGATCTGATTGGCTTCTCGTACGCGCCGTGGCCGGCGGATGCGGCCGCTGACGATTTTATCCGGCGTCTCGTCGACGCCGGTGCCCGCTACCGGGCGCGCACCGGCGGCGAAGCGACGATCTTCGTGATTCTCGACGGCGAGAACGCGTGGGAGCACTACGAGGGTCAGGGCCGGCCATTCCTGCGAGCGCTCTACGCGCGCCTCGCGTCGCAGCCAGAGCTTCGCACGGTGACGATGAGCGAAGCGTGCGCGACAGCGTCCGAGTCGCTCGTGTCGATCTTTCCCGGCTCGTGGATCAATTCGGATTTCTACATCTGGATCGGCCACGCCGATGACCACCGCGCGTGGAGTCAACTCGCCGACGCCCGTCGCGCCCTCGATGTGCCACCTGCTGGTATAGGCGAAGAGGCGCTGACGCGGGCTCGTGAAGAGCTGCTGATTGCCGAAGGCAGCGACTGGTTCTGGTGGTACGGCGACGACCATTCGTCCGACCACGACTTGGCCTTCGACGACCTGTTCCGCCGCCACGTGCGCAATGTCTACCGCGCGCTCGACGCACCCATTCCCGAGGAACTGTTCGTCACCAACATTACGACACAGCCGCCGTCCGCCGAGATTCGCCGCCCGACCGGCCTCATCCAGCCCGAGATCGACGGGGAGGTCACGAACTATTTCGAATGGGTGGGCGCCGGGAGCTTCGAGGCGACGACGGTCGCTGGGGCGATGCATCAGGTCAGCGAGATCTCGAGCCGGATTCTGGCGGTGGAGTTCGGATTCAGCTTCGAGCACCTGTTCATCCGGGTCGATGGCCGCCGGCCGATGCGCGAACTGCTGGTCGGCGCACTCGGATTGACCATCCGGTTCCTCAAGCCGGCAGGGCTGCAGGTCGTGGTGCGTCGCGACGGGAAGTTTGCCGACGTGCTGCTCCTCAGGCGTTCAGCAAAAGGGGATTGGGATGTCGCCGACTGCCCAGGGCTCGCCTCGGCGATCGGCCGCGTCGCCGAGATCTGCGTCCCGTTTGCGTGCCTTGGTACCGGGCCTCGTGACAGCGTGGGGTTCTTTGTGACCTTGTCAGAAGGCACCGTCGAAGTCGAACAACAACCGCGCCACGAGCCCATTCAATTCGAAGCCCCGGACGCGACGTTCGGGATCCGGAACTGGACAGCTTAGACGCCGTTCGGAGGCCGTTCCCGGGTGATTTTCGGCCTACTTTATCAACGTCGCATAAGATGCGTTATGTTAACCAACGCGTAGGGATGCCGCGCGGAAGTGGCCGCAACTCGATTGGCGAGCCAGCGCCTCTCCCCCGACTCGTCCGACGATGGACTTCGGACTGCGTCTGAGCTACGCCGAGCGCTGACGGTCGATCGTCAATCGAGCCTCGACGCTGACGGCCTCACGAGCTACTTTCGCGCCGACGCCTTCAGCTCGCGGATGATGTTTTCGAGGGCTTCGATGATCTCGGACGGTTCGACCTTCGTTTTCTTGAAGCTCAATCGCAGATCGAACGCCTTAGTAGGCGGCTTGAACGCGAACACGTAGGACTTTGGCCGTCCCGGTTTCGGCTTGGCGGTCTCGTTCGCGCGCGGCCTGGCGGGTGGCGGCCCCTTGTCCGGCCAGTTTTTCGACCAGAGCCAGCATTTTCTTGGTGTCTTGCTGCCTAACTATCTGAAGAAGCGTGGACTTAGCGGTAATGTCGGCCAGCCGACAAAGGTTTCGGACCTCATCTGGCATTGCCGCCAGTGAAAGAGACTCCGTAATAGCGGTCCGCGACTTCCCCAGCTTTCGCGCCAGGTCTTCATGCGTGTGACCGCACTTCTGTTGCAGCTGCAGAAGTGCCTCGGCCTCTTCAAACGCCGTCAGGTCCTTGCGCTGCAGGTTCTCGACCAGCGCGAGCTCCATGACCTCGGCGTCGTCGACTTCCCGGATGATGACCGGGACTTCTCGGAGACCGACCTGTACGGCGGCGTGGTATCGACGCTCGCCGGCAATGATCTGATACCGGCCCAGACGCTGTCGGACCACGAGCGGCTCGATGATGCCTTTCTCGCTGACCGAGGCCATGAGCTCTGAGAGATCCCCCATCACTTGACGGGGCTGATTCGGGTTCGGGTCGAGAAGGTCAATCGCCACCATGCGGCCGACCGGCTCACCCGCCGATGCTGCGAGCGCCTCGACGTAGTGCTGGTCATGCCGCATTCGCAGCGTTTCAGGCAGTCCGCGCTTCGACACGCTCGATGACCTCCTCGCACAAACTGTAGTAATCGGTCGCGCCCGTGGAGTCCGGGGCGAACGTGAAAATCGATTCCTTGTAGGCGGGGCTCTCTTCCAGCCGGACGCTCTTGCTGATGACCGTTCGGAATACTTTGCCGCCAAACACCTTCGTGATTTGTTCGCGTATGTCCCGGGCCAGCGCCGTCCGCTTGTCGTGCATGGTGATCACCACGCCGAGAATCCGCAGGCCCGGGTTCGGCCGCTGTCGCACCTTCTCGATCGTCTCGAGCAGGTCGTCGGTCCCCTCGAGCGCGAAGTACGACGATTGAATCGGGATGAGGAGATGCGTCGCAGCAACGAGAGCATTGACGGTCAGCAGGCCGAGCGCCGGCGGACAGTCGATGACGACGTGAGCATATTCCCCGATCACCTTGTCGAGTTTGTCCTTGAGCCGGAAGTGAGCATCCAGCTCCCCGACCAGCCGTGCCTCGAGCTTGGCGAGCGCGATGCGCGCCGGAGCGATGTAGAGGTTCTTCAGCGACTGCGCCGGCTGAATGATGTGCGCCAGCTCGCAGGCCGGATCAGCGATCGCGTCGTAGGTGCTCCGCGTAATCGACTGGAGATCCAGAAACGAGATACTGCTGTTGGCCTGGGGGTCGAGATCGATGAGCAGCGTCTTCCGCCCGCGCATGGCAAGCGCGGCGGCGAGGTTGACGGCTGTCGTGGTCTTGCCGACGCCGCCCTTCTGATTGGCGATGGCGACGATCATGCGGCCAACGCCGGAGATGCAGAGTCGGCGCGGCGAAAGGCCGCGTCAGAGCTGAACTGGATGTTCGAGCCGTTGTTCACGGGGCGCAGATCTGTGAAGAGGTGCGCCCATTGTAGGGACGGGGTTCGAGAGTGTCAACCGAGAGGAATGTCGGCCGGCAGACAATTACATTTTGTATTTGCCAAGCTCCTCTGGATCAAGGCTTTCCAGCCACTTCTGGAGCCGGGCATTATCCCCGGGCTCGGCCGTGAAGTCGACGGTCTTGGCGTTATCAATGACCGACTCCTCCACCAGAATCGGCGATCGCGTGCGCAGAGCCAGGGCAATGGCGTCGCTCGGCCGCGCATCGACGGCAATGCGCTCTCCCCTGACGGTCAGGTGAATGATCGCGAAGAAGGTGTTGTCCTTTAGATCGCTCACCACGACGCGGTCGACGCTGCCGTCGAGGTCAGTGATGATGTTGCGCAGCAGGTCGTGGGTCATCGGCCGCGGCGTGGCGACGTTCTCGATCTGCAGCGCGATAGCGTTGGCTTCGAAGATTCCGACCCAGATGGAGAGGACCCGCTCGCCCAGCTTGTCCTTGAGGATCACGATGGGCATGTTCGTGATGGGGTCGACCATCAGTCCTTTGATGCTCATTTCGATCAGCATGGCTCGCTCTCCACCCAACACTTCAGACGCGTCTCAGGCCCCGCGACCGCTTCACTCCGGGACCGAGCGGTCGGCGACCGCTTCACCCCACAGGCTGTGCGGCCCCGCCCGCGTGATCCGGACCGGGATCGTGCGCCCGATCCACGTGCCCTGGTGCGTGTTCCCCGTTGTATCGGTCGGCACTGGGAAACTCACTACCGTGTTTCCGCCGGTCCGCCCAGAGACCTCGTGCACCTGCCGCCGACTGGCCGAATCGACAAGCACATCAGCGACCGAGCCGACCGCGTCCTCGTGCAGCCGAGTTTGAATCTCACGCTGCAGCGACTGCAAGGCCACGATACGCGCCGTCTTCTCGGCCTCGCTCACGTCATCGGACATCCGCTTCGCCGCCAGCGTGTTGGGCCGCGGCGAATACTTGAACGAGAACATGCTGTGATACCGGGCGGCTCCTCGTCAGCGACAGCGTCTCCTCGAAGTCCTCGCTCGTCTCGCCCGGGAAGCCGACGATCATGTCCGTCGAGAGCGTGACAGCCGGGAACGCGCTCGCGAATCCGCGTCAGCAGGTCGAGATACTCCTCGCGGGTGTGCCGCCGGCGCATCGCGCGGAGGACCCTCGATGAGCCGGACTGCACCGGCAGGTGAATGTGCTTGCAGACCCGAGGCAGATCGCGAATCGCCTCAATCAGGCGCGCGCCAGTGTGGCGCGGATGCGGACTCGCGAAGCGAATACGTTCGACGCCAGGAACATCGTTGACGCACGCGAGGAGGTCGGCGAAGTCGCACGCCGGATCGTCCGGCGCCGAATAGTGATTGACGATCTGGCCGAGGAGCTGGATTTCCTTCCGACCGGAGTCGACGGCCTCACGGACGTCAGCCAGGATGTCGGCCTTCGCGCGCATCCGCTCGTGTCCGCGCGTATACGGTACGACGCAGAAGGCGCAGTGGTCGTTGCAGCCTTCGATGATCGTCACATAGGCCTTCACCGGGTCGGTGCGATGCGTGATGCCGAGCGGGAACGTCACGTCATCAAGCGGTGCGATATCGACGGCCGGGAACGGCGTTGCCGCGGCCTGCTCCACCAGGATCGGCAGCATCTTCAGACGTTGCGTGCCGAGGATGACGTCGATCATGCGGCCGTTGGTTTTCTTGAGCAGCGACTGCCCTTCCTGTTGCGCGACGCAGCCGGCCACCGCGACAACGGGACGACGGCCGGTCTCCTCATGGAGAACGCGCAGCTCGCCGAGACGCGTATACAGCTTCTCTTCTGCGTGTTCGCGCACGCTGCAGGTGTTGATGACGATCACGTCCGCATCGCGGTCGTCCGTCGTCGACTCGTAGCCGGCCTGATCGAGTAGTCCAGCCATCCGCTCGGAGTCGTGGACGTTCATCTGGCACCCGAACGTCTCGATGAGATACCGCTTCGCCATGCTCTAAACCTTAGACTCTCCGCCGGCTTTCGCTTTCGCCTTTCGCCTTCTGTTTCCCTTTCGCGTGCTCCGGCGCGGCGTCCTCTCGCGCTCACCGCTGTCTTACGCGATGCGCTGAGCAGTTCTCGCGCGCTCGCCCGCACCGACTCCGTGACCGACGCTCCCCCGATCATGCGCCCGATTTCCTCAATACGACCCTCGGCGTCGAGTCGTTGAACCGCAGTCACGGTCCGATCGCGCACGGACCGTCTTATCGATCCGAGAAGTGCGTGGCCGCTCGCGCCGCGATCTGCGGCAGGTGCGTGATGCACAGCACCTGGAATCGGTCGCCCGAGCGCTCCGAGGCGCGAGCCAACGACGTCCGCCACACGACCGCCGATGCCCGCGTCCACTTCATCAAACACCATCGTCGTGTGGCCCGCCGTCGTCAACCGACATCGTCTTCAGCGCGAGCATGACCCGCGACAACTCCCCACCGGACACGATCCGCGCGAGCGGGCGCAAGTCCTCCCCTGGATTGGGCGACAGGAAGAACTCCGCCTGGTCGATGCCTCGCTCCGTCCACGACTCGTCCGCCAGCGGACCATCGTTGAACCGCACCTCGAACCGAGCCTGAGCCATTGCGAGCTCGCCGAGCAGCCGCTCAAGCTCGCTCGAGAAGCGACGAGCCGCACCGCGGCGCTGCTTCGAGAGCTCACGAGCGTCCTTGAGATACTGCGTCCGAGCCGCGGCGAGCGCTGACTCGAGTCCATCAGCGCTCTCGCCCGATTGCGTCAGCAAATCCCGTTCTCGGGTGAGGGCACGACCCTTTTCGATTACCTCATCAAGCGTCGGGCCGTACTTGCGTTTCAGTCGATCGAGACTGGCCAGCCGATCCTCGACCTGCTGCAGCCGCGCCGGGGACGCGTCGATCCCGTCAGCATACTTCCGCAGGAAATGCGCCAGATCCTCGAGTTGCGACTTGATGCCGTCGCGCGCCTCGAAGTAGCCGGCGAACTGCGAATCGAGCGCCGCGAGCTCACCGACGCGCTTCCAGACGCCGCGCCAGTCCCGCGAGCACCGCGTCGTCACTGTCGTATAGCGCGGCGTACGATTCTTCGCACAACCGGTGAACTCGTTCAGCGTTGGCCAGGACGTGCTTCGTGGCGGCCAGTTCCTCGTCTTCTCCAGCCACCGGCCTGACCTTCTCGATCTCGCTCAACTGAAACGCAATCAGCTCGAGACGCGCCGCCTTTTCGCGGCCGTCCATTCGCGAGCGCTCCAGCTGATCGCGCAAGTGGCGAAGCGAGCGCCACGAGGCGGCAACGCCCTCCGCAACTGCCCCAAGCCCCGCATAGCTGTCGAGGAGCGGAAGATGGGACAAGGGATCGAGGAGCGTCTGGTGCTCATGCTGGCCGTGAATCTCAACCAGGCGCTGTGAGAGCTCGCGCAGTTCGGTCGCTGTCGCGAGATTGCCGTTGACGAACGATCGGCTTCGACCGGTGCTGGATACTTCGCGACGGATGAGAATCTCGCTCCCATCGCGTTCGTCCTCGAACAGCGCCTCGATTGTGGCGTGAGATTCGCCGGTGCGCACCAGGTCAGCCGATGCCCGCGCACCGAGAAGCAGCCCAACGGCCTCGACGACGATGGACTTCCCCGCGCCCGTTTCGCCGGTCAGCACGTTGAAGCCCGGCTCGAACTCGACCTCGACGGCTTCAATCACCGCGAGGTTGCGGATGCGGAGCAGGCGCAGCATGTAGGCGGAACTTCCATCGTATCATATGTTTGACAGCACTTCTGACGCGTGCTAGTCTGCCATGACGCGCTGTCCCAGCGGCGCATACCCCCACGTTCGGGAGGCATCGGTGTATACGCTTGGCTCGTCCTTCCTTGCACTACAGGTGCAGGACGTTGCCCCGCTGGCTGGGAGCGGAGGCATACTCGAGATCATTCGCGAGACTGGTCCACTCAACCAGGTCGTTCTCGCGATACTGATCCTGTTCTCGGTCGTTTCCTGGGCGATCATCCTGTTCAAGACGATTTCCTACGGACGCGTCTCACGTCAGACGGCGACGTTTCTCGACGTCTTCCGGCGCAGCCAGAAGTTTTCAGAGGTGCAGGCCATCTGTCCCTCGCTGCCGCAGAGCCCACTCGTCGGCGTGTTCCAGGCGGGCTATGCAGAGATCAACGCGCAGTTCCGATTGACCAGTCCGACCCCGTCCAATCCAGCCGGAGCGCAGGCACGTCCAATGCTAAAGAGCCTCGAGGCGGTTGACCGCGCGCTCATCCGGGCGGCGACCACCGAGGTCAACAAGCTCGAGCGGCGGCTCACGTTTCTCGCCACGACGGCCAGCGTGACGCCGTTCATCGGACTGTTCGGCACGGTTGTCGGGATCACGATCGCATTCCAGCGCATCGGCGCCACCGGGTCGACGAATCTGGCTGTGGTGGGTCCGGGCATCAGCGAGGCGCTCATCGCCACGGCGGCCGGACTTTTCGCAGCGATTCCCGCGGTGCGTGTTCTACAACCACTTCGTGCACCGCGTGAAGGACTTCTCCGCGGAGCTGGACGATTTCGCGCTCGAGTTCCTGAATATCGCCGAGCGGAACTTTACGTAATGCCCAAGGTCATCGCTTCCGCACCGAACGCCGGCGGCCGTCACCAGCGGGGGCGGCGCGTCGGCCCGACCCTCGCCGAGATCAACGTCATCCCGCTCGTCGACGTGATGCTCGTGCTGCTGATCATCTTCATGGTCGCCGCGCCGATGCTGCAGCGCGGCGTCGAAGTGAATCTGCCGAAGGCGCGGCGGACGGCCGGAGATCTCGAGCGAACGGATCTTCGTGGATGTGCCGAAAACCTTCAGAGAGGACGGTCGCGTGTTCCTCGGCAAGGAAGCCGTCGGCATGCGCGGTTCTCGCCGAACGGCTGCGACAGCAGATGGTGAATCGCACCGACAAGCAGGTGTTCCTTCGCGGCGACGGCGAGCTCCACGTGCAGAACCTGATCGACGTGCTCGATCAGCTGAAGGCTGCCGGTGTCGAGAACGTCGGCATCGTGACGGAGCTGCCCGATCGGTGATCGCGCATGGTTGAAAACGTGACCGACATCATCGTCGCGCGATCGCGCGAGCCCGAAGGGCTCAAGACGATGATCGTGTGGTCCGTCGCCGCGCACATCGCCCTGGCGGTGCTCGCGGTGATCGTGGGACGGCCCTCGCCTGGATAGCGCTCCGCGTCAGGTGATGACGATCAGTCTCAGCGGCGCACCAGGTCCGAAGACAGGCGGTCAGACGCAGATTGGCGGCCAGGCAGTCCAGGCACCTACGGCACCGCAGGAGCCCGTCAAGCCCGTTCCACCACCCCCTGCGCCGAAGGAACCGGCAATGAGCCTGCCGGATCCGCGCAGCCGTCCGCGTCCACAGCCGAAGCAGGCGCCGCCTGAAGCAACGGCCAAGAACGTGAACACAGGCGAGGTCCCACGCGAAGGCAGCACTCGCGTGGATACGCGCGTCACGAGGAACAGGCTTCGGATTGAGCAGTGCCGGTAGCAACAGCACCGGATCGTCGGTGACGCTCGATGTGTCGGACTTCTGTTGCAACGAGTACATCGATCAAATGGTGACGATGATCCGCCGCTCGTGGGATCAGAACCTCGGCGTCGTCGGATCGACGACGATGCAGTTCACGATTCTCAGGAACGGGACCATCCAGTCGCCAATGGTCGAGAGGTCCAGTGGCTTCGTCGTGCTCGACAACTCCGCGATGCGCTCATTGCAATTGACGCGGCTGCCTCCCCTGCCGGCCGCCTTCGAGAACCCGACGTTAACCGTGCACTTACGATTCGATTACACGCGGTGATCATGATTAGAGAACAGATGACGTGGAGACTCGCATTGGTGGCTGTGGCCATCGCCGCGGTAGTAACAACGACGGCCGCCCGACAAGGTCAGCAGCCATCAGAAGTTTCCACGGTGATCAGCACTGATTCACCCGGAACGCCGCCACGTTACGCCGTGCCTGATTTCGTGGCACTGACACCGGATGCCGCAGAGATCGCCAAGACGCTTGGACAAGTGCTGTGGGACGATCTCAACTTCGAGCGCGAGTTCTACATGATCCCGCGCGACACTTACGGCAGCGTCCCCGCCGCCCGCACGCCTGAACAGGTGCCGTTCAACTCGTGGCGCGAGCTCGGCGCGGATGCCGTCGTGTTCGGCACCGTCCAGCGTTCGGGCAACGATGTGCGCGTGCAGGTGCGTCTGTTCAGCGTGCGCTCGCGGCAATCAGTGTTCGCGAAGGAGTACAGCGGCACCGCAAACAATCCGCGGCTGTATGCCCACACGATCTCGGATGAGATTCACGATCAGCAGCGCGGGCTGAAGGGCATCGCGCGCACCAAGCTCGCGTGGGTCTCCGATCGAGACGGCGTACGGCTGGGCGATACCGTCGAGAACCGTCAGGTGAAGGAGATCTACTACGGCGACTACGACGGCGCGAACCAGCGCCGGGTCACCGTGAGCCGGCGGCTCAATCTCAACCCTTCCTGGTCGCCTGATGCGCGGGCATTGGCATACACGACCTTCCGCCCCAACCCCGACATTTTCGTGTCGCTCATCTATCAGGGCGTGTTGCAAAACCCGACGAAGGGTGCAGGGACAAATTACCTTCCGGTCTTCTCACCCGACGGCAAGCAGATCGCTTTCATGTCGGGACGCGATGGAAACCCGGAGATTTACGCGATGAATGTCGACGGCAGCAATCTGCGCCGTTTGACGAATCACCCGGCTGGAGAATCAAGCCCGACCTGGTCTCCCAGTGGATCACAGATTGCCTTCACGTCGGATCGCACCGGCAAGGCGCAGATCTACGTCATGAATAGCGCCGATGGCTCCGGCGTGCGTCGCCTTACTGTGAATGAATCCGAAGCTGATCGGCCGACGTGGTCGCCGCCGCCGTTCAATGAGATCGCGTTCTCCGCCTCGACCGGCCGCTACGACATCAAAGTGCTCGAGGTATCCACCGGCACAATCCGCCAGCTGACCTTCGGCGAAGGATCCAACGAGAGTCCGGCCTGGGCACCAGGCGGCCGGCATCTCGCGTTCACGTCGACGCGCGCCGGTGGCCGGACCCAGGTGTTTACGATTGGCCGCGATGGACGTGGCCTGCGACAGATCACGCGCGAGGGCAACAATCAAACCCCGGCGTGGTCGAATTAAGAAGGTGAAGTCATATTGAGGAAACACATGCGAGACATGAGGAACACGACGATCGTTGTCGCGATCACGCTGGCAGTCGCGGTCACCGCCGCATGCGGGAAGAAGAAGGTCGCAACGGGACCGCAGCCGCCACCCGTGGCGGAGCCGGCGGCGGTCACGCCGAATCCTCCGCCTCCGACGGAGCGCGTCGAGGACCGGATGCCCGTCCCTCAACCGCTGGCTGACGATTCGATCTCGAACAAGTCGCTCGACGACCTCAACCGCGACTCACCGCTCAAGCCGATCTTCTTCCCGCTCGACAGTGCCGAACTGGATGAGGCGGGCCGGGCTATCGCGACCACCAACGCCGGGGTGCTCAAGAAGTACACGACTTGGGGGATCACCATCGAAGGGCACTGCGACGAGCGCGGCACGGCCGAGTACAACCTCGCGCTTGGCGAGCGCCGCGCGATCGCGGTGAAGACATACCTGTCGTCACTCGGAGTATCGCCAGATCGGATCCGTACAGTAAGTTACGGAAAGGAATTCCCATTCGACATGGGCCACTCCGAAGACTCCTGGGCCAAGAATCGACGTGGCCATTTCGTCATCACGTCGAAGTAGAGTGTTGAGAGACGGCATGCACATGAACTTGCTTCGATCGACGCTGGTGATCGCTCTGCTCTCCGCGGCGGTTCCCGCTGCCGCACAGAATCGCGAGCATCAGCAGATGAGCGCCGAGCTGCGCATGCTCCAGGAGCAGACGCAGCAACTGGCGCTCACGCTGGCGCAGATCGGTGATGCGCTCAAGGCAATCAACGCGCGGATGGACGCCGCCGATCAGGCGGCGCAGAAACGCTTCGCGGATCAGGAGCTCTTGATCAAAAAACTCAGCGACGATGTCAGTGCCGTCCGTGAGCGGTCGCAGGACACTGATACACGCCTGCGCAAGCTCGCTGATGAAGTCGAGGCGCTCCGCTCGACCATTACCTCTCTGCCATCGCTGATCTCCGGCGCGATGCCGGCACCGTCTCCTGATCCGACGGCGGCGATCGATCCGAATGCTCCGGCGCCTGCCCCACCGACGTCTCAGCCGTCGGTCATCGGACTATCGCCGTCGCGCATGCTGGATACGGCCAAGAGCGATTACTTCGCAGGGTCGTACGCAACGGCCGTGAGTGGCTTCGAGTCGCTGCTGCGCACCTTCCCCACCAGCGAGGCTGCGGCCGAAGCGCAGTTCATGCTCGGAGAGACGCACTCGCAACAGAAGCGATACAGCGACGCGGTGAACGCCTACACCGCAGCGATTCAGAAATTCCCGCGATCGATGTGGGTGCCAGAGGCGTTCTACAAGCGCGGCAAGGCGCAGGAATCGCTCGGTCAGCCCGACGCAGCGCGTGCGTCGTACGAGCAGCTGCTCAAGACCTATCCGGATACGCCGAGCGCCGGCCTCGCCAAGCAGGCGCTCGACCGCTTGGGGCGTCAGGCCGCCGCGCCACGCCCCTGAGACTCACCCGTTGAGAACGTGACCTCCCCTGTCACGAAAAACCTGTACAGTGTCGGTGGAGAGGCCGAGTCTGCGGGCTCGGCTTCACATGGCACGGCCGCAGTTACTGCAGCCGTAGGGGCGAACATCGGCTCGCCCGAAAGGACGGGAACATGGGAAGCGTAAACAAGGTCATTCTCGTGGGGAATCTGGGTCGTGACGCCGAGCTCCGCTACACACCGGGCGGCGCAGCAGTCTCGACGCTCAATCTCGCCACGACCGAGGTCTGGAACGATCGCAACAATCAGCGTCAGGAGAAGACGGAGTGGCACCGCGTGGTGCTGTGGGGCAAGCCGGCCGAAAGCCTGCAGGAGTACCTCACCAAGGGCAAGCAGATCTACGTCGAGGGAAAACTGCAGACGCGCCAGTGGGACGACAAGGACGGCAACAAGCGCTACACGACTGAGATTAAGGCCGACCGGGTGACGCTGCTGGGTGGCGGCGGTGGCGGTGGCAGCCGCGGCGGTGGTGGCGGCATGGACCGCGGTGGCTCACAGGGACCGGCCGACGAGCCGCCGATGGAGCCGATGACCGACGACGATATCCCATTCTGAGGCCTCAGGGCTCAGGCGCCGGGGATCAGGGATGGGCCCCTCTTCTGAGGCCTGGCCCTGATCCCTGGGCCTGCCTTACGTCCCCTGCCTTCCATAACGATCCTCGAGCCGCACGACATCATCCAGCTCCGGTGTGGACACCTCGAAGACATCGGAGTCTTCAATCGCCGTCATCCGATGCACGGTCTTCGGCGAGACGTGCTGCGTGTCGCCCGGCTTCATCTCCCGCTTCGTCAACACGCCATTCACTTCGATCTCGTAGAGCAACTTGCCTGAGTAGACATAGATCGTCTCGTCCTTGATGTTGTGATACTGCAGGCTCAAGGCGTGCCCGGCGGTGATGTGCAGGATCTTGCCGACGTAGCGTTCGGTCTTCGCCCACCAGATCTCATAGCCCCAGGGTTTCTCGACCCGTTTGACCGCAAAGCCACTCATCATTTCCTCTACCGCGTCGCGCCTGCCGGCGAGGCAAACGCATTGTTCAGGAACTGCTCGATCTCCTCGACTGTGCCGAGCGTCAGCACGCGCGCAGCCAGGCGGGCCATCTGTCCAACGTTCGTCTCACGAACCACGCGCCGCGCCACGGACAGCGCGCCCGGCGTCATGCTGAATTCGGTCAACCCGCATCCGATCAACAGCCGCAACAGCAGCGGATCGGACGCCATCTCGCCGCAGACCGACACGGGAATCGCTTCGACGCACGGCCGCCCGACGGACCTGCCGAAGCAGCCGCAGCACGGCGGGATGCAGCGGCTGATAGCGGTCCGAGACGCGCTCGTCGGTGCGATCGACGGCCAGCGTGTACTGAATCAAATCGTTGGTGCCGATCGTGAAGAAGTCCACTTCACGGGCGAGCAGCGACGCCGTGAACGCTGCCGACGGCACCTCGATCATGATGCCGACCGGCAGCGATGGCGTCTCGACGCCGCGCGCCGCGAGCTCTGCCCGTGCCTCCTCCAGGAGCACGCGCGCCGCGCGCACTTCCTGCAGCGACGAGACAAACGGAAACATCACCCGCACCTGGCCGTGTGTGGCGGCTCGCAGCAGCGCCCGCAGCTGTGTCTTGAAGATGGCCGGCTGGGCCAGACCAAAGCGGATGCCGCGCAAGCCGCCGTGACCGCTGCGCGGCTGATCCGGGAACCATCGCGCATCGAGCGCGGCGTCGACCAGCGGCCGTGCAAGCTGACGCTCGTCGATGTCGAAGGTGCGAATGGTGACCGGCCGAGGCGCCATCCGCTCCACCAGCTGGCGATAGACGTGGTACTGCTCGTCTTCGGCGGCCATGTCCGGAGGTCCACCGACCAGCATGAACTCCGATCGATACAGCCCGATGCCTTCGGCCCCCGCATCCAGCGCGGCTGCCACGTCGTCGGATCGCTCGATGTTGGCTTCGAGCACGACGCGAACGCCGTCCGCAGTTTCAAGCGGGCCGCTCTCGCCGTGCGCGCACCGAGACCTGCACGCGGTTGCGGCGCGAGGCGAGCTCGGCTTCCTGATACAGATCCGGCGTCGGGTCGATAACCACCTCGCCGCTCTCGCCGTCGAGAATCACCGAGGCGCCCGGCGGCAGATGGCGACTGACATCGTGCAGCCCGACGACCGCGGGCACGCCGAGCGATCTCGCGAGAATCGCCGTGTGATACGTGCGGCTGCCGGCATCGGTGGCGAAGCCGCGGATGCGCGTCCAATCGAGCTGCGCGACCACCGACGGCGTGAGCTCGTCGGCGATCAGCACGCACGGCGTATCGAGATCCTGCAGACGGTCGCGCGGCCCGCCGCGCTCCTCTCTCAGGTTGAGGCGCAGCCGTCCGGCGACGTCGTGCACGTCACCCTTCCGCTCGTGCAGATACCGGTCGTCGATATCGTCGAAGACGGCGGACAGTTCGTCGAGCGCGCACTGCACCGCCCACTCGGCGTTGACGCGCTCGTCGCGGATGACGGTCGCGGCGCGGCCCATCAGCGCCGGATCGTCGAGCATGAGCAGCTGGGCGTCGAAGATCGAGGCGAGATCAGCACCCTTGAGCTCAGCGATCCGCCGGCGGATCTGCTCGAGTTGTTCGCGCGACCGCTGCCGGGCGCGCTCGAGCGCCGACAGCTCGCGGGCGACGCGATCGATCGCAATCGGAAACCGGATGACCTGGGTGCGCTGGATGGCGACCAGGGCCGGGCCAACCGCCACACCCGGCGAGACGCCAATGCCTTTTAGACGCTCCATTCCTCACCAAATCCTGATTCAACCAGCTGCACCAGCGCGTCTACGGCAGCCTGCTCGTCCACACCGGCGGCTTCCACCGTGATCGCCGTACCGCGAGCCGCGGCCAGCAGCAGAATTCCCATAATGCTCTTGCCGTCCATCACCTTCGTGTCGCGAATGACGCGAATCTGTGACTCGTAGCGCGTCGCCAGGTGGACGAACTTCGCCGCCGCCCGCGCGTGCAGCCCGAGCTGGTTTACCACTGTGACGGTGCGGCTGGTCATCGTCTCCGTCGCTCAGGCCCTCTCCCCGCGCAGCAGGTCAGACGCCACCCAGATCGCGTTGCGACCATGCTCGCGCATCTCCCGCGCTGATGCGAGCAGATCCGATTGCTCAGGGAGATTCGCAAGTTTGATCAGCATCGGCAAGTTGACCCCGGTAATGACTTCGACCTTCCCTTGCGAGAGACAACTCATCGCCAGGTTCGATGCCGTGCCTCCAAACATGTCGGTGAGGATGAGCACGCCGGCACCCTCGTCGACCCGCGCAATCGCCTGCTCGATCTCACCGCGTGCATCCTCCGTATCGTCGTGCCAGCCGATCGACACCGCCGCGAACCGCGGCAGATCGCCGACGATCGTCTCTGCCGCGTTGAGCAGCTCGGTCGCCAACTGGCCGTGGGTCACCACAACGACGCCGATCATGGCCTGTCAGGTTCCAGGTTGCCAGGTTCCCAGTTCGCGTCACGAATCACGATGCTTCACCCGGAGCCTGACGTTCTTGGCCCCTGCCAGCGACGTCTTCAACGCCTCGGCCACCATCACGGATCGATGTTGTCCTCCCGTGCAGCCGATCGCAATCGTCAGATAGCTCTTGCCTTCCTGGACATATTGCGGCAGCGCGAACTCGAGGAACGTCGTCAGCCGATCGAGATACTCCCGCGTTGCCGCGTGGCGCCGCATGAACCGCACCACTTTCGCATCACGGCCGGTCAGTGGTCGGAGACGATCGACAAAGTGCGGGTTTGGCAGGCAGCGCACGTCGAATACGAGATCAGCGTCGAGCGGCGGGCCGTGCTTGAAACCAAAGCTCACCAGATTGACCACCATCTCCGACCGCGGACGATCGTGCAGGGTCATGCGCACGAAGACATCGCGCAACTCGTGCACCGTCAGATTGGACGTGTCGATGATCAGATCGGCCAACGCCCGGATCCGGGACATCTTCCGGCGTTCATCGTCGATCCCTTCGGCCACCGAGCGATCCGGCGCCAGCGGATGCGGCCGACGCGTCTCGCTGAATCGCCGCACGAGGGACGAGCGGTTCGCTTCGAGGAAGATCAGGCGCGGCTCCACGCCCGGCGTCGTCTTGAGTTTCCGGTAGACCTTCGGGAACTGCTTGAGGAAGCCGCTTTCGCGCACATCGACGACGATGGCGACCCGTTCCAGACCGGCATCGCCGCGGCTGGCCAGATCGGCGAAAGTCGGAATCAGCTGGCTGGGCAGGTTGTCCACGCAGAAGTACCCGAGGTCCTCGAGCGCGCGAATGGCGTGGGTCTTTCCTGACCCTGACAGCCCGGTCACGATCACAAACCGGTGATTAGTGTGCGAACGCGGCGTCGCCTTGAGCGCCGGCCTGCGTGAAGTGCGGCGTGCGCGGCGCGCCGCCATCAAGAGTCCTCTCCTGGTTCTGCGTCCTCGTCCGCCGCGGCCTCGATTTCGGCGACGCGCAGCTGCTGCTCGAGCCGCATCGCGAGATCCCGCGCGGCGTTCAGCCCACGCGACCGCAGCAGCTGATTTCTGGCGGCGACCTCGACGAGGATCGCCAGGTTTCGTCCCGGTGCGACCGGCATGCGAATCAAGGGTATCTTCACGCTGAACAGCTCGAAGACGTTCTCCTCGAGCCCGAGGCGATCGTATTCGCGCTCGGGATCCCATCGCTCCAGCCTGACGACCAGCTCGATTCGCTTCGAGGTTCGTGTGGACGCCACGCCAAACAGATCGCGGATGTTGATGACACCCAGGCCACGGACTTCCATGTGATGACGGGTCAGCTCAGGACACGTCCCGATCACCCCGGCCTCGCCGCGTCGGCGTACTTCGACGGTGTCGTCAGCGACCAGCCGATGCCCGCGTACGATCAGATCGAGCGCGCACTCGCTCTTCCCGATGCCGCTGTCTCCGACGATCAGCACGCCCAAGCCCAGAATATCCATCAGCACGCCGTGCATGACCTCGCGCACGGCCAGCGCATCGTCGAGGAGCGTGGCGATCTTGGCGATCGCAATGGGCGTGGCGACAGTGGTGCGCAGCACGGGCACCCGATGCTGGTCGGACGCCGCCAGGAGATCCGCCGGGGCCTCGCCACCGCCGGTGATCAGCACACAGGGAATCTCGTGCGCGAATATCGCGCCGAGCATCGCCACGCGCGCTTCGTGATCGAGCCCCTCGAGATAGCTCATCTCGCTTTCGCCGAACACCAGGACCCGTGCCGGCCGCAGGTACTCGTGGAAACCGGCCAGCGCCAGGCCGGTTTTTTGAATGTGCGGGCTGGAAATGAAACGACCGAGGCCGCCGCGGCCGCTTAGAAGCTCGAGTGGGAGACCGATGGCATCGGAGCGGCTTTGCAGAAGCCGCTCGACCGTCAGGGACGGTGTCGTGGTGCGCTGCTCAACGCTCACGGTCTGAGACGGCCGATCACCGTTCGGGCTCGATCAGTCCGAGATGCCCGTCGGGACGACGATACAGGACGGTCACCGCGTCGCTGGCCGAGTTGCGGAAGACGATCACCGCATCGCTGCCGTCGCCGATCTCGGCGGCGGCGTCTTCAATGGACATCGGCTTCACCGCATAACGCCGGGCGCGGATGATACGCCGGCCATTCGACGCGGCGGGGCGGGCCACGACACCCCCTTCGGCGACGACCGGCGTCCGCCGGCGGCGTCCACTCCATTTCCCTTTGAGCTTTTCCACCTGACGCTCGACCCGATCGGCCGCGATACCTGATTGCCGAGTCAGCATCCGGTCCAGTCCCCGCGCCGTGCAGGAAATGGTCGCGCTTGACGTGCAGGTCGATCTCGGCGCGGAAGCGCCCGCGCTCTTTGGTCAGCGCCAGGTGTGCCGAGACCACGCTGTCGTTGAGAAGCCGGACGGTATGCGCCAGCCGCTGCGCCGCGAACTTTCGAGTGGCCGCCGTTACCGCGAAGTGTCGTCCGGTGATGTCGAGGCGCATGGCAATACGCACCAGCCAGAGTCGAAAGCGGCGAGCCCTGGACCGCTAATAGAGAACCTTCCGTTGATTGGAAGTCGGGATCTTCAGCTCTTCCCGGTACTTGGCGATCGTGCGCCGCGCCAGCTCGAGACCCTCGCGCCGCAACATGCTCACGATCTTGGAATCGCTCAACGGCTTCTTCGGATCCTCCTGCTCGATGATCTTGCGGATGCGCTGCTTGATCGTCACCGAGGAGACCGCGTCTCCATAATGGCTGCTGATGCCACTATGGAAGAAGTACTTCATCTCGAACACGCCCTGCGGCGTGTGCATGTACTTGTTCGTCACCACGCGGCTGACCGTGGACTCGTGCATGCCGATGTCATTGGCCACGTCGCGCAGCACGAGCGGACGCAGATACTCGATACCGTGGTCGAGGAAGTCGCGCTGGAAATTGATGATGCTCGACGCGACCTTGTGAATCGTCTTCTGGCGCTGCTCGACCGACTTGATCAGCCACAGCGCCGAACGGAACTTGTCTTTCACGTAGGCCCGAGTCTCGTCGGTGTTCTCCGGCGCGGTCTTGTCCATCAGCCGGCGATACACCGGGCTGATACGCAGTTGCGGGAGTCCCTCTTCGTTGAGCAGCGCTACGTACTGCTCCTCGATCTTGACGATGTAGACATCGGGGATGACGTACTGCGACTGCGACGGGTTATAGCGGCTGCCAGGCTTCGGGTCGAGATGCCGGATCAGCTCGATGTGCTGCTTGAGATCGTCGATGGACAGCCCCAGCTTGCGGGCCAGCTCCGGCACCTGGTGGTTCTGCAGGAGCCGCATGTGCTCGGTGACGATGCGCTCCGCTGGCGTGCCGGTCATACCGAGGTGACGCAGCTGCAGCAGTAAACACTCCTGCAGGTCGCGAGCCGCGACACCAATCGGATCGAAGCCCTGGACCAACGCCAGCGCACGCTCGACATCATCGGTCGACCACGGCCCCATGCCCGAGACATCGTCGACGGTCGCGACGAGGTATCCATCATCGTCGAGATTGCCGATGATCGCCTCGCCGATCTCGCGTATCAGCGGATCGTCGGTCTGCATCGAGAGCTGCCACAGCAGATGACCGGCCAGCGACTGACCCGTCGAGAGCGTGTTCTCGATCGGCGGGAGCTCTTTGACCTCGGTCGGTGTGCGGGGACGATAGCCGTCGTCGAGATAGTCGCCGAAGAAGTACTCGTAGTCCTGGTCGTCCCAGGTGTCGCCCTTTTCCTTGTCCTTCTTCTCTTCCGGTTTTTCCTGCGCCGCCTCGACAGGCTGAAGCTCCTCCGTGGGCACTTCCTCGAGCATTGGATTCTCGACCATCTCCTGATTGAGGAGTTCCGACAGCTCGAGCGTAGACATCGGCAGAAGCTTGATCGCCTGCTGAAGCGACGGCGTCAGAATGAGCTTCTGAACGAGTTTGGTGTGGAGTTTTTGCGAAATCGCCATGCTTCAGTTGCCGAGAATCATCTTAGTCCAACCGGAAGTCGGCCCCCAGATAAATCCGGCGTACGTCCTCATCCGCAGCCAGCACGTCCGGAGTACCGTTACGGAAGATGACGCCGTCGTGCACGATGTACGCGCGGTCGGTGATGCGCAGCGTTTCGCGCACGTTGTGGTCCGTGATCAGCACTCCGATGCCCCGCTCCTTCAAGTGAAACACAATCTTCTGAATATCAGTCACCGCGATCGGATCGATGCCGGCAAAGGGCTCATCAAGCAGGATGAACCGCGGCGACATGACCAGCGCGCGGGTAATCTCCGCCCGGCGCCGTTCACCACCTGACAGCGTGTGCGCCGGCGCCTTCGCCAGCGGTGTCAAGTTCAGCTCGGCCAGCAACTCGGCGAGCCGATCCTGACGCGCCGCCCGATCCAGATCGAGCGTCTCGAGAATCCCGAGGATGTTCTGCTCGACCGTCAGGCCGCGAAAGATCGACGGTTCCTGCGGCAGGTAGCCGATGCCCTTCCGCGCCCGAACATACATCGGTGCATCGGTGACGTCCTCGCCATTCAAGATCACACGGCCCGAATCCGGACCGGTGAGACCGACGGTCATGTAGAACGTCGTCGTCTTGCCGGCGCCGTTCGGTCCGAGCAGACCGACGATCTCGCCCGAGCCCACTTCGATGCTCACACCCCGGACGACCGTACGGCCGCCGTACGATTTCGTGAGCTCCTGCGTGCGCAGCGTGGATGACATCGTGTGGCGAGGTGATCGAACGGACTGCTGGTGGCTCAGCGCGGCAACGGAGGCGCGCATGGTTTGACGTGCATCTCGGTACGATTCTGATCGTTCCCGTCAACGATGATCCTATCGGCCGACTTATAGAAGATCAACGTGCGCCCAGTCGTTTCGCGACAGGAGACCGCACCTGACGGTGAGGTCTGCACGTCGGTAATCGTGACCGGCGTCGTCCCGGCCGCCGACATCACGTAGCGCTCATCGCTCGCGAAGTACGTCAGCCGGGCTCCGACGGCCGTCCGCTTATCCAGCTTCAGCGTCACCCTCGTGTATCCCTCCAGGCGTTCGACGGTGTTGCCCTCCTTGGCCAGCGCGATCTCGATTCGTTCGGCCCGGAGGTCGCCCTGAGGGCCACCCATTTGCGCATCCCGGGCCGGGACTGCACGCCGCGTCTCGTTCGGCGCCCCGCTCCGGGCTCCGGCAGAGCCGGTTCCCCTGTCGGTTGTCGGTGGAAGCGTCCCGCCGCTGTAGGTCACCAGACGCCTCTGGTCCTCGTAGCGAATCTCGTTGCCGCTGCCTGTGGACACCCCGGTATCGAGTTCGAGCGTGGAGGTTGCCGACCCGGTCGCGATCAGATTGCTCTTCTGCTGGTCGAGACTGATCGTGTCGGCGCGGATCGTCGTGTTCCCCTGCCACAGCGTGGCGCCGCCGCGATAGACGGCCTGTCCGGCCTGTCCACGGTAGTCGAGCGCGTTCGCGTTGATGTTCGCGGCCTGATCCTGTTTGAGCAGTCCCGGAATCGCGATCCCGCTCGTCGCCGAGCCACGAGCCTGCGCCTCCTTCTTCTGCGGTGTCAGCGTCGTCCTGACCTCGGTGGCCGCGATGAGACGATCCTGGAGACCGACATCGATCGTCCGCGCATCGATCGAGATTTGATCGACCGAGACATGCGGAGGCCCGCCGGCGTCGTTGCCGCTCAACGCAATCTTGTTCTGTTTGGGCTGATAGCTGATCTCAGCAGCGCGCGCGCTCAATCCCTGGTCCTCGAACGTCACCTGCCCCTTGAATGTGGCGTCACTGATGGCGTCGTCGGCAAGCATTGCGGTCAGCGACTGTGCGCGAACCACGCGATCCATCGCCCCACGCTTCCCTGCCTCGCGGTACTCAACCTTGCCCTTGAACTCCGTGGTCGTCAGACCGCGACCGGTCTCACCAGTGCCCTCGAGCGTGTCGGCATTGACACTTCCGGCCGGCGAGTCACCTGATGCCGGCAGATCCAGACGGACCTTGTCGCGGCCGACGAGCGCGACGATCGCGCCGTCGGGGGCCAGACGCACATCGAGCGCTTCGCCGACAATCTGCCGTCCGGGACCGGATGATCCTTTCATCGCCACACCGGCGCCGCCGTTCAGCGCCACACGCTCGAGCGCCTGCCCGTCGTCGGTGTAGTCCATGTCGATGTCGCGCGCCGACATTGAATCGATCGCCGTTCCACCGGTGACGCGCGCGTTGTTGCGCAGCTCGATGAACTGAACGATCTGCTCATCGTCGGAGAGACGGGTCAGCACGTGATCGGCGTCGATGACCTGCTGGTTGCGAAGCACGTGCGCCTGGCCGTCCAGGGTCAGCGTGTTCTGCAGGCGATCGAGCACCGCGGTGCCGGCATTGAAATCGGTCGTCGGCTGACCTTTCTCGTCCGACATGTTCACCTTGGCCTGCTCGGCGATCGTCAGCAGATCCCGGTTCTGGTCGTAGATCGCATTGCCACCGGAGCCGGTCATGCGGCCCTTGCTGAACGCCACCGCGCCAGGCGCGCGGACGATACTGTCGTCCTGATTGTGTGTGGCGCGATCGGTCTTCAGCTCGAATCCGTCGCTGACCTTCAGCGTCACATGGCCGGTGAGCTGCCGTTCGCGCTGCTCCTTGCCAGCTGTGGCCTCGTCGGCGGTGACGACGTAGCTCCGTCCGTCGCTCTTGCGGACCGTAATTTCAACATCGAACATCTTCTGCGAGCCGTCCTGGTACGACAGAGTCCGCGAGGATGTGATCGAAAAGTCCTGTTGCGTTTGGCGCAACCGCTGAAGGTCGACACCTTTCGCTTCAGCGACGGCGTTCGGATCCGAGCGTTCCACAGGTGCAGGAGGGACCTGCGATCGGCGCTCGCCCATCGAGAAGTAGACGACCGCCGCGAGGGCGACGGCGAAGATCGCCAGGCCGATCCGCGTGCGCCTCTGCCAGGAAGCCATCTAGCTGAGGATACCGTAGTGTCCGGCTTCAGCCGGACCTGATTAGTTTTCGGGAGCCTTGAAATCGGCAATCGACAGCTGCAGGTAGCGCTCACCTTCCCAGGTGTCCTGCTCCAGCGAAAAGGCCAGGTCGATGGCCGTGCGGTGCCCGGCGACGAACTCCTCGCGCTCCGACGCCCGCCAGGCGATCCCGCGCATGACCCGCCCGTCCTGACGGAAGGCCATCTTGAGATGGCGTTCCTTGAGCCGCCGCGGTCCGTCAACGATCTCGACCCCGCTGGCGCGAAAGATCGGGCGAGGATTGCCGGCACCAAACGGGGCCAGCGACGTGAGCTCCGACGCGATCTGCTCGTCGATCGATCGGAAGCCGAGCGCGCCGTCGATCCAGATCCGCGGACGAAGGTCGTCGGGCTGCAGGCAGCCGTCCGCAAAGTCGTTCACGCGTGCGCGCAGTTCCCGCACACGATCAGACGGCCATCGTCAGCCCCGCGGCCTGCTTGTGCCCGCCGAACTTGCTCATCACTTCGCCACACGATTCGAGCGCCGCGAGCATGTTGAACGAGGGGATGCTGCGGCACGATCCGTGAGCCATGTCGCCATCCGTCGAAATGACGATGGCCGGCCGGTGGAATGCGTCCACGAGTTTCGAAGCGACGATGCCAATCACGCCGCGGTGCCAGCCCTCGCCGGCAACGACGATGACCGTACGCGAGCCGATCTCGAGATCCGTCTCGACCGCCTTGCGTGCCGCGACAACGATGTCGGCTTCCTCCTGTTGACGCCGGGTATTCTCGATGTCGAGCTGCTGGGCCAGCCCACGGGCCTCATCGCGCATCGCTTCGTCGGACGCGAGCAGCAACCGGGCGGCGATGTCCGGCGAGCTCATGCGCCCTGCGGCGTTCACTCGAGGGGCCAGCACGAATCCGATGTGATAGCTGTCGATCTCCTTGCCGATCAGACCGCAGACGTCGAGCAGCGACCGCAGGCCGACCTTGTGTGGTCCCTTGGAGAGCATCTCGAGCCCGAGCTTGGCGATGATGCGGTTCTCGCCGGTCAGTGGAACGACGTCGGCAAGCGTGCCGATGGCCGCGACCTTGACGAACGCCGGGAGCCAGCTGGCATGGCCGGTCCGGATGCACAGCGCCTGCACGAGCTTGAGCGCCACGCCGACGCCGGCGAGGTTCTTGTCGGGATACGTGCAGTCGTGCCGTTTGGGATTGATGACGGCGAGCGCCTGCGGCAGCTCGGTGTCGGGCTCGTGATGGTCGGTGATGATCAGATCGAGACCAAGCGCCCGTGCCCGCGCGGCCGCCTCGACGCCGCGGATGCCACAGTCAACCGAGATGATCAGCGCGACGCCGAGCGCATGCAGACGCTCGATCGAGGCTGGCTGCAGACCATAGCCGTCCCTCAGCCGCTCCGGGATGAAATGCGTGACGTCTGCGCCGAGCAGTTCCAGCGCACGACGGAGGATCACCGTGGAGGTGACGCCGTCCACGTCGTAGTCACCGTGGATCGCGATGCGTTCCTTGTTGGCGATCGCGCGCAGGATCCGATCGACAGCAGCCGGGAGATCGGTCAGCCGATTCGGATCGAGCAGATCGTCGAGGGACGGAAAGAGGAACCGTCGCGCACTCAGCGGGTCGTCGAGACCGCGAATCGACAACAGCCGCGCGGTAACCGGCGATACGCGCAGCTCATGCGACAGCTGGGCGACAACGGCTTCGTCGCACGGCAGTGACTCCCAGATTCGATCAGCTTTCGGCAATTCCGACGTTCCCCATGGCGCGCCACTTCTCATAGCGCGCCTGCAGGCGCGCCTCGGATGGCATCCTGGATATACCGGCGAGCGCGCGCCCGAGCGCCGTGTCGAGAAGCGTCGCCGCGAGTTCGTGGTTGGTGTGCGCGCCGCCGCGAGGCTCCGGCACGATCTCGTCCACCAGTTTGAGCTTCAGCAGATCGACAGCCGTGAGCTTCAGCGCATCCGCCGCTTCGACCTTCCTCTTGGAATCGCGCCACAGAATCGCCGCACAGCCCTCCGGCGGGATCACGCTGTAGATCGCGAACTCGTGCATGAGGATGCGATCCCCGACCGCCAGCCCCAGCGCACCGCCGCTGCCCCCTTCGCCGTGCACGACGACGATGATCGGGGTGTCGAGCGCCGCCATCTCGCGCAGGTTGAGCGCAATCGCCTCCGAGATTCCCCGCTCCTCCGACTCGATGCCGGGATACGCGGCCGGCGTGTCGATGAAGGCGATCACCGGCCGCCGGAACTTCTCGGCCAGCTTCATCGCGCGCAGGGCCTTCCGGTACCCTTCCGGCTTCGCGTAGCCGAAGTTCCGGTAGATCTTCTGCTTCGTATCGCCGCCGCCTTTGTGGTGGCCGACGATCAGCACCGGTTCGTCCCGGTAGTCGGCGAACCCGGCGACAATGGCGTGATCGTCCGCAAAGCGGCGGTCGCCGCTGATCTCGGTGAACTCGGTGAACAGGCGGGAGGTGTAGTCCAGCACCGTCGGCCGGTTCGGATGCCGCGCGACCTGCACGCGCTGCCAGGGCGTCAGGCTCTTGTAGATCTCTCCGCGCAGCGAGTCGATCCGCATGTTCAGGCTGTCGAGCGACCGCTGCCGCTCTGCAGTGACCGGCAGCATCGAGAGCGCCTCGACTTCCTTCAGCAGCAGCGCGATCGGTTCTTCGAATTCAAGTGTGTCAGGTGGCATGGACAGCCCAGGTCAACGCAGGCTCACGGAGCCGGCGCCGCAGATTTTCTCCACTTCAGAGACCAGTCGTTCCGACGGCCTGACCCGGATACCGCTCACATCAGCCGTCACGCGAATGTGCCGTTCCTGTTCGTGAATCACGAAGGCGACTTTGCGGTCGCCCTTGTGCTGGGCGAGCACGTCCAGCAGCTTTTCAAAGGTGCTGCGATCGTGCGGCGGCATCGAGACCTTGATCGACACCGACTTGGCCAGACGTTCGCGGACCATTTCGATCGCCACGATCTCCGCGGCGATGATCCGGGCTGATTCGTCGTCGCGCTCGAAGCGGCCGGCCACGCAGACCATGCTTCCGTTCTCCGCCAGATGTCCGTATTGCTTGAATGCCTCCGGGAACACGATGACTTCGATGCTGCCGCCGGCATCGTCGAGCATGAACACGCACATGCGGTCGCCCTTGCGCGTCTTGAGCGGCCGCAGCCCGGACACGATGCCACCAATCGAGATGTCCTCAGCAACCGGCCGCGACGCACCGTTGGCTGCGGCAGCGGGCGCGGGCGCCTGGTTGGGCATCACCGCAACAGCGGGTTCGTCCGAGCCGTCGTCGCCGGCCGCGATCTCGACTGCTGGCTCACGTTTGACGTTGAGGTCGCGGCTCGTCTTTGCACCGTAGGCGCGAAGGTCGTCGGCAAAACGGTCGATGGGATGGCCGCTCCAATACAGGCCGAGCGTTTCATTCTCGAAATTCAGCTGCTCGATTTCCGACCACGGCGGCACGTCGGGCAGCGGCATCGATCGACGATCCTGAAGAACCCTCGTCGCCGCCGCCGAACAGATCGAGGTCCCCCTGTCCGAATTCCTTGTTGCGCTGCGTCCGGGCCCCATGCTCGCAGGCGCTGTCGATGGCGGCAAACAACCGCGCGCGCACGGATGGAATGGAATCGCGGACCGGTTGCGCACCCCCGCCGGCCATCGTGTCGCACGCGCCGGACTTCACCAACGCTTCGAAGACACGCTTGTTGGCAATGCGCAAATCGAGGATCTCGCAGAGCGCGTGCAGCGAAGGGATGCGTCCGCCGAGCTCTCTACGAGCCTCGATGAGAGTGGTGATCGCCGTCTCGCCGAGTCCTTTGATTGCCGTCAGACCGAACCGGACGCCGTGGCCGGGCTCCACCGAGAAGTGGAGATGGCTCTCGTTGATATCCGGCGGCAGCACCGGGATGCCACGGTCCCGGCTCTCAGCCAGATACATCGCCAGTTTGTCGGTGTTCTGGGCCTCGATGGTCAGCAGCGCGGCGGCGAAATGCCACGGGTAGTTGGCCTTGAGATAGGCCGTCTGATACGCGAGGAAGGCGTACGCGGTCGAGTGTGACTTGTTGAAGCCGTACCCGGCGAAGTACTCCATCAAGTCGAAGATCTTCGCCGCCTTCTTCTCGTTGACCCCTTTGGCGCGCGCGCCCTCCATGAAGGCCTCGCGCTGCTTGGCCATGACCTTGGGGTCTTTCTTGCCCATGGCCTTGCGCAGCACGTCGGCCTGACCGAGCGTGAACCCGGCCAGCGCCTGGGCGATGCGCATGACCTGTTCCTGATAGGCGATGACACCGTATGTGTCCGAGAGGATCGGCTCGAGCGCCTGCAGCTCGTACTTCACCTCGGTCTTGCCCTGTTTGCGGGCGACCCAGTCGTCCACCATGCCCGACTTGAGCGGCCCGGGACGGTAGAGGGCGTTCAGCGCAATCAGGTCGTCGAGGCGCTCGGGCTTGGCCTTGCGCAGCAGCTCGCGCATGCCCGAACTTTCGAACTGGAAGATTCCGTAGGCCGCGCCCTCGCCGAACAGCTTGTAGGTCTTCGCGTCGTCGAGCGGGACGCTGTCGATATCGAGGGTGATGCCCTCAGTGCGCTTGATCTCGTCCAGGCAGTCGCGAATCAGCGTCAGCGTACTGAGGCCGAGGAAGTCCATCTTGAGGAGGCCGATGCGCTCGACCTCCTTCATGTTCCACTGCGTCGTGATTTCGTCGCGGGCCCCTTTGTAGAGGGGCGCGTAGTCCGTGATGGGGCCGGGCGCAATCACCACGCCGGCGGCGTGCACCGACGCGTGGCGCGACATCCCCTCGAGACGCTTGCCGATGTCGATGACTTCTTTGACCTTCGGCATCCCGAGCCACCATGTCCTTGAGGACCGGGTTCTCGGCGAGGGCCTTCTCCAGCGTCATGTCGAGCGCCGGCGGGATCTGCTTGGCGATGTTGTTGACGTCGGCATACGGCATGTCGAGCGCGCGACCGACGTCGCGCACGACCGCCTTCGCCTTCATCGTGCCGAAGGTGATGATCTGCGCCACGTTCTCGCGGCCGTATTTCCGCGTCACGTAGTCGATGACCTCGCCGCGCCGCCGCTCGCAGAAGTCCACGTCGATGTCGGGCAGCGACACGCGCTCGGGGTTGAGGAAGCGCTCGAAGATCAGATCGAAGTCGAGCGGATCGACGTCGGTGATGCGCATGCACCAGGCGACGAGCGAGCCGGCCGCGGAGCCGCGTCCCGGTCCGACCGGAATGCCTTCCTCGCGAGCGTAGCGGATGAAATCCCAGACGATGAGGAAGTAGCCCGCGTACCCCATCTGGTGAATCATCGCGATCTCGTAGTCGAGACGCTTCTCGTATTCCTCGATCGAGTGCCGCGCCTGTCCCGCGGCCTGCAGCTGGCGCAGACGCGGCAGCCGCTGCGCAAAGCCTTCGCGGGCGACGTGCTCGAAGTACTGATCGAGCGTCGAGCCCTCCGGCACCGCGAACGACGGCAGGTGGTTCTGCCCCTTCGGGATCGTGACGTTGCAGCGCTCGGCGACGAGCAGGGTGTTCTTGAGCGCGTCCGGATAGTCCTTGAACACCGCCGCCATCTGCTCGGCGGTCTTGAGGAAGAACTGATCGCCGGTGTAGCGCAGACGCTGCGCATCGTTGACCGTCTTGCCGGTGCCGATGCACAGCAGGATGTCGTGCGGCTGGTAGTCGCCCTGACGCAGGTAGTGGACGTCGTTGGTCGCAATCAGCGGCAGATTCAGCTCGCGCGCCAGCGGCACGATGCCCTTGATGACCGTCTTCTGCTCTTCGATGCCCTGATACTGCATCTCGAGAAAGAAGTTGTTCGGCCCGAGGATGTCGCGCAGACGCGCCGCGGCTTCGAGCGCCGGCCTCGCCTGCTCGACTCTTCAACGCGCTCGCCACTTCCCCCTTCAGGCAGCTGCTCAGGCCGATCAGGCCCCTGCGAGTGCTGCGCGAGCAGTTCCTTGTCGATGCGCGGCCGATAGTAGAAGCCTTCGGTGTATCCCGACGAGACCAGCTTGATCAGGTTCTTGTAGCCCTCGTCGGTCTCGGCAAGCAGCACCAGATGGTTCGTCTCGGTTTGCGGACCGCTCTTGTCGAACCGGCTGCCCGCCGCGACGTAGACCTCGCAACCGAGGATGGGCTTCAGTCCGCGCTCGCGGGCATGGTCGTGGAAAACGACCGAGGAGAACAGGTTGCCGTGCTCGGTCACTGCGAGCGCCGGCATCTTCAGCTTCACCGCTTCGTCGAGCAGCTCGTCCACGCGGCAGGCGCCGTCGAGCAACGAGAACTCGGTGTGCAGGTGGAGATGGACGAACTCAGACATTTCTTGATCTTTGATTGGTGATTATTGATTCGTTGTTGATTCTTGATTGGCGATTGCTGATGTTCGTTCCGGGTTCTGCGTCATCGCGTCCTCGTCGGAGCCGTTCGAATCACCGATCTTCCAATCACCAATCAACAAGGAATCAACAATCCACAATCGCTCAATCAACAATGGTCTCTATTCCCACTCGATGGTGGACGGCGGCTTGGACGAAATGTCGTAGACGACGCGATTGATGCCACGCACCTCGTTGACGATGCGCGACGAGATCGCGGCGAGGAGGTCGTGCGGCAGGCGCGCCCAGTCGGCAGTCATGCCGTCGAGACTCTCCACGGCGCGGATCGCCACGGTGTATTCGTAGGTCCTGGCATCGCCCATGACGCCGACGCTCTGCACCGGGAGCAGCACGGCAAAGCTTTGCCACAGCCGCTCGTACCAGCCCGCCTTGCGGATTTCGTCGGCAACGATCCGATCAGCGAGCCGCAGCAGATCCAGCCGGTCCTTGGTGATCGCGCCAATCAGCCGGACGGCCAGACCAGGTCCCGGAAACGGCTGACGGACGACGAACTCGCGCTCGAGCCCGAGATCCTGCCCGACGCGCCTCACTTCATCCTTGAAGAGATCGCGCAGCGGCTCGACCAGCGCGAACTTCATCCGCTCGGGCAGACCGCCGACGTTGTGGTGGCTCTTGATCACGACGGCCGGACCGTGCACGGATGCCGACTCGATGACATCGGGATACAGCGTCCCTTGCCCGAGGAATGCGAAGTCGCCCAGCTCGGTGGCGCGCTGCTCGAACACGTCGATGAACGTCGCGCCGATGATCTTGCGCTTCTGCTCGGGATCAGTAACGCCGTCCAGGCGCTCCAGAAACAAATCGGTCGCGTCCACAAAGTCCAGCGGCAGCTGCAGCTTTCCGCGAAACCTGTTCTGGACTTGATTGGCCTCGTCGTACCGCAGCAGACCGTTGTCGACAAAGATGCACGTCAGACGATCGCCGATGGCGCGGTGCATCAGCATGGCGGCGACGGTGGAATCCACGCCGCCTGAAAGCCCGCAGACCACTTTGCCCGCGCCCACCTGCTGTCTGATCCGCTCGGTGGCTTCCTCGATGAACGAGGCGATCGTCCAGTCGCCGACGCAGCCGCAGACGCCGTAGGCGAAGTTCCGAAGGATCTCCGTGCCGTAGTCGGTGTGCGCGACCTCGGGGTGAAACAGGAGCGCGTAGAGCTGGCGGTCCGGTGCTTCCATCGCCGCAATCGGCGCCGTCGCGCTGGTCGCCGCGATCTGAAACCCTGGCGGCACCGCTGACACGTCGTCGCCGTGGCTCGCCCAGACACGAAGCTCAGGCGGGACCTCCCGGAACAGTTTCGGCGCCTTGCTGTGCTCGGGGCTGCCGTTGCCCGAGACGCGCACGAACGCATGGCCGAACTCGCGGTGACCCGAGCGACGGACCTCACCACCGAGCATGTCGGTCATCAGCTGCATGCCGTAGCAGATGCCGAGCACGGGCGTGTGCAGATCGAAGACGGTCGCGTCACACTTGGGCGCGCCCTCTTCGGAGACGCTCTTCGGGCCGCCCGACAGGATGATGCCGACCGGATTCTTCTCGCGCAGCGTCTCCACCGGCGTGTTGAACGGCATGATCTCGGAGTAGACCGACAGCTCACGCAATCGGCGAGCGATCAGCTGCGTGTACTGCGAGCCGAAATCGAGAACGAGAATGGTTTGATGCGACACTTGGAAAGGCCTCTGGGCCCAGGCCTCAGGATCAGTAACCTGCCGTTGAGACGGGTTATTATCCCACAACATATAGTGGCGCGATTGGTCCGAACAGCGGTCTTATTGCTATTAGTTGTGTTGGGCTTCTGCCCGCACGACGTCTACGGCGGTCAACGCCCGAAGAAGCTCGAGCCGCTTGTCACGCCGCTGCTCCCCGCCGAAGTTGCGTGGCAGGTGATCCTGCCCCATCCTCCATCGGCGCCCGCCGCGATGGACGACTCACGCGTCTACATCCCGCTCGATGGCGAGCATTTCGCGGCGCTCGATCGCGAAACCGGTACCACGGTGTGGACCGTTGACATCGAAAGCGCGTGGTCGCCTCTCGTTCACGACGGTGTCGTGTATCTCGCCGCGAGCGATGAACTGCATGCCCTCGATGCGGCGAGCGGCAATCGCCGCTGGCGCGTGCCGCTTCCCCGCGGCGCGATGGCGCCGATGGCGATGACGCCGGCCGCCCTGATCGTGCTCGCCGCGCCCGACTCCGTGCTGGCATTCACGACCTCGGACGGCAGCTTGCTGTGGGGCCGCTCACTCGGCGGACGAAGCGGCCGGGTGTCGATGGCCGTCAACGAGACTGCCATCTTCGTCTCTCTGGCCGATCGACTGGTCCGCGTCGCGCCTGCAGATGGCTCGACGCTCTGGGACCGCACGCTGCCCGGAGAGATTGCGAGCACGGCCGTTGCGCGCGATCGTGTCTTCGCTGGATCGACGAGCAACGACATCTACGCGCTCGATCCGGATCGGGGGCGGCTGCTCTGGAAGTTCCGTTTCGGTGGCGATGTCGTCGGCATCGCGGCCGCCGACGACCTGGTCTTCGTCGTCTCACTCGACAACCTGGTGCGCGCGCTCAACCGCAGCAACGGCAATCAGGTATGGAAACGTCCCCTGACGACTCGTCCGGTTGGCGCGCCCCAGGTGTTCGATGGAGTCGTTTCTGTCGCTGGCGCGGAATCGGTGGCCACGTTCAACAGCAAGACCGGCGCACCGATCGGGACATACGACGCGCCCAACCTGCTCCGCGGACAGCCACTCGTCGACGCCACGCCCGCACCGTTCGCGGTCTCGATCCTCGCGCATCACGCGCGACGGCCGCGCGATCGGACTCCGGCCGGTCGACATGCTGTTCAGGGAACAGGCCGTCGAGCCGCTCGCGACGCTGCCCGGGCGCGCGCTGCAGAAGGAAGCGAGCCCGCTGCCCTAGCGCGCGAACGCCCCTCGACTGGAACTCGGGGCGCCCTGAGCAGCGTCGAAGGGCGCGGTTGCAGCGTCGCCGCGAGACGGCGAACGCCTTCGCGAATGCGATCCGGTGTCGGCGCCGAAAACGACAGGCGGATCGTGTTGTGACCGCTGCCGTCAACGTGGAATGCGCTGCCGGCGACGAACACGACGCCATGCTCCAGCGCGCGCGCGAGCACGTCGACGTCGCGCTCGCCCGTCGGGCAGCGTCGCCCAGATGAAGAAGCCGCCCTTGGGCTGCGACCACGTCAGACGCTCGCCGATCTGTTCGCGAATGGCCGCTTCCATGACGTCCCGCTTGCGTCCGGTACAAGTCGCGCAGCGCGGCGCCAGCCGATCGATCGACGCCTCGTCGCAGCGCCTCGATCACCATGCACTGATCGAGAATGCCCGACGTCAGATCGCTCGACTGCTTGGCCGTATCGAACCGCTCGATGAGCATCGGCGGCGCCACCATCCACCCGACGCGAAATCCCGGAGCCAGCGTCTTCGAGACCGTGCTCAGATACAGCACCCGGCCGTTCGCATCGTCGGCGCGAAGCGGACGCGTCTCCTGCTCGCGTCGCGACGTCCTCGAAGTAGAGCGAGCCGTAGGGGTCGTCTTCGACGATCAACAGATCGCGGCGCTCGGCCCACTCGAGCAGCCGCGCGCGGCGATCGAGCGCCAGACAGCGACCCGGTCGGATTCTGAAAGTTCGGGATCACGTAGAGCAGCTTGATCCGCTTCCCGGCGCGGTGCTCGCGCTGCCACACCGCGTCGAGATCGTCCAGATCGATGCCGCTGGCGTCCTGCCGCACGCCGACCAGCTCGGCCTGCGCGTTCTTGAACGCCGCGATCCCGCCCGTGAACGTCGGCAGCTCGACGAGCACGACATCGCCCGGGCTCACCAGCACGCGGGCGATCAGATCGATGCCCTGCTGCGATCCGCTCGTGACGATCAGGTTCTCGAGGCTGGTGCGGATCCCGCGCGCCTCGAGCACACCGAGCGCCTGCTCGAGCAGCGGCTTCAGCCCGCGCGTCGGCCCGTACTGCAGCGTGTTGCCGTCGTGGGCTCTCGAGCAGGGCGCTCGAAATGTCGCGCAGCTCCTCCCAGGGAAACACGCTCGGATCCGGATAGCCGGGCGCGAACGACACGAGGTCCCCGCGATCGCGCGACGACCGTGCCCATGCGCCGGATCGCGGATTCAGTGAGTTGACGGCCCGTTTGCGAAAGGAACTTCTCGTAGTCGGTCATGCCCGTGCACGCGGCCTTCGACGAGGCCTGGATTCGCTTCCCGATACAGCTTGAGATAGGCGCCGATCGACGAGAGCCCAATGTACTGGAAAACCAGCGCGCGCAGCATCCACGCCAGCAGGCTCAGAGGGAATGACGATGAGGCCGAAGAGCGGCACGAATGCGATCAGGCCCAGCGCGGTCGTGGCCAGCACCGAGGCGCCCGTCGCGAAGATGACCAGGGCGAGCACGACGAGGAAGACGCTGCCGACCGTGCGGCGCTCCCGACGGATGAACGCCGCCGCCCGCGGAATCGCCGTCGCCACCGAGCAGCCGTCGGAGGCAATGACGATCTGCGTCAGCAGATACACGAGATTGATCACGGTGATCCAGGCGACGAACGCCGCGGTGACGAGCGCGGTGAGCCCCCAGCCCTCGCCCGAGCTGCGGATGACGGCCACGAGCGCGAGAAAGCCGGTCGCCGACGCCAGATAGATGGCCATCAGCACGAGACCCGAGCCGCGCGTACGCCGGAAACAGCCTGTCGGCGCCCTCGATGAACGCGTCCACCGAGTACGCCGACGCCTGCGCGACCACGTCCGGAAGAAGCGGCGGATGCTCGATCGGGCCCGGCGCTGCGCTCCCCGCGAACCATGATGCTGACTGCGCCGCCTTTGATCAGAAACACGAACAGCGATCCGCCGCCGATCACCACGCCGAGCGCGCCGACCCAGGCCAGGAGCACCATCGGCTTCGAGAGCAGCGACGCGGCAATCGTCGTGGCCAGGTCGCGCCATTCGAGCGATAAGCAGCGTGCCGGGCTCGGCGCCGACGACCAGCGCCACGAGAAAGATGCCGCCGAAGAGCGGCGCCGCGACGAGCAGCTTGAACAGTGAATCCGCGACGGCCTGAACGATCGTGAGCGGCCAGTTGGCGGCGGCGACGAGTGCGCCGCGCTTCAGCGTGAGCTTGAGCGTGGAGGAGAGCGCCACGGGGGACGCTTCAATGGTACGTCCCATTCGTCCAAATCCCCAATCTACAATTGCAGTGTGCGTCTCTCTCCCGCGGACGCTTCGATTCCGCAGCTGCCCTGGCGGACGCTCGCCCGGATTGCCGCCGGAGGCCTGATCTGCGCCCTCGTCGTGCTGGCCGGCGGCTGGGGTCTCCGGCGCGCCGTGTTTGGCCGCGACGACAGCCAGGCGCGAGCACGTGTCGAGGCCGACGTCCGATCGACGTTCGACGCGATGGCGCGGCGGCTTCGCGAGATGGCTGCCGCCGTCTCCGATCCGGCCATGGTCAGCGCCGCTGCCGACGACGATGCCTCGGCTGCGCACCAACTGCTGACACGCGCTGCGGAGATCGTGGCGAGCGACTCTCCGGCCGACGCCGCACTGACGGTGTATGGCGCGGATGGAACGCCGCTCGCCTGGGCGGGCCGGCCATCGGAGCTTCTCGCCGATCGTCTGGAGGGTGCCGAAGCCTGGTTCCCCACACCGGTCGCGCAGGGACTGCGTCTCGTCTACGTGCAGCCCGTGACGAACAACGGCATGCGCGTCGGCACCATCGCCGTCGAGCGGCCGCTGCCCTCCGTCGAATCGCCATCGGGCACCAGCGGCCTGCAGGGAACCGCCGACGAGGCGTATCGAGTGCCGACGACGCTCGCGCCGGTGTCGATCCAGTTGCCGTTCGAAGGCGCACCACCGGCTGGTGACGGCGCGACCTTCGACGTCCAGGCCCCCTCAGGCGAGCGATTGCTGACAGCCAGCGTCGCTCCAGACGATCTGGCCAACACGCGCGAACGCTGGCGGCTGGCGACGTGGTCCGGCGTGCTCGCCGTGATCGCGATCACGCTGATCCTGCTCACGGCGCCGTTGCTCGACTGGCGAAACCGGCTCCGGTCGCCAGCCGGCTACCGCATCACCATTCTGCTGATCATCGCCTGCGTCATCGCGGCGAGGTTCATGTTCTTCCTCGCGGCCCCGGCCGACTGGTCCGATGCGCTGCTCTTCTCCGGCACGACCTACGCCTCGGCATTGCTGGGCTCGCTGCTGTCGTCGCCATTCGATTTCCTGCTGACGGCTGGTGCCGCCGTCGCCATCGTCGCCCTCCTGATCTACGCGGTCGAGGCGTGGCGCTTCTACACGTGGCGGCGCCGCCAATCGCCGGTGGGCGCCGCGCGTGTGACGACATACGCCGTCACGCAACTGCTGTGCGGCTTGCTGGTCGCGATGGTTCTGATGGGACATCAGACGCTGTTGCGCGACACCGTCTCCAACACCACGCTCGACCTGCTGCATCTATCGCTCAATCCGTGGGATGCGACACGGCTCGCGCTGCACGTCGGGCTCGTGCTCGCGCACACGGCCGCACTCGGTCTGGCCGTGCTGCTCTTCCGCACCGCCCGCGCCGGCTGGCGTATTCCGCGACGCAATACGAGGCTGCGTCTCCTCACGGTCGTCTGCTGGCTGCTGCCTCTCGTGATCGTGGCAGACCGCGCAGCAGATGCCAGCGGCCGCGCGCTTGCCGCTCTTGATGGCCGCGGTCGCGGCCGTCGTGCTCGCTGCCTCGTTGCGCCGCCTCGTCGCCCGTTACCGTCATGGCTCGCAGGCGTTTCGGCTGACGCTGCTCACGCTGCCGCTCATCGCGCCGGCCTTCGCGTTCTATCCCACCGTCGTTCAACTGGCCGGGCAGGCGAAGACGCAGCTGATCGAAACCCGGTACGCGCCTGAAGTGCGCAACCAGCGGCAGACCGTGCAGCAGCAGGTGCAGAAGAGTCGCGACGAGATCGATCAGTTTCGAGGACCTCGTCGCGCTCGTCTCTGTGCCGTACGATCCCGAGGCAGAGGCGATCACCGATCGCGCGTTCCGGCTCTGGCAGACGACGTCGCTGGCCAGGTACCCACCGATCACCTCGTCGGTCGAGTTGTACGGGCCGGACGGCCGGCTGGTCAGCCGCTTCGCCTTCAACCTGCCCGAGGATCCCACGGCGCCGCCGCTGTCGGAGGAAGAGTCGTGCGAGTGGCAGGTCCTCGAGGAGGTGGCGCCGTTCTTCGCCGAGGATCGCCGCATCCTGCACGCCGGCCGGGCGCTCTGCTCCGATCGACCCGGTGCCAAGCCACTCGGGTCGATCGTGATTCACGCGATGCCGGACTTCGAGAACCTGCCGTTCATCTCGTCGCGGAATCCGTACGTGGAGCTGTTCCGCCCTCCGGAGTCACTCCGCGGCGAGGGCCTCTCGGGCCGCGACGTCGAGTTCGCCGTCTACGGATGGAGCCGCACGCCGTTCTATCCGTCGGCGGGAACCGCCTGGTCGCTGCCCGACGATGTGTTCGCACGAGTCGAGGAGTCGCGCACGCCGTTCTGGGCGGCGCTGCGGCGCGGGCAGGATCTGCTACGACGTCTACCTGCTCAACGATCGCGGCGGGATCTACGCGCTCGGCTTCCCTGTCATCTCCGCGCTCGGCCACCTCGTCAACCTCGCGGAGGTCACGGTGCTCGCCGTGGGCACCTATCTGCTGCTGCTCCTGTTGAATGCGATCTTCAACCGGTTCGGCCGCCGCGGTCAAAACGGCGACGGCGCTGCTGCGCGAAGTCCGAGCCAGCTTCTATCGCAAGCTGTTCCTCGCGTTCGTTCTGGCGGTCTTCGTGCCCGTCGTCGTGCTCGTGCTCCTGACGCGCTACTACGTCGCCGACCAGATGGAGGCCAGCATCGAACAGGAAGCGGTCCGCACCGCCTCGGCGGCGCGGCCGCGTCGTCGAGGATCTGGCGGCGCCTCGCGCGGCGCAGCAGGGGTTCGGCGTCGACGACAACCTGATGGTCTGGGTGAGCCGCCTGATCGACCAGGACGTGAACATCTTCATGGGCGCGCGGCTGCAGGCGACGAGCGAGCGCAATCTGTTTGCGTCGGGCCTGCTGCCGACGCGCACGCCGGCCGAGGTCTATCGCGCCTGGCACTTCGCAACGAAGCCGCCACGTCGTCACGCGCGAGCAGATCGGCACGTTCGAGTATCTCGTCGCCGCGCACACCGCTGACGATTCGTCAACTGGGAATCCTGACCGTCCCGCTGACGTCGCGGCAGCGTGAGATCGATGCAGCAGATCGAGACGCTCGATCGGCGCGTGCTGCTCGGCGGCGCTGTTGTTCGTTCTGGCCGGCGCCAGCGTCGGCTACTACATGGCCGAGCGGATCTCCGATCCGGTGAACCGTCTCACACGCGCCACCCGACGCATCGCGCGAGGCGATCTCGACGCCAGGATCGCCGCGACCTCGTCCGACGAGCTGCGCCGCCTCGTCGAGGACTTCAACAGCATGGCCGCCGATCTCCAGCGTCAGCGCGGCGAGCTCGAACGCACGCATCGACTCGAGGCGTGGGCCGAGATGGCGCGCCAGGTGGCGCACGAGATCAAGAATCCGCTCACGCCGATCCAGCTCAATGCCGAGCATCTTCGCCGCGTGCACGCCGATCGCGGCGAGCCGCTCGGCCCGGTCCTGCAGGAGTGCGTCGCGACGATCCTCACGCAGGTCAAGCTGCTGCGGCAGATCTCGTCGGAGTTCTCCAGCTTCGCCTCGTCGCCAACGGCCAAGCGGTCGGAGGTCGACGTCACGGCGCTCGCTTCGCGAAGTGCTCGACCCGTACCGCCAGGGACTCGAAGGTCGCATCCATCTCGACGTGGAGTTGCCCGACGACGCTGCCGCACGTCTCCGTCGATCGCACGCTCGTCTCGCGCGCGCTCGTCAACATCGTCGAGAACGCGCTGCATGCGATGCCGGGGTCTGGCGCATTGACGGTGCGTGCCGGTCGGAACGGACGGTCCGTCGTGCATTCGTGTCACGGACACCGGTGTCGGCATGGATGCCGAGGCGCTGGCCCGCGCCTTCGAGCCTTACTTCTCGACGAAAGCGGCCGGCACCGGACTCGGCCTGCCGATCGCCAAGCGGAACGTCGAATTGAGCGGCGGGACGATCGTCGATGTCGAGCGAGCGCGACAAGGGCACGACCGTGGAGGTCACGCTCCCCGTTCGCGTAGTCGCTCCAATCGGATTGCGCTCTGGCGCTGGTGTCGCGATGCTCGAATGGCGGTCCGGCCTCGCGGAGCCTGCTTCCTCACCGCCGTGACGACGATGGAGACGAGTCCAGGCGAAGCGCGATGAAGCCTGACGCCAGGTAGGTGTACGCCATCGCCACGAGCACGTACTGCGGTTCGGCGGCGAGGAGCACGAGGCCAGCGGCGACGAGCACGAGGACCGCGGAACTGCGGCGCGCCTGCAGGTCGAGCGTCTTGAAGCTGCGGAAGCGAATCGTGCTGACCATCGTCAGCGCCGGCACGATGACCATGGCCAGCACCGCCACGGCATGCGGTCGCGCTCTGGAATCCCTGCGGATAGGCGAACACCGTCGCCGCCGGCACACACGCCGCCGCGGGGCTCGGCATGCCGACGAAATAGCGCTTGTCCTGCGAGCCGGACTGGATGTTGAAGCGCGCGAGACGCACCGCGGCCGCCGCGACGAACAGGAAGCCGGCGGCCCAGCCGATCCGGCCGAGCGGGTGCAGTCCCCACTGGAAAGACAGGATCGCCGGCGCGACACCGAACGAGACGACGTCGGCGAGCGAGTCGAACTCCAAGCCGAACGCGCTGGTCGTTCCCGTCATGCGGGCGATGCGCCCGTCGAGCATGTCGAGCACGAACGCAAAGCCGATGAAGAGCGCGGCCGTGGCGAGTTCGCCGCGCATCGAATGGACGATGCAGGCGTAGCCGCAGAACAGGTTCGCCATCGTGAACATGCTCGGCAGCAGGTAGACGCCGCGGCGGAACCGGCGCGCCCGCACATCCAGCCGAGGACGCAACGGTCTCAGCAGACTCGGCCGACGACGCTCGTGCTCGTGCTCGGCTGACATGCGGATCTCCTCACGGACGAGGCGGAAGCGTGGCAATCACCGTGACGCCTCCCACCACCTTAGCACCGACCTGCGTGTGAATCGTCGAGCCGGCCGGCAGAAACACGTCCATGCGCGACCCGAACTTCATCACACCGAATCGTCCTCCCGCCTTCACCGTGTCGCCCTCCTGAGCGCGGCACACGATGCGGCGGGCGAGAATGCCGACGATCTGACGGACGACGATCGTCTGCCCCCCATGATCTATCGTCACCTCGGTGTATTCGTTCAGATCCCCGGCGTCGGCTCCGGTACGCCGGGAGAAACCGGCCCGGATGATACTTCACCGCCGTGACGCGGCCGCTGACCGGCATGCGGTTCACGTGCACGTCCATCGGGGACAGGAAGATGGTGATTTGCCGCCAGGACCCCGGCGGGGGCGTCCCGGTGGGCTCGCCGGCGACCATCACGCGTCCGTCCGCTGGTGAGACGACAGCAGCGTCTGGCGCGTTGTGATGTCGCTCGGGGTCGCGAAAGAAGAACAGAAAGAAGAGGGTGAGGACGCCGAAGAGCAGCCCGAAGATCGGCCCGCCCGTGAGCCAGGACAAGAGGGCAACGGCCAAACCACCAAGGATGAAGGGCCAGCCTGCGGGATCAATGCGCATAAAAAAAGAGACCAGGCTTAATTCTCCGCGAACTGCGCGCGAAAACTAAACCCGGTCTCTCGGAGCCGACGCCGAACGACAGTCTACGACGCCCGGATGTGCGTCCTGGCGTAATCCATCGCCATCCGCTCCATCTGATCCTTCAACGCTAGTTTTTGCTTCTTGAGAGTGACTTCTTCGATTTGTTCTGTCGCCGAGAGGAAGTGACGTTCGGTGAGCTGGTGCAGGCGGTCATCCAAGAGATGATGACGCTCTGAAAGCTGGCGGTACTGGTCGTTGCTCTGCATCAGGAGTTTCTTTACCTCCTGAGCTTCCCCTGCGTTCATAGGCCGCACCCTCCTTTCGTGAAGAAGGACGTGTTGTGACACCAAGGTAACACGGGGCCGCATGGCACTCAATCCCCAATCACCATGATGGCTAACCTCATGGAATCCATGGTGTTAGGGCTCATCCCTCCACAGGATGAGGGCGTCCTCGACGGGGTTGGTGTAGTAGTTCGGACGGGTGCCGGTGACGGCGAAACCGAGGCGTTCGTAGAGGCGTCTGGCGGCCTCGTTTGAGCGTCGCACCTCGAGCGTTGCGCGCCGCGCACCGAGCCGCTTCGCCTCCTCGAACACCCGCCGAATCAGGTGCGTCCCGATGCCCTGTCCGCGCAGCGCCGGACGAATCGCCAGGTTGTTGATGTGGATCTCATCGACGACCAGCCAGAAGGCGCAGAACCCGGCGACGCGGTGTTCGGGTGTGCGGACCACGAAGATGTGGCAGACGGAGCGGTTCTGCAGCTCCCAGGCGTACATCTCCTTCGTCCACGGATTCGTGAACGACTCCTCTTCGACGGCGAGCACGCCGTCGAGATCCTCGTCGCCGTCGAGAGGGTCGATCCAGTATCTGACGGTGCTACCGGAGTGCTCGGGCATCTCGTGCCAGTTCGGCGTCCGTGCGTCTGACGTAGAGCGGGCGGATCGCGTGCGGGTGCATGTTCGCCGCCGATCACCATCTCGCCGGCGATGATCGCGATCGTCCCGGCCAGCGGCGGCGCCGGGGGGTCGGCGATACGAGCCGCTTCGCCGAGCGTGCCGAGAATCGTTCCGGCGTGTTCACGTGCGCCATCACCGATGAAGAACGTCGGTCGTCCGCGAAGGGCGTCGAGCAAGACTTCAGGACGGCCGACAACAGGCGGCTCCACTTCGCGGCCATCTTCATACAGCGCCGCGAAGACCTCCCCACGCCACGCATCTACCCACACCGCGATGCGTCCCGCCTCGGTCGGCGGGCTTTCCAGCAGATTCCCACCGATCCGTGCCAGAGCATCGAAGCCGGAGATACCGACGAGCGGCTTCCCCTCGGCGAACGCGAGCCCCTGCATCGTCGCGATACCGATGCGCAGTCCGGTGAACGACCCGGGTCCAGTCGCAACTGCGAACACATCGATCTCGGATAAGGACACACCGGCGCGATCGAGCAGCGACATCAGATCGCCGGGCAGATGTTCCGCGTGCGCATTTGGCGTGTCGTTGACCTGCTCACTCACGACGCGGCCGTCGCGCACGAGCGCGCAGCTTCCGGACGAGGTCGTCGTGTCGAGGGCAAGGACGAGCATCACTGGGATAATAATCGGCAAAGCACCATGCTCAATGCCCAAGGCTCATTGCCCACACCGGCTCCGCCACGCCGGCGATGCGCCAGTATCTGGACGCGAAGCGCCAGTACCGGGACGCCATCGTGTTTTTTCGGATGGGTGACTTCTACGAGATGTTCTACGAGGACGCGCTGGTCGCGGCGCGAGCCCTCGATCTGACGCTGACGTCGCGATCGAAGGACGCCGGCGGTCAGGGCATCCCGATGTGCGGCGTCCCGTTTCACGCGGCCGACGGCTACATCTCCCGCCTGGTGAAGAAAGGGTTCCGGGTCGCGATCTGCGAACAGGTCGAGGATCCGCGCAAGGCCAAGGGGCTGGTCCGGCGCGAAGTCGTGCGTGTCGTGTCCCCGGGCACGTTGACCGAACCGGGATATCTCGATGCGCGCGAACCGGCGTTCCTCATGGCGATCGTCCCGGCGCGGGACGGGCTGGTCGGCGTCGCGCTCGTGGACGTCTCGACCGGCGAATTCTCGACGACCGAATACCGCGGCACCGAGGGACTACAGGCGCTTGATCGACGAGATCGCTGTCCTGCGCCCGCGCGAGGTCGTGGTTCCCGGCGACGCGAATATCGGCGAGCGGTTTCCCGAGTTGGCGCGTTTGCAGCTGCCCGTAACCCATACCGAGGGCTGGACGTTCGAGGCCGAGACGGCACGGCGCGCGCTGCTCGATCAGCTGAAGACGCACGGCCTCGAGGGCTTCGGTCTGGAGGGGCGGACCGCCGCGATCCAGGCGGCCGGCGGCCTGGTCGCGTACTTGCGCGACACGCAGAAAGCCGAGCTCACCCACGTTCGCGCGATCAGCTATCGCACGAGCGCCGACTGCCTGATCATCGATCCGATCACCCTCAAACATCTCGAGGTCGTCACCGGCAGCGACGGCGGGCCACAGGGTTCACTGCTCAAGGAAGTGGACCGCACGATCACGGCAATGGGCGGACGTCTGCTCCGCGCCTGGCTGCTGCGTCCGCTCTGCGCGCTGGAGCGCATCCGCGATCGTCTGGACGCCGTCGAGGAACTGGCCTTCCGCTCGACAGAACGCGGCAAGTTCCGCGAGACGATGAAGGCGGTGCACGACCTCGAACGTCTCGTCGCCCGTGCGGCGCTCGCGACGACCGGCCCACGTGAGCTCGTGTCGCTGCGATTGTCACTCACGGCGGTCCCGCGCGTGAAGCAGATCCTGCGCGACGTGCAGGCGCCGCTGCTGGTGAGCCTGTGCGGCCGAGCTCGATGAGCTGACCGACGTTCGCGATCTCATCGAGCGCACGCTCATCGACGAGCCGCCGGCCGTCGCGCGCGATGGCGGGTTCACACGCGACGGCGTCGATGCCGAGCTCGACGATCTGCGCACGGTGAGCCGCTCCGGCCGCCAGGTCATCGCCGAGATGGAAGAGCGCGAGCGCGCCCGCACCGGCGTCGCCTCGCTGAAGGTCCGCTTCAATCGTGTCTTCGGCTACTACATCGAGATCTCCAAGTCGAATCTGCACGC
>CAVSKE010000014.1:0-218613 GCA_963728305.1 uncultured Acidobacteriota bacterium
TTCTTCGGGCCTGCGCCTCCAACACCGGTCGGAGTCCACATACTCGACATGTGCGCCAGATGGGCATCACCCTTCGGGCCCGACATCGTCGCGCGCGAGAGATCCTCGCCACCATCCGCAGCGACGTCGGGCCCACGTCATCGGCGGCTGGCGGCTCAGGACGCTCTCGCTCGTGAACACCGTGTCGCCGTCGTGCCGACGCGATCAGTCTGCGGCGGTTCGCGAAGCTCGTCCAGCAGCATGCGTCGACGCCGCGTCGGGAGCCCGATGTGAGCTATCGTCGGCTGCGCGCGATCCACGGTGTCCGGAGGTGTTTCCAACCAGGTCGTTCCGGCTTGACGACTTCGCCTGAGCGAGTGCCTCGATGTGACGCTGATGGCTGAGCCAACAGACCAAGTGCTGGGAACCGCGACAGTCGCGCCATGGTCCTCGCCGTCACGTCTCGTGATCCGGGACCACTTCGATGGGCGACGGTTTCTTCGATCCGACCGGGCCAGCCTTGCTGCCGTCGACGGTCGTGCTGCGCCTGTTGCGGTCGCCACGGACCCGTAGCCGCGCCACATCGACCAATCGCAGGTGGCGCTCGGGCGGGGTGAAGGACGTCGTCCTACGTCATCGGCCACTCCACGTTCTCGTTCGAACGCCTGTCGGCGACCTGGTTACCGATCCGGTGTACATGATCGCGCCGGGCCGTCGAGCTGTTCGGCCCGCGCCACGTTCGACGGCCGGCCGTACGTTCGACGATCTGCCACGCATCGACGTCGTCCTGCTCGCCACGACCGCTACGACCACTGTGATGACGGACACTGCGAGCGTCGGCCCGCCGTTCGATCCGGTGGCGATCGCCCCATTCGGCCACGCACGCCTGCTCGAGAAGGCGGGTTCACGCGTCTCGACGAACTCGACTGGTCGCAGGAGGGCCGCGATCCCGTCCATCGTGGTCACGGCCACGCCGCGCATCATTTCTGCTCGCAGCCGTTCGACCGGGATCATACATTGTGGAGCGGGTCCATGATCCCGCGCGGCGGGCCTACGGATCTACTTTCGCTGGCGACACCGCGTAGTGCGATCTTTCGTGGATCCGTGCCCGCCTTCGTCTCCCGATCTGTCACTGCTGCCGATCGGGGTGTCCCGAGCCGAGATGGACCATGCGTCCGTGCACATGGACCGACAGAGGCCGTGCAAGCGCATCTCGAACTGGGCGGCACCCTGGCGGTGCGCGAATCGTTGTTCGAGGGCACGTTCCAGCCGCCGAAGACGCAGAAGGCGGTGCGAACGATTCCGCTCGGGCCGCATGCAATCGCGGCGCTGAGGTCGCATCGTGAGCGCGCAGCACGTCGAGCGGCTGCCGATCTCGTCTTCGGCAATCGCAAGGGCGATCCCTTGCGGGAGTCGAAGTTGCTCATCACCGTACTGCAGCCGGCAGCGGAGGCGGCCGGGCTCGGTCGGGTCACGTGGCATCAGTTCCGCCACATTCACTCGTCGCTGCTGAACGATCTCAACGTGCCGGTCAAGATCGCGCAGGAGCAGCTTGGGCACGCCAGCGTCTCGACGACACTCAACATCTACACGCACGTCGTCGAGGCATCGCACCGCAAGGCTATCGAGGCCGTCGAGGAACGGTTGTTCGGGAAGATGGACTGTTCTGGACTGAAATCGGCGGGCGGGCTCGAAGACGCGACGCCGGCAAGTCGCAGCGTTCACTAAGTTTAGGATTGGAGGCGCCGCCCGGATTTGAACCGGGGATGGAGGTTTTGCAGACCTCTGCCTTACCACTTGGCGACGGCGCCGGCTGGAACTGTGTACGAGGATCGATCCGGCCGCGTCTAGGTGACGCGACAACAGCGATGGTCCGGCTGAGCCGGACACTACGTCCGACTGAAGCCGGACGTTACGCATCGATCGATGGCGGACCGCCTTCGCTCTGCGGCGCTTCGGCGAGACAACGTTCGCCTGCAAGCGAGAGCGAAAGTTGGAGCGGGAAACGGGATTCGAACCCGCGACTTCGACCTTGGCAAGGTCGCACTCTACCACTGAGTTATTCCCGCTCGCGACGAATCCGTAGCGTACCACAGCGATCCGAAAGGCGGCAAGGTCGAGCCCCGGAAGGTGTCAAAGCTCGTTAGAAATGTCCCCGCTGTTGACTCGATAGAAAGGTCCCTCGAATAGAAGTACTTGCGGCCGCGGCGGCACGTGTGCCGACGCGGCCCCCCGTCAATCGCGGATGGCTTGCCACACAGAGCGACTGCCGCTGCGCATGTCGACATAACGCTGTTGGCGCCACGGATGATCCGGACCCGCGGCCGCCGAGCGCCGCGCGGCCTCGACGGTGCGCCGGGGCCCTGACGCGCGCGGAGCCGGTGAGTCCGCAGGCGCGCCGGGGATGAGCTCTTGCCACGCGAGCGCACGGCCGCGGTAGCGAATCGTCACCTGGCCGTTCCGCGCTTCGCACACCCGCACGGTGCTCCGCGCCGGCATCCGACTGCTGACGCGCGCGAGTTGGAGCAGGCGATTCTGATACTGGACGATCCAGTCATTCGACAGCGTCCGCGTCTCCTCGAGCTGGAAGACGCGATCGAGCAGGCGCGTCGGCGGGCGCCGCCGTGGAAATCCTCGGCCGAGGCCGCGGCCGCGCGAACCGGGCGTTGTGATCGGCCAGGTACCCGTCGCGCACGAACGCATTGGCGGCCTCGTACGCTGGTGATGCCGGCGCGCCGCAGCTTCTTGATCAAGCGATCTTGCTGTGTCCCGTGCTGCCGTTCGATGCGCCCCTTGGCTTGCGGCGAGCTCGCCGGAATGATCTGAATCTGAGCTGCCGCACACATCCGGCCAAATTGCGTGAGCGGCGCGATGGCGGCGAGCCGCTCCGCCTCGGTCGGCCGACGCACGTACACCGTCTTCCAGTCGGTATACAGCGCCTGCGGCACGCCATACTGCTCGATCCACGCGCGCAGCACGTCGGCCGCCGCCCACGTCGTCTCCTGCGGCGCAAACTGCAGCAGCACCCGCCCCGTCGCGTCATCGACCAACGTCATCGCGCAGCCGCTCGGGCCGCGCGCCTCGAGCCAGGCATGCTGACTGCCATCCAGCTGCACCAGCTCGCCGAAGTGCGCCTTCCGCTCGCGCCGCTGCGATACGGCGATCGGTGACGGCGCCGCTGCCAGAGCCCCGCCGCGAGCATCCACCGCCGCAGCGTCTCGTGATCGACCGTGACCCCATCCTCACTCGCCAGGTGCTCCGCGGCCAGCGTCGGGCCAAACCGCGCGGCCCCCTCCCCGCTGTATTTCTCGCGGATCAGCGTCAGCACGCGCGCACGCGTCGCCGCCGGCCGCCCGCGATTCGAGACCCGTCCTACGTGCCGGTGCACCAACGCGCGCGCGCCGCCCTCGCGATACCGCCGCCAGATCCGCTTCGCCTGCCGGTAGCTCACGCCGAGCATCCGCGCCGCGCTCCGCAACCGCAACGCCCCCGCCGCAACACGACTCATCACGTCCACGCGGCTCAACTCTTTCGTACTCATCGCCGTCCGTCCCAACGCCGCCCTCCACGAGGGCGAAGCTTAGGGGACGTTTCTAACGAGTCCGCGAGGGGACACTATCAAAGAGCTTCAACAGGTCGAGCCCCGGAAGGCTCGCTTGCTGGAGGCCAGTCGGAACGCCGCCTCTCCGGAATCGCGCGAATCAGCCACGCGCGTCGCGGAGGACGTCTGCGGCTTCTTCCGGCGCGGTCGGATTGACGTAGAAGCCCGTCGCCCACTCGAACCCGGCGACCTTGGTCAGCTTCGGGATGATCTCCACGTGCCAGTGATAGAAGTCCCCGGCCGGCTCGGCCAACGGCGCGGTGTGGATCAACAGGTTGTACGGCGGATGGCGCAGCGTCTTGTTCATCCGGCGCAGGATGTCGCCGAGCAGCCGCGCCAGCGACGCGATATTCATGGCGCGGCGTGTCCTCGAACAGCGCCTGATGCCGCTTCGGCAGGATCCAGGTCTCGAACGGAAATCGTGGCGCGTATGGCGCCATCGCCACCATGTCGGCGTTCTCGGCGATCAGCCGGCGTCCGTCGTGCGAATCCTGCGAGATGATGTCGCAGAACACGCATCGTTCCTTCGCCGCGTAGTGCGCGCGCGCGCCGTCCATCTCGTCGCGCACCTCGCGCGGGACGATGGGCAGGGCGATCAGCTGCGAATACGAGTGATCGAGCGACGCGCCTGCCGCTTTGCCGTAATTCTTGAAGATGACGATGTAGCGGAAGCGGCGGTCGCGTTTGAGATCCTGCACGCGGTCGCGGAAGGCGCCCAGCACCTGCTCCACCGCCGACTCCCCCATCGTCGCCAGCGTCTCCACGATGGCGGGGCGACTCGATGATCACTTCGTGCGCGCCGATGCCGTTCATGCGATCGAAGAGGCCTTCGCCGCGGCGATCGAGCGTGCCCTCGACGCGCAGCACGGGAAACTGATTCGGGACAACGCGAAGGTCCCACCCGGGACCGTCGGCGTGACTGCCGTCGCGGCGCCGCGACAGCAGCTCGCGCGGCGTCATGTGCTCGTGCCCCTCACAGAACGGGCAGCCGTCGTCCGGGGTGACGGCAACCGACTCGAGCTGGAAGTCGGAGAGTCGCTTGCTCCGCTCGGTCGAGATGATGACCCAGCGGCCGGTGACAGGATCTTTCCTCAGTTCAGACACAGGGGTGTCGGGATCTCCTTTGGTCCGGCCGATCCACGCGCGGAGCGGCCCTGACGCGGCGACCGGAGGTCGCACGTACGAGCGGCGTCAGGATGCAGCGTCGAAGGCGTGAGCATATACCTGAATGCGCGGCCGGCCCCGTCCATGTCGATGGCGACCACGTCGAAGCGGCACGGCCGATCGTGCAGGCGATGCCTGGCCAGATAGTCTACGGCCATCTGCGTCAGGCGCCGCTGCTTCCATGCCGTGATGCGCCTCTGCGCCGCCGCCGAACTGCTCGCCGACCCGCGTCTTCACTTCGACGAACACCGTCACGCCGTCAATCGACGCGACGATGTCAATTTCTCCAAAGCGCGTGCGGTAGCGGCGATCAAGAATTGCGTACCCGAGGCGCTGCAGTTCGGCGCACGCGAGATCTTCACCGTGTTTTCCGAGGATTTGCCGGGCATCGTCTGACATGCCCGTATCTCATGGCACGTTCCGCGCCAATTCTGTCGGTGAGTCGGGGCGTGTATGAGGTCTGACCCGGTGATGGGTCGTCACCTGGCCTGCCGCAACCAGCGTTAACGGATAGCGTCGGGGTCTGACCCGGGGTCAGACCCCAAACGGATCTGACAACCGGTGTTGACGCGTTAGGATACTGGGAGACCATGCGTAGAGGACTCCTAGTAGCAGTTATCGTGGCCATCATGGGCGCGGCCTGCTCCGGTAATTCCGGGCCGCGCTTCGACAAGACCGACACCGACAACATCAACCGTCTGATTGAAGACCTGCGGACGGCCTTCAACGCCAAGGACCCGGCCAAGGCCGCGGCCTTGTATTCCACCACCGGCGTCGTCATGCCGCCGAACAAACCGATCATGCGCGGGCGACCATTCGTCGAGCAGTACTACAAGGATCGCTTCGCGGAAGGCGCGAGCGACCTCGAGTTGACCGCGGTTGACGTCTCGGGCCAGGGCAATCTGGCGTATGCAAACGGCGACTACCGTCTGAGCCTCGTCTCGAGCGACGGCAAGCCGGCGCGCCGGGACCGCGGCAAGTTTCTGTGGATCTTTCGCGAGAGCAACAACCAGTGGCTGCTTGAGTACGTCATCTTCAGCAGCGACTTCGTCACGCCCGTCGTCTGACCTCGCCGGGCAGTTCGGAGGACCACCATGCGCCTCCTGCGTCTTCTCGTCGTGACAGCTCATCGCGGTCGGCACCGGGCCGGTGCTGACCGCGCAATCGCCTTCGTCCAAGGCACCGGACCAGCTCGTCGGTGCCTGGCAACTGGTCGTCGCAAAATCCAGATACCGACCGGGACCCGCGCCGTCGAGCGAGACGCGGACATACGTCCGCAAGGGTGAGAACGTGCTCGGCGTTATCCAGCGCGCGTTTACGGACGGGCGCCGCGTGCGAATCGAGTACACCGCCAACTACGACCGTGAATATCCGGTGACCGGCACCGAGGACTACGACCACGTCGTCCTCAAGCGGATCGACCGGCAACACGTCGGAAGCCGTCCTGTCGCACGCAGGGCGGGTCTTCGGCACGGCGCGCCGCGTCATCGCCGGCGGACGGCAAGTCGATGACGATCACCTTCCGGCGCGACAGCGAGACCGGCGTCTCGGTCTTGAATGTCGCGCACTACGAGAAGCTGCCCGAGCCGCGAGAGCCGTCAAGTAGAGCGTCAGACAGCCGGTCAACCGGTTGACAGAATCAGTTGGGGTCTGACCGGGGTCAGACCCCGGGTCAGACCCCAACCGCGGTCAGCGCCTGGTCCAGGATTCCGAGGGCGGTGTCGGCCTGCTGCTTGGTCAGCACGAGCGGCGGCGACAGGCGGATCGCGTTCTGCCCCGCGCCGAGGACGAGCAGGCCGCGCGAGAAGCAATTGCGGACGACGGCGTCGCGCTCCGTGGTCGCGCGCTCCTTGGTCTGACGATCGCGCACCAGCTCCACCCCGATCATCAGCCCGCGACCGCGCACGTCGCCGATGATGGGATGCTTCTCCATCAGCGCCTTGGCGCCGGCCGAGCAGGTGCGCGCCGACGACCTCGGCATTCTTCACCAGGCTGCTCGCGCAGCAGCTTGATCGTCGCCAGCGACGCCGCGCACGACACGGGATTGCCGCCGAACGTGCTGGCGTGCGTGCCGGGCGGCCACGAGATGACGTCCGACCGCGCCGTCGCCACGCCGAGCGGCAGCCCGGACGCAATCCCCTTCGCCATCGTCACGACGTCGGGATGGACGCCGGTGTGCTCGATCGCGAACATCTTGCCGGTGCGGCCCATCCCGGACTGCACTTCGTCGACGACGAGCAGCATGCCGTGCTGCGTCGAGATCTCACGCAGCCGCTGCATGAAGACATCCGGCGGCACGACATAGCCGCCCTCGCCCTGAATCGGCTCGACGACGATGGCCGCGACGTCCTCGGGCGCAACGAGGTGCACGAGCAGCTGCTCTTCGATGAAGCGCAGGCACTCGGCCGCGCACGTCTCCGGACGATTGCCGACCGGACAGCGATAGCAGTTGGCGTACGGCGCGTGATAGACGCCGGGCACGAACGGAGCAAACCCGCGCCGCTGCGTGAGCTTGCTCGCCGTCAGCGACAGCGATCCCATCGTGCGGCCATGAAACGAGCCGAAGAACGCGATGATGTTGGGACGCTTCGTGTAGTAGCGCGCCAGCTTGATCGCCGCTTCGTTGGCCTCGGTGCCGGAGTTGCCGAAGAACGATCGATGCGGTCCCGGCATCGGCGCAATCGCCGACAGCTCCTCGCCAAGCCGCACCTGCGGCTCGTAGTAGAAGTCGGTCCCCGACATGTGCAGGAACTTGCCGGCCTGCTCGACGATCGCCTTGACGACGTCGGGATGCGAGTGTCCGGTGGCGGTGACGGCAATGCCGGCGGTGCAGTCGAGGAAGACGTTGCCGTCGACGTCCTCGACGAAGGCGCCTTCGCCGCGCGCCATCACCAGCGGATAGTCGCGCGTGTAGGACGTGCGAGACCACGCGCGCATCACGCTCGATGATCGCCGCCGCCTTCGGACCGGGGAGTGCGGTCTTCAGCGGACGGGCCGTTCATTTCTTCTTCCAGCGTGTGCCAGCCGGATTGTCTTCGAGCAGGATGCCCCGCTCGGCCAGCGAGTTGCGGATCTCGTCGGCGCGCGCGAAGTCGCGGCGCTGCCTCGCGGCCTTGCGCTCGTCGATCAGCTGCTCGATCTCTTCGACCGGCACGTCGGGCTGTCGCGTCCTCGGCGCGGCGCAGCGCGATCACGCCGAGCACACGATCGAACTCCTCGATCGCCTCACGGACCACTCGTCGCGTCGGCGGCGCTCATCTGCTCCGCCGCGATCGCGCTGTTGCCGTCGCGAACCAGATCGAAGATCGCGGCCAGACCGCCGCCGTATTGAGGTCGCTCGCCAGCGCGGTCGCGAAACGCCTCGCGCGCGCGGCCGACCGCTGCTTCGAGCTCGGCGTTGCGGCCGTCGCCGGTCACGTCGTCCAGCTTCGCAAGAAAGTCCACGATGCGGCGCAGCGCTTCTTCGGCCTGCTCGACCCCGGTCCAGGTGAAGTTCAGCTGCTTGCGATAGTGCGACGACAGCAGCAGATAGCGCAGCGCCGACGGCCGGTAGCCCTTCGCGACCACGTCCGGCACGGTGTAGACGTTGCCGACCGACTTCGACATCTTCTCGTTCTCGACGAACAGATGCTCGACGTGCACCCAGAAGCTCGAGAAGGTCTGCTTGGTCGCGCCCTCGGCCTGCGCGATCTCGTTCTCGTGATGCGGGAAGATCAGATCGACGCCGCCGGCGTGGATGTCGATCGGCGCTCGCCGAGCAGCCGCAGCGCCATCGCCGAGCACTCGATGTGCCAGCCCGGACGTCCGGGTCCCGCACCGTTGCACTCCCACGACGGCTCGCCGGGCTTGGCCGCCTTCCACAACACGAAGTCGCGGGCGTCGTCCTTCGAGTATTCGTCGACGTCGACGCGCGCGCCGGCGTGCAGGCCGTCGTGATCGAGCCGCGCCAGCCGTCCGTAGGTCGGCAGCGAGGCGATCTTGAAGTACACCGAGCCGTCGCGATTGTAGGTGTGGCCGTTGCGCTCGAGCGCGTGGATCATCTCGCACATGGCGTCGCAGGTTCTCCGGGTCGGTCGCGCGCGGCATCTCTTCCGGCGTCTCGATCCCGAGCTGCGCCGCGTCGTCCCGGAACGCGCGAATCCACTGATCGGTGTACTCGCGCAGCGGCATGCCGGCCTTCTGCGCGCCGGCGATGGTCTTGTCGTCCACGTCGGTGTAGTTGACGACCTGCTGCACCTGGTAGCCGCACAGATACTTCAGCGTGCGGCGCAGCACGTCGAGGCAGACGTAGGTGCGGAAGTTGCCGATGTGACCGCGGTTGTAGACCGTGAGCCCGCACGCATACATGCGCACCGTGTTGTCGCGGAGCGGCGCGAACGGCTCTTCCTGTCGCGACAGCGTGTTGTACAGGCGGAGCATGGAGCGTGGATCAGAGATCGAGCGCGACGGTCCGCGTCGTCGACCTGCACTTCGAGCGGGCCCGTGGATCGACGCACGACGACCGCGATGGAGCTCGCGGTGTGCGGCATCGACCCGTTCAGCTGCGCGCGAACGGCTTCAGCGACGCTGCTCGCCGAACGCGGCGGCGCTCGGCTCGTTACAGCCGGCATAGCGCGCGGCCTGCTCGGCGAGCATGCGGACGACGGCCGCCACCTCCGCGTCGCGCGGCACCGAGACCTGGAACTCGAACGTCGTCGCGTCCACGACTACACCGAAATCCGGCTGAAAGATGATCGGCGCGCCGCTCGATCCGCTTCGATCTGCGCGCGCAGCGCGTCCACATTGTCGAACCGGCGCTCGTCGCGCAGCCGCTGCACGAACGACAGCCGCACGCGGCGTCCGTAGAGATCGCCCGAGTAGCGCAGCAGATGCGTCTCGATGGTCGTTTCGGTTTCGCCGAAGGTCGGCCGGACGCCGATGTTGGTCACGCCCGCCATGCACGACGCCGTCGATCGTCATCGTCGTCGCATAGACGCCGTGCGGCGGGATCAGCTCGTTCTCAGTCACCATGTTCGCCGTCGGAAATCCGATCGTCTTTCCCGCGCTTGCGTCCCTCGACAATCGTGCCGTCCAGGTAAGTACGGATGACCGAGCAGCGCGCCCGCCTCGTCCATGCGGGCCTCGGCGACCAGCCGGCGGATGCGAGTGCTGCTGACGACGAAGTCCTTGTAGCGCACCGGATCGATTTTATCGGCCCTGAACCCGTGCTGCTGCCCCAGCGTCCGCAGCAGGCTGAAGTTGCCGCTGCGGCCGTGACCGAACAGAAAGTTCGCGCCGACCCACACCTCCGAGACGCGCAGCCAGTCGACGAGCACCGTGCGCACGAACGTCTCCGGCGTCCCACTCCGACAGCTCGTGCGTGAACCGCACGACCGCCACGCACGCAATCCCGGCCCGGTGCAGCGCCTCGAGCCGCTGCGTCTTGGTCATCAGCAGCGGCGGCGCCTTGTCGGGCCGAACGACCCGAGGCGGATGCGGGTCGAAGGTCATCGCCATCGGCGTGCCGCCGTGTTCGGCGGCGCCGCGTTTGACGCGCTCGATGATCTTGAGATGCCCGCGGTGGAGGCCGTCGAAGTTGCCGAGGGCCAGCACCGGATGCACCAGCCACGGCGGCCGCGGGTCGTCCGGGAAGTGGATGGTCTCCATTCACTCCACGTCGACGCTCACGTCGAGCACCAGCCCATCATATGCCAGTTCGACGCCGGCCGGCAGGCGCGCGCAGGTCGCCGCGTGGCCCAGATCGTGCGTCATGTGCGTGGTGAACGCGCGGCGGGGCTTGATCCGCGCGATGACCTCGAGCGCCTCCTGCAGGCTGAAGTGCGTGCTGTGCGGCCGGTCGCGCAGCGCGTCGATGACCAGCGTGTCGACGCCGTCGACCAGCTCCCAGGCGCTGTCGTCGAGGCGATTGCAGTCGGTCAGATACGCGACGCTGCCGAAGCGGAATCCCAGCACCGGCATGAGCGCCGTGCCACACCGGCACCGGCACGACTCGCACACCGCGCAGCGCGAAGGGTCCGGTCGATCTCGTGCGGATCGAGCTCGGGAATGCCGCCGCCCAGCCGCGTGACGCCGTCGAAGACGTAACTGAACGTCTGACGCAGCGTCTCCCACGTCGGCGGCGTTCGCGTAGCACGGGATCGGCACCGCCCTGAATCGCGTTGAAGCGGCGGATGCTCGTCGAGTCCGAGGATGTGATCGGCGTGACTGTGCGTGAAGAGCACCGCATCGACCCGCGTCAGCTCGTGCGCGAGCGCCTGCTGACGAAGATCGGGACTGGTGTCGACGAGCAGCTTCGCGTGCGTCGGGCACGTCGAGGTAGATCGACGGCCGCAGCCGCTTGTCGCGCGGATCGGTCGAGCGGCACACGCCGCACGTGCAGCCAATCATCGGCACGCCGTGCGACGTGCCGGTGCCGAGAAAAGGACGCGGGCCGGAACCGCGTCACCCCTCGACTGTGCTCGGGGTGAGCGTGTCGAACCATCAAGGGATGATGATGCGCGAGGGCTCGGACGGTCGCGCTCTGGCTGACCTCGACGTAGCGCATGCGGAGCTCGTAGAGCAGCTGCTCCAGCAGCTGGCGCTCCTCGGCCGTGAGGTTGCCGCGCGTCTTCTCCTCGAGCAGCGACAGGATGTCGATGATCTGCTGCGCGGCCGCGAGATTCGCCGTGCCCGGCTGCCCGGTCACCGGATCGGGAACGTCACCGAAGTGAAAGGCGGCCGTGTGCGCCAGCGACAGCACGAAGCCGACGAACGTGACGGCGTCGGGATCGTGCGGCGCTCCGGACGTGTTCTGCTCTCCGTCGCTCATGTCTCAACCTGCAAGATCTCGAATGGTAGCATGTCGCCATGGCCGACCGTGTGGGCGAGCGATTCGAGCGTCTCGTCGAGATCATGCGCGCGCTGCGCGCGCCGGATGGGTGCCCGTGGGACCGCGAGCAGACGCACGCCTCGCTGCGGCCCTTCGTGCTCGAGGAGACCTACGAGGTGCTCGAGGCGATCGAACGCGGCCAGCCGGCGCATCTGTGCGAAGAGCTCGGCGACTTCCTGTTCGAGGCCGTCTTCCTGGCCCGCATCAGCGAGGAAGCCGGCGACTTCACGATCGGCGACGCCATCGACGCGATCTGCGACAAGCTCGTGCGCCGTCATCCGCACGTCTTCGAGCGGCAGAGCCGGCGACCCGGCGCTGACGAGCGGCCAGGTCATCGAGAAATGGGAGACGCTGAAGGCGCGCGAGCGCGCGGCAGCCGGATCGCCGGCGAAGACCAAGACGACGCTGAGCGGCGTCCCGAAGACGCTGCCGGCGCTGCTGCGAGCCTACGAGGTCAGCTTTCGCGCCGCCGCGGTCGGCTTCGACTGGGCACAGCCCGACGATGTGCTCGACAAGATCGAGGAGGAGGTCGCCGAGCTGCGCCGCGAGGTCGAGTCCGGCGCGACCGGCAACCTGTCGCGCGCCGAAGAAGAGATGGGCGATCTGCTCTTCGCCATCGCCAACCTGTCGCGCAAGCTCGGCATCGAGCCCGAGGCGGCGCTGCGGCGGGCCACGGACAAGTTCACGACGCGGTTCGAGGCGATGGAAGGACGCGTTCGCCTCACGCGGGAAGCGGCTGAACGAGTCCACGCTCGACGAGATGGAAGCGGAGTGGCAGCGGGTGAAGCTCACAGGATCGTGATCGCACTTCCCTTGGTCAGAAACCTGAACGTGAATTGCCCTTTGCTGGTCTTGGCCAGCTTCTTCACCAGGGTCTCCACCTTCGCCATGTGCTCCGGCTTGGCGGACACGGCTTCGCTGCTGTTGAACCAGAAGCGAAACGGCTTCGGGCTGACGGCACGGCGCCGGCGGAACATCATGTCGACCACTTTCGTGTCCGGATTGCCGCTCGAGCCGTTTCCGCAGAACACATAGTCGCGCGCGATGACGGCCTCCACGAAATCCGAGTCGATGTTGTTCTCGGACCCGTGATGCGGAACCTTCAGCACGTCCACTTCGATCGTTCCGCCATCGAGACGGCCGGCGTGCTTCAGGCCGTCGACGATCTGATCGCCGCGAGCATCCCCGGTCAACACCAGCGATGTGGAGTCGTCCTCCACCAGCAGCGTGAGTGAAGCGAGGTTCGGCGCCGTGACCTCCTTGGGGTCGCCGAACATCTCTGCCTGCAGACGCAGCGATGCCACCAGGTTATCGAACTCCGCCGCGCCGAGCAGCTCCTCGGTCCGCCGCGCCGCGTCCCGAATCTTCTTGAGCTGAGCCTTTCCGTCGACGCTCCGAAGCCACGTATTCCAATCCTCCCGGAGTTTCTTCAGATGCGCGTCGGTCGGTCCGATGATCGTGATCGTCAGGCCGCCGACCTTGATCGGCTTCTGGCTCTTCCGCAGCATCATCAGCTTGCCCTTGGTCCGCGGATTGAGCGGGATCTTCAGCTGCTTCGGCGAGATCCGCCGCGACACCTTGATCGCTTCGCCGATGCTGGTGACGAGATCGGACTGCCTGAGCGCCTCCTCCCGAAAATCGGCGAAGTCGGAGCCCGCCAGAACCGGCGCCATCGCCGCCAGCGCATCCTCGATCGGTCCGGCATTGTTCTTCAGCAGCTCGTGAAACCCGTTGTGCCAGAGTTCCTTCACCTTCGGCGGCCGGGGCACCTTCGGTGCCTTGCTGTTCTTGTTCTTGCCCTTCTTCTGGAATTCATGAACACGCCACGCCGCCTCATCGTCGAGCATCTTGAGGACGCCGCCGATGTGGTCTTGATCGATATGAGAGACGTAGACGATGTCGAGCGGCGTCTTCGCGACCTGGAGCTTCCCCATCGCCGCCGCCACGTGCGCGTTGTAGGACACCGACATCCCGCCGTCGACGAGGATGCGCGTGGTCCCCGAGGTGTTGGTGAGCAGCAGACAGTCACCCTTGTCCGACTGAAAGGCAGTGAGACGCATCAGCCCAGATCCTTTTTGAGATTGAGACGGGATGTCTCGACAAGACATGCCTCCGGATCGATGACACCAAAGCCGGCCGCGTTGGACCAGGTGAAGCTCGCCCCAGGAAGCGGCTTCGCGGTGCGGCGGATAATCGACTCGATCTGCGCCGCCGTCAGGCGCGGCTCGACACCAAGCATCAGTCCGACCACGCCGGCGACGAGCGGACTGGCCATGCTGGTGCCCGACATGGCGATCCACTGGTCGGGATCGCCGGCAAACCCCTTCGCTGCGACGACGTCAGTGCCCAGAGCGGCGATGTCCGGTTTCTCACGTCCGTCGCGAGTCGGACCCTGGCTGCTCGAGACACTGATCTGGTTACGTGCCGCATCGAGATTCGCCACAGTGATCACGCGGCTGCCGCATCCAAGAGAACTGACTGTCGTGTCGTCGACCAGCGTGCGCTCGGTGAAGAACGACGGAAACGACCACGCCTCGCGCTCGCCGACCCGTCCGAGCCGCTGCGGGTCGTCGCGTTCGATCCAGGCGTGAAATCTCCCGTCGCGCACCTCGCGCGAGTGGATCCGCACGATCCACGTGCCGGCCCGTACACCAATCACCGGAGGCTTGAGAGAACGGGCTGAGATACACGCTGATGTAGTTGAGCCCGTTGGCCGGATTGAACACCTCGTTATAGGCGCTGAACATCGTGCCGTCGGACAGCATCCGGTTCTGAATGAACTCCCTCGGCTCGACGGGACCAATCCAATCCATGTCCGGCGGCTTGATCGACACAGCAAACCGGTCCTGCGCGCTGTACCAGATCTCCAGCTCGTTCTCGGAGAGATCCATGACGCTGTTGCCGACCACCACCCATTCGAGGTCTTTCTCGAGACCGGCGGCGGGAATGTGGCCGCTGGCGTGAATGCGGCCCATGATCCAGCCAAGGTCGTCCTCGGTTGTCGCCTTCTCCTGACCGGAGTTTCCGGCGGCGACGGTGACGGCACGGCCGGGTGTCGCCAGCGCCGAGTCGATCCAGCGCGTCACCGCGGAGCTCCCATCGTGCGAGTGCCCGTTGGTGCCGAGGCTCACGTTGATCGACACCGGCAGCTTCAGCTTCTGGCCGAGCCGCAGCAGATAGTCCACCGCATCGGCGATTCGGCTCGAGTCGTAGAACGAGAGACGCTTGTCCTCGTCCTTTTGCGGCAACGAAATGAGGACGCCGGCGATCTTCGCCCGGCGGCAGACACCGCGATTGCCGGCGGCGATGCTGGTGACGTGCGTCGCGTGCGAGCCTTCGGCACGCTGCGACTGCGGCTCGATGTCGGTGGCCGGGAGGCCAAGCCGGGGAGCTGCGGCAATCGCCCGATTCAAGTCGGTGTCCTGGAACTCGGCGCCGTACTCGAACTGCTTGTCGAAATGCCGATCTCGATCGTGTGGTGAGGGGCGTGCGCTGCCACCCTGATCCCAGATCCGGACGAAGCGCGTCTTGCCGGCGTCATCGAGGAAATCGGCATGGCTGAAATCGAAGCCCTGGACATCGATGATGCCGATGAGCACCTCTTCACCGAACTTGTGCTGGGCGGCTGAGCCGAACCGGCGCTCGCTCGTGGGCGGCGCGGCCGGCGACTCGTCGTCCGCGACGGTGACCACGGGCATCTTCAGCGGTTCTGCCATCTCGACATAGGTCACGCCGTCCTGCTCGGCAATCGCCGGAATCTGGTCGAGCGGCGCCTGGATCTGGACGATCTCACCCTTGCGGCACTTCGGCTGATTGATGTCTGGCTCCTTCACCTTCGGGTCGCGCAAATAGACGAACACATTGGTACGTACCGCTCCCGTGACCCGCTTCAGCGGCGCCGGCACGCGGGGCTTCTTCTCGAGATCCTCGATCGGCACCGGCACCGAATCGAAGCGCCGGCACTCCTTGACCTTTTTCAACGACGCCGGCGATTCGACGACCAGCGCCGCGGTGCGCTCGGATCGCACGATGTTCACGATGGCGTCGCCGTCCGAGATCATCCGGAGCTTGGGTTGCAGCTTCTTGAGCGCTTCACGAGAGATTTTTGGTGGCATCGTCGCCTCACGCCTGCTGGCCTCCACGCATCATGTATGGATAGCAACTGGACTCTACAACGTCGTCGCAGGCCAAACCGAACACTCAATACACAGATTCGTCGTTAGTGGCGTCGTGACGGATCGGCGCCCGCGAAGGTTCGCTGCACGACCAGCCTTCCATCGGTCTCGATCGTGATTTGCCCATCCAGATCGGTCCGCAGCACCGTGGCGCCGATTGCCTCGAGGCGCTGCAGCACTTCGGGCGTCGGATGACCGAAGCGATTGCCGCGCCCGCAGCTGATGACGGCAATCTGCGGCCGCCACGTCTCGAGCAGCGCGGCTGACGAGGACGTGCGGCTGCCGTGATGCGCGACCTTGAGGATTCGGATGCGCGACGGGGTCAGGAGTGGAACGATCGCCCGCTCGATCTCGGCGCTGATGTCGCCGGTGAGCAGAATCGCAACGTCACCGTAGACGGCTTCGATGACAACCGAGTCGTCATTGCGAACGCGGCGTCGTTCCCAGTCAGGCGCCGGCGGATGGAGGACGCGGAACTGCACCTCGTCCTGGCGCAGCACCTCCCCTGCGCGGAGCGGCGCGACCGGGATTCGCCGCCGTGCAGCCTCGCGGAGCAGCTCCTGCGTCGGCAGATGCTGCGGCAGCCGGATGCCTTCCCAGATCCGAGGCGGCCTGAAGTCGTCCGCCACGGCCACTGCCCCGCCGAGGTGATCGGGGTCGCCATGCGTCACCAGCAGGGCGTCGAGCGACCGGATGCCGCGCGCCCAGAGGGCCGGCGCGAGGACCCGGCGGCCGACGTCGATGCCGCCGCCGAACGGCGCACCTCCCGCATCGACGAGCAGCGTGTGGCTGCCGGTCTCGAGCAGCATCGACTCGGCCTGCCCGACATCGAATACGGTCAGTCTGAGCATCCGCCGGTGCTCACTGACGCGAGCGAGCCGTGTCACATCAGTGCCGCTGACAATCGCGACGAGGGTAGCGAGATACACAGTCGCGCTCGCGATGCGCGGACGTCCGCGGCCGCCGACCATCACCAGCAGCGCGCCGTAGTAGATCGCAACGAGCCACACTGCCGGCGGCGGCACGCGCGCCGCCAGCCACGGCGCCATCCTCACCAGGTCGGCGCTCGAGACAAGCGCGCTGGCGGCGATATGCGCCGTCCACCCCGCTCCGTACGCGAGCAGCGGACTCTCACTCAACATGGTCACCGCCATCGCGGCGATTTGCACCACGCCCATCGCCGGCACAGCCAGGAGGTTGAGAATCAAACCAGCGCTGGTGACGCGCGAAAATGCGGACGCGGACACGGGCAGCAGCGCGGCCTCGACCGCCAGCGATCCGATCAGCAGCGCGACGATCCACGACAGCACTCCTACTCCCGTAGGTCGGTTCTTGCCTTGTAGACCCGCCGGCAACAGCGCTACCCCACGCCGTGCGGCCTCGACGAGCGCCATCGTCGCGCCGAACGTCATCAAAAACCCGGGATCGGCGAGATCGAGCGGCTCGAGGACGAGGATGATGGCAGCGGCGACGGTCGTGGCCTGCCAGACGGGCGTGCGGTGGTCCACGACACGTGCGGCGAAATAGGCGACGGCCATCAGGGTGGCTCGCCAGACTGACGGTCCGGCGGTCACCACCGTCGCGAATGCCATGAGCACGATGATGGTCAGCAGGGCGCCGATCCGGCCGCGGATGCCGGCGAGAGCGAAGAAGCCGCAGGCGCTAGCGGCGAGAATCGCAATGTTGCCGCCCGAGATCGCGATGACGTGATAGGTGCCAGCTGCCTGGAGCGCGTCGCGAGTCTCGTCGGGAATGCCGGTGCGATCGCCGATGAGCACGGCAGCAGCGATCGCCGCCGAGACGGCGCTGTGCGGCGCGATCCACGAGCGCACGGCCGTCCTGACGTGTGCACGGATGTCGGCGGCGAGCTCGTCGATCGGTCCGCCGCTCGAGACGACGTCGACGACCAGCCCGCTCTTGACCGTGGCCGAGCAGCGTCGTGCCGTCGCTCGCCGACGCGTCTTCGAAGTCCGGCACGCCGTCGTTCAGAAAGCGGGCAGGCCGGCGGAAGACCATCGGCGCCTGAATCGTGCGCCGGGCGCGCCATTCGAGGACACGGTCGGGTGACGCGGCTCCGCTGACGCTCACGGTCACGCCACCCTCGACCGGCTGCCAGGTCTCGCCGATGCGAAGTGCCGTTACCTCCACGCGCAAGCGAGACGTACCCGTCGCGCGGCGAGGCGTCCTCGATCAGAACCGCTCGCACGAGGATCGGGTCGTGCTCGCGTTCGGGGCCCAGCGTGGCGATGTCGAATCCGCCAACTTCCCGATCGAGCAGCTGACGCAGCGACGGATGCAGTGCGCGATCAAGGGCGCCCGACGTCAGGACAACGCTCGACAGGCCCAGAAGCCGAGCACGACGCATGCAACGGTCGCGCGCCCCGCGTGGTAACGCCAGGCGATCGCGCTGGCAATGAGCAGAACCGGCAGCAGCCACACGCAGCCATGCGACTGTCACGCCGAGCAGCAGCGCACACAGCGCTCCGCCGATGATGGAGAGCGCCGGAAGCACGCCGACGACGGGCATGCCGTCGCGCGGATGCAAGAGGCGGCGTCAGCGACCGCGCGTGTGGGTCAGAGACTTACACGGGTTAGTGGCAGTTTCTGCCAGCTGGGTCGACGGCGAACCACGCAGTTTCTGCGACGGCGCCTTAGACGTCGGCCCAGCGGCGGAGCAGGTTGTGATAGACCGACGTCAGCTGCACGGCAGCGGGATGATCGGGCAGATCGACCGTCAGCCGCTGAATCGCCGTGTCGAGATCGAACAGCAGCGTCCGCTCGCCATCGTCGCGCAGCATGCTCTGAATCCAGAAGAACGACGAGATGCGCGCGCCGCGCGTCACCGGCGTGACCTTGTGCAGGCTCGACGCCGGATACAGCACCATGTGCCCGGCCGGCAGCTTGACCGAGTGCACGCCGTAGGTGTCCTCGACCATCAGCTCGCCGCCGTCGTATTCGTCCGGATCGGTGAGAAACAGCGTGGCCGAGAGATCGGTGCGGACCGTCGCGCCGTTGGTTCTCGACTGCCGGATCGCGTTGTCCACGTGATTGCCGAACGACTGCCCGCCGCGGTAGCAGTTGAAGAGCGGCGGAAACACGCGCAGCGGCAGCGCCGCCGAGACGAACAGCGCGTTGCGGCTCAGCGCGCGCGAGGATCACCTCACCGATCTGCCGCGCGACCGGATGGTCCTCGGGCAGCTGCAGGTTGTCCTTGGCGCGCGCGGACTGATGGCCGGCCGTGACACGGCCATCCACCCACTCGGCCGATTCGAGCAGGCGGCGCGCTTCCGCCACCTGCTCCGCGTTCAGCACGTCGGGAATCTGCAGGACCATCGGACCGGACTCAGAACTGCACGTTCGTCGTGAGCATCGCCGATCGCGGATTGCCCGGGTTGTAGCGGCCGCCGTTGTTGTTCACGTTGCGGATGTAGGTCTCGTCCGTCAGGTTGTAGACGTTGAGCCGCAGGCTCAGATGCGAGTTCACCGCATACTCGGCCAGCGCATCGACGACGTGGTAGCCGGGCGACTGAATCGTGTTCGCCGCGTTGATCCAGACCGCGTCGGTGTGCCGCACGCCGCCGCCCACCGACAGACCGATCGGGAAGCGATACGTCGTCCAGATGCTGCTCGCCCATTCCGGCGTCAGCGTCAGCGGCTTGCCGTTGTTGATCGGGTTCTGCGATCTGCTGCTCGCTGTTCAGGTAGCCGATGTTGGCCAGCAGCTCCCAGCGATCGGTGATGCGGCCCATCGCACCGAGGGACACGCCCTTCACCAGCTGGCCGTCGTCCTGGTTGTAGATCGGGGGCACCGCCGTCGCATCCACGGTGAAGATGACGTTCTTGTTCTCGGTGCGGAAGACCGCGCCGTTCAGCGACAGCCGGCCGTTGCCGAAGTCCCACTTGCTGCCGACCTCGAAGTTGGTGGACTCCTGCGGATCGACGTTGGGATTGTTCTGATTGTTCGGCTGCGCGCTCAGCGCGAAGTTGGCGTTGCCGGGCGGCGTCACCGACGTTCCGTACGAGACATAGACGTTGCCAGCGGCGTTGATGCGGATACAACACCGACGGCCTTGCCGCTGACCAGGCCGTCGGACCCCTCGAGTTGCGCCGTCGTCAGACCGGCGACGTCCGTCGACTCGAAGTCGGTGTCGTAGTGCTCCCAGCGGAGGCCGCCGCTCACCTGCCACCGATCGTTCAGCTCGATGGAGTCGAATCCGTAGACCGCGAACGTGCTCGAGTCGCCTCTGCTGAGCGCGCAGCGTCCGTGCCGGCGCGTAGCCGGTGATCGGATCGAGCGGATTGGGATGGAAGATGTCCACCGGCGCACGGGTTCCCATGCCGGTCAAGCGTCGGCGCGAACTGCTCTTCGCTGCGTGAACTCGACGCCGACGTTGGCGGCGTGGCGCAGGCCGCCGGTCGCGAACCTGGCCGCCATGTTCGTCTGGTTCGAGACCACCGTGTTCTCACGCTCGTTGCCCTGCCGCGCGATCGTCACGAGGTTGGTCGCCGGGTTGTAGGCGGCGACGTTCTGGATCGTGGAGATCACCGCTTCGCGGTGCGTCTTGTTGTAGCGGGTCTGGTTGCGCAGCGTCAGGCTGCCGGTTGACGTCGTGCTCGACGCGCGCGGTATAGCTGTTCTGCCGGCCCTTGTCGTAGTCGTAGCCGGTGCTGCCGTAGTAGTTGCTCTGATCGACCGGCTGCGGCGCGAGCGCGCTGGTCGGCGTCAGCGGCTCCTCCCACGCGGCACCCGGAATGCCGTAGTCCGGCAGGTTGTCCTGCCGCATGATCTGCGCGCGCCAGCGTCACGCGCGTCGGCGTGCCGACGCCGAGCGCGAGCGATGGCGCGACGGCCCGGCTTTCGAGCTCGACTTCATCGCGGCCCGGCACACCGCAGTCCTGCCACAGGACGTTGAGACGAAACGCGCTCTTGCTCGCCCAGCCGCCCTGGTGATCCATCGGCCGTCCCCAGTTCACGTCGGCCGAGAGGCGCGACTGCTCGGCGGTCCCTGCGCTGTAGGCCGCGGAGTACGACGGTGCCCGCGTGCGGCGTCTTGCGTCGTCATGTTGACGTAGCCGGCAGCGGTGCCGCGTCCGATGTCCGAGCCGGTCGGACCGAGGAACACCTCGACCTGCTCGAGGTTGAAGACGTCGCGCGAGATCAGACCGTCGTCGCGAACGCCGTCCACGAACAGGCTGTTCGAGGCGTTGAAGCCGCGCATGTTGAACATGTCGCCGGCGGTGTTCGAGGAGCCGCCGCCTTCACCGGCCTGCAGCGTGATGCCCGGCACGTTGCGCAGCGCCTCGCTCAGCGTCGTCGCGCCCTGCTCCTCCATCACCGCGCGCGGAATGACCGCGATGGTCTGCGCGATATCGCGCAGCGGCACCGAGTACTTCGGCGACTGGACGCCCGGCGCAGCGGCGGTCACCTGCACCGATTCGGACTGCCCCTGAATGTCGAGCAGCGCGACTCCGGGCGCGGTGAGACGGGCGATCAGGCTGGTGCCCATCGAGCGAGTCTGATCGAGCGCTTCCTGCACCGTGTAGAATCCGGATACGCCAGGCGACTGCAGCGCAGGCCAGCTCCGGCATCGCCAACGTCAGCCTGACACCTGACGTCTGCTCGAACCGCTCGAGCAGATCACCGAGCGGTCCGGCCGGAATCGCGTATTGCACTCGCCCGGTCTGCGTGGCGGTGGCAGCACGGGAGGCCTGCTGCAGACGCTCCACACCAGAGGAGGCGACCGGCACCTGCTGCGCGAGCGCCGGCGCCGACGTCGAGGCCATGAACGCCGCACCCAGCACGAACAACCGGGCGGTGCCGCGCGCGGCGGCGACCATTCTGGTCGGCTTTCTTGAAAGTCCTGTTCTTCACGACTGAGTCTCCTGGATTCGAATCAGGCTGCTGAACTTTGTCTTGAGACGGGTTCGCGCGTCGGTCGCGCGACGCTTCATCCACGCGCGCCACCGACGCCACGCCAGCGCCAGGCCGGTCCACACCAGCACGACGCCTCCGGCGGTCGCGAGACCGGCGATCGTCTGTCCGGGGATGCCGAGCACTTCACCGGTGTGCGCGAAGCGCGAGATGCTGCGCAGGCGGCGTCCGAGACTCTGATTCGTCGAACGCCTCGTAGGTGACGACGTCTCCGGTCGCACGATCGAGCGTGAGCGTCGATCGCAGTTGCGGCTGTCCGCCGTCGCCCTTGTCGATGGCGAAGACGACCGGCGCACGCTCCGACTCGGGCACGCGAACGTTGATCGTGCGCCACCCTTCGACCTGCTGCTCGGCCTGCGCCCACAGCGCGTTCAGACCATCGAGCGACGGCGCCGCTCTGCTCCTCGCGCGGCGCCGCCCTCGCGACGGCCACCGCCCTTCACGCCCGCCGCCACCTTCGCGGCCACGCGCGCCACCGCCTTCGCGGCCACGCGCCGCCGGCGGCTCCTCGCCGACCGCTCGATACACCAGCGCGTTCGCCCACGGGAACGAGATCGGCAACGCCGACAGGACGACGATGAACAGCGGAATCGCCGACCAGACGCCGATCACGTTGTGCCAGTTGAAGTCGCGCGCCTTGCCGCGGTCGTGGTCCGGTCGAAGAACAGCACCGAGCGAACGTGCGTTCCACGTCCACTTGCGCGGGAACCACAGATAGAAACCCGAGACGACGATGAAGAGGAAGAGGAAGTTCGACCAGCCGGTGATGAACCGGGCGACGGGCCGTCCCTCGCCATCGACGGCGAGCCATCGATGCCACGCCCGCGTCTCGCTCATGAAACGCCGCATGCCCTGCGCTCCCGTCGCCGAGCAGGCGGCCCGAGTAGGCGTCGAAGTACAGCGTGCGCTGCGGGACGGCGACGGTGACTGGCGCATCGGCAGCCGACCCGATGGTGATGGCAGTCGGGGCGATATCAGGATGCTGCGCGCGAATGGTCTCGCAGCAGCGTCTCGACGGGCAGCCGACTCGCGCCCTGAGGCCGGAACCGTCGACCGGATACTGGCTGTCGGACCAGGCAATGAGCTGCCGTTCGTAGGTCAGGAGGACGCCGGTCACGGACATCACGAGAATCACGATGCCGGCAGTGACACCCGCAATGAGGTGTGGCCAGAAGATAAGAGTCCGGAGTTTCATCGCCGCCCGCCCGAGTCCGTCGATTACGTCCGAGACTGAGACTGAGTCTCACAATCAGGTGGCCAGTGTATGTCCGACCAAATAAGTCGTCAAGTGGGAATGATCAGCGGGCGGGTTGGGCGAAGTATCCGCGGCGGGCACGCACGAAATAGCCGCCGGTACGGACGCGGACGCGCAGCGGCCGCCAGTCGCCGTCCGGCGGCTTCGAGCGAGCTGAAGCCAATCGTGTATTGCTTGTTCAATTCGTCGGCGATGCGCGCGGTGGCCGGGCCGAGATCGGCGGCGCTTCTCACCACTTCGGTGTAGCCGCCGGTCAGCCCGGTGATGTCACGCAGCGCCTCGGGATTGACACGCGTGCTGTCGCGTCCGTCCGGCGCGTCGATGGCGATCGCGTAGACGAACGCGTCGTTGCGGCGGATCACGTCGATCGTCTGCAGCAGCGACCGATCGCTCGCCGTGTCCGCACCATCCGACACGACGATCATCGCCGCGCGCAGATTGACCCGCTGCTCGAACAGCCTCGACGTATCCGCCAGCGCGTCGTAGATCGCCGTCCCGCCCGACGGCTTCAGCGCGTTGAGACGTGCCGCGCAGCGACGTCGGCGGCATCGTCCACTTCGTGACCAGCCGCGGCAGATGGTTGAAGGTCGCGACGAAGACCTCGTCGTCGCTGAGCAGCAGATCGCCGACGAAGCGATCGAACGCGTCGCGCGCGTCGACGACCGCCTGGCCGCGCATGCTGTCGCTGGCATCGAGCAGCATGCCGAGACTGACCGGCACGCGCTGGTCGGTGAACTGCGTGATCGTCTGCTCGACGCCGTCTTCGAAGACCTGGAAGTCGCCCTGCGTGAGACCGGTGATGAGCCGCCCGTTGGCGTCGGTCACCGAGACGGTGACCTGGACGATGTCGATGCGGCTGCGGAATGGGCCGGCCTGCCCCCACACGATGGCGCAACCAACGACACAGCAGGCCGCGATTGCGCCGACTCGGTGGTATGTCACGGCCTATCCGTTGACTCGCGCTCCCGCTTCGACGCCTGCGTAGTAGTCCTGCAGCGACCGGACCGTGAGCGTCTGCTGCCGCATGGCGCGAATCGCGCTGACCGCGGCCGACGCGCCGGTCAGCGTCGTGATGCACGGCACCTGCGCCATCGTCGCCGCGCGGCGGACCGCGCGATCGTCGAAGAACGACTCGCGGCCGAGCGGCGTGTTGATGACCATGTCGATGCTGCGGTTGACGAGATGGTCGGCAACGTTCGGCCGCCCCTCGTTGACCTTGTACATGACATCGACGTCGAGGCCGTGGGCGCGGAGAAACGCCGCGGTGCCGCGCGTGGCGGCCAGCGTGAATCCGAGCTGCGGCGAGATCTCGTGGCGATCGGCAGCACCGTCTGCTTGTCGCTGTTGTTCACGCTGATGAACACGCAGCCCTTCTCGGGCAGGCTCTGCCCCGCGCTGATCATCGCCTTGCCGAAGGCCGCGCCGAAGTTGTCGGACGCCGCCCATCACTTCGCCGGTGGACTTCATCTCTGGCCCGAGGATCGTGTCGACGCCCGGGAAACGGACGAACGGGAACACCGGGCTCTTCACGAAGACGCCCGCCGCCTCGAGATCGTCGACCAGACCGAGCTCGGCCAAGCGTGCGGCCAGCCGCGACGCGCGCCGCAATCTTCGCCATCGGCACGCCGGTCGCCTTCGAGATGTACGGAACCGTGCGTGACGACCGCGGATTCACTTCGAGCACGTAGACGGTGTCGTCCTTGATGGCGTACTGGATGTTCATCAGGCCGACGACCTTCAGCGCGCGGGCGATGCGCCGGGTGTATTCACGAATCGTCGCCAGGTGACGCTCGGCCACCATGAACGGCGGCACGACGCAGGAGCTGTCGCCGGAGTGGATGCCGGCTTCCTCGATGTGCTCCATGATGCCGCCGATGACCACGGCGCCGGAGGCATCGGCAACGGCGTCGACGTCGAACTCGAACGCGTCCTCGAGAAAGCGATCGATCAGCACCGGGCGGTCGTGCGAGACATCGACCGCACCGGTCATGTAGCGGTCGAGCGCGCCCGGGTCGAACACGATCGCCATGCCGCGCCCGCCGAGGACGTACGACGGCCGGACGACGACCGGATACCCGATGCGCTCGGCAACTTCGCGCGCTTCCTCACGCGAGACGGCGGTGCCGCTCGCCGGCTGCGGAATCCCGAGATCCCAGAGCAGCTGCGAGAAGCGCTGCCGGTCCTCGGCAAGATCGATCGAGTCGGGAGATGTCCCCAGGATGGACACGCCCGCTTCGAGCAGCGAGAGCGCCAGCTTCAGCGGGGTCTGCCCGCCGAATTGCACGACGCACGAGACCTCACCGCCGGCGCTCCGCTCGCGCTCGATGATCGCCATCACGTCCTCGAAGGTGAGCGGCTCGAAGTACAGGCGGTCAGCGGTGTCGTAGTCGGTGGAGACGGTTTCGGGATTGCAGTTCACCATCACCGTCTCGAAGCCTTCCTGCTTGAATCCCATCACCGCGTGGACGCAGCAGTAGTCGAATTCGATGCCCTGCCCGATGCGGTTGGGACCGCTTCCGAGAATCACGACCTTCTTCTTGGCGGTCGGAACAGCTTCGTCCACCTGCTCGTACGTGCTGTACATGTACGGCGTGAACGACTCGAACTCGGCCGCGCACGTGTCGATGCGCTTGAAGACCGGGACAAGGCCCTCTTCGAGCCGCCGCTGCCTGACGATCTCCTCGTCGATCCCGTAGACACCGGCGATGTCGGCATCGCTGAACCCGCTGCGCTTCATCGTGCGCAGCAGATCCGACGAGACCTCCCGGAACTCACCCAGGTCGGCCATGTTGCGCAGCTCGACGATGTCGGCGAACTGCTGCAGGAACCACGGATCGATCTTGGTCAGGTCGTGCAGCGTCTCGACGCTCCAGCCGCGGCGCAGCGCACGGAACAGCGCCCACATGCGACGGTCACTTGGCACGACGAGACGTTTGCGCAGGGCGCTCTCGTCTTCCTCGTCGAGCTGCGCGGCGGTGCCGGCGAAGAGGCTCCCGCTCTTCCCCAGCTCCAGCGAGCGCACCGCCTTCAGGAACGCTTCCTTGAACGTCCGTCCGATCGCCATCGCCTCGCCCACCGACTTCATCTGCGTCGTCAGGGTGCGGTCCGCCTGCGGGAACTTCTCGAAGTTCCAGCGCGGATACTTCACGACGATGTAGTCGATGGTCGGCTCGAAGGAGGCCGGCGTCAGGCGTGTGATGTCGTTCGGAATCTCGTCGAGGTGATAACCGAGCGCCAGCTTCGCCGCAATCTTGGCAATCGGGAACCCGGTGGCTTTCGACGCCAGCGCCGACGACCGCGACACGCGCGGGTTCATCTCGATGGCGACGATGCGGCCGTCGGCGGGATTGATGGCGAACTGAATGTTCGAGCCGCCCGTCTCGACGCCGACGCGCCGGATGATGCGGCGGCCCATGTCGCGCATCCGCTGGTATTCCTTGTCGGTGAGCGTCAGCGCCGGCGCGACCGTGATCGAGTCGCCGGTGTGCACGCCCATCGCATCGATGTTCTCGATCGAGCAGATGACGACGAAGTTGTCGGCAACGTCGCGCATCACCTCGAGCTCGAATTCCTTCCAGCCGATGACCGACTCTTCGACCAGGATTTCGTGCACCGGGCTGAGGTCCACGCCACGGCCGGCAAGCTCGCGGAACTCCTCGATGTTGTAGGCAATGCCGCCACCCACGCCGCCCAGCGTGAACGACGGGCGGATGATGGCCGGGAAGCCGACATCCTCGACGATCGCGAGCGCTTCCTCGAGCGTACGCGCGACACCGCTCTTCGGCACCTCGATGCCGATCTCGCGCATGGCATTGCGGAAGAGCAAGCGGTCTTCGGCGACCTTGATGGCGTCGATCTGCGCGCCAATCAGCTTGACGTTGTATTTGGCGAGAATCCCCCGCTCGTGGAGCGCGACCGCGAGGTTGAGCGCCGTCTGGCCGCCGACGGTCGGCAGCACGGCGTCGGGCTTTTCTTTGATGATGATGGCTTCTGCGGATTCCGGCGTGAGCGGCTCGATGTAGGTCGCCTCGGCCAGCTCGGGGTCGGTCATGATCGTCGCCGGATTACTGTTGATCAGGACGACTTCCAGACCTTCTGCCCGCAGCGCCTTGCACGCCTGCGTCCCCGAGTAGTCGAACTCGGCGGCCTGACCGATGACAATCGGTCCCGAACCGATGACGAGCACCCGTTTGATGTCGGTGCGCTTGGGCATCTAGCGCTCACCCGGCAATGCAAGATTCAAAATGCACAATGCAAACGACACTGAATTTGCATTCTGACTTTTGCATTTCGAATTACAGGGACTCATCGCTTCTCCATCGACTCGAGGAACTGCTGGAACAGGTAGTCGGCGTCGTGCGGCCCGGGCGAGGCCTCAGGATGGTACTGCACCGAGAAAATCGGCTTGGTGACGTGGCGGAACCCTTCGACGGTGTTGTCGTTCAGGTTGAGATGCGTGACGGTCGTGTCAGACGGCAGCGACTCGGGCTTCACCGCAAACCCGTGGTTCTGCGAGGTGATCTCCACCTTCCCGGACCGCAGTTCCTTGACCGGATGATTGGCGCCGCGGTGACCGAACTTCAGCTTGAACGTCTCGCCGCCAACGGCCAGCCCGAGAATCTGATGTCCGAGACAGATGCCGAACATCGGCACATCGCCCTGTGTGAGCTGTCCGTACGTTGTCGATGGCGTAGGTGAGCGCGGCCGGATCGCCGGGACCGTTGCTGAGAAACACGCCGTCCGGCTCGATGGCCAGCAGGTCCGAGGCGGGCGCCGTCGCGGGAAACACGTGCACGTCGCAGCCGTAGGCCTGCAGCCGGCGGAGGATGTTGAATTTCACGCCGAAGTCGTACGCGGCCACGCGCAGGGACCGCGACGCCCGGGCACCGGGCTTGATGCCGAACTCGGCGTGGTCCTCCTCCCCGAGCGAATTCGCGTGCCACTCGAATGGACTGTCGCACGTCACCCCGCGCACCAAATCGGCGCCTTCCATGCGCGGAATGGCGCGCGCCTTTTCGACCAGCTCCGCTGGATCGACGTGCCCGGTCGCGATGACGCCGCGCATCACACCGGCCGACCGCAGCACGCGAGTAAGCGCCCGCGTATCGATGTCGGCAATCGCGACGATGTTGTGGCGGATGAGGTAGTCGCGGAGCGTGCCATCCGCGCGGTAGTTGCTGGCGATGGGCGACGCTTCGCGCATCACGAACCCCGCAACCCGGGGCGTGCTCGATTCGGCGTCGCCGCGGGCGACCCCGTAGTTGCCGATCTGCGGGGCCGTCATCGTGACGATCTGACCGGCGTACGAGGGATCGGTCAGGACTTCCTGATAACCGGTCATGCTCGTGTTGAACACGACCTCGCCGCGGGCCTCACCCTGCGCACCGGCCGCGACCCCGCGGTAAAAGGTGCCATCTTCGAGCGCTAGCAGTGCATTCATGGGGAATCGTGCGATCGTAACATTCCGCGGCTCGGTTTCTTGACACTGCGCCGAAGCCCTGCAAAAGTACCGAGAGGTGCAGTCCCAATCAGGTCTGTCTGCCCCGGCCCGCCCCGACGCGCGTGTACGTGACGGGGATGCGGCGGGCGCCCGGCTTCCCATCGACATCCGGCGGTTTCCCTGGATCCGGCGGCTGGCTGCCGACTACGTCTTCGACCACTCGCGCGTCGCCGAGTTCTTTGCCGGCAATCCCGACGATCCAGCGGCTTGGCGCGATGCCATCGCGCGCACGCATCAGCATCCGCGCCAACGCGAGGCGATCGTCGACCTCGTCCAGGCTCAACAACGGGCACGCGGTGCGACAGATGCGGCCATCTCGGCAACCGCCCTACTTCGCAATCCGCAAACAGTGGCGGTCGTCACCGGCCAGCAGGCCGGTCTCTTTGGCGGACCGCTCTTCACGCTGCTGAAAGCGCTCACCGCACTTCGTCTTGCCGAGCAGGTGCGAGCCGAGCACGGCGTGCCGACGGTGGCGGTGTTCTGGATCGACGCCGAAGATCATGACTGGGACGAGGTCAAGGCATGCAACGTGCTGGACGCGGACCTGAAGCCGCTCGCCATTGCCGCCGGCGATCCGCCGCTGGCACACAGCAGTCCGGTGGCGCGCGTCCGCCTCGACGAGTCGGTCAACGCCGCGATCGGCGCGCTCGAAGCGGCGATGCCAGGCACCGAGTTCACGCCCGCGCTGCATTGACGGCCTCCGCCGAGCCTACGCCCCCGGGACGGGGATGGCCGAGGCGTTCGGGCGCTGGCTCGAAACCGTGCTCGGTCCTCGCGGGCTGATTGTGTTCGATGCCGCCGACCCCGCGGCCAAGCCGCTCGTCTCGCATGTCTTCGCCCGCGAGATCGAGCAGGCGGGCCAGACGGCGCGTTTCGCGTCCGAGGCCGGGGCGGCGCTCGAAGCGAACGGGTATCACGCCCAGGCGACCCCGCCGGAAGGCAGCCTCGCGCTCTTTCACATGAACGCCGGCCGCCAGCCGATCAAGCCAGATCCGGGCGGATTCCTCGTCGGCGACCGAGCGGAGCCCGCGGCCGCACTCCTCGAACGGGTCCGCACCTCGCCGGAGGAGTTCAGCCCGAGCGTGCTGCTGCGTCCGATCGTGCAGGACACCCTTTTCCCCACGGTCTGTTATGTCGCGGGCCCGAACGAGCTGGCCTATCTCGGACAGCTGCGACGCGTTTACGACGCGTTTTCCACCCCGATGCCGCTGATCCACCAGCGCGCCACAGCCACACTCCTCGATTCCAACGCCCTGCGGTTCCTGACGCGATACGACGTCGCGCTGGAGTCGCTGCGAGCGCAGGACGAGGCGGTGCTCAACGCGGTGCTCGAGGCGCAGCTGCCGCCTTCGGTCGAGAGCCTCCCTCGACGAGGCGATGCAGACGCTCGAGCAGCGCATGGAGCGGCTGGCTAAAGAAGTGGTGCAGATCGATCCGACATTAGAAGGAGCGTCGCGCTCCACGCTGTCGCGAATGCAGGATGATCTGAAGAAGCTCCATGGCAAGATCATCCAGGCTGCCAAGCGGAAGGACGAGACGCTGCGGCGCCAGTTCCAGAACGCGCGGTCGCAGGCCTTTCCGGGCGGCGAACCGCAGGAGCGCGCCGTCGGCTTCGTCTACTTTCTCAATAAGTACGGCCCGGCGCTGGTGGATCGCCTTTATGAGCAATTACCGGTCGATGCGGGAACCCACTGGGTTGTGACGATATAAGTCGAATGCCCAATGCCCAAGGCCCAATGCCCAATCGCGGTGGAGGGCCTGGGCTTCGGGCATTCAGGGCATTGAGCATTCGGCATTGAGCATTGAGCATTAAGTAACAACTTTGGCAGGACCTTCGAAACAACCGCCTGCCGCACGCAAGCGCGGCCGCACGCAGCTGCGCATCAAGATCCAGCGCCGCTGGACCCGCTATTTCCTGTACACGGTCGGCCGGCATCACGGCGGTCGTCGTCGTCGGGCTCGGCTACGCCTACTTCTCCTTCTCGCAGATGATCGACGATCGCCTGCACGGCGAGCGCGAGCGCACGCTGCCGCGTGTCTTCGCCCGGCCCGCGGAGTTCCGCCGCGGCCAGGCGCTGTCGCAGCAGGACCTGATCGTCCGGCTCAACGATCTCGGTTATGCCGACCGGCCAGCGGTGAAGCAGGCGGGCGAGTTTTCCGGCTACCGCAACGTGATCACGCTCGCCCCGCGCAGCGGCGAGCTGGCCGGCAAGACCATCAAGGTGACGTTCCCGGCGGGACGTGTCACGCAAGACGAATCCGAACCCCGCAGGCGGGCGCGGTATTCAGTCGCTCGAAGTCGTTGGCGAGGGCCGGACCGATGTCATCCGTCTCGATCCGCCGCTGCTGACCTCGCTGATGACGTCGGGGGCACGCGAGAAGCGCCGGCACGTGCCGCTGTCCACCATCCCCGAGCGCATGCAGCAGGCCGTCCTCGCCATCGAGGATCAAAGCTTCTACTCACACCCGGGCGTCAACCCGTTCCGGACGATCGCCGCAGCCCTCGGCAGCCTCTTCAGCCGCGGCCGTCCGAGCGGCGCGAGCACCATCACCCAGCAGCTGGCGCGCATGTTCTTCCTCGAAGACGAGTTCAACGAGGAGTTGCAGAGCGGCACCGTCTCACCGCTGCGCAAGGCGCGCGAAATCCTGATGTCGCTCGTCCTCGAGCGGCGCACGTCGAAGGAAGAGATCCTCGAGCTGTATCTGAACGACGTCTATCTCGGTCAGCGCGGCTCGTTTGCCATTCACGGCGTCGCTGAAGCGTCGCGCATCTTCTTCGGCAAGGACGTCGCGAATCTCGGCCTGAGCGAGGCGGCACTCATTGCCGGCGTCATTCAGAGTCCGGCCAGGCGCTCGCCGTTTGCCAATCCGAAGCCCGCAGTCGAGCGGCGCAACGTGGTACTGCAGGCGATGGCTGACGAGCAGTTCATCACCCCGGATGAAGCCGCGAAGGCGAGCCGCGAGCCGCTGCAGGTCGTCGCGCGCAGCGTGGACAACGAAGCGCCGTACTTCGTCGACATGGTCGGCGCACAGGTCAACGAACAGTTCCCCGGCGTGACGACGCAACCCGGCGCGGTGGATGTCTACACCACGCTCGACCTCAACATGCAGCGCGCCGCGCTCGACGCCGTTCGCAGCGGCCTCGCCAACGTGGACAAGCTGCTCTCGCGTCGCAAGAAAAAGCCGGAGTCAGCGCAGGTCGTTCTGCTTGCCGTCGATCCGCGCAGCGGCGAGATTCTCGCCATGGTCGGCGGCCGCTCGTACAACCAGTCGCAATACAACCGCGCGATCGAAGCGCGCCGTCAGCCGGGCTCGGTGTTCAAGCCCTTCGTCTACCTCGCCGCCTTCGAGCACGCCGCGCTCGAAGGCTGGACCGATCTGACGCCGGCCTCGCTGACCAGCGACGAGCCGGCGACGTTCATGTTCGACGATCAGATCTGGGAGCCGAGGAACTACGACGAGTACGACGGTGACGTCACGTTGCGCCGCGCGCTCGCGATGTCGCGCAATCTCGGCACGATTCGCGTCGGCGAACGGATCGGCTTCGACAAGATCGCCTCGCTCTGGCGTCAGATCGGGATCGGCACAACGCCGAAAGGCTACCCGTCGATCACGCTCGGCGTCTTCGAGCTGACGCCAATGGAAGTGGCCGAAGCCTACACGATCTTCAACAACGGCGGCTCGGTCCGGACGCTGCGCGCGATCGACCACGTGCAGGCCGGGACCAAGGCGTTGAAGCCTGCGGCGTCGAAGCTGCGGAACGTCGCCCAGAGCGACACCACCTATCTCGTCACCAACATGATGCGCAGCGTGCTCAACGAGGGCACCGGAGCCGGCGCGCGCGCCAGGGGATTCGCCCTCGATGCCGCCGGCAAGAGCGGCACGACCAACGATCTGCGCGATGCGTGGTTCGTCGGCTTCACGCCGGAGCTGCTCACCGTCGTGTGGGTGGGCTTCGACGACAATCAGCCGCTGGGCCTGAGCGGTTCGACGGCGGCGCTCCCCATCTGGACCGACTTCATGAAGGCGGCGCTCGCGGGACATCCGAACGCCACGTTCGAGGTGCCCGAGGGCATCACGTTCGTCAACATCGATCACGACACCGGCAAACTCGCGACGCCGACCTGCCCCAAAGTCATCAGCGAGTCGTTCGTCATCGGCACCGAGCCGATCGAATACTGTCCCCTGCACGGGGTTCTGCAGGAGAACCCGTAGCCTTCCCTGAACTTCCGGCGGGCTGCCTTCGTCGATACCACCGGATGTCCAGATACCGGCATCGGCGGCCGCCTCCCTTTGCCGATTTCATCAACTGGACCGACTATCGCTGGGAGCCGAACACCTGGCAGGGCGCCGCAGGCCCTCGGCAGTGGACGCCGCACGCCCCGCCGCGTCCCCGTTACAGCTTTCTTCAGGTCTTTCTCGCCGGCCTGGCCGTCGTCGCCGGCCTGAAGCTCATGTCGGCGCTGAAAGACAGCGCGCTGAGAAATCGCGGGAACCGGTCCTGGGTCGAACGCGGTGTCCTGGCCATCCTCCTCCTGCTGGTCGCTTCGTACGTCTCCAAGCGAAGGCGGCGTCTGTAGTTCAGACGCGCGCCTATAATTCAGGTGTGAACCAGGAGGTCTTTGCCGCCCTCTCGGAGGCCTTGGAACGCGGGGAGGAAGTCGCCCTCGTGACCATCGTCGCCGCCACCGGTTCCACGCCTCAACGCGTCGGCGCCAAGATGCTGGTCTTCCCCGACGGCCGGACCGTCGGCACGATTGGCGGCGGCTGCTACGAGAATGACGCGTTCTGGAAAGCCCGCGAAGCCATCAAGGCACGCCGCCCGCTCAACGTGAAGTACGAGCTGAACGACGACTTCGCGCAGGAGACCGGTCTGGTGTGCGGCGGACAGATGGAAGTGTTCATCGAGCCGGTCGAATCGTCACCTGACGTCTACGTCTTCGGCGCCGGCCACGTCGGCTATTGGGTAGCGAAGATGGCGCACGACGTCGGCTTTCGCGTGCACGTCATCGACGATCGCGAGAAATTCGCCAACAGCGAGCGGTTCGGCGAGGGCATCGACGTCATCGTTGAAAACATCCCGGCCTGGATCGAGCAGCACCCCCTGCCTCCAAACGCATATGCCGTGATCGTCACCCGAGGTCATACCCACGACCTCGACACGCTGCGTGCGCTGGCGGCGCAACGGCTTCGCTATCTCGGCCTGATCGGGAGCAAGGCCAAGGTGCGCCGGATCTTCGACGAGCTCCTGCGCGAAGGCCTGTCCGACGAGTCGCTCAAGGGCGTCCATGCGCCGATTGGCCTCGATATCGGGGCCATCACGCCGCAGGAGATAGGCGTCAGCATCGTGGCCGAACTGATCGCGGCGAAACACGGCAAAATCAGCGAGCCCAACGTCGCTGCGGTGAGCATGCGATGGGAAGGAGCGCTGAGAAAATGAGCGCCGCGAAGTAGACCCGGTATAATCAACCGAGGCTACTCTAAACGCCTCCCTGGCAATGGGTTCCTACGAACTCTCCGAACGGTCGAGCCGCCTGTTGGCGACGCTTGTGCGCGAGTACATCGAGGCGGGCGAGCCCGTCTCCTCGCAGGCGCTCGCGCGTGAAAGCGGGCTGCACGTCTCGTCCGCGACCGTGCGAAACGTCCTCGCACACCTGGAAGAGTCCGGCTACCTCTATCAGCCGCATACATCATCGGGCCGCGTACCCACGGACCGCGGATATCGCGTGTTCGTCGATCTTCTGCTGGAGAGCCGACGGCCCGCACGCGCCGCAGCCGACGTCGAGCATCAGCTTCGTCAGCACGCTGGTCCTTCTCCGCTCATGGACGATCTGCTGGCCAGCGTGTCGCACGTCGTCTCGCGGGCCGCGCGGCATGTCGGTTTCGCGATGGCCGATAGCCAGTCGGCGGTGTTGCAGCGGATCGAGTTCGTGCTCCTCGGCGGCTCGCGTGTGCTCGTCATCGTTGTCGCACACGGCAATCAGGTGACACAGAAGGTTGTGGACGCGCAGGAGACGCTCCGGTCCGACGATCTCGTCCAGGCGGCGAACTATCTCAACACCGAGTTTGCAGGTGTACCGCTTCTCGAGGTGCGCGAGGCCGTGATGGCCAGGCTCCAGCAGGAGCGAACGCTCTACGATCAGCTGCTGGCGCGCGCGCTCCGCCTCGCGCGCTCGACGCTGGAAGAGCTTCCGCGACAGCAGACGTTCCACGTCGAAGGCGCCGCCTCGCTGCTCGACGGCAACGGCCATGAGCAGGTGTCGCTGGCGACGCTTCGCAAACTGCTCGACATGATGGAAGAGAAGGAGCGGATGGTCCAGCTGCTCAATGCCTACATCGACGGTCCCGGACTGACCGTCGTGATCGGCACCGAGCACGCCGCGCCAGACCTGCAGCGATTCAGCCTGATTGCCTGCACGGCCGTGGACGGCACGACGACGCGCACCGTCGGCGTGATCGGCCCGACGCGAATGCGCTATTCTCGGGCGATCTCGCTGGTCGATGGGACGACGCAGGCAGTGTCGCGCGTCCTCCGCGACGCACCGTAGCAGACCATGACAGAAACCCTCAACGATCAGGATCCGCAGCCGCCGCCCGCCGAGACCCAGTCCGATCCGCTCGAGGAGATCCGGCGCGAGCGGGACGCGTGCAGGATCGCCTGCTGCGGACTGCCGCGGAGTTCGACAACTACCGCAAGCGCATGGACCGGGAGCGCCGCGACCTGTCCGAGCATACGGCCGGCGAGGTGATCAAAGAGCTGCTGCCGATCATCGACAACCTCGAGCGCGCGCTGCAGGCGTCGGCAGAGGACGATCCGCTGCGCAAAGGCGTCGAGCTGACTCATCGCCAGATGCTCGACATGCTGCGCAAGCGCGGCGTGACACCCATCGAGGCGCTCGGCGCCGACTTCGACCCGAACTTCCATCAGGCCGTGATCCACGAAGAGAGCGCGCAGCACCGTGAGGGCGAAGTCATGGCGGAATTGCAGCGTGGCTACGTCGTTGGTGACCGACTGCTCCGGCCGGCGATGGTGAAAGTGGCCAAGGGCGCTGAGCGTGAGCACAAACGCGATTACTACGAAATCCTGACCGTCACCCGTACCGCGACGGAACAGGAGATCAAGAGCTCGTACCGCAAGCTCGCGCTGAAGTACCACCCTGACCGCAATCCCGGCGACAAGGAGTCCGAGGAACGGTTCAAGGAAGCGGCCGAGGCCTACGCGGTGCTCATCGACACCGACAAGCGGCACATGTACGACCGCTTCGGTCACGCCGGACTTGGCGGCGCGGCAACGGGCGGGTTCGATCCCAACGCGTTCAGCGGCTTCGAAGACATCCTCGGCGGCCTCGGCGACATCTTCGGCTTCGGCGATGTCTTCGGCGGCGGCCGCCGGCGCAGCGGTCCACAGCGCGGCGCCGACCTCCGCTACGACCTCGAGATCTCGTTCAACGAAGCGGCCAAGGGCGTCGAAGCGTCGATCCAGATTCCACGGCAAGTGGCCTGCGCCAGCTGCGGCGGAAACGGCGCGGCGGCGGGTACGCAGCCGACCACCTGTCCGCAATGCCAGGGTCGCGGCCAGCTGCGCTATCAGCAGGGGTTCTTCACAGTTGCCCGCACGTGCAATCAGTGCCGCGGATCCGGCTCGATCGTCTCGAAGCCGTGTGCCACCTGCCGGGGCGCGGGACGTGTGCAGCAGGAGAAGAAACTCAGCGTGCGGATTCCAGCCGGCATCGCGACCGGCCAGCGTCTGCGTCTGAGTAGTGAAGGTGAGGCGGGCCCGCATGGTGGTCCGCACGGCGACCTGTATGTCGTCATCCACGTGCAGGAGCATTCGTTCTTCCAGCGCGACGGCAACGACCTCTACTGCCAGGTGCCGTTGAATTTCACGACGCTCGCGCTCGGCGGCGAGATCCGCATTCCGACGCTCGATGGCGACGAGCCGTTCAACGTCCCCGCCGGCACGCAAACCGGAACGACGTTTCGCGTCCGCGGCAAGGGCATGCCAGACGTGAGCGGCCGCGGCCACGGCGACCTGCTCGTCACGGTCAAGGTCAGCACCCCGCGCAAGCTGACCAAGGACCAGAAGAAGCTGCTCGAGCAATTGGCCGCGACGCTCCCGAAGGAAGGCTACGAGCCGACACCTGTCGGCGATCACGAAGACAAGGGCCTGCTCGATCGCGTCAAAGACATCTTTGGATAGTGGTCGTTCCGCTTCTCCGTTCTCACTGCTCGGTTCGTGTTCAGGTTCACGTTCTGTTCAGGGTTCGCGGTCCGCCTGCGCCGTCACGCAGAACATCGAGCCGAACCCCGAATCTGAACACGAACTGAGAAGCAGAAGGTGAACGACATGGTTCGTACGTGGCCAGCGCTGGACGTCCACCACGTCCCGGAGCTGCTCGAGGCCGCGCTCGTCGACTATCACGTCACGGCAATCAACGAGGGCGACGAGGTCTGGCGCGTCTTCTTTCACGACGCTGACGAACGCGATCGCGCCGCGAGCGGACTGCGTGCCGCGTTCGACGGACTCTCACTTCGAGCCGTGGACGTTCCCGACGAGGACTGGGCGGCACGCTCGCAGGCCAGCCTTCGCGCCGTGCATGTCGGCCGTGTGATCGTCGCGCCGCCGTGGGATGCGCCGGTCACCGTCGTTGTCCAGCCGTCGATGGGGTTCGGCACCGGCCACCACGCGACGACGAGACTCTGTCTGGCCGCGATGCAGGAGCTCGACATGCGGGGCATGACGGTCATCGATGTCGGCACCGGCTCAGGCGTGCTGGCCATCGCCGCCAGCCTGCTCGGCGCGGCCAACGTCATCGCCATCGACGACGATGCGGATGCGCTCGGCGCGGCGCGAGAGAACCTGGGACTGAACCCGCGTGCGCGCGTATCGCTGCAGGTCGGCGATCTGCGTGACGCCGCGCCGGCCAATGCGGATGTGGTGCTGGCCAACCTGACCGGCGCCCTGCTGGTCACTGCCGCCGATCGGCTCAGGCAGTTGACGGATTCCAGCGGGCGTCTGATCCTGAGTGGGTTCATGGCGGCGGAGGAGAACGACGTGCTTCGCGCCTTCGCGCCGCTTGCCGTCGAACACCGCGCTCAGGAAGAGGAATGGCTATGCGTCACGCTTCGCTGACCCGTCTTCGTCTCGCGTCGATCCTCGTGGCTGTGGTCCTCGCGGCGGCGTGGCCCACGGCCGAGCGGATGGGATATCCGCCCGACGAATTCGCCGCGCGGCGCCAGCAGCTCGCAAAAGTCCTGCAGCGCGGCACGCTGCTGATGTTCGGCGGCACCAGCCCGATTCCCGGCGCGCGCTTCCGGCAGGACAACGACTTCTACTATCTGACCGGCAACGAGTCGTTCAATGGCGTGCTGGTGATGGACGCATCCTCCGGGATATCGCATCTCTTCCTGCCGAAGTTGAGCGCCACCGAGATTCGCTACGAGGGCGGCAACTGGCTCGACGAGCCTGAGGCGGCGAGGCAAGTACGGCTTCGCCTCGATTCAGCCGCTCACCGCACTGCATGAATTTCTCGCGCGCCGCCGTGCGTCGCCGGGCACCGAGCAGGTGTGGACACGTCTGTCCGAGCGCGATGTCGTGGATCGCAGCCGGCTCGACACGGCGATCGCCACGGCGCGGCGTCTCACGAATCCATTCGCGCAGCATCCGACTGAAGACGCCGCGCGTGTCGCTGCCCTTCGCGAGCAGTTTCCCTACTACGAGGTGAAGGACGTCTCGCCGCACATCGATCGTCTGCGGATGATCAAGTCGCCTCGCGAGATTGAGATCCTCAGATACAACGGCCGTATCAGCGCCGAGGCACTCAAGCGCGCGATACAGGCCACAGCGCCCAACAAGTACGAATACGAGCTCGAGGCAGAAGCCACCTACTGGATGCTGAAACACGGCTTCCAGGGTGCCGCCTACCCCGCCATCGTCGGCTCCGGCCCGATGGGCAATCAGTGGCACTACGAGGCCAACAGCCGTCAGATGAAAGCCGGCGAGCTCGTGGTCATGGACTACGCCGGCTCGCTCGACTACCTGACGATGGACATAACGCGAACGTGGCCGGTGTCAGGACGCTTCACTGACGCGCAGCTCAAGGCCTACGAGTGTGTGCTCGAGGCTCAGAAGGCCATCATCGCGGCCATCAAGCCCGGCGTCGCGCGCAGCGTCGTTCAGAAGATCGCCGAAGACATCTTCAGGAAGCACGGCTTCGATCCTCGCTACGCCTACATCGGGCACTACGTCGGGATGTCGGTGCACGATGTCGGCGACTGGAACCTGCCGTTCGAGGTCGGGATGGTGATGGCCATCGAGCCGATCATCGACATGCCGGGACTGCACATCCGCATTGAGGACAGCGTGCTCGTCACGCCGACGGGCGCCGAAGTCCTGACGTGCCGCTGTTCCGAAGGAAGCGGAGGAGCGTCATGTCGCCTCGCTCGCGCCAGGCCGACTGACGATCCGCCCCTACCAACGTAGCGAACGGAGGTCGACGTCGTCGACCCCACGACGCTCCAGCGCTCGGACACCCGGATCCGGTTGAGCGCTTCCTGGATGTTGTCCAGCGAGTTGGCGTAGCTGAATCGCAGGTAGCCGTCGCCGTAGCTGCCGAACGCGGTTCCGCTCAGACACGCCACGCCGGCATCGTTGAGCAGCATGTCGGCGAGCTCGCGGCTCGGCACGCCGGTGCTCTTCACGTTCGGGAACACGTAGAACGCGCCCGCCGGCACCGTGCAGCTGAAGCCGGGAATCTCGTTCAGGCCCTTGACGATGGCGTCGCGGCGGCGACGGAACTCGGCCACCATCGCGTCGACCGCGTCCTGCGGACCCTGCAGCGCCGCCATCCCCGCGCGCTGCGTGAAGCTGGCGGTGCACGAGTTCGAGTTGACCATCAGCTTGTCCACCGCATCGACCAGCCACAGCGGCATCACGCCGTAGCCGAGGCGCCATCCGGTCATCGAGTAGGTCTTCGAGAACCCGTCGAGGATGATCGTCTTCTCCAGCATTCCGTCGAACTGCGTGATCGACTGCGGCTCGTCCTCGTAGCAGATGCGCGAGTAGATCTCGTCGCTGAGGATCAGCACGTCGCGATCGCGCAGTCAGGTCGGCGATGCGCTTCAGGTCGTCTTTCGGGATCACGCCGCCGGTCGGATTCGCCGGCGAGTTGAGGACGATCATCTTCGTCCGCGGCGACAGCTTCGCCTCGAAGGTGTCGAGGTCGAACGAGAAGCCGCGGCTCTCGACCAGCGGGATCGGCACCGGCGTCGCGCCGAGGAAGTTGATCACCGACTCGTAGATCGGGAAACCGGGATTCGGGTAGATCACTTCGTCGCCGGGCTCGACCACCGCCATCATCGCGAAGAACATGATCGGCTTGCCGCCCGGCACGACCACCACATTCTCGCCGCGCACAGCGATGCCGCGCGACGTGGAGATGTAGGACGGCGATGGCCTCGCGAAAATCGGGAAAGCCGGGCGTCGGACCGTAGCCGGTCCAGCCCTCGTCGAGCGCGCGCTTGGCGGCGTCCTTGATGTGGGCCGGGGTCGGAAAGTCGGGCTGGCCGATTTCGAGATGAATGACGTGCTTGCCCTGCGCTTCGAGCGCGCGGGCACGCTGAAGGACTTCGAACGCGGACTCAATCCCGATCCGCGTCATTCGTTCCGCGATGTGCATCCTCTATTATCTCGTCGAAGCGGCGTCGCCTGGTTCGATCCTGATGAGCGCTGCGTCATTTTCTTCGGTGAGGACGTACAAATAGCCATCAGGCCCCTGTCGCACGTCGCGGATGCGCTGTCCCAGCTCACGCAGGAGCGGCTCCCTTCGCACCTCCTCCCACTTGTCGTTGAACTCGATGCGCTGCACCTGACCCGTCCGCGGCACCTCACCCTGGCGCAGACCGCCGACGAAGAGGTTGCCCTTCCATCCGGGGAACTTGTCACCGGTGTAGAAGGTCATGCCCGAGAGCGCGATCGACGGAATCCACACGACGATCGGTTGCTCCATGTCCTCCTGCCACGGCCTCTCGGACACGCGCGGTCCGGGATAGCTGCGACCGTAGCTGATCACCGGCCATCCGTAGTTCTTCCCGGCCTGGATGATGTTCACTTCGTCGCCGCCGTTGGGTCCCTGCTCGCTCGCCCAGATCTGGCCGGTCGATGGATTCACCGCCAGACCGAGCTGGTTGCGATGGCCCATCGTGTAGGTCTCCGGCTTGTATCCGGCGCGACCGACGAATGGATTGTCCGGCGGCACCGTGCCATCGTCGCGCAGCCGGAGCAGCTTGCCGCCGTAGTTCCCGGGATCCTGTGACGGCGCATTGGCGCCTTCCTGCGATCGGCCGAGGCTCATGTAGATCATGCCGTCGGGACCGAAGAGGATGCGCGATGCTTCGGTCTGCACATCCGACGAGAACAGTTCGCGGACATTGGTGAGTGCCGTGCCATCCCACGTGCCGCGCGCAAGCGTCATCAGGCGCGCCGGCGGCGCGTTCGGTCCCGGAGCAACGCCCGCAGCCGCGGGATTGGGTTTGTGGTACGTGAGATAGACGAACTTGTTCTCGGCAAAGCGCGGGTGCAGCGCGATGTCCAGCAGTCCAGCAAGGCCCTGTGCGGAGACGGGCGGGAGTCCCGCAACCAGCTTCGGATCGAGCACGCCGTTGCGAACGATTCGCAGACAGCCTGGACGCTCGGTGATCAGAATGCCGCCGTCGGGCAGAAACGCCATGCTCCACGGATGAAAGAGCCCTTTCGTCACGACCAGGCGCAGGTTGCGATGCGCCGGCGTGGCGGACTGCACGGTGATCGGACCGTCAGGCAGCGCTGGAGCGGCCCACTGAATTGGCGGCGGGGTGCCGCCGCCTCCGCCGGCTCTCGCGCCCGCCGCGCGACCGGCCGGTGCCTGAGCACCTTGTCCGGCTGGCGCCTGCGCTGCGCGACCGCCCGGCTGACCGCCGCGCGCCGGGGCTGTCGCTGCCTGACATGCGGGCATTGGCGCCGCGGCCGGCTGTTGGGCAGGAACTCGCTCCGTCATCAGCAGCGCCGCAGCTATCACGATGCCGACGCATGAACCGCGAAACCAGTTGGTCATTCCATCCTCCGGGCGCGGCCCAGTATATCCGTCACGTTCGGAACCCGTGCGCTTTGCGCTAACGTATGGACGTGCCACCTGCAACGACCGCGCGGGTCGTTCGCCGACCATCACACACATCCCCTCGCCTCATTCCCGCCGATATCTGCGTCGTCGGCGCCGGCATCGCGGGAATTTCCGCAGCACTGGAAGCCGCGCGGCTCGGACGACGAGTGGTCATTGTGGATGCGGCGCCGTCGCTCGGCGGCCAGGCGATTGGGTCGATCATCGGCACCATCATCGGCCTGTACACGCACGGACCCGCGCCGTACCAAATCACACACGGCATCGCCGACGACCTGATCGCTGACCTCACTGCCGAAGGATCGCTGCACCGCCGCAACTCGATGACCGGCACGATCACCTTTCAGTACGACGAGGTACGCCTGGCGCGCTGGATTGAAAAGCAGGTTGAAGCCGCGGACATCCAGGTGCTGGTCGGTGCGGTCATGACCGGCGTCACGTTCGAGGGGCGCCGCCTGCGCGCCCTCGACGTGGCCACGCGCTTCGGCGCGGCACGCGTCGAAGCAAACGGGTTCGTGGACGCCTCCGGCGATGCGAGCCTGACGTATGAAGCCGGGCTCGAGGTGCGCGAACCGGATGCCGCGGTCTACGGATCGCTGAACTTCCTCATCGAGGGTTACGACACCGAGGCGGTCAAGAATCTCGTCATCGCCGACGTCCATAAACGACTGGCCGAGCGCGGCGCCCACTACGGTCTCGTCCGTCACGACGGCTTTCTGATGCACTTCCCCGGCAGAAACTTCATGCTGGCGAACGTCACGCACTTCGAGACGCCGCTCGATCCGCTCGGCACCGCGCGAATGGTGTTTGAAGGACGCCGGCAAGCGGACAACGTCATCCGGTTTCTCCGCGACTGAGTTTCCCGACATCTTCCGTCAGGCGCAGGTGCGCACCTACGGCAATCCCGGCCTGCGGCAGACACGGTGGATCGTGGGCCGCACGCAGCTGACGCTCGACGAGATTCGATCAGGGGTGAGGCCGGCCGATGCCGCGGCGCGCTGTGCGTGGTGGGTCGAGCTGCACAACGCGCCCGATCTGGTCCACTGGGAGAAGTTTCCGGAGGACCACGTCTACTACATTCCGCTCTCCTGCATGGTGCCCCGGGACGCCGACAACATCGTCGCCGCCGGCCGGTGCGTGGATGCGGACGTGAGCGCTCTCTCGGCGATCCGTGTCATGGGGCCGTGTATTGCGATGGGCGCCGCCGCCGCGCACGCGCTCGATCTCGCGGGCACCAGTGCGGTGCACGCGATCGACTACGCCACGTTCCAGCGGCGGCTCGCCGGCAACCTCGATCGACGGTAGGACGCGTCGTAGAGCGCTACGGGGTGTTGGACGCCTTTTCCAGAACTGGGATCAGCGTGGTGTGGCCGTGCTTCCGGGCGAGCTCGAGCGGCGTGAGTCCGTCCTTGTTGCGTGCGTCTGTCTTCGCGCCAGACTTCAGCAGCAGCTCGATCATCGCCGTGTCGCCGAAGTCCACGTTCGCCGCCCACAGCAGCGGCGTCATCCCCTGCTTGTCCACGACGTTGACGTTCGCGCCGCGCCCGATCAGCGTGCGTGCCATCGTCGACCTCGTTGTTGAGCACGCACCGGCCGAGCATCGTGATGCCGTTGCCATCGGCGAACTCGACCGGCGCGCCGAGATCGATCAGCGTGGTGGCCACCTCGACGTCGCCGAACTTGAACGCGCCGAGCATCGGTGTCGTGCGCGACGTGCCGATCAGCGATCATCGGCTCGTCCATCTTGCCGCCGGCCTCAAGCAGCCGCTTCAGGCTCGTGGCATTGCCGGCATAGGACGCCAGGAAGAACGGGTTCGCGTTGAACACCGGCGCGCCGTCGGCAGGCGCGCGCGACCTGCGCACCGCGATCGAGCAGCAGGTTGATCGCCGCGATCGCCGTCCTGATACTGCGCCGCGACCATCAGCGCGCAGAACCGCGTCTGCGCGCGCGCGTTGACGTTGGCGCCGCGATCGAGCAGCAGCTTCATCTTCTCCGACGTCGGGCGCCGCCATCATCAGCGCCGTCGTGCCGCCCGACTTGGTCGCCGCGTTCGGGTTCAGTCCGCTGTCGAGCAGCGTCCTCACGTCGGCCACTGAACCGAACACCATCGGTCTCGACCCACGGCTCGACGCCGGCCGGCTCCGTCTCCGGCAGCGGCGGCGGCGCCACGCGGCCGGCCGGCTCGAGCGCGTACGACAGCGCCATCACCGCCCAGCTCGCGCCCTGCATCGAGATGAACTGATCGTGGCCGTCCGGATAGCCCGCGTCGAAGTACGGCGGGCTGAGCGGCGCCGGCGGATGCAGCCGCGACGTCAGACGCCACGAACCGTCGGCGGCCTGTGTCTTCAGCAGATACTCGATGCCGCGCCGCCACGACGGATCGATGATCGCCGACGCTGCCGCCGTCGCGCAGCGCGACCAGCGCCTGCGCGGTCGCGTAGACGTCGCTGTCGCGTCCCGGAATCGAGCCCCAGCCGCCGTCCGGACGCTGCGTCGCCTGGAGGTCGCGCGCCAGCTGCTGCAGCGTCGCGCGATCGGCGCCAGCCCATCGCAGGCCGATCAGCTGATAGCTCCGCTCCTCGGTGTCCCGCGCGTCGTGCGCGCTCGAGGAACTTCCGCGCGCGCGCAACCGCCGCCTCGGCCTGCGCCTTCTGGCTCGGATGGTGATACAGCTGCACCGCGCGCAGGCCGAGCGCGGCCATCGTGAAGCGGCTGTACGACGAGGGCGGCCGCTGGTGGAAGCCGTCCCAGTCACCGTCGCGGTTCTGACGCGAGATCAGCAGCCGCGCATAGACCGCGGCGCCGAGATTCGGCTTCACGCCCGCCGCGTTCGCCGCCACCATCCGATACGCGTCGTCCATGGCCGGCTCGATGACATACGTGTACTGAATCGCGCGATCGATGTCGGCGAACGTGAAGGCCTTGATCGCGTCGGCCTGGGCGATCGCCTCGTCGAACGGGACGCGGTGGTCACGCGCAACGCGGTAGGCGAGCGCCGGCTGATACTGGTGATGGCACGACGCACAGACCTGCTTGTTGGTCGTGTACCAGGTCGCCTGCGCTTTCTGAATCGCGGCGAGAGCCCGACTCGCCGCCGCGACGCACCTGATCGGGATGCGCTTCCTGCCCTTGTAGGGCCGGTCCTTGTGGACCGGCCGGTAGCAGCGCGACAAGCACACAGAAGATGACGAGACCAGACCAGAGTCGCATGTATTACGGTGCTCTTTTGACGACCTCGACGATGCCGCGGTCGGCATCCACGATGACCCAGTCGCCGGTCTCGATCACGTCGAGGGGATTCTGATCGAGATCGGTGATGCTCGGCACGCGCATGACGACGGCCCCGAGCGCAACCTTGGTCGTCATTTCATTGAAGATGAGTGCCCTGGGAGCGGTGCCGGCGAGCCGGGCGGTGTGATACATCGCCGACCAGCCTGATGACCCCTTTGCGCCCCTGAACACCAGTATCTTGTCTTTGAAGCTTACGCCGCGCAGCTCGTGCTGCGTTTCAGTGATGACGCCCTGCACGGGATTGACGCCGCCCCAGCCAGGGATCGTCTGCCGGGTGACGAGCGCCTCGCCCTCGGCTCGGCCGCCGCAGACCGTGCGTCCATGCAGGACGATTTTCGTGGAAACGGTCATGGCCGGTCGCCCGCCCAGCGCCCGGTCAGCGCCGCGTTGATGCAGTCGCTGGTCGATCCAAACCATGCCTGGATACCGAGAATCGCCGGCAGATAGTGCACCTGCTTGGCGGAATCGAGCGCGGCGACCTTCGTACCCGGAGGCAATGCCTGCGCGAACGCCGAGCAGGTGTCGGTGAGCAGAACAGCGCCCGCGCCTGCCAGCCTCGGAAGAAGCCCCTCGTCGTGCGCCTGGCTCTTGACGGCGCGCGAGGTGAAGATCCAGAGCGCGCAGTTACCGCTCACCTTCTTGCCGTCCAGCAAGCGCGCCGCCTCGCGCAGCTGCTCGATGGCCGCATGCGGACATCCGAGCATCACGAAGTCCACATGGGTGTCGCGGCCATTCGCATTGAGGCGATCGTACACCTGCCGCTGCTCGTCCTTGCCGTAGCGGAACGTCTCGATGGGCTTCTTCGGTCCGAACGCCATCTCCAGCGATTCAGCCTCTGGCGTTACGCCAACGATGTGATACATCTCGACGCCGCCGGAACTGGACGCCGCTGCGCCGAAGTGCTTGAGCCGCACGACCTCGGGCTGGCTGTACCGCCCCACGACGACAGGGATGCGCTCCTGCACCACGTCGCCGACGTAGTAGCCGAGCATGCCCCAGTCCATCACCGAGTCCACGGCGACATCCACGTCGATGCGATGCGTGCCGTAGCGATGTTCGGCTCGATGCAGGCCCCAATCGGGAATCTTGCCGGTCAGCATCGCGGCGCTGGTGCTCTCGCGCCCTTCCGTGTTGGTGCGCGCACCGAGCACAGAGTTGGCGTAGATCACGGCCGATGATTCCATCCACGCCAGGTGCTCACCTCGGGCCGGGACGTTGCCAGCCAGATACGGCGTGCACGTCTTGAGGATGCCGACGTCGTGTGCCGCCGCGAAGGCTTCGCGCTCCTGGTAGTTCTTGAACACGTCGACCTTCACACCGAGCGTCTGCCAGGCGCCGGGATCGGCGCCACCTTGCAAGTGATACGTCGGCACCAGCGCGCGCGGTACGTCGACGAGCTCGTCGGAGTCCAGATCGAAGTGCGAGAAGATCGCGTCGAATGTGGGGCCCCCTAGTGGCCGTCGATACCCTTGTCCTTGTAGTAGTTCTGCAGAAACGGATTCGCCGAGCCCGGGACTCCGGCGACGTTGCGCGTGTCCACGAAACACTCCGCGCCAAGCGCCTCGGCGTACCGCACCAGGAGCTCCATCGCCTTCTGCGTGGCCTTCCCCCTGTGGCCGTCAAGCATCTCCCGTTCGTCGCGTGCCAGCTGCATTTCGTGGGATATTACGACCGAAATGGCCAAAGCGCTGCGGAGTAATTTCGAGCCCGGCTCACCACGCGAAGCGGTGCGCCGCGCGCAGTGGAAAGCGCTCGGCCTCAGCGATGCCGACATGCTCAAACCGAAGATCGCCGTCGTGAACAGCTCGTCTGAGCTGGCGATCTGCTTCAGCCATCTCGACGGCATTGCCAAGGTCGTCAAAGATGCGGTGCGCGAAGCGGGCGGGCTTCCCTTCGAGATCCGCACTGCCGCACCGAGCGACTTCATCATCAGCGCCGGCGCAGGTGGCGGCTACATGCTGGCCAGCCGTGACCTGATCGTGAACGACATGGAGATCGCGATCGAGGGCGCGCAGCTCGACGGCATGATCTGCCTGTCGTCGTGCGACAAGACGCCTCCCGCACATCTGATGGCCGCCGGGCGTTTCAACATTCCAAGCATCCTGGTGATCTGCGGCTATCAGCCGAGCGGACACTACCAGGGCAAGCACGTCGACATCGAGGAGGTGTTCATCGGCTCGGTGCAGGCCATGTTCGGCAAGCTGTCGAAAGACACGCTCGCCGGCATGTGCGATCACGCGATCACCGGACCCGGCGTCTGCGCCGGCATGGGCACCGCCAACTCGATGCACATCGTGTGCGAGGCGCTCGGCATGACACTGCCCGGGGCGGCGCCGGTCCTCGCCAACAGCCCGCGCATGTTCGACATTGCCCGCCAGTCCGGCCGCCGCATCGTCGAAATGGTCCGGGAGGACCTGACGCCGCGGCGGATCATGACGCCGGGCGCGTTCCGCAACGCCGCGGCATCCGTGCTCGCCGTCAGCGGTTCGATCAACTGCGTCAAGCATCTGCAGGCCACTGCCGTGGAATCCGGCGTAGACGTGGACGTCTTCGCTCTGTTCAACGAGCTCGGTGCGCATGTACCGGTGTTGAGCGCTGTTGCGCCGAACGGCCCCGACACGATCGATGCCTTCGAAGCAGCCGGCGCTGCGCAGGCGCTGCTCAAGCAGCTCGAGCCGCTGCTCGACGGCAGTGCGCTGACAGTCACCGGCCACACGCTTCGCGAGAACCTCGCCGACGTCGTCGTCGCCAACACCGACGTCATCCGCCCGCTGACGCGCCCGTTCTCGAGCGGCGCGTCAATCGTCGTGCTGCACGGCTCGCTCGCGCCGGAAAGCGCCATCGTCAAGCCCGGCCTGCGTGCGCCGGGGCAGCCGCTCCAGTTCGCGGGCACGGCGATCGTCTACGACGATGTGCCGGCAGCGATTGCCGGCGTCCAGAACGACGAGCTGAAGCCCGGTGGCGTGCTCGTGCTGCGCGGATGCGGACCGAAAGGCGGGCCCGCGATGGCCGGCTCCGCTTCACGGGTCGTGTTTGCGATTTACGCTGCGGGGCTCGAGAACGACGTCGCGTTCGTTTCGGATGGCCAGCTGTCAGGCCTCTGCAACAAGGGACTGACGATCGCCGAAGTCTCGCCCGAGTCCGCCGTCGGTGGTCCGCTGTCGCTCGTCGAGAACGGCGATCGCATCGTCATCGACGTGGACGCGCGCACACTCGACCTCGATGTGCCGGAGAGCGAGCTCGCGGCGCGACGCGCACGGCGAGGCGAGCCGGTGCTCTCGCCATCGACCGGGATATCTGTCGATCTATCAACGCGCCGTTCAACCGATGTCCACTGGAGCCGTTCTGCTGACCCGGAAGCGACGCCGGCACGAGGACCACGTTGAGCCGCCGCTTCTACGCCGATGCCACGATTCGAAATGTCCCGAGAAATGCGAGGCGGCTGGATGGTGTACGTAGAAGGACGACCGGACACTCGCAGTTCGCGTGGGAGATGGCACGAGTCTTGCCGACCATCACCATTCTGCTCGCCCCACTGAATCTGAATCGCTGGACAACGCCAGACGGGCGAGCAGGTCCCTGTCTCGAAGCAGCTGGAGATCCTTGCGCAACTGCGGGACTGGCTGTCGAACCAGGGCATCAAGTCGGATATCGACCGACCGCAATCGACCGACGTCGGGTGAGCGCTGCGTTTGGGCGGGGTGCACAAACCCTCAACTGGATGGTCGTCGTCGCACTGCGCGTCGCACTTCGACATGATGCTTCTGGCAAGGGATGCGTGACGAGTGATAGCGCCTGTGAGTTGTCAGGTCGGTCTACAGGAGATCGGCGACATGACGGCGAAGATCACTACAGTTCCCGGGCAGCGCGATGCTTTCGCGGCGCTTCTTCTCGACGGCACGCATGCGATGCCCGGCTGCCTCAGCTACGTCGTCGCGCGTGATCCCGCGGACGAGAACGCGCTCTGGATCACTGAGGTGTGGGACAGTCAGGAGAGTCACAAGGCTTCGCTGTCGCTGCCCGTCGGTCCAGGCCGCGATCGCGAAGGGCCGTCCACTGATCGCCGGCTTCAGCAATCGAGTCGAGACCGACCCTGTCGGTGGGCACGGAATCCAGGAGACACTGCCGCGATGAACCGCCGTGAAGCCCTTGCCGCTCTCGCCTCCGCAGCCGCCCTGCCTTTCACATACGGCTGCTCACGCGAGCCTGCGGCATCCGTCACACCCACGACGACTGAGGCCGATGCGCTTGCCATGCTCGACCAGATCGCCGACAACCTTCTTCGTCTCGCGACCGGAGGGTGCGACGTCGCTTGGCATCGACACCGGCGCGACGAGCCGCGTTGCGATCGCAGCTCACCGATCGGTCCGCGCAGGGACAGCAGCAGATTGCGAATCAGCTTCGCGCCGACCTGGCGACGGATCAACGCGTTCGAACACGTCCGGCCTTCCCCACGCGACGCGCACGAGCGTCGAGGTGGTCCGCAGCGCATACGCCACCTCGCTCGAGGGATTCGCGCTCCCCTACGGCGATGTCGCCGTCGGCGGCTGGCGCAACACGCCGTACGTCGTCATCCAGAACGTCGGCGCGTATCTCGACATCCCGCGCTTCCTCGACGCCGAGCATCGCATCGAGAACGCCGCTGACGCCGAGGCGTATCTCGCACGACTGCAGTCGTACGCGAAGCAGCTCGACGGCGAGCTCGGCCGGATCCAGGCCGCGCGCGCCGCGGGCCTCGTGCCGCCGGCGTTCCTGATCGACAAGGCGATGAGCGCAGATGAACGCTGTCGGCAGCGAGCGCGCGCGAAGGCGGAACGCTCGTCGAGTCGATCGAGCGGCGCACGAAGAACATCTCCTGGCGACTGGGCCGCGCGCGCACGCACGATCGCCGCGCAGGAGATCGCACCCGCGCTCGATCGGCAGCTGGCCGAGTTGCAAGACACAGCGAGCCGCTGGCCACGAACGATGCCGGCATGTGGGCGCGGCCGCGCGGCGACGAGTACTACCGCTGGGCGCTGAAGGCGTCCACGACGACGACCATGTCGCCGGACGAGATCCACGAGCTGGGTCGCCGCGAGCTGGAGCGCCTGCATGCGCAGATGGACGGCATCCTGAAGACGATCGGCTATTCGCAGGGCACGGTCGGCGCGCGGATGACAGGCGCTGGCGAAGGATCCGCGCTATCAGTTCGCCGAGGGCGACAAGGGCCGCGCCGAGATCATGGCGTTCATCCAGAATCGCCTCGACTGGATCAAGGCGCAGATGCCGCGCGCGTTCAACACGCGTGGTCAATCCGAACATGGAAGTGAAGCGTCTGCCGCCCGAAGAAGAGCCGGGCGCGCCCGGCGCGTACGGCGGCGCGGGATCGATCGACGGCTCGATCCCGGGGCGGTACTGGATCAATCTCCAGGACCACGAGACCTCCACAGCAAGTACAGCCTCGCCGACCTGACGTTTCATGAATCGATCCCCGGCCACATCTGGCAGGGCGAATACACACGCCGCATGCCGCTGATCCGGCAGATGCTCGCCTTCAACGTGTACTCGGAAGGCTGGGGACTCTACGCCGAGCAGCTGGCCGACGAGCTCGGCGCGTATGAGAGCGATCCGGTCGGACGTCTCGGCTATCTGCAGTCGCTCGCGTTCCGCGCGTGCCGGCTGGTCGTGGATACCGGCCTGCATGCCAAACGCTGGACGCGCGAACAGGGCGTGCAGTACTTCGTGGACGTGAACGGATCGAACCCGCTGGAAGTGGCGAGCGAGGTCGATCGCTATTGCTCGTGGCCCGGACAGGCGTGCGGCTACAAGGTCGGGCACAGCGAGATCAACCGGCTTCGCGAGGAGGCGATGACGACGCTCGGACCGAAGTTCGACCTCAAGGCCTTCAACGACACCGTCGTCCTCGGCGGCAACGTGCCGCTCGACGTGCTGGCCAAGAACGTCGACGAATACGTCCGGACTACGTAGACGCCGGCCGGTGCGCGCGAAGGAACGAACGGATCTGCCGCACAGCCAGGGGAATGCGCTCCTTCGGTTCCTTCCACGGGAACATGCTCACCTCCGCCTTCGGCGCAAGCGTGGCGGCTTCCATGGCGACCGCGTACGGATGGGACGGGATGTCATCCGGAAGTATCAGGACCGGTGTCTGGCAGTTGCGCACGAAGTCGCGCGTCACGGTGAAGACGAAGTCGGCGTTGGTCCGGTACATCTTCGTCAGAAACCTGTCCACCGTCTGCATGCTGATCTCGGGCCGGCGCTTGACCAGCTCGGGCCCCCAGCCCTTGATGTTGTTGTCGTAGAACAGATCGCGCATCTCCGGACGTGACCCGCTTGGCTGCGCCAGCACGGCCGCCACGACACGGTTCGGCGCGCGCTCGAGCAGGTTCCAGATGAAGGGGCCGCCGATGCAGAACCCCAGCACCATGAACTTGTCGATGCGCAGGTGATCCATCAGCCCGATGTGATCGTCGGTGTACGCATCCCACGGCCGGTCGACCTCGAGCGGGCCGGATGCAGTACCCACTGTTCGCGTTGCGCAGGTCTGAGGCGATACATCGATACTCGCCCTTGAATTCGTCGATGGGATTGAAGGGCGAGCCGTTCTTGAGGCCGGCGATCGTCGAGTTCAATCCCCCACCGGCGATCAGCAGCAGCGGGAAACCCGAACCTGTCTCTTCGTAGTGGATGCGAACAGGACCTCGCTCGTAGAACGACATTCCCCCGGGTGCGGACCCCGATTGAGCCAGGACTCGCGAGGCTGTGGCCATTGCCGTCGCCGCAGCGCCTGTTCTCAGTATCTTGCGTCTGACAGGATCCATGTCGATCTCCTTCTGGTGAGGCGATGCGCTGCCGAGTCTAGTTCACGGCGCTCGCCCACGCAAAGAAGTGGCATCATACGCTCGGCTCTGCCAGATGAGGTGATCGCGTGGAGTATGGCCGTCGAGAGATCTTGAAGCGTGGTACCGCGGCAATGGGTGTCACCGTCATGACGCGCGCGACGGGCGCGGCACAGACGCCGGGGGCATCACAGGTGCGCATGGCGCAGACGTCGGTCCTCGACATCGCCTACGAGGAAACCGGCAACGCGCAGGGCTTCCCCGTCATCCTGCTCCACGGGTTCCCCGACGATGCCCGGGCCTACGACGAGGTCGTCGGACCGCTCGCGAAGCAAGGCTATCGGGCCATCGTCCCCTATCTCCGCGGCTACGGACCGACACGCTTCCGCGACGCGTCGGCACCGCGCATGGCGGAACAGGCGGCGATTGGCCAGGACGTCATCGATCTTGCGGACGCGTTGAAGATCCAGCGCTTCGCCGTGGCCGGGTACGACTGGGGTGGCCGCGCGGCCTGCATTGCCGCAGCACTGCACCCGGATCGCGTGCGTGCCACCGTGCTGATCAGCGGCTACACGATTCAGGATGTCTTCGCCACGCCACAACCGGCGCCGCCGGAACGCGAGCGAGCGCTCTGGTATCAGTACGACTTCAACACCGAACGCGGCCGTGTCGGCCTCGAGCGCAATCGCCGCGCGATCTGCAAGTTTCTGTGGGAGACCTGGTCGCCGACCTGGAAGTTCACGACCGAGACCTACGAGCGCACCGCCGCATCGTTCGACAACCCCGACTTCGTCGATGTGGTGATTCATTCGTATCGCCACCGGATCGGGAACGCACCCGGCGAGCCACGGTTTCTGGAGACCGAGCGGCAGCTCGCGCAAGCGGCCGCGCATCGAGGCGCCAACCATCACCCTGTACGGCGGCAGCGACGGTCTCGGCGCGCCGGCGGCGCAGAATCCCAATGAGGGCAGGACGTTCGCGAAGCTGGTCGCCCGCCGCGTCATCGATGGCGCCGGGCATTTCATGCCGCGCGAGCGTCCTGACGCGGTGTCGAGTGCCCTCCTCGAGCTGCTGAAGTCAACGCCGTAGCGTTCGACTTCGATCACTAAACGTTCTGCTTCCGGGAGGCATTGATGTTGACTGTTCGCGTGCTGCTCGTCGTGGGAATGACCGTGAGTCTGGTCGCGTGTTCGAGCGCGCCGACCTCGCGTCAACTTGGCCAGGATGCCGTCACGGCGATGGGTGGCGCCGAGCGCGTGCAGGGTGTGAGCACGCTGACGATGAAGGGTGGTGTCGGCACGAGATACCGGCTCGGGCAGACCGTGAAGGTCGGCGATGCGGAACCGGCCGCCACGCTCAAGAACGTGACCGAGACGCTCGATCGCGTCAACAACCGCGCTGCGCTCGACTACGAGACTGCAGATCGGCCCCTTCGGCCAGCATCGCCGCGAGATCCTGACCAAGTTCAACGGATCGCCCGGTCGGTCTCGAGGACGTCGCCGGCCGTCCGCTGGCGGTGATGTCGCCATCGGGCCTCTTCAGCTGGGGCACGCAGAACCATCCGGAGTTCCTGCTCAAGCGCAACGTGATTGCCGTGGCGCTGGCCGCCGTCACAGTCGGCGACGGAGGAGCCGCCGCAGGACAAGACCTTCGAGGGCCGCATGCTGAAGGCGGTCGTCGCGAAGCTGCCGTGCGGGCGAATCGATCACCGTCTACTTCGATCCGGAATCGAAGCTGATCGCCGGCTTCGACGCGCTCGACACCGAGTCGATGCTCGGCGATGCGCCGTCGCAGTATGTCTTCGCCGACTACAGCGACGTGGGCGGCCTGAAGCTGCCGCACAAGATCACGATTCGCAAGCTCGGGCAGCCCGTACTCGGAGGTGCAGTACGCGTCCGCCGCCGTCAACGACGCTGACGCCGACGCGACGTTCGCGATTCCCGACGCCGCCAACGACGAGGTGGACGAAAGCCATCGCCGCTGGCGAGTACTCACCGGTCGCGATCACGAAGGTCGCCGACGGCGTGTACTTCGCGCGCGCCTATTCGCACAACAGCATGGTCGTCGAGTTCCCGGCGTGGCTCGCGGTCGTCGAGGCGGCGTATACCGACGCGCAGAGCGCGACGCTCGCGCGCGTGCTGAACGAGCAGTTCCCCGGCAAGCCGATTCGCTACGCCGTCGTCACCCATCATCACTACGATCACACCGGCGGCGTGCGCGGCCTGGCCGCGGTCGGCGCAACGATCCTCGCCGAGAAGGGACACGAGCCGGCGATGCGCATGATCGTCGAGACACCGCACACCAACCCGCCGGATGCGCTCGAGAACGCACGAAGAGCCGGCAAGGCGGGTGGACTCGAGATCTTCGAAGGCAAGAAGGTGCTGAGCGACGGCAAGCAGACGCTGGAGCTCTATGCCATCACCGGCAACCCGCACGTCGACCCGAAGGTGCTCGCCTACGTGCCGAGCGCGCGGGCGATCTTCCAGAGCGACATCTGGATTCCCGGCGTCGGCGCCCCGGCCGGCCCCGACGCCGTCCATCTCCTGCAATCGATCGAGGCGCTGAAGCTGCCTGTCACCACTCACGTCGGCGGACATGGCGGCGTCGGCCCTCACGCGGAACTCGTCAAGGCCGTCGCCGCTGTGAAGAAGTAGAGCCGGTCTTGACGTAGGCCGGTCCTTCCGCCTGCAGGCACGCGGCCTCGAAGCTTGCAGACGGGCTGGTCGACCGGCTCGCCAGACACGTCAGTCCGGGCTGCGTTCCGCGCTCTCTGCGCGCCTCGAGCACGCGCAGCATCGACACCTGCACCTCGCGATAGACGCCGGATCCTGGCTGCGACGCCCAGTCTGAATCAGCGTGATGAGCTGATGCTCGTACGCCGACTTTCTCGTCCGGGTCCGTGGCGCACGTGCCACTCTTCGTGCGCGAGGATGCTGGCGAGCTTGCGCATCGCCTGCGGATAGCCGTGCAATGCGTGCGGCCTGCAACGCCGTCTGAAATACCGATGACGACGTGATCAGGTAGATGGTGCCGGTGCCGCGCTGCACGAATGCTTCAGCACCAGCCGATACGTCCAGGCGGCGCGACGTCGATGAGCTCGATCCGCGGCATGCTCGCTTCGCTGCGACCGAGGACGGACAACGCGCACGCCAGGACCGATGCGGCGGTCCACATGGCCAGCCCCTCCTGTCGCGGGCTGGCCCTCTCCTATACTGAGGTGAGTCCGGCCCGCAGCTCACTCTGCGGGTTGTGATCAGGGGTGCCGGTGCGTTGCCGCGCGCCGGTGCCCCGCCTCTGTCTGTTGGTAGTTTGACGGCACGACCGGACAATCGGTTCGTGCCTAAATCAGGTAAGTCGTCTCGTTACAACTGCTTCGTTCGATTCCGAACAGTGCGTCCCGCGAGCGGACACGTGCACGGGCTACGCATCCGTCGCAGAGCGAGGCATGCCTCGCTCCTACTTCACGATCGCCTGGAACACGGCGTTCTCGAAGTCGCGCTGCAGCGCTGGCGTGGACGTCTGCATGAGGATGATCGTGACCATCTTCTCCTGCGGCTCGATGTGGACGTTGGTGCCGTAGGCACCGGCCCATCCCCACGCGCCCTTCGACACGCGACGATCCGCTGCGACGGGATCGTCCACCACCTGCACGCCAAGGCCGAAGCCGATACCGCGCGGCGACATGCCCATCTGTCCACCGGCCATCTCGCCGGTGTGGTTCGACGTCATCAGCTCGATCGTCTTGCGGACTGAGATAGCGCTTGCCGTTCAGCTCGCCACCGTTCACGAGCATCGTCGCGAACTGCGCGTAGTCCTCGGCGGTGCTGACGAGACCGCCGGCGCCCGAGAAGTACGTCGCGCTGCTCAGGCCGTTCTGATCGGGCAGCTTCTCCAGACCGTTCTGCGCGCGGCGATAGAGCGGGACGATGCGCGAGGCGCGATCGGGCAGGAGCGCGAACCCGGTGTCCTTCATGCCGAGCGGATCGAAGAGGCGCTGTTTCAGGAAGCGATCGAACGACTGTCCCGACGTGATCTCGACGATGCGGCTGAGGACGTCGAACCCGGCGAGCCCGCTGTAACGCCACAGCGTGCCGGGCTGGAAAGTCGAGCACCGTTCGCACCGAGCTTCGGGATGTACGTCGCCAGTGTGTCGTCCGGTGCACGCTGCGCGAGCGATGCGGACGCGCGCTGGCCGAGGCCGCCGCTCATCAGTCCGGAACCGTGCGTCAGCAGATCGCGAACCGTGATCTCGCGCGATCGCCGGAACCAGATCGACTTCCACAGGTGGACCGCCGCGACCGCCCCGGACCACCGGCTCCGCGGCAGCGGCGCGGCTTCGGATCCGGGCTTCGGTACGGCGACCTTCATCCCCTTGAACTCGGGAATGAACCGCGACACCGGATCGGTCAGCCGCAGCTTGCCTTCCTCGACCATCATCATCACGGCGACGGCCGTCACCGGCTTCGACATCGAGGCGAGCCGGAAGATGCCGTCCTTCGGCATGGGCCGATTGGTTTCGATGTCGATGAGGCCGTGCGCCTCGTGGTGCGCGATGCGTCCGTTGCGCACGACCATCGTGACCGCGCCGGCGATGGACCTTGGCGTCGATGTGGCGCTGCACGGCGTCGTGGATGCGCGCGAGCCGCTCCGACGAGAACCCGAGCTCCTCGGGTTTGCCGGCGACAATCGAGCCCGCCTGCAGCGGCATGGTCAGGACGGCACAGGCAACGACCACGGGAAGGAGCGGCGGATCAGGCGGTGAGTCATCAGCAGCGTCTCCAGAATTCAGCAGGCCCTTCGGACAGGCTCAGGGCAGGCGGTTCGACAAGCGCAGGCGGATGATAGAAACCGAGTCCGGGAACAGTCAAGGAAGCCGGAACCAAAGTCTGCTCACCGGCGACCTTGTCCGGCCGGATGTGTGAAACCGCACGCAATCGCGTGCAATTCCGGTGCGGGCACGTCGGTTGCGACAGCTATGCACTGACGCCGCTTGCCATGGCCGCGTCAAGGCTGCCCCTCCCTGAAAGGGGCGCCACTCCTCCCCACACCCTGATCGCTTCGCTTCTGCGTGTGCCTGGAGCGAAGCGGTTGGGGCCCAACTCAACTCCCAACGAGCCAACGACCAACGACCAACTACCAACCACCAACTGGGCAGATACGAACCGCGTCGGGCTCATTACAGCAATGATTTTGCGCCGACGGATCTGTGCGCGCCGGTCGCCCGGCCTGTCGGCGTGAGGTCCGTAAACGGCAGCAAACACCGGATATCCGGCCATGGAGATCGACTTGCTCTTCGCTCGAGCGAGACCACATCATGCGCAAATCCATCTGCACAGTCGTGCTCGCTCTTTCCCTCGTGGCACTGGCCCCGTCGATCGGCCCGGATCGCGCCTACGCGCAGACACCGATCAGCGTGTCGGCCCACATCGGCGACTTCCACGTCGCGGTCGCGAACTACTACCACGTGCCGGAGCGTGAGGTCATCGTGATTCGCGAGCGACGAATTCCCGACGACGAGATTCCGGTCGCGCTGTTCATCGCGCGGCATGCGGGTGTGCCGTGGGGGCGCGTCGTGGACATGCGGCTGCGCGGCGATTCGTGGTGGGACATCTCGGTGCGGCTCGGCGTCAGCCCGGACGTCTACTACGTCCCCGTCGCGGTCGTCTCTGGCCCGCCGTACGGACGAGCGCTCGGCCACTACAAGAAGAAGCATCGGAAGGAATGGCGGACCATCGTCCTGACCGATGCGGACGTGGTCAACCTGGTGGAACTGCGATTCCTCAGCGAGCACTACCGCGTCGCGCCCGAGCGCATCATCGAGCTGCGCGGCTCCAACCGGGATTTCGTGGCCATCCACGCCCACGTGCGGAGCAGCAAAGACCGGGGCGGGGACGGGCACGGGAAGGGCGAGAAAACGCCATCGAGCAAGCACCACGGCCGGGGCCGCGACTGAAGCGTTAGCGTCCGGTCTGATACAGGCTGAGGAACCTGGGCGAAAACGCCCGCGGACTCGGCTGGAAGGACGAATTCAGCTGCTTGGTCCTGGCGATCTCGGCCAAGGCGTCGGTGCGCAGCTGCGCGTTGGACTCACCCGATCGCACGAACAGCGCGTATAGAGCCGCGGCGCGGAACACGTGCGCGTGCATCTGCAGTGGCAGGTCGCTCTGTCCGCTGAGCGGCTCGAGCGCGCTGAGCGCCTGCTGATACTCGCCGTTCAGATACAACCGGACGCCCTCTTCCAATGACTCGTGGACGCCGCGATCGCGCAGCGTGATCGGGCCGAAGGTCTTGATCAACCCGTCGACGCCGTTCTGCGCTTCGAGCGTCAGCCGCGTCGTCTCGGTGAGGCTGGAGAGATCTTCGGCCTTGCGCGCACGTTCGAACCGGCGGCGCAACGCATCAATCTGCTTTGAGGTATGCGGCGCGATCGGCGCGTCATCTTCGGACTGGCAGTCTCCGGCTTCTGTGCGATCCGGCGGTCGAGAATACTCATCGCGCCCGAGATCGCGGGCAAACGCTTCGTCCGCGACCCTGATTGCGTCACCGAGCTGCTGCTCGAACACGCCGCGGGCCGCCTTCTGTCACCTGGTCGAGCACCTGGGTCAACGTGGTCGAGGCCGATTGCGCGTACTTCAGCGCGTCGCCAATTGCGGCCGGATTCTGCGTCTTCTGGCCGGCCGCCAGCCGGTCACGCGCCTGCGCCAGCTGCTGTTTGCCCGCTCTTGCGAGCGGCCTGCATCGGCTCGGTCAGCGACGCTCTTCAACGTCTCGAGCGTCTGGTCGGCAGTGTCGGCGCCGGCGAGGATCTGCTCGACGTCTTGCGTCTGACGTTGAACGGATGTCAGGCTTCGACGGCCGTCGTTCAGTGATGTTTCGAGTGGACGCAGGATCGCGGTGGCCCGATCCGAGGCCGCCTTCGACTCATTGAAGTCGGCGGCGAGCGCGTGACCGCTGGCCGGTATTCAAACGGGCGAACGACGAATCGAGCTCCTTCTTGGCTCGAGCGAATTGTTCGTCGACTTCCGGACGCCAGACGTCGCGATTCGTCGTTCCGATATCGGAGATACGCTTGGCTGAGCGCAGCGGCATCCGCGTAGACCTTGCTCGTCGATTGATACAGCGGGTTGTAGTCCGCGGCCAGCAGCACGCCCTTCGTCGCGCACGCCTGAGAACCGGCTCTGATTGCACCGAGGAACTCAGGCTTGCTCTTGATCGCGCCCTGCTGCTCGGAGACCGACCATTCGTTGACCGCGCCGCCGCAGTCCTGCAGGTTGTAGTACGCCTCGCCCAGGAAGAAGTGCGGCAGATACTCCGTGCCGCCCACGCCGAGACGCCGGACGCACTTTCCGTGTGGATTCCTGCGCGTCGGACTTCAACGCGTTCTGCATGTGGCGGACGACGTCCGCCCACTTCTTGTCGCCGCGGGCCTGCAGCCCCTGCTTGAATGCGTCGTCCTGCGCGGCGGCGAAGGAGGGCACCGCACACGCGCAGATGACCACGAGCACCACGCGAACGCGATTCACTGCGTACGCCGTCCGCAGGTACTCCTCGAAATACTCCTCGACCGACAGCGATTGGAAGTGCGTAATCGGCACCACGCTCGTTTGGCCGACTTCCACACGGAGCGTCACCGTCTCGTTCTTCGACTCCGGCGGCGGGCCCGCCAGCGAGATCTGATACGTGCCGGCCGGCAACGCCACTGACAACGGCGTGGATGCCGGTGATGGCAGCGGCTGCAGCTCGCCGTCCTCGTTGCGAATCTCGGTGATGTTGGCCCACGGCGCCGCGTCGATCACGGCGGTCCCCATTGCTGGAGTACCGCCGGTCAGCATCCACGCGGCGAGAGCGAGAACAGTGACGGCCGCGACACCAGCCGCGACCCATTTCATCGGCAGCCGCGCGACACGCTCGGCAACGCCACCCGCAGACGCGGGCACTGGCGTAGACACTGGTGGGGCAGGCGCTGCCGGTGACGGCACTGACGGCGCGGGCACCGCTGTCGCAGGCACGGCGACTGGAGCAATTGCTGCCGTCGAAATCGGCGACGTCAGCGGCCGCTCCGACGAGGCGGGAGGCAACCCGGTCACGACGAATGCCTGTTCGTGCGCGCGCGTCACAGCCTGCGACTCGAGGAACCTCGATGGCGTGAGACCGGGATGAAATGACGAGCGGCTCGGCGGCCGTCGTGAGCGCCGAGTCGGCGGAGTCATCGGCGGCAATCTCTACACCTTCCCGGATGCGCAGCGCGGTCTGAATCTCCTCTTCGAGCTCGAGGGCGCCGGAATGCGATCTCGTCCAGCGTCAGTGCCTGCTGACAGGCATCGAGCGCCTCTTCCAGCTTCCGCTGCTCGAGCAGATCGCGCGCCAGGGTCAGTGCCGCTTCCACCTGCGCCGTCCGCCGCCGTGCGAGCGCCTCGCGATCGGTTCGCCGTGGATCGGGCGGCGGCGTCATCTGCGCAACGCCGGCAGCGTCGTTCGAGCGGCGGCGCGCCGAGCCCGTGCCGCGGTTGGGGCTACCCAGCGATGACGTGTCGAACCCGACCGGCATCGTCGGGCGATTGAAATCGTCGTCGGACTCGTAGCGACGGCGCACGCGAGCGATCGCGACGCGGAGCGCCTCGGCGTCCTTGAAACGATCGGCGCTGCGCTTGCGCATCGCCTGACGCACAATCGCGATGATGTCCGGGCTCACCTCGGGAGCGACCTGCTCGAGCGGCGTCGGCTCCTCGTGCACGATGCGATGCGTGATCATCGGCAGCGTGTCGCCGGGGAACGGCTCGGTATAGGCGAGCAGCTCATAGAAGCACGACACCGATCGAGAACAGATCCGAACGATGATCGACCGGCTCTCCGGTGATCTGCTCGGGCGCCATGTAGCCGGGCGTGCCGATCATGACCGCCGTGTTCGAGGCGATGCCCAGCATCCGCGCGATGCCGAAGTCCAGGATCTTCAACCGGCCCGATCGATCGATCATCAGATTGGCCGGTTTGATGTCGCGATGCACAAGCGACATCTGGTGCGCGTAGCCGGCACCCGCGCACAGTTCGTCCATCCAGCGCAGCTTGTCGGCAATCGATGATCGGCGATCTTGCGACGGATCAGATTGCGCCATCGTCTCGCCGGGCACGTACTCCATGACGATGTACGGCTGCGAGGCGAACTCGCCGAAGTCGTAGCACGGTGACGATGTTGGGATGGCTCAGTGCGGCGGCCGCACGCGCTTCGCGCGAGAAGCGTTCACGCGCGTCGGGCACGTCGAGATCGCCGGCGAACATCTTGATCGCCACCATGCGACCGAGCACCGGGTCGTGCGCGACATACACGGTGCCCATGCCGCCGCGACCGAGCCGCCGCTGAATTTCGTATCTGCCGACCTGAGTGCCTGGCTCCAGCATGCGCCGAACTATGTGTGGGTGAAGCAATTACTATAGGTCAACGCACGCACGCTGACGAGGGCAAAACGAGCGATCGCCGCCGAGGGACACTCTTGTCTGACTCCACGCCGACTTGTACGGAAATCCTGGGAAAGAACTTCGACTCAGAAGACCGCGAAGGAGGGCGAGAACTCTGGAGGAGATCTCGGTGCGAAGAATGGTCGGGATGACAGGATTCGAACCTGCGACCCCTTGACCCCCAGTCAAGTGCGCTACCAGGCTGCGCTACATCCCGACTTTCTCTGCGTCCGGCTGAAGCCGGACACTACAGTCTACGCCGACGCGCGCTTGTTGCGCTTCGCGGGGCGCGCGGGCTTTCTCGTGGCGGCGACGCGCTTCGATGCGACCGCGGATTTCGATCGCGCGGCCATCGATCGTCGCGCGCCTTTCACGAGTGACGGCGACGGCGGCGACTCGAGGCGATAGTCGTCCACGACGACGACCGTTCCCGGCGCGCTCGACAGCAGCTTGAGAATCGAACGAAGACCGTCGCGCACGCTCGCGATGCGCGTCCGCGCATCCGACGCGAGCGCTTCGAGCACTTCCTCGACGTCCTTGTCGGCGGCACCGAGTTGAGGCTCGCGCTCTCTTCGAGCCGGCGACGCGCGCCAGCCAGCGTCAGGCCTTCGCCAAACACCAGCTGCTTGATCCTCTTGACCTGCTCGACATCCGACTGCCGGTAGAGCCGCGGGCTCTCGGCCGACTTCTGGACCCCGATGCCGGGGAACTCCTTCTCCCATGACCGCAGAACGTACGGCTGGAGCTCGGCCATCTCACAGACGTCCGCCGCCTTGAACCACTTCTGGGTCATTTTCAGCGCCCAGTATAGCAAGGGTTCCAGTGGGTTCAGACGGTTCAATGGTTCTCGGAGGTTTCGCGTTCCGGGAATCCTCGGGGCCGCTTCGACGACGCTTCGCATTCCGCGAACCTTCGGAACCGACGACCCTTGGAACCTTTGGAACCTTTGGAGCCTTCCGGAACTCTTCGGAACCGTGCCTGCTCGCGTCGTGCGCGCACGTGAAGCCGTGATCGGCGTGCCTTCGAAGCCGAACTCCTCCCGCAGCCGGTTCTCCAGGTATCGCTGATACGAGAAGTGGAACGTCGTCGCCACGTTGGTGAAGAACACGAACGTCGGCGGGGCCACGCCGGTCTGCGCCGCGTAGAGGATGCGGACGTGCCGACGGCCGGGGCTGGCGGGCGGATGCTCGGCCGAGACGCGCTCGACGAATGCATTCAGCTCGCTGGTCTTGATCCGTTTACGCCGCGACTCCGCGACGGCGTCGATCGTCTCGAGCAGCCGCGGCGTTCGCTCGCCCGTCGATGCCGAGATGTGGAGGATCTTCGCGTAGTCGAGAAACTTGAGCTGCTGCCGCAACTCTTCGTCGAAGGTCTTCACGAATTCGGGGCCCTGGTCTTTCATCAGGTCCCACTTGTTCGCCGCGATGATCACGCCGCGGCCCAATCCGATCGGCTTCCCCGGCAATCGCCGCGTCCTGATCCGTCGCGCCGACGTTGGCATCCACGACGAGCACGACGATATCCGCGGCCTCAATCGATCGTCTGGCCAGCAGCACACTGACCGATTCCACTTGTCCCGACGCTCGCGACCCTCCCCGGCTTCCGAATGCCTGCGGTGTCGACGATGCGGAATGTCCGACGATGCCAGGTCATGACCGTAGTCGACGGAGTCCCGCGTCGTGCCGGGCATTTCGCTCACGAGCATCCGCTCTTCGCGGAGCAACCGATTGACCAGCGACGACTTGCCCGCGTTCGGCCGTCCGACGATCGCGACCGAGACCTCGACCGGCTTCTCCGCTGCCGCGTTGACCTGTGGCGAGGCAGTTGCTCGAAAATCGCATCGAGGAGATCCCCGACGCCATCGCCATGCTCGGCGGCAATCTCGTAGACCGGATCGAACCCGAGCTGATAGAGCTCGAGCACACCGTTGCGCGATCGTCGATCGTCGGTCTTGTTGATGGCGAGCAGCGCGGGTTTGCCCGACTCGCGGATCACCTTGGTGATTTCCTGGTCGCCGGGCACCAGACCTTCGCGTCCATCCGTCACGAGCACAAGGAGATCGGCCTCAGCGATGGCGCGACGTCCGCGCTCGAGCACAAGGGCATGCAGCGGATCCTCGCTCGCGCCGAACATACCTCCGGTATCTGTGATCTCGAAGTGGGCGCCGCGCCACTCGACTGACTTCGTAATCACATCGCGAGTCGTCCCCGGGATCGACGTGACGATGGCGCGCCTCGACCGTGTGAGGCGGTTGAACAGGGTCGACTTCCCCACGTTGGGGCGGCCGACGAGGACGACGGAGGGCTGTGATTGTGGCGGCAAATCTGGCTCTGTTGACAGGCTAAGTGATTCTTTTTATAGTAGTTACCGTATTTGCCTTCTAGGCATCCCACCCATGATCAAGGTCGATATCGTCAACGAGGTTTCGAAGATCGCCGACATCACCAAAGTCAAGGCTGAGGTGGCGGTCGATGCGGTCTTCGATGCCATGCGTCTCTCCATGCAGCGCGGCGATCGTATTGAGCTGCGAGGATTTGGCGTGTTTCAAGTGAAGCCTCGCAAGCGCGGCATCGGCCGCAATCCTCGGACGGGCAAGGAAGTGCGCATTCCTCCCGGCCGGACCATCCGGTTCAAGCCCGGCAAAGACCTCCAGAATATCGGGTAATTGGCCCGCATGGGCTCGACTTTTCACCCTGCTGATCCCGGGATCCGTCTCGAAGACGACGCCGTCGACCGCCGGCGTACGTCATGCCGGCATCGCCGCGGCCAGTGTCCGGTCACTGCGTCACATCGTCCTCTTCGTCCTGACGTTGTGATCTCGACGACGCTCGCCGGTGTCGTTCTTCTACGCCTCGTACGCGTCGGAGCTCGGCAACGATGCACAGCCGATGCGTCGTGGACGTCGCTGCTGCTCCACGGCACGCTGGTACAGCTTCGGCGTGCTCGCGATTCTCGGCGCCCATGAGTTCGGTCACTACTTCGCGTGTCGATACTACGGCGTCGACGCGTCCCTGCCGTACTTCATTCCGTTCTGGCTGCCTTTCGACGTGCCGATTGCCAGGCACGCTCGGCGCGGTGATTCGGATCCGGCAGCCGATCGCGTCGAAGCGACAGTTCTTCGATATCGGCATTGCCGGCCCGATCGCTGGCTTCCTGGTGCTGGTGCCGGTACTCGTGATTGGTGTGAGCCTCTCTGGCGTCGTGACGCTGCCTTCCGACTTCAACGGCTCTGAATTTGGCGAGCCACTGCTCTTTCGGCTGGTGTCGAGGCTCATTCACGGAACGCCACAGCCGGGACAGGCAATCAACTACCACCCGGTTGCGTGGGCGGCGTGGTTCGGCTTGCTGGCGACGGCGCTGAACCTGTGCCCGGTCAGCCAGCTGGATGGCGGACACATCAGCTATGCCGTGTTCGGGCGGTATCTCGTCGATGATCACGCTCGTCGTCACGGCGCGCGATGATCGCGCTGACGATCTATTCAGGGGCGTACTTGCTGTGGACTGTGCTCGTGGTGGTGATGCTCTATGTGATGGGCCCTCATCATCCGCGCACGGCGGATGAGAGCGGAGCCGCTCGATCCCGCGCGCCTCGTGCTCGCAGGATTGGCGGCAGCGATTCTGGTCCTGTCGTTCACGCCCTTTCCGTTCATCGCCGGTTAGCCAGCCGGGAGTCACAACACCGTCAACGGATCGACGTCCACGGTGACGCGGCGGCGTACCTGCGGCATGCCGGCCAGCACAGCATCGAGTGCACGGCGCATGTCGGTGCGGCGCGTGCCTTTCAGGAGGAACTGCACGCGATGTTCACCCCGCAATCGCACGAGTGGTGCGGGGGCTGGACCGAGCACGGTCAGGCCGGCCGTCGCCGCGGCCGGCTCGATGCGGCGGACGATCTCGGTCGCTGTCTGCATCGCCTCCTCGAACGTGCGGCCGCGTACGATTGTGTTGATCAGCGCCACCAGTGGCGGGTATCGCATGCCGCGCCGGAACGCGAGCTCGCGCTCGAAGAACGCGCGGTAGTCCTGACGGCACGCCAGCTGGATGCTGTAGTGCTCGGGGTAGATGGTCTGCACGAGAGCCTCGCCGGTCCGTTCCCCTCGTCCGGCCCGGCCGGCGACCTGCGTCAGCAGCTGAAACGTGCGTTCGGCGGCGCGGAAGTCGGCGAGCCCCAACCCCACATCCGCGGAGACGACGCCAACGAGCGTGACGCGCGGGAAGTCGTGGCCCTTGGCTATCATCTGCGTGCCAACGAGGATGTCGAGCTCGCCGGCCGCGAAGCGACCGAGCAGTGACGTGAGCGTCCCCTTGCGTCTGACCGAATCGCGATCCACACGTCCGATCCGGGCACCAGGAAACAACTCGGCGAGCTGCTCCTCCACTTTCTCGGTGCCGAACCCCGCCCGTTCGAGATACGGTGCCGCACATTTGCGGCAGGCCTTCGGCACCATCATCGAGTAGTTGCAGTAGTGGCACCGGGCACGCCAGCCGTTCCCAGCCCGGTGCACGGTCAGCGAGATCGTGCAGTTGGGACACTCGAACGTATCGCCGCACTGCCGGCAGAACACCGCCGTGGCGTAGCCGCGCCGATTGAGGAGCACGAGAACTTGTTCGCGCTTCGTGAGCCGATCCGTGATCGCGGCTGCAAGGTCGCGGCTGACGATCGCGTCGGGCCCCTGCTCCGCATACTCCGCACGCATGTTGACGACCCGCACCGCCGCAAGCGGGCGATCCAGGATGCGCCGCTCCATCGTCGCCTGCGCGTACTTGCCGGACGCCGCGTTCTGATACGTCTCCATCGACGGCGTGGCCGACCCGAGGACGACGAGCGCGTTTTCATGCGTGGCGCGCACGATCGCGACGTCGCGTCCGTGATAGCGCGGTGTCTCTTCCTGCTTGTAGGAGGTGTCGTGCTCCTCGTCCACGACGATGAGGCCGAGGCGCGTCAGCGGGGCGAACACCGCCGAACGCGTGCCGATGACGAGATCGACGTCGCCGCGGCGGATGCGGTGCCACTGATCGTGACGCTCGCCGTCCGAGAGGGCGCTGTGCTGAATCGCGACGCGGTCGCCGAACGCGCCGCGGAACAGCGCGGTGACCGACGGGGTCAGCGCAATCTCCGGAACCATCAGCAGCACCTGGCGGCCGAGCCGTTGGACGGCCTGGGCGAGGCGCAGATAGATCTCGGTCTTGCCGCTGCCGGTGACGCCGTGCAGCAACGCCGTGCGGAAGCCGCCGGCCTCCAACAGTGCGGCAAGCTGGTCGAACGCCGCGCGCTGCTCAGCCGTCATCTCGCGTGTGGCATCGGGCGTCCGGTCGGGTAGCGCCGCGCGCTCGAACGGGTCGCGGTCTTCGGCTTCGGCGCGCAGCGTGACGAGGCCCCGCGCGGCGAGCCGGGCCAGCACGTCCCTCGTCACGCCTCGATCGCGTAACTCCCCTATCGGCAGCCCGACGCCTGCCGCGGCAAGGATGCCCAGCGCCTGCCCTGCTTCGGGGTCAAGGCTGGTCCTTCGGCCTCGCCCAGAGCTTGGGGCAGGGCTCGGCCCGAGGCTTGGCTCAGGGCCTGGCCGTGGGCGGTGATGGTGGCGACCTGGCGCGTCTTGAACGACGAGGCCCGGGCTCGCGCGCCAGGCGGCATGGCGACCGCAATCGCGTCGCCTATGCCGGCAAGGTAGTACTCAGCGACCCACTCGCACAGCTTCACCACGCCCGGCGGCAGAAACGGCTCGCGGTCCTGTATCTCGACGAGGTCCTTGATCGCATCGGGATCGGGCGCGTCCGCGCTCTGCTCGACGACGCAACCCGTCACCGTCCGCGACCCAACCGGCACGCGGACCCGCGCGCCGACTACAGGCAGCTCGAGATGATCGGGAACTTTGTAGGTGAGGCGATCGAGAAAGGGAACGGGGACTGCTACGGAGATGTAGCGCACGTGTAATTCAAAATGCAGAATGCAAAATGCAAACGCTCACTGCACTCGCGTCTATTTGCATTTCGCATTTTGCATCCTGCATTACTCCCCTGCCAGTATCGCGCGAACGCGCTTCATGTCTTCCCACACCTCGCGCTTCGACGAGGGATTCCGCAGCAGATACGCCGGGTGATACGTCGGCATCAGGATCGCGTCACGGTACGTGTATTCGCGGCCGCGAATCCTGGTGATCGGATCGGTGGTCTTGAGCAGCGACTGCGCGGCGAACTTGCCGAGCGCCACGATGACCTTCGGCTTGATCGTCTCGATCTGCCGGAAGAGAAACGGCTCGCACTGCTCCACTTCGTCGGGCTCAGGATTCCGGTTCTGCGGCGGCCGACACTTGATCACGTTGGCGATATAGACGTCCTCGCGCGTCATGCCGATCGCTTCGATGATCTTGGTGAGCAGCTGACCGGCACGGCCGACAAACGGCTCACCCTGAATGTCTTCGTCGGCGCCCGGCGCTTCGCCGACGAACATCAGATCGGCGTTCGGATTTCCGACGCCGAACACGACCTGACGACGACCCAGCGTGTGCAGTTTGCAGCGGGTGCAGGCCGGACCGATGTCGCTCTTCAAGGCGCTGAGCGCATCGGCTTGTGAGGCGAACACTCGGATCGGTTCCGAGGGTTCCGTGGGTGCCGAGGGTTCCATGGGTTGGTGTTCAGGTTCGCAGATGGTTCTCTGGGTTCAACGCGGCTTCGCCATTCGGGCTCACGGCGGAAGCCGTCGACACCGAGCTCGCCGAAGAACTCGAGATGCGCGCGGAGCTGATCAGGCGACACGATCAGCGCGAGGCGAGCTTGCCGGTGCGCGACCGGAGGAGTTGCTCGACGCGGTCGAGGATGATCGCCGCAACGCGGGCCTTGCTCTGGAGCGGGAACCACCTCGTCAGCAGCCCTCGCCGATGATCGTCACGGCATTGGTGTCGGCGTCGAACCCCTGATCCGGCTGCGACACGTCGTTGGCGACAATCAGATCGACCTTCTTCCGCACGCGCTTCTCGCGGGCTCTGGCAACGACGTCCTGTGTTTCAGCGGCGAAGCCGACCAGAACCGGGCGCGCACCGCCGAGGCCGGCGCGCATCGATCCCAGGTCGCTCAGAATGTCCTTCGTCCGCTGCAGCGTGAGCGTGAGCGGACCGTCGACCTTCGTCACCTTCTGGTCCGCGAGCGACGCCGGCGTGTAGTCGGCAACGGCGGCAGCCATGATGACGACGTCCGCGTTCGAGGCCGCACGCATGACGGCTTCGTGCATGTCCGCGGCGCTGCGCACCGCGATCGTCGCGTCCACGCTGGGCGCCGCGACAGTGGTCGGACCGGCGATGAGCGTCACCTCGGCGCCACGCCGCCTCGCTTCGGCAGCGAGCGCGAAGCCCATACGGCCGCTCGATCGGTTGCCGACGTAGCGGACCGGATCGATGTCCTCGTACGTCGGTCCCGCGGTGACGACCACGCGGGTGCCCTTCAGCGACGAAGCCGGCGGCTCGACGATCGCAGGCGGCGGCCTCGACGATCTCCGCCGGCTCGGCCAGTCTGCCCTTCCCGATCCAGCCGCAGGCGAGATAGCCCTCTCCCGGCTCGACGAACCGCACGCCGCGCGCGGTCAGCGTCTGCAGATTCCGCTGCACCGCCTCGTGCGCCAGCATGTTGACGTTCATCGCCGGCGCGATGAGCACGGGCGCCTTCGTCGCCAGATACAGCGACGTCAGAAAGTCGTCGGCAATCCCGTTGGCGAACTTGCCGATCACGTTGGCGGTACACGGTGCCACCAGCAGCAGCGCGATGCCGTCGGCGATCGCAATGTGCTCGATGTCGGCGTTCATGCCCGGCCGCCACTGAGAGGTGATGACCGGACGCCGGGTGATCGCCTCGAACGTGACCGGCCCGACGAACCGCGCCGCCGATCGCGTCATAACCGCGACGACGTCGTGGCCGCGCTTCTGGAGCCCGCGGCACACTTCGACCGCCTTGTAGGCTCCAACTCCGCCGGTGACGCCCAACGCGATCAATGCCATCGTCAGACCTCGTCTTCGATTTTCTCGACCTTCCGCCGCAGGACTTCGCGCTGGGCGATGGTCACCTTCTTGTCGCCGTCCTCGCGGGGCACGGCGCCGGCGCAGCAGCTGACGCGCCCGCGCGCTGGCCAGGACGACGAATTCGAACCGGTTCTCTTTGGGACTGCTCCTTCATTCAAATGTTCCTATGATGGCTTCGGCCTTCGGCCGCATGCGTTGTGTCCGTGCGCGCTCTGCGGCGACGATGGCCTCCAGCCGCTCGACCGCCGTGTCCAGTTCGTCGTTGATGACGACAGATAGTCGTAGTGCGAGTACTCATCCACTTCACGGCGGGCCACGGCGAGCCGCCGCGCGATCTGTTCGTCGCTGTCCTTGCTGCGGCCGCGCAACCGCTGCTCGAGAATCGCCGAGGATGGCGGCAGCACGAAGATGCTGACCACTTCGCAGCCCCGGGCTGCGTACCTGCCGGGCGCCCTGCACGTCGATGACCAGCACCACGTCCTCGCCATGCGCCAGCGCGGCGTCGGTGTCGGCAGCCGACGTGCCGTAATAGCTGCCGAACACATCCGCCCACTCGAGGAACGCCTGTTCCCCGATCATGACCTCGAAGCGTTCCCGACTGATGAAATTATAGTCGACGCCGTCCTTCTCTCCGGCCCGCGCGGCTCGCGACGTGTAGGAGCGCGACATGCGCAGATTGGGCACCCGTTGCACGAGCCGCTCGACGAGCGTCGTCTTGCCGGTGCCCGACGGGGCCGAGACGATGAAGAGCAGCCCGCCGGGCCTCAGCGACGTCGACGGCGCGCTATTCGACATTCTGGACTTGCTCGCGCATCCGCTCGAGCTCCGCCTTGGCGTTGATGATGAGCTCCGACACCCCGAGGCCGTCGGCCTTGGCTCCGATGGTGTTGATCTCCCGGTTCATCTCCTGCAGCAGGAAATCCAGCTTGCGCCCGCAGGGTTCGGCGCCGTCCACCAGCACCGTCCAGTGCGCCAGGTGCGCGCGGAATCGCGTCACCTCTTCGCTGATGTCTGAGCGCTGCGCGGCACGAACGATCTCCTGGGCGATCATCGCCTGATCGACAGGCAGCGCCAGTGCGATCTCGTCGATGCGCTCACGAAGACGACGCTCGAGCTCGACGCGTCCGTCCGTCGGCCGCGGCGCGCAAACCTTCGATCCACACCGCCAGCGCCTGTTGCCGGCCGTCGAGATCGGTTCGCAGATGGGTGCCCTCGCGCACCCGCATCGCGTCGAGATCGGCGAGCGCCTGATCGACCGCGGCCTCGATGCTCACGGCGAGACGCGCCTCCACGGCCGGATCGGCCTCGGCGTGACCGTTCGCGCACGGTGATCGCCTGCGGCAGGCGAAGCAGATCCCCAGGCGACAGCGCGCCGGACACCAGCCCGCGGCTGCGCGCCTGCTCGATGGCGGCGCTCAAGGCGCTGGCGAACTCCTCGTTCAACTCGACGCTCGGCGTGCTGCTGTTGCGCACCTGCACGCTGATCCCGACCTCGACACGGCCGCGCGCGAGCCGCTTCTGCAGCAGCGATCGCACCCGCGGCTCCACGTCGCCGAAGGACTGCGGCAGCCGCAGCTGCAAGATCGAGAAAACGATGGTTCACGGCCCGCATCGTGACCGCGATGGTGGCGCGCTCGTCCTCGTGCGTCAGCGAGGCGAAGCCGGTCATGGATTTGATCACTGGTGGTCCGTATTCACTGAAGAAGTACCAGCCACAACGACCCTGTGACAACGATTCCCGAGGCACATACCCTTAGGTTCCGATCTCCGGCGGTTCGTCTTCGAATTGCCGCTCGTAGAGTTTCGCATAGGCGCCCCGCCGCGCCATCAGTTCGTCGTGCGTGCCGCATTCGACAATGCGGCCCTGCTCGAGCACGACGATCGCGTCGGCGCGACGGACCGTGGACAGGCGATGGGCGATCACGAACGACGTCCGGTTCCGCATCAGCGTCGACCAGCGCATCCTGCACCAGCGCCTCGGACTCGGTGTCGAGCGACGAGGTCGCCTCGTCGAGGATCAGAATCGGCGAATCGCGCAGAATCGCCCGCGCGATCGCCAGCCGCTGACGCTGCCCGCCAGACAGCCGCTGGCCCCGCTCGCCGATCGTCGTCTCGTAGCCATGATCGAGGGCCAGAATGAAGTCGTGGGCGTGAGCCGCGCGAGCCGCCGCTTCGATGGCCTCGCGTGTCGCATCAGGCACACCGTAGGCAATGTTGGTCGCGACGGTGTCGTCGAAGAGCACCGTCTCCTGCGTGACCAGGCCGATCTGCGAGCGCAGCGAGGCGAGCGTCGACGTCACGCACATCGTGCCCGTCAATCAGAATCGCGCCAGTCGTGACGTCGTAGAACCGCGGCAGCAGATTGACCAGCGTGGTCTTGCCTGCACCGCTGCGGCCGACGATCGCCAGCATCTGGCCCGCCCTGATGGTGAACGTGACGCCCTGCAGCGTCGAGTCGTGCCCGGCTCCATAGCTGAAATGCACATCGCGGAAGCTCGATGGACTGTGCGAACCGCGGCAGCGCCGCGGCATCCGGGCGCTCCTGCACTTCGCTGTGCGTCTCGAGGATCTCGACAATACGTTCGGCCGCAGCCGCAGCCTGCTGCAGATCCGCATTGACCCGGCTCAGTTTGCGCGCCGGCGCGTACATCAGGAAGAGAGCGGTGATGAACGCCACGAAGTCGCCGGTGGTCAGACGCTTCGATGCGATTTCCTGGCTGCCCACCCACAGCGCGGTGGCAAAGGCGACGCCGCCAATCATTTCCATGAGCGGCGGCAGCCCCGACAGCACGCTCGTGACGCGCATGCTCGTGCGATAGAAGCGCTCGGACGAGCGCTCGAACTTCTCCGCTTCGCGCGCCTCGGCGCCGAACGCCTTGACGATGCGATGGCCGGTCAGCGCTTCGGCGCTGACGTGGGCCATCTGCTCCTGGGCCTCTTGCGTGCGTCGCGTGGTGCGCCGTACGCGCTGACCGAGACGCACCAGTGGATAGACGATGAGCGGCGCGCTCGTGAGACAGACCACGGTGAGCCGGGCGTCGTAGTAGATCAGCACGGCCAGGAAGGCAATCAGCGTCAGCGATTCGCGGGCCAGATCGCCGATCGTGTCGGACACCACGCGCTGCACCTGCGACACGTCATTGGTAATCCGCGACATCAGACGGCCGGTCGTCTGCGTCGTGAAGAACGCCGCCGACTGTCCGAGCATGTGCCGGAACATCGTGTTCCGCAGGTCGCGGACGACGCGTTGGCCGACGTCCGTCATCAGATACTGGGAGACATACGCGCCGACGCCCTTGGCGACGTAGACGATCAGGATCGCAACAATGGTCGAGACCAGCTGCTCGCGCGCGGGGAGCACGCTGTCGAAGATCGGTTTGACCAGCGTCGCCAGCTTCGCAGACGCGGCGGCGTAAATCACCATCGCCGCCAGCGCGCCCGCCAGCCGCGCCCGGTGTGGCCGCGCGTACGCGAGAAGGCGGTAAAGCGCGCTCACCCGGTCATCCTACGATGAACCACGCTCAGGCACGATCCCCGAACCCGCGCGGATGTGCGCTGTGCCAGCGCCACGCGTCGCGCACGATGGTGTCGAGATCGGCGTAGGTCGGGATCCAGCCCAGGTCCTGGCGAATGCGCTGCGCCGATGCATAGAGGACGGCCGGGTCCCCCGGCCGCCGCGGCGCCGATCGCCGCGTCAGCGTCTTGCCCGTCACCCGCTCGACCGCGGCGATCACGTCCTTCACCGACGAGGGACGCTCGGTGCCGACGTTGTAGGTGGCCGACGCTCCACCGTTCGAGAGCCGGGCCAGCGCACGAACGTGCGCATCCGCCAGATCGGCGACGTGAATGTAGTCGCGCAGGCAGGTCCCGTCGGGTGTTGGATAGTCCTCGCCGAAGATGTCGATCGGACGGCCGGTCGCGGCCGCCTCGAGCGCGCGCGGGATGACGTGGATCTCCGGCGAATGGTCCTCGCCCAGCTCGCCGTCGGGATCGGCCCCGGCGGCGTTGAAGTACCGAAGCCGGATCGAGCGTGATGCCGTAGGCCCGTTCGAAATGCGGGAGCGCGTGCTCGACGGCAAGCTTGGTTTGACCGTAGGCGTTGATCGGCGCGGTCGGATGCGTTTCGCTGAGCGGCGTCTCGATCGGTTCGCCGTACACCGCGCAGGTCGAGGAGAACACGAACTGGCGGCACCCTTCGGCCGCCATCGCCTCGAGCGTCGCCAGGGTCCCGCCGACGTTGTTGCGGTAATAGCCGCTCGGGTCGCGCACCGAGTCCGGCACGGAGAGCCAGGCGGCAAAGTGCATCACCGCGGCGGCGCCGCTGTCGCGAATCGCGCGGCGAACCGCATCGACATCGCCGATGTCGCCTTCGATCACCGGCGCATCGAGCGCCGCGCCGCGGTGACCGGCGGAGAAGTTGTCGTAGATGACGACGCGGTGACCGGCACGCCGGAGCGCCTTGGCGGCGTGGCTGCCGATGTATCCCGCACCGCCGGTGACGAGAACGGCAGGAGGATTAGCTTGCGGCCAATGGAGTAGTAGGTGAATTGACTTTGCTTCATCTGGTCGGGAGTGAACAGGTTGCGTCCGTCGAAGATCACCGGTGAGCGCATCAGCGATCGCATCCGGTCGAAATCGGGGCGGCGGAACTCGTTCCATTCCGTCACGATGGCCAGACAGTCGGCGCCTTTGAGCGCATCGTAGTTGTTCGAGGCGTAGGTGATCTTCGATCCGAAGATGCCGCGCGCCACCTTCATCGCCTCCGGATCGTGCACCTGCACCGTCGCACCGGCGTTGAGCAGCGACTCGATCAGGGGAACCGACGGCGCCTCGCGCATGTCGTCGGTCTTCGGCTTGAACGCCAGACCCCAGACCGCGACGGTCTTGCCCTTGAGATGTGCCGAAGTGCTTCTTGATCTTGGCGAACAGCCGCCTCTTCTGCAGCTGGTTGACCTTCTCGACCGCCTCCAGCGTCTCGAACTGGTAGTCACGATCGGAGGCGAAGCGAATCATCGCCTGCACGTCCTTCGGAAAACAGCTGCCGCCGTAGCCGACACCGGGAAAGAGGAACGCGTTGCCGATACGACGGTCGGAGCCGATGGCCTCGACGCACCTGATCGACATCGGCGCCGACCAGTTCGCAGACGTTGGCGACTTCGTTCATGAAGGAAATGCGCGCCGCCAGCATGGCGTTGGCCGCGTACTTGGCCAGCTCCGCGCTGGCGCAGTCCATGACCATGATCGGCGCACCGGTCCGCGTGAACGGACTGTAGAGCTCGAGCATCAGCCTCCTGTGCCCGCGCATCCTCGGCACCAATCACCACGCGATCGGGCTTCATGAAGTCGTCGATCGCCGCACCTTGTTTCAGGAACTCAGGATTGCTCACGACGCTGAAGGGGTGGGTGGTCGCCGCGCCGAATCACCTCACGCACCTTCTCGCTCGTCCCGACGGGGACGGTGCTCTTGTCGACGATGATCTTGTAGCCGTTCATCGCCTTGGCGATCTCGCCAGCCACGCCGAGCACGTGCCTCAGGTCTGCCGACCCGTCTTCACCCTGCGGCGTGCCGACCGCAATGAAAATGACCGCTGAGTCGCGGACCGCCTTCGGAAGGTTGGTCGTGAAGGTCAATCGGCCTTCGGCCCGATTGCGTCGAACCAGCTCCTCGAGTCCGGGCTCATAAATCGGCATCTTGCCCCGCTTGAGCATCCGGACTTTGGCGTCGTCCTTGTCGACGCAGACGACATCGTTCCCAGACTCGGCAAAACACGCTCCAGCCACGAGTCCCACATATCCCGTTCCGACGACAGCGATTTTCATCGTCTCCGACGCGCCTCCTATATGGACACGACCAGAAAAACAGCAGAGGCTATCATACCGGCTACGCGGCGGAGGCTGACTGGTACTCCCCCCAGCGCGTACGAACCACACATGCGGATTCTCGTCGACTACCGTCCGGCCCTGCGCGCGCGCACGGGTGTCGGCGAGTACATCCGTCAGCTCGTGCAGGCGTACACGGCCACGCATCACGACGACCTGGCGCTCTTGACCAGTTCGTGGAAGGACCGGCCCGCGCCGACGCTCGGCGCCGAGCTTCGGGCGCTCGCGTCGTCGATCGGCAGGGTGCCGGTGTCCGTGCTCAACTATCTCTGGCACCGGCCGAGTGGCCGCCGGTCGAGACGCTGGCGGGCCGAGTCGACGTCGTGCATGCCGCGCATCCGCTGCTGATTCCGTCCCGGCACGCGGCGCAGGTCGTCACCATTCACGACCTCTTCTTCCTGGACCATCCCGAACGCGTACGCAGCGAGATCAGACGCGACTATCCCGAGCTGGCGCCCGCGCATGCGCGCCGCGCCGACGCGATCATCACGTCTCTCGGTCCGGACGCGAGCGCCTGATCGTCGAGCGACTCGGCGTGTCTGAGGATCGCGTCTACTGCTGCCCACCGGGCGCACCGACCTGGAAGACACTCGGCGGCTCGCCGCACGTGCCGTCGGACGGCTACGTGCTGCTGCTGGGCACGCTCGAAGCGCGCAAGAACGTCGGCGTGATCCTCGATGCGTTCGCCACGCTGCGCTCGCAGCCGCGACTGCCCCGACGACTCGTGATCGCGGGAGGCGCGACGCCCGACGCCACCGAGTGGCTCGCGCGCCTGTCACAGCCGCCGCTCGAAGAGCGTCGTCGAATACGTCGGCTATGTCCGCGACGATCGCGCGAAGCGCTGTTCGCCGGCGCGCGCGCTGCTGGTCCTGCCCTCGCTCGACGAGGGCTTCGGTCTGACGGCGCTCGAGGCGATGTCTGCCGGTGTGCCCGCTGCTCGCCTCGAATCGCGGGTCCTCTACCGGAAGTCGTGGGCGACGGGTGGCGTCCTGCTGGAGCCGACACGACGTGGACGGCTGGGCATCGGCGATCGATCGCGTCGACGCAGCGATGAGGCGCTGGGCACGCGACCTGGCGTGCGCGGGCCTCGACCGCGCGAAGGCGTTCACCTGGGAGGCCACGGCCGACCGGCTGGGACAGGCGTACCGCGATGCCGTCGCTCGTCGAGCGGGCGCGCTAGCCGATGCGAATCGCGATCGATGCGCGCGAGATCGTCGGCAAGCCGACCGGCGTCGGCCGCTACCTCTCGGAGATCCTCTCGGCGTGGACCAAACGTGCCCGGCACCGCCGCGCACGAGTTCATCCTGTGCACACCGGAAGAACACTCCGATGCGGGCTGGGCGCCGCTCAGAAGTGTCGCGGCTCTCGGCCGCGGGCACGGGCACGATGTGGGAGCAGCTCGTGCTGCCACGGCTGATCAAGAAGGCGGGCGCCGACGTTCTGTTCGCGCCCGCGTACACCGCGCCGCTCGACAGCCCCGTCCCGGTCGTGTTGACCGTCCACGACGTGTCGTTCGTCGCCCATCCGGAGTGGTTCTCGTGGCGCGAAGGGCCTCCGCCGTCGCCTGATCACCAGGGCCAGCGCCCAGACGGGCCGCCCGCGTGCTGACGCAGTCGGACTTCACGAAGCGGGAAGCCGTTCGACATCTCGGCCTCGATCAGTCTCGCGTCGACGTGATCTATCTCGGGCACGACGACCCTGCGGCACACATGCGCGAGGCGTGAACCGACTCGTGCTCTACGTCGGCTCGCTCTTCAATCGCCGTCATGTGCCGGAGCTGATCGACGGCTTCGCGCAACTGGCGGCGAGGCATCCGACCGCACGGCTCGAGATCGTCGGCGACAACCGCACGATGCCGGCGATCGACGTCGATGACGCTCATCGCGCGCTCGGGCGCTGGCCGATCGGATTCGCGCACGGCAGTACGTCTCCGATGCCGAGCTCTCGCGCTGTACGCGCGCGCATCGGCGTTTGCGTTTCTGTCGGAATACGAAGGCTTCGGCCTCACACCGCTCGAAGCGATGGCCGCCGGCATTCCGGTCGTCGTGCTCGACACCGAGGTCGCGCGGGAGATCTACGGACCGGCGGCCGAGTACGTCGCGCAGCCGGAGCCAGTCCTGATCGCCGCGGCGCTGGAGCGCGTGCTCGTCGACCATGACGAGCGGCAGCGTCTCATCGAGGCGGGCAAGGCACAGGTCGAGCGGTATTCGTGGGACGAGTGCGCGCGCCGCACGTTGCAGGTGTTGCTGGCGTGCGCGAAATGATCGCGACAGCCGCCGCCGCGCGTCGCGATCGTCATCGTGACCTACAACTCCGCGCGCGAGATCGACATCGGCGCTGCGATCGCTGACCGAACCGGCGCCGGCGACCTCACACGAGATCGTCGTGATCGACAACGCCTCGACCGACGGCACGGTCCGCGTGTCCGCGACGGCTGGCCCGCCGTTCGGCTGATCGAGTCGGCGACCAATCTCGGCTTTGCCGCGGCCAACAATCGCGGGCATCCGCGACGTCGTCTTCCGAGCTCGTGCTGCTGCTGAATCCGGACACGCGTGTTCCTGCCGGCGCCATCGATCGACTCGTCGGCGCAGCTCGATGCCCGGCCGGACGTCGCGATCGTCGGGCCACGAATCGTCGACGGCGAGGGACGCGCGGAGCTGTCGTTCGGCGCGATGATCGCACCGCTGACCGAACTGAGACAGAAGGTGCTCGTCGTCGGGCAACGATCGAGGCGTGCGCCAATCGTCTCGACGGTCGATCGCATGACGCGCCAGACGCGCGAGGTCGATTGGGTCAGCGGCGCGTGCCTGCTGATTCGACGCACCGATCTCGAAGCGGTCGGGCTGCTGGACGAACGATTCTTCCTCTACACCGAGGACGTCGATCTCTGCGCATCGGTGCGCGCGCGTGGACCGCGGGTGCTCTTCGCCGCCGACGTCGAGATCCAGCACCTTGCGCGGACGATCCGCAGGCACCACGACGGCCGCCGCGTATCGGCGAAGCCAGCTCGCCTTCTACGACAAGCACCATCCCGCGATGGCTGCCCTGGCTGCGCGCTTACCTGAAGGTTCGCGGCAAATTACCCGATAACCCGTAGACGGAGACGGGTCTTTCGAGCCTGGTCTCCGCGAAACGAGTCGATGGAGCAACCCGGTTCAGAGAACATTTCCTGGATGTGCCCGTCGTGCGGGCGGCGCGTGCCAAGACGTGTCGGCGAGTGCAGATGCGGGTTTCAGCATGCCGAGACGTCGGCTGACACGCCGATCAGCGCACCGGCGCCGGTCCCGCCGCGGCACGGACTCGAGTCAGACGTGTTCCTGAGCGTCCTGGTCATCATCGCCGGGGGAATCGTGGCGATGTTCGCTGCTGCGTCAGACCGCCCCCGTCCCGGCAACAGCGGCGGCTACTGCTCCAACGCCCGCCGCGCAGGTCTCGTTGCCCGTCGCTGACGCGGCGCCCGCGCTCGTCGACGCGCCGCCGGATATCGGCGGCGGTCGCCACTCGGCCAGCGCGCCCGATCCGCTGCCCGCAACCGCGTCGCTCGAGGATGTCGTCAGCCGCATCCTGCCGGCCGTCGCGTCGATCACCGCCGGACAGTCGCGCGGGACCGGCTTCTTCGTTCGGCCCGATCAAGTGCTGACCAACGCCCACGTCGTGCAGGGACACACGTCGGTCACGCTGCAGGTCGGCACCACGACGTACAGCGCGCGAGTGATGACGGTCTCGACCGGCAGCGACCTCGCACTGCTGCAGGTGTCAGGCGCCAACCCGAATCAGCCCGTGCTCACGATGGGCTCGGTCAGTCCAGCGCACGGGTCGGTCAGGAAGTCATCGCCGTGGGGTCGGCGCTGGGCGTGCTCTCGAACACGGTGACGCGCGGCATCGTCAGCGCGGTGCGGCAGGTCGGCAACATCACGCTGATTCAGACTGACGCCGCGATCAATCCCGGCAACAGCGGCGGACCGCTGGTCGATCGCTCCGGTGCTGGTGATCGGCATGAACTCGCTGGCGGTCGCGGCGCAGGCTGGCCAGGGCCTCGCCTTCGCGGTGGCGATCGATCACGCGGCAGATCTGCTGAACGGCCAGGTCAGACAACGGCGCAGCGCAGACACCGCTCACGGCCTTGACCAAGGCCATGGGCGGCCCGAGCGACAGCGATCAGGCACGAGCCAGGGGCGAACAGTCGTACGCGCAGGTGCTCGAGTGGGCCGATCGCAACAGCGCGCAGCTCGACGCCTATTGGGAGAAGTACGCCGGCGCGTGCGTGTCGTCTTCGTCGCGCAGCGGCGATCGGCCGTGGTTTGCCGTCTTCGAAACCAACGGCGTGCGCATCAACCCGACTGTCGACACTCAACTGTCAGAGCTGGCTCGACACGCTGCAGAGCAACGCCGCTCCGATCCGGGCGGCGGTCGAAACGGCTGGCGAAGCGGCGCGCCAGAGTGGCGTCTATCCGGGCGTGCTGCGCGATCTCCGCCGCCGGCACCGCATGAACTGGTCGGGCTGGGAACGCTAACAGGGGCGGCGCTTGCGTCGCCCCGACAACGCCCAACGCCCAACGCCCAACTCCCAAGTAAAATCTCAGGCGACATGCGAGTCGCGATCGATGCCCGCAAGCTCCACGACTTCGGCATCGGCACGTACATTCGCAACCTCCTGCGCCACCTCGCGCGGATCGATCACGACACCGAGTACGTCCTGCTGTGCGGCGAAGCCGACCTCGGCGTCGCGGCTCAGCTCGGACCGAACTTCCGGGCGGTGCTCGAGCCGTCGCCGAACTACTCCATCCGCGAACAGATTCACGTGCCGTGGGTGCTGCGGCGTGAGCGTCCGGATCTCTATCACGCGCCACACTACGTGCTGCCGGCGGCGGTCAACTGCAACTCGGTCGTCACGATCCACGACTGCATCCACCTGATGTTTCCGCAGTATCTGCCCAACCGCATGGCCTACGCCTATGCGCGTGCGCAGATGTGGACCGCGGCGCATCGATCGGACTGCATTCTGACGGTGTCCGACGCGTCGAAGCGCGACATCCTGCATCTCTTCAACATCCCGCCCGAGAAGATCGTCGTCGTCTACAACGCCATCGACGCGCACTTCTCGGTGACGCCGCCGGCCGGACGCCGTCGCGCGCGTGCGCGAGCGCTACCAGCTCGAATCACCGGTTCGTGCTCTACGTCGGCAACATCAAGCCGCACAAGAATCTGGTGCAGGCTGATCGAGGCGTTCAGCGAGCTGCGCGCCGGCGAGCTCGACGACGTCAAGCTGCTCATCATCGGCGACGAGATCTCGAAGCTGCCGGCGCTGCGCCACGCCGTGCATCGCCACAAGCTGCACAAGCACGTGCGCTTCCTCGGCTACGTCCCGGACGATCAACTCGCCGTGCTCTACCGCCTGGCGGCGGTGTTCGTCTTCCCGTCGCTCTACGAGGGATTCGGGCTGCCGCCGCTCGAAGCGATGGCCAGCGGCACACCGGTGGTCGTCTCCAACGTCTCGTCGCTGCCCGAGGTCGTCGGCGATGCCGCCGTGCTGGTGGACCCGCACGACGTCGACTCGATTGTCGACGGCCTGCGGCTGCGTGCTGACCAATCCGGCGCGCGCCGACGAGATGCGCCGCAAGGGGCTCGAACGGGCGCGCGAGTTCTCGTGGGAACGCTCGGTCGCCCGCACGCTGGAGGTCTACAAGCGCGTCGGCGCACCGCTCGCGGTCGCCACCGTATGAAAGTCGCGCTGGTCCACGACTGGCTGACCGGCATGCGCGGCGGCGAGAAGGTGCTCGAGGTGGTGTGCGCCCTCTATCCCGACGCCGACATCCACACGCTGTTCCACTGGCGCGGGTCGGTCTCGCCGACGATCGAGCGGCACCGGATCCACACCTCGTTCCTGCAGCACCTGCCGATGGCGCGCACGCAGTACCGGCGGTACCTGCCGCTCTTCCCGTTCGCGATCGAGCAGTTCGATCTCGACGGCTGCGACCTCGTGATCAGCTCGAGCCACTGCGCGGCCAAGGCGCGTCGTCGCGCCCGGACGCGCGCGGCACGTCTGCTACTGCCACTCGCCGATGCGCTATGCGTGGGATCAGTTCGACGCGTATTTCGGGCCTGAACGGGTGGGCGCGGTCGCGAGCCGCTGGCTCTACCGTCCGGTGCTCTCGCGACTGGCCAGATGGGATGCGGCGACGGCGCATCGCGTACACCGGTTCGTCGCCAACTCCCGGCACGTTGCTGCGCGGATCCGGCGATACTATAATCGCGAGGCGACGATCGTGTATCCGCCGGTTGACACGGTCTTCTATCAGCCTGCCGCCGCGTCTCCCGAGAGTCACTTTCTGATTGTGTCCGCATTCGTCCCGTACAAGCGCCTCGAGATCGCGATCGACGCATGCCGCCGGGTTGGCGCGCCACTGCGCATCGTCGGCGACGGACCCGATCGCGATCGTCTGCAGCGCATGTCCGGACCCGACGTGACCTTCCTCGGTCCGCTGCCCGACGAGCAGCTGCGCAGCGAGTATCAGCGCGCGCGGGCGCTCATCATGCCGGGCGAGGAAGATTTCGGCATCGTGCCAGTCGAGGCCCAGGCCTGCGGCCGGCCGGTCGTCGCGCTGGCTCGCGGCGGCGCGCTCGAGACCGTGACCGACGGCGAGACCGGCGTGCTCTTCGCAGAGGCGACCGCGGAATCACTCGCCGACGCGCTCGACGGATGGACACGATGTCGTTCGACAGCGGCGCGCATTCGATCGAGCGCCGAGCGGTTCTCGCGCGATCGGCATGCCCACGCGATGCAGGCGGTGATCGACGACACGCTGGCAGCCCCGGTGGGAACACGGTGGTAAGGCGCCACAACCGTCTGCTCGTGGCGCTCTACGTCGTCAGCGACGCCGTGCTGGCGATGTGGGCGTTCGTGCTGGCCTACGGCATCCGCTTCGAAAGCGGACTCATTCCCGTCGTACCGCGGCTATCCGCCGCTCGAGCAGTACCTGAACCTGCTGCCGTTTGTCGCCGTGCTGACGCCGTTCGCATTCTGGCTGCAGGGCGTCTACCGGCTGCGCCGCGGCCGATCGCGCGTCGACGACTTCTTCGCCGTGCTGATCGGCAGCATCCTCGCGGTGGTGTTCAGCGTCCTCTCGACTCTGTACGTCGGCGCCTACTACGCATCCGACACGTCACGCGCACAGGGCGCCTTCCAGGTCTCGCAGATCGTCTGGGGCTTGTTTCTCGCGCTGAGCGTGATGTTCACCTACGCGTCGCGCGAAGCCGTGCGCGAGCTGCTCGAGCGGCGCTGGCGCGCCGGGATCGGACTGAAGCGGATCCTCATCGCCGGCGCCGGCGATCTCGGCCGCATGGTCGCCGATCGCATCCTCCAGCACCGCGAGCTCGGGCTATCAGGTGGTCGGCTTCGTCGACGATCGCGCCGGCGGCGATCACATCGGCTATCGCGGACTGCCGCTGCTCGGCACGCTGTCCGAGGTGGTCGAGATCGCGCAGCGCGAACGGGTCGATCATCTCTACGTCACGCTGCCGCTCGAAGAGCACGCCAAGCTGCTCGACCTGATGGAGGTCACCAGCCGCGAGTTCATCGACGTCAAGGTCGTGCCCGACATCCTGCAGTTCATCGCGCTGCGGGCGCGCCTCGAGGACCTCGACGGCCTGCCGGTCATCAACATCAACGAGATGCCGCTGCAGGGCTTCAACGCCTGGGTGAAGCGGGGCCTCGACGTCGCGCTGTCCACGGCGGCGATGGTGCTGCTCGCCATCCCGTTCGCGATCATCGCCGCGCTCGTGAAATGGACGTCGCCGGGTCCGGTCTTCTACAGGCAGGAACGCATGGGGCTCGACGGCAAGGCGTTCACCGTCTACAAGTTCCGCTCGATGCAGCGAGGACGCCGAGGACGACACCGGCCCGGTGTGGGCAGGCGACGACGATCCGCGGGCGACGCCGCGTCGGCCGCTGGCTGCGGAAGATGGATCTCGACGAGCTGCCGCAGTTCTGGAACGTCCTCAAGGGCGACATGTCGATCGTCGGCCCGCGGCCGGAGCGGCCGTTCTTCGTCGAGCAGTTCAAGCACCGCATTCCGCAGTACATGCTGCGCCACAAGGTGAAGGCCGGGATCACCGGCTGGGCGCAGGTCAACGGCTGGCGCGGCAACACCTCGCTCGAAAAGCGAATCGAGTACGACCTGTATTACATCGAAAACTGGTCGGTCACTCTCGATCTGAAGATCATGTGGCTCACGCTCGTCCGCGGTCTCTTCCAGCGCGGAGTCGCCTACTAGTCGGGAGTACTCCCTTGCCCAGAACCGTCGTCACCGGCGCGGCCGGTTTCATCGGCTCACACTCTGTCTGAAGCGCTGCTCAACCGCGGTCACTCGGTGGTCGGCGTCGACAATCTGGTCACCGGCGACCTGGCCAATATCGCCCACCTGCGCGACCAGGATTTTCAGTTCATCCGGCACGACGTCACGCAGTACATCGACGTGGATGGCGAGTGGACTGCGTGCTGCACTGGGCCAGCCCGGCAAGCCCGATCGACTACCTGATGCTGCCGATCCAGACGCTGAAGGTCGGCGTCGCTCGGCACGCACAACGCGCTGGGCCTGGCCAAGGCCAAGACGGCGCACGCTTCGTTATCGCCTCGACGTCCGAAGTCTACGGCGATCCGCTCGAGCATCCGCAGCGCGAGACCTACTGGGGCAACGTCAACCCGATCGGCCCGCGCGGCGTGTACGACGAGGCCAAGCGGTTCGCGGAGGCGATCACGCTCGCCTATCACCGGACGCACGGCGTGGACACCAAGATCGTGCGCATCTTCAACACCTACGGTCCTCGCATGCGGCTGCGCGACGGGCGCGCCGTGCCGGCGTTCATGTCGCAGGCGCTGCGCAACGAAGACGTCACGGTGTTCGGCGACGGGACGCAGACGCGGAGCTTCTGCTACGTCACCGATCTCGTGGACGGCATCCTCCGGTTGATGGACTCGGACACGCACGAGCCGGTGAACATCGGCAACCCGCACGAGGTGACCATCGAGCAGATCGCGCGGACGATCATCTCGCTGGTCGGCTCGACGAGCCGCATCGTCTATCGGCCGCTGCCGCAGGACGACCCGAAGCAGCGCAAGCCCGACATCACCCGGGCCCGCACGCTGCTCGGCTGGCAGCCGCAGGTCGGACTCGAGGAAGGGCTGGCGAAGACCGTCGGCTACTTCAAGTCGAAGCTGACGGCGGAGGCTCGTTGATCAGCAGCCGCAGACGCAGGAAGTAGTCGGCCGCCGAGATCGCCGTCAGCGCGAACGAGATCCAGATCGCGATATCCACGAGCATGGACGTCTCGTCCGAGGTAGTTGAAGTACATCACGATCACGCTGGTCAGGATGAGCGCGGCCGTCGTCATCTTTCCCCACGACCGACGGCCGGAACGTGCGCGGCCCCACCGCCAGGTTGACGATCGCCACCACGCCGATGATGACGATGTCGCGGCTGATCACGCTGACCGTCAGCCACAACGGCAGATGATTGGTGAGCGGAATCGCCGGAATCGTCAGGACGACGAACGTGGTGACGAGCAGAAGCTTGTCGGCCATCGGATCGAGCCAGGCGCCGAGGCTCGTGCGCTGGCCGGCGCGGCGCGCGATCAATCCGTCGAGCGCGTCGGTGATGCCGGCAACGCCGAAGACCAGCAGCGCCGCGCCGAGATAGCCGTAGACGAGCAGCAGCACGAACGCCGGGATCAACATGATCCGCAGGATCGTCAGCTGGTTGGCGAGGGTCAGATTGCCCACGATCACTCAATGTCCAATGCTCAATGCCCAATGCTCAGCACGCAATGCCTTCCCTGGACATTGAGCCTTCAGCATTGTGCATTGTGCATTGGACGTCCTGCGCGTCACAGGCCTGCGTTGACCGCCGGCGCCACGAGGGCGCCGACTCTGTCCACGACATCCACGGCCTCGCTCCCCGAGACCGGCCGCCCGACCTGGAAGCGATCGCCCTCGATCAGCGGCATCACGCCCGACGCGACCGCTGCCGCGGCTGCGGCGTACTGCACGTGACGGCGATTCATGTCGGCGATGGCCGGGCGCTGAGCGATACGTGCGCGAAGCGCGGCATCGCTCGACGCCACCAGCGTGAGGAGATGGCTGATCGTCACAGCCAGATCGCCTCTGCGCACCGCCGCATTCGGCTGGAACGTGTGATTCTCGAAGGGCGGCATGATGCCCGCGCCGGCCACCTGCGCAATCCAGGGCGATGCCCAGTGGCCGCGTGTATCGGTGACCACGACCTGACGCTCCGGCGCCGCTCTGACGATCGACTCGAGGCGCACGCGCGATGATGCGCCGCGAGGTCGCCACGCGTAATCTGCGCCGCGCTCAGCGCCGCCTTGAACTCGCGGCGGCAGCTGCGCTTCGCGCGCGCTCTTGGTGACCGTCGCCAGCCTCGCTTCGAGCTCGGGCGACGGATCGAGCTCGACGGCCTTGCGATACGCCGCTTCAGCGCCGGCGAAATCCTGACGCGACTCGAGCAGCTCGCCAAGCTGCACGAACGCGATCGCGTCGAGCGGATCGAGCTCGGTGGCGCGCCGCAGACGCGATAGCGCCTGCTCCGCGTTTCCGGCCCGGCGCTCCAGCACGCCCAGCTCGCGATAGAGGAACGCGCTTTCAGGCGACGCCGCGATGGCGCGCTCGTATGCGGTGCGTGCCTCAGGGATGCGGTCGGACTTCGCCGCGGCGCGAGCGGACTCGATGACGTCCTGCAGGCCGCGGAAGCGCAGGACCTCGGCGCGTTGACGCACGTCGGTCAGCGACGGATCCACCGCGAGCGCGGCCTCGAACGAGGCGAGCGCCTCGCTTTCCCGCCGCAGGGCGAGCAGCGCCTGGCCGCGGCCGACCAGCGCCGGCACGTACGACGACGCGGCGCCCAGCGCGACATCGAAGGCGGTCACCGCCCGGTCGAAATCGCGCCGTGCCAGCGCGACCAGCCCGTGCCCGGCGTGCGCCGGATACATCGGCGGGTTGCTCTTCAACGCCGCGGCGAACTCGCGATCGGCGCCAGCGCAGATCGTCAATCTGCAGATATCGCCACCCGAGGTCGACATGCTCGGCTGCGAACGTCTTCTGCATCGCCGCCGGAACCGACGGATACAGGAACTCGGGATGCGCCAGGTGTCGTTGGCGGTGGAGGCACGTTCTTCGAGGCACACGCGGCCGTCAGCAGCGACGCACCATCGTCGCCACGACGAGATTACTCCGCATGCGACTCCTGCTCCTGCTGACCGGGCGTGGTGAGCCGCTCGATGAACCGTCGCGGCACATCCGCCTCGATGACCACTCTCCCGTTGGTCGCCACGTGGCTGATCACCCGGGCCACACGATACATCCGCGCGATCTGCTGGCGATCGAAGTCCTTGCCGCTGTCGAACGTGATCGTGATACGCCGCGTGTCGAGCGCAAGACGCGAGGCCACCATCTGCAGCAGCTCGTCCACGCCGGCTCCGGTCGTCGCCGAAATCAGCGCACACGCCGGATCGCGCATCGCGCAGTCGACGCTGCTCGTCGGCGGTGATCGCATCGATCTTGTTGTACACGTCGATCGTCGGCACCTCCGGCGGCCCCGACGTCCTCCAGTACGCGCCTGACCGCAGCGATCTGCCGCTCGCGCTCCGGATTGGCCGCATCGATGACGTGGAGCGCCAGATCGGCTTCGGCCACCTCTTCGAGCGTGGCACGAAACGCGGCGACCAGCGCATGCGGCAGGCGATCGATGAAGCCGACCGTGTCGGAGACGAGCAGCTCGCGGCGATCCGGCAGCCGCACCTGCCGCACGAGCGGATCGAGCGTCACGAACAGCGCGTTGGACGCGACCGCCGTCTCATTCGTCAGCCGGTTGAACAGCGTGGTCTTGCCGGCGTTGGTGTAGCCGACGAGCGCAACGGTCGGCACCGACTGCTTGTGCCGCCGCTCGCGCAGCTGCGACCGACGCTGCCGCACCTGGTCGATCTCGCGCTGAATCGACTGAATGCGCACGCGAATGCGCCGGCGATCGGTTTCGAGCTTGGTTTCACCAGGGCCTCGCGTGCCGATGCCGCCGCCGAGACGCGACAACGCCGTGGACGACCCGACCAGTCTCGGCAGCAGATACTTCAGCTGGGCGAGCTCGACCTGCCACTTCCCTTCGCGCGTCCGCGCGCGGCGGGCGAAGATGTCGAGAATCAGCTGCGTGCGATCGATCACCTTGCGTTCGAGCTTCGCTTCGAGCTGCCGCAGCTGCGCCGGCGAGAGCTCGTTGTCGAAGATGACGACATCCACGTCGAGCTCGGCGCAGGTCGCCGCAAGCCCGATCAGCTTGCCGCTGCCGATGAAGGTCGCCGGATCGGGCTTCGGCCGCTCCTGCAGCACGCGCAGCACCACCGTCGCACCGGCGGCGTCAGCAAGACCGGCCAGCTCCTCGAGTGACTGATCGGCATCCACGCGGCGCGCGGATCCGGTCACGAGGCCGACGAGCGCGGCGCGTTCGGGCAACACCGCACTATCGTACAATTTTCACGCAACGCATGAGTCGATCGTCGCCGAAAAGACCCAAGCGTCCGTTCCCGGCCGCGGGTGCCGCTCCCCCGACAAACTGGCGGCGTCCACGAGGACAAGACGAAGCGGCCGTGGCGACGGCGAAAACACAAGAAGCAGGACGAACCGTAAGTCCGAGTGCCAGTTCACATGGCCACGTTCGACGAGCGCGGTGGACGTTCTACGCCTCATCGACGGCCGGCGCTGATTCCACCGGCAGATTCCGCTCAACCATCAGCCGGCGCACCAGCAGGACGAGCAGCGCCAGGACCGCAGCGCCGGTCAGAAACACCGCATGAATGCTGCGCGCGGCGAGCAGTCCGCTCAGTGCCGGGCTGATTGCCGAGCCAATGAGCGCTGCGCCGGTCAGAAATCCGAACCCGACACCGTGTGCATGACGCGGGACGACCGAGCCTGCCGCGGTGAAGGACGGTCGTCAGCGCCGTTCCCGCGGCGACGCCAAACGCGGTAATCGCCACGAGCATCAGCACGGCGGACTCGACCAGCGCGAACAGCAGCAGCGACGCCGCCGGCCGCGAGCACGGCGACGACGATCACCGCGCGGGCCGTCGTCCGCCGCAGCAGCACCGCAGCGAGCTGATGGCCAACGACCCCGGAGAGCGCGAGCGCCGAAAACAGTGCGCCGACGAGCACGGCTCGCACGGCCGGACGCGTAGCCGATCTGCGTCACGTGCAGCAGCAGCACCGGCCCGAAGCTGCGGTCGACCATCTGCAGGGCGAAGATCACCAGCATGAGCAGCAGAAAGTTCTCGAACGCCAGCACGTTCGAGAAGCTCACGCGCTCTTCCGTCGCGCGCGGACGCGGCGCATCGTCGCGGCGCTCCTTGTACATCACCGTGACCATGACGAAGGCGACGACGTAGACGAGCGACGAGACCAGGAACGAGTTGCGCAGACCAACCGCGGACGCCAGCAGGCCGCCGATGAGCGGGACCGATCGCCGGGCCGAAGCGCTGTGCGGTCTGCACCGCGCCAATCGCCGAGGCCATCTGTTCCGGAGGTGCCGATCGCGCCGCCATCGTCAGCGTGAGCGGGCCGTAGCCGGCCAGCAGCCCCTGCGCGGCACGGAGCGCGAAGAGCTGCCACGGCTCGGTGGCCTTCGCCATCAGCGCCATCACGACGACGCAGCTGAAGAGAGAACGCTGCACGAGCAGCTTGTTGCCGAAGCGATCGGCGACGCGCCCCCACAGCGGCGCGCAGAGCGCGACGATGGCGGGGGTGATGCCAAGCGTGATACCAGTCCAGAGCGCGACCTCTCCGGTATCGGTGACGCCGAGCTCCTGGATGTAAGCGGACAGGAACGGCATCACCAGCGTGAAGCCGGTGAAGCCGACGAACGTCGCGGCGACGACCGCGATCTGATTCCGCCGCCAGTTGCGGTTCCCGGGGTTGAGCGTTCCCGGGGGTCCGGGGTTGGTGTTCACCGGTGCCGGTCCGTCGTTTTACAGCACCCTAGAGCTGCTGCGTGAGATCAAGGAGCGAGGTGATCTTTCCCGTCTCGGCTCCGAACTTGATCGGAAGGTCGACGAGCCCTCTGACCTCGAACGGAGGGGCGGCGAGGTCAATCGCTCGGTATCCCCCGGCTCGCGATGTCGAGGTTTCGCGGAGGGCTGCCGCGGTCATTCGTGAGAATGACCCACTTGTACTTGCCCTTCCTCAGGTTGTTCCTGATGAACTTGTGAACCAGCTCGTTGGAGAGATGCTGCAGGACGTCCTTGGAAATGAGCAGATCGGCAGCGGGGAGCTCGTCGGTGATGTCGCCCACCTGAAACCTGATCTTGCCTTTCTCGTGCTTCTTGCGGACGGCCTCGATGACGTCAGACGCGATATCAACCCCGAGGTAACTCGCATCGCCCCAGTCCATCGCGCTCGAGAAGCTCCAGTCCCCGCAGCCCGCGTCGACGACCGACTTGATCGCGTGCTTCTTGATGAAGTCTTCGACGTAGGCGCGATACTCCCGCGTGATCTCCAAGGTCGATCCGGAGCCGCTCGTTCCTTTGCCGGCGACGTCCTTGCCCCACGTCCCCTCCGCATAGATCCGATTGAAGGTGTTCGTTAATGCGGTCTGCCGGTTGATCGCGTCGAAGGCGAAGTAGGAAATCGCCAGAGCGGCGACCAGGCCGACGGCAAGGGGTACGGGCTTCTTCACCGCGAATCGATCAGAAGCGAATATTGCCGATGTGGCCGTCCTTGCCCGGCTTCACGTGGATGCTGTCGATGAAGCGGATGCGGTGCGGGTGCGTCTGCATGACCAGCGACGTGGTGCGGACGCCGTCGCCGAAGAAGCGGACGCCTTTCATGATTGCGCCGTCGGTGACGCCGGTCGCGGCGAAGACGATGTTCTGCCCCGACGCCAGGTCTCTTCGAGCGATAGACCTTCTTGAAATCGGTGATGCCCATCGCGCGGCAACGCTGCTCGTGCTCCGGTGTGCTGACCACCAGCCGGGCGAAGATCTCGCCGCCCAGACAGCGCATCGCCGCAGCGGTGATCACGCCCTCGGGCGCGCCGCCGGTGCCCATCACCGCGTGCACGCCGCTGCCGAGCACGGCGGCGGTGATGCCTGCGGACAGGTCGCCGTCGCCGATGAGACGGATGCGCGCGCCGGTCGCGCGAATCTCCTCGATCAACCGTCTCGTGCCGCGGCCGATCGAGCACGATCACGACGAGGTCCTGCACCGGCGTCCGAGCGCCTGGGCGATGGCGCGCAGGTTGAAGCGCACCGGCGCATCGAGGTCGACGACGTCGCGGGAGCTCGGGCCGACCACCAGCTTCTCCATGTAGATGTCCGGCGCATGAAGCAGGCCGCCCTTTTCCGACGCGGCGAGCACGGCGAGCGCGTTCGGCGCGCCGGTCGCGCAGAGGTTCGTGCCTTCGAGCGGATCGACGGCGATGTCGACTTCCGGATAGTCGCCGCCGCTCTCGCCGCGCACCGACCATGCCGACCTTCTCGCCGATGTAGAGCATCGGCGCCTCGTCACGCTCGCCCTCGCCGATGACGATGGTGCCGTCGATCGGGACCGAGTCCATCTCGCTGCGCATCGCCTCGACGGCGACCTGATCCGACTTGTGACGATCGCCCTGTCCCATCGTGTGCGCGCAGGCAATCGCCGCACGCTCCACGACGCGCAGGAAGTCGAGTGAGAGGTCGGATCGGCCGATGCCGTGCCGTCCTGATCCGGATTCGTGACTGTCTTAGTGGCCATCATGTCTCCACACTGCTATCTACGCTGCTTCTGCCACGCTGGCAGCTCACACCGCGTCGGCTTGTCCGTCCGGTAGCCGAGCAGGTAGTCGGCCTGCATGATCTTGTGAATCTCGCGGGTGCCTTCGTAGATCACCGCGCCCTTGCAGTTGCGATAGAAGCGGCCCACAGGGTACTCGTCCGAGTAGCCGTTGGCGCCGTGAATCTGCACGGCGTCGCCGGCCGCGCGCTCGGAGGCGACGGTCGAAAACCACTTGGCCAGTCCGGTCTCGCGGGTATTGCGCCGGCCCTCGTTCTTCAGCCAGCCCGCACGCATCCACAACAGACGCGACGCCTGATAGTCGGACTCCATCTGCGCGATCATCTCCTTGACGAGCTGATGCGAGCCGATCTCGACGCCGAACGTCTTGCGCTCTTTCGCGTACTTCACGCTCGCGTCGCGACAGGCGCGAATCAGACCCGTGGCGCCGGCCGCCACCGTGTAGCGGCCCTGGTCGAGCGCGAACATCGCGATCTTGAAGCCCTCGCCCTCGCGGCCGACGAGATTCTCCGCCGGCACCTCGACGTCCTCCATCTTGAAGAACCCGGTGTTGCCGGCCAGGATGCCCCACTTCTCGGTCAGCGTGCCGCTCGAGAATCCCTTGAAGGCACGCTCGACGATGAACGCGCTCATGCCCGGACGGATCGCGCTGCTTCTTCTTCTCCAGATCGCTCCACGCGAACACGAGGAAGTTGTCGGCGACGTCGGCGAGCGAGATCCACATCTTCTCGCCGGTGAGGAGATAGCGATCGCCTTTCTTGATCGCGACCGTCTGAATGCCGCGCGCATCGCTGCCCGGCGGACGGCTCCGTCAACCCGTAGGTGGCGATCTTCGTCCCCTGCGCCTGCGGCACGAGATACCGCTGCTTCTGATCCTCGGTACCCCACGAGAGCAGCGTCAGCGAGTTCAGGCCGGCGTGCACCGACATGATCACGCGCAGCGACGTGTCCACGTATTCCAGCTCTTCGCTCGCCAGGCCGAGACAGACGTAGTCCATGCCGGCGCCGCCGTACTTGCGCGGGGACCGAGATACCGAGCAGGCCCAGCTCGGCCATCTGCGGGAGGATGCTGCGATCGAATCGGTGCGCGCGGTCCAGCTCGCGGATGCGGGGGGCCACTTCGCGTCCCGCCCATTCGCGGACCGACTGCTCGAGCAGACGCTGCTCGTCGGTGAGATCGAAGTTCAGCATCAGCGGGTGGCCGGCGGGGACGAAGCGGGCGCCTCGGCCGGCTTCCTGAACAGCACTTCGCGAAGATTGCTCTTGAGCAGGAACTGTTCGGTGATGCGCAGCTCCTCGAACATGCGCTGGATGTCGCGGTTCGGCAGCGGCCGCTGCTTGCCGCGCGCCGCCGCATACGGCCGATGCTGAAGGTGGTTCGGGTCGACGACGATGTGACGCGTGTATTCCGGCCTGCGCGCCTGGCTGCGGCTCCGCGGTGACGAAGAACGCCAGCAGCACGCCTTCGGGCTTCAGAATGCGCGTGAGCTGCTCGGCCAGCTTCTTGGCGGAGTTCTTGTCGAGGTAGTCGAAGACGTCCCAGCACAGGATGCCGTCGATGCTGGCGGACTGCTGCGGAAACCGCTTCGACAACGCGGCGGGCAGCTCCTCGAGCTTGCCTTCGCGAACGTGGCGATCGATGTCCTTCGACAAGTCCTCGACGATGATCTTGCAGCCGAGCTGCTCGCCGAAGAAGCTGACATTCGAGCCGACCACCGGACCGAGGTCGAGCAGCACCGGCTGCGTCCGCGCACTCAGGCTCGCCACGAAACGTGCGAGCACCTTCGTGGGATGCACCGGTGCGTCGGATGCACCGGTATCGGAATCGGCGGAATCCTTGCGGCGACGGGAGAACAGATCGGAGAGCGACACCGGCGTGATGATGACAGAGATTCGGGTCGGCGCGTGGTCTAACGGAACGCCTTTGACGGCGTTCCTTCAGTCTACCGGAACGCCTTCACGGCGCACCTAGGGACCCACGCCGACCCGCAATCGCTGCGGGTCGCCGCGCGTTAGTGCGCGGCGGCCTGGGGCTGAGCCTGCGCCTGCGGGGCAGGCTGTGACGCCGGCTTCGACGTCTCCTTCGCGGCCGGCTGGCCACCCTTCCGCTGCATGTCCACGCTGCCGCGGAAGTGCGCGCCCTCGGCGATGGCCACACGCGGGGCGATGATGTCGCCGTCGACGGACCCGCCGTCGCGGATGTCGACCTTCTCGGACGCGGTCACGTTACCGTTGACCTCCCCGAGCACGATGACGGCCTTGGCAAAGACCTGGGCCTTGATCTTGCCGTTCGGACCGATGGTGAGCACGTGGTCCTTCAGCTCGATCTTCCCCTCGACCTGGCCCTCGATGGTCAGATCTTCGCTGCCGTTCAGCTCGCCCTTGATGACGACGGACTTTCCGATGTTCACCATATCCCTCTCGATCCGCCGGCTCTCCGGCTGCGGCGCCGCCGACGTGCTTGCCGGCGGGGTTGAGACGACCGGCGCCGGGCCAGCCGGCTGGCCACTGGTCGGTTTCACCGCTTCATCACGCTTCCACATGTCGTGTCCTTCCGCCCTCCCATGGGCGTTTTTCCTTGGAAATTACCACCTGCGCTTGGGACCAACGACGACCCAGTTCGTGACCGCCACTTCAGGGCCTCCACTTACTGCGACCCCATCGTGTCCAGTGCGTGCGCCCTGGGCCCGTACGGGGGGGAGCCCGGCGCGCGATGCAGACCCGCTAACGCGGGCCGACTGGGCGGGAGCCCACAGAGTATATCGGCCGCTCGAAATTTCTGTCTAGTCGTTTCGGGCCTAAGAGTTAGACTGGTCTCAGTGGTGTGGTCGTAGGTGGTGAGTCGGTTTCCGCGATCAAACCACTAACCACCAACGACTAACCACGAACCTGCAATGCGGATCTACCTCGACCATAACGCCACGACTCCCCCGTCCGACGCTGTCGTCGAGCGTATGACGGCCGACGCTTACGGGAGGAGTTCGGCAACCCGTCCAGCGTCCACCACTTCGGGCAGCGGGCCAAGGCCGTCATCGATGAGGCCCGAACGGCGGTGGCAGCCCTGATTTCGGCGCCGATCCCGGCGGATGTCGTGTTCACCGGCGGCGGGACCGAGGGCGACAACCTCGCCATCCGCGGGGTGGCCGAGGCCCTCGAGCCGACCGGCCGGAAGCATCTGATCGCCAGCGCCATCGAGCACGAGGCCGTCCTCAACACGCTCAAGGCACTGGCCCGGCGCGGCTGGAAGACGACGCTTCTGCCCGTCGACGAGAGCGGCATCGTCTCGCCGGACGTGCTCTGCGGGCGCCATGACCGATGACACGGCCCTCGTGTCGGTGATGCACGCCAACAACGAGATCGGCACCGTTCAGCCCATCGCCGAGCTGGCCGCGATCGCCCAGGAGCGCCGGGCGTTGTTCCATACCGACGCCGTGCAGTCGGCGGGCAAGATCCCGATCGACGTCAAGGCGCTCGGGCGTGGACCTGCTGTCGATCTCGGCGCACAAGTTCTACGGCCCGAAAGGCGTCGGGGCCTGTGGATTCGGCGCGGCGTTCGACTGCAGCCGCCACTGACCGGCGGCAAGCAGGAGCGCAGCCGGCGCGCCGGGCACGGAGAACGTGGCCGGCATCGCGGGCATGGGCGTCGCCGCGCGTGAAGCGATGGCCAAGATGGCGGCTGAGGCCACGCGGCTGGCGACCGCTGCGCGATCGTCTCGAGGACGGCATTCTTCGCGGCGTGACCGGAACCGCGCTGAACGGCGTCCGGTCGCCGCGCGTGCCGAACACGACGAACATCAGCTTCGATCGCACCGAGGCCGAGTCGCTGCTGATCGCGCTCGATCTCGAGGGCATTGCCGTCTCGACCGGGTCGGCCTGCTCGTCGGGGACGCTCGAGCCGTCGCACGTGCTGAAGGCCATGGGATTCCCGGCGCACCGGACGCAGAACTCGATTCGCTTCAGCCTCGGCGCCGCGAACACCGAGGCCGACATCGATCGCGTGATCGCGGTGCTGCCTGGAATCGTCGAGAAGCTGCGGAGTCTGACTCGCGCACCGGCGCGCGTATGACCGAGCCGAACAGCCCTGAACCCGACGCCGAACGATCCGAACGAATGCGCATCGTCGTCGCCATGTCGGGAGGCGTCGACTCCTCTGTCGCCGCGGCCCTGCTCGCCGAGCAGGGTCATGACGTCATCGGTCTGTCGATGCAGCTCTATCCCCAGGGCGGCGGTCCGGGGACGACGGCCACTTCGGCTCCTGCTGCACGCTCGACGACCTGCACGACGCGCGCCGCGTCGCCTCGACGCTCGGCTTTCCGCACTACATCCTGAACCTCGAGCGAGCAGTTTCAGGAGACGGTGATCTCGAACTTCGTCCAGCGAGTACGCCTCGGGCCGCACGCCGCTGCCGTGCGCGCACTGCAACAGCGACCTCAAGTTCTCGACGCTGCTCGAGCGCGCTCGGGGATTCGGCTCCGACCAGGTCGCGACCGGCCACTACGCCCGCATCGAGCAGATCCGCCGACGGGCGATGGCTGCTGAAGCGCAGCGTCGATCGCGACAAGGACCAGTCGTATTTCCTGTTCTCGCTGACGCAGGAGCAGCTGGCGGGTGCGGTGTTTCCGGTGGGCTCACTGTCGAAGCCGGCCGTGCGCGCCGAGGCGCGCCGGCTCGGGCTGCGGTCGCCGACAAGGCCGACAGCCAGGAGATCTGCTTCGTCCCCGACGGCGACTACGCGTCGTTTGTCGCGCAGCCGGCACTGCCTGATGCGCGCAGCGGCGCCATCGTCGACGAGCAGCGGTCGCACGCTTGGCTCGCACGCAGGGCGTGCATCGATTCACGATCGGCCAGCGCAAGGGTCTCGGCATCGCGACCGGAGCGCCGCTCTACGTCCTGAAGATCGACGCCGACTCGGGCGACGTGACCGTCGGACCACGTGCGGCGCTCGAGCGCACGACGCTGACGGCGTCCGGCGTGAACTGGGTGTCGGTCGATGCGCCGGCAGGCTGGCTTCCGCGTGTCGGCGCAGATCCGTCATCGCCATCGCGCCGGCCGCGGGCGCGTCCGCGCACTCGGACGGCCGTCGCGCGGAGTTCGAGTTCGACGATCCGCAGGCCGCGGTGACGCCCGGGCCAGGCGGTCGTCTTCTACGACGACGACGTCGTCGTCGGCGGCGGCTGGATCGAGTGAGACTGCGTCCAGCACTCTGGCGTGCGCCTTCGCAGACTCGTCAGCACCCCGCGCGTTGTGCGCCGCTGATCCTCCGAGCGGAATACTCAGACATCGCCAGCCGCCGCTGCGAATCTGTTTGGCCAGGAAGACGATCTGGCCGATGTGATACGCGGTGTGCGCCAGCGATCGCTGCAGCGCCTGATCGATGCGCAGCGGCTGACGGCGAATCGTGACCGTCTGCCAGCAGATCGGCGTCGGTGAGCTCGCCGATCGCGCCCAACAGCGCGCGCCAGCCGCGCTCCCACTTCTCGAGCAGCGTCGGACTTCGGTCACGGCTCCGCAGCACGAACTCCTCGTCGCGATCGCGCCACGGCTTCTCGCCGTCGCTGGTGCGGAAGTCGGTGAAGCGCGACTCGAGGTTGCCGGCGAGATGCCAGACGATCGCGACGATCGAGTTGCCGCCGTCCGACGCGGTCGCCGCCAGCTCTTCGTCGTCCAGCTGCGCGATCGCCGCCTCACCCAGCGCTTTGTAGCGCGTGAATTCGTCTGCAATCGCTTCGACGTGTGGAGACATGACGGCCTCAGCGGGGTGCGAGTCGTTTGAGCAGCTGGATCTGTCCGGCGTGATACAGGTCGTGCGCGGCCACGCCGGTCACCAGCGCACGCTCGTGACTGTCCCGCTTCGCCGGCGGTCGATCGAGATCGCGAGGACGCGAGCTCGGCGATCGGCCGCACGCAGCGTGCGATGCATCTGCTCGAGGAGCGCGATATCCGAACGCCACGCCGCGAGCGTCGTCGTCGTTGCGGGCGCGCGAACCAGTTCGAACCCTCGAGCGGGAACGATCCGCGCGTCGGCCGATGTCAGCCGCCGCCAGGCCACGTACTTCCAGTACGCAGCGTGCACGACCAGTTCCCAGATGTTGTGACGGCCGCGCCGCGGCCGCCACGCCGCCTGGCGCGGCGACACGCCCGCGAATCGAACCGCGCAGGTTCGTGCCGTGCCACGACACGCGGTCGTAGGCCGTGTCGATCAGGAAGAGGAGCTGGTCAGTTCGAAGGCTCGGACGCTCCGGTGCGGTCAACTCGCGTCAGCGGCGCGCCGGCGGACGCGACCGTCGTGCAGTCCTTCGAGATAGCGCTCGGCGTCGAGCGCCGCCATGCAGCCGGATCCGGCGGCGGTGATCGCCTGGCGGTAGATGTGATCCTGGACGTCGCCGGCCGCAAACACGCCCGGCACGCTGGTCTTCGAACCCTGAGTGCGTCGTGATGTAGCCGGTCGCATCCAGCTCGATCTGTCCGGCGAAGAGCGAGGTGTTCGGCGTGTGGCCGATGGCAATGAACACGCCGTCGAGCGGCAGCTCGCTCAGGTGACCGGTCTTCAGATTGCGGACGACGATGCCGGTGACCTCGCCCTTGGCGCCATCCTTGACTTCGGCGACTTCGGAATCCCAGATGAACTCGATCTTGGGATTGGCCATCGCCTTGTCCTGCATGATCTTCGACGCGCGCAGCGTGTCGCGGCGATGGACGACGGAGACCTTGGAGGCGAACCGCGTGAGGTAGATCGCTTCCTCCATCGCCGAGTCGCCGCCGCCGACGACGGCGATCGGCTTGCCCCGGAAGAAGTAGCCGTCGCACGTCGCACAGGTGGAGACACCGTGCCCGGACGAGCTTGCGATCGGAACCGATGTCGAGCCATCGCGCCGATGCGCCGGTCGCGATGATCAGCGCGTCGGTCGTCACCGTTCTCGCCGCCGGCGAACGCAATCGTGAACGGCCGATGCTGCAGATCGACGCGCGTGACGTTGCCCTGCATGATCTCGCGTGCCGAAGCGCTCGGCCTGCGCGCGCATCTCGGTCATCAGGTCGGGGCCCATGATGCCGTCACGGAACCCCGGCCAGTTCTCGACCATCGTCGTCAGCATCAGCTGACCGCCCGCCTCGAGCCCCTCGACGAGCAGCGGCGCCAGATTGGCGCGCGCGGTGTAGAGCGCCGCGGTCAGGCCGGCCGGCCCCGATCCGATGATGACGACTCTGCGATCAGCGCGCGATGCGGACATCCACGCTCCGAGATGGCGCTCGATCATCTTCGCGATGTCTTCCTTGCCGCGCAGACCGACGATCGTCTCGGTGAGCTCGCCTTCCTTGAAGAGCAGCAGCGTCGGGAATACCGCGGACGGCATACCGCTCGGGGATCGTGGGGTTCTCGTCCACGTTCAGCTTGGCAACCGTCGCGCGGCCGTCGAACTCCGTCGCCAGCGCGTCGACGGTCGGGGCAAGCCGGCGACACGGACCGCACCACTCCGCCCAGAAGTCCACGAGCACGACGCCCTGCTTCGTCTCGTCATCGAAGTTGCTGTCAGTGAACGTCTTGACCTTGTCGGATGCCATTCGTTCTCTCCTCCTCACGCTCCACTGACGCGCGGCTGTCGCTCGCCCGCGCGTACACCTCGACGTACCGTCGCGCCGACGCGTCCCACGAAAAATCCTGACGCATCCCGGCCTTCTGGATGCGTCGCCAGACGGGCCGGTTGCCGAACAGCGGCCAGCGCCCGTCGAAGCGCAGCGAGCAGCGCCTCCGGCGTGTACTCGACGAACGTAAACCCGGTGCCCCGGCACCGTCTCGGGATCGACATCGCCGAACCGTATCGTCCGAAGGCCGCCCGTCGCCCGCACGACCGGAACCGTTCCGTACCGCAGGCTGTACATCTGATTCAAGCCACATGGCTCGAACCGCGACGGCATCAGGAAGATGTCCGACGCCGCCCTCGATCAGATGCGCCAGCCCTTCATCAAAGCCGATCCGCGCCGCCGATCACCGCCGGGTGCTTCGCCGCCAGATCGCGCCACAGGTCCTCATACCGTCGCTCGCCGGTCCCGAGCACGACGAACGTCGGCGCCCAGCCTCGGCAACTCATCGGCCAGCGCGGCGATCAGGTCGAATCCTTTCTGATCGACCATCCGCGAGATCATCCCGATGAGCGGCCGCTCGCGATCCTTGTGCCTTGGCCGGCAGGCCGTAGGTCTCGAGCAGCTTGCGCTTGGCTGCAGCCTTCCCCTTCAGCTTTGACGCATTGTACGGCTCCGGAAGGTTCAGATCACTCTCCGGATCCCACTGATCGTAATCGATTCCGTTGAGAATCCCGACCAGATCGCTGGACTTGTGCCTGCAGGATGCCGTCGAAGCCGAAGCCGAGCTCCGGCGTCTGAATCTCCTGCGCGTAGGTGGGACTGACGGTCGTCACGATGCCGGCTGAAGACGATGCCGGCCTTCAGGTAGCTGATGCGCCCCCAGTACTCCATGCGCGTCCAGCGCGCATCAGATCCCATCCGAGACCGAGACGCGGCAGCCAGCTCGCGTCGAAGATCGCCTTGATACGCCAGGTTGTGAATCGTGAATACGGTGGGCGTACGCGCGGCTGACTGTGTCGTCGACCGCACGGTCCAGCAGCACGGGACGAGCCCGGCCTGCCAGTCGTGCGCGTGGACGACGTCGTAGCGATGACCGGTCGAGGACGGCCCAGTCGAGCGCCGCCTGACAGAAGAACGCGAAGCGCTCCGGGTTGTCCGGATAGTCGCGCTCCGCCGCGCCGTAGAGGATACTCGCGATCGAAGTACGCCGCATGCCCGATGAAGATCGTGCGCACGCCGTCGGCCTCGATTGCGCGAATCTGCGCATCGTCGACCTGGCCGCCAAGCGCGACGCGAATTCGGCGTGGATCGGGTGCTCCGACACCGATGCCTCGGTAGCGCGGCATCACGAGATCGACGGCGTGCCCGAGACGGATCAGCGCCTTGGGCAAGCGCTCCGAGAACATCGGCCAATCCGCCCGTTTTTGCAAAGGGCAGCGCCTCGGAGCCGACCATCAGAATCCGCACTCCTGCTATGATCGCATGGTGACCGATCCGGCCGCTCGGCCGCCACGACCTCCGCGCTCGGAGTCGCGCGAGGCGTTGGAGCTCCAGGCCCTTCGCGCACAGCATCCGGAGTTGGCGGACGCGATCGACATGCACCTGGAGCTCCTCGAGCTGCAGCGTCGCATTCAGGGCCGCGTGCCGCTTCCGCATGCTCGATCTCTCGGCCGAGATCGCTCCAGCGTCATCAGGCGAAGCGCGCCCGCTCCTGCGCTTCGAAGACATCCCGCTCGATCTGACGCGATCTCCGACTGATGGTGCGTCAGACGGCCGATGTGCTGCGGCGCTTCGGCGCGCTCGAACAGGCGGACTACGACAAGGCGCAGGCGCTGGGCCGCGACATGCAGCTGCTGGCCGTCGTCGGAAGCTGGTACCGGGGCGCCGCGGAGCGTCAGCTCGCGGTGGCGGGTGTCGCCCCGTCGATGGCGGCTGGACGCGACCTGAGCGACGACACGGCACTCGGCCAGGTGATTGCGCTCGCGATGCGTCCGTTCCTCTCGCGATGCGCAGAAGTCCTTCAGCAGCGCCCGGAGCTGGCGAACTGGACGCACTCGCACTGCGCGCTGTGCGGTGGCGAGCCCGACCTCGCCGTCATCACGCCGTCAGCCGAACGTCACCTGATTTGCGGACGCTGCTCGCTGCGCTGGAAGTTCGAGCCGCTGACGTGCCCGTACTGCCGCAACAGCGACCGCGTCGAAGATCACGTCGTTTGCGACGACCGACGGGAAGTATCGCGTCTACGCCTGCGACGTCTGCCAGCGCTATCTGAAGGCGTACGACGGCCGGCGAGCCACACGGCCGGTGATGCCGATGGTCGACAGCGTCGCCACGCTCCCGCTCGACGCGGCAGCGATGCAGCGCGGCTATACGTCGTAACGGCGATAGACGAGGACGTATCGACGGGCGACGCATGCGTCGCCCTGTGCGGATCTAGTTCGCCGTGGCCGGCTTCAGTTCAGCCGCTTCGACCGGCGCGACGCCCAGCAGATCCTGCGCCTTCGTCGAGAACCAGTTGAACAGGTGGCGGGTTTCCCAGAACCGGCCGGCGTTCGACTTCGCGCCGAGGACGACGACCGCGACCTGCGGTCCCTGCGGCAGACGCAGCAGCGTGGCCAGGCAGTAGCCGGCGTTGCGGATGAATCCGGTCTTGCCGGCCTGCACGTCGACGTCACCACGCATGACGAGCTGGTTGGTCGAGTGGATGTTGATGACGCGACGGCCGGCGGTCACCGTGTAGCTCTGCTTGCGCATCACGCCGGCAGATGCGCTCGTCACCAGAGACATAGGTGATGAGCTTGGCCATGTCGTAGGCCGACGACACGTTGGTCGAGAGCAGACCCGACGGATCCGCGTAGCTGCGTGTTGGTCAGGCCGAGCTCTTTGGCCTTCTCGTTCATCCGGTCGATGAACCCGGCCGATCCGTACGGCGAGACGCGGGCCAGAGCGCGCGCCGCGGCGTTGTCCGAGGCGATCAGCGTCAGGTGCAGCAGGTCTCCCTTGGTGACCGTGTAGCCGGCACGCAGATACGTGGTCGAGGCGGCTCGGACGTCGGAGCGATCGACGACGACCGGTCTCGAAAGATCCGGCGAATTCTCGAGAAACACCACCGCAGTCATGACCTTGGTGATGCTGGCGATCGAGCGCTGGTTCTGCGAATTCGACTCCCAGAGCACCTGGCCGGTCGCCGAGTCGTAGATAATGGCGGCCTCGGCGCGGACGTCCGGGACGAGCGCACCGGATTCATCCAGCTTGAACCGGGGCTCCTGCGCCTCGCGAAGCGCGCGGGCGGCCGACGCGGCCCGGGCGCGCCCGCCGCCTCCGGGCGGCCGAAGCCGACGACTTGGCGGAGGCCGGGGTCTTCTTGAGGCTGAGTTTCTTCGTGCTAGTCCCAGACGACCGGGACGTCGTCTGCTGGCCGGCGAGGGTGTCGGCCGGCAGGCCAAGCACAGACAACCGAGGTCAAAAGACACAGAAAACGCGCAGCCGCAGTCCGCCGCTTCGCCATCACAGGGAGCAACTCGTTGGGAAGACAGGTGGTTACAAAGAGATATCGGCATTCTAGCAAACAATTCTGAGTTCGCAAGGATTTTGACGACGCCCGGGAAACCGACCGTTCGTCGTGCACAGCCTTTCCAAGAAAGGTGCCACACTCGATGAGCCTGTCTGAATCCGAGTTCATCGCACCTCAGACAGACGATCGCGAGCCGCGGAACCACGCGCATCGTCCTCCTCCCAGTGACACTAATTGGCTGGGCGGCCCTTGCGTGCTCGCTACTTTTTGTCAGCGACCTCCCGCATCGCCTCGCTCTTTTCTCTGGCCGTCCTCGTCGGCCGGCTTCGAGGCGATTCACGCCCTGCACGTCGGGGTCGAGCGAATCGGTAGATACGTGCAGGTCTATTACGAATCGAGCGAAAACGGCCCCCACTGGGAGACGACGGCGATGACGATTGGGCCGGCCCTGCCCGGCGGCGGCGTCGATCCACTGTTCACCGTGGTCTTCGCGTGCGGCGGCCGTCGTCAACGTGATTCCGGCGCTCCTGCCTACGCCGACTCGACGTTCGAGAGATTGGCGTGATTGGCGCGCTCCACGCTGCGTTTCTCGTTCGTCGTGGTTCGGGCCCGCGGAGCCGCCGCACGCCAGCGGGCCGTCGAACTGGAAAGCTATCGAGCTATCAGATCAGGACACTCACCGGCAAAATCGTAATCAACCGCGGTCCTCTACGACCGCGTCCGCCACGGCTCGGTCACGAATCTGTGAGACCGAGCCTCTCACGAACTGTCCGAACTGTCGTCGCCTGACGAACCTGGTTCGCGCGCTGTCCAATCGATTGAATGCGATCCAAGTGCTGTCCGCCTCGACACAGGTGTGTGCTCCGCGGCGACACACGGCGTGTTCACATCAGCGACGCCCCGGTGTTCAGATCCGCGAGATGTTTTCGTTGACGACGTCGAGCGAGGTCGCGCTGTTTTCGAACTCAACTGTCGCGGTACATGGATTGCTTTGAATTCGGGTCAGAGGAAACGGTCATGAGCCTCGTTACGACTCCTTGGGTTTCAGAACTCTCTCGTGTGGCTGCGTGATCGGCCGCTATCGCGAATTGGCGACGAGCCGAGAAGTCTCCTACGTCGAAGAGAAAGGTACGCAGTGCGAGGTACACGGGCATCGGCGCAATCACACGATCCCCGAGCGTCTCACCGCGGTACATCGCGACGGTCGCCGTCTCCAAAGCGTCCTAGCCGTCCGACGCATCACGGTTACAATCGCCGTGGTGCCTCGCTCCGCTCAGTCCTCACACCACGCTCAAATCCGGCCGCGCATCGTTCCGTTTCTATCTCGGCGACTGTCTCGACGTGCTGAGCCAGCTCGCCGACGGATCGATCGACGTGATCGTCACGTCGCCGCCCTACAACCTCGGCATCCGCTACCGCAGCTACGACGACACGATGCCCCGTCGCGACTACCTGGAGTGGACCGGGCAGTGGATTCGCGCGTGCGCCCGGGTGCTCGCGCCCGACGGCTCGCTGTTCCTGAACGTCGGCGCCAAGCCGACCGACCCGTGGACGGCGATCGACGTGGCGCAGGCCGTCCGGCCGCATCTGCAGCTGCAGAACACGATTCACTGGATCAAGTCGATCGCGATCGAGAAGTCGCTCGCCGGCGCCCGCGCCAACCTCGACGACGACCTCGCCGTCGGTCACTACAAGCCGATCAACAGCCGCCGCTTCGTGCACGACTGCCACGAGTTCGTCTTCCACTTCACCGCGTCCGGCGACACGCCGATCGATCGGCAGGCGATCGGCGTGCGCTATCAGGACCAGTCGAACGTCGGCCGCTGGCGGACCGCCGCATCGGGCGTCCGCTGTCGCGGCAATACCTGGTTCATTCCCTACGAGACCATTCAGAGCCGCGAGAAGGACCGGCCGCATCCGGCGACGTTCCCGCCGAAGCTGCCGGAGATGTGCCTGCGGCTCCACGGCCTCGACCGCGTGCAGGTCGTCGCCGATCCGTTCCTCGGCCTCGGATCGACCGCGGTCGCCTGCGCGCGAGCTGGGCGTGAGCTTCGTCGGCATCGAGATGGACGAGGACTATCTGAAGCAGGCGGTCGAGCGAACGCGGGCGGCGCTGCCGCCGCCAGTCGCGCGTGCCCGCGGCGCAGATCAGCGCAGGACCATCACATCGGCCACGCGTATCGTTGCCATTGAACCCATGCGTGCGGCAAATGTATGCTGACGCATGGACCTCCGGCAGCTCGAGATCATCCGCGCCATCGCCGACACCGGCTCGTTCACGGCCGCGGGCGAAAAGCTGCACGTCTCGCAGTCGGCGATCAGCCGCCAGATCCTGCTGCTCGAGGACGAGCTCGGCGAGCCGGTCTTTCATCGCATCGGCCGCCGAATCCGCATCACGCCGGCCGGCGAATCGCTGCTGCAGTTGAGCCATCGCGTCTTTCAGGATCTGCAGGACACGGTCGTCGACCATCAGCGACACGCGCGAGTCGCTGAAGGGCACGATTCGGCTGGTCGGCGGCATGACGGTCTGCCTCTACGTGTTTCCGACCCTGCTCGCCGAGGTGCGCCGCGTCCATCCGCATCTGGACATGAAGGTCACCGTCGGCAGCGCCGAGCGATCGATTGCGATGCTGCGCGCCGGCGCCGGCGATCTCGGCCTGCTGACGCTGCCGGTCGAGGCCGCGGACCTGATCTCGGTGCCGGTCCTGCGGGAAGAGCTGCTGCTCATCACCTACCCGACACACCCGCTCGCGAAGAAGAAGCACGATCACGCCCGCCGATCTCGACCGTCAGCCGTTCGTGCTGTTCGAGACCGGCTCGATCACGCGCCGGCACGGTGGAGGCGTTCTTCACGCGCGAGCGCATCGCGCCCGAGATCATCATGGAGACCGAGAACGTCGAGATCATCAAGGCGATGGTCCGGAACGGGCTCGGGATCAGCATCATCCCGTGGCAGGCCGCGGCGGCCGACGTGAAGAGCAAGCAGCTGTTCTGCAGCCGGATCAGCGGCGTCGCGCTCGAGCGCCAGACAGGCTGGCTCTATCCGAAGATGAGCCGCCTGCCGCGAACGGTGTCGGAAGTGATGAGCGTGTTCGAAACGGTGCGGCCGCGTCTCCCGGCGACGACGCGGCCGTCGTAGAGCCAGGTCCGGCGTAAGCCGGACGCTACGCGGAGTCGCTATCGCGTCGAGGGCGGCGGCAGCGGACGCAGCACGTACTCCGTCCGGCCGTACGACGTTCAGGCCCTGCCTCGTCGTCTTCACCTCGATCTTGCGCGACGCGCTTCAGCGGATCGGGATTCGACGAGTAGTAGCCGAGCACGTAGTAGTCGCTCGTCTCGGCGTCGATGCGCTTGAGCGCCTTGTCGAAGTCGTTCTGGTTGACGACGGCGATGCCGCCGGTTTCCTCGGCCAGCACGCGCAGGCTGTCCTGCGTGTCGCGCACGTAGGCGTTCCACTCCTGCGTCGGCACCTCGTCGTCGATGTCCGGCCCGGCGACCAGCCCGCGCGGGTCGATGGTGTAGAGCGTCGCGTTGGCGCGATTGGCGGCGCGCGTCAGCTCGGCGAGCTCGCGCACGAGATCGGCTTCCGCCAGCAGCTGGCTGCTCTGCTGCGTGCGGTAGAACGGATCGGTCTGCAGGTCCGCGCTCTCGACGTGCATCCGGCGCGCCTGCTCCTCGAGCCGCGACGTCTCGAAGGGGTTGAAGTCGTAGCCGCTGCTCAAGTAGATGACGGCCTTGCGGCGGTTCTGCAGCTTCTCCAGGTTCTTCATCAGGTCGTAGGCGGTCGAGAACGCCACGTGCGCGCGGTGACGCAGCTCGGTCGGACCCTGCGACGCCCTGCATGCCTTCGATGATTTCCTTGGCGCTTCAGCCCGCCGCCGGTGACGCGCGAGATGGCCGACTCGAGAATCTGACGGTCGTAGGTGAGCTGCTCGGAGATCGACGAGTGCCCGGTGCTCACGATGCCGAACATGTCGCCTTCGTGAATCAGCAGCCGCATCATCCGCTTGATCAGATCGCGCGTGCGCGGCGTGCTCCGGAAATCCAGATGCAGGTCGTCGATGAACAGCAGGAACACGCGGCCGGCCGCGTCGTTGGTCGGGCGGTTGCGCGGCAGGATGATGCCTTCCTGCACCGGCGCCGGCGGCGGGCTCTGCACGTTGTAGACGCGCCCGCCGTGCGTCAGCACCAGCGACGCGATCTGCTGCTTGACGCCGTCCTCGTAGACCTCGAACTCGTCGGCCTTGATGTCGGCGACGAACTGATCGGTCTTCTGATCGCGGACGATGACGTCGGTCGTGACGAGATCGACGCTGACGCGGAAGGTGGGCTGGGCCGGCGCTCTGCGGCTGACCGGCGGCTGGCGGGCGCCTGCGCCTGCGCGTGCACGACGGCGGTCGGCGAAGACGCGCCGCCATGAGCAGGCCGAAGAGCCCCGCGGCCAGAAGCGTAGCGGTAGTGCGCATACGATAGATTATACCCATGCGAATCGCCGTCAGCGCCGATCACGCGGGGTACGTCCTGAAGCAGGAATTGGCCGCAAAACTGACTCAACAGGGCCACGACGTCCTCGATCTCGGCACCCATTCGACCGCGCCCGGTGGACTATCCCGATTCGGCCGAAGCGGTCGCCGTGGCCCTCCGGGACGAGCAGGCCGATCGCGGGCATCATCGTCTGCGGCAGCGGCGCGGGCGTGTCAATTGCGGCCAGCAAGTTTCCCGGGGTGCGCGCCGCGGTGTGCCACGACACCTACACCGCGCATCAGGCGGTCGAACACGACGACATGAACGTGTTGTGCCTCGGCTCGCGCGTCATCGGCGCCGGCGCTCGCCCTCGAGGTCGCGACGGCCTTTCTCGCCGCCAGCTTCTCCGGTGAGGACCGCCATCAGCGCCGGCTGAACAAGGTCCACGACATCGAGCGCCGATTCATCGCTGTGACCGCCTGCTCGACCATCGCCTTCTTCGCCGCGCGCGCGACCATCGTCGTCGCCACGACCGTCGCGACGAGACCGACGACGAGCAGCACGTAGTACTCCGGTCCCGCGCTCCGGCGCGACGCCGGTCGCCAGCGCCGCGACATCGCCCGGCGACCTTCCCGTAGTAGACGTACATGATGATGGTCGGCCACATGCCGATCGTCGCGAGCAGGTAGTCACGGTAGCGGACGCCGCTCAGCACCAGCGCGTAGTTCAGTTGAACGAACGGAATGAGCGGCGACAATCGGAGCAGGAACATGATCCAGACGCCCTGACTCGCGACCGCACGACGCACCGCGGCCACACGCGGATCGCGGTCGAGCCAGCCGAGTCACACGCGAACGAACCAGCTCGCCCTGCCAGGAAGTAGACCGCCGACGCGCCGAGCACCGCGCCGATGTAGACGTAGGAGCGAGCCCTTCCACAGTCCCCACACGGCGCCGGCGGCGAACGTCAGGATGAAGGCGGGCGCCATCGTCACCGACGCCGACGACGTACAGGCCAACGAACAGCACCGGTCCCCACGGCCCCAGCGTGGAGAGCTGCGAGACGACCGACGGCAATCCACTCGCTCACGATTCAGAAGGTGCCGAATCGGGCCGGGCACGCGGCGGTTCTCGTGGCCGGCGCCGACCTCGGCGGCGACGCTTGGCGAACACGTGCGACAGACCGCTCGAGCGCCTCGGCCGCCTGCTGCAGCCCGGCGGTGATCTCGTCTGCATCGGTCCAGTTGGCGGGATTCAGCCGATCGGCCAGCGCGTTGAGCGCTTCCTGTCGCGACGGGATCCGACGTCCGGTGCGGAATCCGTTCGCGAATGATCGGATGCCAGTGCGACGAGAAACGCGATCCGTTCATCAGGTGTCTCGCCTTCGATCGCCGAGGGAATCGCGAGGCGGGGCGGCGGAGCGCTGGCCGGGCGCTGCGAGGTGCGGCGCGGCCGGCGCCGGACGACCGGCGGCGGCAGCCGCGACAGGAGCGGCCTCCTCTTCGCGCCGCGGCCGCCGGCGCCGCGGCTCGGCCGACGTCTCGATCAGCTGCTGGCTTTCGCGAACGCGTCTGCCAGTTGAACTGGATGTCGGGATACTGCGATTCGATCTGGCGAAGCACCTCGGGCTCGAGCGGATCGCGGCCGACGCGAACACCGCCCGGGCGTGCGGAACACGTAGAGGATCTTCGATCGCTGACGCGGCCCGTCGCGATACAGGTGCATCAGGTAGGTGGTTTCGTACCCCCGCTTGTCGCGAATCACCCGCAGGAAGGGCACAGACTACTTGCGCTTCAGAGCCTTGGAGGCTGATGCGGTCTTGCGAGACGCGGCCTTGCCGTCGGCGCGTCGCGATGTCGCCGAGCTCTTGGTTCGAGCCGCGCTCGGCTCGCGGCTTCGGGCGCGCCGCCGACCGGGCCGGCTGATTTGGCGACAGGCCGCGCGGTCCGCGCACGCGACGACGGCGGCACGCGGTGAAGCGGCGTTCTTCGCGAGCCGCCGGTTTGGCCGCTGCCGCGGCCGGTTCGCGCGTCTCGGATCGCGGGCCGGCCCTTCCCGTCGGCCGGCTTGCGGTGCGCGCTGCACGGGCGTGAAGCGAATCTGATCGCCGATCGCGTGATAGGCCCAGATTTCCGTGGTCGTGATCTGATGATCCGTGCACAGAGCCGACGGGCGCTGTCCACACCCGACGCGGGCACGTACAAATGAAACTGCACGTTCAGGCTGGAGAACGTCTTCCACTGCGACATCGCCTCGAGGTGGTTGACGGACTCCGACGGTCTCGACCTCGACCACGCCGACCAGCTTGCGCGTACCGCTCCGAGGACAGCAGCACCAGATCCGGATACCACGGCGACGTCCGTCGGACCGACGGGCGCCGTCTGTTCATTACCGGGATTGATGGCGACTTCGAACTTTCTCTTGTATTTCGCCTGAAGCAGGCGGATAACCCGATCGTGCTCGAGCTGCTCGCGCACGGGCCGCACGAGGATAGGGCTCAACAAAACCTCCGACGCGACGACACACCACGGCGTAGACGCCCAGCCACGCAAGACTTGGCGGGAGGGCGGCGCAGGAATCGGCCGTAACTACGGCCGAGGGGGCCAGAATATAACACGAGTGCCTCACTTGACGGGTTTTCGGCCGGGCTCCACAATGACTTGCGCTCGAGTGTCAGTCCCCATGGCCGACGTGTCCCGGCCGGCAGCCGCCCGCGCCCGCGTGCTCATCGTCGACGACGATGTCAGCGTCACCAACCTGTTTTCGCGGATGCTCCGTCTCGAAGGCTACGAAGTCTGGGCCGCGCACACCGCCGACGAGGGGCTGAACCTCGCCCAGACTCACCGCCCGCACGCCATCATCCTCGATCTGCGGATGCCGCTGACCAGCGGACTGCAGGTGCTGCGCGCCATCCGCGCGATTCCCGGCCTGGCGCAAACGCCGGTCGCCATCGTCACCGGCGACTACTATCTGGCCGAAGCCCAGTCCGAGGAAATCCGGGCGCTCGGCGCCGAGCTGCGCTACAAGCCGCTGTGGCTCGATGAGCTCGTCACGCTGGCGCGCGATCTCCTGACCGTGCCCGTGCGTGACTGAATCCCGTTTCCTCAAAGCCTGCCGGCGCGAGCCGGTTGACCGGACGCCTGTCTGGTTCATGCGCCAGGCCGGGCGGTACATGGCGGAATACCGCGCGCTTCGCGAGCGGCATTCCCTGCTCGAGATCTGCCGGACGCCGGACCTGGCCACCGAGGTCACGCTCCAGCCGATTCGACGGATCGATCTCGACGCGGCGATCCTCTTCTCCGACCTGCTGCTGCCGCTCGAGCCGATGGGACTTCCCTTCGACTTCATCAAGGGCGAGGGACCGCAGCTCGAGCGGCCGATCAACGAGCCGGCCGACATCGACCGGCTGCGCGTGTTCGAGCCGCGCGAGGCGCTGACGCACGTGCTCACGGCCATCCGGCAGATCCAGCGCGAGCTCCGCGGCCGCGTCCCGCTCATCGGCTTTGCCGGCGCGCCGTTCACGCTGGCGTCGTATGCGATCGAAGGCGGACACTCGAACACGTTCGCCAAGACCAAGGCGCTGATGTACGGCCATCCGGACGGCGTGGCATCGGCTCTGCGAGAAGCTGTCGTCGATCGTCGCCGATTACCTCGTGCGCGCAGATCGACGCCGGCGTCGACGCGGTGCAGGTGTTCGACTCGTGGGTCGGCGCGCTCAGCGCCGCCGACTACCGCGAGTTCGCGCTGCCCCACACGCGCCGCATCTTCGAGGCCGTCGCGACACGCGTGCCGACGATTCACTTCGGCACCGGCACGGCGACGATCCTCGAGGAGCTGCGCGACGCCGGCGGCGACGTGATCGGCGTGGACTGGCGCATCCCGATTGACGAGGCGTGGACGCGCATCGGCGCCGATCGCGGCGTGCAGGGCAATCTCGATCCCGACGCTGCTGCTCGGTCCGCCCGCGCGCATGCTCGCAGCAGACCGACGACGTCCTGGCGCGCGTCGGCAACCGTCCCGGTCACATCTTCAATCTCGGTCACGGCATCCTGCCGTCCACGCCGGTCGAGCACGTGCAGATGCTCGCCCAGTACGTCCACTCCGCCTCGCGCTCGTCAGCTGAGACCGATGGATGGCGACGGTTGACGTCGCGATCGTCGGCGGCGGCATCGCCGGTCTCGCGGCGGCGTACGAGCTGCGCCAGCGCGGCGTCGTCGGTGCAGGTCCTCGAAGCCGGCATCGCGCGCCGGCGGCGTCATCACGACCGAGCGCTTCGACGGCTGGGTCGATCGACGGCGGCCCCGACTCGATGCTGGTGCAGAAGCCGGCGGCCGTGGCGCTGTGCCGCGAGCTCGGCCTCGGCCGATCGGCTGATCTCGACGCTGACGCCGCGCACGGCCTACGTGCTGCGCGACGGCCGGCTGCATCCACTCGCCGAAGGATCGTTCCTCGGCTTTCCGCTCGCGATTCAGCGCGCTGGCGCGCTCCTCGCTCTTCACCATCGGCCGGCAAGCTGCGGCTCGCGGGCGAGCTGTTCATCCCGCGGCGCGCGCGGCGACGAGGACGAATCGATCGGCGCGTTCGTGCGACGTCGATTCGGCGAGGAGGCGGTCGACTATCTGGCCGAGCCGCTGCTGGCCGGCATCCACGCCGGCGACGTCGAACGCCTGTCGATGCGCGCGCTCTTCCCGCGCCTGCTCGAGGCCGAGCGTCAGTCGGGCAGCGTGCTGCGCGCGTTTCGCGCGCTGCGCGTGACGCCGTCGCCGCAGGGCGCGTTCGTCTCGCTGCCCGGCGGCACCGGCGAGCTCGTCGACGCGCTGCTCGCCACGCTGCCGGGCATCGTGCAGCACGGACGCGCGCGTGACGGAGCTTCGCCGCGCCGGCTCGCTGATCACTCGAATCGGGCAGTCGGACGGCTGCGAGGCGCGCGCGGTGATCCTGGCGGTGCCGGCCTACGTCGCGGCGTCGCTGCTGCGCGCGTTCGACACGACGCTCGCGGCGTTCTGCGATGCGCGTGCCCTACGCATCGACGGCCACGGTCGCGTTCGGCTACCGGCGCGATCAGGTCGCTCACCCGATGCAGGGCACGGGATTCGTCGTGCCGCGCGTCGAGCGATCCGCGCTGCTCGCCGGCACCTGGGTCACGTCGAAGTGGCCCGGCCGCGCGCCCGACGGGCACGTGCTGCTGCGCGGGTTTCTCGGCGGCGGCCGAGATCCGCACCGGCTCGAGGCACAGCGACGAGGAGCTCATCGAGACGGCGCGCAGACGAGCTCGAGCGAGCTGCTCGGCATCACCGGCGAGCCCGTCATCACGCGACTGTTTCGCTGGACGCGTCAGAGCCCGCAGTACGAAGTCGGCCACCTTCAGCGCGTGGCGGCGATCGACGACCAGCTCGCCTCGCTGCCCGGCGTGTTCGTCACCGGCAGCGGCTTCCGAGCCATCGGCATCCCCGACTGCATCGCCGATGCGCGCGCGACCGCGGCGCGAGCCGCCGCGTACGTGTCAGCACGCCACGCCGACGTGACGTAAAATTCCTGCATGCGTGCATCCTCGTCTGCGTGATCTGCGTCTCGCCGCGTCGCTGGCTGCATCGGCGCGCACAGCAGCGACCGTCCGGAGCGCTGACGCCGCACATCGAGTCGGTCCTCAAGAAGATCAAGGCCGCCGACAAGGGACAGCTCGCGGTCTCGGAAGAGGACGGCCGCTTTCTGCGCGTGCTCATCGCCACGCGTGGCGCCAAGTCGATCCTCGAGATCGGCGCGGCGAGCGGCTACAGCGGCATCTGGCTCGGTCTCGGCGCGCGCGAAACCGGCGGCCGCGTCGTGGCGATCGAGTACGACCCGCAGCGCGCGAAGGAAGCCGCCGCGAACATCAAGCCGGCCGGACTGACCGACGTCGTGCAGGTCGTCCACGGCGACGCGTTCAAGGAGATTCCCGAAGCTGCCGGGCACGTTCGATTTCGTCTTCCTCGACGCCTGGAAGCCGGACTACAAGAAGTTCTTCGACATGGTGTTCCCGCGCCTGAATCCCGGCGGCCTCTTCACCGCGCACAACGTCGTGAACAAGAAGAGCGAGATGGAGCCGTTCCTCGACGCCGTGCAGAACCACAGCGGGCTCTTCACGACCATCGTCTCGCCGTCGGGCGAAGGCATCTCGGTCTCGTACAAGATCAAGTGAGCATCCGTTCACATCATCGGCGTGCCTCTCGATCTTGGCGGTGCGCGCCGCGGTGTGGACATGGGACCGTCGGCGTTCCGCATCGCCGGCCTCGGCGATCGGATCGCGCGAGCTCGGGTACGCCGGTCAGCGATCAGGGCGATCTGCCCTCGCCGATTCCCGAGACGGCAAAGGCCGTCGATCCGACGAAGAAGTACATCAACGAGATCGCCGCCGTGTGCCGCAGCCTGTACGACGTCGCGCTGCAGTCGCACGAGGCAGGCGCGCTGCCGCTGGTGCTCGGCGGCGATCACAGCCTGGCCGCCGGCTCGGTGGCCGCGAGCGCCGACTACGTTCGCAGCGTGACGTCGTATCCGCTCGGCCTGATCTGGGTGGACGCGCACGGCGACATGAACACGCCGCAGACGACCACCACCGGCAACGTGCACGGGATGCCGCTGGCGGCCCTGCTCGGCCAGGAGCCGACACGAGCTCGCGTCGATCGGATCGTCGCCGTCGGTATCGCCGGCGCACACCGTGCTCGTCGGCATTCGCAATCTCGACGAGAAGGAGAAGGGCAAGATTCGCGCGTCCGGCGTGCACGTCTTCACGATGAAAGACATCGATCGCGAAGGCATCGCCACGATCGCCGAACGCGCCATCGCGCTCGCCTCGAACGGCACCGGTGGCATTCACGTGTCGTTCGATCTCGACGCCTGCGATCCGATCCATCGCGCCCGGCGTCGGCACGCCGGTCAAGGGCGGGCTCGACTACCGCGAGGCGCACATGGTGATGGAGCTCGTCGCCGATTCGCAGCGGCTCGTCGCGCTCGATCTGGTCGAGGTCAACCCGACGCTCGACATCCGCAACACGACGGCCGAGTTCGCCACGGAGCTCGCGCTGTCGGCATTGGGCAAACGAATTCTGTAAAGTAGGGCCGGTCCTCTTCGCAGGGCGGGTCCTTTCGGACCCGCCGTTATCGATCGTGGCTCGACCGACGCTGACAGGAACAACGATCGGCGCCTACCGAATCCTGAGCCTGCTTGGCGCGGGCGGCTCGACGCCCGTTTCGACGGACTTCGTCACTTTCCACGGTTTGCCACGTTGTCATAGTGGCGACCTGCGTAGAAAGGGTCCAACCACTCGCCGGGTCGGACCGTCTCATCGATGTTGCCAACGCCCGTTCTTAGAAGAGGTGTTCAGGTAGGGCCCGGCCTACCGGACGGGCCGTGGACATGAACTTCCACCACGGATCTACGTAGTTTCAGGCACAAGGAGGGCTTCCATGAGCCTCAGAACCCGTGTGTGCGTCGGCGTGGCAGTGGCGCTCCTCGCCGGGACCGCCGCTTCGGCGCATCACAATATGTCGGCCCTGTTCGACTTCAACGATCGCGTGACGCTGAACGGCACGCTCAGCAAGATCGATTGGAGGAATCCCCACATCTACCTCGCCGTGGACGTGAAGAGCGGCGCGGAACAAGGTCAGACCTGGTCGATCGAAGGTCCCCCGCCCAACTTCTTCCGGACCCGCGATATCACCAAGGCCGATTTCGAGGGCGCCCTCGGCAAGGACGTCATCGTCGAGGTCAGCCGGGCCCGGGATCATTCCCGGTCCGGGCTGATCCGCATGCTGACGCTGCCAGGCGGAAAGGTCGTGTCGGCCTGTCCGCAGAACTGTTGAGGAGGTCCAGATGAACAGGACTTCACTCATCAGCGACGGCGGCTCGTGCGCCGCCCTGCTCCTGGCTCCGGTCCGGAGCGAGGCTCAGCTTCCACGAGACCCGGTCGAACGGGCGCGAGTCGTCGCGCAGATCATGGAGATGAACGCGCGCCAGCTCACGCGTGTTCGATCGCCAGGGACGGCCAGGTCAGCGTCCTCGGGCCACGCGACATCTACAACCAGCCGGTCTTCTCACCGGACTGCCACCCGCATGGCGGTCGTCAAACCGGATCTCGAGAAGGAAACCAGGACCTCTGGGTGATCGACAACGCCAGCGGCAAGGCGATTCAGCTCACGGTCAGCAAGTCGCGTGAAAACGCCGGCTCACCCGCGTGGTCGCCTGACGGAAAGCAGATCGCCTATGTCGCGCTGCGCGACGGGTACTTCGGTCTGTATCGGAAGGCCTCGGACGCGTCAGGGTCAGGAGGAGCTGCTCTTCAAGAACTCGGCGCCGATGACGCTCACCGACTGGTCGCAGGACGGTCGATATCTCACCTATTTCTCGACCGACCTGACGGGCGGCGGACTCTTTGCCTTGCCGCTCGCCGGCAGCCGGCGAACGCAAGGCCATCGAGGTCTTCCGCAGCAAGTCACAGAACCAGGGACCGCGTCTGTCGCCTGACAGCCGGATCATGACCTACACGTCGAACGTGTCCGGTCGTTTCGAGGTCTATGCGATCCCCTTCGATCCTGCGGCGACAGCGAGTACGACACCAGCGGCCGGGCCCGTGGCAGCTCTCCGATCAGGGCGGAACCGGAATGGTGTTCTGGAGGCAGGACGGCAAGGAGCTCTATTACCTCGCGGCCGACCGCGCCATCATGGCCGTGGACGTCAACGGCTAGCGCCACACCGCAGTTCGGAAAACCGAGGTACTGTTCCGTCCGCCGGCCGGAAATCGTTCCAGGCGTCGCTCCAGGCACCGCCAGCGTCAGCCGCGACGGCGAGCGCTTCGTCATCGCCGTGCCACGGCCGCAGCTGCGGCAGCTCACCGTCTACGATCGCTCGGGGAAAGTGCTCAGCAAGGTCGGAGAACCTGGCTTCTACAACCAGGCCAACCTGTCTCCCGACGGCACTCGCGCGGTCGTCATGCGTGATCGATCCACGGACCGGCAACAACGACATCTGGACCGTCGATCTGGCCAGCGGCAAGGGCACGCCGATCACCAACGACAACGACCCGCAGAACGCGCCGATCTGGTCGCCGGATGGCAAGCAGGTCGCCTACGTCTCCACTCACGAGAGCATTTCGAGCATCTACCGGAAGGCCGCCGACGGCACTGGCGAAGCCGTGCAGGTGTTCAACTACACACCGGGCGCAGGAATGGTCCTCACCGACTGGTCGTCGGACAACAAGTTCATGACCTTCTTCACCGGCGTGATCGTCCTGGTGCCGCTCGGTGGCAACCACCGGCCTCCGAGCGGAAGGAGATCGACTGGCTGCGCGAGGACTACGACGCCGGACAGGGCCGCTTCTCTCCCGACAATCGCTACATCGCGTTCATCTCGAACGAAGCCGACGTCGATCGCGGCGAGGTCTACGTGCGTCCATTCGATCCGAGCAAGCCGGATGCGCCGCTGACCGGCCCAGCCATCCGCGTGTCGAAGGACGGCGCGATCGGCATGATCGCATGGCGGCAGGACGGCAAGGAGCTGTACTTCATGACCCGCAACTGGGAGGTCATGGCGGTGGACGTGGAGACCTCGCCCGTCCTTCAAAGCGGGGACGCCGCGGATGCTCTTCAGCCTGCCCGGACCACTCCCTGGAAACGCGCTGCAGTGGAAGAACGTCAGTCCCGACGGACAGCGCTTCCTGTTCGCGATGCCCACGAACGCGAGCGGCAGTCCACAACGGTAAGAAGCCGACGAGATTCAACATCCGGAGCCATCAGGCGATCCCTGATGGCTCCGGGTCACCTGCCGGTCGGCGATGTAATCGAGTCAAAAGCACTTACTCGTTCGCCGAGCGACCGCGCGTTTGCCATCTGCATTGCAAACATTTCTGCAGGATCGGTTTGGCATCCGCATTGCGAAGTGCGCAGACGTCGCGCCCGGTTGCATCTCGCACCGATCACGCGACGCGGCGTTTCTTTTCGACTCGGGTCTTCGTTCCTGGTAGGCGCGTTCCTTCAGGCGATGGTGGACTCGTCGCAGGTGTGTAGTGCCATTTGGGTTGGACGCGCTCGTCGTTGTGCTGGCGGCCAGGCATGAGGGGATCTTCTGGATATTTCCGCCGCTCGTCGCGGTGGTTTCGCTCGCCGGCGCTGGGCTGACGTATTGGGTGGGACGCACAGCCGGGTTTGCGGGTTTGCCGCGGCTCGTGCCGGCTCAGCATCTCGCGCGCGTGAAGTCTTCACTCGACACGACGGGCACGGGCGCTCTTGCGGCCGCGGCGTTGATGCCGCCGCCATTCCCGTTGACGGCGTTTCTCTTGACCTGTGGCGCGCTCGACTTCGACCGCCGGAGGTTCGTCGTCGTGTTCGGGGTGATGCGACTGCTCCGCTTCGGCGCCGTCGCGCTCGTCGCGCGGCTCTACGGCGAGCCTGTCCTGCAGCTGCTCAACGTCAATGGCCTGCAGACCGCAGTGAGGGCGTTCACTCTTGTGGCGGTGGCAGCGGCGGTTCTGATGGGTGCCGTGCTCTGGTCCCGCACGCGGCCGCAGGCTGCGTGAACAATTGAAGAAGGCCGGTCTGAAGGACCGGCCCTACTTCGAGAGCAGCTTCTCCATTTCGTCCATGACCTGATTCATCCGCCGGATGGTCAGGTCGAGCGGCTCGTCGGTCGTCATGTCCACGCCGGCGTCCTTCAGCAGATCGATCGGGTACTTCGATCCGCCGGCGACAGGAAGGTGAGATAGCGCTTCGTCGCCTCCTGGTCGCCCGAGAGCACCTTCGCCGACAGCGCCTCGGCCGCGGTGAACGACGTCGCGTACTGGAACACGTAGAAGTCGCGATAGAAGTGCGGGATGAAGCTCCACTCGTGGGCGATGTAGTCGTCGACGACGAGGATCTTCTGGTCGTGCCCGTAGTACTTCTTCGTGATGTCGAGATACAGCTTCGCCAGCGCGTCGCCGGTGATCGGCTGCCCCTTCTCGCCCATCTCGTGCATCCGCAGCTCGAACTCGGCGAACTGCGTCTGCCGGAACACGGTGGCCTTGATCCCTTCGAGATAGTTGCCGAGCAGTGACAGCCGCGTCGGCGTGTCCTTGATCTGCTTCAGCATGTAGTCGATGAGCAGCGCCTCGTTGAACGTCGACGCGACCTCGGCGACGAACGTCGGATAGCTGGCCGTCGCGTACGGCTGCGTCTTGTTCGAGAAGTAGCTCTGCATCGTGTGCCCGAGCTCGTGCGCCAGCGTGCTCACGTCGTTGTACTGCCCCAGGTAGTTCAGCAGCATGAACGGGTGCACGTCGTAGGCGCCGCCGTTGGAGTAGGCGCCCGACACCTTGCCTTCGGTCGGATACCAGTCCAGCCACCGCTCCTTGAACGCCCGCTGCCAGGACGCTGGTGTAGTCAGGCACCGAGCGGCGCCATCGCCGCCGATGACGTGCTTCTGCGCTTCTTCCGGCGTGTAGCGCAGGTTCACTTCGGCGACGAGCGGCGCGTACAGGTCGTAGTAGTGCAGGTCGTCGGTGATGCCCATCATCCGCTTGCGCAGCCGCAGGTAGCGATGGAACGTCGGCAGGTGACGGTTCACGCCCGTCGACGAGACGCGTGTAGACCGACACCGGGATGTTCGGGCCGTTCAGCGCCGCCTCGAGATTGCTCGAGTACTTCCGCGACTTCGCGATAGAACAGCGCCCGCTGCACGCTCGAGTTCATCGTCATGCCGAGCGTGCGGCTGAAGCCGCCGAGCGCGCCGAAGAACGCCGACATCGCCGCCTGGCGATCCTCGCGAACCGGCGACGTGCGCAGACTCGCTGTAGCCGGCCTGATCGACCTTCATCGTCTTGCCGTCCTTGAGCGTGATCGTCGGATACGGGAAGTCGGCGTTGGTCAGAATGGTGTAGATGTTGTTCGGCGACCCGGCCAGCGGGCCGGCGTCGGCCAGGATCTTCTCCTCGGCGTCCGAGAGCGTGTGCGGCGCTCGGCGGACGATGTCGCGGAGGTAGAAGGCGTACGGCTTCAGCCGCGGCTCGGCGGCGATGGCCTTGTCGATCGTCGCGCTGCCCACCTTCAGGAGCTCCGGCTCGACGAACGACGCCTCGGCGCCGAACTTCGCGAAGATCTGCTGCATCTCCTGCTGCATGCCCTGCGGGCCGGACAGGCGCGTGTCCTGGTCGGACAGCATGCTGGCGTAGACGTACAGGCGGGACAGCTCCTTGTCGAGCCGCGACATCATCTCGAGCGCGTCGGCGAGCGTCTTGGGCGAGGCGCCGAGCGTGCCCTGGAACTCCCGGAGGTTCGGCAGTTCCTGCTGTGATCTTCTCCTTCTGCGCGCGCCAGGTCGTCTCGCTGGGATAGACGTCGGCGAGATTCCACTTGAACGCATCGGCGACTTTCGCGCGGTCGCGCTCCTGTCCGGCCAGCATTACAGTCATCGCGATCACCGTCACCAGAACACAGGCCAAGTCTCATGGTATTACCCTTACACATTACCTCATGCCACGTTCCCACCTTGCGTGACAACTGGCCGGAATTCAGTGACGAAGCGCTGCTGGACGTCCGCATGTCGGACCTTCCGCTGGCGATTGAAGGGACGCTGGCCGACCGGATCGCGCAGCTTCGCGCGGAGCTCGACGCGCGCGACCTGCGCTTTCCTCTGCACTTCTACCTGTCGGACGAGTGGTTCACGCCGGACGGCGCAACGGCGATCGCCATCCCCTTCTATCTGGCGCACCCGCGGCTCGAAGCGCTGGAAGAGGCCCAGATGCTCGAGGTCGAGGGCGGCGAGTACGAATGGTGCATGCGCATCCTCCGGCACGAGGCCGGTCACGCCATCGACAACGCGTTCCGACTGCGGCGGCGCCGACAGCGGCAGCACACCTTCGGATCGCCCAGCAAGCCGTATCCGGAGTTCTACACGCCGAAGCCGTACAGCAAGAGCTTCGTGCTCCATCTCGATTCGTGGTACGCGCAGAGCCACCCCGACGAAGACTTCGCCGAGACGTTTGCCGTCTGGCTGACGCCGAACAGCGAGTGGCGTCAGCGCTATCGCGGGTGGCGCGCGCTCGGCAAGCTGGAGTACATGGACGGCCTGATGGACTCGCTCCGCGGCACGCCGCCGCCGGTCGAGAATCCCGAGGAAATCGATCCGCTCGACGAGCCTGCGCTACGACGCTGCGCCAGCACTATCGCAACAAGCGCCGCTACTACGGCGTCGACTACCCGAACTTCTACGACCGCGATCTGCGGCGTCTGTTCTCCGATGCCCCCGAACTCGGCGACGCCATCACCGCCGCGCAGTTCATCAACCGGATCCGCCGTTCGGTCCGGCGCGTCGTCTCGGGCTGGACCGGCATCTACCAGTACACGATCGACCAGGTGCTCGAGGACATGATCGAGCGGTGCCGCGAGCTGAAGCTGCGGCTCGCCGTCCCCGAAGATCAGGCCCGGCAGGAGTTCACGGTGCTGCTGACCGTGCAGGCGATGAACTATCTGCACAGCGGCGGCCATCGCCTGTTCCTGTGAGGCCGTCTTCCTGTGAAGAAGCTCCGCATCCTCGCCCTCGTCCACGACCATCTCGTGCCGCCCGAGGACACGACCGGCATCGACGTCCTCGAGGCCGAGTGGAAGATGGAGTACGACGTCATCGAGACGCTCCGCGAGATGGGCCACGAGGTGCGGGTGCTCGGCATCAACGACAACCTCGGCGGCATCCGGCCGACGGCCGGCCTCTTCAAGCCGCACATCGTCTTCAACCTGATGGAGGCGTTCGCCGGCGTCCCGACGTTCGACCAGAACGTCGTCAGCTATCTCGAGCTGCTGCGACTGCCCTACACCGGGTGCAATCCGCGCGGGCTGATCCTCGCGCGCGACAAGGCGCTGTCGAAGAAGCTGCTCGCCTATCACCGCATCCGCGGTGCCCGAGTTCACCGTCGTGCGGCCCGGACGAAAGCCGACGCTGCCGAAGCGGCTCGGCATTCCCGCTGATCGTCAAGTCGCTGTTCTTCGAGGCGTCGGCCGGCATCTCGCAGGCCTCGGTCGTCGAGAACGACGAGCAGCTCGCCCGCCGCGCCACATTCATCCACGACACGCTCGGCACCGCGGCGATCGCCGAGCAGTTCATCGACGGTCGCGAGATCTACGTCGGCGTCGATCGGCAACGAGCGGCTCGACGTGCTGCCGCCGTGGGAGATGTCGTTCGCCGGCATGCCCGACAACCGGTGGCGGATCGCCACCGAGCGCGTGAAGTGGAGCACGCAGTATCAGAAGAAGCACGGCATCATGACCGACCGCGCCAGGCTGGATGCGGCGCTGCTCGATCGCATGCAGCGCGTCGCCAAGCGCGCCTACCGCGCGCTCGACCTCAGCGGCTACGCGCGTATCGACCTTCGCGTGGACGAGGACGAGCGCATCTACGTGCTCGAGGCCAACCCGAATCCCAACATGGCCTACGGCGAGGACTTCTCCGAGTCGGCCGAAGCCAGCGGCATCAGCTACGAACGACTGCTCGAACGGATCATCGCGCTCGGCCGGCGCTGGGAGCCGGCTCGAACCGGTTGAGGCACAATACCCACGTGCGTTACATCAACCGGTTCACTTCGAGCGAAGCTGCTTGTTGATGTCCGGCTCGGCGACGACATTCGCGCGACGCTGGGCCTGCCGGCTCGGGAACGGCGACGCTGAAGACGTAGGCGCGATGCCTTTCAGCGCCGGGGAACGGCTCGGTCACTACGAGGTGATTTCGCTCATCGGATCGGGCGGGATGGGCGACGTCTATCGCGCGCGCGATCCACGGCTGGGTCGCGAGGTCGCGGTGAAGACGCTGCGCTCAGCGGGGAGCGACGCACGGGCGCGCCTGTGGCGGGAGGCGCGCGCCGCCGCGAGCGTCAGCCATCCGGGCATCTGTCAGATTCACGACGTCGGCGAGACCTCCGACAACATCTACATCGTGATGGAGCTGCTCCAGGGTGAGCCGCTGGCCCATCGCCTCAAGGACGGCCCGCTCAACGTGGACGAGGCGATCGCGGTCGACGCTGAGCATCCTGGGTGCGCTCACCGCGCTGCACAGCCGCGACATCGTGCACCGGGATCTGAAGCCGTCGAATGTCTTCCTGACCGACTCCGGGATCAAGCTGCTGGACTTCGGTCTGGCCCGATCGCGGCAGTCGATCGGGGCAGCCGACTGACGATCACGCAGGCCGGCACGATCGTCGGCACGCCGCGCTACATGGCGCCCGAGCAATGGGGAGATGCGCCGCCCGATCCGCGCAGCGATGTGTTCACAACCGGCTCGCTGCTGTTCGAGATGCTGACCGGCTCGCCGGCGTTCGCCGGCGACGATCTGGTGCAGGTGTATCACAGCATCATGTCGAGCCACCCGCCGCCGCTCGCCGGTTCGGCGGTCACCGCCGCCGTGGACGTGGTGATTCACCGCGCGCTCGAGAAGCGCGCCGAGGACCGCTACCCGACGCGCCGATGCGATGGCACAGGCACTGCGCGTCCGCGGTGACGCTGGTCAGCACCGGCCAGCAGACGCCCGGTCCGTCACGACGACGCGCCTGATTGCGCTGCCGTTCCGGATGCTGCGGCCGGATCCCGATCTCGATTTCCTGTCGTTCAGTCTTCCCGACGCGGTGGTGAGCTCGCTGGCCGGACTGCAGTCACTCGTCGTGCGCTCGACGCTGGCCGGAGCGAAGTACGCCGCCGCCGACACCATCGATCTGAAGGCGATCGCCACCGACCTCGGCGTGGATGCCGTGCTCACCGGCACACTGCTGCGCGCCGGCGATCAGGTCCGCGTCAGCGCGCAGCTGATCGAGGCGTCGTCGGGCACGATGCTCTGGTCGAAGACGGTGCAGGCGACGATGCGCGATCTGTTCGAGGTGCAGGATCAGCTCGCCCGCGCCATCGTCGAATCGCTGTCGATCCCGTTGTCCTCTGGTGAAAAGCACCGGTTGACGCAACGATCTGCCGGCGAGCGCACGGGCCTACGAGTTCTATCTGCGCGCCAACCAGGTCAGTCACGATCCCGCGATGCTGTCGGTCGCCGGCGAGCTCTATCGATCGGCGCTCGATGAGGACCCGCAGCTACGCGCCCGCCTGGGCTAAGCTCGGTCGCGTCTACCGCGTGATCGCGAAGTATGGCGGCGTCGACGCCACCGAAAATCTGAAGCGGGCCAACGACGCCTTTCAGCGTGCACTGCAGCTCAATCCTGACCTGAGCGTGGCGCACAATCTGTATACGAACTTCGAGGTCGAATCCCTCGGCCGGGCCAAGGAAGCCATGGCCCGACTGCTCAGGCGGGCCTAGCTCACACAGCGATCCAGAAATCTTCACCGGGCTGGTGATCGCCTGCCGGTTCTGCGGCCTGCTCGACGCCTCGCTCGCCGCAGATCGGTCAGGCACGACGACTCGACCCGGCGGTCCGGACCAGCGTGATGTACACGCATTTCATGCTCGGCGACTGGGAGCGTGCGCTGGCGAGCGACACGGACAGCTTGCGATGGGTCACCAACTGGACGCTGCCCCTCGTCGGCCGTCACGAGGAGGCGATCGAGGCGTATCGAGAGCTGGAGTCGCGGCCGTTGCCGGGAGTTATTCGCGACCTCATGAAGGCCTCACGCCTGGTGCTCGAGGGCAAGAAGGACGAAGCACTGGCGCTGGTCGACGACTTCATCGACAAACATTTCGATCCGGAAGGGCTCTACTTCACGGCTCGGGTGCTGGCGCGCGTGAACGAACATGACGCCGCGCCTCGAGATGCTCGATCGCATCGTCGAGCAGCGGCTTCTATTGCTCGTCAATTCTGCTGCGGGATCCGTGGATGGATTCGATTCGCGGCCGGTCGCGTTTCGCCGAGGTCGTCAAGCGTGCCGAGGCGCGAACGCGCGAGGCGGAGGAAGAGTTTCGCCGCCTCAACGGCCACCGCTTGCTTGGCCTCAATGCCTGAGTTGGGGAATTTCCCTCGCCCCTGCGGAAGAATTCGCAGGGCAGCTGGTATCCTGAATGAGACACGTGAATTGTCAGTGATTTTCGGCAGCAATTCCGGGAGCAGCTTTTGCACCGGACGTCACCACGTCTTTATGCGACATCGGATCTTCGCAGCCGCGCTCCTCATCTGGTTGTCGACTCTCGTCGCCACGGCCGGTCAGCGTCGTGCCGGCGGCGCTACTCCGCAATCATCCGGCCATTTCTTATGAGCGCGCGCCGGTCTCCGACGCCGTTTCACAGTTGAACTCGCGGCTGCGCGCCGGCGAAGTGACGCTGGAGTCGAAAGGACCGAGCGGGTATCTCGAGTCGCTGCTGAAGGTGCTGCACGTCCCGGTTGAGTCGCAGATACTGGTGTTCTCGAAGACCAGCTTCCAGGCACCGCGGATCAATCCGAAGAACCCGCGTGCGATCTATTTCAACGACACGGTCTCGGTCGGCTGGGTCCGCGGCGGACCGGTGCTCGAGCTGATCGCCCAGGATCCGCAAGCAGGGCGCGATCTTCTACACGCTCGAGCAGACCCAGGCCGGTGTACCGCAGTTCGAGCGCAATGACACCTGCATCTCGTGCCACACGTCGGACGCGACGCAGAACGTGCCGGGGCCGTTCATCGGCAGCGTCTTCCCTGGCGTGGATGGCATCACGATGTACGGGCCGGCCTACACCACCGATCATCGCAGCCCGTTCGAGCTGCGCTGGGGCGGCTGGTATGTGACCGGCACGCACAAAGCCACCCGTCACATGGGCAACGCGGTGGCGACCGATCCGTCCGACCTGGCGGCGATGATTACGCCGGCCACGGTCCATGTCACCAACCTGGACGGCCGGTTCGACATGACGGGCTACCTCTCGCCGCACAGCGACATCGTCGCGCTGCTGATGCTCGAGCATCAGGCGCAGATGCTCAATCTGATCACGCGCGCCGGCTGGGAGGCGCGCGCCGGCGCCGCTGATGCGGGGCGCACGCTGGACCAGGCGGCCGCGCAACTCGTGGACTACATGCTGTTCGTGGACGAGGCGCCGCTGCCGGGACCAGTGGCAGGGACGTCATCGTTTGCCGCAGGATTCAGCGCCTCAGCCAAGCGCGACAGCCGTGGCCGTTCGCTGCGCGATCTCGACCTGAATCACCGCCTGCTGAAGTACCCATGCAGCTATCTGATTTACTCGGAGCCCTTCGACGCCATGCCGGCGGCCGCGAAAGCCCTCGTCTACGCGCGGCTGTGGGAAGTGCTCTCCGGACGCGAGCGCGGCGATCGATACGCGGTGCTCAGCGCCGCCGATCGCCAGGCGATTCTCGAGATCCTGCGCGACACGAAGCCTGACCTGCCGGAGTATTTCTCAGTCAGCTGATCGATGTAATTCAAAATGCAAAAGTCGAAATGCAGACGACCGATCTGACTCTTCCCGTTTGCCATTTTGCATTCTGCCTTTGCATTTCGCATTACGCAGCTCACTGACCCCCACGTGAGCACGTCCAGTCGCTTCGCGAAGTGCAGCAGCGGCGCCGCCGCGGGCAGCGTGATGCCAGACGCGGTCGCCATCGTGTTCACGGCGATCTGTGCGTCCGCCGGTCTGCAGCGGCCACGGCCGGTGATGAATCTCGAGCCGGCGCGGCTCCCCCGACCGCGCGGTCGTGTAGAGGCAGTAACGCTCGGTCAGAAAGTACTCGAGCGTGCCCGGCGACGCGGTGCGAAGCCGCGCCGATCGGCTCGTAGGTGCCGGCGAACTGCGCATTCGCTGCCGACTCGCGCCGCACGCTGCGATAGGTGACTCGCCTCGTGCCGGCGTCGCACCGCCATGGCTGGCCCGGTAATACGGCAGATGAAACAGCGTCCGCGCGTCGATCACCGCGAGCGTGCTGCCGGCATCGAGGCTGAAGAAGTAGACGCCGGGCTTTCCGTTCGAGCGTGACGTAGGTGCGCACGTTCAGCTCCGGGAAGGCTGACACTCCAGGCAGCGACGGCACGCCTCTCGGCGCCACGTTCGTCATGTGAAACGGAATCACGCCGATCCAGGCGCGGCCGTCGAACAGATCGAGCGGCAAGCTCGGCCGGCACCCTGCCGCGCAGCGCATCCGGGATCGAGCGGCCAGTGCGCAAACAGCAGATCGTGCCAGCTCTGAGTCATGAGCCACGGCCCCTCGGGAACGAGGCCATGGCCGATGCGCGGTGTGGGCGAGGAGGTCGTCGGGGTCGGGAAAGTCGCTCACTCGCGCGACGAGGGACCAGCGGGCTTCAGGTTGTTGTAGACGGCCTCGACGAACTGATCCTTCGACCAGCCCGGCGCGTTCCCGTACAGCCCGTCGTACTCCATCGTCGGATTCGCGGCCTTGACCTGGGCCAGCGTCAGGCCACGCTTGACCATGTCCTGGATCCGGTCGCGGATGATGGTGACCATGTCGCGATACTCGACCAGATCGGCTTCGTCCGAGATGCGTCCGTGACCAGGCACGAGCATCGTCCCGCCTTCGGTCTTCTCGCCGGCAATCACGAGCGCCAGCAGCTGGTTCAGGCCGTCGAGCACGCCGCTGATGTTGCCGCCGCGCTGGACGTCGATCACCGGATAGCTGACGGTCGAATACACGTCGCCGGTCGCAATGACGTCCGATCGCCGGAAGAACACGAGCGTGTCGCCGTCGGTGTGCGCCGACGGCACGTGCACGAGCTGCACGCCCTCGCCGTTGTAGAAGAACTCCTTGTGTCTTGCCGGAGAACGTCGCCGTCGGCCACGCGGCCACCGGAAACGGCGCCTGCGAGCCCGCCGGCGCGCTCATGCGATTCAGCGTCTCCTCGTGCGCGATGATCTCGGCTCGAGGCGCCGAATTGCCGGCGCCGACCTGCGCGACGCCGCGGCCGGACAGCGGGACGCCTGACGCGCCGATCCGCTCGTTGCCGCCCACGTGGTCGGGATGCGAATGCGTGTTGATGATGTAGCGAACCGGCCGGGGCGTCAGCTGCCGAACCGCCGCGAGCACCTGTTCGGCATTCTGCGCCGTGCCCGTGTCAACCAGGATCGATCCGAGGTTCCCCACCTGCACGGCGATGTTCGAGCCGGCGCCGAGCACGACGTGCACGTTGCCCTGCACGTGCATCGTGCGCAGCGTCGTCGCGTCGCGCCGCGCCGCCGCGTTGCCCTGCGCACGGCCGACGGTCGAGCGACAACGCGCCGACCGCAATCGCGACGGCGACGACGGCGAGCTGGCAGCAGCTGCGATCCACGAATCATCTCGGCGCGCATCATCGCCCCTGCCGGCGAGGCGCCGGCGCAATCGGCATCGCCTTCACCTTCTGCATGTACTCCGGATACATCGTCTGCGCACCGCCGCGCGTCGGCTCGACGGGCAGGCCATGCTGGGCGGCAAACTCGGTGAGATACGGATTCTGACCCGGCAGATAGTGCGGCACGTACGCCGGATCGCGGCCGGGCACTTCATCGTCGGCCTGACAGAACAGCCAGGCCTGGAACGCATTCGGCCCACCGACGTCGAGCATGAGGTTCGTCGTCTTGACCAGCGGCTCCTCGAGGAAGACCGGATCCTCGACGATGCTGAGCTGCGTGAGGATGTTGCCGTGGCGGAAGAAGTATTCCGTCATGGTCGTCTTGTCGCTCATCGGAAGCCGTTGCGGCGATGCCACCCCTGCTTGATGTGCGTGGTCCGCACCTTGAGCGTGCGTCCCTGCCACTCGCCGGTCGAGAATCCCATCCACGTATGCGGCGCCTCCGCAGGCGGGATGCTCACGGCCGTCGAGCCAGATGACGCGTTCCTGCGCGTAGGTGCTGAGGAAGTGTCTGATCGCGATCACGGTCTGCGTGCCCGGATCGATGTCCTCGGTGATGCGCACGCGGATCGGACCGCGATAGATGTACGGCGACACGTGGGCCCGGCACTGATGCTCCGGGAGCGTCAGCCGGGAGGCGTCCCAGCTGTCGGCGTACTGCCGCCCGGCGGCGTTGATCGGAAGGCCCGTAAAGTCACCAAGCGCGGGACCGGGCCCGCGCTCGGGTTGGTCCTCGTGATAGAAGTTCGCCCAGTCGCCGCTCAGAAAACTCTGCGCAGAGACTGGAGCTGCAAGAACCAGCACGAGCAGTGGGGCGAGTCGGAGCGCACGCTGCGCGTTCATCGCGTGCTGCCGCCAGCGGCGGTCTTGCTCACATCGCGATAGACGGCCTCGATGAACATCGCCGTCGTCCACGGGCCGGTGTCGGATCCGTAGCGGCCGTCGTAGTCGAGCGTCGGCTTCGCGGCCTTCACCTGCTCGAGCGTCATCTTCTTCGCGACCATGTCCTTGATGCGGTCGCTGATGATCTGCAGCATGTCGCGATACCACAGCACGTCGTTCTCGTCCGCGATGCGGCCATGTCCGGGGATCACGTACGTGCCGCCCAGCGCCAGCGACTTGCTGGGCACGGCCAGGTCGAGAATCCGGTTCAAGCCATCGATCGTGCCCTGCACGCTGCCGCCAGCGGCGACGTCGATGCGCGGATAGCTGACGGTCGAAAACAGATCGCCGGCGGCGATGACATCCGAGCGCCGGAACATCACGAGCGTGCCGGCGTCGTCGAGCGCCGATTCGTCGTGATAGAGCATCACCGGCTCGCCGTTGAACGGGAAGTCGCGCCGCTCTTCGAAGTAGGTGTTGAAGGGTTTCGCGGTATCCGGCACGCCGGCCTTGCTCATGCGAGCCGACGCATTCTCGTGCGCGACGATGGCGGCCACGTTGCCGTTCACGGTCCGGCCGGCCTTCGCAAACGGCTCATTGCCACCGACGTGATCCGCTTGTGCGCCGGTGTTGATGATCCACCGGATCTCCTTCGTCGGCGCGAGCTCCTTGATCGCGGCCAGCACCTTGTCGGTCGCAGCGCCTGACCCGGTGTCGACGACGAGAATCCCGTCCTCGCCGACCTGCACGACGATGTTCGCGCCGGCGCCGACGATCATGTGGACGTTGCCCTGCACGGGCACGGCTTTCACCTCACCCGCGGCGAGCCGCTGCGGCAGGACCTCGGGCCTGAAGCCGCCGTTCTTCGCCGGGTTGGTCGCCGGCTCTCGGCGCCCCGAGCTTCCACTCCGGCAACAGCGTCTCGGCGCCGCCGCGCACGCCGTCCTTCGGCATCGCGTGCTTGGCCTCGAACTCACCGAGCCACGGATTCTGCCCGGGCAGGTAGTGCGGCACCTCGTTCTTGTCCTTCGGCAGCTCCATCGCGTATTCGCAGTTGTAGAGCCAGTTCTGATTGCCGCGCTCCATCTGCACGAACTCCTGGCTGCGGATGTAGGGCTCGGTCAGATAGACGGGATCGGTCGCGATGGTGACCTGCGACAGCAGATTGCCGTGGCGAATCCAGTGCTCGACGACGATCGTGCGATCGCTGGCCGGCATGCCGCCGCGGCGGAAGTAGCCGGCCTTGATGTGCGTCGTCGTGATGGTCAGGGTGTCGCCGTTCCACTCGCCGGTGGAGAAGCCCATGTAGGTGTGCGGCGCGTACTCGGGCGGATGCGGGCGTCCATCCAGCCAGATCGTCCGGCGCTGCTGGTAGGTGCCCATGTACATCTCGATCGCGATGAGCTCCTGCGTGTCGGGGTGCTTCTCCTCCCAGATGCGGAACTGGTTCGGCCCGAAGAACATGTACGGCAGCGTGTAGGGCGCGCACTGATGCTCGAGCACCGAGTGGCGCGCCACGTCCCAGCTGTCGCCGAACATCCGCGCCGCGTCGTTGATCGGCAGCCCGCTGAAGTCGCCGGGCTCTTCACCCGGCACGCGGTCCGGCTGATCTTCGTGATACCGGCCCGACCAGTCGCCGACGAAACTCACCTGCGCGAACGCGGGCGTCGCCGCCAATCGTCAGCACCCACGCCGCCGCCACGATGCGATGATGCGCGTCAATGCATCGAGGTCACTTGCAGCTGACCTGCGTTTTCGACGTCGTGCTCTGCAGATGCTCGTTCAGATCCGGCAGGCACGACACTTCCTGAATGTCTTCGTCGATCACACGGTTGAAGCGCTTGGTGCTCTTCCACTCGCCTTCCCAGTGGTCCGGGTCGGTCATCGTGTATTCGATCTCGAGCTGATTGCCCACCATCGCGGAAGCGCTCGACGATGTGCAGCTGTTCGCCGGCGGGAATCGCGACGCCGCCCTGATCCATCCAGTGATGATCGCCACGGAAGCCGATCGTGTCCACCACCAGCGTGTCGCCTTCCCACGTGCCGATCGACTCGCCGTTGTACGTCCGGACGATGATGTCGAGGTCGGTGTGCTTGCGGCCGTCCAGATAGACGATGCGCACGCTGTTCATGAAGCCGCTGATCATGTAGATGGCGGTCGGGATCTGCACCATCGCCATCGGCCAGTAGCGGGTCATGATGAGCGGCAGCCCGGCCGGCCAGCACTGACCGATGTCGTCGCGATAGACCTTGCCTTCGGCGGTGTACTTCTTCGCCGCGTCCCAGTGCGACCTGCGCCGCCGGCGTGAGCTTCGGGTACGGCGGACCAAAGCGCCAGGCTTCCGGGTTCTCGCTGACGTCGATGAACCAGTTGCCGGTCACCTCGAACGGCGGCTTCGGCCGCGGCTTCGCGAGGTTGGCCGGCGCGAGCGCGCTCAACTGCTCTGCGCCTGTCTCTCGAGCGGCGCCGCGGTCAGTGGCCGGCGGCGGTGCAGGACGCCGGTGACCAGCGGTGGCCGCTGCACTGGCGAACAGACTCGTCGAACAGTCACACGACGCATCTCGACTCACGCAGGACACGCCTGCGGACGTGCCGTCGCAGTCCGGACCGGCCCTACTTCGAGTCGGGCGTGCCGAGCCGCGCCGGCCGCTCGGTCAGCACGCGGCCGTCGGCCAGCGTCAGCGAACGGAAGATCCCGGCCGGCTCGCCGCTGCGCACAGGGTTGACGACGACCGTGACCTTGTCGCCCGGCTTGATGGTGTTCGACTTCCAGCCGGCGCGAATGAGGTAGGTCGGGCTGGTGAGCTCGACGCCCCACAGCACGTCCTTGCCCTTCTCGTCAGGAACGAGCACTTCGATCCAGGTGTGCGGGTTCTGCCACCGGAATTCCTTGACCGTGCCGACCAGCTTCACTTCCTTCGTGCGATCGAACGCGGCCGGCGAGTGGTGCGCGAGCACCGGAAGGCCGCACGCGAGCACGAGAGCCGCCGCTCCCAACAACACGCTTCTCATTGTTCCTCCTACCCGCTGATCCAGGCGGGTCTGACCCGCCTCTCCGAAAGCTATCGAACGTGAACCTTGGACGACGTGCTCTGCAGATGCTCGTTCAGGTCCGGCAGACACTCGACTTCCCCGATGTCGTGATCGTCGACGCGATTCCAGCGGCGCACACCCTTCCACTCGCCTTCCCAGTTCTTGGGATCGGTCAGCGTCATCGCGATCTCGAGCGTCTTCCCGTCGTTGATCATGCGGATCCGCTCGATGATCCGGAGCTCGTCGCTCGCCGGCACGCCCTGATCGACCCAGTGATGCGGGTCGTTGATGAAGTTCTTCGTCTCCACGACCAGCGTGTCGCCTTCCCAGCGGCCGATCGACTCACCGTTGAAAGTGCGCACGACGAGGTCGGGGTCGGTGTGCGGCCGGCCGTCGAGATAGACCACCCGCAGGCTGTTCATGAACTCGCTAATCATGTAGATCGCGGTCGGCATCTGAATCATGGCGATCGGCCAGACGCGCGTCATGATGATCGGCACCCCGGCCGGCCAGCAGGCGCCGATGTCGTCGCGATAGACCTTGCCTTCCTTACCCGCCTGCAAATAGGCGTCGCGGTGCTTCTGCGCTTCTGGCTTCAGCTTGGGAATGGTTGCGGGCCCGAAGAGCCAGCCCTGAATGCCCGGGCTGTTGTCGATGAACCAGTTGCCGGTCAGGTTGAACGGCGCCGCCGGACGCACTTTCGACAGATTCGCGGGCGCAAGCGCGCTTAACTGTATGTCAGACGGCGTCTGTGGTTGAGCCTGCGCCTGCGCAGACACCTGCGCCGCGCCGGCTGCAAGACCGGCCGCAAGCACAAGCGCACCGGCGACGCGGCGGCTAGTCGACCTAATCATCGATACCTCCAGGGACGAAGGCATTCTAGTGGAATGTCCTTCCTGAATCACTATCGCTGATGCCTCCTCACCAGGACGGCCCACGAGTCCGACGAGGTCGCGGAAGTCGCTGCAAAAAAGGCTCGCCGCCGGTGCCACGATCCGCGCGATTGGAAGTAAGATCGCACACTCCCTGCCATGCCATCGCAGTTAGTCACCATGTCTGCTCTCTCAGACAGCGCGGCGTCAGTACAGCCGGAATCACAGCCGCAGCCGTGGCGCGCATTGAGTGCGGTCCCCGATCGCGCCACGCGTGAGGCCGCGGCGGCGGTCGCGCGACTGGCGTACTGCGAACAATTGAAGGAAGTGCGCACCCGTCGCGGCATCACGCTGACCGAGATCGCCGAGCGCAGCAAGGTGAACGAGGGACTCTACGCGGGGCTCGAACGCGGCGACGTATCGCGGTGGCCGACCGGCATCTATCGCCGCTCGTTCTTCCGCGAATACGCGCTCGCACTTGGCCTGCCGATCGATGCCGCGCTGAGCGAATTCCTGCAGCTCTTTCCCGAAGAGGGCGAACAGCGGATCGCGCCGGCGCTGACCATGCCGGGCGGGCCGCTGCGCATGACGCTCGCCGATCGCCGATGGCTGCGCACGTCCCGACTGCACGTGCGTCGCCGCGCTCGTCGATCTCGTGATGGTCGCGGCGATCACCGCGGCGGTCGCATGGTGGATGCCGATCGCCATGGGCACCGTGGCGGCGATCGTTGCTGTGATTTACTACTCCCTGGCCACCGCCTGCCTGACCTGCACGCCGGGCACGTGGTGGCTTCGTACCCGAGGCAACCGCAAACGCGCCAAGGCACTCCGCCTGGCGCGCTGACAACGAGGACTAATACATCATGGTTTTCGGTCCGTATAGGCTGAAGGGGTATCAGTCACAACGAGCCTTCGACTGTAATTTCCCGGCCGCGAGAACGGAGCGGCCGGTAGTCAATCACCACGGACATACCACGAATCGTCCGCGTACGTGGGCGCTGACGATCGCGGTCACGCTGACCGCGACGATCGCGTTCGCCCAGCAGAAGCCGTTTGAGCCCCAGGTCGGACAAGCCGGCAAGGACGTCGTGTGGGTGCCGTCACCCGAAGAGACGGTCAAGAAGATGATGGAGATGGGCGAGATCACGCCCAAGGACTTCGTCGTCGATCTCGGATCGGGTGATGGCCGCAACGTGATCGCGGCGGCCAAGCTCGGGGCACAGGCGCTTGGCGTCGAGTACAACCCCGACATGGTCGATCTCTCGAAGCGGCTGGCGAAGGAAGCGGGCGTTCCCGACAAAGCTCAGTTCGTGCAGGGCGACATGTTCCAGGCCGAATTCTCGAAGGCCACCGCGCTCGTGCTGTTCCTGTTGCCCAGCAACCTGCTGCAGCTGCGCGATAAGTTCGCCAACCTGCGCCCCGGTACGCGCATTGTGTCGAACACCTTCTCTATCCAGGATTGGACTCCAGAGAAAACCGAGACGCTGGGCGGCGACTGTACGAGCTGGTGCACGGTGATGCTCTACATCGTTCCAGCGAAAGTGGATGGCACCTGGAAGCTGCCGCAGGGGGAGCTGGCGCTGAAGCAGACCTACCAGACGGTGTCCGGCACGCTCACGACGGCAGGAAAATCCGTGCCGGTGACCGGCAAGCTGCGCGGCGAGCAGATCTCGTGGAGTGCCAACGGACAGGAGTACTCCGGCGTCGTGAAGGGCAATCAGATCGAGGGCACGACGCGCACGGGCAGCGCGTCGACGAACTGGACCGCCACGCGGGCGAACTAATCGTGTAATCAAGACTCAAAGGCAAGAACAGTGACTGGCGTCGCCCTGCAACAGTGTTGAGTTGTGCGTATCGAGTTTTGAGTTACGGTGTTCTTGTTGATTGCGGGTTGCGGATGATCTGCGCGAAGTAGTTGGTGATCCCGTCGGGATCCGACAGCCAGATCGTCCGCAGACCCGCGCTGAAGTTCCCCAGCGGCGTGTCGATCTTGACCGACTGCGCCTTCGCCTTCACGTCCACCGCTTCCACATCGCTGATCACGTACTGAATGCCGGCGGTTCGCGTGTTGGCGCGCGTCGTCGGACCGAAGCTCCACACGTTCACGGTGGTCTCACCGTGGCGGAACGGGTACTTCGTCACGCCGAGCAGCGCGTCCTTCACCGGCGGCAGTTCCTCGAGTCCCACGAAGTCGCGATAGAACGCGCGGCTCTTCTCGAGATCGGTCACGGTCAGACCGACTTCCATCGACTGATACACCGAGGGCGCAGCACCGGGAACCACGACGAGCTCGACCCACTGGTTCTCGGGATCGAGGACCATCGCCCGCCGTCCGTGCGGCGTCGCCTGGAACTGCGGCGGCGGATAGCCATGCTCGACGAAACGCGCCGTCAGCGATCGCTCGTCGGGAAAGAAGAACGTGAAGACGCGCAGCCCGCTCACCTCTTTGACCGGACCGGACGCGTAGTCCTTCGCGGCCGGTGTGGCCTGCAGCTTCACCTGGCCGCTACCGACCTGGAACAGGATCATCGTTCCGCCACCGGGCATGCGCAGCGGCGGCAGAGCCTTGAGGCCGAGGACGTCGCCGTAGAACCCCGTCATCGAAGCGGCGTCAGTCGAGAAGCGGCGGAACACGTTCATCGACGGCTGCGTCGAGAGGCCCGCGAGCGACGGCGTCTTCGCAGTTTGTGCCGACGCAGTACCCGCAACCACGAGCGTAAGCATGCTGAGCGCGATCAGTCTCTTCATGATTTACCTATCGAGAGTCCACATGATTGTAAGCACATCGCCGAGGCACACTGCGATCGCAGAGAAAAGTTGAGAAATGGTAGATCGAAGCGGGTCGAATAAGTCAGCGCTGCCCGAGACTCTCTGAAAACGACAGCCCTTCATTCTGGGCCGATTCGAGACATCCTGTGCGCCCCCACTTCCCGTCTCCCCGTTAACTTGTGTGGAAACAATCAGATCGCCCGGCGTCCTGGCTCGAGGCTTTTCTGGCACGGCCCACGCAGCATCCGTGCTGCGACTGACAGAATTGCAAGCGGCTACGACCGTGCTGATTCAACGACCAGACATTCGGCTCTCCAATGTGCTCGCCGGTCTCTCCCATGCGCTCGACCTGACCGAGGGACAGCGGCAGGGACACGCCATCCGCAGCGGCCTAATCGGCATGCGGATCGCCCGAGAGCTGCAGTTGACGTCCGACCAGCAGTCGGCGCTGTTCTACGCGCTGCTGATGAAAGACCTCGGATGCTCGAGCAACGCGGCAAGATTCGCGGTCCTGTTCGGCGCGGACGATCACCGCGTCAAGGCCGATCTGAAGACCACTGATTGGCCGCGCGCGATCGATGCGTTCCGCTTCGTCGCGCGCAACGTTGCGCCAGGTCAGTTCTGGCTGAAGCGCGCATTCCAGTTGCTGGGGGTTCTGACGCGCGGACCTGAGGGCGCCCGCGAGGTCGTGCTGACGCGGTGCGAGCGTGGCGCCGACATCGCCCGCATGCTCGGCTTCCATGACGAGACGGTTCAAGCGATTCGCGCGCTCGACGAGCACTGGGATGGAGCCGGCCAGCCCTACGCGCTGAAGGGCGATCAGATTCCCCTGCTCGCGCGCATCCTCGGTCTCGCCCAGACCGCCGAAGTGTTCTTCACGACCTACGGCGTCGAGTCCACCGTCGACATGGCGCGCTCGCGCAGGGGCTCGTGGTTCGATCCGGCAATCGTCGATGCGTTCCTCGCCTGCCGATCCGACAACGAATTCTGGCGGGCCCTCGCTGAAGACGACGCCCAGGGACAGATTGCCCAGATCGAGCCCGCCGACCGCATCGTCGTTGCTGACAACGACCGACTCGATCGTGTGGCGGAGGCGTTTGCGCTGGTGATCGACGCGAAGTCTCCGTGGACGTTCCAGCATTCGCGCGGCGTCGCGGCAACCGGTGTAGCGATCGCCGAGGTGATGGGCTATCCAGACGAGCAGGTCCGCGAGATTCGCCGCGCGGCACTGCTGCACGACATCGGCAAGCTCGGTGTGTCGAGTCTGATCCTCGACAAGCCGGCCGCCCTGACCGACGACGAATTCCGGGTCATGCGCCGTCACACTGTGGCGACGCGCGAGATCCTGATGCGCACCGGCTGCTTCAGACACCTCGCCAGCGCCGCCGCATCGCATCACGAGCGTCTCGACGGCAGCGGCTACGACCTGGGTCTGGGGCGCAGCGAACTGCCGATGCTGACGCGCGTGCTCTGCACCGCAGACGTGTGCGACGCACTGCGCGCCTCGCGTCCGTACCGGCCCAGCATGCCACTCGAGCGCGTGATGGATGTCATGGGCCGCGAGGTTGGCAACGCGATCGACCCGACCTGCTTCGAGGCGCTGCAAATTGCCGTTCGGGACGAGGCGATGGATCGCCAGAGCGCCGCCGAAGTGCCGGCGGTGAGACTCGTCTCTACACTGGCCGAGGACTACCGCCAGGCGGCGTGACCTGGTTGGTGGTGGCTGGTTAGTGGCTGGTGGATGGTGGTCGGTGGTCCGCGGCCACGCTGCGCGAGTACCCGTCGCATTGCCGTACGGGCAGCGCGGGATACTTCGCGAAACGCGAATCGACAAACGACAACGTGCAGAGCGAGAACGTCGAGCCGCGCGCGCTGGTAATCACTTGCGCGTGAACACAGGAAGCGCAGAGACCCCGATCGCGTACGTCGCCGCTCACGGCGTACGCAGCCGCAAGCGCTCGAGCGTTCCCTGATATGGCGTGATTTCGCCGGGTGCAATTGTCACATCGACCGTGACCGTACGGTAACCCGCGAGCCGGATCTCGAGGTAGTGCGTGCCTGGCGCGAGCAGCAGCGGCTCGCTGGCCCCGTCGAAGTCCTCGACAATGCCCGCGAAGACTCCGTCAACGTAGATCTGTGCGCTCGCCGGCGCGATGTCCACGCTCACGCCGCCACACGGCGCCGATGCCTCGCAGGCAATGGCGGCAGACACCGGCGACGCGCCTCTCACCGCGTTCGAGCTCGGCAGTGAATCGACGTTCGAATAGGTGTTCGGTGACGGTGACGGGACACTGTACGACGATGATCCGGACGATGGCGAGAACGGATCGTACGGATAGGCGTACGGATAGATCACGGGATACCCGACGACCACGCCGTAGCCAGTGTCGAACCTCGGTTTGAAGCTGTGTGATCGCCCGCGACCGTGACTGCGGGTCGCAGTGCGTGGGGTCGTGACGATGGATTGAGGCCGCGGAATGGGCCGGCTGATGAAACCCGGATCGACGGGGCGCTGCACGCCGAAGCTTGGACGCTGATCGTAGAGCGGAGGAGGTGCTGGCTGGTTGACGCGGACTTCCCTCACCTGGACCGGCCGGACAATCACGGCCCCAGGAGGAGCGCTGCGTTCCTGCGCCGACACCACGATTGAGGCTGAAACCGCCCCGAACACCACCACGTAGCAGGAGATCGCTCGTCCGCGCATGGCACCCTCCTCACCTGATGCGCTGTGTCACCATCAGCGAACACCAGGAGACGGATAGGCTAGCATGGAGCAACTCCCCTGCCAGTGCCGACTACCCGCCTGCCTCAGCCTACTTCGAAGAGTCGGCTGAAGCGGGACGGGCAGCTAGAGGACAAAGGCCTAGAACGAGATATTCACAGTGTTAGAGCAAACGGTCGTGGACCCCGGCGCGCACAGCTTGTAGCTGTAGGAGCCACGTTGCGATACGAAGTCGGTCGTCGAGCCGTCGTCCGCAGTGTTCCTCACTCTCGTGCCGTTCCGATACACATCCACGCTCGACCACGACGTGTCCGTCCAGTAGAGCCGCACGCCAAACCCTGATCCCGGCTCAAGCCGCAGCGTCGGCGCCCCACCGGTCGGCGGCGGAGTGGAACCACCACCACCGGTACCGCCGCCTGTCGAAGTCGAGTAGGTCACCGTAATGGTGTCCCAGCCCTGATTGCCCTGCGCATCGGCCGCGCCAATCGAAATGACGTTGGTGCCCGGCTGCAGCGCGACATTCGCACTCCAACTCGACGTTCCTGAAGCGTAGCCGCTACCGCCACGATCGTTCCGGTAGCCAACCGCGCTCACGCCCTGGTTGTCAGTCGCAGTGCCGCGCAGTGTCACCGTCGATGACGTGGACGTGAACGACGTGTTCGAGGTCGGCGAGGTGATCGTGACCACAGGATTCGTGCTGGTGCCACCACCGCCGCCTGTCGAGGCGTTGTATGTGACAGTCAGCGTATCCGTGGCCTGATTGCCGGCAGCATCGCGTGCGGTGACCATGATCACGTTCGTTCCGTTCACGAGCGGAATCGATGTCACGCTCCAGCTGGTCGTGCCTGTCGCCACGCCGCTCCCGCCGCGGTCGCTGGCCCACGTCACCTGCGTGACGCCACTGTTGTCGGACGCCGTCCCGCTGAGCGCGATCGCCGACGACGTCGCCGTGTACGACGAGTTGTTAGTCGGAGAACCGATAGCGACTGTCGGCTGGATGGCATCGCGTCCCGCCCCCACCCGTCGCCGAGTGTCATGACCCAGGTGAAGGTCTGCGACGCGGTGAGCACAGTATCCGAGGCTCGCGCGGTGACCGAGTAGGTTCCGGCCGTCGTGCCCGTGCCCGAAATGAAGCCGGTACTCGGCATCACCGACAGTCCTGGCGGCAGTCCAGTGGCGCTGTAAGTGAGTGGCTGGGAGGCCGGATCCGAGCCCTGCAACTGCAGCGTGACAGCCTGGCCGACCGTCGACGTCCGATTACCCGGGTTCTGGAGTGTCGGCGGCGCATTGCTGTAGCCACACACTTCCCCTGAGTTCGGACCTTCCAGCTGCGACGACTGCAGGTACGCCGAGACCGCAAAGCAATAACGCTGGCCGGCGACCGCGGTCGTGAACGCATAGAGCGTTGCAGGACCCACGTCGATATGCTGCGTGTACGATCCGGATGCCGTGCCGACGTGAAGCCGGTAACCTACCGAGCCGCCACTCGGGTCCCATTCGAGCGTGATTGTATCCGCCGCCGCATTGGCCGCGACCCCAAGCACCGACAGGCACACCAGTGCCAGCAGCGCACACTTCGAGCGCAGTGTTCGAAAATCCATCATGAGTTGTTTCTGAGTGGGAGCGCAGGGAGAGTGCGCGGTCCCGGATCCTCATGAGTGCAGGAATCGGGCCGCTTCCAACCTCGGCCGCATTACATTCGCGTTTTTCGTACCTTGGAACACAAACGCCGTGCACGTCGATGAACGCGCACGGCGTGTCGTGAATGAGGAATTACACGAATGTACTGTGACTCACTGATTGGGCACGAGTGCGACCTGAATGCGCTTCACGAATTTCACCGGCGCGCCATCAACAGTCGCTGGCTGGTACTGCCACGCCTTGGCCGCAGTCGTTGCCATGCGATCGTATTGGGCATTTACCGGCACACGCATCATCGCTGATTCCACGTTGCCGCTGTAGTCGATGACAAGTTCAAGGACGCCGGTCTTGGCCACCGTGACCTTGCCGGGGAACGCCGGGATCTGCTGCCGAATGGCCTGCGGCGGGATCACGTTGCGATCGTCGGCCGTGTAAATTTTGGGTGCCTGTATGGTTGCTGGCGGTCCGGGCGGCAACACGGCTTCGGCGACGACGGGGGGCGCAACCGGCGGCGGCACGAGAGCTTTCGAGCTCAGTTCATAGAAACCGATCGCGAGCGTCCTGAGATCCGCCAGCGGTGACTGCGTTGCGGCGGCGGAAATGTCGGGATCGGCGAGACCATCCAGCATCTCCTTGAAGCCGGTCGCCGCGTGGCTGAAGTCCTGCTTGTCGAACGAGGCCTTCGAGACCTTGTACTTCTCCTGCAGAATCGACGGCAGCATCCGCTTGCGGGCCTCGGCGATCGCTGTCCGCATGCGCGGCGGGATGTCGTCGGCATCAGGCCGATAGAGCGGATCCGCCGAGACCATCGATTCGATGGCCCGATCCGCTTCCGCCCCGCGACCGACCGCAAGCAGGCACAACGTGCGATAGAGGGCGATCGCCCGACGTTCCTCGCGCGGGGAGTCGGCGCTGCTCAGCGCGTTCAGCATCGAAAGCGCAGTGGTGTACTCAGCTGAGGCGTAGAGCTGGCGGGCCGCTTCGAGAGAATCCTGTGCGTGGAGTCTCGGGCCCGACAACAGGAGCACCGCGATGGTGCATGTTGCGACCGAAGCATTCATCCGCATGACTACTTCTTCCTCATGTCAACGCTGACCTTGGCAGGTCCCGCGAGCGTCACCGTGGTCACGACCCGCTTCTCTCCAAGCTCTGGGTGGCGGAACACGACCTCGTGCGGCCCGATGGTGACCTGCACGCTCCCGATCGGGGTCTCGCCGACGCGTTCACCGTCCACCCACACTTCGGCCCACGGTGCGGCATTGAGCGCCATCGGCGCTTTTGGAAGATCGAGCTTGATGCTCGCGGTCTGGCCCGGTGCGACGTTCACGGTCTTCGACGCGCGATAACCGAGCGCCTCGTTGACGACTTCGAGGTCGTGGCGGCCGACCGACACCATGATGCGATCCGTCTGACTGCTGCCGAGCAGACGCTGGTTCTCATACAGCTGCACGTCCACCGGCGCGCTCACGGCGATCCATCCTGAGACCGGCGCGTTCTTCGGTGCCGCCATCGGCACGACGAGTGAGGCGGTCGTCCCGGCTTCAATCGTGACGCGCTGCGTCACGGGACCGAGGTCGTTCTCGACCGTTACCGTGTGCGGACCAGGCGTGAGGCCTTCCGCAGTCAGCGGACTCTTGCCGAGCACGCGGCCATCGACGGTCACCGTCGCGCCCGCCGGCTCGGTGCGGATCTGCAATTCGCCGAGCGCGCTCGCCGCACGCGGCATCTCGATGAACTGCGCCACCTGTCCGCCGGCGGTGATCGTCACGGGAATCGTTCGCACATCGCCGTCGGTCACAAGCTCGACGACGTGGCGTCCGGGCTTGAGCTGCAAATTGAGCGGCGTCATCCCGCGCTGCTGCCCGTCGATGACGACGGTCGCACCAGCAGGATTGGTTTGCACCGATAACGTGCCGAGACTCTCTGGCGCGGCGGCCGGCGACATGATGCGGCCGACTGCCAGCGTGCCTCCCGACGTCAACGCCACGAGAACGATGGCGGCCGCGATCCATCGGCCACGAATGAACGACGTGCTCTTCTCCATGACGCTCTCGGCCTCCTCGGACCGTCTGTCTTCGGACCCCTGATCGTCCGTGGCCGGCGGAGTTACCGCGTGAGCGACCGGAGAGTCAGGGCGTGTGGATGGCTGGGGGTGCATTGACGCGACCGCTTGAGGACCTGACAAAGGAATGCTGGGCGTCGGCGCGACTGGCGCAACAGGCCGCGGAGGCGCAACGGCCTGGGGGCCGGGCCTCGACGCAACCGGAGCCAGCGGTGTGGCTGCGGGTGGAGCTGTCGCGCTGTGCGCCGCCGTCGGACGGGATGCGGCGGGCGGCGCCACTGGTGCCGGAGCAGCCGTCTTCGCGGTGTCAGCCGCGACCCGCGCCTGATACCGCGTGAGGAATGATTTCAGCGCCGCAACTTCGCCGATCGGATCGCTGTAATGCAGCACGCGATCGAGCTCGGCCCACGCCTCGAGCGCCGACGGGAACGGATTGCGCGGATCGAGCTGAATCGCGCGCAACAGCCAGTCGCGCAGCGCTGCTGGCAGCGGCTCGATGCCGCCGGTCGCCGAGAGCGCCCACGTCCCGCCGGCCATTTCAGCGATGCGCGCCGGGTAGTCGTCTTCAGCAATCGGCCGCCCGATGATCAGCGCCAGCGCCGTGACGCCGGCCTGCGTGATATCGCTGCGGCGATCGAACTGCGGCCCCGAGCCGGTGCGCGGCAGCGGAATCCTCAGCGTCTTCCAATACTGCTCGTGTGTGTAGTGGAGCTGATCGAGCGCGGCCCCGAGGACGTGCTCGACGAGCACCAGCCGCGCCTGCGGCGTCACGATGATGCGCTCCGGTCCGACCGCGCCGTGGCAGACGTCGGGCATCTTCTGATGCAGGAGCGCGAGGGCGTGAATGAGTTGACGGATGAGACACAGCGCCGCGTTCGTCTCGATCGGCAGCAGCCGTGATTCGGCGAACGCGAGAATCTCCGAGAGACGCACGCCCTGAACGTGGTCGGAGACGATGGCCAGTGTGGTGCCGGTCTTGCCGATCCGCTCGACGCCTCTTACCCGACCGTAGTGTTCCGACTGTGAACGACGACAACCGGCTGACGCGATCGCGCAGGGCGAATTCAAACGCCGATACCGCGGTGAGTTCCTCGCGAAGCGCGAGGAGTTCCAGCGGCTCGTTGGACACACTGACGCTCAGACGCCGCTGCCCTAGTCCATCCTGAAAAGCGATGGGTGCCGATGACGGTGTGCGCGCGATTGCAGGGTCCATACTCGTCCGCTGAGGGCAGTGAAGGTGCCATCTTCGTGCCGCGAACGACGGACTTGGCGATGGGCGTGTTGAACCCGCGCAAACGGCTGGATTCACACGGGTTCGGCGCGGCAGGCAGCCGCCGTGAAGTGGCGCGACCAGGCCGGCGGCTTACAGGAACGTTGCGCTTATACAAAATTCGTGGGTCGGCCGATCACCGGCCGCCGGCGATTACGCGGGTCGTGCGTTCACGTTCAAACCGCCGTCGAGAATGATCTTTGCGCCGTTGAAATAGCGCGCACGATCGGACGCGATGAACGCCACCGTATCCGCCACTTCGTCCATCGTCGCCCAGCGGCCGGCGAGAATTCCCATCCGCTTGCAGAAGCTGGCGACGAACTCTTCTTTGGTGACGTTCTGCTGCTTGGCCATGTTCTCGGCCCAGACCTCGCGGCCCTCGGTACCGACGAGTCCCGGGACGATGGTATTGACGGTGATCTGCTGGCCGGCCAGATCGGTGGCGAGATAGCCGGTCGCCTGATTCATTGCCGCGTTGTTCAGTCCGTGCGTCAACGCCGGTGCCCAGACAATCGTCGAGGCGGTTCCACTGATATTGATGATGCGGCCCGTGCCGTCGCCGGGCATCAACGGCAGGAAGGCGCGCGTGACGCGAAGCGCGCCGAGAATCTTGTTGTCGAGATCCGCGATCCAGTCGCTGTCAGGCCACAGAATCTGGCGATCCATGCGGCGCATCGGACCGCCGGCGTTGTTGACGATGATGTGCACGGTGCCGCAGGCCTCTTTCGCCGCCGCTGCACTCGCGTCGACTTGATCGGTCTTGGTGATGTCGGCCGCGGCGACCAGCACCTTGACCCCGCGCTCCTTCCGAATCTCGTCGGCGGTGCGATCGAGCAATTCCTTGCCTCGCGCCAACAGCACGAGGTTCACGCCCTGGCTGGCCAGCCCACGCGCGATCGCCCGTCCGATGCCCTTGCTGCCGCCAGTTACCAGCGCCGTCCTGCCCGCGAGTCCCAGCTCCAATGCCACGATGCCGTCTCCTGTCGTTGAAGGAGCGGCTATCTTACTTCGGCCTATACTGGCCCGTCCGAAAGGACGGGCCCTACTCCTCTCAGAGAGACACCATGGCTGACGCCCAACAGAGTTACAAGAACCACGCGCAGATCGTTTTCCTGTACCACCGTGTGCTGACCCTGCTTCTGCTGGTGGTCCTCATCGGGTCAATCGTGAACCTGACGAAGTCATGGGCCGACAGCACACGCTTCTACAGCGCCTCGCTCATCGTCGCACTGACGGTCGCGGCGATTCTGCTGTTCATCTTCGTGCGAGTCTTTCCGCTCAAGGCGCAGGACCGCGCCATTCGCGCCGAGGAACAGCTCCGCCACTATGTGTTGACCGGAAAGCTGCTCGACAGCCGCCTGACCATGCGGCAGATCGTCGCGCTGCGGTTTGCATCCGATGCCGAGCTCGCCGTGCTGGCACAGCGCGCGGTTGATCAGTCGCTCAGCCCGGATGCGATCAAACGAGAAGTAAAACAGTGGCGCGCCGACACGTACCGCGTGTAGCGCGGCGCGCGGGTTATGCGCCGACCGCCCGCGCTTCCGGCTGATAGAGCTCGAAGACTGTCATCAGGCGCGTGATCGTCAGCAGCTGACGGACGCGCGGAGTGATGTTCATGAGCTTGACCGATCCGCCGGCACGGTGCGCAGAGACATAGGCCTGCACCATCGTGCCGAGGCCACAGCTGTCCACGTACGGCACGCGCCCCAAATCCAGCACCAGATGACGGCGTCCGGCATCGAGTCTGGCGGCGAACGGCCTCTTTCAGATCGGCTTCGGTTTCCACCGTGAGCCGTTCCGTGAGTTCGAGCACCACCACGTTCCGATAGACGTGTTCGAGGACTTGCACAGAAAATCTCCTGTCTACTAACCCTAACGAAGATTCCCGCACGACTCGAACACCTTCGGGTTTCCTTCCAGCCAGATGGCTCGCAACCGGCACGTCGGCTTGGCTTTAGCGACGTTTGCCGCTGCCGAGGCTCAGGTGCCGCTCGGCCATGGCCGGGAATGTGAGAAACTCCGAGCTTTTGCACGACAAGTCACGTCTAAGGGCTCAACGGAGGCAAACGCATGCGACCAAGACTCCTGGCGATGGCCGGTCTCTCCCTCTGGGTGTGCGTGTTCGCAAGTGGCGCGTCAGCGCAACGCCAGCTGCAGCTGTACGCCACGATTCTCGACAGCACTGGCGCACCGGCCGCCACGGTGACCCCCGAGGACGTGCAGGGTGCAGGAAAACGGCGCCGAGCTGAAGATTCTCAAGGTCGAGCCGATCCGTGGACGACCAAGGTGCAGATCCTGCTGGACAACGGCACCGGGATTGGCTCGGCCAACCTCAATCAACTGCGCAATGGACTGAAGGGTCTGCTCGAAGCGCTGCCGCTCGGACTCGAAGTCACGCTCGTCACGACGGCGCCGCAACCGAGATTCCTCGTAGCGCGCGACCACCGATCGCGTGCAGCAGCTCGCGGGCATCGACCGGCTCGCGCCCGACAGCACCGTCGGCCGTTTCGTCGAATCACTGGGCGAGGCGCTCCAGCGCTTCGCGCGAGGACGAGACCGACTTCTTCGGCGTCATCGTCTCGCTGGGATCGACCGCAGGCGACAATCGCGTCCTCGACCGCGACATCAATCAGATCTTCGAACGGGTCCAGAAGAAGCCGACGACGGTGCACGTCGTCATGGTGTCCACGGCCCCCGGGGCGTCGGCAAGCGGCGGTGTGGTCCAGACGGAAGTCGGAATGCAGGTCGCCAAGATCACCAACGGACGATACGAGAGCATCGCGGCCGTGAGCCGCATCGCGACGCTGCTGCCGGAGATCGGCGCGCAGATTGCGAAGGCCAGTCAAGGGGCAAACAAGCAGTTTCGGATCACCGCGGAGCGCACGGGCGGCAACTCCAACGAACCGGCGAAGATCAGCATGGGGGCACGCAACGGCCTGGCAGTGACCGGCGTGACCATCGGGAGCCGGTAGCTGGTTGGTGGTTAGTGGTTGGTGGTTGTGGTGACGCAACCGCCGACCCGACCTATCTGCCCTGCTCGCGTGCGCGCGCACTCTTCAGCGAGTTCGTCATCGCGTAGTTCCCCTCGTGGCACCCGTATTCGAACATCTGATACGCATCGTCACGCAGGAGCGGGAAACGTGCGGTCCACGGCCGCACCCACGTTCGCGGATCGCTGACGGTCACTTCATATTGCAGCGTGTTGGCGTCCGCGAGCGTGAACCGCTCGACCAGACGCAGTGCCTCACTGGTGGGATTCCCGTTGCCATTGCGCCCGTACGATCCCGTCTTCCCGTTGAAGTTCGTCGTCTCGATCACCAGCGTGTCGCCGTCCCAGTGACCGCGGGCGTCGCCCATGTAGGAGCGAATCGCCGGCGAGATGCGTGGACGGCGATCGAGTGGCACGATGCGCGTCTCGTGAATCATTTCGTAACGGATGATCACGAAGCCGGGGACCTGGCGAATCTCGGTGCCGGTGCTGTAGATGTTGGGAAACGCCGATCCCAGCACACCGCGGCTGATACACCGATCGTACGGCGTCAGGTCTTCCGGCCCGCGGTACGCATACGTGTCGGCTGACGTCGTTCGCCACAGCTCGGCCCGACGCTCGCCGTCCTCGGTCATCGCCGGCAAGCGGCCATCCGGCGGATCGACGACGAGCGACGCCAGGCGTGAGGCCTTGCCGCGCTCGAGCCAGTGCGGCGGCGGCGAGGTGATCGGCGAGATATCCGACGTGGCCCGGGCCTGCGCCGCGGTGAACTCCGCGTCGGTCAGCTCATTGCGCGTGCCGAAGGACGCCGGACGCTCGAACGGCACGTCCACCACGTGATCGCTCGGCCATATCCCCTGCAGATCGGGATCGCCCCAGGTCGTGCGGGGCGCCGCAAAGCGCGCCGCCGGGCTCGCCGCGCGATCGGTAGTGCGCTGCGGCGCTTCGGCCGAAAGTATCACCTGTCAGGATGACGATCGACAGCGCGGCCCGAGACAGGCGAGACATCGCACGTAATCATAGCCAGAGCCGCAACGACCGTGGTACGGTGACAACACGTGACGACGACCACCACACCACGGCCGCGCGGCGCACTCGGGAGCTTGATGCTCGCGATGCGCTCCAAGCGCACGGCGTTCGTCGTTCTCCAGATGTTCGCGTCGGGTCTTCCGCTGGGCCTGGTGTGGTACGCCATCCCGGACTGGATGCGCGACATCGGCGTGGACATCCGTGTCGTCGGCCTCATCACGCTGGCGCAGGCCCCGTGGACATTCAAGGTGCTGTGGGCGCCCCTGATGGATCGCTACGTCCCCCCCTTCTGGGGCCGCCGGCGTGGCTGGATGGCGCTGACGCAAATCGCGCTGTTCGCGTTCACCCTGATGCTGGCCGGTGTCGGGCAGCGCCCGGAGGCGATTTGGGTCGTCGGTGCACTCGCACTGGCCGTGGCGATGGCGTCGGCGTCGCAGGACATCGTCATCGACGCCTACGCCGTCGAAACGCTTCACAAGGACGAACAGGGTGCGGCATCCGGTGCACGAACAGCGATGTACCGGCTGGCGCTGCTCGTCTCCGGTGGACTCAGCATTACGCTCGCGGCGCAGTGGGGGTGGCCGGCGGTCAACGTCTTGATGGCATTTGTCTATCTGCCGATGCTCATCATCACGTGGAAATCGCCGGAGCCGGATGTCAAAGCGCCGGCGCCGCGCACGCTGCGCGAGGCGGTGTGGCAGCCGTTTCTCAGCTTTCTCACTCGCCGGCAGGCACTCGAGATTCTCGCGTTCGTCGTCCTCTACAAGTTCGCCGACCAGCTCGCCCAGGCGCTCACCCGGCCGTTCCTGATCGACATGGGCTACAGCGCCAACCATCGCGGGATCGCGCTGGCGACCATCGGCGCGGGCGCAACGATCGTCGGCTCGATCATCGGCGGCTGGCTGACGACTCTCGTCGGGCTCGGTCATTCACTGTGGATATTCGGGTTCCTGCAGCTCTTTTCGAACGCCGGATATTTCTTTCTGTCGCGGCTGAGCGAACCAAGCCTCCCGGCGATGTATGCAGCCACCGGCTTCGAGCTCCTGACCTCTGGCATGGGGACGGGCGCCTTCACCGTGCTGCTGCTGCGTCTCACCGAGAAGCGCTTCTCGGCGACGCAGTACGCGCTGTTCTCGAGTCTGTTCGCGTTGCCTCGTGTGATCGCGGGACCGATCACCGGCTTCGCCGTCGATGCCCTGGGCTGGTCCACGTTCTTCCTGTCGACGATGGTCATCGGCATTCCGGGCCTGGTCATGCTCGCTCGCTTCGTCCCGTTCGGCGTGCGCGAACCCGAGTTCGACCTCAACGAGAAGTCGGATGTGGCGACGCCGAGCGTCTCGGGACCACTCGTGATTCGCGGTCTGCTCGGCGGGATTGTGGCGGGGGCGCTTTCAATCGCGGCGCTTGCGCTGCTCGATGCGCTCAGCGTCATGCGCAGCACACCCGCCGCCGGGTTCGATGTTCGCGCCGCGCTCTGGCGCGTGTTTCAGCCGTCCGGGACAGGTGACTGGGTACAGGTCTTCGGCATCCTCGCCTTCGCGTTGGTGGGCGGACTCTTCGTCGCCGCCCGCCACAGCCTTCGCGAGCCCGCCACTCAAACCAAGCACGCCCGCGCGGCGGGCTCGTAGTACCATCGGCCTCCACGGAGGCCGGTATGAGAGCATCTCGCCGTATCTGCCTGTGCGCCGCCGTGACGATCGTGGCGATGAGCTGGCTCCTGCATTCGTCGCCGCAGGCGCAAACCGGTTCGTGGACGCCCTCCGAAGACGCCGTGGGGGCATCCCGACCTTCAAGGTATCTACACCAACAAGGACGAAGCGAACACTCCGCTCGAACGGCCCGCGGAGCTGTCGGGACGGTCGGCGAAGGACTTCACGGCTGCCGACCTCGCCGCGCTGGCGAAGCAACGCCAGGCCGTCGCCGCCAAGATTGCCGGTGGCATCGGCGGCGCCGAGACGGGCGCCGGACCGACGCACTGGTACGAGCACCTGCAGGGCAGCGGTAGCCGCCCGTGGCTGATCATCGATCCGCCGGACGGACGTCTGCCGGCAATGACGCCGCAGGCGCTCAAGCGCGAGGCCGCCGCCGCCGCGATCAACGACGCACGCAATGGCGAAGGCCGCGCTGACTCCTGGCTCGACCGCAGCCTCTACGACCGCTGCATCACACGCGGGCTGCCCGGCTCGATGATGCCCGCCATCTACGGCAACGCCTACGAGATCGTCCAGACACCGGACTCGGTGGCGATTCGCTACGAGATGATTCATGAGGCGCGGATCATCCCGCTCGACAACCGTCCGCGCGTGAACGACCAGATCCGCCAGTATCTCGGCGACGGGCGCGGCCGCTGGGACGGCAACACGCTGGTCGTCGAGACGAAGAACTTCACCAACCGCACGCACTTCGGCTACAACAACCGCTTCAACAGCGAGCAGTTCACGCTGACCGAGCGCTTCACGCCGACGTCACCGACGACGGTGCAGTGGGACGTGACGTTCAACGACCCCGAGGTCTGGACGAGGCCCTTCACGTTCACGATGCCGCTGACCCGCGACGACTCCTCGCAGATCTTCGAATACGGCTGCCACGAGGGAAACCGCGGTCTCGAGCACATTCTCAAAGGCGCGCGTGCCGACGAGGCGGCCGCGGCCCGGCGGTAACACGACGTCGCGGCGGGGCTGGAGACCCGCCGCCATCGGAGGCATCATGCGCTGGGGACGTGCCATTGCCGGTGGCGTCATCGCCGAAGTGCTGTTGATAATCGCCGTCATGCCGGGCTTCGCGATGGGCAGCGAACCGGTGGTCACCTGGACGGCGGTGATCGGATCGCCGGTTATGACATTCCTCGCTGCGCTCTGGGTGAGTCGACGCCTCGAGTCGCAGTTCGTCCTCCACGGCGCGGTGGTCGGGCTCACCGCGATGCTGATCTACCTGATCCCGATCGTCGCGGGAGGAGTGGAACAACCGATGGTCTACTGGTTGGCGCACGGCCTCAAGATTCTCGGCGGCGCCGCCGGTGGCCTGTTCGCGGCCCGGCGCGTCGCGACCGCGACGATCGCGGCCCGCGTCTAGGCGCGTGTGAAAAGCAGAGGTGAACCATGCGTTCAGTAGTCCTCACCGTCGGTGTCGTCCTTGCGATCAGTGCCATGGCGTCATCCGCTGACGCACAGTTCCGCGGCAGGCTTACGTCGCGGCCATCGATTCCTTCCGCCGGTCCGCGGCCGGGTGCGCCGACGCTTCAGCCCATCCCGATCTGGTGGCACTGGGGCCTCGTGGCACTGCCCGAGTCCATCATGCTGGCACAGCCGCCAGTTGGCGACGGGGCCCCGAAAGGCGGCGTCCAGCTCGATATCCAGCCGTGGAGCGCGCAGGTCTACGTTGACGGCACCCTCGCCGGGCGCGTCGATCAGTTCCGCGGTTATTACCAGCCTCTCGAGCTCGCGGCCGGTCCGCACACCATCGCCGTTGTGGCTCCTGGCCGCGAGCCCCTCATCTTCGGCGTCATGGTCGTTCCTGGCCGGACCTATGACTCAGCGCGCCACACTGCCATGGGCGGGAGCCACGCTGCCTTGACAGCACAGTCACTCCACGATACATATATCCACCGTGGTTACATCCACGGCGAAGCGCACAGACCTGAGCCCGACGACGAGCCGGCGCCCCTGCTGACGCCGGCCGTCTTCCACATCCTGCTGGCGCTCGCCGACGGCGAATCGCACGGCTACGGCATCATGCAGGACGTCGAGCGCTTCACCAACGGCGACACACGCCTGGGTCCGGGCACGCTGTATCGCTCGATTCAACGCATGCTGGTCGACGGGTTGATCGAGGAGCTGGCCATCTCGCTCCACGACGAGGCCGACGAGGATCGCCGCCGCTACTACCGGCTCACGCCCAAAGGCCTGGCCGTGGCCCAACGCGAGGCGCAGCGGCTGGCCGATCTGGTCGACGCCGCCCGCCATCGCAATCTGCTGTCCACCCGTCCAGTCAAAGGGCACGCCGGATGACCATCACACCCGTACCCGGAGGACTTTCACACCATCACGCCGCAGATCGTCGGTCAAAGGCGTGGCGGCGGCGATCGACTGGTACACCACGGCGCTCGGCGCCCACGAACTGCTGCGCAACACGGCACCTGACGGCACCTCGATCATGCATGCGGAGCTGCTGCTCGGCGACTCGCGCTTCTTCGTCGTCGACGAATTCCCCGACTCGATGGTCTCTCCCTCGACGCTCGGCGGCACCACCGTGACGATGCACCTCTACGTGCGTGACGTGGACGCGCTGTTCAATCGAGCCATCCAGGCCGGAGCCCGCGTCGTCATGCCGGTGGCCGATCAGTTCTGGGGCGATCGATACGGCATCCTGCTCGACCCGTTTGGTCATCGCTGGTCGATCGCCAGCCGCATCGAGGACCTCTCGCCCAGGAAGCTCCAGGAGCGCGCCCGGTCCTGGGTCAACGATCAGGAGACGTCATGAGCTACGCACGCGCCGCGGCGACCGTGTTCGCCGCGTTTCTCCTCTCGAACGTGTTCGCCATCGCGATTCACGGCTTCATGCTCGCTGCGGACTATGCGCCGTACCGCGGAACGCTGCTGCGTGATTTTCAGGGCGGACCGGGATGGCAGTCCCTCCTGCTGCCGGTGGCCCACCTCTGTTTCATTTCCGGGCTGGTGTGGATCTACGGACGGCTGTCGCTCGAGGGCTCGCACGCCGCACGAGGGCTCAAGCTCGGGTCTGCTCGCGTGGCTGATTGGACAGGCTCCGCTCTGGCTGATTTGGTACGCCGAGCAGCCGTGGCCCGACAGTCTCATCGTCAAACAGCTCGGGCTCGAGCTGCTGTCGTCGCTGGCGATTGGTCTGACGATCGCCCTCGTGTCGCGACTGCCCGCACGGCACGTCGCTCCGCGCGTCGCCACCGGTCTGACGGCCGCGCCCGCTGGGATCGCCTCGTGCGGTAGACTGACCGCCAGATGACGATGAACCCGGCCCTCACGGTGAAGAATCCACCGCCCGCGCTCTGGCGGTGGAGCGTCCTCGTCGCGATCAGCGTGGCGATGTTCGGCAACTACTACGTCTACGATTCGATCGCGCCGGTCGCCGACTCGCTGCAGAGGCTCCTCGGATTCTCCGACACGCAGATCGGCACGCTCAACGCCATCTACAGCCTGCCGAACATCGTCGTCGTCCTGATCGGCGGCGTCATCGTCGATCGGTTCGGGACGCGCCTGTCCACGCTGTTCTTCGCGATCATCTGCAGCATCGGCGCACTGATCACCGCCAGCTCGCCGTCGTTCCCTGTCATGGCGGCAGGACGGTTGATCTTCGGCCTCGGCGCTGAGTCGATGATCGTGGCGATCACCGTCGCCATTGGCCAGTGGTTCGTCGGACGGCAGCTGGGATTTGCGTTCGGCGTCAACCTGAGCATCGCGCGCGCCGGGTCCTTCGCCGCGGACAAGTCGACCAGCTGGTTCCAGCCGTTGTATGACCAGGGCTGGCAGCCGCCGCTCGTCCTCGCCTTCGGCTTCTCACTCATCGCGGTCGTGGCGTGCGTCGTGTATTACTGGATGGACCGCCGTGTGGCACGCGACTTCGACGTCCCGGAGCCGTCGCCCTCGGATCGCTTCGTGTGGAGCGACCTCTGGCGCTTCGATCGATCGTTCTGGTACATCATCGGCCTCTGCGTCACCTTCTACTCGGTGATCTTTCCGTTTCGCAGCACGTTTGCGATCAAGTATTTCCAGCACGCGCACAGCGTGTCGCTGCAGGAGGCCGGCGACCTGAACGGCTACGTGTTTCTCGCCGCGATCGTTGCCACGCCGATCTTCGGCCTGATGGCGGATCGCGTCGGACACCGTGCTGCGTTCATGGCCTTCGGATGTTTTCTGCTCGCGGCGGTGTTCCCGATCCTCGCCTACACCGACGCCAATCTGTGGATCACGACGGTGATGATCGGGATCGCGTTCTCGCTCGTGCCGGCAGTGATCTGGCCGGCAGTGGCGTACCTGGTCGAGCCCCAGCGGCTGGGCACCGCGTACGGGCTGATGACGATGGTGCAGGCGATCGGGTTGACGGTGATCAATCTCGTCGCCGGCGTGTTGAACGACTACTACAAGGCCAGCGAGACAAACCCCTCCGGCTACACGCCGATGCTGTGGCTGTTCCTCTTCCTGAGCCTGTTTGGATTCGTGTTCGCCTACGCGCTGCGCGTCCGCGAGACCGGGCCGCACGGCCACGGCCTCGAGTCGATCAAGGCCGCGGCGCCCGGATAAACTCCTGATCGCCTTCCACGGTGTGGACGACGAAACCTGTAATCGCCCCGCTCGCATCCTTGCGGAAGATCACCGGAGCCCCTGAGGCCGAGAAGGTCGTCTCCGATTCCGCGACCAGCGGCAGCTTGCCGCCACCCGGAGGGACGACGTATAAACGGCCGTTCTCGAACGCCACCGAAGACGGAATCGACTTCCCTTCCATCTTCATGTCGTACGGACCGGCGTAGCTGGCGAGGACGTCGGCCGGGATCACGAACTCCGCCTGCGCCTTCCGCTTGTCGTCATCGGTGATCGTGAAGTGCTGCCGTGACGACTTGTCGTTCTCGTTGCAGACGTTCTCAAGCAGCTCGGTGTCGGCCATGAGCTGAGCCTGCAGCGTGATCGTCCACGGACGCGTGTAGGCCTTCGGATCGTTATACGTGATCCGAATCTCCATGTGACCGAAGTCCTTGCGTGTGTACCGCTCGGTGACGCGCAGCCCTTCGGTGTGCGGATGTCCGGAGTAGTCGAGCCACGTGCGATCGTTGAAACCGGCGCTCTCGACGACCATCGAATCGCCTTCCCAGCGCCCCACCGAATAGCCCATCCACGTCGGCTGCGGATCCTCGGGCAGCGCGCGGCCGTCGATCAGGATCTGCCGATACGGTCCGCCCTCGGGAAGCATCGCCAGCGTGCCGCCGTGGTGGATGAACTTGAAGGTACCCAGGTTGTAGTTCGGCCCGATTTCCGGCATGCAGCGATACAACGGGTGATCGGTGCTGAAGCGCGCGGTGCGCTCTCTCGCCAGTGCTGCAGCCCACGGCAGAATCTCAGCCGGCTTCAAGTCCGTCGTCACATCGAGCTGATAGCCCAGAGCGTCGTTTCGCCATATCCCCGAGAGATCGGGCTTGCCTTCAGGCGTCCTTGGCGCCGGCGCCGTGAGATTCGGCTTGCCGTCCTTGGTGCGTGGGATACCTGGCGTCTTCGTCGTCAACCACTGCGCATCCGCCGGCATCGCGGCCGAAAGCAGCATCGCGAGGGCGACGCCGAGCAAAGCGGGCTGCATGGCCGGATTATAGCGACGAGGCACGCTGCACGATCTTTCCTCTTGACACGGCTCGGCCGGTTCGCGCACAGTCTTACTGTACTAGTTCAGTAGCACAGTTGACGGTAGTGCAGCCATGATTTTCCGGCCGAATCCCTCGCTCGGCGTGCCGATCTACCTCCAGCTGATGGAGCAGGTGAAGCACGCCATCGAAACCGGAGCGCTGCGGCCGGGCGAACAGCTGCCGGGCATCCGGCCGCTGGCGGAGGAGCTGGTGATCAACCCGAACACGGTCGCCAAGGCCTATCGCGAGCTCGAGCACGAAGGCGTCATCGAGTTGCGTCATGGCGCCGGGGCGTTCGTCTCGGGCCAGTCGGCCAAAAGCAAGAAGGCCGCCGACAGCCTGCGGACGGCGCAGCCGATCGTCGTCGCCGCAGTCGAACGGCTGCGCGACCGCGGACTGACCGACGAGGAGATCCGGCGCTTGTTCGAAGCGGAGCTCGCCGGGCTGACCAAATCAGGAGGACGGGGTGTCTGAGGCATTGGCGATCGAAACCGTGGATCTGCGGAAGCGCTACGACGCCACCGATGCGCTGCGCGGATTGAACCTCCGCGTGCCGCAAGGCTCCATCTTCGGATTCCTCGGCCGCAACGGTGCCGGCAAGACGACGACGATCAAGCTGCTACTCGGCATGGCCCGCCCCACCGCCGGCCAGGCGCGCGTGCTGAACCTTCCCGTGGAGGTGCCGTCGGCGAGCGTCGACCATTCGGCAGCGCACCGGCTTCGTGGACGAGAACAAGGCGCTCTACGACTACATGACCGTGGAGGAGACCATCCGCTTCACTGCCGCGTTCTATCCCGGATGGCGGCGCGATCTCGAGAAGCGCTACCTGCAGTCGTTCGAACTGCCGTTGCACCAGAAGACGAAGGCGCTCTCGCTGGGCATGCGCAGCAAACTGGCGCTGCTTCTGGCGCTGTGCCGCGGCGTGGAGCTGCTGGTGCTCGACGAGCCGACGTCGGGTCTCGATCCGGCCGCCAGCGAAGAAGTCCTGCAGGCGATCGTCACGCACGTCTCGACAGAGAACCTGACCGTGTTCTTCTCGTCGCATCAACTGGCCGACGTCGATCAGGTTGCCGATCACGTTGCCATCATCGACGCCGGACGGACCGTGGTCACCGGCGCACTCGAAGATCTGCGCGCGCAGTATCGCCGCGTGCAGCTGGTCTTCAATGGCGAGGCCCCCGACATCACCTTTCATACGCCTGGCATCGTGCGCGTCCGCAGACAGGGGCGCGTCCTCACGGCCCTGTCCAGCGCCGGCAGCGACGCGCTCATCGAAGAAGCGATGCGCTTTGCGCCAGTCTCGGCCGACGTGCTGCCGGTGACGTTGAAGGAAATCTTTCTCGAATCCGTTGCGGTGGAGGACTGACATGCTCTGGCACAAGGCCTGGCTCGAAACCCGTGGACGATTCCTTGGCGGTCTCGCTCTCAGCATGATTATCGGCTTTGGCGTGATCTACGACTTCCGCGCCACCGAGCGACTGCTGCCGCTGGTCCGCAACATGGACCCGTCGGCACTCGACACGAGCGGACCGTTCGGAGCGGCGATCAAGGAAAGCCTCGCCGCGCAGCAGACCTTTCGCGGGTTCGTCTGGTGGCAGTGGTACCGGCAGAACCTGACCTATCTCGTGGTGATCTTTGGCGCGCTGCTCGGCGCGGGTGGACTGCTCGCGAAATCGGGAGGCGCGTCCCTCTTCACCTTGTCACTTCCCGTCTCGCGCAACCGGCTGATTGGCACGCGCGCCGCGATCGGACTGGGCGAGCTCCTGGCGATCGCGATCGTGCCATCGCTCGTGCTGCCACTCCTGGCGCCGGCCATCGGTCAGAGCTACAGCGTATCTGACGTGATCATTCACGGCACCTGCATGTTCATCGTCGGATCGGTGTTCTTCAGCCTCGCTGCGCTGCTGTCGAACGACTACACCGACACGTGGCGGCCCGTCCTCATCGCCTGCATCGTCGCTGCGTTCCTTGGAATGCTTGAGTACGTTCCGGCGATCGCGCCGTACGGCATCTTTCACGTCATGAATGGTGAGGCCTACTACCGGCAGGCGGGCCTGCCGTGGATCGGGCTGCTGGTGAGCGCCGGCATCAGCGCCGCGCTGCTTCGCACGGCAGCTGTCGACCTCGCACGTCGGGACTTCTGATCGCACACCCATGAAACCGTAGGAGCCGCCTTCAGGCGGCCTGAAAAGGAGACAATCATGCGCGTCGCACTGCCATCTCTGCTCGTCGTGTCTCTGCTCGCCGCTCCAAGCGTGGCGGGTGCTCAGTCCATTGACCCGTCTGGCCATTGGGAAGGGGCGATCGCCATTCCTGGTGGTGAGATTCCGTTCCAGATCGATCTGGCGAGGAACGCTCAGGGCAAACTGGTCGCGACCTACAGCCGGGCCGAGGAGAATCTGAAAGGCCTGCCCCTGGCCAACGTCACGCTCGACGGTCGCGCGATCGCCTTTGAGCTGACCGTGGACGGCGGCGTGAAGTTCCAGGGGATCTTCTACGCGGATGGCAAGACGATCTCCGGCGACGTGACCGCCGCGATTGGAACCGCGCCGTTCAACCTGCGCCTCACCGGTGACACGCAGCTGGCCGCCGCGCCGAAGAACGCGCCAATCGACAAAGCTCTCGAGGGCGTGTGGCACGGCACGCTGGCGCTGCCCGGCAAGAACCTCCGTCTCGTGCTCCAGTTGTCGAACGAGACGGACGGAACCGCCCTGGGCTCGATCGTCAGCGTCGATCAGGGCGGCATCGAGTTTTCGCTCGGCCTGACGCAGAAGGCGAACGGCCTCACGCTCAATACTCCGGCCATCGGCGGCGACTTCTATGCGGGTACGTTGACTGCCGCGGGCGAATTGGCCGGCACGTTTACGCAGGGGCAGGTGACGGCGCCGCTCACTTTCGTGCGCGCGAAGTGAGCGCTAGGTGCCCACGCGTTCGACGAGCACCGGCCACGCGCGTGTCCAGTGCAGCTCGCCGAAATACTGCGACGGCCGATTGTGCGTGAAGTACTCGTAGCTGTGGTCGTCGGTCTGGTTGTCCATCGCTCCGGCACCGAGAATGCCGTGGGCGAGCTCGTGGACGGCAACCCGGCCGACGCCGCGACCGATCCCGGCGACGAGTTGCTGGCGCGTCGTGCCGGCGGGTGCGTGTGCGATCGCGGCCATGAGGACTTCGGTGAAGTCCACGAGACTGCGCGCACCGAGCGGCCCCATGGCGAACGTCTCGCCGGCGTTCGGGAGTTTCTGCCCTTTGCGCCGTTCGAGGGCCAGCTGCACCCTGACCGTCCATGGCGCTTCCCTGCGCTCGGTGACGGTGACTCTCAGCCCTGAGAAGGCGCGGGTCAGCTCCTCTCGAGAGGTCCGTTTGATCGCCTCGACCTCGGGGACGGTCAGCGGCCCGCCGAGTGCGGCGGTCACCGGTTCGCTAAACGTGTAGGGAAACTCTTCGTACCAGAATCCGACGTTGACGCCGGTGCGCGACACACCGCGCGACAACACGACACCGAGGACCGCGACGACGGCGACCGCCGCGAACCCTATGCGCCAGTTCATGCGAGCTCGCTATTTTCGCGCCGCCTTGAGCGCGCCGGTCCACCAGGTGAGATTGTCGAGGAGTGCCTTCGCGGCCTGCTGATTGCCCTCGGTGTCGATCCCGCTCATGTCCTGAATGAACCACGGATTGGGGATGTGCACCGCGTAGCGGATCGGCACCATGTCCAACTCCACGGCCACGGCGCGGAGCTGCTCCACACCTCGCGCACCGCCGACGCCGCCCCAGCTGACGAATGCGACCGCCTTTCTCGCCCACGCGTAATAGACGTAGTCGAGCGCATTTTTCAGCACCGCCGGATAGCCGTGGTTGTACTCGGGCGAGACGATGATGAACCCGTCGGCTTCGCGAACCTTGTCGCGCCACTTCACCACGGCAGGATTCGTATAGCCGTCTTTCGCGAGCCCCGGCGGCATCGCTTCTTCGAAAAACGGCAGCGGATAGTCGCGGAGGTCAAGGAGCTCGACGTCAAGATCCGTCCGCTTGCTGGCAAGATCGAACATCCACTGCGCGGGCTTCTCGCTGAAACGATTCGGCCGCGTGCTTCCAACGATCACTTTGATCTTGAGTGCGCTCATGCGGCTGACATTGTGGCACAGAGCGCACGCACGACGAACGCGATGGAGCTATTCGGTTTTCCGCCTGCCCTGCGCCGCCAATGCCGCCGCGCCGGTTCTCGTGGCCTGATATCGATCCTGCAGGAGCAGGATTGGACCCGCCTACGCGATGCCCGCCGCGATCGCCCAGACGACACACAGAGAACAACCCGAAACGAAGCGGCCATATCCCCCCGGCGGATGGACGCAATACACATGCCTCAAGCAGCTCGTCTGAGCCAACGCCGCGCCATTCGCGCGATCCAACAACTTCAGCATCAATGAGTCCGGCTGGCAGCAGACTAATTGGATCGACTAGTAGGACCTTCGTCCGAGAACCTCTAGCGTATGGTGGGCGACCGCGCGTGTGTGTCGCAAGACTTGTTCGGAGGGGTCAGTTAGTTGCCCGCATCTCTTGCGGAACGATCGCGCCTTGTCCGCTGACCTTGACACGCGGCGCGTGCGGCGGTATTCGTACTCTTGTCCACGCCACTCCGACGCGGAGGTTCGTTATGGAGATACCACCGGGCTAGTGGCGCGCAACGGCGATAAGGAGCGATCCGGAAGTTCCTCTCGATCCGCTGCGCAATAGAAAGCAAGACCCACATTCTTAGTTCTGGCTCCTGCCAGAATGCGTGGAAGACACGCAAGCACGCCCGACTGCCAGGGCCCCCTGGTACGTCGGGCGTCATCATGTACGGCCACCGGTTGCGGCGGTCGATGCGCTTTTCCGCTACCCGCCAGCCATGGCGCCGACGACGAGGAATGGCTCGGCCCCACTGGCGACCTTGCTCGGCAGCGGTGTGTCAGGCGGCTCGTGCGACCAGTCTTCTTCGCACGCGAAGAAGCGCAGGAATGGGCGCCGTTGATGCGTGACGTGGTCGCGAATCGTGCCGCAGAGGACCGGATAACGCGCTCTCGAGCGCGTCGAGGATCGCCCGCTGCGTGATCGGACCGTCGACCTCGAGCGTCACCTCGTCCTCGACGCGCGCGAGCGTGCGCAGGTGCATCGGCAGGACGACCCGGATCATGACAGCGTCTGCACCTCCACCGAGAGAACTGCCGGGAGATCGCGCACGATCGGTGCCCACGTGTCTCCAGCGTCCGACGACCCGTAGACCTGTCCACCAGTCGTTCCGAAGTAGATGCCGCATGAGTCGAGACGATCGACGGCCATCGCATCGCGCAGCACGTTCACGTAGCAGTCCTTCTGCGGCAGGCCTTTGGTCAACGGCTCCCATTCGTCGCCGCCCGACCGGCTGCGGAACACACGCAGCTGGCCGCCCATCGGGTAGTGTTCCGAGTCGCTTGTGATCGGCACCACGTAGATCGTCTGCGGCTCGTGTGCATGCACGTCGATAACGAAGCCGAAGTCGGTCGGCAGGTTGCCGCTGACCTCACGCCAAGAATCGCCCGGCATCGTCGGTACGCATGATGTCCCAGTGCTTCTGCATGTACAGCACCTTGGGCTGCGACGGATGCATCGCGATGCGATGCACGCAGTGACCAACTTCCGCCGTGGGATCGGGAATCTGCTCGGAGCGCAGGCCCTTATTGATCGGCCGCCACGTCGTACCGCCGTCGTCGGTGCGGAATGCTCCGGCGGCTGAGATGGCTATGAACATACGCTGTTCGTTGGTCGGATCGAGCACGATGGTGTGCAGGCCGAGGCCGCCGGCGCCGGGCGACCAGTGCGGACCGGAGCCATGACCGCGCAGTCCCGGCAGCTCGTGCCAGTTCTGCCCGCCGTCGGTCGTACGGAACAACGCGGCGTCCTCGACGCCGGCATAGACCGTATCCGGATCCGTCAGCGACGGCTCGAGATGCCAGACTCGCTTGAACTCCCACGGATGCGGCGTGCCGTCGTACCACTGATGCGTGCCGGGAACGCCGTCATAGACGAACTTGTTGCCGACCGGCTCCCAGGTCTTGCCGCCATCATTCGAGCGCTGAATGAGTTGGCCGAACCAGCCGCTGCTCTGCGATGCGTAAATTCGGTTCGGGTCCGCAGGCGATCCCTTGAGGTGATAGATCTCCCAGCCTCCGAAAAACGGTCCGCTCACGTCCCACTTGCTGCGCTTCCCGTCTGACGTCAGCACGAACGCGCCCTTGCGCGTGCCCACCAGCAGCCGCACTCCGCTCATTGCAAATCCTTCCTGGCGCCCCACACATCCACGTGCCGTCGCGTTTGAATACACGAGATGCCGCGGAGGGCTCCTCAGTATTGTCGATCGACGCCGCACGAGATCGACATACACGTGATGAATGACGGAACGGCGGTTGGCGTCAAACTTGCCGCTCGACTGCGTCAGGATGCGTGTATCAAGAATACGGCGCCTCATCGAGCGGCTGCGCGCACTGCTCAATGTGCCGGCGCAGTTGGAGAGTCTGTCGCGGCAGTGCCACGCGGAGTTCGGCAATCTCAGGGGCGCGCTGAAAAGTCAGGCGCATCGTCTCGATACCGTCAGGGCTCGCCAGTCCAGTCAGTACCGGCAGATCGAGCACGAGACTCGTCAGCTCCAGGACGAGGTTCGTGATCGTCTTCTGCAGTACCACTTGCAGTTGGGGCGCCTCGCGAGTCTCATCGAAGGCCGAACGGACGAGCCACAGACGTATTCGGCCCGCATTCCCTTTACGGTCGAGTTGCGGGCGAGCGCGGTGCCGCCCCCTCCGGCGGACGGCGAGTGGCTCGAGTTGTCGCACTGCCAGGGTTGCGGCACGGCCGATCGCACCATCGTGTGCGAATGGAACAAGTCGATACTCGCGGATGAGGCGCCCAGCGACGATTCGACGATCGCGAACTACGCGGTCTGTCACGGGTGCGGCATCGTCTACGCGACCCGGCGGCCAATCGGCGAACGACACCGGGCGCTGATGGACGACTTCCCCACCACGATCGGCCGCGATCCCGAAGCCGCCGCGGCCAGTGGCATGCTCAACCCGTTCCCGCTGTCCGACGAGGACCGGGCGCGCTACCGGCGGCTGATTGCCGGCGGCATCTTCGTGTCCGATCACGAACGCCGCGAGCACCTCTCCCAAGTCTTCAAGGATCGTCTCGAGAATGCCTCACATGTCGAGCTCCTGGGCAGCCTGCTCGATCTGAACGGCGTACGAGCGCTCGAGATCCGGTCGCGCGCCGGCACGATCGCACACGGACTCCGTCGTTTGTACGGGGCGAGTGTGGCCGTCATGCCCATCTTCGAGAGCCAGCGCCTGATCGTCGAGGAGTTGTACGGCATCGAGTGCTCGGATCTGATCGACTACGACCAGTTCACGATCCCGTTCGAGGGTCGATTCGATCTGATCGTGGCCAACCACATGCTGACGCACATCGTGCGGCTCGATCGGTTCTTCAGCGAGCTTCGCGCGCACCTGCGGCCAGGCGGACACCTCTATCTGTACAACGAGCTCGATGAAGCGTTCGTCTTCGACTCGGGCAAATCGATCGTCAACTCGCTGAACCCGGTGCACCTGCAGACCTTCGATCGCACCTCGCTCATGCGACTGCTCAAGGCCAACGGGTTCGATGTGACGTTCATCAAGCGACGGAACGGCTTCCTGCTCTGCATCGCGACGTACACCGGGGTTCGCGAGCTGTCGCCGATCAGCGCTGATGAGCGTGAGACGCGGATCGCCGCCTACGCGCGCGGACGTGCCCACGCGATTCTCCGGGCGCCCGAGCAGGTGCGCACGCGATTCGCCGCCGAGTGGCGCCACGCGGTGGAAACGGGTGTAGCGGCCGGCATCGCCCGATTCGACGCCAAGGGCGTCCTGCGGATCGCCAAGAGTGACGGCGCGGACGCCGGCTAGGCCACTCGTTAGCCGGTGTTCCGCATGCCGGCGGCGATGCCGTTGACGGTGACCATGAGCGCCCTCTGCGCGCGCGCGTCGGCTGACGCCGCAGCCGGCGCAGCAGCTCCACCTGCACCAGGTTCAGCGGGTCGACGTACGGATTCCGCACGTCGATCGAGCGGCGGATCACCGGGGTCGACTCGAGCAGCTCGCCGTGGCCGGTCACGTCGAGCACGCCGCCGATCGCGCGCGCCAGCCGGGCGCGCAGCTCGACGCCAAGCGGCTGCAGCGGCGGCGGCACCAGCTGCCGATCGTATTCGGCGGCGATCCGGCCGTCGGCCTTGGCGAGCACCATCTCGATCAACCCGATCGCCGACTGGAAGTGCGGCCAGTCGCGGTACATCGCCTTCAGCCGATCGCGTTCGCCGCGCTCGACGGCGCGATCGAGCGCGTCCTCGACGCCCAGCCAGGCGCCGAGCATCAGCCGCGTCTGCGTCCACGCGAACTGCCACGGGATCGCCCGCAGCCCGTGCACGCCGCCATGCGCCGCCGCGCCGCGCCGGGCGGCTGCCGATGTTCAGCTCGTCGATCTCCGCCTCCGGCGTGGACGCGTGGAAGTAGTCGAGGAACCGCGGGTCGTCGTAGACGACGCGCCGGTAGGCCGCGCGCGCATCCGCCGCCAGCCGGTCCATGCAGTCGCGCCACTCCGTTCGAGCGGCGCGCGACCGGGCTGCAGCCACGCTTCGAGCGTGCCGGTCGTGTACACCTCCATCGTCCGCACGGCGATGTCGGGAAACCCGAAGAGCGCCTGCAGCATCTCGCCCTGCTCGGTGACGCGGAGCGTGCCGTCGATCGAGCCCGGCGGCTGCGACTGGAGCGCCAGATGCGTCGGCCCGCCGCCGCGGCCGACGCTGCCGCCGCGGCCGTGAAACAGCGTCACGCGCACGTCGCGGCGCGCACAGCCGCGACGATCGCCTCTTGCGCCTTGTAGAGCTCCCAGCCGGCGGTGAGGCGGCCGACGTCCTTGGCCGAGTCCGAGTAGCCGAGCATCACTTCCTGCCGGCCCCGAATGCGCTCGCGGTACCACGGCAGATCGAGCAGCGTGTCGAGGACCGCGCCGCCGCTCTGCAGATCGCGCGAGGTTTCGAACAGCGGCACCATGCGCAGCGGCGCGGCGACGCGCAGCCTCCTTCTGCAGCAGCTCGACGGCCAGCACGTCCGACGCCGCACGCGTCATCGTGATCACGTAGGCGCCGAGCGACCCGGCGGCATGCTCGCGATCATCCGGAACGTGTCGAGCACGTCGCGCACCTCGGGTCGTCTCGAGGTCCGGCGGGAATGAGCGGCCGCCGGCTGTCCAGCTCGCGGACGAGGAACTCGAGCCGCGTCGGCTCGTCCCATTCGGCGTAGGACCCGAGCCCCAGCGCCGACGTGATCGCCGACAAGCGCGTCGGTGTGCCGCGCCGCGTCCTGGCGGATGTCGAGCGGCGCCAGCGTGACGCCGAACACCGAGACACGGCGCAGCAGGTCGGTCAACCGGCCGCCGGCGATCAAGCCCATGCCCGGTCTCCTCGAGCGAGCGATGACACAGACGCGAGGTCCGCCGCCAGATCGCCGGCATCGACATAGACGTCCGTGCGGCGGCGAGCAGCGCCTCGTCCCCCTGCAGCACGTCTCTCGATCCAGTCGCGCGTCGCCCGCATGCGCGTGCCGCACGGCCCGCAGCAGCTCGCGGTACGGCTCGCGCACTTCCCCGACTCGAGCGCAGCAGCTCCGGGCTGGCCGTCTCGAGCGACAGCTCGTCGCGCAGGGCGTCGATCTCATCGAGATACAGATCGGCGGCCACCCACCGCGACAGCCAGCAGGCGCGGCGCGTCACGTCCGGCGTGACGTGCGGGTTGCCGTCGCGGTCGCCGCCGATCCAGGAGCCGAAGCGCAGCGGCGCGGCATCGATCGGCAGTCCGCGTCCGGTGCTCATGCGCAGCGCCCGGTCGAGCGCCGCGCAAACGTCGCGGCAGCGCATCCCACAGGCTCTGCTCGAACACGATGAGGCCGCTGCGCACTTCGTCGATCGGCGAGGGACGCTGCTCGCGTACTTCGCTCGTCGCCCAGGCCCCCTCGATTTCACGGCGGAGCGCGGCGAGCAGCTCCTCGCGTTCGACGATCGTCAGGTCGGGCCGATCGCGCGTCGCGAGCGCCGGGCAATGCGATTGTGCTTCTGCACGATGCGGCGGCGCGCGACCTCGGTCGGGTGCGCCGTCAGCACCAGCTCGATCTGCAGCGCGCAGACCGCTTCGTGCAGACGATCCGGCGAGACTACCGCCGGCGAGCAGACGCGCGAAGCTGTCCTCGCACGATCCGCGCTGCGGCGGCGCCTCGGGATCGCGCTGATACGCGCGGCGCCGGCGCACGCGGTGATGCTGCTCGGCGATGTTGGCGAGATGCAGGAAGTGCGCGAAGGCGCGCGCGATCGGCAGCGCCTCGTCGAGCGACATGTCCGCGAGCACGTCGGCCAGCTCGCTGAACGACGGTCGTTGCCGGCCCGTCCGCTCTTGGCCAGCGCGCGCACGCGTTCGACGGTCTGAAACACGTCTTCGCCGGCGATGCGCTCTGACCGTGTCGCCGAGCAGCTCGCCGAGCAGCCGCACATCGTCGCGCAGCGGCTTGTGCGGATCGGCGGTCATTTTTCAACGATACCCCACGTCTGCAGAGCCTGCATGCAGGGCGCGTCCTTTTGGACGCGCCATGAAGGTCCTCGCTTGACGATGGAGTTACGATGCCGCCATGCAAACTTGTCGCGTTTGGATGGTCGTGGTCGCCCTGTGTGCGTGCGTGCCGGCACAGCCTCATGCGCAGTGGCCGGCACATCCCGATCGCAACGCGCCGCGAATGCCGGACGGCAGGGTCAATTTGCAGGCGCCCGCGCCGAGGACGGCTGACGGCAAGCCTGATTTCACCGGCGTCTGGCAGAACGCGTGGTTTGTCGAGGGCCGGGTGCAGGCGCTGCCCGTCTCACCGCCCGGGGAGCCGCCGGCGGCGACGTTCGGCGACGTCTTCGCCAACTTCAAAGGCGACCTGCCACTTCAGCCGTGGGCAGCCAAGCTCAAGGCAGATCGCCACGAGCAGAACAGCAAGGAGAACCCTGACGCGCATTGCCTGCCGATGGGTCTGATCCAGTTTCACATGCACCCGCAGCCGCGGAAGGTGATCCAGACGACGGACGTCCTCGCGATTCTGTATGAGGGCAACGGCGGCGTGCGGCAGATCCTCACTGACGGCCGGTCACTGCCGACCGGCGATCCGCAGCCGTGGTGGTATGGCTATTCAATCGGACGATGGGACGGCGACACGCTGGTCGTCGAGACCAATGGCTTCCGCGATGGCGGCTGGCTCGACATCCAGGGCAGTCCGCTGACCGATGCCGCGAAGATGACCGAACGATGGCAGCGGCTGAACTATGGAACGATGCAGATCGACATCACCATCGACGATCCGAAGGCGTACACCCGTCCGTTCGCACTCAGAATCCACCATCGCCTGATGACGGACACCAAGTTCGATGCCGAGCTGATTGAGTTCATCTGCCAGGAGAACAACAAGGCGCCGACGCTGATGGTCGGCAAGTAGCAGATGCGCAGTCGCGGCGCTCTATGACATTCACGGAAATCTGCCGGCACTCGATGCCGTCCTTGCGGAGGTTGGCAAGGCCGGCGTCGATCGCATCGTCGTTGGCGGTGATGTGCTGCCTGGACCGATGCCGCGCGAGACGATGGCCCGGCTGCTCGATCTGAAGATCCCGACGCAGTTCATCTACGGCAACGGCGACCTCGCGATTCTCGCGCAACTGCAGGCCACCAATCCGGGCGACGTAACCTACTGGGGCACGTCTGGCGATGCGCCCATGCCAGAGCCGTTCCGCGAAACAATGCGCTGGACCGCGCGTCAGATCGCCGAGTATCGAGACACGCTGGCGAGGTGGCCATTGACCGTGACGCTGGAGATCGACGGGCTGGGCACCGTGCTCTTCTGCCACGCGACGCCGCGCAACGAAACGGAGATCTTCACGCGCGTGACACCGGAAGAACGGCTCGCGCCGGTGTTCGCCGGCGTCGAGGCCTCAGTCGTCGTCTGCGGTCACACGCACATGCAGTTCGATCGGATGGTTGGACCGCTGCGCGTCATCAACGCCGGCAGTGTGGGTATGCCGTTCGCGACGACCGGCGCCGACTGGCTGCTGCTTGGGACCTGGAATCGAGTTGCGGAAGACTCAATACGACCTGAATGCAGCGGCCGACCGGCTTCGCCGCACGGAGTATCCGATGGTCGAGGACATGGCCGTCCGCTACATCCTCAACCCACCATCGGAGCAGGAACTCTTCGCCGCGTGGGCGCCAATGGAGGTGTGATGCGTCGTGTCCGGTGTAGTGTCCGGCTTCAGCCGGACCTCACGCGCTGACCGGCCGTCGTCGCCAGGTCGTATACATGCGCCCGAGCGAGCCCCCGATCGTTCCCCACAACCAGGCGCCTGGAAGTCTGAGTAGCGGTGACAGCAAGAGAGGGAGAGGCGCAGGGCCGGGGATCTGCTGAATGCCTTTATAGAACGTGTACACGATCCCGCGGTCGTGAAAGGTCGTCGCAACCTGACCGGGCACGACTTCCGAGTAATTCAGGACGCCGGTCAGCATCAAAAGCCCGGTGAGCGCGATTGGAACCGACGCGATGAGTGACGCGCGCATCGCCGCTCCACCGGGGGATCGGGTGCTCGTGACAACGGTCCAGAATCCGAGGCCGAAAAGAACGAGCACGTAGAATTCGGAGCGCAGAGGCTTCTGTACGAGGTCAATGTGTTCCGGAAGCACTGACTGCTGGTATCGAGGCGACGCAGCAATGTTGGACGCGATCGCCCCGATGACCGCAAACATCAGCCCAATGCCCACCCACGTTGGGGCCTGAACCCCGCGCATGCGCTGCCACATCGCGCTCAGCACGACGTCGCTGCAGACACGCGTCGTCAGCGGACGCGCGCGCAGCATGTCGGACAGTTCGGCTCCGTATTCCTTCCGCCAGGCACTCGGATACAGACGCAGCAGCCACGAAACCAGCCTCGTCCTCATGCGAGTCGCAGCCTCCTGAGCCCGATTGACGCGATGCGCCGCATGTTCTGCAGCTGTTCGTCGAGCGCAGCGGCGCCGCGGGTGGTGAGCTTGTACGGGCGCTGCCGACCGTCGCCGTCGAGCGGCGCGATCAGCTCCTTCTCGACCAGGCGTGTAATCGCGTTGTAGAGAGTGCCAGGTCCGACCTTCACGCTGGCAAAGACCTCGATGTCGCTCATGATCGCCCACCCGTGCTTCGGGCCGTCGGCGAGGCTCGAGAGGATCAACAACTCGGGGTCGGAGGCCGGCCCGGCGCTCGGCTTGCGTGCCATAGTCGTAATTACGATATAGCATATCCCGAAAGTTCCACATCGGGCACCACCCGTCCGGCGGCCCATGCGATAGAGTCTTCCGTCATGGCCTATCGACTTGCGAGTGTCCTCCTGCTGGTCTTCTGCCTCGTTCCCGCGTGCGGCTGACGCCGCCACGTGCGAAAGCCTTTCGGCACTGAATCTGTCGAACACCAGGATTCTTTCCGCGTCGTCACAGACGGCCGGCCCATTCACACCGCCCGGTGCTGCACCCAACGCCGCCCCAAACCCGGCACTCGCCAATCTGCCGGCCTTCTGCCGCGTGACCGCATCGCTGCACCCGACCACCGACTCTGACATTCGCATCGAGGTCTGGATGCCGGCGGCAAACTGGAACGGCAAGCTGCAGTCGGTTGGCAACGGCGCGTGGGCGGGCACCATCGGCTATGCGGCGCTTGGTGCCGCGCTGTCCTCCGGCTACGCGACGACCGCGACCGACACGGGCCATGTCGGCAATACCGCGAAGTTCGTCCCCGGTCACCCCGAAAAGATGATCGACTACGGCTACCGCGCCGTGCACGAGATGACGGTCGCCGCGAAAGCCATCATCGCCGCCTTCTATGGCAACGGCCCGCGACTGTCGTACTGGAATGGCTGCTCGACCGGCGGCCGGCAGGGCTTGATGGAAGCGCTACGCTATCCGGCCGACTACGACGGCATCATCGCCGGCGCACCGGTCAACTACCGCACGCATCAGCTGACCTGGGAGCTGTGGGTGTCGCAGGCCGTCCATCGCGATGCGGCCAGCTACATTCCGCCGGCGAAGTACCCGGCGATTCATCAGGCCGCGCTCGACGCGTGCGACGCGCGTGACGGCGTGAAGGACGGCCTCATCGACGATCCGACGACCTGCCGCTTCGATCCCAAGGTGCTCGAGTGCAAGAGCGGCGACTCGGCCTCGTGCCTCACGCCGCCGCAGGTCATCGCCGCGCAGCGCATCTACGCACCAGCCGTGAATCCGCGGACCAGGCAGGAGATCTTCCCGGCACTGCAGCCCGGGAGTGAGCTGGGATGGGGCGGGCTCGCCGGTCCGACGCCGGTCGGCGAAGCCGTGGAGTTCTTTCAGTACGTCGTCTACAACGACCCGAGCTGGGATCCGCGGACGATCGAGTTCGACTCGGCGGCCGACGCCGCGGACAAAGCCGCCGCGGACGTGCTGAATGTCACCGACCCGAACCTGAAGCCGTTTTTCGATCGCGGCGGCAAGCTGCTGCTCTACCACGGGTGGAACGATCAGCTCGTCGCACCGCTCAACTCGGTCAACTACTACAAGAGCATCGTCTCCACCGTCGGCCCCGCGGCCGCCGAACTCGGTGCGGCTGTTCATGATGCCCGGCACGAACCACTGCGCCGGCGGCGAAGGTCCCAACACGTTCGATCGCATGAAGGTCATCGAGCAGTGGGTCGAACAGAAGCAGACGCCGAGCCGCATCGATGCGTCGCACTCGACGGCAGGCAAGGTCGATCGCACGCGGCCGCTGTGCGCGTATCCCGAGGTCGCGCGCTACACCGGTACGGGCAGCACCGACGAGGCCGCGAACTTCGTGTGCAGGATGCCATGACGGGCGGCGCGTCGAAAAGGACGCGCCCTACTTGCGTCGCGTCTGCAGCTGGTGATACCCGAGCTGACGGCGCGCCTCGGCGAGCGTCTTGCCCTCGTTGATCGCCGCGCGGATCTGCTGCTCGATCGCGTCGATCTCCTCGGCGGCCGCCAGCACGGCATCCTCGTGCGAGACCTGGGATGACCAGCACACCGTCCGCATCGCCGCGCAGCAGATCACCGGGATGCACGCGCGCGTCGCCGATGTTCACGACGGCTGTTCACCGCCTCGACCTGCACGCGGTCCTTGCCGGTGCGCATCGAGTAGCTGCGGCTGAAGATCGGATAGCCAAGCTCGCGCGAGAGCTGCGTGTCGCGGCACGCGCCGTCGATCACCGTGCCGGCGACACCTCGCTGGTGCGCGACGCACGTGAGGATGTCGCCCCACACCGTCGCGTTCTCGCGACCGCCGTTGTCGAGCACCACCACGCGGCCGGGCTCGACATCGTCGATGTAGTCGCCGACCGTGCCGGGCGGCTGCCCGGCGGGCCCATAGAGGATCGTGAAGGCCCGGCCGGTCATGCGGAAGCTCGGGTCGAGCGGCTTGATGTTGAGACACTGCCCGGCGATGCCCAGTCGATCCAGCGCGTCGCTGATCGAGGTCGTATCCAGCTGCGCGGCACGCTCGAGATTCTTGTCGTTCACGCTTCTCCGTTCTCCCTGCTCAGTTCGTGTTCACGTTCGGGGTTCGGTTCACGTTCATGGTTCACGGTTCACGGTTCACGGTTCACGGTTCACCGCCGGCTTGCAGTCGGCTGTTCTGAACCGAACTCAGAACACGAACACGAACCGAGAAGCGAGAACCCAGAAGTGTGAACGACGTTATTTCTTCAGCATCGTCTCGTAGGTCTTGCCCATCACCTGCGTCGGCGGCAGGCCGTTCTTCAGGTCGGCCACCATCTGCCGTTCGCGATCGGCGATGACTTCGGCGGCATCGAGCACACGCTCGATATCAGCCGCCTTGACGAAGACGACGGCGCTGCCGTCGGCGACGACGTAGTCGCCGGGAGCGACCTGCACGTCGCCGACGACGATCGGCACGTTGGTGCCGGTTTCGACGATGCGCCCGCGAGCCGTGCGCGACGTCACGCTGCGCGCGAACACGGTGAAGCCGTAGCCGCGCGCCTCGTCGGCGTCGCGCGCCGGCCCGTCGATCACCACGCCGGCGACACCACGCAGCTGCGCCGCCAGTGACAGGTTGCCTCCCCAGCACGCCGCGTCGACCCCGGTGCGCTGCTCGAGGACGATGACGTCGCCGGCCTGCGCCGCCTCGATCGCCGTCGTCCCCAGATGGCGCGATGCCGCGGGCCGGCCGTCGTCTTTTTCGAGCTTCACGGTGACGACCCGTCCGGAGATCCGCCGGTCCGTCGTCAGCGCGTGGAATCCCGTTAACCACGCCCGGGAGTTGCAGCTTGTCGAGCGCGTCTGACACCGCGCAGGCGTCGAGACGGCCGAGACGCGCGAGTGTATCGTCCATAGGTCAATCGTCGTGTCCGGCTTAGCCGGACTTCCGTAGTGTCCGGTTCAGCCGGACTCCCGTAGTGTCCGGCTTTAGCCGGACCTTACTGCCAGTACGCGAAGCACATCGCGTTGCCGGTTCCCGCTTCGGAGCGATAGCAGGGCACGTAGTCGATCTGGTGATACTTGAGACCGGCGGCGTTCATCGCCGAGATCACCGGATACCAGTTCTTGATCTCCGCGGTGCCGACCTTGAAGTAGCTCTCCGGCAGCTTCGCGAGCGCGTCCTCGTCGCCGCTGGCCATCGCCGCCATGACCTTGCTGATCGAAGTCCTCGTCGATCACGAAGTGCGTCAGCCCGCCCGACGCCATCAGCGCGACGCGCTTGAATCCGTCGAAGCTCTTGATGGCGCGATAGAGTCCGCGCCCGAGCTCGAGACAGCGATGCGACCTTCGGCGTGTTGTGCGGGAAGTGCACGTTCAGGATGATCGGCACGCTCGGCGGCGTCTTGTCCTGCAGAATCGTGTGGTAGAAGAACCCGTAGGCGTGCGGGATGCCGCCGCGCGGGGCGCCGCTCGGCGTCTGATCCGACTGCGCCAGGTCGAAGTCCTCGTCGGCGAGCGATCGCAGGATGTGATCGGCGAGATCGGTGGCGCCCGGATAGGTCGCGCCTTCTTCCGGCGAGTTGGCCGGCTCGGCGATGTTCAGGCCCGGCGCATCTTCGTTGAGGTGCTGCACGTTGCTGATCGTCTTGCCGCGATAGACGGTGATCGCCGGCGTCAGCCCCGCGTTGAAGAACTCGCGCTGATCGTTGCCGACGATGACGACGGCGTCCGGCGCGACCTCGTTGAACTTCCGTCCGAGCGCTTCGAGCGCCGACGCGGCACTGCGCGAAGCGCTCGCGGCGCTTCTCCACCACGATTTCGTCGCGCGAAGCCGGGCGCGCGCTCCTGCAGCAGCGCCTCGTAGTCGTAGGTCTTGCCACGGAACCAGTGCTTCTTGTTCTCGCGGTCCGCCTTCGCGCGCAGATCCCACTGCTCCGGCGGCGTGGACAGCAGCGGTCCGTGCGACGACCCGATCCCCAGGACGATGTCAGCCATTAATCCGCTCCTCGCAATTCAAAACGTCCATAGGCAACATGCCAACACAGCTGGCGTCCGACTCCGTTTGCATTTCCAGTTTGCATTTGCATACCGCTCACCGCTCCGGTCTCCACCGCGAAAAGTGCCGTCTCCAGCCGCTCGGCCAGCCACGTCAGGACGATTCCCGACAGCGCGATGATCATCACGCCGAGGAACACCGTGTCGGTCTGAAAGGTCTGGCCGCCGTAGTTGACCATGTAGCCGATCCCTTCGCTGCCGCCGAACATCTCGCCGACCACCACGCCGATCAGTCCGAGGGCGACCGCCTGGCGGACGCCGGTCAGGATGAACGGCACCGCGCCGGGGATCGACGACGGTCGTGAAGATCTGCCAGTCGGACGCGCAGAACGCGCGCGCCGCCTCAGCAGATCGTCGATCGATCGCGCGCACGCCGCCGATCGTGTTGATCAGCACCGGAAAGACGGCGTTGATGAACACGATGAACACCTTCGACCACATGCCGATGCCGAACCAGATCAGCACGAGCGGGATCAGTGCGACGCGCGGCGTCGAGTAGAGCGCCGTCACGAATCGGCTCGAGGATCATCGCGCAGCGGCCGGTACCAGCCGATGATCACGCCGAGCACGACGCCCGACGGCGATCGCCAGACCGACCCCGATCACGAAGTTGGTCCCGCTGTAGATCATGTCCTGCTTCAGCCGGCCCTTGCGTCCACTCCTCGACGAAGCGGTACGGCGACCTGCGACGGACCGGTGAAGAACAGCGGCGAGATCTTGCCGGCCGACCAGAACGCCTGCCACGCCGCCAGCGCCAGCACGACGCGCGATGCCGCCGAGGATGACCGCCTCGTGCCGCTCGTAGAAGCTGCGATGCGGCTTCTCGATCGACTCGGTCGCAGGGCCGTCATTCTGGCGTAGGGCCGGTCCTTTCGGACCGGCCAGACTCGCTGGTCGCGCTCACTAGCTGGCCGCCTTGGACATGCCGATGCGATCCGGCGCTTCCTCGACCATCTGCCAGATGGTCGTCTTCGATCTCGAGGAACCGCGCGTCGCGCTTGAGGCGCAGCGTGCGCGGACGCTCGAACGGAATGTCGAAGACGCCCTTCACCCGACCCGGCCGCGCGCTCATCACCGCGACACGATCGGCGAGATAGACCGCTTCGTTGATCTGATGCGTGATGAACAGCACGGTCTTGCGCGCCTCGCTCCAGATCTTCAGCAGCTCCGCCTGCATGTACTCGCGCGTCTGCGCGTCGAGCGCGGCGAACGGCTCGTCCATCAGCAGCACGACCGGATCCGCGGCGAGCGCCCGGGCCAGGTTGACGCGCTGCTGCATGCCGCCGGACAGCTCCGACGGATAGTGGCGCTCGAACCCGTTGCAGGCCGACCAGCTGCGTGAACTGCTCGGTCCGCGCGTCTGCATCGTCGCGCGGTCGAACCGCTTCTGCATCTCCATGCCGTAGCGGACGTTGCCGGCGACGGTCCGCCACGGCAGCAGGCTCGCCTGCTGAAAGACGACCGCGCGATCGACGCCGGGGCCGTCGACCCGCGCGCCGTCGATGATCACGCCTGCCGTCGTCGTAGCGGCAGCAGGCCGGCGACGATGTTGAGCAGCGTCGTCTTGCCGCAGCCGCTCGGTCCGACGATGGCCATGAACTCGCCCTCGGCGACCGAGAGCGACACGTCGGACAGCGCCAGCACCTGACGGCCGTCACGCTCGACGTAGTAGCGCTTGGTGAGACGGTCGATCTCCAGCTTGTGCATCCGGGGCGTAGTCGGATGTCCGGCGTCACGATTTGAGCTGCCCGACGCTGTTTGCGAGGCCTGCTGACCTGCGCTACTTGTAGGCCTGCGCGGCCTTGCGCGACTCCTCGGCCTTGATGCCCGGGCCGAAGAGCGACTGGAAGAAGCCCTCTTGACCAGGCGCGCGACGGTGCTGTTGTCGATCACCTTGTGGAAGTCGTAGGCCTTCAGGTCGGCGGACGAGCCGCGGATCGACCTGCTGCGCGACGATCGCCTTCACGGCGCCGTCCAGGACGTACGGGACGCGGTCGAAGATGTTGCCCTTCGCGTAGGCGTCGTAGATGCGCGCGACGTCGGCTTCCGGCTGCTTGTCGAAGGCGATGTAGGTCTTCACGGCGAAGGCCTTGTCGTCGTAGAAGCGCTTGATGGCCTCGGCGTGGGCCTTGACGATCTGCTCCGGCAGCTTCGGGTTGGCCGCAATCGCGCTCTTGGCGAACATGTAGGTCGTCGCCGCGTAGACCTCGTGCTCGGCGAGGTTCGCCAGGTTCTTGTAGCCGGCCTCCTCGAGCCGGAAGTAGTTCGGCGCGGTCAGCAGCGTGGCGTCGGCGCGGTTGGTCTGGAGCGCCGCGGCGCGCCCGCTGACATCGGTGCCGACCGGCATCCACTGCACGTCACGCACGCCGAGACCGTAGGTGCCGAGCAGCGCGACCGTGTAGTTGTACGGCGCGTCGCCGATCTGGCCGATGGCGATGCGCTTGCCCTTCAGCTGCTTCGGATTCGAGAACTCCTTCTGCGCGATCAGCGCGAACAGGCCCTTGTTCGACGAGCTGCCCATCAGCGCGAACGAGCCGTCGCGCGCGCTGGCCACCATGCCCTGCTCGAGCGAGTGATTGACCATCGACCGCCTGGCCGCTGGTCAGCATGGCGACGCCGGCCGGATGGACGCCGAACTGCAGGTCCACGTCGAGGCCGTTCTTCGCGTAGTAGCCGCCCTCCTTGGCGATGTAGAGCGGCCACGACGCGCCGCTGCGCGTCGGGTAGTTGATGGTGACCTTCTGCAGGTTCTGCGCCTGCGGGCCACGCCGCCACCGCGCTGAGCACGGCCACGATCATCGCGAGCAGACAGTCTTCGGCTCATACGGCGGCCTCCACAGGCACCTTCAGGTTGAACACCTTCTTCGCGTTGTCCTCGAAGATCATCTTCTTGTCGTCCGCCGTCAGCCACTCGATGGCCTCGATGGTGAAGCGGGTCTCGTCGAGCCAGCGGCCGGTCCGCGGATCCTTGACCGTGCCGACGCCCGGACGCTCGGTGCCGAACAGGCAGCGGTCGACGCCGACGGTCTTGAAGAGCAGCTCGAGCGCGTCCTTCGAGTAGAGCACCGTGTCGTAGTAGAGATACCGCATCGCCTCGGAGAAGCGCATCGCGCCCGGACGCCGGAGCGAGCTGGCCTCGAACCGCGCGAACTGATACGGAATCGCGCCGCCGCCGTGCGAGACCAGAATCTTCAGCGTCGGAAAATCCTTGAACACGTTCGACGTCAACAGCGATACGACGGCGATGCTCTCTTCGTTGATGAAGTGCAGCGAGTACGGCAGACGCTCCGAGCGGCAGCCGGCCGAGTGGATGTGACCGGGGATGTCGAGCTCGACCATCTTCTCGTAGAGCGGATACCAGAAGCGGTCGCCGAGCGGCGGCGTTTCGATGCCGCTGCATTCGCCCGGATCGGGATTGAGCAGACAGCCGACGAATCCCTGCTCCTTCACGCACTTCTCGAGATACGGGACGATGGCCTTCGGGCTGACGCCCGGCGTCAGCGGCAGGCCGCACACGCCGCGGAAGGTGTTCGGGATAGAGCTGCACCTGCTTGGCGATGATGTTGTTCGTCTCCTCGACGAACCACTGCACGAGCTTGGGCGACTCGCTGGTCATCATCTGATACGGCCGCGGCGAGACGAGCTGCATGTCGGTGCCGACCTCTTTCAGCTGATCGAGGTGCGAGCTGCCGCCGAAGACCGGCGAGTTCAGCGCCTCGCGGACGTCGTCGTCGTTGGCGAGATTGCCGCCGCGCCCGTGCGCGCCGCGGTGCGCGAGGATCTGCGCCTTGTAGACGTACAGGCTGTCGGGCGCCGTGACGTGCCCGTGGGAATCGATGATCACCGTGTCCTCCTACCCAGGACTTGGTCCTTGGTCCTTGGTTCTTTGTCCTTGGTCCGTCCGGGCCGTCTGCGAAGCCCCGAGTCCTCAGAGGACCAGGGACCCGGGACCAGGAACGGACCAAGCACTAAGGACCAGGGACCAAGGACTACAACTAGTTCACCTTCAACAACGCCGCGGCATTCTTCCAGTAGATCCGCTCGCGCTCCTCATTCGAGACCGGCAGCTTGTCGACGATGGCGATCGTCTCGCGGATGTACATCGGCCCCTTTTCCGGATCGAACGGCGCATCCGAGGCGAAGAGCACGTTCGGCACGCCGTAGAAATTGAGCCCGCACACCGTCGCGTCGAACGCGCCGAAGAGCGCCGTGTCGGCGTAGAACATCTTGAAGTAGTCGATCGGCCGCTTCTTCGAGCCCCTTCAGCACCTGCGACAGATCGCGATCGGACGTGCGTGCACCGAGCTGATCCCAACCCGGTCCGACGCGGCCGGCGAAGTACGGCACCATCGCGCCCATGTGGTGCGCGATGATCTTCAGCGTCGGCCACTTGTCGAACAGTCCGGCGAACACGATCCGCGCCATCGCCGCGCTGGTGTCGTACGGCCATCCGAACGTCCACCAGATCTCGTACTCGGACGCCTGCTCCGTCAGGTAGTCCGGGAAGTCGGCGCCGCGGTACGGGTGCAGCCAGATCGGCAAATCGTATCCCACCATCGCTTCGAACAACGGCAGAAACTCGGCCGCGACGAGCGGCTTGCCGAGCACGTTCGAATGGATCTGGATGCCCTTCGCGCCGAGGTCCTTGACGGCGCGATGCGTCTCTTTCAGCGAGGCCTCGGGGTCGTTCATCGGCAGCGCGGCCGCGAACCCGACGAAGCGATCGGGATGCTTCCTCACGAGCTCGGCCATGGAGTCGTTGGCGATCCGCGCCAGCTCGATGCCCTCCTTCGGCTGCGCGAACAGCTCAATCGGCGGCGTCGGCAGCGACAGCACCTGCTGATAGCCCGGGAACATGTCCATCACGCGGAAGCGGATGTCCAGGTCGTGGAGCATCGGCACGCCACGGCTGCGTTTGCCGATGTCCTTCAGGTTGCCGGCAAGTCTTTCAACCCCTTCGGAATAGCCCGGCGGGGAAATGTGGGTGAACACGTCTATCTTGCGCATCGGTCCTCAGCGTGGGCCGCGCAACAGGCGCGGACTGAGGATTCTACCCTGTCAGACGGGTCTGGAACGCAATGACCCGCCCGACGGACCAATGCGCTCGGTGGTTCACCGAGTCGGAGGATCTGCGGCTGATGCTGCCGGCGATCTGACCGAAATTGTCGATGTCGTAGGCGGCAATTCGCAGCGGCCCTGCGCGTCAGAATGGGGATCGCCCACCCGCACGACACATCAGTGGACCCGTCGCGCGGTGCCGCCCTCGCGGGCGACGAGACCATCGCCGTGCACATCACCACGAGACGCGAAGCATCACCGCGAGGACGAGCCGAGCTGTTCGTGCGTCCATGAGCGGCTGTGCTGCTGTGCACGCATTCCACACGCTTCGATCGCAAGTTACACGATCGAGTGGCTGACGGTTAACGGCGTGCGACTTTGTCGCCGCGCCGTGACCGAGGCACAAGTCTTGCTCGAGACACGAGCACTCTCTCAAACCAATCCATCACTGTAGTGTGACTTGACGATGTTAATAGACGTGTGTCTGACAAGAGTGCAGTCTCGCTGGGTTCTATCTTCACTAACGGCCTTATCGATTTTGGTGAGCCCGCACGATGTGTTCGCGCAGGCAGAGCCGATTCCCTACGATCATCGGAATCCGGTGATCTTCGATCAGGATGGAGGGATCGAGTCCGGGTTTCTCGATGTCTACATCATGGCGCTGCAAAGCGCAGGAGCGATCGACCTTCGAGGAATCATCTCTACCACCTCGTACGGCGAGGCGGATCGGCCGCCACCGTTTTCGCCGGTGCCTGAAGAAGCGCTGCTTCGCGAGCGTCAGGAGCTGATCGAAAAAGCGCGTCGAAGCGGCCTCCAACACATTCCCGATGCGACTGCGGGTCCAACGATCTCACTACAGAGCCGTCGACCGACGTCGGGGCGCATCGAAGACACCGTCCCCATCGGAACACCGGGCAGCCGGCTCATCGTCGAACAGGCGCGCGCCGCCAGCGCGGCTCGGCCTCTTGTGATTGTGATGGGAGGCCAGCCCACGGCTGTCGCCGACGCCTATCTCCTCGACAACACGATCGCCGACAAGGTGATCGTGGCCTGGCAGGCAGGATCTCTTCGCGAGGATGGAAGCGTCGCGGCCGAGGGCTCGTTCAACATGAGCGTCGATCCCTGGGCGTCTTACATCGTCACGGACAGACTCAGGACGGTGCTGTTCGTCGGCAAGGGAGCAGCGGACGGAGGGATCCCGCGAACTCCCAAGTCACGGCTGACGGAGCTCCCGAATACGGAACTGCGGATGCTCATGACGGAAGCAGGCTGGCCCCGCGTCGACGGGTTCTGGGAGCCGACGACGGATATCGACAGTCCGCCGGCGATCGCGCTGACGCGCTCGGATTATGTGAAGGAAACCCGGCGCTACTCGCTCGTGGGATGGGAGCCGAACCGGTGGGACGCCAACAGTCTTCTCCCGATCTACGCGGCAGATCCTCGCGGCGATCTGCTCGCGGTGGTCCGAGCCAGCGAGTCGGTTGGTACCGACGAGTGGTGGACGCGCGTGAGCGCCGCGGAGGCGTGGGGGCGCTCGGCGGGCCAGGTCCGGCACCGGTCGGCCGTCACGGAACCCGCGTGGCAGGTACCCGGCAGAATCGAAGCGGAGCACTTCGATGATGGCGGCACCGGCAGATCGTACCTGGATTCGACGAACAACTTCACCGACGCGCGATGGCTCAACCCGCTTCGCGTCCTGGAGCACGTCGATATCGAAGCGTCCGACACCGCGAGCAATGGCTTGTTCGTGGGTCGCGCTGTCGCAGGCGAGTGGATCGAGTACAGCCTCGACGTCGGCATCGAACGCCACCTACAGCATTGACGTTCGCGTGGCGGCGAGTCGTGGAGGTGGGACGTTCCGTATCGAGATCGATGGGGTCGATCAGATCGGCTCGATCAGCGTGCCGGATACCGGCGTCAATGAGTGGACGACGATCTCGATCCCCAACATAAAGTTGAGCGCCGGACCACACGTCGCACGGCTGGTCATGGAGTCGAACGGCAGCGGCGGAGAGGTGGGCGCGTTCGATTCGCTCCGCTTCAGCCAGTAGCCGGTAGGCGTCACTCGCATCTCGTCGAGCAGGTGGGCCCCGCGTGCGTCCTTGACGGGGCGAAGCGACTGTTTACAAATACAGTTTTCTGAATTTCGTCCAATTGTCTGTAGAACGCCGTTGTTCGCGTATGCGTTGCCCACTGCTCGCGTGATCCTCGTCCCCCGCTGAGCACCACTCGTCCCTCGTCCCTCCGGCACGGTTCTCTCCTATCAGCGCTGTTTGGTGTGAACCGTTTACAACCGGCGTCGTGGCGACGCCGAGCAAGGAGAAGGGGACGATGGCGAGACGCATCAGCGCGTTTCTGGTGGGGCTCCTCCTGGTGACTGCAGGGGCGGGAGCGCAGGAACGCTTCGGCAGCCTCGCGGGCACCGTGACCGATACAACGAAGGCGGCCGTGCCCGGCGCGACCGTCACGGCAACCAACAAGGAGACCGGCGCCAGCGCGTCGCGGTCAGCGGCGTCTGACGGATCGTATCGCGTTACCCGATCTCGACCCGGGCCGCTACTCGGTCACGATCGAGCTCCAGTCGCTTTCAGAAAGTTGCAGGTCGACGACGCGATCGTCCTGCTCGGACGGACGATCGGTCGTCGATGCCGAGCTCGGCCTGGCGTGCTGACCGAAGTGGTCAGCGTCACCGGCGAGGCGACCAGGCAGCTGGATCTGATCGAGCGTGACGCTCGCGCACAACGTGACCGCCGAGGAGTTCGACCGGCTGCCGAAGGGCCGCAGCTTCCAGAGCATCGCGATGGCCGCGCCCGGCGTGAACTCCGGCGAGGTCGAAGGCGGCTTCCAGGTGAACGGCGCGAGCAGCGCCGAGAACGTGTTCACCGTGGACGGCGTCGCCACCAACAGCTTGATCTACGGCAGCTCGCGGCAGAACACCGTGTTCGAGTACCTGCAGGAAGTGCAGGTCAAGACCGGCGGCATCGACGCCGAATACGGCGGCGCGCTCGGCGGCGTGATCAGCGCGGTGACCAAGTCCGGCGGCAACACCTTCACCGGTGAGGCCCACTACTACTACATCGGCAACGCGCTCGGCTGCCGGACCGGTCAAGCGGCTGGTGCTCGACCCGGTGGACTTCAACACCGTCGGCTACTTCGAGGACGACAAGCAGGTCAACAACCAGAACGAGTTCGGCGGCTCGACTCGGCGGTCCGATCGTGCGGAACCGGCTGTTCTTCTTCGGCTCGGTCTCGCCGCGCGTCGTCCGGCGCACCAACGAGTACCATGTTCTCGAACGGCACCGAGCCGGGCTCGATCGATCAGGAGCAGACGGCGTGGCAGGGGTTCGGCAAGGTCACCTACGCCGCCGGCCGCGTGCACGCCAACGCCAGCCTGCTGATGACGCCGACACGTTCGACCGGACGCATGCCGGCCTACGACTCGACCGGCACGAACTTCCTGACGACGTCGAGCGCCGCGAACGAGGCCAATCGCACGCGCGGCTTCGAGGCCGATCAGAACAACGTCAGCGGCGAACGTCGATCTGACGCTCGGCAACAGCGGCTACCTGAGCACGCGCGGCGGCTACTTCTACGACAACTACAAGGACACCGGCGTTCCGCTCGACGACGAGCTATACGTATCAGGTGTCGACCCTCGGCGTGGCCGGCGTCCCCGCGAACCTGCAGGGCCCGGTCGGCACGGCGAACACGTCGCGCATTCAGATCAGCAACTTCGACACGACCGAACAGGGCTTCGTCCAGCTCGACTACAACCACGCGCTCAAGGGCGGCCACCTGATCAAGGGCGGCTGGGGCGTGCGCCGTTCGGTCGAACGACGTGGATGTGGCGTATCCGGGCGGCTATGTGTATCTGTATTGGGGCCAGTCGTTCCGCAGCACGGCGACCGGACAGACGGGCACCGGCACCTACGGCTACTACCGCGTGGACGACCTGGCCACACGCGGCAAGCGTCAAGGCGAACATCCAGAACCTGTACGTCCAGGACACGTGGACGGTCGGCTCGCGACTGACGCTGAACCTCGGACTCCGCACCGAGAACGAGAAGATCCCGACCTTCCGCCCCGACATCGCGCAGTACGCGTTTCGAGTTCGGCTTCGCCGACAAGCTCGCGCCGCGGCTCGGCGCGACCTACGACGTGCGCGGCGACGGGCGCATGAAGGCGTTCGCGAGCTGGGGCCGCTACTACGACTGGACCAGGTACGAGATCGCGCGCGGATCGTTCGGCGGCGACCTCTGGCACATCTACTACCGATCGCTCGACACGCTCGACATCGGCAGCCTGAACCTGAGCAACATGCCGGGCCAGGATCTGTGGGGCAGTGCAACCGGCTTCCGCGATCTGCGCGCGACCGCGATCAACAACACCGACCCCAACATCAAGCCGATGTTCCAGGACAGCTTCAACGGCGGCGTGGACTTCCAGCTCGGTGGCAACATGGCGCTCGGCATTCACTACATCCACAACAACCTCGGCCGCACCATCGAGGACATGGGCGCGCTGGTCAACGGCGACAGCGTCTACGTGATCGGCAACCCCGGCGAGGGCCAGAACACGATCACGCCAGCCTCCTACCCGCGCGACCGCCAACTTCGCGACGCCGAAGCCGAAGCGGCAGTACGATGCGCTCGAGGTGACACTCGAGCGGCGGTTCTCGAAGAACTGGTTCGGCAGCGCGAACTACACGCTGCAGCCGGCTGTACGGCAACTACTCCGGCACGGCCAACTCCGACGAGATCCAGACGCCGACGACCGGCATCACGTCGAAGACCGCGCAGCAGCAGGAGGGCAGCATCGCGCGTCCGGGCAGCAACGCGCACATCGGCTGGGACATCGACGAGGTCCTGTGGGATTCGCACGGCAATCTCGATGTCCTCGGCCGTCTGGCCACCGATCGGCCGCACGTCGTGAAGCTGTATGGCGCGTACCAGTTCGACTTCGGCACGCAGATCGGCGCCTTCTTCTACGGCGGCAGCGGCACGCCGATCAGCACGCAGGTCGTCGGACAGGATCAGTACGCGCCGCTCGTCAACGGCCGCGGCGACATGGGCCGCACGCCGATGCTGACGCGGACGGATCTGCTCGCTCTCGCACGAGCTGTCGCTGGCCGATCGCAAGCGGCTGCGGCTCGAGCTGAACATCCAGAACCTGTTCAACCAGAAGACGGCGACGCACATCTTCAACTACCTGAACAAGGGCGCCCCGGCCGGCGGCCAGACGCGCCCGGCGAATGCCATCGACTTCTCAGAGGTGAACCTGGCGGCGGGCTACGACTACGACGCGCTGATCCTGGCGACGCAGGAAGGCGCGGATCTCGTACGACCCGAGATACGGGATGGAGGATCTGTTCAACCCTGGACTCCAGGGACAGTTCAGCGTGAAGTTCATCTTCTGAACGCTACAGCGTAGGGCGGGTCTTGCTTTCCAGACCCGCCTTACGTCCCTTTCCTATCGCAGGACCGCCCTGCATCACTTCGATCCGGCAACCGGACCGGACAGCGACGACTGCCAGTTGACGAGCACGGTGAACGGCGGTGGCGCGGCCTGCTTGGTCGGGAGCGCGACAAGGAATCGCTGGCCATCGGCCGAGAGCCCCCAGTCCGACAGTGCTCCCGGGACGCGCGTCACCTCAACAGGCGCGCCGATACTTTCTGACACGACGGACGCCGACATGATCGTGCCGGCTAGCGTCTGGTAGAGCAGCTCTCGGCTGTCGGCGCGCCATCGTGGCGACTTCCCTCCGCCACGCGAGACGACGACGCTTTCGCCGAGCACGGGCGCGCCAGCGCCGAGAGCAATAGAGCGAACGAGGACTTCGGCTGACCCCGATTCGTTGGAGACGTACGCGAGCCAACGGCCATCGGGCGACAGATGCCCGTCGCTCTGGTCGAGATCCTGCTGAAGCAGCGGGACAGGCTTTTCCCGCGCACCCTGCCGCAGCATCCAGAGATCGTTTCGGGTGCGCGCGTACGCGACGACGGTGAAAAACAGGATATTGCCTTCGGGCGATGCCGACATCGAGAGCGTCGTGGTCGAGGGATTGATCTCGGGCGATGAGGCGGAGCTGAAGACGACCGCCGACGCGGTGGCACCGCTCGTCGCCTTGCGGACGATCTCTCCCTGGCCCGTGCCCACCGTGTACCAGACCTCCTTGCCGTCCGGACTCCAGACCGGCGCGGCCTCGATAGACGGGTCGGTCGTGAAACGCGTGGTCGTATTCCGAACGAGATCGACCATCCACAGATCCTGATCGGCACGATTGAGCTGGTTCTCCCGGACGGCAACGGCGCGCAGGCCGTCGGGCGAGAGCGCGAATCCCGAGAAGGGGCTCGGCTCCGCAACGCGGCCGAGCACTGTCCCACGCCGGTCGAGCCACGTCAGCTGAAAGTTCGATCGCGCGCTGCGATAGACGACGGCGTTCGTCGAAGCCGTGAAGAACGCCGTGTCGAGAAATGCGCCGACAGGCGTGGCCAGCGTCACCGGCTCTCCGGCGATCAGCTGTCGATCGGGATCGAAAGCGACGGCAAGGAGCGCGCCGTCTCGCACGAACAACAGATGGCCTTTGCCGTCGGCGGCCGGGACATACGCTCCGCCGAAACCCGTCGCGAGCAGGCGGTCTACGGGCTGCTGATCGGGAAGCGTTTCGAGATCGCCAAGATAGAGTCCGTTGCCGGAGGGGTCCGGACGCGAGACTTGCAGATAGACGAAATGGCGACCATCGGGAAGGAACGACGGCATCAGGTGCCGCGCTTCGCCGCGAATCGCCGTGACCGGTGCCGCCGCAGTCTTGCCGTCTGCGCTGCAGCGCAGCAGCGGTCCATTCGCATTGCCAACCAGGATGACGCCGTCTCGGCTCCACGATCCCCCGACCGCCACACCCGGCACGTCGCACACGACGTCGGGCGAGCCGCCCGCGCGCGCAACTCTCTTGATCTTGCCGTCCGCGTAGAACGCAATGAACTGGCTGTCCGGTGACCAGAACATCGGCGGGATCACAGGCACCACCTCCGCTTCGGTGCCCGGCAACGGCCGGATCTCCGGCGCATCGAAGCTCTTGACCCACAGCCTGAGAATGCGGTCGTCGCCGGTACCCGCGAAGACGAGATGGCGGCCATCGGGTGACACCGAGAACTGACCGGACTCGGACAGTTCGACCGCAGCCGGCACATCGAAGCGGATCAGCGGAGCGGGCGCAGGCGTCTTCGCGATCAGTTCGAGAGCAGCAGCCATGCGCCAGTACCGACGCAGCACGCCAACGCAGCGGCCCAGGGGATCCACTGCAGCCGCCCGCGGGGGCGATGCGACACTGCCGCGGCTGTTCGATGGTGAGATCCCAGTCGCCGAGATCGCGCAGGCGGCGACGCGGGTCTTTCTCCAGGCACGCGCGCAGCGCGCGCATGACGGGCTCGGGGATACTGCTGGGGACCGCGGACCAATCGGGCTCGTGCTCGAGCACGGCGGCCAGCGTGTCGGGCACTGTCGCCCGGGCAAACGGCGACCGCCCGGTGAGCATCTCGAACAGCACGCAGCCAAACGCCCAGATGTCGGTGCGCTTGTCGACGGCGTGTCCGCGTGACTGTTCCGGACTCATGTAGGCGGCCGTGCCGAGCAGCACGCCTGGGACCGTTTCGTTGATCGTGGTGAGCCCGGTCACGTTGAGGGCGTCGGACGTCCCGCCTCGACCCGGACCGGCGACGGTGTCGCTCTTGGCGAGACCGAAGTCGAGCACCTTGATCGTGCCCGCGGATGTCACTTTGACGTTCGCGGGCTTGAGATCGCGGTGAATGATGCCCCGTTCGTGAGCGGCGTCCAGCGCATCGGCGATTTGACGGGCAAGCGCGAGCGCGGCCGGCAACGGAAGCGCACCGCGGACGATCCGGTCGGCCAGTGTCTCTCCGTCAACAAGTTCCATCACCAGGGCCGACATGCCCTCGCTGTCTTCGACGCCGTGAATGGTCGCGATGTGGGGATGATTGATGGCGGCGAGGACGCGTGCCTCGCGCTCGAAGCGCTGCACCCGGTCAGGGTCTGACGTGAACTCGCGGGACAGGATCTTGATCGCAACCTGACGCCCGAGGCGTGCGTCACGGGCGCTGTAGACCTCCCCCATTCCGCCCTTGCCGATCAGCGCGACGACCTCGTAGCGGCCGACGCGGCTACCGGGAGTCAACGCCATGCGGTCGCATTCTACGCGAAGCCTTTCACCCTATGAGCTGCACGACGACTTCACGGGTTCTCGGCCGCGTGTCGAACTCGATCAGCACGATCTGCTGCCACGTCCCGACCAGCAGACGCCCGGCTTCGAACGGTATCGAGAGGGACGGTCCGAGCATCGCCGCGCGGACGTGGCTCGATCCATTGTCGTCACCCCAGCGCAGGTGATGCTCGTAGGTGCCCTCTTTCGGCGCGAGCTGTTCCCACACCCGATTCAGATCCGCCACCGCCCCGGGCTCGAACTCGATCGTCGTGATCCCGGCGGTCGAACCGATCACGGCAATGGTCGCCAGGCCTGACTTGAGCGTCGATGCGTGCACCGCGCGCGCCACCATCGTCGTCAGATCGCGCACATCGCCCTGTCCCGTCGTGTCCACTTGATGCATGGTCAGTTCGACCATTCGACTCTCCTTCGACTCGCCTTCGGCGCTCCCTGATCAGAGAGGCCAACGGCATGATCCTTCGAGACGGGCGAATCCTCAACCGGGCGCACCGACCGGCATGCCGATTGCTCACTTTCAGCACGATGACAGGTCGTGCACGTTGGAGCGACTATCTGCCGCGCTCGTCGGTTCGTTTATTGGGCTGACGGCATCACAAGCGAGTAGTCAGCTTCCACAACTGGATGAGGCAACAGCAGCGAGGGAGCGAGAAGGCGCGCGAGGTGACACCGCACCAGCGCTCGACGGTCGAGCGTGTGCTCTTCAAGCTCGAGGACGACCTCCTCCTGGAACGGGTGTTCGATCCTCCACGCGGCATCTACCTTCGCGTCGGCAGCATGGGTGAGGGTTCAGGCTTCTCGCTCGGGCCGGCGTTCCGTTACAACACGGCAAGGTTCGACTTCAAGGCATCGGCTGCAGCATCGACAAAGACGTACTTCAGCGGCGACGTCTCGCTGCGGTTTCCCGGGAACCGTCGGTCAGGACGCATTACTTCAAAGTCGCCAAGGGCCGTACATCGAACTGCACGGCCGGCGTCGGGTACTTTCCGCAGGAGGACTTCTTCGGTCTGGGACCCGACAGCCTGCTCATCGAATCGATCGAATTTCGCCCTTCGCGACACCCTTGGCCGCGTCACCGGCGGCTACGAGCGAGGCAATTTCGAAGCGGGCATCGGCCTCGGATATCTCGACGTCTCCATCGGCGCCGGCACCGACGACCAGAATGCCGTCGTCCACCGAGATCTTCACGGTCGACGAGATGCCAGGCGTGAGCGACCGCGGCGGATTTCTGGTGATCGAGCCGTTTGTCGAGTACGCGACGATCGATCCCGCGATCGACGATCACTCCGGTGGTCGCTATCGTCTGTCGGTGACCGAGTATCGGGACCGCACACACGACCAGTATTCGTTCCGCCGCTGGGAAGCGGATCTCCGGCAATACCTGACGTTCGTCAAGGACACACGCACGATCGCGATCCGTGCCTGGACCGCCTCCACCATCGCGGAGCGCTGGCAACGAGGTTCCCTTCTATCTGCAACCGACGCTGGGCGGGGGGCGAACGCTGCGCGGATATCGCACCTTCCGCTTTCGAGACACGCACCGCGCTGCTGTTGCAGGGCGAGTACCGCTGGAGGATCAACCAATTCGTTCAGGGGGCACTCTTCTACGACACCGGCGCCGTCGGATCCGGGCTCGACGACCTCGGTGCCTTTGAACGGAGTTACGGCCTGGGTCTGCGAGCCGGTGGGCGTACGGGTTCGGCGTTTCGCATCGAGATGGCGTTCGGCGGCCGCGAAGGGAACCGCCTGCTGGTGAGGTTCGACGATGCGTTTTAGCCTGGCTGCCCGCGTTGTCGTGTATCTGCTGTGCGGCGCCGCGAGCCTCGAGATCATTTCCGCGCAGGCCGCGAAGACCGCGATCCGGTTCAGCTCCCGCCGATCCGATCACGGTGGACGACGACACCGTGGCGGATGCCAGCGCGTTCGCCGAGGTGGAGCTGTCCGAAGGCTTCGACTTGATCTCGAATCAGTTTGGATCGCCAGGCGACCGGACGCCGATGCGGGCGCTCAACGTCAACACGATCGACGAGGTTCCCGATTCGAGCTGGTTCGTCAATCGCATCGGAGCACGGCCGATGCCGATCGGTGAAATTCTGCGAGGCGCCAACACGTTCGACCCCGCCGAGGCGCGCGAGTGGGACCGGTGGACGATTGTGAGCGGCAAGGGCCCTGGCGGGTATCAACCCGGGTTCCGTGCGGAGCGTCCCGGCGATCCCGGGCAGATGTATCAACTCGAAGTCGATCCCACAGATCATCCTCGGCTTGCGACCGGCGCCGAGTTCATCGGCACCCTGATCTACCACGCGCTCGGCTACAACGTGCAGGACTTCTATCTGATCAAGGTCCACCCTCGGAACATCACCATCTCCGAGAAGGCGACGATTCGCGACGCGTCAGGCGAGCGGAAATTCACGTCGCACGATCTTCAGAACATCCTGCGAGTGGCCGCCAGGGACGCGGACGGCCGAGTCTACATGTCCGCACAGAGGTACGAGGGCGAGGACGCCGGACACTTCGAGTATCACGGAACGAGAAGCGACGACCCCAACGATGTCTTCCCGCACGAGCATCGGCGGGAGCTGCGCGCCAACCGGGTCTTCGCCGCGTGGCTCGCTCATGATGATTCACGGGCGCTCAACACACGCAATGTCCGGATCGAGGCCGACGGACGGACCTACATCCGCCACTACATGCACGACTTCGGCGCGATCATGGGAAGCTCGACGCGGGCTCCGGAACCGCCGACCAGCAACCACGAATACTACGTAGAGAAGGGACTCAGCCTGAAACGGCTGTTGACGCTTGGCCTGGTCACGGAACCAGCAGCCTACCGCGTCAAAGGCCCCGACCCCGACTCCCTTCCGCCATCGGCGGGGTGGTTCGAGAGCGAGTCGTTCGTCCCGGATCAGTGGAAAGCCAACTATCCGAATCCGGCGTTCTCGAACATGCAGTCCGACGATGCGTTCTGGGGCGCGCGGCTCGTCTCCCGCTTCTCGGACGACATCATCCGGGCCATCGTCCGGTCGGCTGGGTACGACGACCCGTCAGCTGTGGAATATCTGGCCAACACGCTCATCCGCCGACGCGACATCATCGCCCGCCAGTGGTTGAACGGCGTCAATCCGATCGTGGACGTGTCCCTCAGTCCCACGGGCACACTCACATTTTCCAACGCGGCCGTCGCCGCCCGTGTCGCGACGCACGGCGTCTACACGATTGCATGGGCCACCTTCGACAACGAATCGGGGGCAGCAGGCGAACGGGTCGCGGTCGAGAAGCAGACGGAGCCGAGGGGCACCGCGCCGGCCGTGCTGTTATCCAAGGCGGACTACATCGCCGCAACCATCTGGAGTGAGCATCCAGAGCGTCCGGGCTGGGCGACGCCGATCCGAGCCTATTTCAAGAAAGAAGGCGCGGCGTGGAAGACTGTTGGACTCGTTCGCTGACGGACGTCACCTCAACCATTGCACCCTCAGTACTGATTGCTCCCTTACGCATCCGAAGAACGTGGTGCGCAGTTTCGTGTCAGCGCGCACATAGACCGCCCTTTTGGAGGGGCGCGGATTTCGCAGAAGCCTCCAGGTTCGAAACCGCGGGTCACTCACGCGCGGTTGGGAGGGTGCGACATGAATATCTGGACCGAGTTCAAGAACACGATTCTGCCCTGGGTGCTGGCCAGTGCGGTGGTCGCGTTCATGATCGCCGAGCATCGCCGGACGACCGGCGCGCTGCTCGACGCGAATACCCGTCTGTCGAATGCCGTGGAACAGCAAGGAAAAGCGCTCGACGGCGTCCGGGGCGCTCCTCGCCTCGCAAGGATACACACTGCCCCCTTTAACCAAACCGCAGTGATCAGCGGGCTTCGGGTGCCGGTGCACCTGACGTCACGCGAAGCACTGCGGATGTTCGACCTCGCCGATATCTGGGCGGCACGCACCGGTCACGACGTGCGCCTGGTGTCGGCGAACGATCACGTGCACAGCCGGGGCTCGGCGCATTACGACGGCAAGGCGCTCGACTTCCAGTCGTCCGATATGGACGCGTTGTCAGCGACCTTCCGTCAGGCGGGCTATCGCGTGCTGTGGAAAGTGCCCGGTCACTACGGGCACGTGCATGTGGAAGAGGCGGACGGCAGGCCCTCGCCTCGTTCCGATTCCTATGGGCGACGGTGGCACGTCACGCCTCGGCCGACGGTCGCGCGCGAGCTCGCGCATCGGCGGATAAACAACCATCGTGTGATGGTCGCCGACCATTTCGATGGTCGCGACCATCACACGACCGTCACCTCACCGTCGTGTGACCTCCTTCATATTGACGGCTCGCGGCACAGGCATAATGTGCCCCAGGAAGATTCACCGACACCTACGCTGGGGGCCGCGCTGCTGATGCTGTCCGCAGGCGCCGTTCTCACCAACGCGCAATCCCCCGCAACACTCCCGGCCGATCTCGATCCGGATTCGCGGGCGCGCCTCCCCTATCTGAAACGCACCGACATGGACGAGGCGAGCCAGAAGATCTTCGATACCGTGATTCGCTTTGGCCGTCAGCTCTTTCACGACAACAAGATGGAATCGGCGACCTTCGCGAAAGCCGTCCAGCTGTTTGGCAAGAAGGGCGCGATGGATCTGGTGGCGGTCATGAGCACGTACGTGGTCAGCGGCTTCTATGCCACCGCCGTGGACGAGCATATGCCTCCGGGACGTCCCTGACAGGGAACGCGCCGCGCGCGAACGGACGGGGCTCAGGTGGTCTGACGAGACTCCTGAGTCCGACGCTGCATTTCGGCCTGGCCGCGAAGGATGGAGCACCAGTCCTTGTGTTCGGCCACCGGCATGCCGCACTCGACGCAGACGCGCACTCGCGGCTTTGGCGGCTCGTCTTTCCCTAACAGTCGCTTCAGAAATGACACCCCAACCTCCCTGCCGAATCCCCCGGGCTCCAACGCCCTTGGCCGATTGATACGTTGGACGGCGCGGTCAGGTTCATGGTTGGCTGCCGGGGGTTTGATAGGATCCCTGAGGCTTCTCGATGCCGCCACGCATCGCCACGATCGCCGTTCTGCTGACCCTGACGGCCGTCTCTGCCGTCGCCGATCGGTCTTACACCGACCCGCCTCGAGGGTCTCACTGCGATTGCGCCAACGGGACTCTGCCCGCTCGATTCGAACGGACGACGCTGCTCGTGCGGATGCGCGAAGCGTGCCGACGTGCAGCCGCCGCCGGCCCGACTCGAAGCACTGGCCGAGACGACGTGCACCAACGGATTCGCGGGACCGTATCCGTGCCGCGACGTCGACCTGCTGTCGTTCCTCCCGCACGCAGAGATCGGCGGCGGCAGCGGCAACGACATCTGGGGCTGGACCGATCCGGAGACCGGCCGCGAGTACGCGCTGGTCGGTCGCTCGACCGGGCACCGCGTTCGTGGACATCTCGAACCCGAGCCAGCCGGTCTATGTCGGCGACCTGCCGACCCACACGGTGCCCTCGTCCGTGGCGCGGCATCAAGGTCTTCGCCAATCACGCCTTCATCGTCAGCGAAGCGGTCGACCACGGCATGCAGGTCTTCGATCTGACGCAGCTTCGCAACGTCACGGCGCCGCCGGTGACCTTCAGCGAGACCGCGCACTACGCAGGCTTCGGCTCGACCCACACGCTGGCGCTCAACACGCGCACCGGATTCGCCTACGCCGTCGGCACGCGCACGTGCGAAGGCGGCCTGCACGTCGTCGACGTCCGCACGCCGGCGTCGCCGCGCGCCGCCGGGTGCTTCAGCTTCGACGGCTACACGCACGAGACGCAGTGCGTCGTCTACCAGGGGCCCGGACACGGTGTATCGCGATCGTGAGATCTGCCTCAACTCGAACGAGGACACGCTGACGATCGTCGATGCCACCGACAAGCTCGAACAGGTCGCAGCTGTCGCGGACCGGATACGGCGGCAGCGCCTACACGCACCAGGGATGGCTCACCGACGATCAGCGGTTCTTCCTGGTCAACGACGAAGGCGACGAGCAGGCGTTCAGGCATCGCACGCGAACATGGATCTGGGACGTGTCCGATCTCGACGCCCCGGTGCTGCTGACCTATTACGACGGCCCGACATCGTCGATCGATCACAACCTGTACGTGCGCGGGAATCTGGTCTACGAGTCGAACTACCGCAGCGGACTGCGCGTGCTCGACGCCACCGAGATCGCGCAGGGCGCGCTGCGCGAGGTCGGCTTCTTCGACATCTATCCGTCGACGACGACCCCAGCTTCAACGGCGCGTGGACGTCGTATCCGTTCTTCGCCAGCGGCGTCGGTGATCGTCAACGGCATCGAACAGGGCCTGTTCGTCGTCCGGCCGCGCGCGATTCCACAGGGGCTGCCGACCGGCCTGTCTGTCACGATCAACGGCCCGGCGACAGCTGCGCCGGGCGAAGACGTCGTCATTCGTCGTCAGCGTCGCCAACCATGGACCCGGGCGCCGGTCCGGGATACGCGTGATCGAGATGCCGCCGTCGGGCGCGTCGCTGCTGTCGGCTCGCCCGTCGCAGGGGGCGTGCTCGACGAGCGCGGTGGCCACGTGCGAGCTCGGAAGCCTCGCACCTGGTGCGGAAGCGTTCATCGTCGTCACGATACGCGCGACGACCGAAGGCGATGTGTTCAGCAGTGCGATTGCGAGCGGCAGCTCGGATGATCGATTGGTCAACGACAGTCAGACGGTCGAGACGACCACGAGAGATCGTCCGCCACCCGCCGTCGCTGACGCTGCGCCGGCCGGCGAGCGACACGCTGTTCCGGCTCGGGCGCAACAACACCGTGCAGTGGACGCTGCGTGGCGTCACCGGCGGCGTCAGCGTCGATCTGTCGCGCGATGACGGCGCGACGTGGACGAGACTCGGCGACGAGGCGGAGAACATCGGCTTCTACGATTGGACCGGGATCGGCACCGTGTCGTCGCGCGCGAAGATCCGCGTCACCAGCGTCACGAATCCGGCGTTGACGCAAACCTCACCGAGTTTTTCGATCGTCGCCCGGTAGCCGCCTGTCCGCGCCGGCTGAAGCCTGCGCTCTACGGCGTGCGCGCTACTTCAACACGACGGTCACCGTCGCACGGGCACGGATTTCCATCTGCCCCGCTGAGATCGGCGGCGCGAGGTCCGCCGCATTGGCCTGCGCGGCCTGGCGCATCATGCGCACGGGCATCGGCGGCACGTCGACGCCCTGCTCCTCCACGCGCAGGATGCGATCGACGCTGCGGCCGGCGCCTGCAGCGGCGGCATCGGCTTTGGCCCGCGCGTCGAGCACGGCCAGCCGCAGCGCCTCGCGTTCGAGCTTCGCCTGGTCCTTCAGATCGAATCTGATGCCACCGAGCGCTGTCGCACCGGCGCCCAGCGGCAATCTCGAGCATCTCGCCGACCCGATCGATCGAATCAACGCGCACCTCAATCGTGTTCCGCGCCACATATCCGCGGCCCACTCGCTTGTTGTTCACGAAGTCCCACTCGTACTGCACGTCGTAGGCGAGTCGTGCGAATCGCCTCGGCCGGAATGCCGGCGGCGCGCAGCTTGTCCTGCACCGGCCGCATCGCTTCGGCATTCAGACGCTGCGCCTCGCGCGGGCTCGGGGCGCGCGACTCGGCGCTGATGGTGATCCACGCCCGATCGGGCACGGCCAGGACCACGCCCTGACCCGATGCGACCACCATGGGTTCGGCAGGAACCGACGGCTGCTGCGCGGCAGCCGCGGAGGCCAAAGTCATCAGCAACACGAACATGAGCATGTGTCTCACGGTGGGCTCCCTGATCGATTCTCAACTCGCTGATCGATTCTGCACGCGAAACCCTCGGTCGAGGTAGACAATTTCAAACGACGTGCTGGCGAACCGCTTGCTTCTGTCATGGAGCATGATCGCTCGCTCGACGATCGTTGCCGCTCTCCTCTGTGCGTTGCTCAGTCACACCTCACTGGCGCAGGTCGGCTCAGGCCCGCCGCAGCCTGCACGCGAAGCATCGGTGCCGATTTATCGCATCACCGTCGTTGGCCGGACGACGGCGGCGATCAACTATCGACGGCAGCGGCGACACCAAAGTGAACTTCGTCGGCACCGCGCTGCTTCCAGATGCTCGCGGCGTTGCGGAGATCTCTCCGAAGAACGGTCACACCGAGATCGACGCGCGGTTTTACGGCATGCAGACGGCCGACACGGTTTGGTAGCGAGTACCTCACCTACGTGCTGTGGGCCATCACGCCGGAAGGTCGTCCGAGGAATCTTGGCGAGGTGCAGTTCACCGGGCAGGACGTCCGCAAGCAGGTCACGACCGAACTACAGGCGTTCGCGCTGATCGTTACAGCTGAACCGTACTTCGCGGTGACACAACCCAGCGACGTCGTCGTCATGGAAAACGCGGTGCGGCGCGACACCACGCGGCAAGGTCGAACTGGTGCAGGCCAGATACGAGCTGCTCCCACGCGGTTCGTACTTGATGAACCGCCCGTACCGAGTTCACGCCGAAACCGCTCGAGCCCGGCATGCCGCTCGACCTCGCCGAGGCACGCAATGCGGTCGAACTCGCACGCATGGCCGGCGCGGATCGTTATGCGGCAGACACCTTCACGAAAGCCGCGCGCCTGCTCGCCGAAGCGGAGACCGCTCGCCAGAAACGACGCTCCAAGAACGACGTGATTTCCTCGGCTCGTCAGTCCGCGCAGACGTCCGAGGACGCACGCCTGATCGCGGTGACACGCCAGAACGAGGAATACACGGCGAAGCAGACCGCCCTGGCCGACGATCGGGGCCGGCAAGCGCTCGAGGAGCGCCTGCGTGCGGACCGCGAGGCGCTGATCGCCGCACAGGCAAAGGCCGAGCCGAGCGTGAGGCGCTGAACGCCGCCAGGCGAAGGCCGGGCCGAGCGCGAAGCGCAGAACGCCGCGCAGGCACACGCGGACGTCGAACGTGAACGGAACGACGTCGCTCGCGTGCGGGATGAATTGCAGCAGGCGCGTCTCGAGACGCTGAAAGCGCAGGCGGCTGCCGCGGTCGCCGAACAGGAGAAGAATGTGCTGCGGAATCAGTTGCGCGAGCAGCTGAATATGTTCCTGGAGACACGCGAGTCTGCACGCGGGCTGATCATGATGGTGCCGGACGTCCTGTTCGAGACCGGCAGTGCGCGACTGACCACCGCCGCTCGCGAAAAGCTGGCGCGCGTTTCAGGGATCTTGGCTGCTCAACCGGATCTGCACATCCTGATCGAGGGACACACCGATAACGTCGGCGGCGTCGAACGCAATCAGCGATTCTCGGACCAGCGGGCGCAGGCGGTCTTCTCCTATCTCGTGCAGCAGAAGATCCCGCTCACCGCCCTCGATGTGGCCGGGTTCGGCGAAACTCGGCCGGTCGCCTCGAACGACACGACGGAAGGACGCCAGCAGAACCGTCGAGTTCGAGTTGGTGGTCAGCGGTGAATCGATCGGTAGTCCCGTTCCCATTGATTCACCACAGTAGTGCTCTTGAGCGTCCGGTAGAGGCGGGTCGTCAGACCCGGCGGTGTTTTCACACCTCGCCCGCGAGTGGCGAACCGCTTGCTTAGATCCCCTTCGGAGAGAAGAGGGAGACTCATGAAACTCATCACCGTACTGCTGATCGGCTTACTCGCAGCACCGGCGTTCGCACAAGTGGCGACACCGCCCGCTCAGCCGTCGGATGTCAACACGCCCGCTCCGCTGTTCCGCGTGACCGTGGTTGGCCGCACGACCGCCGCGATCAACTATCGGCCGCGCAGCGGTGAGACCAAGGTGGATCTGGTCGGCACGGCGCTGTTGCCCGAGGCACGTGGTTACGCGGAAGTGTCCGGCGAAAAAGGCTACATCGAGATCGACGCACGCTTCAGACAGATGCAGCCGGCGACGCGTTTCGGCGCCGAGTACCTCACCTACGTGCTCTGGGCGATCACGCCCGAAGGCCGCGCCAAGAATCTCGGCGAAGTCCAGATCGACGATGACGACGCGCGCGTTCAGGTGACGACGGAGTTCCAGGCGTTCGCGCTTGATCGTGACCGCCGAGCCGTACTTCGCGGTGACGCAGCCGAGCGACGTCGTCGTCATGGAAAACATGGTGCGCGACGACACCAAGGGCAAGGTCGAGACCGTGCAAGCGAAGTACGAGCTGCTGAAACGCGGTTCGTACCTGATGAACCAGAGTGCCAACTTCAAGGTGAAGCCGCTCGAGCCAGGCGCACCGCTCGATCTGGCCGAGGCGCGGAACGCGGTGGAGCTGGCACGTCTCGCCGGCGCGGATCGATACGCCGCCGATTCATTCGCCAAGGCCCAGAAGCTGCTGATTGACGCCGAAGTCGCGCGCGAGAAGCGCAAGCGAGGCAACGACGTCATGATGCCGGCACGTCAGGCGGCGCAGACCGCGGAGGATGCACGGCTCATCGCGCTGCAGCGGCAGGAAGAGGAGTTCCAGGCGCAGCAGCGCGCGCTCGCCGCGCAGCGCGAACGAGAGGCGCTGGATCGCGCGCAGGCGGAGCGCGAACGCGCTCAGGCCGAGCGCGAGCGGGCGATGGCAGAAGAAGCCCGGCGTCGACAGGCGGAGCTCGACGTGCAGGCTGCTACCGCCGCGCGCGCGGCCGCAGAACGCGAGCGGCTCGACATCGAGCGTTCGCGTCAGGAAGCGCTGAAGGCGCAGTCCGACGCCGAGCAGGCGCGCGCCGCGGCGGAGGCGGCCAGGCTTGCTGCCGATGCCCAGGCCGAGCAGGCGCGCGCGCAGGCGCAGCAGGCTCAGGCGGCTGTCGCCCAGGCCGAGCAGGAAAAGAACGCGCTGCGTGAGCGGCTTCGCGAGCAGCTCAGTGTCGTGCTCGAGACGCGTGAGACGGCGCGCGGCCTCATCGTGAACGTCTCCGACGTGCTGTTCGACACCGGCAGCGCGACGCTGAAGCCCGGCGCGCGCGAGAAGCTGGCTCGCGTCGCCGGCATCCTCGCGTCACATCCGGATCTGAAGATCGAGATCGAGGGACATACCGACAGCGTTGGCGGCGACGACTACAACCAGCGGCTGTCCGAACGCCGGGCCGAATCGGTCCGCACGTATCTCGTGCAGCAGAAGATCCCGCCGACCACTGTCGACGCAGAAGGGTTCGGCGAGAGCCGGCCGGTGGCGAGCAACGATACCTCGGCTGGCCGTCAGCAGAATCGCCGCGTCGAGCTCGTCGTCAGCGGCGAATCCATCGGGCGCACCGCGCGTCGACCGCCCGCCGGGCAATAGCGCCCTGCCAGCGCGCGCATCCAGCGCGCGGGCCCGCGTGCTGCGCCCGCCGACGCCCTAGGCTGTGGCGCGGCGCACGCACGCGGGCCGCGTCTGGACTCGTCTCACGCCTGAGAGATGCCAGCGGACACGAAACCGCTGTAGATTCGGCGGGTGGCCTCGCGTGTCAAAGCCGGTTTCGTGCAGCCGATGCTGCTGCTGCCCACCGAGAAGCTGCCCGACGATCTGCACGCGCTGGTCGTATCAGTTGAAATTCGACGGCTACCGTGCCATCGCCTTCAAGACCGGCGGCAGGGTGCACCTGCGCTCACGCAACGACAACGACTTCACGCCCCGCTATCCGGCCGTTGTCCGTGGTGTGTCGAATATGCCGAACGACACGGTCCTCGATGGCGAACTCGTCGCGCTCGACATTCACGGGCGGCCGTCTTTCAATGCGTTGCAGAACGTCACACCGGGTGCGCAGGTCGTTTACTACGTGTTCGACGTGATGGTGCTGGACGGACGCGACGTGACCGGCTGACCCGCTCGACGAGCGGCAGGCATTGTTGGAACGTACGGTGCTGCCGACCCTGGCTGACCCCGTTCGATACACCGGTGAGCTCCAGGCGAATCTGCGCGACTTGATCCACTCGGTGAAGACCCAGGGCCTGGAAGGCCTCGTGGCGAAGCGCCGCACCAGCAGATACGAGCCGGGGCTACGCTCAGGCGCGTGGATGAAGATGCGCGTCAATCGCGGTCAGGAGTTCGTGATCGGCGGCTACACGCTCGGCACGAAAACGTTCGACGCGCTGGTGATCGGGTACTACGATGGCGATCGGTTGATTTACGCGGCACGCACCAGAAACGGGTTCACGCCGGCTGCACGCGAACAGCTGTTCAGGAGGTTTGCACGACTGCAGACGACCGGGTGCCCGTTCGCCAATCTCCCCGAGGCCAAGAGCGGCCGATGGGGAGAGGGCCTCACGCGGGCGAAGATGGCCGAGTGCCGCTGGCTGAAGCCGGAGCTGGTAGGTCAGTTCGAATTCGTGGAATGGACGCCGGACAACCATCTCCGGCACTCGAGGTTCGTGGCTCTGCGTGAGGACACGCCGGCGCGGAACGTCAGGCGCGAGTGAACGCGCCTGACGTTCGTGCGTCTTCACAGCGTCTCAGGGTTCCTCGTCGGAGTTCGTCTTCCAACTCCTCATCATCCTCGTCCTCGGCGTCGTCGAAATCCTCGTCGTCCTCGTCCGTCGCGGTTTCGAGTTCATCATCGTCGGGACCACCAGTTGGGCTGGCGTGCTTTCGGTTCATGGGGTACCTCGCGGCCGCACGGGAGCAAGGCGTGTGCCTCTCGATCAGCGCGCGTCGACCGCGCCGATCAGCCATTCATTGCGCACCTTGACGAGGCTGAACCGCCACTCTCGACGTTCCACGCGCGGTGTCCGGCTGCCGACTCGTGGGACATATCGCGCCGTCCCGTTGCAACGCGCTTCCGCGCGCTCGTTGTTGACCTCGATCTGACACGCGTCGAACGAGACCTCCTGCTGCTTCGAGCCGCTCAAACGCGCGGCTCAGCGTCCGCTCGTTGACGGTCGGCCATACTTCACGCGCGGCGTTCGCGTTGAGCGAGCTGAACGCTCGCCGATATCGCGTCAGGGCGTTCTGGATGCCAGTGTTGTTCGTGTCGATCACCGCAGCCGAGGCGGCGGACGCGGCCGCACTCGGCGGTGCTGCTGCAGGCGAGGGGGCTGACGTCACGGCTGCGGTCGAGGGCGGTGTTGCCGGCGGCGTCACCGGCGGCGTTGCCGCGGCGGTTGGTGGAGTCACCGCGGGTGACGACGGAGGTGCAACGGACGGCGGCGGAGTTGCTGGCGGTGGTGTGGCGGCCGCCGAAGCAGGAGGCGTCGCGGCAGGCGCAGACGCGGGCGGCGATGCGCTTGCGGCAGTGGCCGGAGGAGATGCAGCCGGTACGTCCACTCCGCCACGACGACGGCGACGGCGGGGTCACACCGGCAGCGAGGCGCGCCGGATCCTGCGACAGTGGACGCGGGAGACGTGGCGGCTCGGGCGCCGGCGTGCTGACTACGATTCGTGTCTGCGGGCGCAGCTGGCAAGTCCTGCGGCTCTTGTTGAACAGTTACGATCGGCGGCAAATCCGGTGGAACCGCCGCCGCGGCGGTTGGAACCAGTACCGTTGCTGGCGCCGGAACGGTCGGCGACGGCGCAGGTGTCGGAGACGTGACCGGTGGTAATGACTGCGGCGCTTCGCTGGATGGACGCGTGGAAGATGCGACTGAGCCGATCGGCAGCGACAGACGAGTCGATCGCTGCTGCACAACAATGACGGCGAAAAGCGCGGCGGTTGCGGCCAGGGCGACGAGCACAGCAGGATGCAGGCGCGTTCGCGACTGGAAGGACACCGACGCGCGCATCGGGGGCGCGAGCATCGGGGGCATCGCGGGCATCGCGGCATCGGGGGCGCATCGATGGGGTCGTCCACACTTGCCGGTGACCGCATCAACAGCGAAGGACTGGACAAGGCTTCAGCCTCGAACAGGTCGAGAGCTTCCTGCGGATCCGCACGTGCAGCGAGGTCTGACTCGCTGTCCTGCTCGGACGGAAACGAGTCCATCGCGTCGGGATCATCCAGGTAGTACAGCTCTGGTTTCTTCATGGACTTGCAGCTGACCCCTCAGTGGAACCAGTAATCGAAGGTCACGCTCGGCACCCAGCTCGCATTGAGACCCACATCGGTCAGCGGCCTCAGCACGTTCGCCGTCAGCAGCCATGTCGATGCGACGTTCCATTTGAAACCGGCGACGACCAGCAGGCGATCGGCGGTTTCATCCGAGCTGGTGAGCCTGATCGTGTCCACACCGGCCAGACGCGGGTGCGGCAGCGTGGTCTCGGTGAGCTGGCCCACGGCGTCGAGCCGCCGGCCGAGCAGTTCGCCCACCAGTGTCAGGCGCGGCGCGGCGACGGCGGTGACCGCCGCAGCGTAGGTGAGCGCCTCAGAGACGCCACGAAGCGTGTATCCGACCTCACCATGAATGCCCACCCGATCCGCTTCGTACGAGCCGATCACCCGAGGTGTGAAGCTGAAGCTTCCAGCGCCGAGCAGGTCCTCCTCCCTGCCCGTTGGCAGACGCGCCTCACCACCAACCGCTACTCCGCTGGCGCCGGCACGATAGACATTGTATCTGGCGCGCAGCACGACGTCGCCGATCCCCGCTGCTGAGGCTGAACCAGTGGCCTGGAGCAATTGCCGGCCGCGGTAGGTATCGACGCGCTCACCTTCAAGCATGAGACGGATGAAGGGAATCCCGGCGCTGACATCGAATCGATCGGTGATGCCGACGGTGCCGTTGAGCGTCATCGTATCGCTGCGAATCCGCAACGAGACGGTCTCGATGTCAAATGGCGTCGTCTCTCCCCTGAACACGCTGGCCGTGGACACCAGCGTGCCATCGCGGAGACTGCGGCCATCAATGTTGTCGAACGAGACGCTGCTGAAGCTCATCCCGAACGATGCGCGTCCCTGTCCCGCGAGCAGCGAACGCTCCGTGAACAGCGGGCCGAAACTGTCACTGGCGCGGATGACGGTACCGAGCGTTGGGTCCAGGCGATAGGTGAACCCGCCGCCGGATGAGGACGGCAGCGTGGCGAGTTCGAGGACGAGCAGCTTCGAGATGGTGTCGCGCGTGGCGATGGCCGCCTGTTCATCGCGCACGAAGTCGTCGGTGGGAATCGTCCGATTCGTGACGAGGAACGACAGCACGTCGCTGATCGACTGCTGCGCGGCCGCCGGCTCGGCGCAGATCAGGATGACAACGGCGATCGCCGCCGCACCGAACCTGCGCCAGGTCGCGGCAGTCATCGATCTCCTAGTCATCATCGTCGTCGTCATCATCGTCGTCGCGGCCCCTCTGCTCGACTGTCGCGGTTCGTCCCCCGGCTGTCAGGGTTCCGGTGCGATCGTTCCCGGTGTTCCGAGTGTAGCCGAAGGTGACCGTGCCGTCGCCGGTGCCGCTCGCCCCTGACGAAATTGAAATCCAGGAGCTGTTGCTGACGGCGGTCCAGGAGCAGCCACTGCCCGTGGAGACTCTCACAGTGTCAGTGCCCGAATTGGCGCTAACCCGTTGATTGCTTGGCGAGATCGAGTATGTGCAGGGCACGATTGCCGCCTGTGTCACGGTGAAGGTCTCACCGGCAATCGTCAGGGTGCCGCTTCGCGATCCAGCAATGTTCGGCGCAACGAGATACCCGACGTTCCCGTTGCCAGTCCCTGTCGCACCCGCGGTGATGGTGATCCAGGCGGCACTGCTCGCCGCGGTCCACGCGCACGCGCTGGTAGTGGATACGCTCACAGTGCCTGTGCCACCGAGCACGGGCACGCTGTTGTTGCGTCGGCGAGATCGAATAGCTGCACGCGGCGGGTGGAGCCGGACTGCCGCTCGCGGCCTGGGAAACGGTGAAGGCGCGGCCGGCGATCGTGAGCGTTCCGGTTCGCGCCGCGCCGCTGTTGGCCGTCACGCTGAACGTGACGGTACCGTTACCGCTTCCGGTCGCGCCAGAGTTGATCGTGATCCACGTGGCGCCGCTCGTCGCCGTCCACCGACACGTTACCGGGGACGAGACGGTGACCGGCGTGCCCGCTCCGCCAGCTGCCGCCATGTTCTGACTGGTCGGCGAAATCGTCGCGCTGCAGTTTGGAGCGGGCGCGCTGACGCCTGCCTGCGTGATGGTGGACCGTTGATTGGCGACAGCGATCGCTCCGCTGCGCGTGTCACCCTGATTCGGCGCCACAGTGAAGCTCACCGTGCCGTTGCCGCTCCCCGTCGGCGACGACGCCAGCACGATCCAGCCGGAGTCGGATGCCGCCGTCCATCCGCAGTCGTTGGTGGTCGTGATGTTGATGCTGCCGGCGCTACCGCTCGAGCCGACGTTCTGACTCGACGGACCGACATCGTAGCGGCAGGGGGCGCGCTGGGACACGCGCACCTGCTCTCCGTTGACGACAATCGTCCCGTCGCGCATCGAAGCGCCGTCGTTGGCCGCCACGCGAAACGACACGCTGGCCGCGCCCTGCCCCGACGCCGGCGACAACGCCGAGATCCAGCTCACATTCGTCGACACATCCCACGCGCATTCGGGCTGTGTCGTAATCGCCAGCGACCCTGGGCCGGCGCCGGCCTCCATCATCGGCGGCGTGGCAACCGTCACCTGACACTTCACAGGGTTCGGGCTTTGCGTCACGGTTGAGGAGGTCTCGCAGCCGCAGAAGAATGCGGCCGCACACAGGCTCAGAGCAATGCGCTTCACTGGCCTTTCAGCAGCATCGGCAGCCCGGTCGGGAGCAAAGGGCATTCCACTGAATCTGAGCCGACGGCTCAGGCAGATCCCCCGTTGACGCCTACGGCTCCGGTGGTCCAGTGCTCACAAGTGGGATAACTCTTCCATTCGCCATTCGGAGTGTGGCGCACGGACCGAGCGCTAGTCGACCGCCTCTCCCTCAATTTTCTCCCTGTTCGATGATCGCCGCTATGCCCGCGACCGTGAGCGTTCCCCGTCGAACCCTGTTGCCAGTGTTTGCGCTGTATCCGAAATTCACGGTGCCGTTGCCGGTGCCCGTCGCGCCCGAGGTGACCGTAATCCACGGGTCGTTGCTCACCGCCGACCACGTACACGTGCTCCCCGCCGACACCGCGACCGTGCCGGAACCCGCCCCTGCGTCAACCTTCTGACCGGTGGGCGTGATTGAGTATTCGCACGCCAGTGCCGCCTGCGTGACCGTGAATGTCTGCCCGGCAATCGTCAGCGTGCCGGTCCGAGAGCCCCCGATGTTCGGCAGCACCAGATAGCGGACGCTGCCGTTGCCAGTACCCGACCCACCAGAGGTGATCGTGATCCACGCGGCATTGCTCGAGGCCGTCCACGCGCATGCGCTGGTCGTCGACACGTCAACGGATCCCGTGTCGCCGAGCACGCGCGCGGAGTCGTTCGTCGGAGAAATCGAGTAGTTGCACGCCGGCGGTGGCGATGGCGGCGGAGGCGGTGGTGGTGACGGTGGCGGCGCGTTTGCGCCCGCGGCCTGCGTCACGGCAGACGCGCGGCCGCCAATCGAAAGCGTTCCCGTTCGCGCCGCGGCCGTGTTGGCCGAGACGGTGAAGGTAACCGTGCCATTGCCCGTCCCGGACGCGGCAGAAGTGATCGCGATCCACGTCGCTCCGCTCGATGCCGTCCACTGACAACGTCCGGCCGCCGTGACAGAGATGGGCGTGCCCGGTCCGCCAGCCGCTGACACGTTCTGACTGGTCGGCGAGATGGACGGGTCACACGGCGGCGCGTCGACACCAGCCTGCGTGATCGTGGAGCGTTGGTTGGCAACCAGAATCGCACCGCTGCGCGGATCACCTTGGTTGGGGGCCACGGTGAAGCTCACGGTACCGTTGCCGTTTCCCGCCAGTGTTGATACCAGCGCAATCCAGCGAGAGTCGGACGATGCCGTCCATGCGCAGTCGTTGGTCGTCGAAATATTGAGCGTGCCGGCACCGCCGCTCGCGCTCATGCCCTGGCTCGATGGTCCGACATCGTAGCGGCACGGTGCGCGCTGGGACACGCGCACCTGCTCTCCGTTCACGACGATCATCCCGTCTCGCGTTGATTGGCCGTCGTTGACCGCCACACGGAACGACACGCTGGCCGTGCCTTGCCCCGACGGCGGCGACAGCGCCGAGATCCAGATCACGGTCGTCGACGCTTCCCATCCGCACTCGGGTTGCGTGGTGACGCCGAGCGATCCTGATCCGCCGCCCGCGTCGATCATCGGCGGCGTGGCAAGTGTGACCTGACACTTCACCGAATCCGGGCCGTTCGTGATGGTTGAAGAGACAGACGTTTCGCAGCCGCCGGCGAATGCTCCAGCAAAGAGGAGCATAGCAATGCGCTTCACGGGAACTCCGCAGCACCGGCCTCGCTCCTGAAGGAGCAAAGGCCATTCCACGGAAGTTCAACGATTGAGCGGCCCGATGACTCAGTTCTGCGTGACGGTGAACGTCTGACCCGCGATAGTCAGCGTCCCAGTGCGCGGAGCCGGCGGCGTTGGCCACGACAGCGAACCCAACCGTTCCGTTCCCGGTCCCCGACGCGCCCGACGTGATCGTGAGCCACGGCGCATTGCTACTACGTCGCCGTCCACGCACACGCGCTCGTCGTCGTGACCGTCACCGTGCCCGTGAGCGCGCCAACCGCAGGTATGGGCTGGGGTCGTCGAGGCGATCGAGTACGTGCACGGCGCGACGAATGCGGCCTGGTTGACCGTGAACGTTTGGCCGGCAATCGTCGCCGTGCCGGTGCGCGCCACGCCGGTGTTCGCCGCGATGCTCAGGCCCACCGACCCGTTGCCAGTACCCGATGCGCCCGAGGTGATGGTGAGCCACGGCAGCATTGCTGGTCGCCGTCCACGCGCAGGCGGCTCGTCGTCGTGACCGTCACCGTGGCCGGTGCCACGCGAGCGCAGGTATGGGCTGGGGGTCGTCGAGGCGATCGAGTACGTGCACGGCGCACGACGCGGCCTGGTTGACCGTGAACGTCTGGCCGGCGATCGTTGCGTGCCGGTGCGCGCCGCGCCGGTGTTCGCCGCGATGCTCAGGCCCACCGACCCGTTGCCGGTGCCCGACGCGCCCGACGTGACGGTGAGCCACGGCAGCGCTATTGCTGGTCGCCGTCCACGTGCACGCGCGCGGTCGTCGTGACCGTGACCGTGGCGCGGTCGCACCGCAGCGCAGGTATGGGCTGGGCGTCGTCGAGCGCGATCGAGTACGTGCACGGCGCGACGAATGCGGCCTGGTTGACCGTGAACGTCTGGCCGGCGATCGTCGCCGTGCCAGTGCGCGCCGCGCCGGTGTTCGCCGCGATGCTCAGGCCCACCGACCCGTTGCCAGTACCCGATGCGCCCGACGTGATGGTGAGCCACGGCAGCGCATTGCTGCTCGCCGTCCACGCGCAGGCGGCGGTCGTCGTCGTGACCGTCACCGTGGCCGGTCCACCGAGCGCAGGTATCTGGCTGGGCGGTCGTCGAGGCGATTGAATACGTGCAGGGTGCGACAAAGGGCGACTGGAAGACGGTGAACGTCTGACCGGCAATGGTCGCGGTTCCGCTGCGTTGGCCCGCCGGTGTTGGCCGCGATGCTTAGACCTACGGCTCCGGTTCCGGTCCCCGACGCTCCAGACGTCACGGTGATCCATGGTGCGTTGCTCGTCGCGGTCCATGCACACCCGACAGTGGTCGTCACCGAAACGGTGGTGGTGTTGGCATTCGCATCTACACCCTGACTCGTTGGCGCGATCGAATACGTGCACGGCGCGACAGAGGCCGCCTGGTCGACCGTGAACGTCTGGGTGCCGATGGTGAGCGTACCGGAACGCGCGGCGCCGGTATTCGGCGCGACGCTGAAGCCGACGGATCCGTTTCCGGTTCCCGCGGCGCCGGAGGTAATGGTGAGCCACACGGCATTGCTGGAAGCGGTCCATGGACAGGTCGCGGTAGTCGTGACGGTCACCGTCCCCGTGCCGGCAGCCGCCGGCGCATTCTGAGTGGGGGCGAAAGCGAGTAGGTACACGAGCCGGGCGGTGTCGAGCCTGCCGCCTGCGACACCGTAAACGTCTGGTTCGCGATCGATATCGTGCCCGAGCGCGCCGCGCCTGCATTGGCGGCGGCGGCGAACGTCACCACACCGTTTCCGCTTCCCGTCGAACCGGACGTGACGCTGAGCCACGGCGCATTGCTCGCCGCCGCCCAATCGCAGACGCTCTGCGCCTGCACGTCGATGGTGCCTGTGCCGCCGGCAGCGGGGAGATTCTGGCTGGCTGGCGCAATCGCTATGCTGCAGTTCGCGACCGACTGGATCACGGTTGCGCGCTGACCGGCAACAGTGATGACGCCGCTCCGCTGCGCGCCCTGGCTCGGCGCGACAGTGAAGTTGATCACGCCGCCGCCTGTCCCACTGGCGGGAGCCGTCAGCGAAATCCAGCCGGCATCGGTTGTGGCCGTCCACGCGCACGCCGCGTCGGTGGTCGTCACCGTCACCGTCGACGGGCCGCCGGTCATGGCGATGGTCTGCGTCGGCGGCGTCAGCGTGTAGCGACAGGGTGCACGCTGCGATACGCGCGCCTGCTCGTCGTTGATCACGATCATCGCTTCGCGTTGCGACGATCCGTCGTTCGCCGCGGCGCGGAACGACACGCTGCCGTTGCCTTGTCCGGATGCGGGCGACAAACCAGAGATCCAGCTGGCGCTGGTCGATGCGGTCCACGCACATTCCGGCAATGCGGTGACGGTGATCGCACCGTTACCGCCGACGGCTTCGAGCATCGCCGGCGCTGCGACGGTGACCTGACACTTGACGGGCGTGGGCGCGGCAGACGTTGTTGAGGATGTTTCGCAGCCTGCAGCGACAACGGTGGCAAGAAAGAGCACCGCCGTTACCCAGCAGCGCGTCCTCACGCGGATGAAATTGGCACCTGGCTCCACCGTGGCCACAGCAGCGTGGCTATGGAGCAATGACCATTCCAGTGCGCAGCCAATCAGCCTCAGCCACAACGAGTGTTGAGGTTCGATTGATATGATCATGGCCCGTGGTGTCCATTCTATTGCTGGCAGCGTTCGTCTCCGCGCAAGCGCCAATCGACGTCTATGAACTTGCCGACTATCGGCTGACGACGGAGGTGTTCGAACGGTTCGTCCAGGCGTCGACTCGGATCGGGGATCTTACCCGAGACGACGACTCGTTCAGACATGCGCCGCTCTTTACCAAGGACGTCGTGCTGTCGGGTGATGCGGTGGCCGAAGTTGCCGGGCTCATGGCCCGTCTGGAAAATCATCCGGCGATTGCCGCGGCGCTCAAGGACGCGGCGATCACTCCGCGCGAGTACGCGAAATTCGTAATTACAATAATCGCCGCCCGTCTCGCCCACGGCTTTCTCGCGTCGGGCGTCCTGCCGCGCGTCCCGGCGGGACCGCCGACGATCAACGTGGAGTTCGTCAAGGCACACGAGGCTGCCGTCACAGCCGCCCTTGCCAGCCTCGGCGTTCGTGACTGATTCCGGTGAGCGACCGCACGTGGCGATGGTCGTCCTGAGCGGACTGCCAGGCGTAGGCAAGACGACGATTGCGCGCGAGCTCGCGATCGCACTGAGTGCCGTGCACGTGCGGATCGATTCGATCGAACAGGCATTGCGGAACGCGGGATTGACGGTCTATGACCAGGGTTACCGCGTGGCCTACGCCGTCGCCGAGGACAACCTGCGACTGGGCCGGATAGTCATCGCGGATTGCGTGAATCCGTGGCCGCTTACGAGACGCGAGTGGCAGGCCGTGGCGGATCGCGCGGCAGCACGTGCAATCAGTATCGAGATCGTCTGCTCGGACATCGATGAACACAAACGGCGCGTTGAATCACGAACGCCGGACATCGCTCATCACAGGCTGCCCACGTGGTCTGAGGTGCTCGCGCATGACTACCGTCCCTGGGACAGCGAACGGCTCGTCGTTGATACGGCGCGGTTGAATATCCCGCAAGGCGTCCAGGCGATTGTGTCTGCCGTCTCCTCTTGACCCTCACGTCGCGTCAGGCCGCAGACTGGTGTCGTGACTCGCTCGCGCACATATCAGGTGAAGGACGTCGCCCGGCTCACCGGCGTCTCCGTCCGCACGCTGCATCACTACGACGCCATCGGGCTGCTCGTGCCCGGCGCCAGAACCGCGGCCGGCTATCGCCTGTACACCGAGGCTGACCTGTTGCGGCTGCAGCAGATCCTCATCGGGCGCGAGCTCGGTCTCCCGCTGGAAGAGATCCGGCGGTCGCTCGACGACCCGCGCTTCGATCGGAAGGCGGCGTTGCTCGATCAACGTCAACGGCTGCAGGATCGCGCGCGCCAGGCCGAAGCCATGGTCCGCGCGATCGATACGGCCCTCGCTGCCCTCGACGGCAGCGCCACAGGAGACAGGACCATGGCCGATCTATTCGACGGGTTCGATCCATCCCGCTACGAGGAGGAAGCGCGGCGGCAGTGGGGCACGACCGATGCGTTCGCCGAATCAGAGAAACGGACCAGACGCTACACGCGCGACGACTGGAAGGCGATCGAGGCCGAACAGGGCGCGATCTACGAGGCGGCCGTCGCGGCGCTGAAGGCGGGTCAGGCAGCGTCCAGCGCCGACGCGATGGACATCGCCGAACGGCATCGCCTCGGGATCGATCGCTGGTTCTACCCGTGCAGCCACGCGATGCATCGCGGGCTGGCGTCGATGTACGAGAGCGACGAGCGATTCAGGCAGAGCATCGACCGGTACGGCGAGGGCCTCACGACCTTTCTCGCCGAGGCCATTCGCGCCAACGCGGCGCGCATAGGTAAGTGAGTGTCGCGGCCGATGCCGAGCACCGTCAGTGCGTCTGCCGCGGCAGCGTCAACTGAATCCGCTTTCGGTATTTCACCGCCACACCGCTGCGCGCGGCTGGTTGATAACTCCATGCTTTCGCCGCGGCGAGCAGGATGGTGTCGAACGTCCCGTCGAACGGCGTGGTGATAATCGCTGACTCGACGCCGCCACGCTCGTCGATGACGATGAAGAGGACACCGATTCGTTCGACGAGGACCGCTCGCCGATACGGCGGGATGTCCTGTTTCACCGTGACCGGCGGCACGACGTCCAGGTCGTTGCTGTCGAAGATCCTTGGAAGCCTCGGCGCGTCGACGCGCGGGGCTGCGGCGACCGGAGCGGGTGGGGGCACGGGCGCTGCTACGGGAACCGGAGAGGGGATCATGGCTTGGACCGCCAGATCCTTGAAACCGGTGGCGAGCACACGGAGATCGGCGAGCGGAGGCTGTTTCGACTCGCGCGCGATGTCCGGATCGGCCAGCGCCTGCAGTACCACCGTGAACCCGTCGGCGGCGGCGGTGTAATCGCTGGCATCGAAGGCGGCCTTCGCGCGCTCGTATCTCGACTGGATGATCGCGGGGAGCACGACCCGCCGCGTGTCGCGGAACATCAGCCGCAGGCGCGGCGACACCGCGGAATCGGCAGGCCGATAAAGAGGATCGCGCGCGGCCATCGCGGCGATCGCTTCACTGGCTTCCTCCACTCTCTCCAGCGCAATCAGGCAGAAGGCCCGATACAAGTCGATCGACTGCCGGTCCTGCGTTGATGGATTGGTGGCGGCCAACTGCTCGAGCATCTCGAGTGCGCCGCTATAGTCGGCGGACGCATAGACGTTCGCGCGCGGCCGACAGCGAGTCGATGTCTCCAGATTGCGCGAGGGTACCGGAGGTGAGCACGACGACCAGGAGCAGCGTTCGCATAATGAACCCGTGGGGGATCGATAGCTCTGATCGCAGCGTGGCGCCCGCAACACGTCGAGGTGAGTGGATCGAGTGTAGATGGCCGATGTAAAGCGAACGTGACGACTACTGGGGGATCTGAACGTGCCGGTTCTGAATCAGATGGAGCAGGTAGGCGACGAGCAGGGACAGGCCGCTGCGTTGCACGTGGAACTGCGACGTCTCATAGCCACGGGCCATCGACCGCCAATGTGCAACGAGCATATGGCGATGCACATCGGTCAGTTTCGCGAGCGCGTAGGCGACGTCGTTGCCAAGCTCGGCGCGCAGGAAGTCGAAGACATCGCCGTGCTCAATGTGGCCGATGATGACGTCCGTGTCGATGTGCTGGTACTTCCCGCTGTCGGCGGCGCCGTTCAAGTGTGTGGCGAGCACTGCCCAGCACAGGGTCTCCTGCTGCTCGGCGCGGGTCTGGTACATGAGTGATGGTACAATGTGAGTTTCCCAGGGACCGGGCCGCTAGCTCAGTGGTAGAGCACCTGACTTTTAATCAGGGTGTCCCGGGTTCGATCCCCGGGCGGCCCACCAAGTCACCCTAAGATCCCGCGCCCTCACCGGGCAGTTCACATCCAGCACGGAATCTACCTTCGCTGTCGCGGATGACGACGTTTCTTCGTCTAGTTAGCAGGTGCGGCTGTTGGGCTCCAGTTGTTGGCAACCGAAGTACGCTGACTCTCGACCCGCCATTCGTGATGACACGACAGGCACCGTAGCGTGACCGTGAGTCGGTCTTCGAGAACCACCACGCCATTCGCAAGCCCCACACCAGTTCGGCATGCTGGGCAATCGCGTCGCAGAGGATAGCTGATGTGCGCAGCCATTACGCTTTTGTTATCGCAACAATCGTGCCTCAACGCGACGAGAAGCTCTACGTCTCGGGCTTCATGCTCCGTTGCGGCTTGGTGGGATTCATCGGATCAACAACCCAGGTCTCACCGCAGCGTTCGCACTCGTAGTAGTCAAGGTAGGCCTCCCTTGACGCTTGGGTAAGGAATTTACCCGCGTGGGATCCGCACTTAGGGCAGCGCCGAGTGCGCTTCATGCCGTGCAGCGTAGCAGCCGCTGCTGACGTTGTCGCTTAGGAGAAACCACTACGAGCAAACCTGTAGATCGTTGGAAGGCACCCAACGTTTCGATTTTGGGAAATCAATTGAACGCCTCGGAAGCTCAACCCCCAACGCCGGACTGAATAGGTCGTCCGAGGCCGCCGATATGTCATGTATGCGGCGCGCGCCACTGGTCGATCGGCTGCTGTTGCGGCTCTTCGGGGCTGCGCGCCAAGTCTTCCTGCTACAGGGACTTGCGTTCGGCTGCGCGTCGGCCGCGGCTGTGGCCTGGACGTCTGCGGCCGATGCTGCGCCGTGGCTCACGCGCGCGCTTTGGGCGGGCGGGCTGCTCTCAGGCATTTTCGTCGCGGCTGGGCTGCTGTTGTGGAGACTGCGATCGTGGCCGCCGGCGTTCCGCGATCCCACCCTGGCAATCGGATGGCCATGGCGAACGGCACTCGCCGCTTCATTCGTGTTGATCGCGGGCGTGACGCTGATCGCGTCTGCGCCGCTTCCATCGTTGTGGCGTCAGATTCTCGCGCAGCTCACGGCCATCGACTTCTGGGATGGACTGCAGCATTCCGGGCAGTTCGGGCGGCATCGTCATCCTGCCGATTCTGCTCGCGCTGCTTCGTACCCGCACTCGTCACCATCGCCGCGATCTTCTCGTTCATCTTTCCATTGATTCTGCTCACGCGGCTGCGACAGCGGCCGTCGATGTTCCCAGTTCTGCTGGCTATGGGTGCGGTGTGCGACGCAGCGCTCGTCGGAAGTGGCTGGCTTGCGACGAGGCTGTTGAGCGATCTCGCGCAGGCTGCGAACAACGCGATGCTCAAAGGCTCCGGACGCCGACGTCGTGCAGCTGGCGAGACAGTTGACCGACGTCATCGCGACGCTGACGAGAACGGCGACGATGCTGATCGCGCCCGCCGCTGTGCTCGCGGCGTGGGCTGTGTTTCTGCGACCATCGGGCCGTGCGGCAGCCGCGTTCGGTGAGACGATCGAGGACGCGTCCGAACTTCCAAACCTCGTTGGCAGCTTTAAGGAGGAGCCCTTCGTCACGTTCAGCGCGGAAGCCGGCGAGCCGCCGGCGTCGTCCTCTCGCGTGAGGAACTACGCGCGGTGGGCGCTGGGCGTGCTCGGTGTGCTGGTGCTGCTGTTCTGGGCGACTGACAGCGTGCGCTCGCGCGCGGCCTATGTCGCGTCAACGCCTCAGCCCGCAGCATCACTCGCAGCCGCGCCGCCAGCGATCCGCGTCGCGTTCGATTACGCGCTCGATCCGGCATCGACGCTCTCGCTGGTGTATCTGCCGGTCGTGGCGAGCGAGAACGATATCGCCCGTGATGTGCGAGTCATCAGCCGTCTCGCCGCCGACGACGAGAATCGGCGGACGATCGAAGCCATTCCGCCGCGGCTCGGGAACGGGTTGTACCTGGTTCGGTGGACGGCGTATCCGTCGCGCGGCGGCGGCGTCATCCGGCACGGGTCGTTCGCCTTCGGCGTGGGCGCTGCGGTTCCTCCTGACTCCGCGGGCAGGACCTTGTCGCTGACCGAACGCGAGTCGGGCGGCCGCGGAAGTCGATCCACGCTGCTCGGTGGCGTCATTCTCCTGGTGCTGGCGGCGCTCGCCTCCTACCGCATGGCGCTCGACGCCCAGTGACGCGGTGGGATGTTATAGTGAAGGGTCGCGTGGTTGACGAGCCTGCGGAACCATAGAACGGCAGCAACGGATCACGGCTCGCCAATCCGAAATGCTCTAGCAGTCCCCATCGTCCAGAGGCCTAGGACGCGGCCCTTTCAAGGCTGAAACCCGGGTTCGAATCCCGGTGGGGACGCCATCGCCCTTCGCGCGATGGGCATCCCCACCCGTCTTCCCGTTTGCGGCGTGAGCCGTCGTCGGCTCACGCCAGCGGCACCGAATCCCGGTGGGGACGCCAGCCATCGAAATTGCCGGCAGGCGTTCGCAACTGCGTGAACGCCAAACATGTTGATGTAGTTCCAAATTCCTGGCCATCGTGACGAAGCGTCCGCATGGCAGCTGCATCGTCTCGACGAACCGCAGCAGGCCGTGGATCAACCATCGGTGAGAGCGCCCATGGAGCGACACCATGAGGTCACCGCGGTCGATGGCGAGCAACAGCACGAGCATTCTTGCGGCATCGTCGACGCACGCCACGCCTTCGAAGCCCGATTCGTTGGCTGGGAGGGACACGACGCGACGATCGCGTTCGAGGACGCTGTAGACGGCCGGCGCGACCGCCGCCGCACGGGAAGGTCCAACGGGTCGACACAGCCGAACGAGATGCTCGACCGACCGCCGGATGATCAGCCGCCGCTCGGGCCCGCTGATCACCGCGCCCGGTCCAGCACTCGAGAGAACTCGTTCGCGACTGCGTCCCAATTTGTCGCCGCAGCGACGGCGCGTGAGCGACGCTCGAGGTGCTGCCGGAGTGTCGGGTTTCGGAGCACGGCGAGGACGGCTTCGGCGAACGATGCCGGGTTTCGACGGGCGAGCACGATGCCCGCACCCGCAGCGAGGGTGTCTCGCGCGCGGACGCGAAGGGCGTCGCGACCACTGGACGGCGGTGACCCACGGCGTAAGCGAGCGTGCCGCTGGAAACCTGGCGAAGATCCCGGTGAGGAAGAACGACGACATCGGCGTGCTGGACCCACGCGACGTGCTCGGAGACGGACAGGTACCTGTCGACGAAGGACACCGAATCACTGACGCCAGCTCGGGCTGCGACCTGGTGGAGATGCTCGCGAAGGTTGTCCTTGCCGCCACTGCGCTCGCCGGGATGCGTTGCGCCGACGACGAAATAGCGGAGGGTCGGAATGGAGTCTCGAATTAGCGCGACGGCTCGAATGGCGAGCTCGATCCCCTTGTTCGGTCCGAGGAGCCCGAGGGACAGCATCATCGGACCACCGAGCTCACGGGGCATCAACTCACTGGGAGTGGTCTGCGGATCCATCGACGGATACCCGTGCGGCACGACCCGGACCGTCCGGCGCGGCACGTCGTACGTAGAGAACAGCAAGCGAGCAGCGGTGGGACACATCACGATGAGCTGATAGCTGTCGGCGGCAATGCGAGTGGTCACCTCCTTGAGAGCTGTGCTGGGACGAGGCAGGACGGTGTGGAGAACGGTGACGGCCGGCCGGTCGAGATCGCGGAAGAACGTCAGGATGTGCGATCCATGATCGCCACCGAAGAGGCCGTATTCGTGCTGGAGCAGCACGACACTGTCTGGCCCGGCATTCAGCCGTCTCGCCTCAGCGCCATAGTCGCTGACCACGCTTCGTCGGATGACACCAGGCATGCGAGCGCGTTGGTCACGGCTGACCTCGATGAGCTCGACCTCCATGTCTCTTCGCCGCAGTCCGTCGGCGAGATCGGCGGTGTAGTTGGCGATGCCACACCTGCGGGGCGCCACTGAGCTCACGATCACCACGTGCACGTTCGGCCGCCCGCTCAGATCTGCGGGGTGGCCGGAGGCGTCTCGAAGACGGCGACGGCCAAGTCCCCTTCGGTCCAGAACCGGAGGCCGAGCAGCACCATGATGAGCGCGTCGATCAGCGCCACGACCATGAGCACCACCGTTCCGACCACGGTATAGGCGTCAAACAGAGCTTGCCGACCCTCGACGACGGCAACGGACAAGCCGATCGCGAACGAGCACAAGGCGGGCAGCGTGAACACAGCAAGTCGAAGGAGCAGGATCGTGCGCGGACGCCACACTCCGAGGATGTGGCTTCGGTCAGAGAGCACCGCCTGACGCGTGCTCTTGAACTGCTCCCATGTCCAGAGATCCGTACGACCGCCGATCTCACGGATGATCGGCGCCAACCGTTCGTTGATATAGGCCGCCACCACGTACACCTCCTGATGCTGGCGGAAGTACAGCAGTCCGAGAAGTGACAGGGCGATGGGAGCGAACAGCAGCAGGCCCACCAGGAAGGCGGGGGAGCGTTGCTGCAAGATGAAGGCCGCCGCCGGGAACAGGCCCAAGGTGATCCCGATCGTGTAGTTCTGCAGTTGAGCACCATGGGCAATGAGCCACTCGATCTCGGAACGAAGCGCAGCGTATTCCGCCAGCGCGGCGGTGAGGGACGTATCCTCCGCATGCTCGCCGGCCGGTCGGGTGCTGCCTCTCATCGGCGCTACTCCGGAAGTGGGAGGCCCAGCCCACCATCGCAGACGATGGTGGCACCGGTGAGGTAGCTGGACGAAGGATCAGCCAGGTAGCGAATGAGCCTCGCCACCTCCTGGGGGCTTCCGGGTCGCTGCAACGGGATTCGCGGACGGGGTAGCTCGAAAGGATCGAGACCTTCCTGGTCGTTCATCGCCGTGACGATCTCGCCTGGTGCAACAGCGAGCACTCGGATGTTCGACGGTCCCCACTCGAGTGCAGCCCCGCGGTGATGGCGGTGAGTGCTGCCTTCGCCGCGGCATAGACGGAGGAGCCTGCCTTGGCCCGGTCGTGCACGACCGACGTGATGTTGATGATCACGCCGGGACGCTGGTCGTCCACCATCTGGCGGGCAACCATCTGGGCGATTCTGAGAGGGGCGATGAAGTTCACGCTGAGGACGGCTTGCAGCTCGGCGACGGTGCAGTTCAGGAGTCGCTCGCTGTACGCCATGGCCGCGTTGTTCACCAGCAAGTCCACGGGTCCGACGGCATCGGTGAGTCTCTCGATCGCCTCGGGAATCCGTTCGACGTCGTTGAAGTCAGCATGCTCGGCGACGACTCTCGCCCCCAGCGATGACGCTTCTGTGATAACCGCATCGATTGCCGCTGCGTCGCGATACCACGTTACGCCGAGAGCTCCGTAGTGCGCCGCCAGCTCGAGGGCGGTCGCTCTCCCGATGCCCGATTCTGCACCGGTGATGATCGCGGCCGGTTTACTCCGCGGACGTGGCAACACGGCACCTGTTCTACACCGGGCGCCACCGGTGGCGCCCCGAAGATCGACCGGTCGACGCCCGCGCTGTGCGCGGTACGCCCGCGATGCTCATAGCACACAAATGTTGCCGGTTACCGCGGTCCCGTCGAGAGGCATGCCGAACCGCGATGTGACTCGCTGCGCCGCCGGAGACACCGCGTCGCCGGACAACGAAGGGAGTGTCGCGCAGGTCCTCCCGTCGAGTCATGAAGGAACCGCCTGCGGGACGCTTCCAACGCCGTTGGGCAAGAGCTCAAGTACCGACCCGGAAGTCCCCTTCGAGGATCCTCCTACGGCACGGCGCGGTGTGATCGTCGTCCGATCCCAGGCTCTGCGCGAACGCGGCGTGCATCCTCGATTTGATGCCGTTCCGGCCCGTCACCGCGGCACCCGATAGTCCGGCGCGCGCCGTAACCCGCTCGTTGGCGACGCGGACCTGCCCTACTTCGGCCCTTATGCCGCAGCGTGCCATAACGAGGACGTCCGACCGTCGTCGACCTGCCATCGCCCCGTGACGACAGGTGATCCGGCCGGCCACCGGTACGTGCCCCTACTCGACGTTCGGCACGACGATCGTCGGCAGCGGGCGGTACACGTTCACACTCACACTGGCTCCCAGCGTGCAGCTTGAGCGCGCGCCGAACACCGTGGGTGACGTTCGGTTGCTTCCGACTGCCGGCGGGAGCGGACGCGGCGCACGCAGTCATGGCGCGTTGATCTCGGACGGTCGCTCACGGAGCTCGACGAAGATGACGATGGCGTCGTCAGCCGAATGGACGGCGTAGATCGCGAACGTGGGGCACGGAGGGCACCGGCCGCGAAGCCGCCCGGATCTCCGGGTCGTCAGCGATCGGCGAGGTGCGTCCTAGGACGTCCTCGATCAGCAAGTCGAGAGAGCCGCAGGTCGTGCAGCGGGCGTTCGGCTCGGCCTGATGACGGGTGGCGGCCGGACCGCCAGCCACGAGCGTGGTCGGTTCGTGGCGTCAGAGGTCTTCGAGCAGGTCCGGGTCGAGCGTGACGACGGTCTCCTCCAACTGTTGGCTGGGGACGTAGATCGAGAAGTGGCCGCCCCGCCACTCGTCGGTTGTGATCTGCGACCACATCCACGTCTGCGTCTCGACGACGTCGCCGCCCGACCCGTTCGTCCGGTACTTCGCGGCCCCGGAACGTGAAGCCCGCCTCGTCGGCGTTCTACCGCGACGTAGTGGGTCGGCGTGGCGATGCTGACAGCGTGACCGAACGAGATGTGGGCGATGATGTCGCGCATCGCCGCCTCGAGATCTGGTCCAGCGGCAGCCCCAACCGCTGCTCGTCGGTGGCGGGACTGCGGACGCCGAAGATCGCCTCGAAGACGGCGCCGGGTTCACGACCGCCCGTCAGCCGGTCGTAGCCGCCGACCCTCGCGGCCCAGGCCTTCTCGATCACGGCCGGCCAGAGCGCCCAGTTCGTGCGGGCCATGGCGGGCTCGGCCGCCGGCTTCGGCGTCGCCGCGAGCGCGTAGGCGAAGGTGCCGCTCCTGGTCAGCGGGAACGATGGGATGACCTCGACCCGCTCCACGGTCCAGCTCGTGCCATTGCCGGGCGGCGCGACGTGGTGGAAGGACACCACGAACCCCGTCCCGGTCCACGAGATCATGTCCTTGATCCTCTGGCGGCCCGTCGTGGTTCCCGCCGCCGCGCTCAGCGGCCCCAGCAGCCAGCAATCGCCGAGGTCGCCCTGCGTGACGTCGGTGAGCTGTGGGTCCGTGCCGCCGTACAACGGGCCGGTGATCCGGCAGTACGTCGGCCACGAGCGGTTCGGCGCGGTCGCCGAGATCGACGATGCGAGGGTTCGGAAGCGCGCCTCGTGGACCTGAACTCTTCGTCGATGGTGGGAAGGTTGCGCAGGTCGTCGTGGCGTCCGGCGACGTACGGAACCGCCGACGGCGTGTCGGAACGCTCCCGCGATCTCGTCGCGGACCTGCTCCAGCGCCGCCGTGCCGACGGCCGATCCGGCCGCCTTCGCGTAAGCGTCGTCGCCGTGGCACTGTGATCAGCTCAGCACCACCACCTCTTCGAGCCGCCGCGTGGTGCGCAGGTAGGTCTCGAACGTCGAGCGCAGGTGGGCGAGCTCGGCGAGCAGGGCCAGCGATGCGTCGTCGCCTTCGGCCGGGTCCTGCACGCCATCGAGCAACCCGGCTGGGGAATTGTCTCGGCACGGCGTCGGTCGTTTCGGGACGGTCCGACGGGGTCCCTGCGGTGCGGGGCCGTGATGCGTCGGACGGGGTCAGGTCGTGGGTCCATTTGTCGCTCCCTCTCTGCCCGCCCCGACGACGGTACAGCCATCCCTGCGTCTGGGCGACGACCGGACGATGATGCGCGCCCGCTCGTTGTCGGTGTCGGCCACGTGGAGGCGTCGTCGCCGACGGCCGTCCTTGCGTGAGCGTGGGGGCGGGTTCGTTCGAGCTGGCTGACTTGGTCGCTGCCAGCTTCGAAGGAGCCCACCTCGCGACTGGTGGACCTTTTCGGCCACCACCGCTCACAGGTGGGGAGATTCAGCGATCAACTCTGGGGAGGTCCGCATGATCGTCGGCATCGTGGTGGCGGGCGATCGGGACGTCCGGGAGCCGGCGTTCCCGGATACCAGCGGGTTTCCCTCGCCGCCGGGATTATCGGTCTCGGGCATAAGGGATGAAGTGCTCGGGTTCCGACGACCGTCGGCATGGATTATTGGGTGTCTGTTGTGTGAGGTGCGGGTTATCAATGGGTCACGAGACTCCGGATTAGCGCGATCGCGACCCGCCTTCGTGGGCGGTCAGCGTGTGGGCGAAAAGCATGTGGGCGAAGCCCCGACGACACGCCTGGAACATGGAGCGGCCGCGTTAGAGGGATCATCGTCGCGTCGGCTTGCAAGCGTGGCCGTCGTACCTTGTCGTGGTGAGCCAGGACTCGGTTGCGTAGCCGCAGATGACGAGCGCGCAGGTCGGCGTGCCGACGCACATGGCGCCGACGACGCACTTGTGGATGGGTCCGAGATCGAGCCCTCGGATCGCTTGGAGGTCGGTGAGGCTCGCAGTGATCTGGTCTCGAACGGGCTGTTCGCGGTCGCCGTGGTGTTCGACGAAGAGTCCTTGGCCGGTCTCACGGTCTTGGCACCATCCGACGCCGGCCCATACCTGTTCGCCGGGAGTGGTCGTGCGCTGCTCGGCGTAGACGGCGTAGAGCCGGTCGCCCCACCGCCCATTCTGTTCGAAACGGGCATCGCTCGACCTGAACGATGTCACTGCCGGGTGGTATCACCGAGCTGAGCCGGACGAGGTTGAGGTTGGCGACCCCGGCGCGGCAGAGCGCAGCATCGAAGGCACCGAGCTCGGTGCTGCCTCGTCCGATGGCGCTGGCCAGGTAGAGCTTCATCGTCGTCACGTTCACGCGGGAAGCGTGCGGAGGCGTATCGGGCCTGAGTCGCGCCGCCGGTGAGAAAGATGGACGATCACGGTGCGTCGAGGGAGTACAGCGTCGGTTCGATGTGGCCGGCGGGGTGATATGAGCCGTCGATGTCGGCTCGGTAGATGCCAGTGACGTTGCCGGCGACGATCTGCTGCAACGCGGCGACGGTGCGATCGATGTCGTGGTGTCGGTGTAACAGGCGAAGCTGATCCGCACCATCCCCGGCGCGTCGCGCTTGTCACCATGCCCGACCCGGTCGACCCAGGCGAGGGCGGCGGTCGGTCGAGGCCCAGCAGATGGCCGACGTACGGCTGGGCGCAGAAGCACCCGCTGCGCACGCCGACTCCGTGTTCGTAGCCGAGGATGGCGGCCACCAGCGTGTGGTCGATGCCGGCCAAGGTGAACGAGATGACGCCCAGCCTGGCGGTCGGGCCTGAGGTGTCGCTCGGTCCGTGAATCGTCAGCCCGGGCACCGCGGCGAGACGGTCGATGGCGTACCGCGTCAGCTCCGATTCGTGGGCTGCGATGCGGTCGAGGCCCACGCGGGAGGGCGTGGTCGCCGCCGCGGCCAGCGCCATCGCACCGAGGACGTTCGGGCTGCCCGCCTCCTCCCGGTCGGGAAGGTCGGCCCAGGACACGGCACCGGCCATCACCGCCTTCACCGTTCCCCCTCCCGGCTGGTCGGGCACGGCACCGAACGCCGAACGGGGTCCGACGACGACGCCAGCGCCGTAGGGCGCGTACATCTTGTGGGCCGACAGGGTCACGAAGTCGAGGTGCCCGGGATCGTCATGAGCACGCATGTCGATCGGGCGGTGGGCCGCGATCTGGGCGGCGTCGACCAGGATCCGGCCGCCGACGGCGTGGACCTTCTCGGCTATCTCGTGGATGGGCGGCACGACGCCGGTGACGTTCGACGCGCCGGAGATGGCGAGCAGGGCAATCCGGCCCGCGTCGTCGGCGAGGCGGCGATCGAGATCCTCGAGATCCAGCGTGCCGTCGGGGAGCGCGGCCACCTGAACGGTGCGCACCCGGGCCCGCCACGGCAGGTCGTTCGAGTGGTGTTCGAGCCGCGTCGTCAGCACCACCGAACCCGTCTGGATCGGCAACGCCCGGCGAGCTTGTTGATCGCCTCGGTCGTGTTCTTGGTGAACACGACGACGTCGCGCTCGGGGTCGGCGCCGAGGAACTCGCCCACGATCTCCCGGGCCCGCTCGAAGGTCGCCGTGCTCAGTCGCGACTTGTAGCCGGTGCCACGGTGCACAGCGGAGTAGAAGGGGAGGAATTCGTCGATGG
>CAVSKE010000015.1:0-265605 GCA_963728305.1 uncultured Acidobacteriota bacterium
ATAGCTCTCGAGGAACTTTGCGTACGCGTCGGACTGCGATGTCGTATTCACGATCGGTTGGCGGGTCTCACGACCCGCCTCTATGAGGTTCAGCGACCCTGACGTGATAGTAGTCGCCAGCCCGCTCTACCGTCAGGGGCGCGCCGAAGGTCTGACTCAGATGCGCGGCGGTCAAGGCGTCCTCGGGTCGCCCTTCATACGCGACCTGCCCATCGCGCAACAACACCACCCGCCGGGTCTCGGGGACGATCTCGTCGACGTGATGCGTGATCAGGATCAGCGTCGTCCCTTCACGCATGAGGCGACGCACGGTTTCCATGAAACGATGCCGCGCGACGAGGTCGAGACCCGTGGTCGGCTCATCGAGCACGAGCGCATCGGGACGCGTCACCAGCGCGCGGGCGATCAGCACGCGCCGCCGCTCGCCGGTGGACATCTCGTTCAGCGGCTTCACGGCGAGGTGCGGCGCTTCGACACGCGCCAGCGCCTCGAGCGCCAGGTCGCGTATGGTGCCGGTCACGTCGTGGTGCGAAAACACGCCGTGACTGCCGAAGAAGCCCGAGACGGCCGTATCGAGACCTGACACGCGGCCGCCGGACGTGCTCAGCCCGAACGACGCGTCGAGATCGCCGGTCACGACGCCGAGATGGGTGCGCAGCTCGCCGACGTCCCAGTGCTCGCGGCCAAACAACCGCAGTGCCGGCGTGCCGTTGTCGGATGCGCGCGGCCGATCGTCGAGCGTGAGCATACGAATCAGCGACGTCTTGCCGGCGCCGTTCGGACCGAGAATCGCCGTGTGCTCGCCCCGGTGAATCGTGAACGTCACGCCATCGAGGACGCGGGTGCGGCCACGAATGAGTGTGGCGTTCACCAGCTCCAGAATCGGCGCCATCGAGGCCATTTTCCCTCGAAGCGCCGGTCGCGCCAGCGTCTGTTGTCACAGGGCGCTCCGCCGCCTGTCCAAACGGACATATCCTGTCTGGCTATGCACACCCATCTGACTGAGGTTTTCTCGCGCCTCGATACGGCGCGTGCAACACTTCGCGGCGCGATCGACGCCATTCCTCCGGCCAGGCACCGCGAGCGGCCGGCTGCCGATCGCTGGTCGGCCGCTGAGGTCCTCGAACATCTGACCCTCGTCGAACGCATCTTCGGCGGCCGCATCGTCAAGGCGCTCGACGCCGCTCGCGCCGGCCTGTCACCCGAGGCGCATCCGCGCGCGCCGCTGCCGGACGCCGTCGAGCAGCGTATGGTCGATCGCGTGAACAGGCGGCAGGCGCCGGAGCCGGCACAGCCGACCGGCACCGTGGATATCGAGACCGGCTGGGCAACACTCGAGGGCAACCACTCGACACTTCGCGCGGCGCTCAACGGATGCGACGGACTGGCGCTGAGCCAGGTCACGCTCGATCACCCGTTCTTTGGAACGATGAACGTCTATCAGTGGGTCGAGCTCATGGCCGCCCATGAGGGGCGGCATACGGAGCAGATCAGGGAGATTCGGCGCAGCTCTCGCGTAGTAGGGCCGGTCCTTTCGGACCGGCCATCTTCCGGCGCGTCCAAAAGGACGCGCCCTACGTCGCCATGCCCCGGCTGTCGCTGCTGGTGCCGCCCGCTGCGGGGATGTAGGACTTGAGCACATAGTCCATCACCATGCGATGCGCGCCGAAACGCCAGCCCAAGGTGCGGATGGCGCGTTTCATGCGCGCGATCCACTCACGCGGGAGACCGTCGCGGTCGCGCTCGTAGAACATCGGGACGACGTCTTCGCGCAGCACGGTCGCCAGGGCGCCGGCATCACGCGCGTCGTGCGTCGACGGATTCGAGTGCGTCTCGCCGAACCCAATCGCGAAGCCGTTCAATCCGTCGTAGGCCTCGGCCCACCACCCGTCGAGCACCGAGAGATTCAGCGCGCCGTTGAGCACCACTTTCTGCCCGCTTGTCCCGCACGCCTCGAGCGGCCGCCTGGGGTTGTTGAGCCACACGTCCACGCCCTGCACGAGATGACGCCCGACGTCGATGTCGTAGTCCTCGATGAAGACGATCTTGCCGATGAAGCGCGGATCGCGGGCCAGACGCGCCACTTGCTGCAGCACCGTCTTGCCAGGGCCGTCGAGCGGGTGGGCCTTGCCGGCGAAGACCAGCTGCACCGGCATCTGCGGATGGTTGAGCAGCGAGTCGAGCGACTCGAGATCCTGCAGCAGCAGGTTGGCGCGCTTGTAGGTGGCGAACCTCCGTGCGAAGCCAATCGTCAGCGCGTCCCGGCTCAGGCCACGACGCAACTGCGACACCAGCGATGCGGGCTCGCCGCGCCGTTCCGCCTGAAAGACAACGCGACGCATGGCCGCGTCGATCAGGCTGGCCTTCAGCGCCTGGTGCGCTTCCCACAGCTCGCCGTCGTCGATCTGCTCGATGGCATCCCACATCGTCGCGTCGCTGCTGTGCTCCATCCAGTTGGCGCCGAGGTGCCGGTCGTAGACCAGACGCATCTGCGGCGCCAGCCATGTGTTGACATGCACGCCGTTGGTGACGTGGCCGATCGGAATGTGCTCTTCGCGCACCCCTGGAAACAGCGGCATCCACATCGCGCGCGAGACCTGCCCGTGCAGCGACGACACCGCGTTGGCGCGATGGCAGCACTTCAGCGCGAGGACGGTCATGCAGAAGCCCTCGCGCGGATCGTAGGGATTCACGCGGCCCAGCGCGAGGAAGGACTCGTAGGACATGCCCACGCTGTCGCGCAGCGGTCCGAGATGTTCCTCGACGAGCTCGGGCGCGAAGCGATCGTGGCCGGCCGGCACCGGCGTGTGCGTGGTGAAGACCACCTGCGACGCGACACGTCGCGTCGCCTCTTCCACGCTGATGCCTTCGGTCTCCATCCTGCGGCGTATCAGTTCCAGCGCCGCAAAGGCACTGTGCCCTTCGTTGAGGTGAATGACGCCGGGCGAGATGCCGAGTTCGGCCAGCGCCCGCACGCCGCCGATGCCAAGCAGGAGCTCCTGCCGAATGCGAATGCGGTCGTCGCCGCCGTAGAGCCGGGCGGTCAGCTCGCGATCTTCCGGGCTGTTGCCTTCGACATTGGAGTCGAGCAGGAGCAGCGTCGTCCTGCCCACCGCGGTTTTCCAGACCCGCGCGCCGATGGTGCCGGTGCGCGTCTGGATTTCGACGGTGACGGGCAGCCCGTCACGCGTGGCCGGCTGCATCGGCAGCAACCGGTGATCGACGTCGATGTATTCCTCGTGCTGCCAGCCGTCGCGATCGAGCCGCTGACGGAAATATCCCTGGTCGTAGTAGAGGCCGATGCCGACCAGCGGGATGCCGAGGTCCGATGCGCTCTTGAGATGATCGCCGGCGAGAATGCCGAGGCCGCCGGAATAGATCGGCATCGACTCGTGCAGCCCGAACTCGGCCGAGAAGTATGCCACCGGCCGCGCGCCGAGCACGCTGGCGTGGCGTGAGCCCCAGGTGTGCTTGGATTTCAAATACTCCTGCAGCCGGCGATAGGCGTGGTTGATGCGGCCGTGCAGCGCCAGCTGCGCGGCGCGGCTCTCGAGACGATCGAGCTCGATCTGCTTCAGCATCGCGATCGGGTTGTGGTCGCACTGCTGCCACAGCACCGGATCGAGATCGCGAAACAGGCTGACGCTCTCGTTGTCCCAGCTCCACCACAGGTTCTGCGCGAGCGCCGACAACCGCTGATAGACCGGCGCCACGAACTGCCCGACCATCCGCGCCTCGCCGACGATCGACGACAGCTGCGCGCCGGCCGTCGTCAGCTTCCGGATATCTTCGTCGGTGAAGGTATGCGACTCGCGCGTCTGCAGGACCAGCACACCCTGCAACACGCCGCGATCGATGAGCGGCACGCCGAGAAACGTGCGGAACGCGTCCTCCCCGGCGTCGCGGAAATACTTGAAGCGCGGATGGGCGATCGCATCCGGAACGACGATCGGCTTGAGCTGCTCGGCCACCAGACCGGCCAGGCCTTCGGTGATGCGCATCCGGACCTGGCCGACGCTCTCCGGCCGCAGCCCTTCGGTGGCGGCGAGCACCAGGTTCGCGCGATCGGGCTCGAGGATGTAGATCGAGCACACGTCGGTGCTGAATCGCTGGCGAATCAGCGTGACGACGTTGGTCAGTGTTTCGGAGGGATTGCCGTTGCGGGAGACCAGCAGACTGAGTTCATCGAGCGTCCAGAACGAGGGAGCAGGGTCCTGAACGGACAGCGCAGCGTGATCGGTGTGCACGGAGGAGCCTCCGGGGTCGATGGGAAAGCGTGCGCGGCGTAGCAAGAACGCTGCCTCGATGCGCACGCCGCGTTTGGCCGTGGGTGCTCTCGGGCGATTCCGACACTTCCGTCGCCAAGATCTGACTGTCCTACATCATCGTTGCTGGCGACTGGGGTCAGACCCGGGGTCTGACCCCGGGTCTGACCCCTAATTTGATGCGGGTTTCTGGCGACGGACCGGGCAGGAACTGCGTATCGGACCTCGATGGCTCGGAGGTTGCTCTAGGCGACGCCATGAGCTTTGCTGCTGTCGTCGATCGCGTGCGCGCGGAATTCGTGGAGATGCCGGGGCTGGAGCTGACGCTGGCCCAGGCGGTGCGTCTGTGGACGCTTGGCGTCGATGATTGCCGGCTAGTCATCGACTGCGCTCGTCGATGTAGGCTTCCTGAAATGGACGGCGCGGAAGACGATTGTGCGGACCGGACTCGATCTGCCGATTGGACGGGCGCCTCAGACAGCCTACATTCCTGTCAGGCGGCAATCGCGCGGGAACAATTCAGTATAGATTGCGTGGCCGCACCCGAGCCGCCCTCGCCGCGGCCGACGCCTCCGCCGCCGAGGCGCGGCGGTCCACTGCCGCGTCGGGATCAGCAGCAACAGCAGCAGCAACAGTAGGGCACGTCCTTCTGGACGTGCCGTCGATCAGCGGTCCGAGGACCGGTCCTACCGAAGCTTCTCGAGATCGGCAGCCGCGGCTTCGATCAGCGCCTTCTCACGTTCGAGCGCCCGCGCCACGCGCACGATCTCGGCGTCGGCCTCGGCGTAGTTCTTCTCCTCGATCGCTTCGCGTACGCCGGGCATCGTCTTGACCGCGTAGCCGGTGTAGTAACCCGGCGCGTAGAGCAGATGGCGATACCACGGCCGCCGCGGCAGACCGGCGGGATCGGTCAACTGTCGCTCGCTCTGAATCAGCCGCGCGTTCACGGCGCGCGCAACCTCCGGTGTCATCTTCGCCCGCGCCGCCTCGAACGCCTTGCGATAGCGATCCGCAGCGCGCGTCAGTGCCGCGGCCGCGTTCTCGAGCGGCGCGAAGTTCAGCGCCGGCGGCACGTCCTCGACCGCCGGCGCCTTCAGCGGACGACGACGGTCGGCGACCGCGGCGAATACGCCGTCTTCGATCTGCCGGTTTCGCTCGCGCATCTCGTCCTGCCGTTCCTTGAGGAGCGCCTGCAGCTCGCGCACGTAGATCTGCGCCGTGTCGGCGAGGTGCGTGAACTGGAACGGCAGCACGTCGGCGTCGGCCAGCCGGATCACCGCCGTGCCGACCGTCTGCGCCAGCGCGCGGCCGTAGGCGAAGTCGGTGTCGAGGAACTTGGTGAAGTGGTAGTAGTCGTCGTAGATCGAGTGATAGATCCCGTCGGACTCGTCGAGCCCGCCGAACGACAGGTTGAGCGACGGGATGCCGGCGTGCTGCAGGAACGGCGAGTAGTCCGAACCCGAGCCGAGCGCGCTGATTCGCAGATCGGCTCGCGACCGCACTTCCGCGCGCGGCGCCGGCGCGGTGCTGGCGATCGCGCGTGCCTGCATGCGCTTCCAGACCGACTCCTTCGTCTCGGGATCCTCGATGTCGCGCGCCACGTTGTTGAGGAAGCCTTCGAGCGCATGCGAGCCGCCGGCATTCAGGAATCCGCGGCCGTTGCCGTCGGTGTTGATGTAGACGGCGGCCTTGTCGCGCAGCTCCTGCTCGTGATCCTCGACCCATTCGGTCGAGCCGAGCAGCCCCTGCTCCTCGCCGTCCCATGCCGCGTAGACGATCGTTCGCTTCGGCCGCCACCCCCGCTTGACCAGCTCGCCGAGCGCACGTGCCTCCTCGAGCTCCGCCGACATGCCGCTGCCCGGATCCTGCGCGCCATTCACCCACGCGTCGTGATGATTGCCGCGCATGATCCACTCGTCCGGGATAGGTCGACCCGGGCAGCCGCGCGATGACGTTGTTCGCGCGCGTGAGACTCCAGTCGAACGCGAGCTTCAGGTGCACGCGCGCCGGACCTGGGCCCGAACCGGTAGGTGATCGGCAGCGCCCCGCGCCAGTCGCCGGGCGCCGGCGGATCCGCCGAGCGCCATGAGCAGCGGCTGCGCATCGCCGTAGGAGATCGGCAGCACCGGAATCTTCGTCAGCGTGCGTCACCGCCTTGATGTCGAGCCGCTTGGCCGACGGCCGTCGCGCCGACGTTCGGCGTCAACGGATCGCCAGGATACGTCGGCATGTCCATCACGCTGCCGCGCTGCACGCCGTCGCGATTCCGCATCGGGCCATCGGGAAACACTCCGTCGACGTAGAACCCATCGTCACGGGGATCGGAGTAGATCAGGCAGCCGATCGCGCCGTGCTCGGCGGCGACCTTGGGCTTGATGCCGCGCCACGACTGCCCGTAGCGCGCGATCACGATCGCGCCCTTCACCGAGATGCCGCGCCGCTCGAGCTCCTCGTAGTCGGACGGCCGGCCGTAGTTGACGTAGACGAGCGGCCCGGTCACGTCGCCGTCCACGGAGTAGGCGTTGAACGCGGGGAGCTGCTCGGACTGCTGCGACGATGTCGGGTCGACAGCGACAGGCCGGCTCCTCGAGCGCGGCCTTGAACGGCGTCGGCCCGAGCAGCTCGAGGACGCGCTCCTTCGGCGTCGGGAACAGCACGTCGTAGGACTCGATCGTGGCGTCCCAGCCCCACTCCTTGAAGCGCGCCAGGATCCAGTCGGCGTTCTGCTTGCCGTAGGGCGAACCGAGATGATGCGGGCGCGCCGCCATCAGGCGCATGTACTCGCCGATGTTCTTCGCGTCGATCAGCCCGCGGAACGTGACGTCTGCAGCCGGTGACTGCGCAGACACGTTCGCCAGACCGACGAGGACTACCGCCAGCGCGCCCGCCTGCACCAGCCGCTTCATCCCTGCCTCCCTGTCCACTGCATCCTTCAACTACACTCCGCAGTTGAGTTTATCGTGAACGAGACGTGGCAGCGCCGCGCGCTGTATCTGTCGGGCGCCTGGAACATCATCGGCGGCGCCAGCGCGCTGGCCAGTCCTGACGCGCACTTCGCGCAGTTCTACACGACAACGCTGTCGCTCGACGATCCGCTGCAGGCGTTCTTCTATCGCACGACGTGGATCAACGCGATCGCCTGGGGAGTCGGCTACACGATGGCCGGACGATTCGCGACCGCCCGCGGGCCGGTGCTCGCCGCCGGCGGCGGTGGCAAGGTCGCCTACTGTGCCGCCTGCATCGGCCTCTTCGCGACCGGCGTCGGCAATTCCTGGCTGCTTGCCACCGGCATCGCCGACGTGCTCTTCGCGCTGCTGTTCGCCGTCATCCTGCGGCGGGGCAGTCAAGCGAGGGACTAGCCGCGCGGATCGGAAGATCTAGCCCTTTACGTACGACAGCTTCTCAGCGATCTTCCCATCGCGGATGCGAAAGAGATCGACACCGCGCACGCGCCCCGGCGTGCCGTCGCGGACCCACGTGTAGACCCAACGCACGACACATCGATCGCCTGAGGTGATCAGCTCCTCGGTCTCGAAGCGTGCCTGAGGCGAGCGGCCGAAGAACTCGTCCCAGAAAGCGCGAACCGCAGCCTGTCCGGCAATCCGGGTCCCGTCGGGCGCGGGACGGGTGTTCTCGAACACACAGTCCTCCGTCATCCAGCTCATGATGGCGTCCACATCGTGGCGGTTGAACGCCTCGTTGAAGCGCTCGACGGCGGTGCGTGTCAGCTCCGACATGCACGAAGTCTAGCCGCGTGCATGTCGGACGACATGCACGGAGTCTGGCCGCGTGCAGAAAATGTCGTGAAGGCCCAGCTTCGGACGTCAGACTCGGTTGCTACAATAACTTTGAGCCCCCAGCTACACCTTCTTACCCCCTTGGCCTTAAAGGTTCGGTGGACACCGGACGAAATAAGGTTGAGGCGGCCCTGTCTATCTGCCGGGCTCAAGGACACAGCATGCTCTTTCGTCGAATTGCGCACTCTCTCCCTGTACTCCTGCTGGTCGGCGGAGCGACGGCGGCTGCCCAGGAGCCGGTGGCGACATTCAAGTCCGGCGTGGACCTCGTGTCGGTCAGCGCGGTCGTGCGTGACAAGAAGGGCAAGGTTGTCCGGTCCCTCGAACCCAAGGACTTCCTGGTGGCGGAGGACGGCAAGGACCGGAAGATCGTCAGCATCCAGTCGGACGCCAACGCGCCGGCCAGCATCGCGTTCCTCGTGGACGGCAGCGGCAGCATGGCGCTCGGCAGCGCCCTCCAGTCGTCACGGCATATCTGCGACTGGGTTCTCGCGACCCTCAACAAGCAAAAGGACCATGCGGCGCTCTTGAGCTTCGATACGCGTCTCGTCACGCTGCGCGAGTTCAGCGGCAGCTTCGAGCATGTGCGCACCGGCCTCGACGAGATTGGGCCATGGGGTGCCACGTCGATCTACGACGCGATCGCCGGCACCTCGGCCCTCGTCGCCGATCGCGCCCGCAACCGGCGGGCCGTTATCGTCCTCACCGATGGCGCGGACAACTGGAGCAGCTACACGCCTGAGGAAGTGGCGTGGATCGCCAGCTCGATCGACGTCCCCGTCTATGTGTTCGCGGTTGGGGACGGCGTGAATGCCGAGGCTGCGGCAGCCAATCCAAAGGCGATGTACAGCCCGCTCGCCGACCTCGCGCGCGCGACCGGCGGCGACTTCTTCGTCGCCAACAGTCCGGCACTGGCTATCACCAGCATCACGCGGCTGGTTGACGAGCTGCGGCACCAGTACCTGATCGCATTCGAGCCCTCGACCGCGCTGGGCATGCGGCGTATTGAGGTCCGCACGAAGAAGGCCGATCTCCGGGTCAGCTCCCGCAAGTGGTACGCCGGGAGTGGCTCCTCCGACTGACCTGATCCTCGGATTCGTGCCCGCATAGATTTTGCGGGATTCCACGTTGCGGCCCAGTCCCTCATATAATCTCGACCCTTGGAGGGCTGCTCATGCGCCGCATTGTCTCCGTGCCCAGACCGATCCTCGTCCTCGCGCTCTTTCTCGTCGCCGCTGCCGCGTACACCACCAGCCAGGCTCAGACCCAGAACGCCAAGCGCACATGGAGTCACCAGGACTGGCCGACCGGCCACTACAAGGTCGTCGAGAACTGGCCCAAGCCGCTGCCCGACACGCGGCATTCGCACGATGGGTGGACGTGGGGCTCGTTCGGCGGCGTCTACGCCGAGAACCCCGATCGCATCTGGGTCGCGATGCGCGGCGAGCTGCCGCTGCCGCAGGGCGCCAAGCCGTGGACGCCGTACGCGGCGCTCAATCCGTCACGCGGCAACGCCGACCGGCAACGGCGACGGCATCTCGGCGACGTGTCGAGCCGGAGGCGAAGCGCGGATGGGAACGCCGCTTCGAGCACTCGATCTACATCCTCGAACGGCCAGGGCGAGCTGATCGGCGAGTGGCCGCATCTCGACAAGATGTTCGCGCAGCTGCCCTGCGGCCGCGGACCGCATCAGATCAAGATCAGCCCGTACGACAAGGAGAAGCACGTCTGGATCATCGACGACCAGCTGCACATGATCTACCGCTTCACCTACGACGGGAAGCTCGTGCACAGCAAGGGAGAGCTCGGCAAACGCGGCCGCGGACCGAACACCTTCGATCGGCCGACGGACATCGCGTGGCTGCCCGACGGCACCTACTTCATCACCGACGGCTACGGCGGCACGCGCGTCGCGAAGTACGACGCCAAGGACAACTTCATCAGGACTGGGGCGGGCCGCCGAAGGATCCGAAGAACCCGGGACCGAACGAGTTCAACACCGTGCACAGCATCGCGATCAGCGCGATCCGCCGGCTGTTCGTGATCGACCGCGGTCACGCGCGCATGCAGGTGTTCGACGAGAACGGCAAGTTCCTCGACATGTGGACGCTGAAGTCACCGCACTGGCCGGAGAACCAGAACACGCTGATGGTGAATCACTTCATCGATCAGAACGGCTTCATCTGGGTCGGCGACGCACCGACGAACCGCATCCTGAAGTTCGATCTGAACGGCAACTTCCTCTACAGCTGGGGCGCACCCGGCGGACAGGCCGGACGGCTCGGCTGCTCGCACGGCATGACGACCGATCAACTCGGCAATCTCTATCTCGCCGATTGCTTCGTGGGACGGCTGCAGAAGTTCGAGCCGATCCCGAACGCCGATCCCGACCAAGATCGCGGGACAGATCCTGCGGACCTGGGACACGTGGAAGAAATAAAACGTTTGTAGCCTCGCTCAGCTTCGTGAGGCCTCTCGCTGCTTACAATCGTATGTTCAGCAGCGAGGAGGCCTCATGAGCTACGTCGACGGATTTCTCATTCCCGTTCCCAAGAAGAACGTGCGCGCCTACCGCCGTATGGCGGCAATGGGCCGCAAGGCCTGGATGAAGCACGGCGCACTCGACTACAAGGAGTGCGTCGGCGATGATCTCGTCTCCAAGTGGGGCAAGCCGTTCACCCAGCCTGATGAAGTTGAAGCCGAGTGAGACGGCGGTGTTCGCCTACATCGTCTTCAAGTCCCGCGCCCACCGCGATCAGGTCAACAAGAAGGTCATGAAGGAGATGAACGCGATGGGCGCGCCGAAGGACATGCCGTTCGACATGAAGCGGATGGTGTACGGCGGATTCAAGACGCTGGTCGAGTAGACGGCGCTGCCAGCGTGAAGCCTCTCGCTGCTTACATCGAGCTCGTCCGAGACGGCAGAGGAGGACAGCCATGGACCTGGTCACACTCGGGCGCACGCTGGGGTTTTCGTTCGCGGCCGGCGTGAATCTCTACGCGACGGTCGCGATCCTCGGACTCGCGGCGCGGTACGGGTGGGTCGACCTGCCGCCGCAGTTCCAGGCCTTCAACAACTGGTTCGTCATCGGCACGGCGCTCGTGCTGTATCTCGTCGAGTTCTTCGCCGACAAGATCCCGTACTTCGACACGCTGTGGGACATCGATGCACACGGCGATTCGTCCGCTTGGCGGCGCGCTGATCGCGGTGACCACTCTTGGCGAGGCCTCACCAGGCGTCGAAGGACTCGTGGCGCTCCTCGGCGGCACGGTGGCCGCCGGGAGTCATCTCACCAAGACCAGCACGCGAGCGGTTGCGAATACCAGTCCGGAGCCGGTCTCCAACTGGGCACTCAGCCTCGGCGAAGACGTGTTCGTCGTCGGCCTCGGCTATCTCGCGCTCGCGCACCCGATCGCCGCGCTCGATCGTTGCCGGCGTGCTGCTTGTGCTGATCGTGGTCTTCGCCGCCGTGATCGTGCGGACGGTGAAGCGATGGTTCTCGCGGCGGCGAGTCGCCGCCGCGACGTGATGAGCGCGTCAGAAGCGCACGCCGACACCGAAGCGCACTTCGTTGGTGCTGAGCGTGTCGCCCAGCGCGAGCGCCTGCATCCAGCTGTCCGAGAACACCTGGTGATGTCGGTAGCCGACGTCGGCAACGACGTTGCCAGCGTGCAGCGTCACACCCGCGCCCAGCGTGCCAATCGGCGCGGTGCGATTCAGAAACGCGAGACCGACGTTGGTCAGCGCGCCTGGCAGATCCATCGATACCGGTCACGTGCGGCGTCAGCCGCGCGATGCCACCCGCCGCCTCGGCATACGGCCGCAGCGCTCCGACGAGCCGCTGGTCAGACGAATGCCGCCTTGCGCGTAGAACGCCGACGCGCTCAGCCCCACCGGACTCAGATCGAACAGCATCTGCGTCGTTGACGGCAGGATGTTGCTGAGACGGCCAACCTCGCCGATCAACTGAATGTTCGGCGTGAGACTCGCCAGTGATCGCGCCGCCGAAATTGGTGTTCGGCGTCGTGAAGCTGCCCACGCCCAGCGCCGCCGAATCCTTGCACCGACGCACGCGTCTCCTGCGCGGACGCAGCGGAGGTCGCGAACAGAGTGGCGAACAGGATCGCCGCGAACGAAGTGATACGCATGGTCGTCACCCTCTCGAAGACTTGTCACGCCGTAGCCTCGGCGGAGGCGGACGCTGGCACCATCCCTCGGGGCAAGAGTCGTACCCGCTGTGGAATGCCGACGATCGTCGAGAGAAATCGCCGGATGCGCTCGTCGCGCGTCGCGCGTGTCACCGTTCGACGACATCGCTCGACCCCTCAGGGCAGACCCTTCGACGACAATACGTCGAGTCCTGCAGGAGGTGGCGATGACGTTCGACGTGCTGCAGACGCTGGTCGACTATCACTACTGGGCGCGCGATCGCCTGTTCGCCGTCGTCGAAGCGCTGACCGAAGAGCAGCTCCGACGTCCGCTCGGCAACAGCTTCTCGTCGGTCTTCGACACGATGGTCCATCTGTGCGGCGCAGATTGGATCTGGCGCTCGCGCTGGGAAGGCGTGTCGCCGATGGCGCTGCCCGCATCCGAGTTGTACGACACGATCTCGCCAAGGTGCGCGCGGTGTGGCAGGACGAAGAGCGACGCATCCGCGCGATCGTGAATCGGCTCGGACCCGACGGCATCTTGCGACCGATCGAGTATCAGGGCTGGGACGGCCGGCGTGCAGGCGCAGCCGTTCTGGCAGATGCTGCAGCACCTGGTGAACCACGGCTCGTATCATCGCGGTCAGGTGACCACGATGCTGCGGCAGATCGGTGTGCAGCCGCCGAAGAGCATGGATCTGATCGCGTTCTATCGCGAGCGCGCGAACGTGACGATGTAGTGTCCGGCTTCAGCCGGACTGGCCTCACGCCGTAGTAACATCAGACCTCGCTCAGGAGACTCTGATGAACAGACGTGTGAGCCTTGTCGCGCTTCTCTCGATCGCCCTGCTCGGCGCGTACGTGCACGCCCAGTTCGGGAACGCGCCAGCCAAGCTCGACACCATCAAGGTCAAGGACGACCTGTTCGTCATCCACAACGACTTCGTGCCCGGCAACACCACCGTGCTGGTGACCAACGAAGGCGTGGTGCTCGTGGACGACAAGTTCGAGATCGACCACGAGAACATCATGGCGCAGCTGAAGAAGATCACGAACCAGCCGGTGAAGTACGTGATCAACACGCACTACCACGCGGATCACAGCGGCGGGAACCCGAAGCTGCAGGCGCTCGGCGCGCAGGTCGTCACGTCACAGCAGGCGCGCGAGAAGATGGTCGAAGTCAAGCAGCCGGGGCAGGCCAACGTCACGCTCGAGAACAGCGTGCGCCTCTTCGTCGGCGGCAAGCGGATCGAGGTCTATCGCTTCGGCCGCGCCCACACCGACGGCGACATCGTCGTGCTGTTCCCCGATCACCGCGTGCTGTCAGCCGGCGACATGTTCACGTTCGGCGACGCGACGCCGCAGCTGATTGACTACGCCGGCGGCGGCAGCGCGAGAGACTGGACCGGCACACTCGACGGCGCGCTGAAGCTCGATTTCGATCAGGTCGTGCCCGGTCACGGCGTCGTCGACGACCAAGCAGGAGCTCCGCAAGTTCCGCGACAGCACGATGACGCTGCGCATCGAAAGTCCACGACATGATCGCGCAGAAAAAGCACCAAGGCCGAGATCGAGAAGATGCTGCGCACCGACTTCAAGTTCGCCGATCTGCACATTCAGCGCAGCCTCGACGGCATGATGATCGAACTCCAGTAACGACGCCTCAATTCGTCATCGTTTTGCCTGCCGTTTCCTAGTGGAGCGGCCGCGGATTGGACTATTACTTGCTTTACGTTACAAAGTTCTCTGTGTAGACTGTTCGTATGCGTGTTCTCCGCGCGGCGCATCTCGGCATGTGTTTCGGCGTTCGCGATGCCATCGCGCTCGCCGTCGAGTACGCCGACGCCGGCCCCCTCACGATCCTCGGCGACCTCGTCCACAACCCCACTATCCTGAGCGCGCTCGAATCGAAGGGCATTGCAGTCGCCCATGACGTCGCACACGTCAACACGCCGACCCTGATGGTGACGGCCCACGGCACGTCCGAACGGACCCTCGCGCGAACCCGCACCCTGGGGCTGACCGTAGTCGAAGCCACGTGTCCACTCGTACACGTCGCGCACCGTGCCGTCGCGGCACTCGCGCGCGAGGGTTACTACGTCGTCATCGTCGGGAAACGCGACCACGTGGAGGTGCGCGGCCTCACCGGCGACCTCGATCGCTTCGACGTCGTGCTCGAAGACGACGACGTCCTCGCGCTCGAGGAACATCCACGGTTCGGCGTGGCAGCTCAGACGACGCAGCCGCTCGAAAAGGTGCGGCACCTGGTCGATCTGATCCGACAGCGATTCCCGCAGTCAGACGTGCGCTTTCTTGACACGGTCTGCAAGCCCACTAAGGAACGGCAGTCCGCGGCGATCGAGATGGCACGGCAGGCCGACATCGTTATCGTCGTCGGCGGCCGGTCGAGCAACAACACGCGCGAGCTCGTACAGACGTGTGCGCGCTATTGCGCCAGCGTGCATCACGTGGAGACGGACGCAGACGTCCGCCCCGAATGGTTCGGTGCTGCGCAGGTCGTGGGGCTGACAGCCGGGACCTCGACGCCGGACGAGGTCATCGACCGCGTCGAGGCGCGCATTCGTCGTTGCGCAGACGCTTCGGCGGACCAGGTCGGTTCGGAAACGGACGTTGGAGGCACAACCTCGATGATCTGATCCTTGAGCGTCAGATGTGCCGCGCGGGGTTGCCCCGTCCCACTGGGCGGCTAGGCCGACACGCCGCTCAGGTTCATCATCTTCGCGAGCGCCGGCCACCGCGGCGTCGAACGCAAGGCGGTCGCGTGCGCGTTCAGGAAGAACAGGATGGCGACCTGCCGCTGTTCGATCGCCGTCTCGGATCCAGTCCGCCGCTTCATCCAACTCGCCACTGAGCAGATGAAACATCGCTGGTCCGACGGGATCGCGCATATCGATCGTCCGGCCCCAGGTGCTCGCTCACGCAGCTGGTTCGCCGCCTCGAAGTGTCCGATGCGTCGGAGCATCGCGGCCCGAAACCCGACGATGGGCTTGAACCACGGCGCCAGCTCGAAGGCGCGTTCCGAGATCGCGACTGCCTCATCCAGGTGTCCGTCCAGCGCCCGGTTCACGCCAAGCACGAAGTGCGGAAACCAGAAGCTCTCGTCGATTCGCATGATGCGGCGCAACTCCTCGTCGCCGTCTTCGAGCCGTCCCGCGGCTCGCAGACACAGGGCGAGCTCGGCGCGGAATTGCAGATTCAACGGATCCTCGCTGAGACCGACGTCGTAATACTGCACGGCTTCCGCGGCCCGGCCGGTCGGCAGCAGACAGTAATGCGCGTAGTAGCGGTGCACGCGCGACGGCACGGCGCCGTGCGCCATCGCCAGTCGGAACTGCCGCTCGACTTCCACCCAGTCGAAGTCGAACATCGCGACCGTGCCGAGCATCGCGCGTCCTTCCGGGAGCGACGGCTCGATCTCGAGCGAACGCATGCGTGTGCCTGCGCATCAGCGGGATGGCGTCGAGCGGAGTCATCATGCCGTAGACGGCCATCTGGTGATACAGATGCCCGAACTCGGCATGCGCCAGCGCGAACTGCGGATCGAGCGCGATCGCGCGATCGAAGTGCTCACGCGCGTGCAGCATGGTTTGCGGCGTTCGCGCATCGGACAGGTGGAGCGCCTTCAGATACTGGTCGTAGGCCAGGGAGCCCGGGCGGTGACGACGGCTGCGGCGAGTCGCCGGCGAGCGTGACCTGCAGTGCAGCCGTGATCGCGGCAGCGATCTCGTCCTGCACGGCAAACACATCGGCCAGCTCGCGGTCGTAGCGTTCCGACCAGATGTGCGTGCCGTCAGCGGCGTCGATCAGCTGCGCCATCGACGCGAATGCGGTTGCCGGCTTTCCGAACACTGCCTTCGAGGACCTTGCGTCACTCCGAGCGCGTCGGCAATGCGGCGGACATCCTCGTGTTTGCCCTTGAACGCGAACGCGGAGGTCCGAGCGATCACCTTCAACCCCGGGACGCGAGTCAGCGCGTTGATGATTTCCTCGGCCAGCCCATCGCTGAAGTACTCGTTCTCCTTGTCGCCGCTCATGTTCTCGAACGGCAGCACGGCGATCGACGGCTGCGCATCGCGGCTTGGTCGCCTGCGTCGAGGGCAGCGCGCAGCTCACGCATCGACTGAAAGCGATCGAGCGGCCGTTTGGCCAGGCACTTCCGCACGATCCGATCGACGGCTAGCGGCGCGTCGAGCGCGGCCGGATCGTCGCGCAGCACCGCGCTCAGCACCTGCGCGGTGTTCGCGCCGGCGAACGGCCGCCGACCCGACAGCACCTCGTACAGCACCGCACCGAAGCTGAAGATGTCCGATCGCGCATCGAGCGTCTTGCCCTCCGCCTGCTCGGGCGACATGTACGCCGCCGTGCCGATCACGGCCCCGGCCACTGTCTTCGTCGCATCGTCAGCGCTGCTGTCCGGCGCGTCCATCAGCTTGGCGATGCCGAAGTCGAGCAGCTTGGCGGTCGTGTCTGCTGACGCAGACGCGCCGCGTCACGATGATGTTCGCCGGCTTGAGATCGCGATGGAGGATGCCGCGCTCGTGCGCCGCGTCGAGCGCGCTGGCGATCTGACGCGCCACGCGCAGCGCGTCGTCGACGGCCATCGGACCGCGCAGCACGTCGCCGTGCGACGTACTCGAGGACGAGATAGCCGGGCCCGATGTCGTGGAGCTGACAGATGTGGGGATGGTTCAGTGCGGCGATCGACCGGGCTTCCTGCTCGAAGCGGCGAAGCCGATCGCGATCGGCGGCAAACGCCTCAGGCAGCACCTTGATCGCGACGTCGCGCTCCAGACGCGTATCGCGGGCGCGATACACCTCGCCCATCCCGCCGGCGCCGATCGGCGCGACGATTTCAAACGGTCCGAGCCTGGTGCCTGCGGTGAGCGGCATGCCGACACGATTCTAGTCGGGACGAGCCGACCATGCCCGCGCTTCTGAGCGCTGACCGAGTTCACCGCTTCTCGTCGGCGCGCGAGCCCGACAGCGTATTGCGCATCGCGTAGTTGCCCTCGTGGCAGGCGTACTCGAACATCTGGTAGTTGCTGTCGCGGCGCAGCGGGAACGACGACCTTCCACGGCCTGGTCCAGGTCTTCGGGTCGTTGATCGTCACCTCGTACTGCAGGATGTTGGCGCTGAGCGGCGTGAAGCGCTCGGTGATCTCGATCGCGTCGCTCGGGATCAGCATCATCCCGTTGCCCTGCATGCCGGTCTTGCCATTCAGGTTCTTCGTCACGACGACGAGCGTGTTGCCCTCGAAGCGTCCGCGCGACGTGCCCATCCACGACTTCATGTTCGTCGGCAGCGACGCGCGTCCGTCGAGCGGGATGATCGCGCGTCTCGTGGATCATCTCGTTGCGGAACGCGACCAGCCCGGGCGCCTGGATGATCTCGTTGCCGTTGTTGTAGACGACGGGCATCATCGACCCGACGACGCCGCGCGAGATGCAGCGATCGTACGGACCGAGCTCGTCGGCGCTCTTGAATCCGGTCTGCTTCACGTACGTGCCGCCGGCGGTCGTCTGTCGCGCCTTGCCCTCGGGCGTCATCGGCGGCATCTTCCCGTCCGGCGGATCGACGATGAGCGACGACTGCCGCGACGGCAGGCCGCGCTCGAGCCAGTGCGGCGGCGGCGAGGTCACGCCGCCGACGTCACCGAGCGCGACGATCTCCGCCGGCGGCTTCTCGAGATCGAAGTCGAGCACGTCGATCTCGGCCTGCTTCGCTGCGCCTGCTTCTCACGCGCCTTGAACTCTTCTTCGGTGAGGAACAGCCGGTTGCCGAACTGCGCCGGCCGCTCGAACGGCACGCTGACCATGTCGGTGCCCGGCCAGATGCCCTGCAGATCGGGATCGCCCCAGGGAGTCTTGCGGCGGGGTGTACGACAGTGCCCGATGCCGGCGGCGCCTGACCAGAGACGGTCACCACCAGCGCGAGCACACGCTGACGCCAGCAACCCACACAGCACCTTCATTCCGCGCATATCAGCCTCCAGCTCGATCATAGCGGATGCACGAGGTCCGGCTGAAGCCGGACACTACGCAGTCCGGACACTACATGCCGGACACTACTTGATCACACACCACGTCGTCATGCAGCGCTGCTGCTGGACGTTCGTGGTCTTGATCGGATCGGCGAGCCGCCCGCCGAGACGCTCGGTCCAGCCGAGCAGCATCGACTCGTCCACGACGAACCGCGTCGAGCCATCGGGCAGCCGGACGACGCGGCCGGCGGGACCGACGATGGACTCGAGGCCGATGTTCGAGGCCAGCCTCGCGAAGAAGCAGCCCGTTCGGCGCCAGCACGCGCCACATCTCCTGCACCATGCCGCGTCCAGTGCGCCTCGTCGCGGGCAAAGTGCAGGACCGCGCTCGCCAGCACGACGTCCATGCTGCCGCTCGGCATGCGGAAGTCGATCGATCGAGGCGACGACGAAGTTGTCAGCCGGAACGTGCGGCGCGAGCGCTCGCCGCGGTCTCGCCGCATGACTTGAATCGCGGTGGCGTCCTCGTCGACGCCGTAGCACTCGAAGCCGCGCTGCAGAAGATAGATCAGATTCCTGCCGTCGCCGCAGCCGGCGTCGAGCACGCGCGAGCGCGCGTCGAACCGGCCGCGCAGCAGCTGATCGAAGAGATAGATGTCGATGTCGCCGAACTGCGCTCGCAGCTCGCGACCGACGGGTTGAGGCGTCGTCACACCGCGGCTGCCAGGCAGACGACCAGTTCGGCTCCGGCCGGCCGAACCAGATCCACGCGATGTAGTCGACGAGCGGCGGCTCGCCGCCGACCTCGCGAAGACGGGCGTTGACCTGGCCGCGGTGATACGTCGAGTGGCTGGTCACCTGAAGGATCGTTTCGCCGAGCGTCGGCGTCGAGAACGTGCGTCCGAGTTGCGCCTCGAAGCTCTTGACCCACGGCATCGAGACGTCGCGTCTTCAACGCCGGCTCGTCGAGCCCGTCGAGAAACCGGTTGGCGTCCGCATAGTAGGTCTGCGCCCAGGCACGCAGATCGGCGGCGGTCGCGAACTCGGGCTTCCCGCTCGACGGATCGAGCGGCTGCTTCTGCCACACCATCAGAAACAGACGCTGCACCAGATGCAGGTGCGTGAGCAGATCGCGCAGACGTCCGTCGCGTCCGGCCGGCTCGTGCGCGAGCACGGCGCGCCACACTTCAGCGTCCGCCCACTCCATGTGGCGAATCAGCTGACGAAGCAGATCGAACGATACGGTTTCCATGGGCCACCGCGCGCACGGGACTCAGTTCGAGCGAGTGGCCGGGGCAGAGGTCGTTGACGACGCGGCCCGACGGCGGTGGCGCCGCAGGCGGGGCGCCGCGCGGCGCGGCGCCGGCGACCGCGGCATCTCGTCCTTCGAGAACCGCGGCAGCAGCTCGTCGCGCATCGCCAGGTGATACACCGTGCCCGCGATGACCATCGCCGCCTTCTTCACATCGTCCTCGACGATGCGCTCGTAGGTGTCGAGGTTGGTGTGCCAGGTGTAGGTCTGGTACTGAATCGGATCGAGCATCGTGTTGATGCCGGGCAGACCCGCCGCGTTGAAGTTGGTCGAGTCGGTCCCGCCGGTGCCACGCGACCGTGTCGTCGTGGCGCCGAGCATGCCGAGATCCTTGAACGATGCGGTGGCTTCACGCAGCACGTTCGCCGTGGCCGCCGGTCCGAAGGCGGTCAGGCCGCGGATGCGTCCGGTGCCGGAGTCCATGTTGATGTAGGCCGAGAGCTTCGCGTACTCCGGCTTCTGGTCCTCGAACGTGCCGAAATGCTGCCTGACATAGGCCCGTCGAGCCCAGCAGCCCCTGCTCCTCGCCGCTCCACAGCGCCACGCGGATCGTCCGCCGCGGCTTGGCGCCGATCGCCGTGAGAATCCGGACCGCTTCCATCATCACCGCACAGCCAATCGCGTTGTCGGTCGCGCCGGTGGCGGCATGCCACGAGTCGAGATGGCCGCCGAGCATGACGACTTCGTCGGCCTTGTCGGTGCCCGGGATCTCGGCGATCGTGTTGTAGCTGGTGCGGCCCTCGGGATAGCTGCGGTTGACGATCTCGAACTCGAGCTCGACCTGCCGCTTGTCGGCGAGCAGACGCGAGATCCGCCCGTAGTCCTCATTGCGCATCACGACGGTCGGCGGCACCTTCGTGATGTCGCGGGTGGCGTTGTCGAAGGCGCGAATCTGTCCGTGGTCGCGACCGGCATCGTTGATGCGCACGAGCGCGCCGTTGGCGATCAGGAACTGATTCAGCTGCTCCTGGATCTGCGCGTTGGTGAGCGGACGTGGGGCGGGCGGTCGTCGCCGACGATGGCTGGGCCGCGGGCGCTGGAGCCTGTGCCTGCGCGGGCGGGCTGTTCAACTGTGCGACGCACGTCGGCGTCCTCGCGACGCAGCGGCGCCGGATTGAACGTCACCGGCACCGTCTGATGCGGTCCGACGAGCACCATCTTGCCCTTGATCGTGGACTTGATGGTCTCGAGGTAGGACGCCAGATCGGTCCTGCGTCGGTCGCGCCGGCAGCGTGATCTGGATCGCCTGGCCGCGCGCGACGCCAGTCGTGCTCGGCGTCCAGGCCAGCACTTCGACAACCAGCGCGTCCTTGACCGGCGAGGTGAGTGCGCGGTGAATCGCTCGTTCGCCCATCCCGGAGAGCCGAAGTCCCACGGCTCGAGATGACCGTTCTTGAGTCCCCAGGACGTCATCTGCTGCACCGCCCATTCGCCGGCGGCCTTGAGATTCGGCGAGCCGGTGAGCCGCGGTCCGTAGACATCGGTGAACATGTGCACCGTCCCGAGGATCTGCGAACGGCTCGTGGCCTCCTGCCGGATCTTCCAGAACATCGCCTCGTCCGGACGCTCTTCGGCGACGAGCACGGCGAGGCCGGCGAGAACGAGACTGACTGAAACGCCGATGACTCTGCGCATCGATCCCCCAAGGCGGGCTTTAGACCCGCCTTCAACCCGCCTTCATCGAAGATTCCTGTAGACGCGTTCTTCGAATCCGTTGAGCACGCGCAGCGCACGCCTCGTCGTAGAACGGCAGCACCTGCATCAGGATCACCGCGCCGACCTGCTTCTGCGGGTCAATCCAGTAGAACGTGTTGTTGATGCCCGCCCAGCTCAGGCTGCCCGGGCTGCGCATCGACGGATTCGGCGTCTTCGGCGCTGCGATCTGGAAGCCGAGACCCCAGACGTCCTCGCCGGCGCCGAGCGGATACGGCCTCGAGCGCAGCGGATCGGCCGTCGGCTGGAGACGAACCTTCACGCTGCCGGTCTGGTTCTTCGAGATCTCGGCGACGGTGCTCTCCTTGAGAATCCGCACGCCACCGAGCTGCCCGCGGTTCAGGATCATCTGGACGAAGCGGCTGTAGTCGGCGGCGGTCGAGAACAGCCCGCCGTCGCCGCGGATTGTCGCGGGAATCGGGTCGGGATTCTGCGTCTCGGTGATCGCGTTGTTCGCCTTCTGATGGACCGTCACCACGCGCGAGTACTTCTCCGGTGGAACCGTGTAGCTCGTGTCGCGCATGCCGAGCGGACGCAAGGATGTGCGTTCTCGAGATAGGCATCGATGCGCTCACCGGTGATCTTCTCGATCACATCGCCGAGCACGCGCGTGCTGGCGCCGTAGGTCCACTGCGCGCCGGGCTCGTGTCACCAGCGGCAGCTCGGAGTCGTTGGTCGCGCCGGTCTTCTTCTGCGCGATCGCGAGCCGAGGGATCCGACCACGAATAGCCGATGCCCGAGGTGTGCGTGAGCAGCTGCCGAATGGTGATCGGACGCTTCGCCGGCTGCGTCTGGTACGTGCCGGCGCTCGCATCGACCTTGCTGAATACTTGCGGGCTCTTGAGGCGCGGCAATGAACTTCGACACGTCATCGTCGAGCCCCACCTTCCCCTGCTCGACGAGCTGCATCACGCCGATCGACGTCACGGCCTTGGTCATCGACGCGATGCGGAAGATCGTGTCCTTCGCCATCGGCACGTTCTTCGCGACGTTCATCTTGCCGAACGCCTCGTGATACAGCACCTTGTCGCGGTCGACGACCAATGGCCACGACGCCCGGCACGTCGCCGCGCGCGACGGCATCGGCGAAGAAGGTCGAGAGCGCGGTCGAGCCCTCGGAGGTGAGCAGCAGCGGCGACTGCCTTGACTCCGACGATCAGCAGCACGACGACGGCGACGAGCGCAGAGCAGGCGTTTCATGAGCATCTCCCGGCTGGCGCATCGAGACACGAAAGGCGGGTCCAAAAGGACCCGCCCTACGCGCCATGTCGTCGGCGGCTGACGCATGCGTCGGACACTACACGAGCTTCGTCTTCGAGATCGGCAGTTCCCTGACCGCGCTTGCCGGTCGCGGCGAAGATCGCGTTGCCAAGCGCCGAGAGCACCGGCGGCAGGCCCGGCTCGCCGACGCCGGTCGGCGGCGCGTCGCTGTCCACGAAGTGCACGTCCACCTGGTACGGCGCATCGGTCATGCGCGCGACCTGGAAGTCGTGGAAGTTGCTCTGCGTGATCCGGCCGCCCTTCGCGGTGATCTCACCGGTCCGCGCCAGGCCGACCGCCATCACCGCCGCGCCTTCCATCTGCGACCGCACGCGATCGGGATTGACGATCACGCCGGCATCGACGACCTGATGGATGCGCGGCACCTTGAACTGCCCGCGTCCGTCCACCTCGACCTCGACGACGGAGGCGACGTAGGTGTTGAAGCTGCGATGCGCGGAGATGCCCATGCCCCAGCCGCTGCCCGACTTGCGCTTGCCCCAGCCCGACTTCTCGCCGGCGATCTCCAGCACGCGGCGCAGACGACGCGTGTCGATCGGGTACTTGTCGTACGGCGCGCCGTAGTTCGAGTAGTTCACGCCCTGCGCCTTGAGATCGAGCACCTTGCCCGGGCCCAGCATGTCGAGCAGGAACTCGAGCGAGTCGCGCCCCGCGGCCTGCGCCATCTCGTCGGCGAAGCTGTGCGCGGCGAACGCGTGGAAGTTGTTGCTGACGGCGCGGAACCAGCCGATGCGGACGTGCGCGTCGGCCGGCCCGTTCTCGGCGCGGATGTTCGGGACGTCGAACGGCAGATCGGTGAGCCCGAGATCGAGCTCGAAGCTGAGTGGCTCGCGCGCGCCCGGCGCGAACGTCGACGCGATCGGCGGGAACACCGATCGATGCAGCCACGCCGTCGGCTTGCCGCGGCCGTCCACCGTGGCCTTGTGATAGACGGCCGCGGTCGTGTGGTAGTAGTCGAAGCGGATGTCGTCCTCGCGCGTCCAGATCACCTTGACCGGCTTGCCGAGCTTCCTCGCGAGCACCGCCGCTTCCGCCGCGTAGTCGGGCTTCGACTTGCGGCCGAAGCCGCCGCCGAGCAGCGTCACGTGGCAGATGACGTCTTCCTTCTCGATGCCGAGCGCCGCGGCCACGGCGTCCTGCACCGCCTGCGGATTCTGCGTCGGCGCCCAGATCGTCGACCTTGCCGTTGCTGAATTCGGCGACCGCCGCCGGCGGCTCCATCGACGCGTGCGCCGCCATCGGCGTGTAGTACATCGCCTCGATGCACCTTGCCGCCTCTTGCGCGAACTCGGCGTCGACGTTCCCGAGATTGCGGAAGACCTTGCCCGTCTGCTTCACCGTCGCGAGCATCTGCTGCTTGAAGGCCTCGGACTCGAACGCGCCGTGCGCGCCGTCGTTCCATTCGACCTTCAGCGCCCTGCCGGCCCTTGAGCGCCGCCCACGTGCTGTCGGCGATCACCGCGACGCCGCCGAGCGGCTGGAAGAGATGCGGCGGCTTGAACGTGTCGAGCGCGACGGTCTGCTGCACGCCCTTCACGGCGAGCGCCGCCTTGTCGTCGACGCTCTTCGGCCGTGCCGCCGAGCACCGGCGGATGCTCGATCGACGGCGTAGACCATGCCGTCGCGGATAGACGTCGAGCCCGAACTGCGCCTTGCCGGTGACGATGTCCTTCTGGTCGTAGGTCGACGTGTCCTTGCCGACCATCCGCCACGCCGTCTTCGGCTTGAACTGCAGTTCCTCGGGCTTCGGCACCGGCGAGCTTCGCCGCCGCCGGAACCAGCGCGCCGAAGCCGAGACGCCGGTTGCTCGCCTCATGGATCACTTCGTGATTCCGCACCACGCACTGCGCCGCCGGCACGTTCCACTGCGCCGCGGCCGCGCTCACCAGCATCGTCCGCGCGGACGCGCCGGCGCGGCGGAACGCTTCGTAGAAGTCGCGCATCGAGCGCGAGCCGTCGGTGTTCTGATCGCCGTAGCGCGCATCGCCGACGCCCTGCTCGATGCGGCAGCGGCTCCAGTCGGCGTCGAGCTCGTCGGCGGCGACCATCGGCAGCGTGCGTGCGGATGCCGGTGCCCATCTCGGAGCGGTGCGTGACGATGAAGACCGTGCCGTCGGGCTCGATGCCGAGATAGACGCTCGGATTGAGCGAGGCCTGATCGGCCTTGGTGCGGAAGAGCGGCGCCGGCGTCTGCGCCCACGCCGACTCGGGCAGCACGCGCGCGGCCAGCACGAACGCGCCGGTCGAGAAGACGCCGCCGAGGAACTGCCGGCGGCTGACGTTGATGACGGTCATGCGCGCCTCCCGCCTGCCGCCGTCTTGATCGCGGCGCGAATGCGCTGATAGGTGCCGCAGCGGCAGATGTTGCCCTGCATGGCGCGGTCGATGTCGCGCGTCGGTCGGATTCGGCGTGCGCGTCAGCAGCGACGCGGCCTGCATGATCTGGCCGGTCTGACAGTAGCCGCACTGCGCGACGTTGTGCGTCTCCCAGGCGCGCTGCACCGGATGCGTGCCGTTCGGGCTCAGCCCCTCGATGGTGACGACCTTCTTGTTGTTCAGCGACTTCAGCGGCGTCTGGCAGGCGCGGACGGCCGTGCCGTCCAGGTGCACCGTGCACGCGCCGCACAAGCCGGCGCCGCAGCCGAACCGGGTGCCGGTCAGGCGCAGATCGTCGCGGAGATACCAGAGCAGCGGCATGTCCTCGTCGCCGTCGAACATGCGGGCTGTGCCATTGACAGTCAAAGTGACCATTTCGGTGGATTCCTCGTAGGAACGAATTATATCGTTCGGAACGTTCGAATCGGTTCGGACGTCGGCCGTTCGGACCGTTCGGATCGTTCCGGATCGGTTCAGGCGTTATAGATTTGGCCACCCTGACGACGGTACAGCTCCAGCACGCCAGCCGCTTCCTGCCGCAGGACGCCTCGCGTAATCGCCACGCCGCGCTCTTCCAGGTAGGCGTACGACTGCGGGAACACCGGGCCTTCCTCGAAGCTCAAGGCCGTCGCGTCGTCGCGATCGGCGCCGGTGACCATGCGGCGCACGCCGCTCCACAGCGCCGCGCCCAGACACATCGCGCAGGGATCGCACGAGCTCACCAGCTCGTACGAGACGGACGGCGAGCCGCCCAGCGTGTACGACCCGAGGCGATGCTGCGCCATCATGATCGCCAGCATCTCGGCGTGCAGCGTGCTGTTGTTCAACCGGACGACGCTGTTGACGCCGACCGAGATCAGCGCACCGGTCGAGCGCTCGAAGACCGCGGCGCCGAACGGACCGCCCGTACCGCGCACGACGTTCTGTCGGGCCAGCTCGATCGCCAGACGCATCCGATCCTCGTCGGTGGCGTAGCGCGAGCCGAACGCGACGGTCTCGTGAACCCACTCGGGCCACGTGACGAGAACGGTTGCGCGAGCGTCAGACATCACGCGAGGATTCTGCCACACGGTGCCGCTGTCACTTGCGCACGCGCTTGCGGCGCTCGGGCGACGGTGGCGAGGCCGGTCGCGACAGTCGGCGACATGCGTGCCACTTTCGCGCTGCTCGACTCGCGCCTTGGCATCGGGTGCTTTGCGTGCCAGCTCGCGTCTAAGCGCCATGCCGTGCTCCTCGTTCGTTCAACCAGGCGCGAATGGTGCCGGCCACCAAGGGACTCGAGTGCCCGGTATTCGGCAGATGCGACCACGTCGTGTCATTGAGCCGCAGCGACACCGGCGACCCTTTGGACCACGTCACCGACGTGATGTCCTGTCGAGGAAAGGTCCGGCGGACGAACAAGGACACAGCGGCGATGTGATCGTCGTGCAGCTCGATGCGCGTCATGAGCGTTTCGACAATCGCGAGCGAACCGAAGACGGTCAGAGCGGAGGGTTGCGGTGGTGCGAAATACGTCGCGCCGAGGCTGGCGGCGAGTCATCGAGCGGTATCTCCGATTGCGTCGAGGACATCGCGGACAAACCCGCTCTGGTCCCACGCGCCGGCATATCGTGTCAGGCCCAGTCGGACGACGACGAGGCGAGCCGACGGGATCATGGTGACGAACTGACCGGCGTGACCGGTGGCGTGAAATGCATCCGCGGGCAGAATGACGCCGACGGCGACCCACGCGACACGGCGTCTGGTGATCCGCGTCACCTCAGCTCGGCGAGACGAGCCTTTACCAGGCGCTTGACCAGCGCGACGGGCAGCGGCTTGTCGAGCGGGAACTGCACGGTGCCAGTGGACATCTTGTAGTCCTTCAGCGCCGCTGCGTGCGCCTTCCGGATCGATGCAGTCATTGGATACAGGCTGGTGTGGTGTGCGAACGCGGCGTACCACACCAGCGGCTTGCCGTTGAGCCTGAAGCCGGGGACGCCGTAGCTGAAGACCTCGACGGCGTCCGGCACGATGGCGCGCACGATGTCGCGAATGGCCTTCAAGCGCGTGCGGACAGCCGGCGGCCGCGAGGCGAAGTAGTCGCGCCGTTTTGCGTCCACCTGTTTGCGATCATCGGGAGCTTTCTTCATTTCGATGGCTTTCGCTGCAGGTCCAGCTGCGCGCGGAACATGGCTTCCTGGATCTCGGCTTCCACCCAGCAGTTCGCCGCGTCGACGAATGGATTCGGGCCGCCGGCCGTCAGCCGCGCGTGCTTGGCCGACATGTTGTATTGCGCAGGATGATCGCCGAGCGGCACGTCGCACGGCAACGTGCGCAGCATCCTGAACGTACGCGTGAACTCCGCTTCGATGTCCGGCGTCACGTTTCCGGGCGCGCGATAGCTGCACGCAAACACGACGTTGTAGGCCTTCCCGCCGTCCGCGGCTCTCATCGTCCACGTTGTGCAGCCGCGGGTGTGACCCGGGGTCAGATGCGCGACGAGCGTCGTGCCGCCGAGCGAGACCTCCTCAGCATCGCCCAGCATGCGATCGATGGGATGCGCCTTTCCGTTCGGCCTGATCGCCTCGAGCGCCGTCACGTCTTCGCGCATCGCCATCACCTGCGCCCCGGTCAGTTGCTTGACCAGCGCGTCACCCTCCTGATGATCGCCATGCGCGTGCGTCCCGAGCAGGATCCGCACATCAGAGAACTTGAACCCGAGCTGCTCGACCGACCTGACAATCGTCGGCACGTTCCGCTCGTAAGTGCTGTTGATCAGGATGTGGCCGGCGGGCGTCGCGATCAGGTACGAGCTGAGCGTCCTGGTGCCGACGTAGTAGACGTTGCCAATCACCTTGTGCGGCGGAAACGCGGTGGTCTGGTCCTCGTCCGAGCCCATGTTGCGCGCGAGGATCGACCGCGGCGTATACGTCTGGCCCCGTACAGTTACCGACGGAGTGTCAGGCGGAGCCTGTGCGGCGACGAGGCCGGGCAGACCCAGGACAAGGACAGCGGACACGATTCCACCGCGGTTGAGCACGGTCGACATTATCGGTCGCCTCTGTCGCAGAACCGCAGGAACGCGGCGCCCCGTGGTGACAGACGGTAGCCGACTTCCAGGCTCTCGGTCAGCCCCAGGGTCTTGAGCTTTCGCACATTCATTTTGAACGGCTGCAACTCCAGGCCAACGAGACGGCACACGTCACCGGCGCGCAAGCCGGGACGCGAGCGAATCAGGTCGAGCGTCCGGCGCGTCCAGGGCCCCGCCGCGGAGCGTTCGTCGAGACGATGCAGACGCCGTTCGATCTCGTCAGACTCCTTCGCCGATAGTGCATCGGACTGGCGCAGTGCCACGCGCGGATCGACGCGCACCGTTCCGAGCTCGATGCGGTAGACACTCCCTTCGTCCCTCGATTGCAGCTCGGCGAGCAACTCTTCGCGTGACGCGTATCCGGCGCGGTGCGCATCCGCTTGTGTGATGCGCGTTATCGCGATTTCATCGACTGACGTGATGCTGAGTTGACCGATGGGAGTCAGCAGTGTCCCTCCCGAGCGTACCGACGGCCGCCGCCAACGGCGGAACGCGAGCGTGATCGTGCCGTCGCGAATGCCGTCGAGAAACTTCTGGCGAAAGAGCATCCGCCGATCTCAGTACTGCCGGAAGGTCAGGTTGAAGCGGCCGTCGAGCCCGAGCTCGCGGGGCGCACTGCCAGGAATGATTCGTGACACGCCGTGGTAGCGCAGGCGCGCAGCACCGCCGAATACAAACGCGTCGCCGGATTCGAGCAGCATCGCGTCTACCGGATCTCGTCGCCGCACACCGCCGAAGAGAAACCGTGCGGTGTCGCCAATCGAGAGCGAGACGACCGGATAACCAGCCTCGATAGACGAGGAGCTCTCGTCCTTGTCCTGATGCAGGCCCATGCGACCGTCGGACCCGTAGAGATTGATCAGGCAGATGTCGGGGCGGCACTCGAAGCCGGCGTCACGGGCCAGCGCCGACGCCATCACCACCCACTCCTCGGGCACCGGCGCCACCGGCGCGTTGTCGTGATCGGCACGGGTCGAGACGTAGCTATAGGTGAGCGGATTCCAGTGGCGGCCGAGGCAGGTCATCCGCACGTGCATCTTGCCACCGCCGCGGACAGTTGGCACGTAGCCGCCCGCCGGCCCGTCGATGATGGCGCGGCACTGCTGCGCCAGCGCGATCTGCGCGTCGAGCGGAAGCCAGTTCTTCAGCCACACTACGCCAGTCGCGATGGACACGGCCTCGCGCGTGCGGGGCAATCCGGACAGCAGGCTCGACACGACTTCATTATCCTGCCAAGATTCGCCGTGGCTCGCGAAGGGACGAGCTCGTAGGGCACGTCCTTCGGACGTGGGGCACGTCCTTCGGACGTGCCTGAAGGATCAATCCCCCGCCACGAACGCCGTCATCCGCCATCGGCCGTCGATCAGATTGAACAGCGCGCGATAGTCAGACCGGGCTGCGCACATACGCGTGCCAGATGTAGCCGGAGCGTCCGTCACCAAGCCGGACCGATGACCACTGTTTGTCTACGTTGCTCTCAAGCCGGCGCACGATCGAATAGCTGACGGTGGTCAGAATGGGCGCGTCCAGTCGCGCAGCTGTCCGTAGACGAACGTTCCTGCCAATCACCGCTGCACAGTCGAACGAATCCAAAGACTCCGGCCATCGCGAATAGACATAGGGTGCGGCGAAGGCCGTTGACGATGAGAAGCCGCCGCCGAGCGCAAGTACGGCGCGCAGTTCCTCCCAGGATTCGCTGTTCTCGTTGAGGAGCTTCCGCAGCTGCCTCACGGCCGCCGGACGCGTCGAACCCCAGCCTGACGCCAGGATCCGCGGCGTCGATGACGGCATCGACATCGCGACGATCGACCGCCATCCGCAGCCGCGCTCGATAGGCGAAGAAATCCGGCTTCGTGGCCGCCTCGTCCACGGGCAGCAGCCGTGGATTCCGGCTGCCGCGTTCGACGCATGGAGTGTCCGTGGCCCGCGGCTGCGCAGCGGCCGCATAGTGCCCCGTCAACACGGCCAGCGCGAACACGAAAACAGTCCTCATCTGACCTAGGATACGTGCATGCCACCCGCAGAGCGCCTCGCACGCCAGTTCGCTTTCCTCATCGAGTGCGACCGGCTCAAGGACATCGTTCGGCAGACCCTCAATGCGCACAGCCGTAGACAGGAGAACGATGCCGAGCATTCCTGGGCGCTGTGCCTCTTTGTCATGACGCTCGCCGAACACAGTAATACGCCGATCGACGTGCTCAGGGTCATGAAGATGCTGCTCATTCACGACATCGTTGAGATCGATGCGGGCGACACGTTCGCCTACGACACCGCACGGCTGGTCGACCAGCACGAACGTGAGGCAGCGGCGGCCACGCGCATCTTCGGATTGCTTCCCGACGACCAGGTGGTCGAATTCCGTGCGCTCTGGGACGAATTCGAAGAACGACAGACACCGGACGCGAGATTCGCCCACGCGATCGACCGCTGTCAGGCGATGCTGCTGAATTGCCTCAGCGAAGGCGTGACGTGGAGCCGCCACCATGTGACGCCCGATCAGATCCGCGCACGCAACGCTCCAATCGGCGAGGGCGCGTCCGCGTTGTGGACGCACATGAGCCATCTACTTGACGAAGCGGTGCAGGCAGGACATATAACGGCGTAGCCAAACCATGCCTGCCACGTTCATCGGCGCCCTCGACCAGGGCACCACCAGCACACGCTTCATGGTCTTCGATGCCGCCGGTCACGAAGTGGCGCGTCGTCAGATCGAGCACCGGCAGATTCTTCCGAGCCCCGGCTGGGTCGAGCACGATCCGATCGAGATCGCCGCGCGCGTCGACGAAGTGATCGTCGGCGCGCTGCGTGGCGCCGGACTGACCGGTCGCGATCTGGCTGCCATCGGCATCACCAACCAGCGCGAGACAACCGTGGTGTGGGATCCGCGGACGGGCCGTCCGTGGCACAACGCGATCGTCTGGCAGGACACGCGCACGGCCGACCTCGTCGCCACGCTGGCGCCAGAGCGCGAACGGCTGATCGCGCAGACCGGACTCCCACCGGCCACCTACTTCTCGTCGCTGAAGCTGCGCTGGATGCTGGACAACGTGTCCGGCTTGCGGGAAGCCGCGCGCGATGGCCGCGCCGTCTTCGGTACCGTGGACACCTGGGTCATCTGGAATCTCACTGGCGGCCCCGGCGCCGGCCTGCACGTCACCGACGCCACCAACGCCAGCCGCACGCAGCTGATGAACCTGCGCACGCTCGATTGGGACGAGGAGCTCCTCGCGCTCTTCGACATTCCCCGTCAGATGCTGCCGGTCATCTGCCCCTCCTCCACATCTGCCGCGTACGGAACGACACAGGCGAACGGCCCGGTCGGAGCCGAGGTACCGATCGCCGGCAACCTTGGCGATCAACACGCCGCACTGGTCGGACAGGCATGCTTCGCAGCCGGCGAGGCCAAGAACACCTACGGCACCGGCAACTTCATGCTGCTCAACACCGGCCACACGCTCGTGCCCTCACCGTCAGGGCTGCTGACGACGATGGGCTATGTGTTCGATGGGCAGAAGCCGCTGTATGCGCTCGAGGGATCAGTGGCGGTCACCGGGTCGGCGGTCCAGTGGCTCCGCGATCAGCTCGAGATCATCCGCACGGCAGCCGACGTCGAACCGCTGGCGGCATCGGTCCCCGACACCGCCGGCATCTATTTCGTGCCGGCGTTCTCGGGACTCTTCGCGCCGTACTGGCGCACCGATGCGCGCGGCGTGATCACCGGTCTATCGCGTTTCCACACCAAGGCCCATCTCGCGCGCGCGACGCTCGAATCGATTTGCTTCCAGACGCGGGCGGTACTGGACGCGATGGTGCAGGACTCGGGCGTACGTCTCGATGTGCTGAAGGTCGACGGCGGCGCCACGGTCAACAACCTGCTGATGCAGATGCAGGCCGATATCCTCGGTGTGCCGGTGGTCAGGCCTGTCGTCTCCGAGACGACGGCGCTCGGCGCCGCGTATGCGGCAGGTCTCGCCGTCGGTTTCTGGAAGACGCTCGATGCGCTGCGATCGAACTGGAAAGCCGATCGGCAATGGGAACCGGGGTGGACTGCAGACCAGCGCGAGACCGCTTACGCGGGGTGGAAGAAGGCGGTCGACAAGAGCTTCACGTAAACAGATCGCGGGCGCGGAGACGCAACTCCGGCAGCACACGTGATTGCACCATCGGCCGGTTCGTCTCCTCGCCGGCCAAGGTACTCCCGGAGCGTCAGCCGGCGCCTCCTGGCATATTCGTACTCCATGACGACGACGGTCCGATCGTCTGGACGGGAAGTCAAGCCGCGTGCGCGACGCAAGCGGGAGACGCTGTCTCTAGGCCGCTTGCGCGACAACTGGTCGGCGCTGCGCATCAGCAGTGGTCTGCAAGCGGCGATCTCTCCACTGCAGCACGGGACGCTCGACGTAGCGATGCAGGAGGTATGCGGACAAAGCGGTCAGCACGAGATACCAGGGCACGAACGCGACCCACCGCGCGGCGAGTGACGCGCCGTCGCCGAGCGGCACGGCGCGCGTGGCAAGCGCAGCCGCGACAGGCAGCACCATCATGTGCGTGAGATACAGCGTGTATGAGCCGGTCGCGAGCGGTCGCCACATCGCTCGGCCGACGATCGCGCTGTAACTTCCGGGCCCGCTCACCGCTGCGAGCACCATCGCACCGAAGCACAGTCCGATGAGTGCCGGCGCGAGCACGATGGTGTAGGCGTCGATCCTATGCAGGATTAGCGACGGCGCGAGCCAATAGAGCACGCCGGCCACGCCGCCCCAGAACAGCGCTTCACGAATGGGCCGGCTGATACGCGACGACCACGTCTGCCGCGACATCCACGCTATCGCAAACCCCAGCACGAGCGACTCACAGGTCAGATGAAACGGGCTGCGATACAGCGGGAAGTACGCCGCGTAGCTGATGGCGCCGGTGAGATCGTTGACCGCCGCGACACGCCAGACGACCGGCAGCATCCAGAGGCCAAACAGTGCGGCCCCTTGCCACGAACGGGCCTCTCGACGCGCCAGCACGAACACCAGCAGCGGGGCAAGCAGGTAGAACTTCTCCTCGGCGCCGAGCGACCAGAACGACGGCACGAACACGCTGCCGGTGTAGTCCTGCAGCATCACGACGTGGGCGAGGAAGTCGGCTCCGCTCGCCGGCCACGAGCCAGCGGCCGTCATGCCGATCGCCACGATGCCGAGACAGACCCAGTAGGCAGGCAGAATGCGCGTCACGCGCTTGAACCAGAATCGGCGTACGCTGTCGCCGCGCCATGCCTGGCGGCCGATCAGAAAGCCGCTCAGGACGAAAAACAGATCGACCCCGATCCAGCCGTTCATGACGAGCGGCGTGAGATCGATGGGGCCGGCGGCGACGACGGTCTGATAGGCGTCTTCGGAGATGAACGGGCGAAGGCTGTGCCGTCCAAGGACGAGGAGAATGGCACACGCGCGGAGACCGTCGAGGTCGGCCCAGTGCCCGTCCGACTCGCAGCGCTCGCTCAGGGCAGGCACGCTACGCTACGCCGCTTGAGGAACGGCCTTCCGACGCTTCCAGATCAGGGCATCGACGATGTAATGGTGGAAGTTGATGCCCATATAGATGCCGATGGTGATCGCCATGCCGCCGCCGAGGACGATCACCGTAAACCGGTCCAGCGCCGCGTAGATGACCGTCGCGATCGCCAGACAGCACGCAAAGTACATCGTCACGCGTCCGGGCTGACTGAGACGCGACAGGAACCGCGCCGAGGGATCGATCCCGCCAGCGTACCGTCTGGCGTTCGACATCCAGACCACCAGCACGTACTGGAAGTTGTGCCAGACGTTGATCGCCAGCCAGCCGGCGTTCACATCCGCTATCGTCACATACGCGACCAGGAAGATCACGATGTGGGAGGCGATGAACCCAGCGTACTGAAGGTCGAGCGTCTTGGTGAGCGCCGCGTGCACGATCCTGGCAACCCAGGCGATCACCGCTGCCGCCGCCGCGAACCCGAGCACCTTGAGGACGGAATCGGGAAGGACCAGCGGCGTTACGGCGATTCCGAGAAAGCGATCGCCCATCGTGGCTGAGCGTGCGGCGATTCCGTAGATCGGCACGAGATAGATCACGAGATCCGCAATCAGGTCACGCGAGCCGGGCATCTGTCCTTCCGGAGTCGCCCGGTAGTACATGCGCGCGATACCGTAGCCCTGACGCATGTAGTGGAACCACTGCAGGTACAGGAATGCGGTCGCGACCACCCACGCGCCGGCGGTCAGCGCGACACCCAGTGTCACCAGCGTGACGATGCCGAGCAGATCGACGGCGAGGAAACGATTGCGGCGCAGGCTCTGCGTATCGAACGCCAGCCGCGTGTACGTCGCAACGACGTGGTGATAGCCGAGCAGCCACAGATCGGCGAGCAGCAAAATCGGATACAGGCGCGCATCCGCAGCAACCATGACCGCAGCGAGGAGCCCCGCGACCATCGGCGCCGCGAGCAGCGTCGTGTCGAATTCGCGGCTTCGAATGTAGGTGCGCGCCACCGCTCCCTGCCGCGCCGAAGCCTCTGGCGAAGGCGGGACGTCGGGGACCGCGGTGCGTCGCAGAGAGGCGTCGATGTAGGTGGCCATCGGTGGGGCAACTCTGTGCAAGGTCTGTGCTTTCGACCGGAGATGAAGCGTTGTGAATCGCCGCGCAGGACGGGCAGGTTCACGGCAGGTGACCCGGAGTCCGGCCACCAAACCTGATATCGCCATCACAAAACCGCGTTCGAATACGATTGCGATCACGATGTCCACCAAAACCGCACAGAGCAATCCGCCGCTGCTCAGTCCCGGACGGACGTTCGGTGTCGTCGGCACCGGCGTCATGGGACAGACGATTCTCAAAGGCCTGTTCGACGCCGGGGCACTGGCCCGCGAGCACGCCTGGGGAACCGCACGATCCGCCAACACCTGTGAGACGGCATCGCAGGCGCTGGGCATCCCGGTCGAGACGAACGTCGCTGCACGCGTGCCGGACGCGGGCGTCATCGTCCTCTGCGTCAAGCCGGCGCAAGCCGGCCGCGCGATCGCCGTGCTGCGCGACGCGGGGCTGAGGCCGGACACGCTGCTCGTCTCCATCCTTGCCGGCACGACGCTCGCGCAACTCGAGTCGCTGTCGAGCACGCCGAACCCCTGGGTGCGTGCGATGCCGAACACCCCGTGCATCGTCCGTGAAGGAATGACCGCGATCTGCCAGGGCTCACACGCCACGCTGGAACACCTCGCGCTGGTCCGCCGGATTTTCGAATGCGTGGGCCGCTGCGTGCAGACGGAAGAGACGCACTTCAACGCGATCACGGCACTGAGCGGTAGCGGGCCGGCGTACTACTACCTGATCATGGAAGCGATGGCCGATGCCGGCGTGCGCGTCGGCCTCTCGCGCGAGCTGGCGCTGACGCTGGTGACGCAGACGGCGCTGGGCTCTGCGCGCATGGTGCAGTCCGCGGATCGGCACCCGGCCGCGCTTCGCGACGATGTGACGACTCCGGCCGGCTGTACGATCGGCGGTCTGTTGATGATGGAGGATGGCAAGATCCGATCGGTGATCGCCCGCGCCATCGAAGAGGCGACGCGGATCGCGGCCGGCCTCGGCGCGGACAAGAGCGACAAACGCAGTTATTGATTTATCCTGTGCGGATGCAGACGATGACGACGACCCTTCCCGAGCGCGCCAGGGCAGTTGGATCGATCGCGAGCGAGCACGCCGACTGGGGCGACCAGCACGGACGGCTGGCCGATCCCGTGGTCGAGGCACTGCACAAGGAGGGCCTGTACGGAATGTGGGTGCCGCGCGAACTCGGCGGCGCCGAGCTCGATCCGATCGCCTCGCTACAGGTCATTGAGAATCTCGCCTACGGCGACCCGTCCACCGGCTGGGTGCTGATGGCCGCGGCCCTGGCGATCGGAACCGGCGCCGCCTATCTCGGGGACAACGCGGCCAAGGAGCTGTTTCACGGCCCACGCATGCCGGTGATCGCCGGCCAGGGCACCCGGCCCGGCAAGGCCGTGCCGCATGACGACGGGTTTCTGTTGAGTGGATCGTGGAGCTTCGCGTCAGGCATCAAGCACGGCACGCACATCCACACCCTGGCGATCATCGAAGGCACCGGCGAGCCGCGCATCTTCGTGCTGCCGGTCGAGAAGGTCACACTGATCGACAACTGGAACGTGATGGGCCTGCGCGCGACCGGCAGCATCGACTACACGATCGACTCGGTCTACGTGCCCGACAGCTACACCCACTTCGCGGTCACCGATGTGCCGAAGCGCGGCGGCTCGCTCTACACCGTCGGCATCGTCGGATTCGCCGCCATGTGCCACTCGGGATGGGCGTGCGGCATCGGGCGACGGCTGCTCGACGAGCTGTCGGCCAACGTGCAAGCGCGCGGCGGACGCGCCGGCACGCAAGCAACGAGCGAGAGCTTCCTCGAGCAGTACGCGAAAGCCGAAGGCACCTACCGGGCGGCGCGCGCGCTCGTCTACGAGGTGTGGGGTGAAATGTCGCAGCTGCTCGAACGCGGCGAGCGGCCCAGCATCCGTCTACAGTCGCTGGTGCGTCTGGCGATGGCGCACGTGACGTGGGCGGCACACGACGTGGCGATGTTCGTCTACGCGTCGGCGGGCACCACTGGCCTGCGCGCGGGGACGATTCAGCGCCTGTTCAGAGATATGCACGCCGGCACGCAGCACCTCATCGCGTCGCCGCCGGTGTTTCGTGCGCTCGGCCGCGAGCTCGCTGGTCTGGCGCCGAAGGCAACCTGGCGGTTCGTGGACCTGGTGGATCCCGCGTAGCCGGGGGCGGCACGTCCGAAAGGACGTGCCCTACTCCGGACGCGCCCTACTCCCAGCGGAACACCTTGGCCGAGATCGCCGTGCAGACAACAAACGTCAGTACCAGCGCGGCGACGTCGGTTCCGTGCGCGAGCCACGACTCGCCTTTCCAGATCCCGTCGAGCAGCGACACGGCGTAGGTCAACGGCGAGACTGTCGCGATCGTCTGCAGCAGCGGCGGCATGCGCTCAATCGGATAGAACAGACCGGACACGCCCAACATCGGATAGACCGTCATCGAGGCCAGCGGCTGCGCGAAGCGCGCCGTCGGCACCAGGCTCGCGATCACGAACCCGATCGACAGAATCGCCCACGTGGTGAACAGCAGCGCCGCACCGAACGAGAGGACGTGGACCTCGGCACCCGGCGGGAAGTAGCGGCGGCCGGCGAGCAGCATCGCAGCGAGCGTGATTGCCGTGAAGATCAACTTCACCAGCACGTGCGCGGTCAGGATGACCACTGGCGGCAAGGGTGTGGCACGCAGGCGCTTCAGGATGCCGCCCTCGCGGTAGATCGAGATGATCGCGATGAGAGACACGACGGCGCTGAGCGCGATCAGAATCGACGTCAGCACTGGCAGGAACGAGCTGCCCGGCCATCCCGGTTGCCGCGGCGCCGATGACGCCGTCGCCCCGAGCAGTCGCGTCGTCACGACGAAGACGAGCACCGGGATCCCGACGGTGCCGAACACGCCCATCGGTTCGCGGATGAAGATCTTGATCTCCAGCCACGTCAGCTTGGCCAGCGCGCGGATCATGGGACCGCTGTGCGGCTCCTTCGTGAATTGGTCATCGTTGTCACCCGCATAGCGGTCCCCGGCGCGCGAAGCGCGCCAAAAGAAACTGTTAACGGCCGAGACTGCGAGGAAACCGAGCAGAGCTTTCGGCTGTTAACCGTTCGGACCTCAGGAAACCGTCATATGGAATCATGAAACCGCTCTCACGTCTCGCCGCGACGGCACTCGTGTTGTCGGCCGGGTTCCTGAATGTGTCACGTCCGCACGCGCAGGCGCCCCCACCAGCGCCTGGTCAGGACGCGCCGCTCACCTTTGAGGCCGCCTCGGTGAAACCGAACAAGACCGGCGACCAGGGCTCGAGCATCCGGAGGCAGCCAGGCGGTCGACTGTCGGCCACCAACATGCCTCTTCGCGCCCTGATCACCTTCGCGTACCAGCTGCAACCGTTCCAATTGGTCGGTGATCCGTCGTGGATCCGCACCGAGAACTTCGACATCGTGGCGAAGATGGAAGGCGACCCGCCGCCAGTGCCGCCCGGCCAGGGACCCGACCCGCACATGGTGGCGATGCGCACGCTGCTCGCTGAGCGCTTCAAGCTGGCCGTCCACCGGGAAACCCGCGAGATGGATATCTATGCGCTGGTCGTCGCTCGCCCTGATGGCACGCCTGGCCCGAAACTTCAGCGGACGACGACGGACTGCGAGGCGTTGATGGCGGCACGGCGCGGTGGGCCGCCTCCCGCTGCGCCCGGCCCCAATGCCCCGTTCGTCTGCGGCATGCGCGGAACGTTTGGCCAGCTCGTCGCCAATTCGATGCCGATGAGCCTCTTCGCGAACAACCTCTCGCAACGGATGCAGCGGGTGGTCGTGGATCGCACAGGGCTGCCCGGCAATTGGGACTTCGAGCTCACCTTCGCGCCGGAGCCCCCGGCCGGACCGCTGCCGCCAGGCGTCGAACTGCCCCCGGCGGATCCGAACGCGCCGTCGCTGGTCACGGCGATTCAGGAGCAGCTGGGGTTGCGGCTGCAATCGACCAAAGGACCGGTCGAAGTGCTCGTCGTCGATCGCATCGAGCAGCTGATCCCGGACTAGAAACGCCGGGATCGCGGAGATCGCGGAGTGTTCTCCCGTGACCTCCGTGTCCTAATCACGAATCGAATGCCCGGTGAGCCTCAGGAACACATCCTCGAGGTTGGGCGACTCGGTCTTGAACTCGGTGACCTTGATGCGGTGCTCCGACAGGCACTGGATGACGTCGGTCACCAACTCCTCGCCGCGTCCACGGATCGTGTAGCGCGCATTCGGAGCCTCAGGCCGGTCCACAAGGACCGGCCCTACGGTCACCGCGTCCACGCCGGGGATCCCGGCGAATCGTTCGCGCGCTGACGGATCTTCTGTCACGAGCGCGACCGCCTGCTCGGGACAGTACTTGCGTACGAGACCAGCCGGCGTGCCGATATCGATCACCCGGCCCTTCTCGATGATCGCCACGCGGTCGCACAGCCGCTCGGCTTCCTCCATCAGATGCGTCGTCAGCAACACGGTCTTGCCGCGGTCGCGGATGCCGCGCACCATCTCCCAGATCGCGCGCCGTGCCTGCGGGTCGAGGCCGGTCGTCAGCTCGTCGAGCAGGACGACTTCCGGATCGTGAATCAAGGCAAGGGCGATGAAGAGACGCTGCTTCTGTCCGCCGGAGAGCGTCATGAACCAGGCGTTGCGCTTGTCGGTGAGACCGAGCCGCTCGAGGAGCGCATCGCCGTTCACCGCACGCGGATAGAGCGCGGCCCAGAGATCGACGGCTTCCCACACTTTGATCCGCTTCTGCAGCTGCGCCTGCTGCAGCTGTACGCCGACGCGATGCTGCAGCGTCCGCGCCTCGCGGACGGGATTCAGCGACAGCACCGAGATCGTGCCACGATCCGGCGTGCGCAACCCCTCGACGCACTCCATGGTCGTGGTCTTGCCGGCGCCGTTCGGCCCGATCAGCCCGAAGATCTCGCCCTGGTGGACATCGAACGACACATCGTCCACAGCGACGGTGCGCCCATAGGTCTTGCGGATGTTCTCGACGTGAATGACGGCTGTCATGTGCTGGTCCGGCTCAAGCCGGACATACATTCTCCCGGTCCGGCTGAAGCCGGACACTGACATTCTCCGTGCCGTAGTGTCCGGCTTCAGCCGGACAAGTTACGATGCTAAAAGATGGCGGCGCCGCTCTTCACAATCACCGATCTGGCCAAGGTGTATCACATGGGCGAGGTGGAGGTGCACGCGTTGAAGCAGGTCAACCTGCAGCTGTACGAGGGGCAGTTCGTCGTGCTGCTCGGGCCGTCCGGTTCGGGAAAATCAACGTTGCTCAACATCATCGGCGGTCTGGATGTGCCGACCAGCGGCGAGGTGCGCTACCGCGATACGGTGCTGACCCGCGCGGACGAAGCCGAACTGACCGCGTATCGGCGGCGGCACGTGGGCTTCGTCTTCCAGTTCTACAATCTGATTCCGAGTCTGACGGCGGTCGAGAACGTGGCGCTGGTCACGGAGATTTCGGACGCGCCGATGAATCCAGACGAGGCGCTGCGCATGGTCAACCTTGGCGAGCGCGAAGAGCACTTCCCGGCCCAGCTCTCCGGCGGCGAGCAGCAGCGTGTCGCCATTGCACGGGCAATCGCCAAGCGCCCATCCGTACTGCTCTGCGACGAACCGACCGGTGCGCTCGACATCTCAACCGGCGTGGTCGTCCTCGAGGCACTGGCCCGCGTCAATACTGAGATGGGAACCACCACGGTCGTCATCACGCACAACTCGGCCATCGCGGAGATGGCCGACCGCGTGATCCGTCTGGCCGACGGACGCGTCACCGCCGTGGAGGAGCGGACCGAACGGAAGCGCTCACCTCACGAACTGAACTGGTGACATGAGAATTACTCCGCTCAACCGGAAGCTCTTGCGCGACCTGCTCGCGATGAAGGGGCAGGCGCTGGCGATCGCCATGGTCGTCGCGGCCGGTGTGGCGATGTACGTCATGTACCTCTCGACCTTCGACTCGCTGTACCGGACGCGGGACGTGTACTACGAACAGCAGCGATTCGGCGACGTGTTCGCCTCGCTCAAGCGGGCGCCGTTGCGCGTGGCCGATGAGATTCGGGCCATCCCGAACGTATCCGGAGTCGAGACACGCGTCGTTGCGAACGTGACGCTCGACCTGGAAGATCTGGACGAGCCGGCCAGCGGCAGGCTCGTGTCGGTACCCTCGAACCGGCGACCGCTCGTCAACGATCTCTTCCTGCGGCGCGGGCGCTGGATCGAACGCGGCCGCAGCGACGAGGTGCTCGCCAGCGAAGGCTTCGTGATCGCCAACAAGCTCGAGCTCGGCGATCACGTGCCGGCCGTGCTGAACGGGCGACTGCGCCAGCTCACGATCGTCGGTGTCGCGCTCTCGCCGGAATTCATCTACAGCATCCGGCCGGGCGAGCTGGTCCCCGACGACAAGCGGTTCGCGATCTTCTGGATGGACGAACAGGCGCTCGCCGCCGCGTTCGACATGGAGGGCGGCTTCAACGATCTGGTGCTGGCGGTCGCACCGGGGGCATCAACCGACGAGGTGATCGCCCGTGTCGATCGCCTGCTGGAGGCCGTACGGCGGACTCGGCGCGATTCCGCGGGCGCTGCAGCTGTCGCACTGGACGGTACAGAACGAGCTCTCGCAGCTGCAGACGTTCGGCTTCATGCTGCCGCTGATCTTCATGATGGTGGCGGCGTTCATCCTCAACGTGGCGCTCACCCGCGCGCTCGCTCTGCAGCGGCCGCAGATCGCGTCGCTCAAGGCGCTCGGCTACGACAACACGTCCATCGGTTGGCACTACCTCAAGTGGGCGCTCGCGATCGGACTGCTGGGAGTGGTGATCGGCGGCGTCCTCGGCGCGATGATGGGCAACCTGATCATCAGCCTCTACAACTCCTTCTTCCGCTTTCCGGTGCTGCTCTTCAGCGTGCCCCTGACTGTCCTCGCCGGCGCCACGGTGATGACCCTCATCGCGGCGGTTGGCGGCGCGTTCACCGCGGTGCGTCGCGCCGTCACCGTGCCGCCGGCAGAAGCCATGCGCCCCGAAGTGCCGACCCGGTATCGTCGAACCTTCTTCGAGACGCCGATCGTCTCGAAACATCTCGGGACCGCCGGGCGCATGGTGCTGCGCAACGTGATGCGGCACCCGCTGCGTGCGGCCGCCTCCGTCTTCGGCATCGCGTTCGCCGTGTCCATCCTGATGATCGGCTTCGTGTTCAACGACGCCATCGATCGACTGATGCTCACGCAGTTCTGGGAGGCGGAACGCCAGGACGTGACCGTGAATTTCATCGAACCTCGCGATGAGAGCGCGCGCTATGCACTTGAACGCCTTCCCGGCGTGGTCGCCGTCGAGACACAGCGAACCGTCGCCGCACGGATCCGCTCGGGCTTCCGCGACCGCTATCTTGCCGTCACCGGCGTGTCTCCGAACCCTCGCTTCAGGCGGATCGTCGATCGCGACGGCCACGAGATTCGCATGCCACCCTCCGGCGTCGTGCTGTCGTTGACGCTCGCGAACGTGCTCGGCGTCTCCCACGGTGACGAGATCACGCTGGAGGTGCTCGAAGGACAGCGGCCGACCCGCCGCGTCCAGGTGACTGGCCTGGTCGATGACATCATGGGCCTTTCGGCCTACATGGACATGACCGCTCTGCACCAGATGATGCGCGAAGGCGACGTCGCCAACAGCGCACTCCTGCTCATCGACCACGCCCAGGAAGTGGAGCTGGCCTCCGAGCTCAAGACGACGCCGGCGGTTGCCGGCGCCGGCTTCAAACGCGCGGTGCTTCAGAGCTTCCGTGACGTGATGGCCGCGAACATGAGCGTCTCCATCTTCATCAACCTGATCTTCGCGGGGATCATCGCGTTCGGCGTCGTCTACAACGCGGCGCGTGTCTCACTGTCGGAGCGCAGCCGCGAGCTGGCCAGCCTGCGCGTCCTCGGTTTCACCCGGGCGGAGATTTCGCTCATTCTGATGGGCGAGCTTGCGCTGCTCACGCTCATCGCCCTCCCGGTTGGCGGGCTCTTCGGATACTCTCTTTCTGCGGCCATCGTCGGCATGATCGATAGCGAGGTTTACCGTTTCCCGCTGTACGTCTCGCGACAGGCGGTGGCACTATCGTTCCTCGGCATCATTGCCGCAACGGTCTTCTCGGGACTGGTCGTCAGGCGAAAGCTCGATCACCTGGACCTGGTGGCGGTCCTGAAAATCCGCGAATAACGCCTCAGCTATGCGATTTCTCAAAAACAAGCGCCTCATCGCAGGCGTCGTGATTGTCCTGGCCATCGTCGCCATGGCGATGTGGCCTGAGTCGATCGAGGTCAGCGCCGCAAAGGTCGTGCAGGGACCAATGCAGGTGACGGTCGACGAGGACGGTGAGACGCGCATCCGCGACAAGTTCGTGGTGTCGGCGCCGGTAGCCGGCCGGCTGCAGCGCATCGAGCTCGAGCCCGGCGATCCGGTGGTGAGGGGCAAGACCATCGTCGCGCGTCTGACGACGGCTGATGCGCCGCTGCTCGATCCGCGCACACGCGGCGAGCTCGAGGCCGCGGTCGAGGCCGCCGGCGCTGCCGTCGGGCAGGCGCGCGCCGAGCTCGAACGGTCGACGGCAGAGTTGATGCGCGCGCGAACCACGCTGCAGCGGCAGCAGGAGTTGATGAAGGCCGGAGCGATCGCTGCCGACAACCTGGATGCGGCGGAGACCGCGGTCGCCACAGCCGAGGAAGCGCGCAAGGCGGCGGAGTTCGCCGTGTCACGCAGCCAATACGAGCTGCAACTTGCGCGCGCCCGTCTGCAGGCGCCGGCACCGGCAGGCCGCGCCGTGGAGGTTGTCGCTCCGGTCAACGGCGTCATCCTCAAACGGTTGCGCGAGAGCGAATCGGTCGTGCCAGCCGGCGAACCGCTGCTCGAGATCGGCGAGCCGGGACGGAGCGAGATCGTCGCCGACTTCCTCTCGACCGACGCAGTCCGGATCCAGCCAGGCGCGGTGGTGCTCATCGAAGGCTGGGGTGGCAACGATCCGCTCAGAGGCCGTGTGCGTCGCATCGAGCCTGCCGGCTTCATGAAGGTGTCGGCGCTCGGCGTCGAGGAACAGCGTGTCAACGTGCTGATCGACTTCGAGGACCCCTCGGCCGCCACGCGCCTCGGCGACGGCTATCGCGTCGAGGTCCGCGTGATCGTGTGGCGCGAGGAGAACGTGGTAAAAGCGCCGGTGGGCGCGCTGTTCCGGCGCGGCAACGACTGGGCCACCTTCGCCATCGACGGCGAGCAGGTCCGGGTGGTCGCCACGGAACTGGGGCAGCGCAATGACGAGGACGCGCAGATCATCAAAGGACTGTCGGCAGGACAGACGCTGGTGCTGCACCCACCCGACACGCTGACCGATGGCGCCCGCGTCAGCGTGCGTTCAACGCCATGAGCGCGAGCTGCGTGTGCCAACATCGGCCCGCGCGAACAGCGGCGTCGCCTCATCGGCGGATTCGTGTTCTTGCTGGTCGCGGTCTGCGTTGCCGGATGCCTGATCCTGTTCAACGCGCCACGGCCGTGGCGGCTGCTTGTCTTCCTGCCGGCCTGGGCGGCCGCAATCGGCTTTTTTCAAGTCAGCGCAAAAACCTGTGTCGCGCTCGCTGCGCGCGGGCTGAAGAACATGGACGCGGGCGACGAAGACATCACCGATCCGCGCGAGCTCGACCGGGTCCGCGCCCAGTCGCGAGGCGTCCACATCCGCGCCGCACTGACCGCTGTCGTCGTCGCGGCCCTGCTCGCGCTCCTGCCCCTGTAGGGCACGTCCTTTTGGATTTGTAGGGCACGTCCTTTGGACGTGCCGCCAGTGACTATCCGCGCCAATCCTCGAAGGCTGATGGCATGCCGTGCGGCGGTCGCCGCTCCACATGCCGGGAAATCGGCTCCGCTCGTACTCTCTCAAAATCCGCGCCTCTAGTCGCTGGCTCGTGACGACGTCCGCTGCGCGGCCCAAATTGTCCGAGCTGCCCCGATGCAACTCGAACGCGATGACGGAAGACGCGCGGAGGAATCGCTCCGCCGATTTCCTGCTACGCAGTGTGCTCGGCATGGTCGCAGGCGTCCGCCACACGGGACGCCATCAGCTTGGCGCGTCGACCTCTCCTTGCCCTTGCCCCTTGCCTTTGCCCTAAACCCTTGACCTGACCTTTGACCTTTGCCTTTTGCCCTTTGACCTTCGTCTACGCGTGCTTCTCGCTAACGATATGCGCCCAGTCGTGATGGTGCTTGACCGCCTTGCGCCGGAGCTCGCGCAGCATGTTCCAGCGAATGAAGCGTATGCCGATGCCGAACGCCATCCAGTACCAGAAGAACTTCTTCCGCGCGGCCTCGTCTGTCGGTTCGACACGTGTCTCGGTGCGGAAGCGCGTGCGTTCGGGACCGATCGGATCCGCCTCGAGCGTCCACACGATCTTCACGTAGTCCGGCTCGGCGAACGCCGCGAATTCGTCCGGACGAATGGTGCGGAACGTGACATTGCGCGTCCACGGCCGCGCTGCCGCGCCCATGACGATGCTGCGGCACGGCGTGTGTGCGAGCAGCCCCCAACCGAGCACCATCGTCTCGGCAACGATCCCCAACGGCTTGACCGGCGGATCGAGCGTGTCGCGCATCAACCAGGCGCGCGTCCTGAATATCGCGCGGATGATCGGCAGCGACTGCAGGTTGAGCCGCGTGGATTCAAAGAACACGAGATCGGCCGGCGCCGCGATCTCGATCTCATGGTGATCGCGAACGAACGGCTTCTGAATGAAGGCCGCGGCTGGCGATTCATGGGACGGCAGCGGCCGTAGTCCCCACTCCATGACCAGGAGCGAGGCGATCGCAATCAGCGAGAACGGGAAGCCTGAACCAACGCCGAGGGGCGCTATCGCCAGCAGGAAAATCGACGCGCCCGGTACACCGAGCCATCGCGCATCGCCGACTCGCGATAGCAGGATGGCAATCGTCAGCTGCCCCACGGCGATCGACAGGACGAACGGTTGGATGTGGGTGCTGAACCAGCCGGCAATGAAATCGCGATAGACGGCAGACGGCGTCAGCCCGCCATACGCCAGATAGACCCACGGCTCCCTGGCGGCGGTCGTCGTGTTCACCCAGGCCGCCCACGCGAAGATGGCGACCCACACCCAGCGGACGACGTTTGGACGCCATAACGCGAGGGCCAGGATCACGAGCGCGATGCTGTTTGCCGCCAGATACATGAAGAGGTATTCCTGCGGAATCATGACGACCCTCCGTCTTTCATCACCTGAAGGGCAAACGGCAGGCCGAACTATTCGCGCGACTTCTGGCGCGTTTCAGTGGGGCCCGAATGATGACGCGGGAAAGAATTCGCGCGAGCGGGGAATCGTTCTCGTCCGCTGTCGACTTCGCGCTTCGCGCTTCGGCGCCCAGGGAAGCTGGACACTACGCCCGGCGGTCACGCCGGGCGCTCGACCGTGGGCCGAGGATCGCCAGAGCGACGAGCGACAACCAGACGAGGCCGTTGGCGAGGTGCTGTGCGATGGTCTCGCGCGGCGGGGCGAGCGTGTCGCGATGGGGCTCGAGCAGGCGAACGAGTTCGGGCCGGCCGCGCAGCTGGCTGCGCTCACAGCGGGCGACCGTGCGGCCATCGCGAATCGCATCGAGCACACCCGCTCGACTGCGCTCGCGCACGAACAGGTAGGTGCGGCACAGCCCCAGCGGTCCGCTGGTGTGGAAATCCGACGAGCCGATCGCCGCGACTTCGGGATTCCGGGTCAAGGTCCGTTGATAGAACTCTTCGAGCTGCGCCGCAATCTTTGGTGAGGTCGAATCGTGATACGCCGCTTCCAGGCCGTCGAGCTCGGCCAGCGCCACGGTGTCATACCCCTCGGCAAACCCGTGCATCGGATGCGCGGCAATCGCCACGCCACCCTGCGCGTGCACATCCGCGATCGCGCCGCGAGCGGGCTGATCCCAGTTCACGGGCTGCTCGAGGCCGACGCCAATCAGATGGAAATCGCGTCCGGTAATTTCTTCGCCGACGAGTATCAACGGTCCGCTGGAGCCCCGCGCTGCCCATCGGCCGAGGCGGCCGGCCAGCGTCTGGTTGTGATTGGTGATGGCGATCACGTCGAGCCCGACGCGCGCCGCGTGACGCTGCAGCATCCACGGGGCAATGCCGCCGTCGCCGACAAACGCGTGCACATGGAAGTCGCCCGACAGCACCTCGTAGCCGTCTACCATGAGCGGCGGACGTGAGGGCGCGGTGTCGGTGAGCGTGCCGAGCGCGAGGCCGGCCGTCAGCCCACACACCGCAGTAATGCGCGCGCCCCTCATGCGCCGACGAAGGCGAGAATCCGCCCCCACAAGCCCGAGACGAGCAAGACGTAGGTGAAGAACGCCGTCCAGGTCATCGCCTGATGAGCCACCGTCAACACGCGCGCACGCGCCGGCGTGCAGCCGAGCGCCGTGCGACAGAACGCCGACACGATGATCGTCGTCCACACAGCGGGAATCAGCAGGCTCAGCACCTGCGCCTCGAGCCTCATCGGCAGGCTCGTGAACGTATACAGCCCCGCCATCACCAGCGTCCACAACGACCACGGGAGATGTCCGATGAACAGCAGCTCGAGACACCTCGACACGCTCAGCCGACGGCCGTGTGCGGGTCCGATCACCGCCAGTCCAATCAGCCACTGAAGTATCGCCACGAAGCTCCAGCAGGCAATGCCCATCAGCACGAGGCCAAGCGGAACGCTTCTCGCCGACGACATCGTCACTGCGGTCCCCGCGATCACGGCCACGAGCGCAGCCCGCTCGAACACGCGAAGCCATGAGCCGCGCACGGGTTCGGCGATCAGCTGGCGATAGGTCTCGAGCGGCGACAGGGCAAGACGAAGATCAAGCGGTCAGGTACACGAGCGACCTCGATTGGTGTGCCCCACAACTGCGCGATCACCGTCTTCGACTGCTCGGGAGGGCCGGTCGTCCAGAATCGCTCACTGCCGGTGCGCGAACCCGGAGCCAACAGACCGCCGGCTTCGAGGCGGCGACGCAGCTCGCGGGCAACGGCAACGGCGGGATCGATCACCGTGATCGCCGGTCCGGCGACATCCTGAATGACGTCGCTGAGAAACGGGTAATGCGTGCAGCCGAGCACGATCGTGTCGGCGCCGCTATCGAGCAGTGGCCTGACGTATTTCTCGACGAGCGTCCTCGTCGCCGTGGTGGACAACTCACCAGACTCGACACGCTCGACCAGGCCTGGGGACGGCTGGGTCACCACCCGCACGCCGGCCGCATGGCTCTCTACCAGCTTCGAGAACCGCTCGCTCGCCAGCGTCTGCGTCGTGGCCAGCACGCCGACCACACCTGAACGCGTGCGGGCCGCCGCCGGCTTCACCGCCGGCTCGATGGCGACAATCGGCATGTTGAACCTTGCCCGTAACGCGTCAACGGCGACCCCCGTCGCCGTGTTACAGGCCACGACGACGGCCTTGACGCCTTCGTGCTCGAGCAGCGTGACCATCGCGATCGAGCGTTCGGTGATGACGGCAGCGGGACGATCGCCGTACGGCGTATAGGCCGAGTCCGCGAGGTAGATCAGATCCTCGGCGGGCAGCGCGCGACGGATCTCGCGCAGCACCGACACGCCGCCGACCCCCGAGTCGAACACACCGATCGGGCGATCGCTCGTGGTCACGCAGGACTGGCCCGTTCGACTCGCTTCGCTCCGTCGGGACTCGCCAGCTCGAACACGCAGTGCTCGTAGCCGTGGAACTGGATGCGGCGTCCTTCGGTCATGCCGAGCCGCTGCGCGACGCGCTTGGAGTTCACGTTCACCGGTCTGATGAGCGAGATCACGTGGTCGAAGCCCCACTGGTTGAATGCCGCGTCGCGAGTCGCGGCGCCGGCCTCCGTTGCGTAACCGCGGCCCCAGTAGGCGCGATCGAGCAGCCAGCCAATCTCGGGATGGCGCTCGCCTTCGACATCCTGGAACGCGAGACCGACCTGTCCGACCGGATTCCCGGTCTCGCGCTCGACAGCCAGCCACAGGCCTTTGCCGTCGCGCCGGTAGCGTTCGAGCTGGCGCTCGAGCCAGGTCTCCGACTCGGCCCGGCTGAAGCGGCGCTCATAGAAGTGATTCACCTCGGGATGCGCCATCATCGCCGCGATGAAGTCGATGTCACGCCGGGTCATCTCCCGCAAGAACAGTCGCGGTGTTTCGAGAATCACCCGGCTCATCGTCAGAGTTGGCGCGCCGCCCTCACCGATTCCGCCAGCCGCTTGAGCCCGTCGTCGATCTCGGCCGGCGAGAGCGCGCAGAACGGCAGACGCAGGAAGCGTTCGCCACCGCCGTCCGGGAAGAACGCCAGACCGTCAGCGAGATTGAGCGCACGGGTTGACGCCTGCTGGCGCACCGCAGTCGTGCTGACGCCTTCCGGCAACGTCAACGAGATGAAGAAGCCGCCGTCGGGCCGCGTTGTCGTGGCCTCGGGCATGTACTTGTCGAGACCGGCCAGCGTCGCATCGAGACGCGGCGCGTAGAGCGCCTTCAACCGTTCGATCTGCGGAGGCAGCAGTCCGCGCCGGCACCACTCGTAGGTGATGGCCTGGGCCACATAGCCGGGCGAGATATACGTATCCTCGGCCACCTTGGCCAGGCTGCCAATGATCGATGGCTCGCCAATCATGAAACCGGTACGGACGCCGGGTGCAATGAGCTTCGTGAACGAGCTCATGTGCAGCGTGCAGTGCGGCGCCAGCGAATACAACGTCGGTTCTTCGGTGCCGCGATACCGCAACAGCCGATACGGCGCATCCTCGACGAGCAGGAAATTGTAGCGCTCAGCCAGCGCCGCGAGCTGGCGACGCTTGGCACCCGAGCACGTGGCTCCTGACGGATTCTGAAAATCGGGGATGACGTAGAAGAACTTCGGCACACTCGTCTGCAGCGCACGCTCGAGCGCCTCGATGTTCGGGCCATCGGCTTCGAGCGGAATCCCCACGACTTTCGCGCCGTGCCGCCGCAGCAGATTGATCGTGCGGTCGTAGCTCGGCGACTCGGTGAAGACCAGGTCTCCCGGCTTCAGCATCTGCAGGCACAGGAACTCGATCAGCTGCAGCGATCCATTGCTCGTGATCACGCGATCGACGCTGACGCCCTGCCACTCGGCGAGCCACTGGCGCAGCGGCTCGAATCCGCGTGAGGGCCCGTACTGCAGCATGGCCGTGCCATGCGCCTTGAACACCGCGCTGGCCGAGTCGCTCAGATCAGTCGTCGGAAAGGATTCATTGGCGGGAACACCACGGGTGAAGTTGATTGTGTCCATGCACCTCCTTGTACGGGCGACGCATGCGGTCGCCACTCACCCTATTGTGTCGCGAATGCCAGCAGGACGTTGCCGGGGGTACCGCCGAACCGCATGTAGCCGGAGTTGACAAACACCATTCCGCCGGATACGACCGCACCCGGTCCATCGATCGCGCCACCGTTTCCCGTCACGCCGTTGACCGTGTCGTAGCTGCGAATCGTGTCGACGTCCCAGATGACCGCGCCGTCGCGTGTCGAATACGCGCGCAGATGGCCGTCGAGCGAGCCCGAGAAGACGACACCGGGAATGGCCGTCAACGCCGCCGACTGCGCGGGACTGCAGTTCGGCCGGTCCGTGCACGGCGGCGGCGCGGTGCGCCAGACCGTGCTGCCGTCGGCGATGCGGAGCGCAGTGAGTCCGCCGCCGACTTTCGGATCGAGAATCCGCGCCGTGGCCGTTCTCGTGGCGACCGCATCTGATGCCGCGGCGTAGACGTATTCGCCGTCGCTCGCCATGCCCCACTGCACGCCGCCGTTGATGCCGCCCTGGCCGACGCGCGTCTCCCACATCACTTCGCCGTTCTTGTCGGGATCGAAGGCCCACACGACACCTGACTTCTGACCGGCGAGCAGCAGCTCGCGTCCACCAGTGGTGCTCACCAGAATGGCCGGCGATCCGAAGTCGTAGTCGGGACCGCTCCCCTCCGGACACGTCGCGCCCGCCGGCGTCGTCGAGCACGCCGAGTTGTACACGTCGCTGGGCAGCACCTGCTTCGACCAGACGATGCGGCCGGTATCGAGATCGAGCGCCATGACCGAGTCGCTCGTCGTCGTCGCCGGCAGCGAGTAGTTGTTGCCGGTGGTGACGTAGAGTCTGCGCCGCTTCAGATCGAGGGTCGGCGCCGCCCACACAGCGGCGCCCGATGGACCAAACGTCGGCGTACCAGCCGATGTCTTCCCTGTTGGCGCAGCGGCGGTCGGAATCGTGTGCGTTCTCCACACGACGCTGCCGTCCCGGACCCGCATCGCAACGATGCTGCCCCGGAAGGTGCAGCAGGGATATTCGGGATTGAGCGATCGTGACTCTTCCCACGACGCCACGGCCACATACGCTATGCCGTCGTGCACAAGCGGCGGGGCGCTCAGGCGTACGGCTTCGTGGTCGTCCGGTCGCTTTCGCCACACTTGCTGACCGGTGGCGGCATCCAGCGCGTAGAACCAACCTGTGAGATCGCCAAACACGAGCAGCTGCTTGCCGTCGCCCGGCGCGGCGACGATGGCCGATCGGATCGGGCCATTGGCCTGGAACGTCCACTGCAGGCAGCCGGTGTCAGCCCGCAGCGCATGCACGACACCGCCGGCGCTGCCGATGAACACCTGCCTGCCGATCACCGTGGGCTGCGAGAAGGCGGAGATGTCGCCATCGAACCCGAACGCCCATTTCAATTTCAGTCGCGACACCTGGTCGGGGGTCAGACCGGCGAGCGCAGCGGGAGCAAAGCGCGCGTTGTCGCTGGTCGGGCTCCAGCCGTTCCACACCGGGGAACTGGCCGCATCGACCGTGACGGATCGATCGCGGCAGAACGCTGCGGCCGGCGGTGGCGCGCCTCCGCCCGGTTTGCCGAGAAAGTTCGCCACGGCCTCGCGCTCGTCGAAGCGCAGCTGATAGGCGATGGTCATCATCGCGCCGAAGTTCAGCGTGCGCAGGATGCGCGTCGCCGTCATCGCCTCCAGCGTCGCGCGGCTCGGCGTGCGTCCGTCGGCGGGCTTCTCATGACACGCGGCGCACCGCCGTTGGTAGACGGCCTGGCCGGTCGGCGCCGGCGTTGACTGTGCCGCCGCCGAACCGGCGACGACCACCACCACACCGACAGCAGACATGACGTGTCGCATCATCGAACCACCGCAAAGATGATATTGAAGAGCGCCAGCAGCGACAGCCCGATCACCGCGACGTAGAGCACACCGATCGCCGTTCCCTTGGCGATGGTGTTCAGCCATGACTCGGCATACACGCGGCGCAGCGCGATGTAGTAATACGCCACCAGCCACCCGGCGCCGAGCACACCCACCGTTCCGCGAACGATGGTGCCAAGCGGACGAAACAGCACGGCCACGGCCAGGACGAGAAACCAGAACGCGTGCGCGTGCAGCGCATAGTACAGATGCGCCGCGACATGCGGCTGGCTCCGGCGGTAGAAGGCACACGTCAGCAGCGCAAACGCCGGCATGAGCACGAACGCTAGACGAGGAATGCTCTCCACGGTCGTCAGGCGGATCCGGTTGGCGCGTTGCTGCAGTTCCGGCGTGAGCTGAGTGATGACCTGCCCGTTGTCGTCCTTCATCGTGATTCGGAAATTGGGCTGGGTCGGGTTCGGCACCGTTACGGTGAGGACGAAGAACAGCACTGACGTCGTCAGATAGAGGCGCAGCGGCGTGATGTATCGCGCGCGTCGTCCCTCGACGAAATCGGCGGTGAGGCGCCCCGGCGCGGTCACGAGGACTTTCAGCGTCTGAAAGACCTTCCCGTTCAGATGCAGGAACTCGTGCGTGACTTCGTGAAACACCTCGTGCAGTCGGAGATGGGTGGACGAGGCTTTCTGGCCGCAGCCGTGACAGAACTCGCCGCGCAGCTCCGCTCCACAATTGAGACACGCCTGATCGGCCCCAACCGAGCTCATTGCGCCCAGATCCTACCAGTCAGTCGGCCCTACCAATCAGTGGGCCCGTAGTCTTTGAGGAACTGCCCCCAGATGTGCGTGCCGGTGTTGAACCCGCTGACGATCGGGTCAACGATGCGCGCCGCACCATCCACGATGTCGAGCGGCGGATGGAAGCGTTGCTCGGCCGTCTTCCGCGCGGCGATCTCGACCGGATCTTCGTCGGTGACCCAGCCGGTATCCACGCTGTTCATGTGGATGCCGTCGTTCTGATAGTCAGTGGCGGCGGTGCGCGTCATCATGTTGAGCGCCGCCTTGGCCATGTTGGTGTGCGGATGCCGCGTAGTCTTGAAGTTCCGGTAGAACTGCCCTTCTACGGCCGACACGTTCACGATGTGCTTGTCGCGGCCCGGTGTGCGCACCATGAGCGGCTTGAGGCGCGCGTTGAAGATAAAGGGCGCCACGGCGTTCACCAGATGCACTTCGAGCAGTTCCACCGAGGGCACTTCGTGGAGCAGGAGGCGCCACGAGTTGCGCCCGCGCAGATCGATCTGCTGCAGATCCTGATCCAGCCGCCCGTCGGGGAAGAGGTCCTTCTGCGCAGCGCGCTCCTCGGGCAGCAGCGGCACCTGTGACAACTGCGCGGCGTGCGTCAAACCTGTAGGGCCCGTCCTTGTGGACGGGCCTATTTCGAGCGGGCCGCCCTCGGGCAACAGGTGATAGCCACGCAGTCCTTCGTACGACCCGACCAGCCGTCGCACGTGCTCCGGCATGTCGTGCAGCGCCGCCGTCTCACCCTCCATCATGTGCGCATAGAAGTCCGGCGGACGCCGCACCGTCTGACACGCGTTGTTGATGATGAAGTCGAGACGGGTGCGCGTGGCGAGGAGCTCGCGGCAGAACGCCTCCACGCTGGGTGTGTGGCGCAGGTCGAGACCGAAGACCTCGAGGCGATGTCGCCACTCGGCGAAGTCTGGCTCACCCGCGTACCGGTTGGCCGCATCCCGTGGAAAACGCGTGGTCACGATCAGGTGCGCGCCGCAACGCAGCAGCTTGAGCCCGGCCTGGTATCCGATCTTCACGCGGCCGCCACTGAGCAGCGCGACGCGTCCGCTGAGATCGGCCATCTCGGTGCGCTTGCGGAAATTCAGCTCGGCGCATGACGGACACAGCTGGTCGTAGAAGTGGTGGATCAGCGTGTACTTCTGCTTGCAGACATAGCAGTGTTGACGCTCTCGGCTCTGGGCCTGCCGCCCATGAACGTCTTGAGCATCGAATCCGTCCGCCACCGACACGGTAGGGAAGACGTTCGGTGTGTGGAAGACCGGCTTGCGTCGCAGCGACCTGATGCCAGTCTCATGCAGGACACCTTGATCGCTCTTGACGCGGGCCGCTTTGCGCTGCCGATCGACGACCTTCGCCATGCGCCGACGCTCGACGCGGTCTGGGCTGTAAACATTGGCGACCGCCTGCAGCAGCCGCTTGCGTTCCTCGTCCGGCACGCTGGCGAGCACACTTCGATCGGCGGCGATCGATTCGAGCAGCTCGATCGCGTCGCGCAGGCGCTCGCGCGTCAGCTGGTCGGTCGCTGAGGACATGGAACAAGCGTTACTTCAGCCACTACGGTCACGAGGGGCCAGCCAAGGACTCCGCCGGGATATCGAGGGGCCGAGCCCCCTGGCTGGTTCTATACTGGACTGTGCGCGAGGGGCGCAGCCGGTCCGCGGAAAGGGCCGTGCCCACCCTCAGATCGTGACGCGAGAACACGAACCTTCTTTCAGCCTGGGTGCTCGCTGTCGACGGCGCGCTTCGTCATCGCCCGCGCCCATGGTTTCGCGAGCTGGCCGAAGTTCGCGGGTCATCTGAAATCACTGCAGGACAAGACATCAACGGTCGCGGCGTTCGAAGCCGCCGCCTTAGCCGTGGTGAGCGGCGACACGAAGACACTCAGGCGCCTGCTACGCGCGCATCCACGCCTGGTGCATGCACGTTCCACACGCGAGCACGGAGCGACGCACTACGTGTCAGCGAACGGCGTCGAAGGCTATCGGCAGCTGTCGCCCAAAAACAGCGTCGAAATCGCCGAGATGCTGATCGGAGCCGGCGCAGACGTGAATGCAACGACGGACGTCTATCAGGGACAGTGCACTGCCTTGGGTTTGCTCGCAACCAGTAGTCCTCCGTCTGCCGCGGGCGTCCAACGAGAAGTGATGGACGTTCTGCTGAAGCACGGCGCGCGGATGGATTTGCGTGGATCGGTGGGTCACGATGGTCTACTCGTGCAAGGCTGCCTCGCCAACGGCCAACCGGAGGCAGCGGAGAACCTGGCGAATCGCGGTGCGGCGCTCGATCTCGAAGGTGCGGCTGGTTTGGGCGCGTTGAGGACGTCAAGCGGCTCATGGCTCGCGCGGCGCGGAAAGAAGTCACCGCTGCGTTCGCTTTCGCCTGCGCGTACGGCCGCGCCCAGGTCATCGACTATTTCGTGGCACACGCCGGCGTCGACGTCGACACGGAATTACGGAGCCATGACGACGGCCACACGGGGGCTGCACACCGCGGCATTTCATGGACAACTCGAGGCGGTAAAGGTGCTCTTGAAGCATGGCGCCGATATCCACGCGATCGATCAGACGTGGAAGACGCCGCCGCTCACTCGAAGAAGCCAATGGCCGACGCGCGCTGGTGATGGAGCTGGTGGAAGGGCCGACGCTCGCGGACCGAATTGCACAAGGCCCGATTCCGATTGACGAGGCACTGCCGATCGCGAAGCAGATCGCCGAGGCCCTCGAAGGCGCGCACGAGCAGGGCATCATCCATCGCGACCTCAAGCCGGCCAACGTGAAGGTGCGCACGAACGGCACGGTCAAGGTGCTGGACTTCGGCTTGGCGAAAGCGATGGAGCCTGCTGACACTGCCGCCTCGAGCTTCTCGATGCGCGACACGATCACAACGCCGGCGATGACTCAGGCGGGGATCATTCTCGGCACGACCGCCTACATGTCGCCTGAGCAAGCACGCGGAAAAGCCGTCGACAAGCGCACCGACATCTGGGCGTTCGGCTGCGTCCTGTACGAAATGCTGACGGGACGGGCTGCCTTCAGAGAAGACACCATCTCGGACACGATCGCCGCCATTCTGGGACGTGAGCCAGAGTGGAGCGCGCTGAAAACGCCGGCCAGTCTGCGTCGTGTGCTGCAACGGTGTTTGGAAAAAGATCCCAGGCGTCGACTCCACGACATCGCGGACACACGGATCGAGATCGAAGACGTTATCAGCGGTGTTGCTGGCACTTCCGCGGATGGGACGGACGTCAACGCCCGGCGCCAGCCGGTTCGTCTGCTGTGGCTGATTGCGGCTGTCGTGGCGTTGGTCGCCGTCGGCGCGCTGACGTGGATTCTTCAGACGGCTCGACAGGCACAGACCACACCGCTGCGCACCTCTCGCATGACGATTGCGTCGTCGGGAACGGCGGCGCTCGGCATCGCCAGCGATCGCAGCCTAGCGATCACGCCCGACGGCACACGAGTCGTCTACATTGGTCTCAACAACCAGCTGTTCGTTCGCCCGCTCGATCGGCTCGAGGCGACAGCGATTTACACGGGCGCCGCGCCTCTGAATTGGGTCTTTGTTTCGCCCGATGGCCAATGGGTCGGGTTCGTGGAGGGCCGCGCGCTTAAGAAGGTGGCCCTTACTGGTGGGCCGACTGCGGCGATCGCACAGACCGACCTTGGGACCGGAGCGACTTGGGCACCGGACGACACGATCATCTTTGCCACGTCGGATCCGGCCACCGGTCTTCGGCGCGTGTCGGCCAGTGGTAGCAATGTCACCGCGCTAACGCAGCCCGCGCAGTCGAGCGGGGAGCTGGATCACCTCTGGCCCGAAATGGTGCCCGGCGGCCGCGCGGTGCTCTTCACCATCACTGCGACGACGGGCGGGGTGGCAGCTGCGCAGGTGGCCGTGCTCGACCTTGCGACCGGCATGTACAAAGTATTGGTGCGGGGTGGCACCCACGCCCACTACGTCTCCAGCGGGCACCTGGTGTACATGGCCGAAGGCGCACTACGTGCGGTCTCGTTCGACCTCACTCGGCTGGAGGTCGATGGGATGCCGGTGACGGTACTGCCACGGCTGGTGACCACGCAGCTAGGCGCGGGCGATTTCGATGTGGCCGCCGACGGAACTCTCGCGTACGTTGACACGCCCACCGCCACGTCGGCAGCGGCGCGAACTCTGGTGTGGGTGGATCGCCAGGGTGGGGAGGAACCGCTGGGGGCGCCCCCGCGCCCTTACTTCCATCCGCGCGTAGCGCCGGACGGTGCCCGAGTGGCAGTGGCCATCGAGGACCAGGAGAACGACATCTGGGTGTGGGATCTCACACGCCGGACGCTCGACCGCCTCACCTTCGATTCCGCGGCTGACTTCGCACCGCTGTGGACGCCGGACGGACGTCATCTGGTCTTCTTCTCCCAGCGTGGGGGCAGGGGCGGTCTGTTTCGGCAGCCCGCGGATCCCGCTGGCGAAGCTGAGAGGCTGGGCGCGGGCGCCCCTCCATCCGGTGTGACGCCGGATGGCACCCAAGTGATCTTTGGCACAGTAGGGAATCAGGATCTAGTGATGCTGGCGCTCGACGGCGCGCGCCGCGTGCAACCGCTGCTGGACACGCCGTCGGTCGAGCGCAACGGCGTCATCTCACCGGACGGTCACTGGCTGGCCTACGAACAGTTGGATAGTGCAGGCCGATACAAAGATCGTTGTCGTCAGAACGTGAGCCACTTCTCGATCAGGATCTCGTCGATGTACTGCCCGTCGATCTTCGCCTGCCGTTTGGCGTTGCCGATGACGAGAAAGCCCTGGCCGAGATAGGTCTGCAGCGCGGCAGGATTGTCGGCGCGGACGAAGGTGAAGATCTTCTCGTAGCCCTTCTCGCGCGCGGCCTCGAACGTGGCGGCAAACATGCGGCGCGCGATGCCCTGACGCCGCAGGCCGAGATCGACGTAGGTGCCCAGCGTGCCGACGTGATCGAAGGCGTGCGTGTAGGACGCGTAGGGCTCGAGCACCTGAAAGCCGACGATCGTCCGATCCGTTTCGCGCACCGCGACCTTCCAGATCCCGCGCTCGGGAAAGTCGATGACGTAGTCGCGCTCGGTCTCGACGCTGACCGGCGTGTCGAGCGCGGTGTAGCACCGCGCAGCGATGATCGGGTTCAACACCCGCACGAGCCCCGCCGCATCCTTGGGATCGACGTCGCGGACCGTCAGATCCATCCGGCGCTCAGCTGCGCCGGCCAACGTATCCGGTCGGACCGCGCCTGAACCCCGCCGTCTCGAAGAACCGCTCGTTGCCCGGCTGCGCACCGAGGAACAGTACGCCGCCCGGTGTCGCCTCGAGCGCCCGTCGCAGCAGCTCGCGGCCGATCCCCTGCTTGCGGAATTCGGGATCGACCATCACCTCCGGCACCGTGCTGAAGAAGTAGCCGTCGGTCAGGACACGCACCGACCCGACCAGCCGGTTGCCGCTCCAGGCGCCGACGTTGATTGTGGACTTCAGCGCATCCGCGGTCTTGTGCGCGTCGTAATCCCGCTGCCAGATGCGCTTGGCCAGCGCAATGAACGCCTCCACCGACAGGGCCCCGTCACCGCTTCGATAGTCGACCGACATTCCCTCGTCCTTCCCTCTCGTCCAGCGCTGCAAGCAGCCGCTTCGGCGCTACCAGACGATACGATCCTTCGAGTCGATCCGCTACTTCCGACCAGTCCGGCCGGCGATCGAGATAGATCCCGAACCAGCCCGATACGCCGACGTAGGGCGGCACGAAATACCGATCCGGCCAGCGCGACACGACCATTTCTTGCGTCAGGTGCACGGCCTTGCACCACACCGCGTCCCGGCCGGCGCCGTGATGATTCCCGGCGCTGGCGAACATTGCGAACGTGCGCTTGTGCACCCAGAACGTCGGCTCGCCGTGCGAGATCTTCTCCCACGCCTCGGGTAGCGCGAGGCTCAGCGCGCGCAGACGGTCGAGAGCACCTGCAGGCATGGAGCTGAAGAAAATATCACGCCTGTCGGGATGCCTCGCGCTACTGCTGGCTCAGCAACGCCACGACTCCCAACGCGATGATCGCCGCGAGCACCGCGAACGCGATCTTCCAGACGCTGTACGGACGGTTGCCGGCGATCTGACCGGTGTAGCCGTTGACGATCACCTGATACGCCTTGGCGCCGTAGTTGTACGACAGCAGCCAGACCGGCACGAGCACGTGCTTGAACGTCCGGCCGGCGAAGCTCGGGGTGATCTGCAGATTGCGGTGCGTATCGCCCGGCACCTGCTGCGCGCACAGCGCCATCAGCTTGGCGTGCATCTGCTCCTGCGATCGCTGCGCCGCGTCGAGCAGCACGACCTGATAGTGCTCGACGACGTGCCCGCTGAGAAACGCCGTGTCGTAAGGCAGCGATCTCCTGCGTCGGAAACGGCTCGACCTGCCGCAGCAAGTCGAGCGGCAATCCCTGCGTCCCCGGCACCGGCTCATCGTCGAAGAAGTGATCGACCACGCCCGACGCCGGCTCCCAGCGGGTGCGCCGCTCCTGCCGCATGACTCGGCCGGCCCTTCGCGTCGCGGCCCGGCACCATCACGTGTAGTAGTGACCGGCCTCCGCCGTCCACGGGCAGTGCACCTGCGCGTCGAAGGTCCAGTACGGGATGTAGAGGCTGCGGACGGTGTCGACGAGCGCCGCGATCGCCAGCCGGCCCGGTGCGAACCAGTGGCTGCGCCACCAGCGCCGGATGTCGTCGCGCACGCGGCCCGCGATCGATCTTGAACGGCAGCACGCCCTGCGGACGAATCGGCGCCTTGATCTCCTGGTAGTCCACGAGCGCCGGCGAGCCGCAGAACTCGCAGTTCTGGCCGACGCGCGCCGGGTCGAACACCATCACCGCGCGGCACGACTGACACTGCACGCTGCGGCGTGCGGTCTGCCAGCCGCGCTCCTCGTCGGGCAGGTCGCGCAGCGCTTTGACGAGATCGAGCTCGACGACTTTCCCGAGCTCGCGGTCGATGTGATACGGCGACTCGGTTCCGCAGAACGGGCAGATCAGCTTCTGCTTGCCGGGATTCCATTCGGCCTGCGCACCGCAGGCCGGGCACTCATGCTTCTCGAGCGCGGAGATCTCAGTCGATGCAAGACTGCCAGGCACATCTGAACTGCCTGCTCGTACTGAGACATGTAGGCCGTGAGCGCCGCGCGCGAGATTCGCCAGGACGATCCGATCTTCTTGCCCTTCAGATCGCCTGACTCGAGCACCGTCATCACGTCGGCTTCCGAGACGCCGAGCGCCTGCGCTGCGTCGGCCGGACTGAGCAGCTCCGGGAGACCGGCATCGCGCCGGCAGCGGCGCTCGGCACCGGCGGGACGACGACGGTCGGCGCCGCGTGACCGCTCATGAACCCCTCGCGCATCATCTGCTGCGCGAGGCCGAAGCCGACGGCGAGCTCCGCGGCCGTGCCGGCTGCGCCGGCGCCACCCGCGCCGCCCTCGAGGCCCTTGCCCATCTGATACTTCACGAAGTCGTTCAGGTTGCCGACGGCCGCCATGCTCGACGCGCTTGTCGATCGCCTGCTCGACCTCGGGCGGCACCGACACGTTCTCGACGATGAAGCTGGTGATCTCGAGCCCGTACTTCGCGACGATCGGCCGGGTTGATGAGCGGCAGCAGCGCCTCGCCGAGCTCGGTGTAGCGCGAGGCGACGTCGAGCACCGGGATCTTCGCGGTCGCGATCGCGTCGGTGAAGATGCTGACGATCCGCGAGCGCATCGTGTCGGCGAACTCGTCGAGCCGGAAGTTGTGATCGGAGCCGGCCACCTCGCGCAGGAACGTCTTCGCGTCGACGATCCTGAAGTCGTAGGTGCCGAACGCCCGCACCCGCACGATGCCGAAGTCGTTGTCGCGCAGCATCACCGGGTTCGACGTCCCCCACTTGTTGCCGGTGAACAGCCGCGTGACGACGAAGTAGACGTCGGCCTTGAAGGGCGAGTTGAAGCCGTAGGGCCACGACTTGATCCTGGTGAGGACCGGGATGTTGTCGGTCGTCAGCGTGTGCTTGCCCGGCGTGAACGTGTCGCCGAACTCGCCGAGGTAGACGAACTGCGCCACCTGCGACTCGCGCACGATCAGCTGCGCGCCGTTCTTGATCGCCTTGTCCTCATCGGGAAATCGCCACGACAGCGTGTCGCGCGAGTCGTCGGTCCACTCGATGATCTCGAGCAGTTCGCCTTTGATGAAGTCCATGATTCCCATCGGTCGCTACGCTCCCTATCAATCCTGCAATGCCCAATGCCGAAGTCCCAAGCCCAAGACTCAAGGCCAAGGCTCAAGGCTCAAGGAACTGGCAAGGCTCGGCGATGCCCATGCAGATCCGGACGCAAATTCTACCGCACGGGTTCCAGTGGAGCGGCGACACAGGAGAAATTCGCCGATTCGTTGGTGCTGCCCGTGCCGTTCCACTTCGCCACCTGTCCGAACGGACAGAGCGGCCGCGTGCGGTCCGTCGTGCCGTTCGTGACGTGCCACGCCTCGATGCGCTTCGGCGCGACGCCGGTCTTGATCCACTCTTCGATCGCGCCCATGCGGTCGAAGTTGTCGGTGCCGGGACCGCCCTGACAGTGATTCATGCCCGGCACCATGTAGAGCTGAATCGACGTGCCGACGCCGGCGCCGCCCTGCGACGCGACGACCTTCTGGAAGAAGTCGATGGTGTTGTACGGCGTGACCTGCGGATCCGACCAGCCGTGATACAGCAGCAGCTTGCCGCCGCGCGCGAAGTAGGCGCGCAGATTCGGATCGGTGGAGCCCAGCGCATCGTCAGGATCCGCGGCCAGCGCGAGATCGAGATCGGTTGCCGGGTTGAACTTCAGCGGATCCCAGTTGCGATCCTTGGCGATCACGTACTTGTAGGCGTCGGCGGCGTACATGATCGGCTCCGCGCTGCCGATGACGTTCCAGCCCAGCTCCGATCCGCGCGCGAGACCGGGCAGCACGCTGGTGCGGGTGGACGGATGCGACGCGCCGGCGTACATCTTTCTGGCCGAGTCGACCTGCGCCGGCGTCAGGCAGGCTGAGTGCGTCCTCGGCCGGCGGCCGAGCACGCCAGCACCTCTCGGATCGAAGGTGCAGGCGCCCGGGTTCTCGATGACGCCGTCGGCCACGCCGTCGCGCGCATCGCAGGCGGCAATCGCGGCGCGATGGATCAGCGGGATACTTCGCTGGTGGAATCACGCTCGCGGGCGTCGCGTTGACGGCGCGATTGATCGCCATGCGTCCGGCATGGAGATGAATCCAGTTCACCGCGGGCGCGCCGGCGATGACGGCGTCGTAAGTCGGCCGGATAGCGAACGGCTTCGGCGATCCCCTGACGGCCGCCCTGCGAACAGCCGTTCCAGATCGAGAGCGTCGGACGCGTGCCGTAGAAGGCGTCGATGACGGCCTTCGCTTTCACCGTCATCTCGTGCACCGCGCGATAGGCGAAGTCGGTCACCTTCTCGGGATGACCGAGCGCGAACGCGCCGCTGTTGCCGACGTGGCCGGTGTCGGTGCTGGCCGTCGCATACCCGGCGGTCACGGCGCCGGCCAGCGCGGCGTACGAGATGCTGCCCGCCCAGCCGCCGTTGCCGACGGCCTGGAACTTTCCGTTCCATCGCGACGCCGGCAGCCAGACCTCGATCTTGATGTCGGAATCGCTCGACGGCGTCAGCGTGGCGGCGACACGGCAGAACGCGGGCAGCGACGCATAGACACGGGCTGTTCCTGAAGCGGCGGCGCTGCGCGCACCACCTTGCCGGGCAGCGGCACCCGGCGGTACGAAGGCGCCGGCCGCCACCTCCTGCGCGATGGTGATCTTCGCGTTGTCGAGCGTCAGACGCGCGAGCGATTCACAGGTCGCCGCGGCCGCACCAGCCGGCAACAGGAGACTCGACACGGCGAATCCGATGAGGGCAGACGATCGTGTGCTTCATACGTCACCTTGTCAGCAATGAGCGACGAGACTCCACCCTGCTCATCACGATGTCGACATACCCGATCGTCGACGATACCTGCGACCCAGAGATCGTCGTCACGAAACCCTCGAAACTCACGCTCGGTCTGTCGACGGACGCGCTCGAGCTCGAGCGGCAGCGCAGGATCGATCGGCTGGCGGGACCGATCTTCCGCCTTCTGCAGCTGCTCGACAAGCCGTTCGGCCTGTCGCAGATCGAGCATCGACAGCGGCGTGGCGCAATGTGCACAGGCCGCGCCAGCCGTCACATCGACCGGAGCGCCGCAGTTGGCGCAGTTCACGCTCCCGACATTTCGGCGCAACTCCTCGATCTGTTGCGGCGTCAACGGCCGGATGAAGTCCTTCTCGCGGAGGAAGTCGAAGAAGGCCGTCAGCCGGCCGTGGCCATGCGGACAGCTCAGATACTCGAACTTCGTGTTCCGCTGAATGTCGTGGGTGCGCCGCAGCCTGGACTTGCAGCGCGGGCACTTGGCGACATCGGCATTGGACCGCTCGGGCCTGGTGCGCTTCTCACCGATGATGCGAAACAGCTTGAGCGTCGAGCCCGGCGTCAGCGTCGCGCTCTCGTACGCGTCGAACCAGAACGACTGACAGGCATGGCAGATATCGATGGCGGTGCGGCGTCCCAGATGGGCGTCGAACGTCGCCTCCTCCATCGGCGCGCTGCACCGCGGGCAGTCCACGGGTGTCATTGTTCATGAACAAGGCTCAATGCTCAATGGCCAGAGCCCGGAACCGCAAGACCACGGTCCCCCAGTTTGGGGAGCCCGTCATCGACGGCCAGATGTGACAGAATTCGCGACCATGCGCCACCTCTCTCTCGTCGCTGCCCTCCTGCTGATCGCCGCCACCGCGCAGGCGCAGTCCACGACCCCTGCCCCGAGCCGCGTCGAGGGGCCTGACGGGGCCGCCGTCTTTCAGAAGGCGTGCGCGTCGTGCCACGCGAACCCGGGGCCCGACTCGCGCGCGCCGACTCGCGAGGTCCTCCGCACCGTCGCGCCGGAGGCGATCCTTACAGCGCTGACCGTGGGCAACATGTTCCGGCAGGGCTCGGAGATCACCGACGCGGAACGCCACGCTGTGGCGGCATATCTCGCGGGCCGCCCGGTCGGCACCGCTCCACCGCCGTCGATCGTCGGACGCTGCCAGGCGCAGGCCGCACCGCTGCAGGCATCGGCGCTCAACAGCGGATGGAACGGCTGGGGCGCCGACGCCGCAAACACGCGCTTTCAACCGGCAGCGAAGGCGGGTCTCAACGCGGCAGCGATACCGCGACTCAAGTTGAAATGGGCCTACGGCTTTGCCGGCGTCAACTCGGCACGATCGCAGCCCGCGGTCCTCGGCGGGCGCGTCTTCGTCGCCAGCGACAACGGCGATGTCGTCGCGCTCGACGCGAAGCGTGGCTGCCAGTACCTGGAGCTATCACGCGCAGGCGGGCATCCGCACGGCGGTCAGCGTCGGCCCGTACAAGACGGGGACGACGAACGGCTTCGCGGTGTATTTCTCGGACGGCGCCGCCATCGCGTATGCGATCGATGCGAACACCGGCCGCGAGATCTGGCGGCGCAAGGTCGACGACCATGTCTATGCGCGCACGACCGGCTCGCTCGACCGTGCTTTCAGGGTCGCGTCTACGTGCCGATTGCCGGCGTCGGCGAAGAGGGGCAGGGCGGCATCGCGCGCTACGAGTGCTGCACGTTCCGCGGCAGCGTGTCGGCACTCGATGCCTCGACGGGAGCGGTGATCTGGAAGTCGTACACGATCACTGAAGAGCCGAAGCCGAGACATAAGAACGCATCCGGCGTCCAGACCTGGGGACCCGCAGGCGGCGGCGTCTGGGGCGCTCCGACGATCGATCCCGCGCGTCGTCTCGTGTACATCACGACGGGCAACAATTACTCCGCACCCGCGACCAATACGACCGACGCGGTCATCGCGATGGACATGGACACGGGCAAACACCGCTGGGTGTATCAGCCCACGCCGAACGACGTCTGGACGGGCGGCTGCAAGCAGGAGAATCCTGCTGATTCGAACTGCCCCGAGAAGCTCGGGCCCGATCATGACTTCTCGATCGCGCCGCTGCTGACAAAGCACCGAACGGGCGCGACCTGGTCATCGTGCAGCAGAAATCCGGCATGGCGTACGCCGTCGATCCCGACAAGGGCACGCTCGTGTGGCAATACAAGACGAGCGACGGCAGCGGGATGGGCGGACAGTGGGGCATCGCCGCCGACGACAAGCAGGTCTACTTCGGCGTCAACGGACCACGCACGGCGCAAGGTGGCATGCGCGCGACGACGATCGACGACGGCAAGGAAGTCTGGTCGAAGCCGGCCGCGGAGCAAGTTGTGCGGCACCGCGCGCGGCTGCAGTGCCGGCGCAGGGCGCAGCGCTCACCGCGATTCCCGGCATCGTCTTTTCGGGATCGATGGACGGTGGCGTGCGCGCCTACTCCACGACCGACGGCTCCATCGTCTGGCAGTTCGACACGAACAAGGAGTTCGAGACCGTCAACGGCGTCACCGCCAACGGCGGCGCGATCGATCAGGCCGGTCCCGTCGTCGCCGACGGAATGGTGTATGTGACGTCGGGCTACGTGAGCCTGATCGGACGCCCAGGCAATGTGCTGCTCGCGTTTGGCGTCGATTAGACGAAGTCGCATCGCCCTCGTCGGATTGGCGGTGCTGCTGGTCGGCGAACCCCTGCCACGCGTCGGTGCGCAGGGATCTTCGGACCGGCTGCGCGCCGCTCTGGCGAAACGCATCGATGAAGCCAGGGAGGGAACCGGCGCGATCATCGGCCGGGCCACGCGACGTGGGCAATCGTTCACCGCATATGGGCGCGCGCGGATCGATGGCCCCGAGATCACGGCGGACACCATCTTCGAGATTGGCTCCATCACCAAGGTGTTCACGGCGCTGCTTCTCGCCGACATGGTGGAGCGGTCCGAGGTCGCCCTCGATGACCCTGTCCGGAAGTACCTTCCGAACGGAGCGACCGTCCCGTCTCGAGGCCGTCGCGAGATCACACTCGCAGATCTCGCGACACATACATCGGGATTGCCACGCGAACCCGCCAACCTCGAATCTGCGATCTCTAGACAACCCGTACGCCGATTACCGTATCGCCGATCTGCACGCGTTTCTCGCCTCTTACTCCCTGCCGCGTGATCCAGGCACGCAGTTCGAGTATTCAAATCTCGGCATGGGGCTACTTGGACACGCGTTGGCCGTGAGGGCAGTCGTGTCCTATGAAGAACTTCTCACACGCCGCATCTTCGGCCCTTTGGGCATGAGGAATACCAGCGTCATCGTGGACGAGGAGCGACGCGTTCGGCGCGCCACCGGACATAATCAGGCGGGCGCTCCCGTGCCGTGGTGGCGCTTCGACGCCCTGGCCGGAGCCGGCGCCATCAATTCGACAGCCTCGGACATGCTGATATTCGCCGAGGCCGCCATGGGCGCGGACACGCCGCTGAACGCGGCGTTCACTCGCATGAAGTCCGTGCGGCGTCGGGCCGACGGCGGCATCGATCAAGTGCTCGGCTGGGATGCATTTCGCTATCAAGGCAACGAAGTGCTGGCGAAAAGTGGCGTCACGAACGGATTCCGAAGCCGGCTCTTCGTCGATCCGACCGGCCACCGCGCCGTGATTGTGTTGAGCAATGGCGGCGGACTGGCGCCGATCAGCGACCTGGTGGGGTTAGCCCTCGCGCAGCGTGACGCAGAAGTCCCGGTAGCGCGCTGACGTCATAGAATGCTCTGCTTTGGCAGGAGGATGGTCTCAATGCGCGCAGCGTTCCTGGTTCTCGCTCTGGCCCTCGTCGCACTCACCAGCGGGTTCACTGTTGAAGCCTCGACCGGTCCAATTCCCCTGAATTGCAATCGCGCCTGCCTCGAGGGCGTGATGGATCAGTTCCTCGCCGCCGTGGTGGCGCACGATCCGAAACGAGCGCCGTTGTCGAAGGACGTGAAGTACACCGAGAACAACCAGGTGATCGATGTCGGCGACGGCTTCTGGAAGACGGCGCAGGGCGTCGGCCGATATAAGCACTACTTCGCCGATCCGGAGTTCGGGCAGGTGGCGTTCATGGGGACGATGATGGAGGCCGGGGCGCCGCTGCTCTACAGCCTGCGTCTTCGCATCGAGCTCGGACGCATCACCGAGGCCGAGGCGATCCTCTTCAAGCCGGGCGGCGGCGGACCCAACAACATCGCAGCGATGGAGAAGGACGGCAAGGTCGAGGACATCTGGCTCAAATCGATCCCGCCGGCGCAGCGTCTGTCGCGCCAGGAAATGATCGCGGTCGCCGACGGCTACTTCACCGGGCTGCAGAAGAACGACGGCAAGGGCATCGGCAACACCGGCACGTATCCGTTCACCGACGACTGCCATCGCATCGAGAACGGCTCGCCGACGACCAACGTGCCGAAACCGGCGGACGCCGCACCGGGCGCCATCAGCCCGTTCTGGTACGACTGCATGACGCAGTTCAAGAAGGGCCTCTACTACGTCGTCCAGAATATCCACCAGCGGCGTTATCCACTGGTCGATGCCGAACGCGGCGTCGTCTGGGCGCACGTGCGTCTTCGACCAGGGCACGGTGAACTCGGGCGTGCTCTCCGATGGCACCAAGCACAGCTATCCCGGCTTCAACCGTCCGAGCAGCATCCTGGTCAGCGAGGCGTTCCTGATCGAGAACGGCAAGATCCGCCGCGTCGAGATGATTGGCCCGTCCGCGGTCTATCACATGAACTCGCCCTGGGGAGGGCTGAGCGGAGACTGACCGGCAACACTAGATGGCGCTGACACCGGGGACGCGGATCGGCACATTCGAGATCACCGGCCGACTCGGTTCCGGGGGCATGGGCGAGGTTTATCGTGCGCGCGACACCTCGCTCGGCCGCGACGTCGCCATCAAGGTTTTGCCGGATGCCTTTGCTCACGACCCGGAACGCCTGGCGCGCTTCGAGCGTGAGGCACACCTGCTCGCCTCGCTGAATCATCAGAACATCGGCACCATCTACGGCATTCACGACGGGCCGGCCGAGGCCGGCCGGCACTCGCGCGCGCTGGTGCTCGAGCTCGTCGACGGACCGACGCTCGCCGATCGTCTGGTGCACGGCGCGATCCCGCTCGACGAGGCACGACGGATCGCGCGCCAGATTGCCGATGCGCTCGATGCCGCGCACGAACGCGGCATCGTCCATCGTGACCTCAAACCGGCCAACATCAAGGTGCGTCCCGACGGCACCGTCAAGGTGCTCGACTTCGGGATTGCGAAGGCGAGCGCTGCGGCGGCCGATCTCGATCTCCACGCCACCATCACCGTCGCCGCGACGCAGGGCGGCGTCATCCTCGGCACTCCCGGATACATGAGCCCGGAGCAGGCCCGCGGTCAGGAGGTGGACAAGCGCAGTGATATCTGGGCGTTTGGCTGCGTCCTGTTCGCGATGCTCAGCGGACGAACGCCGTTCGACGGCGAGACTCTGTCCGACGTCATCGCCGCGACGCTCACGAACGATCCCGACTGGAATGCGCTCCCGCCCGACGTCCCCGAACAGATCCGCCGGGTGCTACACCGCTGCCTCCAGCGCGATCGGCGTCGCCGGCTCCGCGACATCGGCGACGTCTGCACCGATCTCGACGAGCCCATCACGCCTCGACCCACGTCGGGTGGCATTGCCGCCACGAAGTCGATCTCGTTCCAGCGGCTGACCGACCTCGTCGGCGTCAACGAATCGCCGGCACTGTCGCCCGACGGGCGCATGGTGGCGTTCGTCGCACCGGTGGATGGCCGACGGCAGATCTGGATTCGCATGCTGTCGGGCGGTGCACCGCTGCGCGTCACTCATGACGAAGGCGACCATGAGTTCCCGCGCTGGACGACTGACGGCAGCTCGATCGTGTACTACTCACGACCGGCCATCACCGGGCGACTCCGGAATGCTGTCCGAGGTCTCGGCGCTCGGCGGCCCGCCGCGTCCGCTTGCCCCGTCATCGGGCGGCAGCGACTGCAGCCACGACGGCCGTCGCATCGTGATGTTTCAGCCGGGCGACGATCGCGCCGAGCTGGTCGCGCTGTCGCGTGACGAGGGACACATCGAGCGAATCGGCTACGGCCCGCGCGGGTGTACCTGCGAGTCGCCTCGCTGGTCGCCAGACGATCGCTGGATTGTGTTTCACACCCGCGGCATCGGCCGGTTCGTCGAGCACCTGCACATCCTTCCTGCCAGCGGCGGACAGGAGCCCGCACTCATCGTCAGGGCAAGTGCGATCCGCGGCGCGGCGTGGCTGCCCGACAGCAGCGGCGTTGTCTACAGTTCCTCGGCCGGTAGCACGGTGCCCTACCCATTCACGTTCAACCTGCGGCGCGTGAATCGCGACGGCACTGGAGACCGCGCGCTCACGTTCGGTGACGCGTCCTTCGTCGAGCCGGATGTCCATCCGTCGGGCAAAGTACTAGCGGCGAGAATCCGCGGCCAGTCGGACATTTGGAGATTCCCCGTCGGTGGTTCGCCGGCAGAGAACACTCGCAACGCAATACGGGTGACGCGTCAAAGCGGCCAGGTGCAAACGCCATCAGTCAGTCCCGATGGCACTGAGATCACCTACCTCTCCGACAACGGCGGCCACGGCAATCTGTGGGTGACGAAGTCCGATGGCAGCGGTACGGCCAGACAGATCACCTTCGAACGCGACCCGGGAACAACCGTTGGCGTGCCGCGCTGGTCGCCGATCGACAACCGCATCGCGTTCGTCGTCAGCCGCGATCGCATCTCGATCTTCGTCGTCAATTCCGACGGCCGGAACCTTCGCGAGCTCGTGCCGCGCGGTCTCGCCCCAGGCTGGTCGCGTGACGGCGAGTGGATGTACTACTCGCCGCTCGAGAACAACGAGGAGTGGCGCATCGAGAAGGTCCCCTCCCGCGGCGGCGGCGCGCCGGTTGTCGTTCGTACGGACGTTGACGTCCACGCGCCGAGCCCCGGGCACACCGCGCTGTACTACGCGACTCGTGCGCAACGCATCGTCGGGCGCTGGGAGTGGGAATTCCGGCGCGCCAGCCCTGAGGACGGGCCGTCCCAGGTGCTGACCTGCGTTCCGGGCACGCAGATGCCAGTGTCGCCACTCTTCGCGAGCACGTCACTCTCGCCGGACGAGCGCTGGCTCGCGCTCCCGATGATGGTGGGCGCGACCGGGAATATCGGCGTCATGCCGGTCGAAGGCGGCACCTTCACGCCAGTCATCGATTTCGGCGATCGGGCGATGCTCATCGCCCGTCAGGTGGCGTGGGCACCGGACGGGGCGTCGATCTATGCGGCTGTCGCCGATGTGAACGCCGACATCGTCCTGCTCGACGGACTCATCTGAGACGAAACACCAGGACGTCGGAGGCGAGCGTGACGGTCATCCGCGTCAGGGCGCCCACCCGTTCGGCGAGCCCATGCCGCACGCCGCGATAGGTTCCTTTCAACACGCTGAGCAGCGCGTCCCGATCGAGATCCGGCCTCTCGCGCACCACCGCGCGTTCGACGAGCTCGAACAGCGCCTCATGCTCGGCCAGCACGACGTCGGTCCGGTCACGTTCCACGCGCTGCCCCTGCACCAGCTCGCGCAGCTCAACGAGATCGTCGGCAGCCGGAACGGCAACCAGGAGATAGCCCGTCGCCGCAAGCACACGTGCAACTTCGGGAGGATTACGGCGGGCGTGCAGCGATACCACCAGATCCACGCTCCGGTCGAGGAGCGGCAGACGTCGATCGGCATTGGCGACGACCCAGGTCCGATCCGGGAATCGCCGCGCGGCGCGGTCGATGGCGTGAATCGCCAGGTCGATGCCTACGCCGGCGCTGGCGCGACGTTCCGTCAACGCCGCGAGCGCGTCTCCCGATCCACATCCGAGATCGACAACGACTGGCTGATCAGCGAGGTCGAGTGCGCGCACCTCGGCGACAATAGCGTCGATAAGGGTCCGGCCGACGCCGCTGGCCAGCAGTGACTCACGCGCCTCGATGGCCTCACGCGAATCTCCCGCCGCAGACGATCGCCGATCCTGTGGTTGCAGCAGGTTGACGTAGCCACTGCGCGCGATGTCATACGAATGCCCGGCCGGGCAGACAAACGCACGATCGCGCCGCAGCAGCGGCAGCGTGCAGCCACGCACGCTGCAGGCGAGAGGCGGTGGGGGCACTCAGCGGATCGTGTAGACGACCTTGTCTTCACCCAACGACGCGATCTTCTGCTCGAAGAACTGCACGAGCCGGTCGCGGCGCACGAACAGCGATTCAATCTCGTCCTTGGTGAGCGTCTTGCCGATCGTGTCGGCGAAGGCCTGCGGATCGAGCGCGCGCAGTTTCTGAAACAGCGTCCGCTCCACGCGCGTGAGGTTCTCGGGCTTCAGCAGGTCCCGGCCGGTTCGAAACGCACGGGTGTGATCGATCATCCACATCCTGTTGTCCGGCGACCACATGATGTTGCCCTGGTTCCGGTCGCGGTTCTGAATCAGCTCGTCGAACACGTACATGACGCCGTAGTAGTCAGCGGCACGCAACGGATTCGAGTTGGCGACCTTCTTCTTGCGGCGGTCGCCATCGTCCATCACACCGTCGAGCCACCAGGTCATCGCCGCCGGCTTGCCATCGATGATGCGTTCGACCGACATCGGCACGTTGTCGAGACCGAGGAGCACGGCCAGGCGATACGCGGCGATGTTGTAGCGGTACGAGTCTCTGAAGTTGACCTCGGAATGCTTGGGACCGACATCGAAGTACGGCTTCGCAGATGTCCACGTTCTGGACCTGCGCGTCGTGCGTGAGCACGCCGTCCGACAACGTGACGCGGTACGCGCTCGTTACGCCCTTCGACGATTCCTTCTTCTTGACGATGCGGCCGTCGAGGAGGAACTTCTCCATCTCGGACGCGGTGAGTGTCGCGGCCGGAGGCGCCGTGGCCAGCGTCTGAGCGGGGCTCGGCCATGGTGCGGCGATCAACAGGACGACTGCGATCAGAAGCCTCATACGATCCTCTCTCCTGCCTGCCGGAACACCGAGCGCTCCGGCAGGCTGCAATTCGCCTTCAGGACGTCCAGGGTCCCGTCACCGGGCACGCAATCGTGTTGCGGCCCCTGATCTGAATCTCCAGCGCCCGCATCGCGCCGTTCAATTCTCGATATCCGATTCTGGCGATGTCGCCGCTGTGCACGAGGTCGGTGATCGGCAAGCTGCCACCGGCATTGCGAGTGGCGCGTCCGGCGCCCCTGGCAAGTACGCCGGTATTCTCATCCACGATGAACGTCATGTCGCGCCCTCCGGTGTCGAGCGTCAGGACGGGGCCGGAGAGTGATTTCACCTTGCCGTAGGTGTTGCGTACGGGCGCGGTCAGCGCCGCATTGGAGACCGGCGAAATCGCCAGCCCGGTTCCCTTCGACTGCGCCGACACGTCGGCGATGCGGCCAGCCAGGACGAGTCCAGCCGCCAGCCCGAAAACTCCGATTGTCTTGAGGAAATTCATCTTCGTTCTCCCTCGCGATTGCGCATATATACGAGTCGGCGCGACGAATGGCCATGGGCGGACGATGCGTGGAACCGGATGGCTCCATGATGCACGCAAGCCTTGATGGCTCAACGACATGACCAGCGTCTGTGGAGCAAGCCAGGGTCCCGAAGTGATAGGCTGAGCGGCCCGCCCGGCTTCGCCCAGCAGCGAGGAGGCCGGAACGCACCCATGAGCAGCCCAACCCGGCCAGCCGTCGTGCGCTTCGGCGCCTTCGAGCTCGATCTCGACGCCGAACGACTGCTCAAGAACGGCCGTCTAGTGCGCCTCCAGCCCCAGCCGTTCAAGCTGCTTCGGCTGCTCACCACGCAGCCGGGCAAGCTGGTCACCCGGGAGGAGATTCAGGCCGCTCTCTGGACGAACGACACGTTCGTCGATTTCGAACAGGGGGTGAACTTCGCGATAAAACAGGTGCGGGAGGCACTGGGCGATCGAGCCGAGAACTCGATTTACGTTGAAACGGTGCCCAAGCGCGGTTATCGGTTCCTCGCCCCAGTCGTCGCCCCGGGTAAAGATGAGGCCCAGGAAATCCGCATGACGGCCGAGCCGTTCCTGCAGCGCGCATTGTGGGAGAACATCGTCGAACTCAGGCTCGCGGAGGAACAGCATCGCAAGCACCTGCGGGCGATGACGGTTGCAATCGTGTGTCTGGGGATTGCCTGCGTATTGTTGTTCTTTCTGAGGACGTAGCCATGAAGAGTCGGACCCTCACCCGCCGCGTGATCGTCGTGCTGGCACTCGCACTCGCCGCGGCATCGATGTCGGCACAGAGCTCGCTGCGTGCGCCAGCGTTCCAGGTCGATCCAGGCTGGCCGACTATTCCCAACGACTGGGTGCTCGGCGAGGTCTCATCGATCTCGGTCGATTCGCGCGATCACATCTGGGTGCTGCATCGGCCGCGATCGATCCCCGAAGCGCAGCGCGCGAAAGCCGCGCCGCCGGTGCTCGAGTTCGACACGTCCGGCAAGCTGCTGGCGAGCTGGGGCGGACCGGGCGACGGCTACGACTGGCCCGAACGCGAGCACGGCATCTTTGTCGATGCGAAGAACTTCGTGTGGATCAGCGGCAACGGCGGCTGGCCCAAACCGAGCGGTCCGGGCAGCGGCGACGACATGATTCTGAAATTCACGCACGGCCGGAAAGCTGGTGATGCAGATCGGCAAGCGCGGGCAGAGCACGGGCAACAGCGACACAGTGAACGTGCATCAACCGGCCGACGTGTTCGTGCACGCCGAGACGAACGAGCTCTACGTCGCCGACGGATACGGCAATCAACGCGTCGCCGTGTTCGACGCGGACAGCGGGAAGTTCAAGCGCATGTGGAGCGCGTTCGGCAATGCGCCGCCGCAGGCACTGGCGCCCAACCCGCCGACGCCGCAGCCGAATCAGGGCGGGCCCGACGGCCCGCCACAGTTCGGGCTGGTCCACGCGGTGAAAGTGTCGCGCGACGGCGTCGTCTACGTCGCCGATCGCACCAACAACCGCATTCAGACCTTCACCGCGGCAGGCAAGTTCCTGCGGCAGGCACGGCTTGCGCAGCAGGGGACGGTCGTTCCGGTACCGGCCGGCTTCGCGTTCTCGCCCGACCGCCGGCAGCAGTTTCTCTACGTCGTCGATTCAGGACCGATGCAGGTCGCCGTCTTCGACCGCGAGACGATGACGCAGATCGGCACGGTCGGAATGCGCGGGCCGAAGCCCGGCGAGTTCGACATCGTGCATCACATGGCCGCCGACTCGAAGGGCAACCTCTATACGGCGGAGATCGTCACCAACCGTCGCGCACAGCGGTTCGTCCTGAAGTAACCCTCGGATAGAATGCCGCCCGGAATCCACGAATGGATGGCGGGCGGCTGGCGCACTATCGCATCATCAGCAGGCTGGGTGCTGGTGGCATGGGCGAAGTGTATCGCGCCCGCGATGAGCAACTGGATCGAGACGTTGCGGTCAAGGTGCTGCCGGCGTCAAGCTTCGACGATCCCACTGCACGCGCGCGACTGGTCCGGGAAGCTCGCGCCGCGGCCGCCCTCAATCATCCGAACATCTGCACGGTGTACGAAGTCGGCGAGGCCGACGGACAGGCGTACATCGCGATGGAGCTGGTCGAGGGGCGGACGCTCAGCGCGATCCTGCACGCCGGACCGCTGCCGGCCGAGCACGTCGTGCACTACGGACGGCAGCTGGCGGATGCGCTCACGCACGCACACGATCGCGGCGTCATCCATCGCGATCTGAAGAGCAACAACGTCATCGTCACACCCGATCGGCGCATCAAGGTTCTGGACTTCGGTCTCGCGAAGCGAGCCGCCGATTCGGACATGACCGCCGCGATCACCGAAATGCATGCCGCGCTGACACAGGCCGGCACGGCAGTCGGCACGCTGCCATACATGTCGCCGGAGCAGCTGCGCGGCGGGCACGTGCATGTCGCGAGCGATGTCTGGGCGCTCGGCGTCGTGCTCTACGAGATGGCGACTGGCGTTCGGCCGTTCACGGGCAACACGCCGTTCGAGCTGAGCGCTGCGATCCTGAGCGACGAGCCAGTACAGATCCCGTCTCACATCAGACCGGAGCTGCGCAGCGCGATCGCCGGCTGTCTGGTCAAGGACGCGCGGGACCGCTATGCGAGTGCCGTTGACGTGCGCGCGGCACTCGACGGCGTGCAGACGGCCGTCGCGGCGCTACCGCCGCTCTCAGCCGCAGAGCCGTCGGACGAGCCGGTTTCGTCGAGCGTCCTGACGCTGACCCTGAGTCGCCGCCGCGCGCTGTGGCTCGGTGCCGGCGCGCTCGTTGTTGCGGGATCCGGTGCCGCATGGTGGCAACTGCTGATCGGTGAAACGGCGGATCGATCGCTCGCGGTGTTGCCACTAGCCAATACGGCTGGCGATGAAGACCTCGAGTATCTGTGCGATGGCATCTCCGAGAGCCTGATCCAACAGGTGTCGAGGCTGCGCTCGCTTCGCGTGCGGCCGTTGAGCACGGTACTTCGCTTCAAGGGTCCGTCCGTCGACGCCCAGGCCGCCGGCCGGCAGCTCGGTGTCGATACGGTGCTCGCCGGGTCGCTCGAACGGCAGGATTCGCGCCTGCGGATTGCGGCGCGGCTGGTGGACGTGGCCACCGGACGGCAGCTCTGGACCAACGCCTACGACCGCGACGCGGCCGAGCTCCTCGACGTGCAGGACGATATTGCCGCCGCGATCATGGACGCCGGGCTGCGCGTACGCTTGACCAGCAACGAGCGCGAACAACTCGTCCGGCATCCGACGACCGACGGCGATGCCTACGATCTCTATCTGCAGTCGCGCTTCTATCAGCGGTTCGCCACCGAAGAGGACTACCTGTACTCGCGCGAGCTGCTTGGACGCGTCCTCGTCCGCGATCCCAAGTTCGCCCTGGCCTACGCCTCGCTCGCCGGCAACTACGCGATGATGGTGGTCGACGGCCTCGAGCGTCCAACCGACGCCTGGCCGCAGGTCAACAAGTACATGCGGCAGGCACTCGCGCTCGATCCTGATCTACCGGAGGCGATCGTCATGGAGCACGCGGTCGCCTTGCTGTTCGACTGGGACTGGGCCGGCGCGGAACGCGCGCGCGCGCGCTTTCTGGCGCAGCCAGTCGGCGATTTCGATCCGCAGTTTCTTCGTGCGCTGGCCATCGAGCTCTGGGCACTGGGCCGGCCGCAGGAGGCGCTCCGCCTCGCGCGGCGCACGCGCGAGCTCGATCCCCGTAGCGCCAACCTGGCGATCCTCGAAGCCGATTATCTGCTCCGCACCGATCAGTTCGATGGCGCCATCGCCCTCTACGAGTACGCCATCGGCGCTGAACCGCAGAACGCCAACGCCTACTTCGGACTCGCCGAGGCAAAGTCGCGGCAGGGCAACTTCGATGACGCGATCGACGCGCGGCGCCGGGCGCACGAGGTCGCCGGTGACGACCGTCTCGCGGCGGCATTTGCGGACGCGACAGGCGAGTCCGGATACCGCCGCATCGACGCCGCGTGGATCCGACTGCAGCTCGAAACGCTCAAAGAGCGCGAGCGGACGAAGTATGTCTCACCGCTGGACTTTGCCCGTGCGTACGCGCAGATCGCCGAGAAGGATCTGGCGTTCAAGTACATCGACGCGGCCTTCGTGGACCGGTCGCCCGGGCTCATCTTCCTCAAAGTGGACCGGGCGTGGGACGCGGTCCGCAGCGATCCGCGGTTTGTCGCAGCCATCCGCCAGGTCGGCCTGCCGTGAGCGACAGGTGGCCTGCCGGGCGTTCCAAAAGCCGGCGCTGATCGTTTACTTGACAGCGTTTATGGGGCAGGACTACCGTTCAGCTTAGCCCACACCGGTCACGACACCAGGAGCGGATCATGCGAAAGACACTGCTCGCGCTCGGGGCCCTGGTCATCTACGGCATCACGTCGGGCGAGTTGCTCGCCTGCGGCGACAAGTTCCTCGTCGCCAGCCGTGGTACTCGGTATCAGCGCGCCGGTCAGGCGCGTGAAACCGCGTCAATCCTCATCTATCTCCCGCCTTCGTCCACGCTGCCGAAAGCGTTTGAACGAGTCTCCGAAGACGTCACCCGGAAGGCCGGCTACCGACTGATAAACGTGTCGAACGCCAGCGAGCTGGATCAGGCGCTTCGTCAGGGCGGCTGGGATCTCCTGCTGACCGATCTTGCCGACATGCAGTCAGTTCGTGGCCGAGTCACGGGTACGGCTGCGCCACTGGTCGTCCCGGTCGCCTACCAGGTAACCGGCTCGGAGCTCGCTCAGGCCAAGAAGGAATATCAGCGCGTGCTCAAGGGTCCGATCAAGACGCACGCGTTCCTGGCAGCGATCGACGATTTACTCGCGCACCGCGCCAAGCTCCTGAAGTCGAAAACCGTCTAACGAGCGCCGAATGCTTCTGTACATTCGTACGAGGGCCGTCCTCGTGCAGTCGCTTCTCGTCGCGCTCTGCCTGACGACTGCCAGTGTCTCCGCACATGCGCAGGCATGGGTGCCCCCCGCGCGCATCGGCCTCGTCAGCGTGGTCTATCAGAGCATCACCAACACGAACCATCGGCTGACCGACGGGTCGCTCTTCGACGGCTACGACAGTGTCAGCCGCGGCGTGCTCTTCAATCTCGATTACGCGTTCACCGACCGCTTCTCGATGTCGGTGGGCGTGCCGTACCTGGGCTCGAAGTACACCGGGCCGGAGCCAAGCTTCTTCGGTCTCGCGATCGACGACTGCCTCTGCTGGAATCACGGCTGGCAGGACTTCGGCTTCACCGCACGCTACAACCTCAGGAATGATTCCTTCGCGCTCACGCCGTCCGTCTCGATGGGCGTCCCGACGCACAATTACGACTACTTTGGCGAAGCCGTGCTCGGCCGCAATCTCAACGAGGTCCGTATCCAGGTGGATGCCGGCCACAGGCTCGACGCCATTTCCGACCGGCTGTCAGTATCGGGGCGTTACTCGTATGCGATTGTCGAGGAGGTGCTCGATCTGCCGAACAATCGCAGCAACTTCGGGTCGAAGCCGACTTCCTGGCGACGAGAAAGCTGAGTACCCGCGTCGGGCTGTCGTGGCAGCGCTCGCACGGCGGGCTTCGCTCGACCGAGATGGTCACCGAGGAGCAGATTTCGCAGTACGACCGCATCATCAAGGACAACAACTTCCATATCAACGGCGGCGTGTCGTACTCGCTGCCGAAGGTGGATGTGTTCGCGTCGTACGTCCACTACGCCGGCGGCACGGACACGCACGTCGGCCACGCTATCACGGCAGGCCTGAGTTTTCCGTTCGAACGCTGAGCGCGTCGCTGCGTAGCGCCAGCCTCAGACAGACCTGTAGTGTCCGGCTTCAGCCGGACCGGGCGACGCCGACGATGCGGCAGGAGAACGAGAAGACGCCAGCGCGAGACGTCGCCTTGATCGTGTCTCCGGCGCCTTCTCCGGATGGAATCGCCCCAGAAAGCACCATCAACAGGCCGACGCCGCCGCGCGCCACGAGCTGACCGTCGATATACAACCGCTCGCCGAAGCAGGGATCGTTCTGGAACCGGATCGCGTGGCCCTTGTACGACACGTCCCATGCGATCACGGTCCGCAACGAGAGCACGATCAGCGCGATGCCGATCACCGTCGAAGAGATCGCAACGCCGCTGGGACCGCCGTCGGCACGAACCCACATGGCCACGCCGGCTGCGCCCAGCAGCGTCCCGGCAATCGGAAGGACGGTCTGAACGAGCCGGCGGCTCGTATCGGCAGCGTCGAGTAGCTGCGTCACTGCACCGGCGGCGTGATCAGGCGTGGTGGAGCGGCGGCCGCGACCCGCCATCCAGAAGAGATAGAAACTGGGAAAGATTACCGCCCACATCACGCCCGGAGGGAACCCGGCGTATGCGCTCACGACACCGGTCAGTGCGCCCAACAGCACCGTGAGCGCAATGACCATTGCGATCGTTCTGCCTGGTCCCGGAACGTTCGACCGATCAGTGTCTCATACTCAGCTCAGACGCTTTCCAGCGCGAAGGTTACCGAGGTTAGTATTCGGCGTGCCGTTCGAGACCACCCGCTGGAGCCTGGTCGTCGCTGCCGGCAGCGGCGACTCGTCCACCGCACGCGCAGCGCTGGCGACGCTGTGCGAGACCTACTGGTATCCGCTCTACGCCTACGTCCGTCGTCGCGGCACCAGCGCCGACGATGCCCGCGATCTCACGCAGGGATTTCTGACCTCGCTGCTCGAGCGGAACGACTTCGAGCACCTGCGGCAGGAGCGCGGACGCTTCCGCGCATTCCTCCTGGCGTCGCTTCAGCACTTTCTCGCCAACGATGCGGCTCGCCGCCGCACGCAGAAGCGCGGCGGCGACGTCACCGTGCTGCCGCTCGCCTTCGACGAGGCCGAGGGACGATACCGCATCGAGCCTGCAGACTCCACCACTCCGGAGTCGCTCTACGAACGCCGCTGGGCGCTGACGGTCATCGATCGCGTGCTGGCCGATCTGCGGCGCGAGTGGGAGGCCGATGGACGTGAAGCCGAGTTCGACGCCTTGAAGTCGTGCCTCCTGGGTGTCAATCCATCAGGAGGGTATGCGGCGATTGCCAGCCAGCTCGAGATGAGTGAAGGCGCCGTCAAGACCGCCGTCCATCGTCTGCGGCGCAAGTTCCAGGCGGCGCTGCGCAAGGACATCGCCGAAACGGTCTCCGATCCGGCCGACGTGGAGGACGAGATCCGATATCTGGTGCGGGCGCTCGGCGCGTAACCTCGTCGCGCGGTTCTGTCTGATCTCAGCATGGAGGACGTCACCTACCTGCCTCGACTGTGTCCCCGGTGCGGCAAGGCACTGGCCGATGACGCACCCGAAGGGTCTCTGCGCGGCGTGTCTGCTCGCCGCGGCGACGGAAACACTCACCCACGCCACGCTGGACGATGCGCTGACGGTGACGTCGCGCGGCGGCGCGGCCGTGCTGCACGCGGAAGTGCCCCGACTCGCCGACGGGCAGTCGTGGGGACCGTATCGCATCGGACGCCTGCTCGGCCGCGGCGGCATGGGCGAGGTCCACGAGGCCGAGCACGCCGAGAGTGGACGACGCATTGCGCTGAAAGTATTGAGAAGCCGGCTGCAGGATGCCGACGAGCGCGCGCGGTTTCTCCGCGAAGGTCAGCTGGCCGCTTCGATCAGTCATCCGCACACGGTCTACATCTTCGGCAGCGAGGAAATCGCCGGCGTTCCAGTCATCTCGATGGAACTGCTGCCGGGCGGCACGCTGAAGGATCGTGTCGCGGCGGAAGGGCCACTGCCCTCGGCTGTCGCAGTGTCCGCCGTGCTCGACATCATCGGCGGCCTCGATGCGGCGCAGGCCGCCGGCATCCTCCACCGCGACATCAAGCCGTCGAACTGCTTCGTGGACAGCGACGGGTCGGTCAAAGTCGGCGACTTCGGCCTGTCGATCTCGACGCTGGCTCGCGACGTTCGCGAACAGCTCGCGACGGGCTTCGAGGGCACGCCGCAGTTTGCGCGCGCCCGAACAGCTGCGTGGTGAGCCACTCGACGTTCGCGCCGACATCTACGCCGTGGGCGCGACGCTCTACTACCTGCTGACCGGACAGCCGCCGTTCGAGGCGCGCGACCTGCGCGAGCTGGTCGAGCGCGTGAACACCGAGCCGCCGAAGTCGCCGCGCGCGCTTCGTCCGGATATTCCGTCCGGGCTGGCCGCGGTCGTCCTGCGGTGTCTGTCCAAATCGCCCTCGCAGCGTCCCGAGTCCTACCCCGCACTCGCCGAGCTGCTTCGACCGTTTTCGGCGATCGGCGAGTCGCCGGCCTCGCCGCGTTTGCGAGTGCTCGCAGCAGTCGTGGACATCGTCATTCTGACCTTGCCGTTCTCGATCTGGGATGCGGCGACCGCTGACGTCGTCATCAACGGGCAGTCGAACGCAGCGCCGACGAGTCCGTGGCGATGGCTGCTGAACGCGGTCTACTTCTTCGCCCTCGAGGCGCGATGGGGAGCCTCGTGGGGCAAGCAGCTCTTCGGCCTGCAGCTGTCCTCGCCGGGGAGTGCCGGCTGGGTGATGCGCGTCGCGCGTCGCACGATCGTTTTTCACATCCCGTGGCTCGTGATCGCCCTGTTACTCCTCTGGGTCGGACCGATTGGGCCCGCCAGCGATTTCCGGGTGGGCGCGAACTTCAACTTCACGCTCAAAGCCAGAGACACGCGCGGCCTGATCGAGAGCGCCATGACGCTCACGCTGGTCGCTGCGCTCTTCCTCACTGCACGGCGCCACAACGGCTGGGCGGGTCTTCACGATCTCGCCGGCGCGACACGAGTTGTCTCGCGATCGGCGGCGCGGCTGCGGTCGCGGCGAGCCGCCCCTGCGGCAGCGCTGCTCGACGCGGCCCCCGCGGCGCGAGGGCGACGTTACGGACCGTTCATCGCGACCGGTGATGCCGGCGATGATGATCCGCACCTGGTCGCCGCTTTCGATCCGGTGCTGAGGCGGCGGGTGTGGATCCACATCGTGCCGCCGTACACGCGTCCGATCGACGAGGTCCGCCGGGACCTCTCGAGAACCGGGCGTTTGCATTGGCTCACCGGCCGCCGCAACGGCAGTGACAACTGGGACGCCTTCGAGGCGCCGGATGGGCAATCACTACTGACAGCGCTTCACGACGGTGTGCCGCCGTGGGGCACACTGAAATCGTGGCTGCTCGATCTCTCCGGCGAGCTCGTCGCGGCGGCCCGAGACGGTTCGATGCCAGCGCTTCGACTCGACCGTCTCTGGATTCGTGACGACGGCCGTCTCGTGCTGCTGGACTTCCCGGCCCCTCGACCCAGCTCGGGGCAAGCACCTGGCGTCGATCGCGACGAGGCCGCTCGCACGTTCGCCGACCTCTCTCCGGTGCAGTTGCTGTCAGCGATCGCCGAACGGAGCACGCCGGCCGCGAGCGGATCGTCCGCGTTGATGCCGCTTTCGGCTCGCACGCTGCTCCAGTCGTGGTCGCGTCAGCAGCATCCATCGTTGTCCGACGCGCATGCCGAGCTCGTGCACGTCGCGGCCGGACTTGATCGCGTGACCCGCGCCCGGCGAGCGCTGCCGATCGTGCTCGCGTCGATTCCGCCGGTCTTCCTCGTCGCCTTCACCCTGCTGCTCATGCTGCCGACGATGAACCGGTTCTTCAGTCCGGATGCGACGGAGATGCTCGACATGCTCGAGATGCTGTATCAGCCGAATCCTCGCTCCGGAAGCCGGCTCGTGGATCCATCCGTGCGGCAGGCGATGGAGACTTATGTCGCCGGGAAGCACAGCGCCCGACTCAGAGATCCCAGGTTCTGGAACAGCCCGGTGATACAGCAAGGCGTCGGCAAACGTCTGCAGCCGACCGCGGACGGCGTCGCTGCGCGTCATCCTCTGTCTCGCCAGAGGAACTGGCGCGCGCCACGACGACCATCGCGCCCGAGATCGAAGCGTCTTCGCCAGCGACGTGGCCGAGAGGACTTCAGCAGCGTTTCCGGCACCATGGTCCTGATCTCCACGGCCGGCTCGCTGCTCCCGATGCTGCTGCTCAGCATCGTCTCGGCGTTGATCGTCCCGGGCGGTCTGTTCACGCGCATGCTCGGCCACGCCGTGGTCACGCGCCGCGGAACCGAGATCGGCCGCGCGATCTCGCTGGCCCGGGTGCTCGTCGCGTGGGCGCCGGCAATTGCCTGGCTGTTGTATCTGGCCTCGTCACCGAGGGTGCAGGGGTTTGTGCCGACGCCGCCGAGTCCGATGCTCGGCGCGCTGGTGACACTCGCCGCGCTCGGCGTCGGCGCGATCTACACGATTGTCCGGCCGGAGCGAGGGCCGCACGACTGGCTGCTCGGCACCTGGGTGGTGCCGCGATAACCGCGGGCTACTTGCCCACCATGTGCTCCCGATCGCGCTCGTTCTCCGTACAGAAGTACTCCATCATCTCGACGTTCGGGCTGAACCGGTAGGTCCACGCCGTGGTCCACGACCGCGTGTAGTACTCGGGATCGTCGATCGTGACCTCGTAGCGCATTGTGTTGGGATCCACCCGGCGGAACCGCTCGATCAGGTGCAGCTTCTCGCCGTGAGGATACCCGGACGAATCGAGCCAGCTCTTGTCGTTGAAACCGATCGTATCGACGATCAGCGTGTCGCCCTCCCATCGGCCGATCGAGTCGCCGTACCAGCTCCAGGGATCCGGCTTGTGGGGGCGGCCGTCGAGCGGAATGATCCGGAAGGTGTGCATGCCTCCCTCGTACAGGATCACGAACTCGTCCGGCGTCTGCATGATCTTCAGCGGGTACGGCGTGCCGCCCTGGCGCGGTAGCCCGCTCGGCTTGCAGGTCATGTTGGGATCGTCTTTCTGCAGGTTTTCGGTCCGCTCGGCGTAGATGGCGCGCCCCTTCTCGTTGAGCGGCACGTCGACCGTCTTCTCCACGAACCGCCCGTCGGCCATGTTCACGATCCAGCGGTTGGTCCATACGCCGCGGAAATCCGGCATGCCGGGCGGAAGACCGGTCTCGGGATCGACCCTGATCCGTGGTTTCGCCGCCTGAGGCTCTGGCAACGACTGCGCGATCAAAACCGGACCAGGACTGAGAAGCGCGATGACCGCCGCCGCGAGGCATCGACCGCCCTTTGTGCCCGCGAGATTCATGTGTCGCAACCTCACCGCCAATGTAGCGCAACCTCACGCGACGGGAGTCTCGTAGCTACCTCTACGCGTATCGCTTCTGCGCGCGCTCTTTGGCCTTCCGCATCTCTTCCTCGCGGTTGCGAGGCGGTGCGCTCGTCGTGAACGAGTGAATCAGCCGCTCGGCCGCGGCAGTGACCTCTTGGACGGCCTGATTGAAGGCGTCTTGGTTGGCGCGCGACGGATGCGTGGATCCGCTCAGCTTGCGGACGAACTGCAGCGCTGATGCGCGAATCTCATCGTCTGTTGCGGGTGGATCGAAGTTGGCGAGTGTCCTGATGTTCCGGCACATGGCTTCTTTCGGCGGGTCCGAAAGGACCCGCCCTACGGTTCTTTCGGCCGGTCCGCAAGGACCGGCCTGAGGTTACTGGCCCGTCCAAAGGACGAGCCCTACTGGTACCGTAGCACGACGAGCGGGTTCACACGAGTCGCGCGGCGAGCGGGAACGAGCGCCGCGACCAGCGCGACGAGCGCAAGAACGAGAGTGACTGCCACGAGCGTGGCGGGATCGGTCGGCGACACACGGTAGAGCACGTTGCTCATGCCTTGTGCCGCGCCGATCGAGAGCACGAGCCCGGCTGCAAGGCCGGCCACCACCGTCATCAGCACGCCACGAACCGTCATCCAGACGACGTGCGGTCCGCGTGCACCAAGCGCCATTCGGATCCCGACTTCCCTGGCCCGCTCCGCCACCGCGAACGCGACGACCGCATACAACCCCAGCGCCGCAAGAATGAGCGCAGTGATGCTGAATCCGGCCAGGATGCTCGTCCCGACGCGCGGAATCAGCAACTGCTGCGTCAGATAGTCGTCCATCGTCGTCGCCTGGAGGACCGGCAAGTTCGGATCGACTGCTCGCACGACGCGGCTCAGCGTACCGGGCATCGACCGTCTGATCGCCGGTGCTCCGGACGATGTACGAGACGAAGAATCCGCCCTGCTGATCGAGCGGTCGATAGAACTGCGGCCGCGACTCCTCGGTGAGACTCGCCACCTTGACGTCTTTGGCGACGCCGACGATCTCCACCCATGAATCAGGAGCGCCGTCGTGGCGATACCTGCGACCGACCACGTCGGACGTGCCCCAGTAGCGGCGCGCCATCGCCTCGTTGACGATCGCCACAGGGCGGCGCGTTGACGTCGTCCTGCGCACGAAATGTGCGGCCGTGAAGGATCGGAATGCGCAAGAGTCATCGAAGTAGTTCGACGATACCGCAGCGCCGGACACTTCGGTGGTGTTCGTGCCGGTCGGCGATACGTACTCGGCGATCACGAGCGTGCTCGTCGGGCCCCGGCCGAAGCGGCAGCCGATCGGTGCGCACGACCGACTCGACGCCGGGCAGCGCGGCAAGGCGTTCGGTAATATCCCGATAGATCCGAATCGCGTTCGGTGGCGTGATACCCGCCCTGGAACGCGCTGGTCGTCACGACTGTGAGCCCGCCGCGATTGAAGCCGATGTCCACCGTCTCCATCTGCATCATGCTGCGAATGACGAGACCGGTTCCCGCCAGCAGCACGAGCGACAGCGCAACCTGGAATCCCACCATTCCGTACTTCACGCGCTACGTGCCGCTTCGTGACAGCGGCACCGGCGATCGCGCCGCTCATGTCCGTCCGCATCGCCCGCAACGCCGGCGCCAGTCCGAAGGCGACGCCGGTGATCACCGACAGCGCCGTCACGAACGCGAGGACGCGGTAGTCGATCGACGCGTCGATCAGGCCATACGGTACCGGCAGATCCGTCCTCGAGAGGATCTGCAGCAGCCACTGCGCCGCCACCACACCGACCGCCCCACCCGCGAGCGACAGCACGAGGCTTTCCGTGAGGAACTGCCGCACGATTCTGTCCGCGGCCAGCGCCCATGGCCATGCGGATCGACACCGCACGCTGCTGCGCGGCGCCGCGCAGCAGCAGAAGAATCGCCAGGTTGCTGCACACCAGCACCAGCACGAGAGCCGACGACAGCCATGAGAAGAACAGCGGCTGGCACGAATGTGCTGTCGAACGAGGGGTGGATGCGCACGTCGGCGGCCGGCAACACCGAAATCCGCCGCGTCTGATCGAGACCTGCGAACCGGGTGGCGAGCTCATTCGAGACGCTCGCCATGGCCGCACGTGCCTGTTCGAGCGTCACGCCGTCGCGCAGCCGGGCGCGAATCATGAACCAGTGATCCTGCGGCCGCTCGAGCGTCTGCGCCGCAAACGAGCCGATGACCGGACCGAGCGCGGCATAGCGGCAGCCAGAAATCCACAGCGGTGCCATTGACAGTCCCGTTGTAGTCCGCGCGGTCCAATCCCGACGATCGTCACCGCCGAACCACCAAGCCGCATGGTGCGGCCGACCATGCCTGGATCGGATCCGAAACGCGTGCGCCAGACGTGGTCGGAGACGACCGCAGTCGCGGGCGCGCCGGCGACGATCGTCGGCGCTCGTAAACCACCGGCCGCGTGACGCGCTCAGGCCGAGCACGGGAAAGTACGACGAGCTCGCGAACTCGACGAACGACTGTCTGACACCGGAGTCGGTCTCCGCGGTGACGGACGTGTTGAAGACGGCGGCGGCGCTCGCGAACACGTCGCGGCGACCGGCAATCGCGCGATAGGCAGGGAACGAGCTCGACTCCGGGCGCGCCTTCGTCAGAGTCCTGATAGACGTGCACGACGCGATCGGCATTCGCAAACGGCAGCGGACGCAACAACACCGCATTGACGGCGCTGAAGACAGCGGTGTTCGCGGCGATCCCGACGGCAACGATGAGGATGGCCATCAGCGAAAAGAGCGGCGACGCGGCCAGGCGGCGGACAGCGTAGCGAACGTCCTGCATCAGCAAATCCATCGCAAAACCCCGGCTAGTGGTTGGTGGAAGCGGTTGGTAGATCAAGCTGTGTGCCGCCGGGATCGGGCCTGAAATCGGCCCGCGCGATTAGTGTGGCGTTCGAGTGTGGGACGGGACGGTCCCGGAGGCGAACAGCGCTTTGACGCGGGCGACGTCCTGATCGGACAGCCAGGCGACCCGCGGGATGTCGTCCCTCGTGGTCAGCTGATGGCGATAGCGATCGTAAATCGGCAAGCTCACGCCGCCGTTCGTGCTGCCGGGCCACATCACGTCTCGCGGGTTGTGACTGTGACTGAGTCCGAGGGCGTGGCCGATTTCGTGAAGACACACGTAGTAGAGCACGACGTCGCGCATCAGCGGATCGACCTTGACGCGGCGCATCACGCTTGGCCGGAAGCGCGCTTCGTCTGGCCTGATATCGAGAAGGGCGACACTACGACTGTCGACGGATGTCGGCTCCATGCGGCCAAGCGCGGCGTCTTCGGCCCACGGCAGCCAACGGACGCGCAGCAGCGCGGCACCCTCATCATCGGTCTTGCGAAAATGGAGCGGCCGGCCCACGCGGCGCTCCCACTCCTCCACCGCCCAGACCGCCAGTTCCGAGTCGCCGGCCTTGAAGCCCGAATTCTCAACGGGCGCGGCGATGAAATACGGGATCTGTCCGGACGCATCCGGACGCAGCTTGAACCGCTCCTCGGCCAGTAGGGCTGGTCCTTTCGGATCGGCCAGCAGCCCAAGTCCGAGACACGCGATGCCGATCAACGTCCCGAGTCTGGTGTCCATCCGTTGCCCAGCCCGTACGGAATCGTGACGAACGGCGCCGCTTCGACGTGATGAATCTGCCCGCCCCGCACCGAGAACGTCTCCATCGTCACCAGGTTCTGCAGCATGCCGGGAGGCGCATCCGGCGCGGCGCCGCGGCGCGTGCCGTCGTGGACGAAGAGCGGGAATGTGCCGACCGTCTGCTTCTGCTCATCGAGGATCAATGCGCGGCGCGGACGGATGCGCTTCATGAAAGCGAAGATCTTCGTGTCGATCTGCTGCGCGCAGGTCAGCATGCTCATGGCAAGCTGCGATTTGCCCTGCTCCGTGTTGGGATCCGGCAGCTGCGGTCCCGGCATCAGGCGTCCGCCGGGCGGCGGATTGTTGACCGTGCGGTAGCCGTTTTCGTGGCGAACGCAGTCGTCGGCAAAGGCGCCAATCTTGCCGCTGTCGCCCTCGAGGGCGTCGAAGTACGAGTTGGCGACGCGGAACATCACTTCACGCGAGACGCGCTGATTCGCCGGCACATCCTCGGTGAGAACGGTGCGCGGTGTCGTCAGCAGTTCAATCGCCTGTGGGGCGATGTTGCCGGCGTGGAGCTGCTCGATCTCGCTGATCTTGCCGCGGTCGATCCTCAGAGCGAATCGCCGCCAGCGTGTCGCGGCCCTGCACTTTGAGGCGCGTCTGCAGCGCGACCTGACCCGCTACTGGATCGGCGACATAATCTTGAACGTCGTCGACTCCACTTTCGAGCGCCACAGCACGCCCTCGCCAACGTCCATCTGCCCGGTGTTCTCGGTCATGCGGACATCGGGAGCGAGCGCGGGCACAGCCTTCGGGTCGTGCCTGACGATCGCGTTCATGTAGGCGTCGAGAATGCCGACCAGGCAGGCGCGATCGCATTCCTTGATCGCGGTGGCGTTCCAGGCGGGCTCTTGCGCGGCCACCACGAGCGTGGCCATCACACACACCACGGCAGCCGTGCACAGGCTGAGCTCCCTCATCTACCGCTCCTCGACCCGTATTATCCGGTCTTCGGGAGACGCTTCAACAACGCATTGGCCTTGCGGAACCATGGCCGTTCCCGCCGCTGCAGATAGCGCGGCATCACCGCCTTGTTGGCGAGGACGCGCTCGGCCCACTCGCGCGCCTCGGCCGGACGGTTCTGTGATGCGAGGAACGTCGCGTAGTTCAGGTAGGTTTCCGATAGCGTCGACAACTCGAGTGCGCGCTGAAACCCTGCCTCGGCATCTTCGGCCTGGCCGGTGTTGGCGTAGGCATGCGCCAACAGACCCAGCGCGCGATTCGAGTCGTACTTCGGATCTTGTGACGTGACGCGCTCGAGATCCTCGGCCGCGGCCGAAAAGTCGCCCAGGTTGATGGCGGCCACCCCGCGGCGATAAAACGGATCGGCGTGCGTCGTGCGCGGCGTGATCGCCTTGTCGTAGCACTCGCGCGCCTTCACGTACTTGCCTTCGTCGAGGTACAGGTCGCCGAGCTCCTCGTAGTTGCCGGCGGCCGGGTTCTGCTGCACGAGCGCTTCGAGATAGTGGATGCGCTTGCGGCGGCCGAAGCCCTCGAACGAGTGCCGCAGCAGACCGAGGTCGGGCACCACCTCCATGAGGATGTAGATGAACGCGCCAGGCGGACCGAAGAAGATGATGATCCAGAGCCAGAAGGTGTCCGGACGCCGGCGAATGAAGTGCAGAACCGCCAACACCTGCAGCAGGATTCCCCACTGGAAGAACTGAAGCAGCCCCATCGCGCGCGTCTATGAAAACACGAGATCGCCTCGCGCGCTCAAACGCGGGCTTTTCGCGCTGATGACGGCGAGATAGAACTTCCCCGCTTTGAGGTCTCCCGCTTCGGCAGCGGTGAGTGTCACAACGCCGGTGACGGTTGGACCGGGCGATTTGGCCAGGACGTAGGCCACGCCGCCGTTCTGTCGATTCGCTCGGCGATGCAGATAGACGCCGGCGACGTCGGCCACCGTGCCCGATATCCGGACGTCGTAGGCCAGCTCGCGGGTTGTTTCCGTGAAGCTGAATCGCGCCATTGCCTGAAACGGAACCTTCGATAGAGGCAACGAGCGCGCGCCGGTCGCAGTGACCTCCGCCCGCGCGGCGAGTGACTCTCCGTCCCGTGAAGGGGCCGACGCCGGGACAGCCGAGTCGAGCATCGGCGGACGCCGGTGATGCGTAGCCTGTTCGTAGTCGAATGCCAACGCCAGCAGCGTCGGCTCCGCAAACGGCCGCCCAATCAACTCAACGCCGACTGGGAATCCACCAGGCGTGAACCCTGCCGGCACAGAGATCGCCGGGAATCCGGTGTTCGCGGAGAGCGCGGCATTGCTGCCGGCCTGTGCTCCACCAACCACCGGCGCGATTCGGCGGATGGTCGGATAGACGATCGCGTCGAGCCGATGGGCATCCATCACCGCAACAACCGCCTTACCCAGCGTCTCGCGTGCCGCGAGTCTCGTCTTGTAGTCCTCGCTCGAGAGGTAATCGTCTGGACATGGCGTTGGCGATATCAAGAATGCCCTGCAGCGACGAGGAATGCAGGCCCGACTCGAGCAGATCGCCGACCGACGACGCGTACGCGCCGGCGCTCTTCAAATAGCCGCCGAGATAGAACTTGATTTCCTGGGTCAGCAGGTTTGCCGCCGCGACGAGCTTCGCCAGATCGGGAACCTCGACGTCGAGAGCCGTCGCACCGAGCGTCTTCATCTCGTCGACCGCGCGGCGAACGACAGCGGCCACTTCCCCATCCTCGGGCGCCGTACCGAAGAACTCGGTGAGCACGCCGATCCGCGCATTCTTCAACACGCCGGTCTTCAGCGACGACACATAGGTCCGCGGCATGCGTCCGCTGCTCGCCGCCGTTGACGGATCGGCTGCGTCGTAGCCGGCGGTGGCATCGAGGATCAGGGCGATGTCTTCGACGGTCCGTGCCATCGGTCCGCCGGTGTCCTGCGTGTGGCCGAACGGAATGATGCCGGCGCGGCTCGACAGGCCCAACGACGGACGAAGACCGACGATGGAGTTGTGGGAGCTTGGGATGCGGATGGAGCCGCTCGTGTCGGTCCCCATGGTGAATGCAGCAAAGCACGCGGCAGCCGCGACACCGGAACCGCCGCTCGATCCGCCGGGCGCTCGCGTCAGGTCATACGGATTCAGCGTCTGGCCGCCGTACGAGCTGACGCTGGTCAGCCCGAGCGCGAGCTCGTGCAAGTTGACCTTGCCGAGCAGCACAGCGCCAGCCCGCCGCAGCATCCGCACCTGACCCGCGTCCTGCGCTGGGACGATGCCCACGAGTGCGAGCGATCCGCCTGTCGTCGGCATGTCGGCGGTGTCGAAGTTGTCCTTCACCAGGACCGGAATGCCGTGCAACGGTCCTCGCGGACCGCGCGCGCGGCGCTCGCGATCCAGCTCGCGTGCATCAGCCGCGGCGCGGGGGTTGATCGCGATCACCGCGTTCAACCGCGGTCCGGCCTGGTCGTAGGCCTTGATGCGTGCGATGTAGCCGGAGACCAGCTGCTCGGAGGTGACCTGTCCCGAGGCCATCGCTGCCTGCAGCTGCGTGATGCTCTTCTCGGCGACGTCGAATGAATCACCGCTCTGTGCCCGCGCATCTCGAACCGTCGCGCCGAACGCGGCCAGCGCGGCGCCAGAGATCCGCAGGAACGACCGTCGTCTCATGAGCGGGAGCATCGTACACGACGTGGTGTCCGGCTTCAGCCGGACGTTAGACCGTCAAGCGGAAAGATTGTGTTGAGTCGATCGCAGACCGGTAGGCCGGTCCAAAAGGACCGGCCCTACGTGGTCTCGCTACTCGCTCCAGATAATCAGCGATCGCATTAGGCACATCCAGACGTCGTGCCACAGTTGGCGCACTTGTAGCAGCTGCCGCTGCGGATCATGATCGAACCGCAGGTGGTGCACGGCGGCGCGTCTTCCTGATTCTTCATCGCCGCGAACTCGGAGGTCTTCTTCTTCGGTTCGGCGGGTACCGGCGTCGCGGCGAGCGCGTCGGTCCGGGTGAAGCCGGACACTACAGGAGCCGCCGCGGCTGGTGCATCGTCGGCCGTGTCGGGTTCGTCACGCATGTTCACGCCGGCGCGATACTGCGCTTCGGGCGAGAGGAACTTGGTCGCCATCCACCGGAAGATGTAGTCGACGATCGACTTGGCGAAGCGGACCTCGGGGTTCTTGGTCATCCCCGACGGCTCGAAGCGCGCGTGGCTGAACTTGTCCACCAGGACCTGCAGCGGCACGCCGTACTGCAGCGAGTAGGAGATCGCCTGCGCGAACGCGTCGGCAAAGCCCGAGATCGTCGATCCTTCCTTGGCCATCGTCAGGAAGATCTCTCCTGGCGTCCCGTCGTCGAACAGGCCGACGGTGATGTAGCCCTCGTGGCCGGCGATGTCGAACTTGTGCGTGATCGCCTGACGCTCATCCGGCAGCTTGCGCCGTTTCGGCGTCTCGACGATCTTGACGACTTCCTTCACCACTTCACGCACCTCAGACTGACCGATATTACGGGTGTCGGCCACCTGCGCTCTTGACGTGTTCAGCGGCTGCGTGCGCTTGCTGCCGTCACGGTAAATCGAGATCGCCTTGGCGCCGAGCCGCCACGATTCGATGTAGGCCCGCTCGATGTCCTCGACGGTCGCGTCGCGCGGTACGTTGACGGTCTTGCTGATCGCGCCCGAGATGAACGGCTGCGTCGCGCCCATCATCCGGATGTGACCCATGTACTGAATCGACCGCTCACCGTTGGCCGCCTTGAACGCGCAGTCGAACACCGGCAGGTGCTCGTCCTTGAGGAACGGCGCGCCCTCGATCGTCTCCACTTCGTCGATGTGATGGACGATGGCTTCGATCTCCGGGGCGGTGTAGCCAAGCTTGCTCAGCGCCATCGGGACGGTGGTGTTGACGATCTTCATCAACCCGCCGCCGACCAGCTTCTTGTACTTGACCAGCGCGATATCGGGCTCCACTCCGGTCGTGTCGCAGTCCATCATGAAGCCGATGGTGCCGGTCGGCGCCAGCACCGTGGCCTGCGCGTTGCGATAGCCGAAGTCCTCGCCGAGCTCGACGGCCTCGTCCCACGCCTGCTTGGCGCCGGCATAGAGATCGACCGCGACGTGCTTCGGATTGATCTCCGACACCGCGTCGCGGTGCTTACGCATCACGCGCATGAACGGCTCGCGGTTCCGCTCGAAACCGCCGAACGGGCCGCCGTGATCGCGGGCCACCCGCGCCGACTGCGCGTAGGCTTCGCCGGTCATCACCGCCGTGATCGCCGCTGCATACGCCCGGCCCTCGTCGCTGTCGTAGGGCAGGCCGCGCGACATCAGCAGCGCGCCGAGGTTGGCATAGCCAAGACCCAGCGGACGGTAATCGTGCGAGTTCTTCTCGATCGCCTTTGTCGGGTAGCTCGAGTTCGGGACGATGATCTCCTGCGCGGTGATCAACGTGCGGCAGGCCGCCTTGAATCCCGCGACATCGAGCTCACCATCGTCCTTGACGAACTTCATCAGGTTGATCGACGCCAGGTTGCACGCCGAGTCGTCCAGGAACATGTATTCCGAGCACGGATTGCTGGCGTTGATCCGGTCCGTCTCGGGACAGGTGTGCCACTCGTTCACGGTGGTGTCGAACTGCATCCCGGGATCGCCGCACACCCACGTGCCTTCGGCGATGCCGCGCATCAGCTCGCGCGCCTTGTAGGTCTCCGCCACGTCGCCGTCGGTGACTCGCTTCGTGCGTCCACTCGCCATCGTCGAGCACCGCGCGCATGAAGTCGTCGGTCACTCGGACGCTGTTGTTGGAGTTCTGGAAGAACACCGAGGTGTAGGCCGTGCCCGTGAAGGAGCCGTCGTAGCCGGCGTCGATGAGCGCCCAGGCCTTCTTCTCCTCCTCGACCTTGCAGCTGATGAACTCCATGATGTCGGGATGCTCGGCGTTGAGGATCACCATCTTCGCCGCGCGCCGCGTCTTGCCACCCGACTTGATGACGCCGGCAAACGCGTCGTAGCCCTTCATGAACGAGACGGGCCCGGACGCCGTGCCGCCGCCGGCCAGCAGCTCCTTCGACGAGCGGATCGCCGAGAGGTTGCTGCCGGTGCCGGAGCCGAACTTGAACAGCATGCCCTCGGTCCTGGCCAGCGTCAGGATCGAGTCCATCGTGTCCTTCACCGAGTTGATGAAGCAGGCCGAGCACTGCGGCGCCGACTCGAAGCCGCAGTTGAACCAGACGGGACTGTTGAACGCGGCCTTCTGATAGACGAGCAGGTGCTTCAGCTCGTGGCTGAACGACATCACCGCGTCTTCACTGGCGAAGTACTTCTGCGCGCGGGCCCAGCCGGTGATCGTGTCCACGACCCGGCCGATCAGCTGCTTGACGCTGCGCTCACGCTCCGGCGTGCCGATCTGTCCGCGGAAATACTTGGAGACCACGATGTTGGTCGCCTGCTGCGACCAGAACTTCGGGATCTCGACGTCGCGCTGCTCGAAGACGACCTTGCCCTTCTCGTTGCCGATCACCGCCGCGCGGATCTCCCACTCGACCTCGTCGAACGGATCGACGCCCGGGCAGCGTGAAAAAGCGTGGGAATTCCAGACCGGGCGACTCTGTGTTCCTCTGCTCAGCACCCTTCCGGGTACGGGTCGAGGGGTCGGCCGGCGTCGTGGCGCTGGTTTGCGCTTGCTGACCAGCAGCGGCTGCTTCGCGGGCAGGGCCTCTTTCCATCTTGGCTACCTCCGAAATCACTCAACGAGACGCACCTACCCCCGTCGGTGGCGTCCGAAATCTTGTCCTGTGATGTGCGCTGCGGGCGTCCTGTAGGCTTCCTCGGCTGGCCTGACGCTGGGAGCATCCGGCCCTGCTTTCTCGCTCAAGCGCCCGGTAATGGTGCGCCCGGTTTACAGCTTTGTCAAGCGTCAAACCACAACATATTGCGCCTTTGTTTTAGGGCACGCGCAATATGTGGACTTCATTGTACTCCCAGCGACGACCCCGGCACGGGCATGCCAGGGGCTTTAGGATCTATGGTTTACACGGATGAAACCCGGCTCAACCGGGTCTCGTCTTTGCAGCCTGGCGGGTCTCATGAAACCAGTTGTCCTCGGATTCGTCCTCGCAGCCGGCCTGGCCGCAGCGTCTGTCGCGCCTCGCGCTCAGACCGCGACGTCCGCCTCGACGACGGACCTCGATGCATTCATGTCGCGTGTGCTCGAGCGGCGCGACGACAACTGGAAGAAGCTCCAGCAGTACGTCCTCGACGAGCGTGAGACGTTCCAGCTGACCGGCCCCGGCGCGACGCCGTTATACGGCGTGCGCCGCGAGTCCACGTGGTTTCCGCGCGACGGCCGGTTCATCAAGAGCCCGCTGCGCATCAACGGCGTCACGATCGGCGAGGAGGATCGACGTAAGGCCGAAGCCCTGTGGGTCAGGCGCGAGGAACAGCGCGAGAAGCGCGTGGCGGTCCGCGCCGAACGTGACGCCGCGACAGTCGAGGTCGAGAGCAGCACACCGCTCACCGAAGACGGCATCCGGCAGGCGCTCGAGCCGGGCTTCGTCTCCGCGGCCTACTTCCTGCGATTCAAGTTCGACCCGGGCCACTACGCCCTGGCTGGCCGCGAGCAGTTCGAAGGTCGCAGCGTGCTGAAGATCGAGTACTACCCGTCGAATCTGTTCAGCGAGGGACGCACGCGTCCCAACAAGGAGCTGCGCAAGCGGAGCGCAGAGATCCAGGCGAAGATGAACAAAGGCGCGCTCGTCACGCTCTGGATCGATCCGACCGAGCATCAGATTCTCAAGTACGACTTCGAGAACGTCGATCTCGAATTTCTTCCCGGACGATGGCTCATCCAGCTCGATGGCATGCAAGCGGCCATGGAAATGGGACAGCCCTTCCCGTCGGTGTGGCTGCCGCGATCGCTTCGCATCGCGATCGATCTGACGATTGCGACAGGTCAGATCGATGGGCGATACGCGGTGGACTACCACGACTACAAGCTCGCGACAGTCGCCACCAAAGTTCGATGAACGGCGCTATCGCGCCGAGGTCAAGAGGCAAAGGCCAAAGGGCGAAGGTGAAGCTCACTGCGTTTCTTGTGACAGTCATTTGTTTCGTGGCGATCCCGTCGCGGGCGATCGCTCAGGAGACGATTGCCGAGATCAGAGTCCACGGCAATCACACGACTCCCGACGCGGACGTCCTCGCCCTGAGTGGTCTGAAGCCGGGCGACGCGGCGACCGACGCGCGACTCGCGGCAGCCGAGCAGTCGCTTCGCACGAGCAATCGTTTCGAGCGACGTGGAGCTCCGCAAGCGGTTTCGATCGATCGACAACCCCGCGGACATCCTCGTCATGATCGTCATCGAGGAGCGCGACGGTGTCAGCGCCGACGACCTGACGCCGGGCTTCGGCGCGCGTCTGCGCAGCGCCATGCTGTGGTGGCCGATCCTCAACTATGCCGACGGGTATGGATTCACCTACGGCATCCGGCCGGCATTCGCCGACCCGATCGGCAAGGACAGCGTGCTGTCGTTCCCGCTCTCCTGGGGCGGCGAGCGGCGCGCCGGCGTCGAGCTGGAACGATCCTTCGACGATCAGCGCACGCGCGCCGGCGTCGCCTTCTGGGTGAATCGCCGGGTCAATCCGTTCTTCGCTGTCCCTGATCTCCGGCAGCAGGTGCGCCTCGAAGCCGATCACGCCGTTGTGCCGTGGATGCGGGTCGGCGCCGGCGCACGCATCGCGCACGTCGAGTTCGGTGACACCTACGACGCATCCCACGTCGCTGGCGGGCCGCACGTGACCGTTGATACACGCATCGATCCACTGTTTCCGCGCAATGCCATTCACACGCGCATCGACTGGGAAGCGATCTCGTTCGACACCGGCAGCGCCGGACGCTGGAAGGCCGATGCGCGCGGCTACGTCGGCATCGGCACATGGGCGGTCGTCGCACTGCGCGGACAGCTGGTGCGATCGGACGCGCCACTGCCTCAGGCGGAGCAGTCGCTGCTCGGCGGTGCCGATTCGCTGCGCGGTTATCGAGCCGGGTACCGCGCCGGCGACAATCTCGCCGCCGTCTCGGCGGAAGTGCGGGTACCGCTCAACTCGCGGCTGCGCGTGTCGCAGGTCGGCGTCAAGGCGTTCATCGATGCCGGCACGGTGTGGGACTCAGGAACGCGGCTGGGCGATCAGCGCTTCGAGCGCGGGATTGGCGGCGGCGTGTTTCTCGGCGCTGCGGTGATGAGACTGGATCTGGACGTCGGCTGGCCCGAGGACGGCAAGCCGCGCGTCCACTTCGGGCTGGGATAGTCAGCGTTTCTGAGGGCGTGAGCGCGGCGCCGGATGCAGCGCGACGACCAGCATACCTGCAAGCCGTAGCCGGTGCTCGCGAGGGTCTCTAGACGGCCCAGAGGGCGACACGTCGCCTGCATTCTGACGCGAGCTTCGCAGCCTTGTCCGCGGTGGTCTGCGCGTAGATGAAGTTGCGCGCCGTGAGCGCCTTCTGGGCTTCATCAATGAAGCCCTTGGCCTGGTCGTACCGATTCGCGGCCGCCGCGAGTCAGTCCTCGGTAGTCCACGCGATTCAGATCGCGCGACGCGCTGCTGATGACCTCGGTGATCCGGCGCTCGGCTTCGGGATCGGCTGGGGACGAGGCCGCGCGCAACTCGCGCGGCGCGTCGACCGCAGGCGCCGGTGTCGGCGTCGGTGCGGGCTTCTCGGGTTCGGGCGGCGGCGTGCGCCGGGCCGGCGGCGAGGCTGGCGGTACGCGCGGCGCCGGTGCCGCGGGCGCTTCAGCAACCGGCGACGACACCAATGGTTCTTCTTCGATCGGCGCGAACACTCGCGACGGCGGCTGTGGCGTGGCCAGTGGGGGCCCGTCGGGCACTGTCTCGGCGCGTGCCTTCGCACACCCGCCGGCCGCCGATGCGGCCAGCAACGCCCACACCCCAAGGCCCACTACCCAACGCCGGTTCACGATCGACGAACGATGGGAGCACATCGTGCGCATCATCTCGTGGTCCGTTAAATCCCGCTGGCACGCGGGAGCAGGACGCGGAATGTCGTTCCCCGCCCTGGAGTTGACTGTACCTCGACTTCGCCGTCGTGCATCTGAATGATGCGGTAGACCATGGAGAGGCCGATACCGGTCCCCCGTTCCTTGGTCGTGAAGTAGAGGTTGAAAATCTTCGATAAATGCTCAGGGGCGATGCCGACCCCGGTGTCCTGCACAATAACTTCGACGCGGGCGCGCGACGCGGGGCCGGCCTTGAGCCTCAGCGAGCCCCCATTGGGCATCGCCTGACAGGCGTTGATGGCCAGGTTCAGGAACGCCTGACGCAGCATCGCCGAGTCGCCGTTGACCGCCGGCACAGACGGCGGCACATCCACCGTCACCTTCACGTTGTTCTTGTTCGCTTCGGTCTCGATGATGGGCAGAATTTCGTCCATCAGGGTATGAACCTTTACAGGCTGGAGGCGCAGATCTTCAGGCCGTGTGAACTTCAGGAAGCCCTGAACCACCTCATCCAGCCGCCGGATTTCGCTTTCGATGATGGAGACGTGCTCGAGCGCCCCCTTGACGGGTGGGGGGAGCGCGGCGGCCCGCCCTGGCCCAAGCCCGAGCATTCCGCTCGCCGCGGCCACAGGCTCCGGCTGCGCGGCTGCCTGTGTCGACCGTATTTTGGTCCGCAGCAGCTCGAGGTGAATCATCATCGCGTTCAACGGGTTCTTCACCTCGTGGGCAATCCCGGCGGTCAGCCGGCCGAGCGCCACCAGCTTGCGCGAGTACGCGAGCGTGGACTGCATCCGAGACAGGTGCGCCAGGTTGCGTGACACGAGCAGCACGCCGACGAGCTCACCGCTCGTACCCGCGATGGCGTGCGTCATGATCAGTTCCTCGTCGGCCGCCTTCCCCTCCGCGGCCGGCGCTGCGGCGGCGCTCGCCGAGACCACGACCGGTTCGCTGTGATGACGCTGGCTCTGCACCGGACCGCGCGAGCGCCGTGTCGCCAGCGTTTCTTCGACCAACGTGCGATACGGATGCCCGTTCGGCAGCAGGCCCTGGAGCGCACGGCCGATCGCATCGCCCGGAAGCGCCGGCTGCATCGCCGGGTTGCTGAAGAGCAGCTCACCCGACGGATTGAACAAGGCGACGGCGTCCTCGAGATGTTCGACCGCGGTCTGCAGGTTGGCCTTCTGACCGGCGAGCAGCGAACGGTCCGCCGACAGCTGCTGGCTGACGGTATTGAAGAAGTCGCCCAGCTCGCCGAACTCGTCGCCAGGAGGCAGGTCGAGCCGGACGCCGAACTCGCCCTTCCCGAGGCGCGTCAAGCCGCTGCGCAGCACATGAATCGGACGCAGCAGAAGCTGCGCGAAGACGCCGGCGACCACCACCGCGATGCCCAGCGCCGCCGCCACGGTGAACAGCGCGCCCCAGAACAGCTCGTCGAGCTCGCGCCGCATCAACAGCGTGGACACGCCGATGCGAATCGATCCGAACTCTTCGTCGCCACGCTTCAACGTTTCGCGCACTTCGAGCGTGCGCCCGTCGCCCGTATAGATCTCTTTCAGCTTCGCGTATGGGCTCGCCGCATCGAGCGCCCCGAGGTCGTCCTGCTGCGGACTCAACTGCCCGACCATCGCCCGCAGGTTGGCGATGAGGATGATGCCGTTGGTGTCGACGATCGTCGCGGTCGTGATGTTGTCGCTGTAGGCGCTGGACTCGATGATCGAACGCAGACCGATGTCCGACCGGAGCTGCGCCCACTGGTCGCCTTCGCCGGTGACGATCACGCCGGCATGGTGCAGGATCGTCTTTGCCATCAGCTGCCCGCGCGAGTAGCTTTCGTGGAGCACGACGTCGGTCAGACGGGCGGCGTATAGAATGCTGAGCGCGACCACCGCCAGTCCGACGATGGCCGTCACGCCGACGATCTGTTTGACCCTGATGGTGAAGCGCACGACCTGCCTTTGACCTTCGCCTTTCGCCCTTTTAGGAAGTGACGCTTTCTTCTTCCGACCGCTTGCCCCGTCCGCGCAGCTTGTTCAACTTGTTGTGCAGGGTCTTCAAGCTGATTCCGAGAATCTCGGCGGCGCGCGTCTTGTTGTCGCGCGTGTGTTCGAGGGTCATCAGGATCAACCGCGTCTCGGCCTCTTCAACCGTCGTCCCCGGCGTCAGCGACAGGGTCGGCTTCACGACGTCGGGTGAGTCGGTGACCAGCGGCGGCAGCTGTTTCTGATCGATGAACTCGCCCGAGCTGAGGATCACTGCGCGCTCGATGACGTTGCGCAACTCGCGCACGTTCCCGGGCCAGTTGTACTGCTCGAGGATGCGCATTGCCGCCGGATCGAGCGCCGACACCTGCTTGTTGTTGCGAGCGTTGAAGTCGGCGAGGAAGGACTGCACGAGCAGCGGCAGGTCCTCCTTGCGCTGGCGCAGCGGCGGCAGCTCGATGGCAAACACGTTGAGCCGATAGTACAGGTCCTCGCGCAGCTTGCCGTTGCGCACCGCGTCGCCGGGATTGACGTTGGTTGCCGCGATGACGCGGACGTCCACGGTCTCCTCGCTGCGTCCGCCAAGCCGCCGGAACTTGCGCTCCTGCAGCACGCGCAGCAGCTTCACCTGCGTCGCCGGCGTCATCTCGGCGATCTCGTCGAGAAACAGCGTGCCGTGATCGGCGAGCTCGAAGCAGCCGGCGCGGCGATCGACCGCACCGGTGAACGCGCCCTTCTCGTGGCCGAAGATCTCGCTCTCGAGCAGCGTCTCGGGAATGGCGGCGCAGTTGATCGGGACAAACGGCATCTGCGCGCGCGGGCTCAGTTGATGAATGGTCTGGGCGACGAGCTCCTTGCCCGTGCCCGACTCTCCCCAGATCAGCACCGACGCGGAGGTCGGCGCGGCCTGCTCGACGACCTGATAGACCTTCCGCATCTGCGGACTGCTACCGATCATCTTGCCGAACGTGCCGTGCTCGCGGAGCTGCTTGCGCAGCACCTTGACCTCGCGCAGCGTGTCCTGTCGTTCGACGATCTTGTCGAGGAGGATCTTCAGCCGCTGCGGCTCGATCGGTTTGTTCAAGTAGTCGTAGGCGCCTTCTTTGATGGCTTCGACCGCAGTTTCGACGGTTCCCTGCGCGGTCAGAATCACGACTGTGTAGTCTCCGCCATCGTCCTTGAGTGCGCGCAGCAGTTCGAGACCGCCCATGCGCGGCATCACGAGGTCGGAGATGATGATGTTCGGGCGAAAGACGGTAATGCGTTGAAGCGCCTCTTCTCCGTCGCCGGCGGAGTCTGCGGTGAAGCCCCACGTACGCACCAACTCGGTGAGACCGAGGCGCGTGCTGGGCTCATCCTCAACGATAAGAACCCGTTCCCCTGACGTGCTAGACATGCTCTTCGAATGTTACCCTGTCATATTTACATGGTCTATCCCGATCCGGTTCCCCCGGCGATAGCCAACCCAGCTGATCCGCTGATCACAGGCCAAAAACGACTGATCGCGGTGGGTGAAGTGCTGCTGTGCTCGAGCTTGCCTACGCAAATCGTGATCGGGCAGCTGCTCGCCTCCGCCGGGGTGGCTCCGCAAACGGAGAGCGGCCAGCTGTCGCCGCCGTTCGCCTTCGCGCTGCTGCTCATCGACTCGGTCGTCCTGACCGCGCTGATGGTGATGCTGACGCGCGCGCACGGCGAGAGTCCGCGCGCCTTGTGGCTGGGCGATCGACCGATCGTTCGCGAGATCAGTCTCGGGCTCGCGCTGGTCCCTTTCGTCTTTCTGCTGGTCGGCCTGCTGATGACCGGGCTGATGCGACTGCTGCCCGGCCTTCACAACGTCACGGAGAATCCGATCGAGCAGCTGGCGGCCGGTGGCCCGCATCAAGCCGCCATGCTCGGTCTCATCGCGGTGCTGGCCGGTGGCGTCCGCGAAGAACTTCAGCGCGCGTTCCTGCTCCGCCGCTTTGAACAGCACCTCGGCGGACCGATCGTCGGCGTCATCGTGCTGAGCATCGCGTTCGGGCTAGGACATTTCCCGCAAGGGTGGGATGCCGTGATCGCCACCGGTGCGCTCGGCGCCATCTGGGCGATTGTCTATCTGCGCCGCCGGAGCAGCGTGGCGCCGATCGTCAGCCACGCCGGCTTCAACTCGCTCGAGGTGCTGCGGGTGGCGCTGACGGGCTCGTAACGATCACCACATCAGAGCGCACACGCAGATCCTGCAGCCACAGCGTCACCGCACCCTGCACACGCGTCGCCGATGCCCGCTGACGCGCCTCGGCGGCGGCCTCCTCGAAGGTGAGCGGCATTCCGTTGCGTGTGAACTCGTCACGATGCGATTCGAAGTACTTGCGGGCTTCCTCTTCCCCCACCTGCGCGGCGATGCCAAAGCGCTGCTGGAGGTAGGTCCGGATGCGAAGCGTGTCGCGCGCCAGGCCGCGCAGACGGTCGTCGTCGAGACCGGTAATCTGTAGCATCTGGTCGAGCCGGTCGCCGACTCGCGCTTTCATGGCAGCAAGCTGCTTCTCGACGTCGGCAGCCGGAGGCTCGGCCGGGGGAAATCGCGCCACCTCCTTCAGAACCAGCTGCCGGTCGATCGCCTGCTGCACAGCCGCCGGCACAGTCGGCGATCGTCGCCTCGATCAGACCGAACTCGACGAGCGCCTCCACGTCGGTCTGCGTGATGGCCTCAGTCCCGATGCGCGCGAGGACGCGATCGATAAGCTGCTGGGCCTCCACTACGCTGTAATTCAAAATGCAAAATGCGAAATGCAAGAAGAACAGCCCCAACCCTTTGCCTGCCGCTTTTTGCATTTTCAATCTTGCATCTTGCATTACACGCGAAGCCTCAGAACGGTTGGCCGAGCAGGAAGTGTATGACCCAGCGCCGCTCGCGCGCGCCCGCCACGAACTCCTGCGGATTCAGATTGAAGCCCAGATCGATGCGGGCCAGGCCGATGCGCTGTGACTTGTAGGCCAGACCGACTCCCGCGGCCGGACGCAGATCGATGAAGCTCACATCGCTGGCCAATGGGAAGACGTTGCCCGCATCCAGGAAGCCGATGCCCTGAAATCCGCCGAACAACTGCGCGCGCAGCTCGCTGTTCAGCACCACGACGCTGTTGCCGCCGGTCGGGAATCCGGTGGTCGAGATCGTACGTTCATTGCCCAGCCGATCGAGCGCGAACCCGCGCACGGACGTATCGCCGCCGGCGAAGAAGCGCTCGTTCGCCGGCAAGCCGTTGATCGTCGCCGCCACTGACCGGGTCCTCCCGGTTGAACCCGTGTGCCAGCCCGACGCGTGCGCCGAGCGCCAGGACGACTCGCCGCGGCACCGGCAGCTGGTGATAGTAGTAGCCCTGGAGATATGTCTTGATGAAGCCGACCTCCGATCCGATTGCCCGTGCCGCAAGATCGGCCGTCGCGATCAGCTGCGTGCCGCGCGTCGGATCGAGCGCTTCGCCGGGATCGCGGCTATCCCTGAAGATCGTGCCGGAGAACTTCGATATCCGCACCTGCGAGAACAGACGGTCGATGAGCCACGCCTCGTCGTCCTCCGCCGCCCTGATATCGAACAGGCGTGTGCGCTGGAACGAATACGCCCCGCTGACGGTGTAGAGGTCGGACAAGCGGTTTCCAACCTGCGCCTGCACGACCTTGCGGGCAAAGTTGAAGCTCGGACGAAACGCCTGCTCCACGATGCCGGTGACGAGAATCTCGGCCGACGTACGGAACAGGCGCGGCTCGCGGTACGACGCGAGCGCGCGGTACTCGTGAAATCCGTAGCTGCTTTCAATCGTCTCCGGCGGATTGAGCTGGAGCGACTCGGCCTGCGCGTCTCGCGTGCGCAGGCTCACGCGCGTGAACAGCGTAATCGTCCGGTTCTTGCCCCAGAGATTGCGCCGCGTCACCTGAATCGATCCACGCGGCGTGGCCTCGAAACGATCCTCGGCCAGACCGCCCTCACCGGTCGGCCTCACGAAGTATCCACCCTCGAGGCCAGCTGACAGGTCGACGGTCGTCGACGCGGACTCCTCGACCTGCACCAGGACGTCACGGCGCGACTCGCCGGCGTGTGCCAGCGCCTCGATCTGGACGCGGCGGAACAGCTCGAGCCGATTGAGATTGATCCGGCTCTGGACCACCGCGGCTTCGCCGAACGGCTCACCGGGACGCAGGGTGATCTCGCGTTCGATCGTTTCCGTGCTGATCCGGCGATTGCCGGCGATGATCACGTGATCGACGATGATCTGCGGCCCCTCGACGATCGTGAATCGGACGTCCGCCCGCGTGTCGTTCTCGGCGAACGTCGGCTGCGGCGTGACCACGACGCTCTCGAAGCCGCGGTTGCGATAGGCCAGCACGATCGCGTCACGGTCGGAGACGACATCGACGATCGAGTACACCCGCCCGGGTGCCGTGGCGATGCCGTTGCGCAGCTCCGCATCGCTCAAGGCCATGTTGCCCTGGAAGGTGACCGACCGGACCTCGGTGCGCGGGCCCTCGACAATCGTGATCGTCAGGTTGACCAGCCGGTCCGGGTCGCGCACATCCTCCGGCGCGACGACGCTTTCCGTCGCTTTCACCTGCGGGCGCGTGAACCCTGACACGCGGTAGAGGCTTTCGATGCCACTGACGCTCAGCGCCAGCGTCGAGCGGTCGAACGGCTCGCCTTCCTTCAAGCGGACCAGGGGCAGCAGCTGCTGCGTCGTCAGGACGAAGTTGCCGGTGAGCGTGACGCTGCCCACGAGGTAGCGCGGACCGCTGGTGATGCGGAACGTGATGATCAATTCGCCGGCACGCTCCTCGCGGGTGTACATCGTCGTCGCATCGCGATGACCCCGGGCGTGCAGATACGACTCGATCATGCTCTGCGAGTCCTCGAGCAGATCCTCGTCGACCGAGGCCTCCCGGCGGACCGGGACGAGCCGATCGATCTCATCGTCGGGCAGCGGATCACCCTCGAACACCAGCCGGACCATCGGACCGAGCTCGAGATTGAGGAACAGGAAGACTGAGCCGTCTTCCGAGATGCTGGCATTCTGGTTGGCGCGGGCTTCGTAGTAGCCGCGGCTGCGCATGCGTGTCTCCCACGCCTGCAGCTTGCGGCCGATCTCGGTCTCGTCGTAGATGTCGCCGATCTTGATGTCCGGCACTTCTGTGAGCGTGCTGCGCTCGGTCGCGTCCACCTGCGTGATCCTGACGTCGAGAATCCTGGCGCGCGGCCCGGGATTGACCTCGATGACCAGCGTGGCGCGATCCGGGTCGTGAGTGATGTCCAGCCGCGTGCTCAGTTTCGCCGCCGGGTAGCCGCGGCGGCGATACTCGAGGCGCAGCGCCTCGGTCACCTCGTTGAGCCGGCTGGTGCTCGGCGAGTTCCCGAAGCGATCGGTGATGAGACGACGAAGGTCGTCCTCGGAGAGCTCGGCCCGGCCGGTGAATTCGATGCGATCGATCGGATGCCGAGGCAGCAGCACGTATTTCACGCGGACGCCGGTGCCGAGTGGCTCGCTGAGCACCTGCACGTCCTCGAAGCGACCGAGGGCCATCAGGTGCGCGATCGTCTCGCGCACCGAGCGCACGGAGAGCCGATCGCCGACCCGCGCTTCGATCAGCGCCATCACGGCCGGATCGTTGACGACGCGACCCTCCTGATCGAGCTGGATCTCAACGATTGGTTGTCCCACCTGAGCGTTCGCGACGCCGGGGTACGACAACAGGCACACGGCCAGAAGCCAGCAGACCGGGAGCATGCGGCGCAGCATCAGAACGTCTTCCGGATGCGCCAGTCGAGGGCGTAGATGCCGTCTTCGTTGCGCCAGAGAATCCACGAGAGGCGATCGGTTTGATCGAACTCGAGCAGGACGACCTGGTCACGATTGGACGATGACAGGCTGCGCGAGTAGGTGAGGTAGAGCCGGTCCGAGAGCCGCTTGAGCACGGTCAAGCGCATGCCGGGCTCGATGTTGCGCGCCGACTGCAGGTTTGGATCCTGGAGCGAGGGTGTGATCTGGAATGTATCGACGCCGAACGCCTGCTCGACGACACGGCTGACCTCTGATGAAAACACGCCGGTCAGCGCACGAGCGGCCCGTTCCTGAAACAAGCGAGCCTGCGGGGTGTTGGCGTCGAACTGGGCGAGCTCGGCGTTGGCGCCAGGCGCCACGTCGCCGAAGATGAGCGCGAGGATCTCGATCTCGCCGAGCGGTGGATCCGAGTCGAAGGACACGTTCGGCTGGGCCAGCGGACCGGTGACGCGCAGCGTGACGCGATAGGTTTCCTGCGGCACGCGAATGCGCGTCTCAGCCTCGATATCGAGGAACGGCTCGATGCGCGTCGGGTTGTTGAAGTCAACGGTGCCCCTGGTGATGAGGAAGCGCTTGCCCTCGTAGAGCGCCTCGCCGCGAACAATCTCGGCGCTGCCGACGAGCACCGGCCGATCAATCGTGCCGCGCAACTGCAGGTCGGCGTTGGCGACGAGTCGCAGCGCCCGGTTCTGCACTTGCAGCGTGGACGGTGCGTTGATCCGGATGTCCAGACGAACCGGCAGCGTCTCCGACGGTGCGGCCGGCGGCGCCAGCGACAGATCTCCACCGAACTCGAACAGGCTCCCCGTATTGAACGCCTGCGTGTACACCGCGTCCTTGACGGCAACCAGCCCGGACACGACCGCACTCTCGCGCGTGCCCTGCAGCGTCAGGTCGGCATCGACGAGCGAACGCATGCCTTCCGGGAACCGCAGCCGCATGTCGCGCCCGTTCATCGTCACGTCGAAGCGCCCGGGCAGGTAGCCGTCCTTGTCCACCCGGCCGCCAAACTTCACGTCGCCGCCGGCCAGGCGGCCGGTCAGCCCGTCGAGCGTCACGCCTTGCGAGTCGAAACGAATCGGCCCGTCGATGTTCTCGAGCGCATGCGGCAGCGAGAAATGACGGATGCGGCCGCTCTTCAGCGTCAGCGCGCCGCTGGCAATGGGATTGTCGAGCGGTCCCTCCAGCGTCCCCGCCAGCGACGCCGTGCCGGAGCTCCGCAGGTCCGAGATGAAGCCCTGCAGCACCGCGAGGTTCGCATCGCCGTTGGCGCGCATGTTGATCGTCTTGTCGTGCAGGTTGGCGATGCCGGCGATGTCGATCTGGGTGTCCTGACCGACGATGCGCATGTCGGCGACGCGGATCGAGTTGCGATCCAGGGCCAGGCGAATCGGCCGGGCGTTGCGCAGTGCGTAGTCGAACAGGCGCATGTCGAGGCTATCGACGGTCCCGTCCACCAGCAGGTTGTTGATGTCACCGAGGTTGCCGACCACACGCACCGATCCGCTGACGACCGCGGTCGTGAACGGCGAGAGCTGGGGCAGGAACAGACGGACGTACGGATCGAGTGACGTGTCGAGCACGGTGATGGCGACGTCGGCGTCCTGCTCGGGCATCGAGATCTGGCCGGCGACGGAGACCGAGAGTCGAGGCGATGCGGCCTCGAGCTGCACCGTCATCAAACCGCTGTTGACGCTGATGCCGCCGACGATCTTGCCGATGCCCTCGTCGGCGACGAACACGTCGTTCAGCTCGCCCTTGACCTCGTAACGCGGCGCATCGAACGAGCCGCTGCCCGCGGCCGTGAAGTTCAGCAGCGCGGAAATCGGCTGGCCGATCGTCTTGCTGAGCGTGATCGATTCAGCGGCAATTCCCCGCGCGTCGAAGTTGAAGGAGTACGTGCCATCCCACCCGATGTAGGCATTGCCGGTTCCCCGGCCGCCGCCCTTCAGAATCTGAATGTTCTGCAGGCGCACACCCTTGCCCTCGAACTGCAGCGCGCTCGTCGCGCTCTCGACCGGCTCGCCGTAGAAGACGGCCTCCGCGATCTCCATCCGGCCCGAGCCCTCGGGTTCGAGGTACTTGCCCCTGATGTCGAACTCGCCGGTCAGCAGTCCGTCGATGTCGTAGTCGTCGATGCCGAACGCCTGGCGCAGATCGGCAACCGGACGGCCCTTGATTTCGATGTGCGCGTTGATCTCCTCGCCCTGGTCCTTGCGTGGAAATCCCAGCGAGTACCGCCCGGTCGTCGCGATCACCGACGGTCCCGAGGTGATCGTCACGTCGGTGACGTCCACATAGCTGTTCTGGATCAGCGCCTTGCCGCGTACCGATCCCCACACCACATCCCAGGCGCGCATCTGCTCGCCGGCGAAGTCGCCCTCGATGCGCGGATTCCTGAATGCCCCGGTCATGCGCACCGTCGAACGTGCCGTAGCCGCCGATCGGAATGGCTTTCGTCCTCGCTCCGAAGGCGGTCAGCACACCCGCAAACACCCGGTCGCTTTCCTGCCAGTCGGCGCTGGAGACGTGAAACGGCAGATCCGATTCCTCCCCGTACTTCGTCCGGCCTTGCACTTCGACGTAGGTGGACGCAGTGGCAATGTGGCTCGGCTTGATGTCAATCCACTCGGGACCGAACTCGTAGACGATCTCGCCGCCCACCGGCACGGGGTCAACCGGCGTCAGCGGACTGAAGGGACCCGACGTCGACGCCCCGCGCCTCGCGCGCCGCAATTTGATCGAGCGGCATGTCTCTCGTCATCAACACGCTCTCGTCGGGCGGCGTGAAGCGCACGCTGCCGCCGCCGGTGTGATCGCGATACCGCCGGATCGGCCACTCGAGCAGGTTGGTGCCCGAAATGCGCCCGGCCAGCTTGATGCCGTCGAACTGCCACAGATCGCTCAGCGCGAGCAGATCGATGCCCTCGTAGTCGGTGTCGAAGCTGTTGGTCGGCGTGACGCCTTTGGCGTTGAGCGGCGCCATGCGATAGCTGAAGCGCGCCGTCCCGCCGTACACGCTGGCTCGCGAATCGGTGACGGCGAGAACCTCGGGCGTCCAACGCACATCACCGCGCACGTCGGTGAACCGGTAGCGATTGACGCCAAGCACATCGGTGTGGAACTGCCCCTTCAACTCGCGGCCGGTGCGCTGCTGGCCGTTCGGCATCAGCTCCTTGAACAGGTGGAAAGTGCCAGTGAACTTGCCTTTGCCAGTCAGCGAAAACGTATCGCCGGCGAAGAACAACTCCCTGGCTCGCGGCAGATCGATGTCCGACTTCATCGACAGCATCAGCTCGGGCCAGTAGCCGAAGTTCACGTCGCCAATGAGCTCCGAGCGCGTGCCTTCGGTCTCGAGCGACATCCGGTCGAATATCAGGCGCCCGCCGTCGAGCTGAAAGCTCGAGTCCATGTCGGTGCGGAACGGTACGTAGTTTTGAATCGCGGTCAGGCCGTTCGTGAACTTCGCGGTGCCGCGATACCTGGCATCAGGAGTCGGCTTTTCGACGACGACATCGATGTTTCGTGCGACGACACCCCAGTTGGAGCCAAAGTCCTGAAAGGTGAACTCACCCCGATGCGCGCGCACGTAGTTCAGCGTCGTCGTCCAGCGACTCTGCCCGCGCGGTCCGACTCTGAAACTGGGGAAGTTGGTACCACTCGCCGTCGTCTCGACATGCATCCGCCAGTCGGTCATCTCGATCTGCTCGAGGACGAACCGACGGTTGAAGAGCGTGCGCCACGAGTTGACGACGGTGATCTCGCTTGGCGACGAGGAACGGCGTCGTCGTCGGCGGCAGGCTGTCGATGCGCAGGTCCTCGAAGACGTAGCTGCCGTCCCACAGCCGCACCTGCATGCGGCCGATCGTCAACGGACGCCCAAGGAACCGCGAGCCCTCTCGTTCGGCGAGCCCTTTCAACGCCGGCCCGACGTCCACCGCCACTGAAGTGACAATCGCCACAGCGAGAATCACGGCGCACACGATCACCACGCGGCGAGCGATGATGCGCGCTTTCTGAGTCGCCGGATGGCGGAACGGTGACGTGAGCGACTTGAAATTCACAATGCAAAATTCACAATGCAAAATGGGAAGGCAAAGTGCCGCGAATGAGGCGCGGTTTGCATTCTGCATTTTGCATCTTGAATTACTCCATCACGATCAGCACGGCTCCACCGTCAACCGACATACCTTCGACGACTTTCACTGCGCTCACCTGGCCGGCGCGAGGCGCGCGCAGCTCGTTCTCCATCTTCATCGCCTCGACGACGACCAGGCCCTGCTGCGCGGTGACCAGATCCCCTTCCCGCACCAGCACCTTGACGATCCGTCCGGGCATCGGCGAGACGATCGACTGCGGACCGGTCTCGGCGGAGGCGCTGCCGCGTCGGCGCACCAGTCGCTCTCGCGGGTCGACGATCGACACCGGCACCGCGACACCGTTCACGTGGACGATCCGCTCGCCGTTCGAGCGCCGCTCGACGGCGACGTCGTAGCTCTTGAAGGGCCGCCCCGCATCGTAGGCACCGCCTTCAGGCGGCCCGATCAAGAGCGACCATCGTCCTGCACTCGCAGTGACGTCCACGCTCAGTATCCGGCCGTCGAGGGCCATTTCCCACACCGACCCCCGCTGCCGGAACTCGATCGTCCGTCGCCGACCCCGTATTTCGAGGTCGCACGTCATCCGCGCAGGCTCTCGACACGGGACCGCCCTTTCCAGCTCGGAGCTGGCCGGTCCAAAAGGACCGGCCCTACGGTCCGCTTAGTTGGCGAGCAGGGCCCGTCCTTTCGGACGGGCCTGCAGCATCGCTCCCCGCATCGGCAATGCACGCCGCAATCGCCGCGACCTCTTCGAGGGACGGATCGAGGTCCGAAAAGCCCTCGCCGCCACGACGCTGCAAGAGCTCGTCCAGCAATTCAGTGTGGAACTCCGCCGCGACAAACGACGGCTGACGCAGCATCCACTGGAAGAACGGCAGGCTGGTCCGAATGCCCCGTACTTCGTATTCCATCAACGCCCGCCGCATCCGCGCAATGGCCTGCGGACGATCTTCTCCCCACGCGATCAGCTTGGAGATCAGCGGATCGTAGAAGACCGGCACATCGGTTCCCGTCTCAGCCCAGCCATCGTCTCGGATGCCGGGACCGGACGGGACGCGCAGCGATGTGATGGTTCCGGGCGAGGGCAGGAAGCCGGCATCGGGATCCTCGGCATACACCCGGCACTCGATGGCGTGACCACGCGGCGTCAGCAACTGATCGGCCGGCACCGTCAGCCGTTCGCCGCGCGCAATCCGTATCTGCCACGCCACCAGATCCACGCCGGTGATCATCTCGGTGACCGGATGCTCGACCTGGATACGCGTGTTCACCTCGAGGAAGTAGAAGCGGCCGTGCTCGTCGAAGAGAAACTCGACGGTCCCGGCGCTGGTGTAGCCAACCGACGCCGCGACCGCGGCCGCGGCCGCGGTGAGGCGCGCCCGCTGCTCGGGCGAGACAACAGGTGAAGGCGTCTCCTCGATCACCTTCTGATGACGCCGCTGAATGGAGCACTCGCGCTCGACGCACGGGAGCACCGTCCCGTACTGATCGGCAAGAAGCTGGACTTCGATGTGCCGCGGGCGCTCGAGTCGACGCTCGAGATAGATGGTCGAGTCGCCGAAGGCCGCGCCCGCTTCCGAGCGTGCGGCACGGATCGCTGAAGGCAGATCGGCAACGCTGCCCACGATGCGCATGCCCTTCCCGCCGCCGCCGGCGACCGCCTTCACCATCACCGGAAATCCGATCTCCAGCGCGCGCACGACGATCGCAGCATCGGGCACATCGGCGGCCAGCGGCTCTTCTGTGCCGGGCACCACCGGCACGCCCGCCGCAATGGCCGCACGCCGTGCCGCGGTCTTGCTTCCCATCAGGGCGATCGCTTCCGCCGTCGGGCCGATGAAGGTGAGCCCCGCGTCGCGGCACGCGGCCGCGAAGTCCTCGTTCTCTGACAGGAAGCCGTAGCCCGGGTGGATGGCGTCGGCACCGCTGGTGCGCGCCGCGTCGATGATGCGGTCGATGCGCAGATAGCTCTCGCCCGGAGGGCTCGGCCCGATCGCCATCGCCTCATCCGCCATGCGGACATGGCGCGCGGCACGATCGCATTCGGAATAGACCGCCACCGCCGCGAGGCCAAGGTCACGACACGCGCGGATGACGCGCACCGCGATCTCCCCGCGGTTGGCGATGAGGATCTTGCGCAAATTCAAGCAATTCTAGCATCCGATGTCAGGAGCTTTGGGTCGAACGCGGCCGATATTCCCGGGAAGGAGCGGTCGCTGAACAGCATCAAATGCCCAGGCTGCGACCTGGTGAACTTCTCAACCAGCGTCGTGTGCCGGCGGTGTGAAACGCCGCTGGCGGCAAATGCAGATACGGTCTCGGCAGTACCGCTCCGCTGGTGTTGTCCAGCCGGAGCCGCGGAGCGGCAGCAACGGACCTGTCGCGCCGAAGCCGCACAGCGGCGAAGGCGGACGGAGCTTCGCACGCTGGGTGTTCTGGATCCTCAGCGTCGCCGTGATCATCGTAACGACCGCCTACGGATCGCTGCTCTTGACGTCCGAACCGGTACGACCTGACGAACGAGTGGTGCTGATGGAGGCCATTCGCATACTCGACAATGCCGGCTTCAGGAGCGAGGCGTCAGCGCTCCGCCGTTACGTGAGCTTCCGCCGGACAGACAATTGGTGGAACCGCTACGTCGGCCATCCGACGGCGTACGCAGCGACGAACTTCCCCTTCGCTGTCATCACCATCTATCCGGCCTTCTTCAAATATCCTGTCGACGAGATCGAGCGCGCGACGATCCTGCTCCACGAGTCGTATCACCTGTTCGGTGACGACGAGAAATTGGCGCTGCAGCGCGTGTGGCTGGCCAAGGAACGCCTGGGATGGACGTCGCTCCGCTATGGCCGGACACGCGTCTGGAAGAACACGCGCGAGTGGACGGTCGCGGAGATTCCCAGCATGTTTACCTGCGGCGAGGACGGGCAGTCAGATTGCCTGGAGTGATCGCTTCGACGCCGATCACAGCGGGATATTGCCGTGCTTCTTCGGCGGGTTGCGATCGCGTTTGGTCTCGAGCGCGGCCAGCGCGCCGATCACTTTTGCGCGCGTCTGGCGCGGGCGGATCACTTCGTCGATGAAGCCACGCTCGGCGGCGACGTAGGGGTTGGCAAACTTCTCGCGGTACTCGGCGATGCGCGCCGCGCGGGCTGCGGCGACGTCGGCCGCCGCGTCGAGCTCGCGCTTGTAGAGCACGTTCACCGCGCCTTCAGCCCCCATGACCGCGATCTCCGCCGTCGGCCACGCAAAGTTGGCATCGGTGCGGATGTGCTTGCTCGACATCACGCAATAGGCGCCACCGTAGGCCTTGCGCGTGATCACCGTGACTTTGGGCACCGTCGCCTCGGCAAACGCAAACAACAGCTTCGCGCCGTGGCGGATGACTCCGCCGAACTCCTGTTCGGTACCGGGCAGGAAGCCCGGCACGTCCTCGAACGTGACGAGCGGGATGTTGAACGCATCGCAGAAGCGGACGAACCGCGCGCCCTTCACCGACGCGTCGATGTCGAGAGTCCCGGCAAGATGCGCCGGCTGGTTGGCGACGATACCCACGGGCCGGCCAGCCAGGCGCGCGAACCCGACGATGAGATTCCGGGCGAAGTGCTCGTGCACCTGCAGCAGATACCCGTCGTCGACGACGTGGCGAATCACGTCGACCATGTCGTACGGCTGATTCGGCGCGGCCGGGACGATCGACTCGAGGATCTGCCCGGCGTTGGCCGCAGGATCCGCCGGCTCACGCCGCGGCGGATCGTCGACATTGTTCGCAGGCATGAACGACAGCAGCTCGCGAATGAGCAGGATGGCGGCCTGGTCGTCGTCCACAGCGAAGTGCGCGACGCCGCTCCGTTCGTTGTGCGTCATCGCGCCGCCGAGCTCTTCCTTCGTCACCTGCTCGTGCGTCACGGTCCGCACGACGTCGGGTCCGGTCACGAACATATAGCTCGTGCCCTTGACCATGATGATGAAGTCGGTGATCGCCGGAGAATAGACCGCACCGCCGGCGCACGGTCCCATGATGGCGGAGATCTGCGGGATGACGCCGGATGCCAGCGTGTTGCGCAGAAAGATATCGGCGTAGCCCCCAAGCGAGAGCACGCCTTCCTGAATGCGCGCACCACCCGAATCGTTGAGACCGATCACTGGCGCGCCCATCTTCATCGCCAGGTCCATGATCTTGACAATCTTGGCGGCGTTGGTTTCCGAGAGCGAGCCGCCGAAGACGGTGAAGTCCTGCGCGAACGCGTAGGTGAGGCGGCCGCCGACGCGACCGTAGCCCGGCGACGACCCCGTCGCCAGGCACGATCTGATGCTCCATGCCGAAGTCGCGGCACCGGTGGGTAACGAAGGCGTCGAGCTCTTCGAACGTGTCGCGGTCGAAGAGCAGTTGGACGCGCTCGCGCGCGGTCAGCTTGCCCGCATCGCGCTGGCGCTGCAGCCGCTCTTCCCCACCGCCCAGCGCGGCCCGGCGCTGAAGGTCGTCTAGTAAAGACAAGTGATCAGACCTTGGCGGCCTGTGCCTTCTCCCAATCTTTCAGGAACCGTTCGAGTCCGATGTCGGTGAGCGGATGCTTGAAGCACTGCTCGATGACCGCGGCCGGCGCGGTAGCGACATCGGCGCCCATGCGCGCGGCCTCGATGATGTGAATCGGATGGCGAACGCTGGCGACGAGCACCTCGGTCGGGAACTCGTAGTTGTCGAAGATGTCGACGATCTCGCGAATCAGGTTCATGCCGGTCGTGCCGATGTCATCGAGCCGGCCGACGAATGGACTGACGTAGGTGGCGCCGGCCTTGGCAGCGAGCCAGGCCTGCGTGGCCGAGAAGATCAGCGTCACGTTGACGCGCAATCCTTCCGACGACAGCGTCTTGCACGCCTTGACGCCGTCCTTGGTGAACGGCACCTTGACGACAATGTGCTCGTCGATGCTGGCGAGGTCGCGTCCCTCACGCACCATGCCGGCGGTGTCGGTCGCCACGACCTCGCCGCTGACCGGGCCCTGGACGATCTCGCAGATGCGCTTGAGGATCTTGCGATAGTCGCCGGACTCCTTGGCGAGCAGCGACGGGTTCGTGGTCACGCCATCGAGGATGCCCAGCGCGGCGAGCGTCTCGATCTCCTTCACGTTGCCGGTGTCGACAAATAACTTCATAGGGGCTCCGCTAGCGCGCCGTTTCCTCGACGCGCGCTGATGGGGCACTCACGTTCGGTCTCGGCAGCCGCGAGTCGATGGCCTGCACGGCATAGACGTAGCGGACGCCGGGCCGGACCGTCCGATCAGTGAACCGGGCCTCGGTGACCACGGTGTCCGTCACTGGCGTCAGTGTGGCATCGCCCGCTTCGCCACGCAAGACCAGGTAACCGGCGATGTCCGGCTCGGGGTTCGGCTCCCACAGCACGTGATCGCCCCTTCCCCGCTCACTGCCGAGAGCCGGGCTGGCGGCTCAGGCGGAAAGTCATCGATCGGGATGACGCACGAGGGCTCCGACGGCATCCCTTCGACCGTCTGCGTGCCGTCACCGCGCACCGCCCGCACGACGTAGCATCGCCGGCGGCCATCGAGACCCGTCAACGGATCGACAAAGGTCAGCGCGTCGATCGGCGCGGGATTGATCGGAGCCGGCGGACCCGCGTCGGAAGGATTCTCCGCTGCGGGTTGGGCCGCGGTCGCTTCCGGCGGCGCAATCTCGCGAAACACGTTGTAGCGCGTCGGACCCTGCAGGCGGAGGCTGTCACCGATGACGACGCCGGCTCGGGCAACGGAGTGTCGAGCGGCGAGAGTTCGGGCGCAAGCGAGCGCTCGAGCAGGAAGCCGATGAGACCTCCGGACGGTTCCCACTCGAGTCGAACAGAATCGGCGACGAAGGTCGCCTTCACCCCCGTCGGGCGCCTCCGGCAGGTGGTGAGACGCAGTTCGGCGATCATGCTCGGCGGACCTGGCCGGCCGCGCGGACTGAATGGCAGCGCGTAGTAGAAGCGTCGAAGCGGTCCGGTTTCGGCCGCAGTGCCTGGTGTGGGAACGGCTGGAAGCGGCCGCGGGTCCGCGCGCTTCGCGGTCGGGTCCGGCGGAATCGGCGTGGCGACGAGTGCGTCCGGCGTCAGCGACTCGACGATGCGTGGCGGTGCCGCCTGGCACGGGCGTGCCCGGCGGCGGCGCCGCATCGGGAGGCGCGTCAGGCTTCGGCTCGGGGACGGTGATCGTTCCGACGAGCGTGGCGACCTCGAGGAAGCGGCTGGCCGGGGGCGCCGTTGGTGCCGGTATATCCGTAGACCTCGATGCGCGCGACGTCGACCGGTATCGTGCCGTCGATGTTCTTCGACGGCACCGTCACGGTCACCGACACATCGTCGCCGCGGCGCCGCGCGTCGACCTTCTCGACCGCGGCCGGGATGTGGACGATCGGGGCGAGCGGCGGGCCTTTCTTTCCGCACGCAACGCTCGCGATGCAAAGAGCCGCGAGCGAACTCCCAACTACCAACCTCCAATTCCCAAGCGACTCCCAATTTCCAACCGCCAACTTCCAACAACGTTCACATTGGCAGTTGGGAGTTGGGAGTGGTCGGGCGTTGGAAGTTGGGAATTGGGAGTTGCGCCTCGTTCATCTTTATTGCGAAGAGGCGATAGCCGGAAGGTCGCGCGGGGGATCGGCCGCGATCGCATCGGTCGGCCCACGGCGTCCGACTTCAGGCGTCTTGTAGCGGCGCACGTCGATGCCGTAGCCGCGCACCTTGTAGTTGAGGATCCGCTCGGTCGTGTCGAGCAGGCGCGCCGCCTTGGCGCGGTTGCCGCGCGTCGTCTTCAACGCGTCCATGATCAGGTCGCGCTCGTAGCCGGCGACGGCGTCCTTGAGCGACACGCGCGTCACCGTGCCGGACGAATCGGCGGTTTGCAGCGAGGGCGGCAGATGGTGGCCATGAATCACGGCGCCGTCGCACACCAGCACCGACGCGCTCGAGCGCGTTCTCCATCTCGCGCACGTTGCCCGGCCAGTGATAGGCCATCAGCATGTCGATGGCCGGCGTCGAGATGCGCTTGATGACCTTGCCGTGCTCGCGCGAGAACTTCTCGAGGAAGTGATCGGCCAGCAGCAGGAGATCCGCCTTCCGCTCGCGCAGCGGCGGCACGAAGATCGTGAACACGTTGAGGCGGTAGTAGAGGTCCTCACGGAAGGTGCCGTCCGCGAGCGCCTTCTCCATGTCCTTGTTCGTGGCCGCGATGAGCCGCACGTTGACCTTGACCGTCTCGGTGCCGCCGAGGCGCTCGAACTCGCGCTCCTGCAGCACGCGCAGCAGCTTCACCTGTGTGCCGAGATTGATGTCGCCGATCTCGTCGAGGAAGAGCGTGCCGCCCTCGGCCATCTCGAAGCGGCCCTTCTTGCGCGCGTTGGCGCCGGTGAAGGCGCCCTTCTCGTAGCCGAAGAGCTCCGACTCGATCAGCGTGTCGGGCAGCGCCGCGCAGCTCACCTTCACGAACGGCTTCTTCGCGCGCAGCGAGTTGTAGTGGATGGCGTGCGCGATCAGCTCCTTGCCGGTGCCCGACTCGCCGCGAATCAGCACGGTGGTGTTGGTCTGCGCGACCTGCGCCACCTGCTCGTACATCTGCCGCGTCGGACCGCTGGTGCCGATGATGTTCGAGAAGTCGTAGCGCTCGCGCAGCTCCTGACGCAGGTGCGTGTTCTCGTCGGTGAGCCGCCGCCGCTCCTCCTCGACCATCCGCTGCACGTTGAGCGCCTGCGCGATCATGCTGCTGACCACGCCGACGAACTTGACGCTGCTGTCGTAGTCGCGTTCCGGCTTGAAGCGAAGATCGACGGCCAGCGCGCCGACCGCCTGCCGGTTGAGCATGACCGGCACGCAGATGAAGCTCAGCTCCTGCTTCGGATGCTCGGGCCGGCGCGGCGCGAGGTTGAGGAACGCCGGCTCGCGGCTCACGCGCGGCACGACGATCGGCTTGCCGCTCTCGACCACCTTGCCGGTGATGCCCTCGCCGAGCTTGATGCGGATGGTGCGCGCGCGATCCTCGAAGCCCTCGACGGCTTCGACGTGCAGCTCGCCATCGCGCAGCAAGGTGATCATGCCGCGCACGACGCTGTGATGACGAAGCAGCGTGCCGAGCACACGCTGCAGCGCGGATTTCAGATTGAGTGTGCCCGAGAGAGCCTGGCTCACCTCGAGCAGCGTCGAGAGCCGGCGCGCGTCGCGCGCCGCAGTGGTGGCGTCTGGTCCGGGTTTGGCGGCAGGCATATTTCAGGTCTCCTACATATCTGCGCGGTGATGCGGCGTCTCACGCAAAGCTGTCGTCGCTCGGAGCCTGGAGCGACGCATCAACCCGCCAGCACGTCGTGGGGCCTGCGGCCGGAGGGCATGGCGCCCTCCTCGTTCATGACCTTTTTGTAGTAACGGAAAAGTGACAGCACGAATCTGTGCTCTTCGCCGTTTCTCAGCAAGGGCCACATTGTATCGAATTCCAAGCGCAATGCGATCAAATCGGCAGATCAGGCCTGATCCGGGCTGGCTCGCCGCTTGCCATGACGAACCGGCATGTCCACTCGTCACAGTGCACGCTCGTTGTTGCTGCTCTGTCTTCTCGTCGCCACCCCGTCGTTGTCGATGGCCGCCGAGTCGATCGCGGAGAGTCCCCGACGCCCTCCGATTCGATCGACCGACCGCCGCCTGCGCTCGCTGCTCGAAGAAGGCCTGCGCATGTCCCCGACCCTGCGCGCGCTGGTCGCGCGCCTGCACGCCTCCGATGTCGTCGTCTATCTGCAGTGCGACGGCCCCGGCGCACCCGACGGCCGCCTGACCTTTCTGTCGCACGTCGGCGGCTACCGCTACGTCGTCGTGCGCATGGCGCGCTTCCCGCGATGCAGCAGATCGCGATGATGGCGCACGAACTGCAACACGCTGTCGAGATCGCCGACACACCGGCGATCGTGGACGGCCAGTCACTGGTGCGCGAGTACAAACGAATCGGCTATGTCAACCAGTGGAGCACCCTGCCCGGCGTTGCGTTCGATACGCAGGCCGCGGTCCGCGCAGGCGAACAGGTCTTGAGGGAGCTGATGCAGGAGGATTTTCCGTACTGACGCGGTCAACTCCCAACGCCCAACTGCCAGTCGACCAGCGACGCCCAACTGCCAATTGAGAGCTACTGGAGTTGGGAATTGGAATTGGGAGTGGTTGGAAGTTGGGAATTGGGCGTTGGGAACTTCAGAGGATGTATCGCGACAGATCCTCGTTCCGCACGATGTCGGCGAGCATGCGATCGACGTAGGCCTCGTCGATCGTGACCGTCTTCTCGGCGCGATCGGGTGCGTCGAACGACAGCTCGTCGAGCAGCCGCTCCATCACCGTGTGCAGCCGGCGCGCGCCGATGTTCTCGGTGCGTGTCGTTGACACGCGCGGCGAAGTCGGCGATGCGCTCGACCGCGTCCGGCGTGAACGTCACCGTCAGATCCTCGGTGCCGAGCAGCGCGATGTACTGCTTGACCAGCGCACTGCGCGGCTCGGTGAGGATGCGCACGAAGTCGGCGCGCGTGAGCGGCTCGAGCTCGACGCGGATCGGGAAGCGACCCTGCAGCTCGGGGATCAGGTCCGACGGCTTTGACACGTGGAAGGCGCCGGCGGCAATGAACAGGATGTGATCGGTCTTGACCATGCCGTGCTTGGTGTTGACCGTGGTGCCCTCGACGATCGGCAGGATGTCGCGCTGCACGCCTTCGCGGCTGACATCGGGCCCATGACCGCCCGCCCCATCGCGGCTGGCGATCTTGTCGATCTCGTCGACGAAGATGATGCCCGCCTGCTCGACGCGCTGGACCGCGGTCTTGCTCACCGATTCCATGTCGAGCAGCTTCGACTGCTCCTCGGCGATCAGCTGCTCGAGCGCCTGCGGCACCTTCAGGCGGCGCGTCTTCGAGCGGCCGCCGAACATGTTCCCGACCATGTCCTTCAGGTTGATGCCAATCTCCTCGACCGAGCTGCCGGCGATGATCTCGAACGACGGCATCGCCGGCATCTGCACATCGAGCTCGACGACGCGCTCGTCGAGACGGCCGTCGCGGAGCTGCTCGCGCATGCGCTCGCGCGTGCCGGTGCTGGTCTGGTCGCGCACCTCGGGATCCTCGCCCGGCATCGGCGGCCGCGACGGCGGCAGCAGCAGATCGAGCAGCCGCTCCTCGGCGGCCGCGCGCGCCTTGTCCTTGACCTCTTCGCCCTTCTCGGCGCGCACCATGTCCACGGCGAGCTCGACGAGATCGCGCACCATCGACTCGACGTCGCGGCCGACGTAGCCGACCTCGGTGAATTTCGACGCCTCGACCTTGATGAACGGCGAATGCGCCAGACGTGCGAGGCGGCGGGCGATCTCGGTCTTGCCGACGCCGGTCGGCCCGATCATCAGGATGTTCTTCGGCGTGACTTCCTCGGCCATCTCGCGTCGGGAGCCGCTGACGACGCATGCGATTGCGCAGCGCAATCGCGACGGCCCGCTTGGCCTTGGCTTGGCCGATGACGTACTTGTCCAGCTCGGCGACGATCTCGCGCGGGGTCAGCGAGCGGATGGCGGTCATCGGTGCGTTCAGGGAGAGAAATGGCCATGCCTCACAGTTCTTCGATCGTCAGATGTGGATTGGTGTAGATGCAGATGTCGGCGGCGATGCGCATCGATTCTTCGACGATCTGACGCGCGTCAAGGGTGCTGTGACGCACCAGGCCCGCGCCGCGGCCATTGCGAAGCTGCCACCCGAGCCGACGGCCACCACGCCATCGTCGGGTTCGATGAGATCGCCGGTGCCGGAGAGGAGAAACGTCGACTCGCCGTCGGCGACGATCAGCATGGCCTCGAGCCGGCGCAGAAGACGATCGGTGCGCCAGTCGCGGGCCAACTCGACGGCGGCGCGTTCGAGGTTGCCGCGATACTGTTCGAGCTTGGACTCGAAACGCGAGAACAGCGCGAATGAGTCGGCGGCGGAGCCGGCAAATCCCGCGAGAATCTTGTCGCCGTAGAGGCGCCGGATCTTGCGTGCGCCCTGCTTGAGAACGGCGTTGCCGAGCGTGACCTGTCCGTCGCCGCCGAGCACCGTTCGCCCCTGGTGCCGCACGGCGAGGATGGTCGTCGCATGAATCACTCAACGAGTATATCCACGCACGGGGCGCCACCGGCGGAGGACAGACAGAGGAGGACACCTCAAGTCCGTCCGTGCCCCGCTATTTCAAGGAAATGCGGGGATCTGCGCTGGCAGCAGTGTTGCTCATCCACGAGGTATGACATCCCGAACCCTTCTGGTCGCGGCTGCGGTGCTGTCAGCCGCGCTCATCTACCCGGCGGAGAGTGCAGCCCAGCGCCAACGTTCGCCCGGCGGCAACGGCGGCGGACGCCAGCAGGAAGGCGGTGGTGGCAGCGCACGGCAACGTGACAACGGCGGTGGCGGTGCGCGTCAGCGTGACGGCGGCGGAAGCCGGCAGCGTGAGGACGGCGGCGCACGCCCGCAGGGCAGTGGCCGGGCCGAGGTTCGCGCGGCACAGCCGCGCGGCGAGCCGGTCGACCGTGGAGACAGCGGCGCCCGGAGTCGCGTCGATAGTGGCCGGCGTGAGTCGCCGTCCGAGGTTCGCGAGAGCACGCCGCCACCGCAGGGGCGCCACCGCAGGTGCGCGCAACGCCGACTCCGGAAACCAGCTCCGACGCCGGCGCGCAAGGCGACCGTCAGGCCCGGCGCCGCTTCCCGACCGCCGCGGAGCGCGCCAACGGGAATCGCGGGGACAACGTCACGAGCAACCGCGGCGACAACGTGATCAGCAATCGCGGCGATCGCGGAAGCAGTGTTCGCGGTACCGATCGCGTGCCGAATGGCTCGCGCGTGGCAGTGCCACGCACCGGACGGGCGCCGTACTATCGCAACGGGAATTACCCGCGCGGCTACAACGTCTACCGGAACTACGGCGGGCGGAATGTCTACATCGTCCCGCGCGGGCGCACCTACTACTACTACCCGCGGTACTACTACAACCCGTATTCGTACGGCTACGGACCCGCGGGACGAGGTCACTTCTACTTCGACCTCCACTACAACTCGTACATCTGGCATCCGTACAGCGTGAACCGCTACGGCACCTACGGCAGCTACGGCTACCCGGTTGGCGAGCTGCGGCTGAAGGTTCACCCGCGCGACGCGCAGGTCTTCATCGATGGCTCCTACGCCGGACGCGTGGACGAATTCGACGGCGTCTTCCAGTCGCTGCGTCTCGAGGAAGGCGAGTACCAGGTCGAGCTCGTGCTGCCCGGCTACGAGCCGCTGGCCTTCGACGTCCGCATCTTCCCTGGCGAGAAGACGACGTATGAAGGCGATCTGATTCCGGAGCCCTAGGTTATGGTTGGTGGTTGGTAGTGCGTGGTGGTGGTGAGCGACGGTCTCACCGACGAACCTCACCACTAACCACTCACCATCGAGATTTCCTCGTAAAGAAGAAGTAGAGCGGAATCCCCGCCAGGATAATCAGCGTGCCCGTCAGGCTGACGCGAGGATCCGAGTAGAACGCGTTCAGCACAATCGCCGCGCTCACCACCACGAAGATCCCCGGCGTCCAGGGATAGCCCAACGCCTTGAACGGCCTCGGCGCGTTCGGCTCGCGCGGCGCGCAGGACGAACACCGCGGCGACCGCGGCTCCCGCAAACAACGTAATCGCGAAGCCGACGTAGTTGGCGATCGCGTCGAGACTGCCGGTCAGGATCAGCAGGATGGCGAGCGCTGCCTGCGCAATGATCGACGCGGCCGGCGTCTTGTACTTCGGGTGCACCCGTGCGGCACTCTTGAAAAACGCATTGTCACGCGCCATCGCGAAATAGACGCGCGGTCCGGCGAACGTCCAGGCGTTGATGCCGGCAGCGAGGCTGACAATCGCGACCATCGCCATGATGTCGCCGGCGCGCTCACCGAGCAGACGATCGCCGACGACGTCGAGCACGCTCCTCCCGCCGAGCGTCATCAGCTCCTGAATGGGGATCACGTAGAGATACAGCACGTTCATGAGGAGGTAGACGGCGATGACCGCCGCCGTTCCCATCAACAGGGCGCGAGGCACGTTGCGTCCCGGATCCCGAATCTCCTCCGCCATGTAGGCGGCGGCGTTCCACCCCGAGTAGGTGAACATCACTGGAATGAACGCGAACAGGAACCCGGTCATGGTGACCGGCCCGGCAGAGTCGGTGAGGTTGGACGGCGATCCGGTTCCGGCCGTCAGTCCGAAGCCGATGAACACCACCAGCGCCACGATCTTCAGGGTCGTCAGAATGTTGCTGGCCGCGCGGCCTGGACCGACGCCGCGTATGTGAATGAGCGCGGCGATGATGATCGTCGCGCTCGCCGCCAGCGTGTGGACGGAAAACGTCACGGCACTCGACGTCAACGGGATGGGAATGGCCAGGAGCGGCGTGCCATTCGCAATGCCGGGGATGAAGCGCTCGAGCGTGATGATCAGAAACACTGCGCTGGCGGCCATCGCGCCGCTGAAGCCGGCGACAAACGATGTCCATCCGGTCAGGAATCCAGCCAGCGGGCCGAAGGCTTCGCGCAGATACACATACTCGCCGCCGGCCTTCGGCCTCAGCGCGGCGAGCTCGGCGTAGGCCATCGCTCCCATGAACGCGAGAACACCGCCGGCCAACCACGCCAGCAGAAACCACGTCGCGTCGGGGAGCGCGGCCGCGACTGCCGGCGAGCGGAACAGGATGCCGCCGCCGATGACGTTGGCGATGATGATGGCTGCGGCGTCGAACGGACCGAGCCGCCGCTCGAGAACTGGTGTAGAGGACGTGGTGGTCGTGTCAGACACGACGCGATTATAGGTGGCTTCTACAACTCCCAACGCCCAACGCCCAACGTCCAACCACTACCAACGCCCAATTCCCCAACGATTCTTGGGAGTTGGGAGTTGGGCGTGGTTGGGAGTTGGGACTTGGGAGTTGGGAATTTATTCGGTGAGGAGTTGGCGGTCGATTTTGAACTCACCGAGTTTCACCCAGAATCGAGAGCCGTGCTTCCCGAAGATCTCGACCTTGGCGTCGACGAACGCGCTGTTCTGCAGCATCTGGAGGCGCGACTGATCGCCGGTGTAACCGCGGTCGGAGCGGAGCACGAGCTCGTCGCCTTGCGCACCCGGGGCCAGGCCGTCAGGCCCGATGCCGCGGATGAAGTGCGCATCCCACTCTTTCTCTTCACCGTCGAGACGCTTGAAGACCGCGTTCAGCTGGACTCGGGAAATCTGCTCGGGCGAGACGTTCTTCAGCTTGAGCGAGATGCTCGGTACCAGCTTGTTCTGGCCATTGACGATGCCGACGTCGTACCAGCCGGTATGGACATCGGTAATCGTGAGGTCCTTCTCGACTTCGCGCGCGCCGCACCCGGCGACCACGAGCGCAAGGAGGAGGCACGCCGTCAGCCGAGTGCTCATGCTGGAATTGTACATAGCACTAGATAGGACACCAGACGCAAGGAGGGGTTCCCGTTCAGGCTAGTCCCTGGTCCTTTGTGCGGTCCATCGTCCGGGGTCCGCGGTGGTCGAAGAACCAACGGACCCCGGGGGGCGGACCAAGGACCAAGACCGCGCACGAATGACGCGTCTAGAACTCGCGGGTCTCGACCTTCTTGCGGATTTCCTCGAGCGTAATCCGGCCGGCGCGATACGCCGCCGAGGTCGCTACCTTTGATCCTGAAGAGCACCGTGTGGGTATCGGCCGCGTCGGTGGGGATGAGCGGATCGCGCGGCACGTTGTCGCGCGCGGCGACCGTGAGCCACTCCTCGGCGCCGAGCGCGATCGGACCGCTGTTCTCGATCATCGCGTCCACGAGCGCCGCCTTCACCTCGCGTGTGTAGTGTTCCTCTGGATCGTCGTAGGCAGCGGGATCGGGCTGAGGCTGCGCACCGCCGCCGACCGGCACGGCCGCCGCACCGATACGTCCGGTGCCGCGGAGCGCGGCGGGCACTTGTGCCTGTTGTTCCAGCTGACGAACGACTTGCGCCAGCCGCTCACGCTGACGAGGCTCAGACTCCCCCATCATCGCCCGAAGCTCGTTGACGATGCCCATCGTCTCGCGGTTGTCGCGGAACATGTAGCGCAGCGGCCAGGTGACCGGCAGACGCAGCGCCGGCACTTCGACGTCGAAGAACACGCCGTAGCCGTCAAGCCGGAAGCCTCTCACCTCGGGGATACCGGTAAACTGCGGCGCATCACCCATGACCGCCTTCATCTGCCTGACCATATTGTCGGCGCCGTTCGAGACGGCGCGTTCGAGCACGCCTTCCATCATGAAGATCCGCTGGCGCGACTTGACCTGATCGGCCTCGGTCGGCTGCTGCGCAAACGTGATCGACCCGGCCAGCAGCACCAGCGCCGCACCCCCGATGTAGTGTCTCAAGTTCTCTCTCTGCATGTTCGTACACTCACCGTGTTCGCTCTGAAACCAACCGACCCAGCACTTCACGCTGCTGACGCAATTCGGTGCCGATCGCGCCCTGCTGCACCCCCATCTGCTGACGAACCGTCGTCAGATCCACCCGCCGCTGATTTTCGATGTTGCCGGCGAGATCGACCATGCGCACCGTGAAGTCGCGGCGCTGATTTTCCTCGCTCTGCTCGATAAGCGCCTTGACCTGCGCCATCAACGCCTCGTCCGAGCCACGGGCCACCACCGGCGTGGCCGTAGTCGAGGACCGGAGCTGCGTGAGCTCCGCCCTGATTCGCTGCTCGAGCTGGGCGAGGTCGTCTGGCGACACTCTGGATGCGGCCGGCTGCGCGCTGGCCGGAACCGAGGCGGTTTGCGGCGCGGCAGCTTGTCCCGGCGCGGTGTTGCGGACGGCGCCCACGGACAAGCCGGCACCGAAGATGACGAGGGCCGCCGCGGCTTGCGCCCAGGCCGGTAACGGCGCGCGCCACCATGCAATCTTTGGCTCGAGAATCCGAGCTGCACGCGGCTCGTCCTCGCGGCTGATGCGGAAGCCGAGCGCCAGATCGGGTGGCGTCCACGCTGCCAGCGTCTTGCGCGTGGCGCTCAACGCATCGATCTCGCGCGCGCAGGTCGCGCATCCCTTGAGATGCGCGGTGATCAGCGACTGTTCGCCGGGCGCACACTCGTCGTAGAGATACGCGACGAGCGTCGCCGAATCTCCACACTGGAAGATCTCGTTCATACGCGTTTCACCAGTTCGGGCGCCATGTGCCCTTGTTGTTCCAGACGCCGACGCAGCAACGACAGCCCTTGATAGAGCCGCGTCTTCACCGTGCTCAGCGGGCATCCCTGCATGTCGGCAATCTCCTGAAACGTCATCCCGTGGTACTCCTTCAGGATGATCGCGGTACGCTGCTCCTCGCTCAGCCCGGACATCGCCTCCTCCACTATCGCGCTCAGCTCACGCCGGGCAACCAGATCCTCGATCGATTCGGCGGGACCGGTTTCGGTCGCCAGCTCCATCGCCGTCCGCATCTTCGGGCAGCTGCGACACCGGAGTGCGGCGCTGCCGGCGGATCCAGTCCCGACAGAGGTTGAGCGCGATACGATACAACCACGATGAGAATTTCGCCTGCCCCTTGAAACCGGGCAGCGCGCGATAGGCGCGAAGGAAGGCATCCTGGCAGACGTCCCGCGCGTCTTCTTCCCTCCCGATGACACGGTATGCCAGGGCATAAATCGGCCGTTCCCATCGCACGATGAGCTGATTGAAGCTTTCGATATCGCCGCCCTGCGCGCTGGCGACGAGCTCCTCGTCGGTCCTTGTCATTCTCCGGAACCGGCCAACGTTCTAGTAACTAAGACGGCCGGCGGGCACCGCCGGCCGTCATCGTCATCATAACGGACCTAAGTCTTTTGTATAATAGGCCTTAGCCACGCACGACACGCCAGTGACCGCCAAGCCAGCCACCGCACGAGCGCTTCCTCACCACGGACGAGGTCCTGAATGACGCCGCTGGTTATCTCACCAACCCGCTCCGCGACACCCCGGCGCTAGGCGCACCCACCGCGTGATTCAGCTCAGCGAACTCACCAAGACCTTCGGAGATCGCACGCTCTTCGATCGCGTCACCTGGCAGATCGGCGACGGCGATCGCGTGGCTTTGTGCGGACCGAACGGTGTCGGCAAGACCACCCTCCTCAAGATGCTGGCCGGGTTTGAAGAACCCGACTCGGGCATCGTCGCCAAGCCGGCGGATCTCACGATCGGCTATCTGCCTCAGGACGGCCTCACGCATCGTGGCCGCACGGTGTTCGAGGAGGCCAGCAGCGCGTTTCAGCCGCTGCTCGACATGAAGGCCGAGATGCACGACATCGAGCACAAGCTGGCGGATGCGTCCATCCCGCAGGAAGCCCACGACGCGATGCTCGCGCGCTACGCCGAACTGCAGGATCGCTTCCGCCTCGCCGACGGCTACAGCATGGACCTGCGCATCGCCACCGTGCTGCGCGGGCTGGGGTTTTCTCCCGACGATACCGAGCGGCCGTGCGAAACGTTCTCGGGCGGCTGGCAGATGCGTATCGCGCTCGCCAAGCTCCTGCTCGGACGGCCGAACCTGCTGCTCCTGGACGAGCCGACCAACCATCTCGATCTCGACGCGCGCAACTGGCTCGAGGAATATCTCGGCGCATATCCCTTCGCGGTGATTCTCGTCTCGCACGATCGCTATTTCCTCGATGCTGTCGTCACGCGCATCACTGACGTCCATCTGCGGAAGCTGACCGATTACGTCGGCAACTACAGCAAATACGTCGACCAGCGCGACGCCATGCTGGAGCGGCTCCGTCAGGCCAAGCGCGAGCAGGACGAGGAGGTCGCGCGCGTCAAGATGTTCATCGATCGGTTCCGCTACCAGGCGACGAAGGCCGCGCAGGTGCAGAGCCGCATCAAATTGCTCGATAAAGTGGTGCCGATCGAGGTGCCGCCCGAGCGCAAGCGGATCCATTTCCGCTTTCCGGATTGCATGAAGAGCGGTCGAACCGTGCTCGAGCTGAAGCACGCGCGCAAGGCCTACGACCGTCTCACCGTCTTCCGCGACCTCTCGCTGCACATCGAGCGCGGCGATCGCATCGCGCTCGTCGGACCCAACGGCACCGGCAAATCCACGCTGATGCGCATGCTCTCGGGAGAAGAGGCACCGGACTCGGGCACACGCACGCTCGGTCACCAGGTCGTGATGGAGTACTTCGCGCAGGACGAAGCCACGCGTCTCGATCCCACGCTGACGGTCTACGAGACCCTCGCCTCGGGATCACCCAACGACATGGTGCCGGCGATTCGCAACATCCTGGGCGGGTTTCTCTTTTCAGGTGACGACGTTTACAAGAAGGCCGCTGTCCTCTCGGGCGGTGAGCGCACGCGCCTCGCCGTCGCGCGCATGCTGCTGCGTCCGTCGAACACGCTGCTCCTCGACGAACCGACGAACCATCTCGATCTCGACTCCAAGGACGTCCTGCTCGATGCGCTCGAGGATTACGGCGGCACGCTGATTATCGTCTCGCACGATCGCTACTTCGTGGAGAAGCTGGCGACCAAGATCATCGAGATCGGGCACGGCGAGGGGGTCGTCTACCCGGGCACCTACACGGAATTTCTCTGGCACAAGGAACGCCCTGCGGGCGAACTCCCAACCCCCAAGGGCCCACCTCCCAAGGCACGCCCAACCCCCAAAGCCCAAAGCGCGAAGCCCGAAGCCGAGAGCCCAAAGCCGGCCAGTCCGCAAGGCCCTGCGGGTCCGAAAGGACCGGGCCTACAAGGCGACCGCGAAGCGCGGAAGCGCCAGGACGCCGAGCGGAAGAAGCAGCAGCGCGCTGCCGACGCACTCCAGAAGCGCATCGCCGACCTCGAAGGACGCATCGCCGAGCGGGAAACCAAGGTCAAGGACCTGGAAGCGGCGATGTCAGCGCCGGGGTTCTATGACGATCGGGAGGCCTCCAGACATGTCATCGAGCAACATCAGACGTTGATGTGGGAGGTCGGCGACTTGATGGCGCAGTGGGAAGCCCTACAGGAACACGCGGCCCAGTCCGAATCGTAAGTTCAGAGCCCATCCGAATCGTAAGTCCACCCCCCGGACTGACGAAAGACGTCGTAGACTTACAGTTCCGTAATCGCCCTGTTCAGTTTATTGACTATTACCCCTCTGGAATCAGTCACTTGGTGGCTGTTTTCAAAGTTCGGCACCGGGCACAGCCTTTGCCCCGTGTTGTGTGGGTTGAGCTCTGTTCCATGGAGTCCGCAATGATGTCCAGGTCGCGTCCACGCACTTCCCGACGGGGAACCGCCGGCACGGAAGAGGTGCGTGACGGAGGCCGCCGGCCGGCGAGCTCCGCCGGGACGACGGATGCGTTCTACCGGCACATCGTAGCCGGCATGCGGAACGGCGTGCTGGCCATTACCCGCGACTCGCCGTCTGGCGCTCATCAACGACGAGGCCTATCGCATCTTTGGCGTCGCCGCCCAGCCCGATGACGTGGGGCAACCCGTCGCGACGGTCCTTCAGCGATCTTCCGGACGTCGTCCGCGTCCTGGCCGGAGCGTTCGATCTGCATCATCTGCCGAACCGCGTCGAGATGCGGCTCAAGCCCTCGAACAAGGTGATCGGCTACACGCTCGCGTTCGTCCGCGCCGACGATGGCGCGGTGATCGGCGCGGCGATGTTCTTCAAGGACCTGACGCGCGTCGAGCAGCTCGAAGAGCGTGAGCGTCTGCGCGATCGTCTCGCGGCGGTTGGCGAGATGGCCGCGGTGATCGCCCACGAGGTCAAGAATCCGCTCGCCGGCATCGAGGTGATGGCCGGTCTGCTGCGTCGCAAGATTCCCGATGCGCCCGATGCGCAGATGGTGCTGACCGACATCATCAGCGAAGCGAAGATGGCCAACGCCATCGTGCAGGAGGTGCTCGATTTCGTCCGGCCGATCCGGCTGCAGGTGGAACACACCTCGGTGGAGGATGCCGTGCAGGGCGCAATCCAGCTCGCCGAATCGAAGGGCAAGCGCGGCAACGTCGAGGTGAACGTCGTGCTCTCCGACGGCCTGCCGCACATCAACGCCGATCAGCATCAGATCACGCAGGTGTTCACCAACCTGCTGATGAACGCCTACGAGGCGATGGGTGGAAAAGGGCGGGTGACGATCTCCGCCGAGATGATACGGCTCGAAGACGGCAGTGACGCCCGCGAAGCGGTGCTCGTCGAGTTCACTGACAACGGCCCCGGGATTCCCCCCGAGGTGGCGGACAAGGTGTTTGACCCTTTCTTCACGACGAAGGCCCAGGGCTCAGGCCTCGGCCTGGCCATCGTTCGGAAGATCGTGGACGCGCATGACGGACGGATAGACCTGCGGACGATCCCAGGTCAGGGCACGACGATTCGGGTGACGCTGCCTGTAACTGGCGGGAACGAGGAATAGCTATGGGACGGATTCTGATTGCCGACGACCACGATTCGCTGCGCCGCGGCCTGGCACAGGCTGTATCCGAAGCCGGGCACGACGTCGAAGAGGCGCCGAACGGCAACGCCGCCATCGAGAAGCTGCACGAAGGCTTCTTCGATGTCGTCGTCAGCGACTTGAAGATGGGCGGCAGTACCGGTCTGGAAGTTCTGAAGACCGCGAAGACGCTGCATCCGTCGTCCGCGATCATCCTCATGACCGCGTTCGGCTCGGTGTCCACGGCCGTCGAGGCGATGAAATCGGGCGCATTCGACTACGTGCAGAAGCCGTTCGAAATCGAGGAGATGGAGGTCAAGATCGAGAAGGCGCTCGAGATGCGCCGGATGCAGAACCAGATCGACTACCTCCGGCATGCGCAGGGCGACATCTACGAGTTCGACCGCATCATCGGATCCAGCGGAGCGCTCGAGAAAGTGCTGGCCGTCGTCCGCAAGGTCGCGAAGAGCAACACGACGGTACTGGTGCGCGGTGAGACGGGAACCGGTAAGGAGCTCATCGCCGGTGCCGTCCATCACAACTCGCATCGTGCGGCACGCAACTTCGTCAAGGTGAACTGCGCCGCCCTCCAGGAGAACCTGCTCGAGTCCGAACTGTTCGGTCACGAAAAGGGTGCATTCACCGGCGCCGACAAGCAGCGCATCGGCCGGTTCGAGCAGGCCGACGGCGGCACGCTGTTCCTCGACGAAATCGGCGACATGAGCCCGAACACCCAGGCCAAGATTCTGCGCGTCCTGCAGGAGCACGAGTTCGAGCGTCTCGGCGGCACCCGGACGATCAAGGTGGACGTCCGGCTGATTGCCGCAACCAATCGCGACCTGCCGGCGATGGTCGAGGCCGGTCAGTTCCGCGAAGACCTCTACTACCGTCTCAACGTCGTCACGATGGAGATGCCGCCGCTGCGCGAGCGCAAGGACGACGTCGCGGCGCTGTCGAACTTCTTCATCCGCCGCTTCGCCGGTGAGCTGAAGAAGAAGATCCAGGGCCTCGAGCCGGAAGCGCTCAAGCTGCTGATGCGCTATCAGTGGCCGGGCAACATCCGCGAGCTCGAGAATGCCATCGAGCGCGCCATGCTGCTCGCTGAGGGCACGCATATCGCGGTTGACGATCTGCGGCTGGGCGACACCGGACCGACTGGCGCGCCGCGCGACAACGCGTCTGTGGTGAAGATTCCGCCGACCGGCATCGCACTCGAAGAGGTGGAGCGCATCGCGTTGATCGAGGCGCTCAAGATGTCGAACTGGGTGCAGAAGGACGCGGCCGAGCTGCTGGCGATCAGCCCGCGTGTCATGAACTACAAGATCAAGACGCTCGGCATCGACTTCCCGCGCGGCCGGCGCGCCGCGTTGCAGCACCACGAGCCGAACGCGATTTCCGCGTAACGCTGCAGGTCGGGGCCGCCCTCAGGCGGCGCTTGCTCGTTCCAGAATCTTCCGGACGGTGTTCCAGTTCCGGCTCGTCGCCGGGACGCCACACGCCTGCTCGACGAACGCGTTCGGAAAGCCGAACATGCCGCTTGGCTTGCGACGGCTGACGAGCAGCACGTCGAGCCCAATCCTGCCGATCGCTTCGAGGCGTTCCCGGGCGTCCTCGATCGGATACCGCGGCCGCTTCGACGGCCTGGCGGCCAGAAACACCACATACAGCTTCAACGAGCGATCGTCCTCGAGTCCGTTGAAGGGCTGGGCACGGACCAGCGTGTCGAGATCGGCGAGCGACCGGTAGACGATATGCGGCTCGGCCCCAGCCAGCGCGCGGACCTTGCTGTGGATTTTTCTGAAGAGCGGCGCCGTGTCGGCCGCCCGCGTATCGAAGATGACGTTGCCACTCTGGATGAACGACCTCGCGTTGCGGCAGCCTGCAGCGTGAAACGCCTCGCAGAGGTCGCGCATCTTGATGAGCGCATGACCGGGCACGTTGATCGCGCGGACGAATGCGACGTAGCGCGTCATGTCCGCCTGGCGCGCGGGTGGGCCTTCCGGTAGACGTCCAGCAACTGTGCCGAGTTGACGTGCGTGTAGCGCTGCGTCGTGGATAGTTGCACGTGGCCGAGCAGCTCCTGGATCGCGCGCAGGTCGGCGCCGCGCTCGAGCAAATGCGTGGCAAACGAGTGACGGAGCGCGTGCGGACTGATGCCAAAGCGCGTGCTGCAGGCCGCGACGTAGCGCGCGACGAGCCGTTGGACGCTCCTGCCGGTCAGGCGGGCGCCGCGAAAGTTCACGAACAGCGGCTCGCGCTGGGCTCTGGGCTTTGGGCTCTGGGCTTTCGGCTTCCCACGCTCGGACGTGCGCAGCGAATGTCGATCCGCGAGCCACGCGCGAATCGAGTCCTCAGTGGTGGTGTTGAACGGGACGAGCCGTTCCTTCGCGCCCTTCCCCATCACGCGGACCATCCGCGCGCGCAGATTCACTTCCTCGAGATCGAGGCCGACCAGCTCACTGAGGCGCAGGCCGGACGCGTAGAACAGTTCGAGCATCGCCCGATCGCGGCGTCCCAACGCCGTCGAGACATCAGGCATCTCGAGCAGCCGCGACATCTCGTCGATCGACAGGTGCGCCGGAATTTTCTGTTCGCGTTTCGGCCCGACGGCGAGCGCCGCGGGATCGGTCTCGATCCATCCCTCACGCCGCAGATACCGCCCGAACGCGCGCAACGCCGACAGCTTGCGCGCAACGGATGTCCGGGCATGGCCCTGCCGATAGAGGTCGGCCATGAATGCGCGGATCGCAGCCAGGTCGAGATGCGAGGGCTCGAGCGCCTCCAGGGGGATGCCGCGGAACTGCGCGGCAAACCCGAGGAACTGCGTCACGTCGCTTTCGTAGGCGGAGGAGGTATGAGCGGAGGCGTTGCGATTCAGCCGGAGATACTCGAGGAAGTCGCGAAGCTGACTCGTCATCGAGTGAGCGCGGGGGCGATCCACTCGTCGAGCGCGCGCAACGCCCGTTCCGACGTGGCCGTCTTCCGTTCGTCGCGCTTCAAGCGCCGCCGGCCGTCTGGCGGATCCGGAGGGGGCATGATGCCGAAGGTGATGTTGGTCGGCTGATAGTTTTGTGGATCGGCGTGCGACACATAGTACGCCAGCGCGCCAATCGCCGTCGTCCGCGGCGGTACCCGTGGCTCCTCGCCGCGCGCGATCGCTGCAGCGTTTCGGCCGGCAATCAAACCCGAGGCCGCCGACTCGACGTATCCTTCGACGCCGGAGATCTGGCCGGCAAAGAACAGGTCGGACCGCTGCCGCGTCTGCCACGTCTCCCGAAGCACGGTCGGCCCGTTGATGTACGTATTGCGGTGGACCATGCCGAAGCGGACGAACTCGGCGTGCTCGAGTCCCGGAATCAGCGCCAGAACGCGGGCCTGCTCGCCCCATTTCAACTGCGTCTGAAAACCCACCAGGCTGAAATGATCGCCGGCGATGTTGTCCTGACGCAGTTGCACGACGGCGTACGGCATCCGCCCGGTTCGCGGGTCGACCAGTCCGACCGGCTTCATCGGTCCGAAGCGAAGCGTGTCGCGCCCGCGATGCGCCATCACTTCAATGGGCAGGCAGCCTTCGAAGAACTTCTCCTTGTCGAAATCGTGGACCGTTGCGGATTCCGCAGAGACAAGCGCCTCGTAAAACCGTGCGTACTCATCCTCGGTCATCGGGCAGTTCAGATAGTCGCCTTCTCCATCGTCAACGCCGCAGGCTGGCCCTTCAGGCGAGTCCGGGCAGCGCCGGGTCCGTTTGGCGACGAAGACTGCGGCCCCACCGCGACGCGCGGAAGACCTTGGTCATGTCCAGGGTCTCGGCAAGGACGATGGGACTGATCGCATCGTAGAAGTACAGATGCTTCGCGCCGACGAGCACAGCGATGTCCTGCGAAAGCGTCTCTGATGTCAGCGGACCGGTCGCGATGATCAGCGGATACATCGACTGATCGTCGGGAATGCGCGGGACCTCGTCGCGGACCACCGTGATCGACGAATGCGACTGGATGGCGTCGGTGATCGCCTGCGAGAACCGCTCGCGATCCACCGCGAGCGCGGCGCCCGCCGGCACGCGATGCGCGTCGGCCTCACGCATCACCAGCGAGCCAAGACGACGCATTTCTTCTTTCAGCAGGCCGACCGCGTTGTCGAGTTTGTCGCCGCGGAGCGAGTTGGAGCAAACCAGTTCAGCGAGCCGATCGGTCTTGTGCACTGCGGTCGCGCGCACCGGCCGCATCTCGTGGAGGACAACGCGTACGCCGAGCGATGCGGCCTGCCATGCCGCTTCGCTGCCGGCGAGCCCACCACCGATCACATGGACGGTCTTCAATCTGGGCCTTTGTTGTTGCTCAGGCCTCGGCGGCCTTCCGCGCACCGCGGCGCGACTTGGCGCCCGCGCCGGCGCGGCGCGAGCGGCCGCCGCCACGGCGGGGAGTCGGCGCCGCACCGCGGCGCGCAGCGAGCAGTTCCTCCGCTTGCGCGTAGGTCAGCTCGTCGGGGTTCATCGCCTTCGGAATCGACGCGTTGGTGCGGCCGTCGGTGACGTAAGGACCGTAACGGCCGGCGAGTAGCTTGATGGTGGTGCCGTCCTGCGTCAGTTCGCGCAGCGTCTTCTTCTGCGCACCCTGCCGGCGTCGCGACTGCTTCGGCGCCCGCAACAGCTCGAGCGCCGCGTCGAACGAGATGTTGAACACGTCGTCTTCCGACTCGAGCGAACGGAACTCGTCGCCGTGCTTCACGTACGGGCCGAAGCGGCCGAAGTTCGTCGTGATCGGCTCGTTGTCGTCCGGATGCAGGCCGACCGTGCGCGGCAGCGACAGCAGCTTGAGCGCTTCCTCGAGCGTGACCGTCGAATCGGTCATGCCCGCCCTGCAGCGACGAACGTTTCGGCTTCTCTACGGGAGCCGCCTTCTGTCCCTTCTTCTTCGGCGGCGGCTCCGGCGTTTCGCCGAGCTGCACATACGCACCGAAACGCCCGTTCATCACGTACACGTTCTGACCGGTCTTGGGATCGACGCCGAGGGTGCGCGGTCCTTCGGCCTTGGCTCGCACGAGGTCGAGCGCCTTTTCGACGCGTGAGATCAGCCGGCGCGATGTCGTCGGGCAGCGAGGCGGTACGACCTGGCCCACCCTCTGCGACCTGCACGAACGGACCGAAGCGTCCGATGCGGATGCGAACCGGCTCACCGCTCTCGGGATCGGTTCCGAGATCGAGCACCGGATAGTCCGCACGCTCACGCGCCATGTTCGACCGCGGGCAGCAGACCGCGGTGCTTGCTATCGCCGAAATAGAACTGCCGGAGGAACGCGATCCGACTCGCGCTCACCGCGCGAGATCTCGTCGAGGTCGTCTTCCATCTCGGCGGTGAAGTCGGTCTCGACGAAGTCGCCGAAGTGATCGCGCAGCAGCTTGGTGACGGCAAACGCAGTGAAGCTCGGCACGAGCGCCTTGCCGCTCCGCAACACGTAGCCGCGCCGCACGACCGTCGCGATGGTCGGCGCATACGTTGATGGGCGTCCGATGCCCAGACGCTCGAGTTCCTTGATCAGCGAGGCTTCCGTGAAGCGTGCCGGCGGCGACGTCTCGTGGCGCTTGGCCTCGGTGCCGAGCAGTGTGATCGGCGTTGCCGGGCTTCCGCCTTCAACTTGAATGCGATCGCCGACGGCGCACTGCGGCAGGATCGCTTCCTGCTCCTCGAGCTCCGCGGCCGGATCGTCGCTGCCTTCGACGTAGGCGCGCCGGAAGCCGGCGAACTCGATGGCCTTGCCGCTGGCAGTGAGCACCGCCGTTTCGCCGTTCGGCCCCTTCGCCGAGATCTCGAGTGATCGTTCTCAGGACGCGGGCATCCACCATCTGCGACGCCATCGTTCGCTTCCAGATCAGGTCGTAGATCTTGAAGCTGTCGGAGTCGAGCATTTTCTCGAGCTGACTCGGCGCGAGCCGGAAGTCCGTCGGACGAATCGCCTCGTGCGCTTCCTGCGCGTTCTTCACGCGCGTCTGGTAGCGTCGCGGAGCTGTCGTAGTACTCGCCGCCGAACATCTCGCGGATCACGCGCGCGGATTCGTTCAAGGCCTTGTCCGACAGCGTCGTCGAATCGGTGCGGTGATACGTGATCAGACCTTCCATCTGATCGTCGCCGACCTCGACGCCCTGGAACAGCCGCTGCGCCACCTGCATCGTCCGCTCGGCCGAGAACCCGAGCTTGCGGCTGGCTTCCTGCGTCAGCGTGGACGTCGTGAAGGGTGGTGCCGGTCGTTCGACACCCGGCTTCTGCTCGACCGACGTCACCGTCCACGGCACGTTGGCGCGAATCGTCTCGACGAGCGCGGCCGTATCCTCTTCACCCAGCAGCCGCGCGTTCTGGTTCTTCAGCGTTCCGGTCTGCGGATCGAAGTCCTTGCCCGTCGCGATCCGCCGGTCGCCGAGGCGAACGAGCGTGGCGATGAACTCGCGTCCCTCGCCTCTCGAGCCTGGCTTCGAGATCCCAATAGACCGCGGTGCTGAACGCGCGCCGCTCCTCTTCGCGCTCGACGATCAGCCGGACCGCGACGCTCTGCACACGGCCAGCGCTGAGTCCGGTCTGCACTTTCTTCCACAGCAGCGGCGACAGCGTGTAGCCATAGAGGCGGTCGAGAATGCGCCGGCTTTCCTGCGCGCGCACGAGATTCTCGTCCACCTCCGCGGGATTCTTGAGCGCTTCCTTGACGGCGTCTTCGGTGATCTCGTGAAAGACGATGCGCCGGACCGGAACCTTCGGCTTGAGGATTTCCCTGAGGTGCCAGCTGATCGACTCGCCTTCGCGGTCAGGGTCGGTTGCGAGCAGCAGCTCGGAGGCGTCCTTGACGGCGGTCTTCAGATGCGCGACCTGCTTCCGCTTGTCGGCCGGGATGACGTAGTAGGGCGTGAAGTCCTGTTCGACATCAACGCCGAGCCGGCCCCATTCCTTGTCCTTGATCTCCTTGGGGACTTCGGATGCCGACTCCGGAAGATCGCGTACGTGACCGTAGCTCGCCTCGACCCGGTACTTGTTGCCGAGGAAACGGCCAAGAATCTTCGCCTTGGCGGGCGATTCGACGATGACCAGCGGCTTAGCTGCCAACCTGTAACCTTTGACCTTTGCCCTTTGACCTTTGTTTTCGTGACACTAGCACGTTCACGACGGGCGGACGAAACGCCCGCCGCCGTGGCGACGGACCAGACCAGCCAATTCCAGCTCGATCAACCGCGGCAGCAGACGCTGCGCATCGAGCCCGGAACTGCGCGCCAGCGCGTCGAGATCGTATGGCTGATCCGCGGCCATCGCCGCGGAGCACTGGATCCGTTGAACCTGCTGTGGCAGAAGAACTTGTCTCAGGACTGACTGATCGATCCGCAGCCGGATTCCAGCCCAGTCCCTCGACGATGTCGTCCGCCGTCTCGACGATCTTTGCCCCGTCCTTGAGGAGCGCGTGGCCGCCGCGGTTCCGGCCACTCAGCACGTTGCCGGGCACGGCCATCACCTCTCGCCCCTGCTCGAGCGCGCATCCCGCGGTGATGAGCGAGCCCGATTTCTCCGATGCCTCGATCACGACGACGGCGAGCGACAGCCCGCTGATCAAACGATTACGCAGCGGGAAGTGGTGCGGGAGCGGCGGGGTCCCTGGCGGATGTTCGCTGACAACGAGGCCAGCCTCGGCAATCTGGACCGCGAGGGGCTTGTGTTCGGGCGGATAGATGTGAGTCCACACCCGAGCCGAGCACCGCAATGGTGCGGCCATTCGTGAGCGCGCCGCGATGTGCCGCGGAATCGACGCCGCGCGCCAGTCCACTCACCACTGTCACACCCCGCGCCGCCAGATCGGCGGCTAGCCGCGCCGCCGTATCCACGGCGACCGAGGTTGCCGCGCGCGAGCCGACGATCGCGATCGTCGGCGCATTGAGGGACGCGAGATTGCCGCGATACCAGAGGATCGGCGGACAATCCGGAGATCGCGGCGAGCAGCGACGGAAACGCCGGATCGCTCCAGGCGAGCGCATGAATGCCCGCTTTTTCCGCGTCGCGGCGCACCTCGCGCGCCTCGTCGAGTCGCGGCGCCGCGAGCTCGAGCAGTTCGGGGTCGTCCGACAACAGACGGGCTGTCAGACCGCGCCTGGGAAGCTTGTCGTCGAGCAGGGATAAGGCCACCGCCTGATCGAGAGTCATCGCCAACTCCGGCCCAAACGGGGCATTTGCAGGCGGCGTCAATCACACGGCAGTCCGCGTCGTCGGCCGCCTGCCAGGCGGCCCGAAAACACGACAGGCCGGGCTTCCGGTGGACAGATCGCCACCTGGTGCACCCGGCCTGACTGTCTGAAATTATAGTCACCCGACTTTCGAATTCGCAACATACTGACGACGGTCCACGAAAGAACGGGGACAGTTCTGGCAGGGACCGAGACAGGTGTGCCGCCAATTAGAGGTGCTGCCGTGGTACATGGCTTGCTCAGAACGGCTAAGCTCTTGGTACGCAAAGCGCTAGCACCGCGCACAAGCGGCGCTTGCGCACAGCGCAAGCGAGTGACTATAGTGATTGCTTACTCACTCCACATGCGTATTGCCGCTCTGATATTCGCCGTTCTGGCGCTTGCGGCCGCGCCGCTCGCGGCAGATGCCCGCGACGACGCGAAGAAGCAGGTGGAGTTCGGGATCTCGGTGGCGCAGCGCGGATTGTGGCGCGAAGCGATCTACCGCTGGGAGCGTGCGACCCAGATCGATCCCACCTACGCCGCCGCGCACAACAATCTCGCCATCGCGTACGAGCACGAAGGCGACCTGATGAAAGCTCGAGCCGCGTACGAGAAGGCGCTCGAGCTCGAGCCGGGCAACGCGCTGATCAAGCAGAACTACGAGCTGTTTAAGGAAATCAATGATCGCACGACGCGTTAGGCTGCTCGGTAGTCTCGCCGCGGTGCTGGTGGCGATCGCCTGCACCAACTCGTTCGAGATCCCGATCGAGACGCCCATCCGCCCGAAGCTGGATGTCGCGGCCTTTCAACGCGTGCTCGTCGCCGGCTTCATCGCGGGCGGCACCGAGGACGTCGACGGAAACCTGGAAACGACGCGCCTGCTTCGCAGCCAGCTGCGAACCAAGTCGGAGCTGCGCGTGATCGACTCGGACGTCCTGCCGCTGCAGGATGTCGCGACCGAAGGCCGCAACGGCGACAGCGGCGGTGGCGGCGCCGCGGCAGCAGCCGCACCGCTGCCGCCGCCAGATCAAGGAGCAGAAGGACCTCGAGGCGTACGAGCACGTCTTCGCGAACGTCGAGTACTGGAAGCGGATCGGCGAGGAGTATCAGCAGCCGCTCATCGTCACCGGCACGGTGCTGTTCACGCCGCTGCAGCGCAATCAGATCGTCCAGCGCGAGCAGGAAGTCTACGACTCGTTCGGCCGCCGCCGCGTGGTGCCGGTTCGCACGTATCAGGAGCGCAAGGGGTTCAGCCTCGACGGCCGCTTCATCTTCATCGACGGCCGCAGCGGCGCGACGCTGCACTCGGAGAGCTTCAACGAGCAGATCCTCTACAACGCGAATCAGACGACGCCGGCGCTGTCGTCGTACTTCGAGCTGATGGACCGCCTGATTCCGAGCTTCCTGAGCACGCTGAGCAGCCAGAAGATCAAGGGCACCCGTATCCTCCTGCAGTAGGGGTCCGCTCCTCGTAGAGCCGGTCCTTAGGACCGCTGCCGCCGTCCTTGCCCAGTTCGCGCCAGATCTGTTAGCCTGTAGTGTTTGCGCAGGCTGGCGGGACGCCGCCTGCGACCACCCCGTCCCATTGAGGTATTGCTCGTGTACGCGATTGTCCAGACCCGTGGCCGGCAGATCAAAGTGACGCCCGGCGCCGTGATCGAAATCGACGGCACACCCGGCGAGCACGGCTCCGCCTTCACGTTCGATCAGGTGCTGCTCATCGAAAAGGACGCGGGCGACATCGTCGCCGGCGCGCCGTTTGTCGCCAACGCGAAGGTCGTGGGCGTGGTCGACGGCGAGGCGCGCGGCCCGAAGCTGCGCGTGTTCAAGAAGAAGCGCCGCAAGGGCTTCCGCAAGACGCGCGGGACATCGCAGCGTGCTGACGCGCGTGCGCATCACCGAGATACAGGCGTAAAGCAATGGCTCATAAAAAAGGTCAAGGCAGTTCACGCAACGGTCGAGACAGCAATTCGCAGCGTCTCGGCGTGAAGCGTCACGACGGCAACCTCGTCACCGGCGGATCGATCCTCGTGCGGCAGAAGGGGCGCCGCTTCGAGCCCGGGCTGAACGTCGGGCTGGGCAAGGATCACACGCTGTTCGCCAAGATCGACGGCAAGGTCCGCTTCGAAGACCACGGCCAGCACGGCCGCAAGATCTCCGTCATCCCCGTAGAATAAGGAATCAGGAATCAGGAGTCAGGAATCAGGCGCTGTTCTGAATCCTGACTCCTGATTCCTGAATCCTTATATGTTCGTCGACGAAGTCGACATCCACGTGACCGCCGGTGCCGGCGGCAACGGCTGCCTCAGTTTCCGGCGCGAGAAGTACGTCCCGCGCGGCGGACCTGACGGCGGCGACGGCGGCCACGGTGGCTCGGTCTACGTCACCGCCATCGCCACCAAGAACACGCTCGTCGACTTCCGCTACCACCCCGAGTTCAAGGCCCGCCGCGGTCAGCACGGTCAGGGCTCGAACCGGACCGGTCAGACGGCGGAGGATCTCGAGATCACGGTCCCCATCGGCACGCTGGTCTTCGAGAAGGACGGCGACGAGGCAGCGTCTGCTCGCCGACCTCGCCGAAGAAGGACAGCGCGTGCTCGTGGCGCACGGTGGACGCGGCGGACGCGGCAACGCGCGGTTCGTCTCGTCGACGAATCGAGCGCCGCGCCGCACCGAGCCCGGCGAAGAGGGCGAGGAGAAGCAGCTGCGTCTGCGAGCTGAAGCTGCTCGCCGACGTCGGCCTCGTCGGCTTTCCCAACGCCGGGCAAGTCCACGCTGATCTCGCGGATCTCGGCGGCCCGTCCGAAGATCGCCGACTATCCGTTCACGACGCTGACGCCGAACCTCGGCGTCGTCTCGCTCAGCGGCGACCGCAGCTTCGTCGTCGCCGACGTGCCCGGCCTGATCAAGGGCGCGCACGAGGGCCACGGTCTCGGGCATCAGTTCCTGCGGCACATCGAGCGCACGAAGGTCCTCGTGCACCTCGTCGACGTCTCGAGCGCGTCCGGCCGCGACCCGGTCGAGGACTTCGACACGATCCGCGACGAGCTGCGTCGATTCGACGAGCCGTCGCGGCGAAGCCGCAGATCGTCGTCGCGACCAAGATCGACGCGCTCGACGATCCCGCCCGGCTCGACCGCCTGCGCCGTCACGTGCGGAAGAAGCGGCTGCCGTTCGTGAAGATCTCGGCGGTGAGTGGCGACGGCCTCGACGAACTGCTCGAGACCGTCTGGCGCGGCATCGTCGCCGCGCGTGAGGCCGCGCTGCCGAGCCCGAGCCGGAACCGGCGGACGAAGGGATCGATCTGATTACGCCGGCGCGGCTGCGACACGACGCATGAGCGCGCCGCGCCGGCTCGGCATTCTCGGCGGCACGTTCGATCCGATCCATTTCGGACATCTCGATGCAGCAGACGCGGCGCGCCGCGCGCTGCGATCTCGATCACGTGCTGCTCATCCCGTCGTGCCGATCCGCCGCATCGGCCGGTCGATCCGCTCGCGTCTGCATTCCATCGGTTCGCGCTCGTGGCGCTCGCCATTCAGGGGCACGACGCGCTTCGCGTCTCGGACATGGAACTGACGCGCGACGGGACCGTCGTACACGGCCGACACGCTGCGCGCGCGTCGCGCGCCAGGGGTGGCAACCGTCGCAGATTTTCTTCATTCTCGGCAGCGACGCGTTTGCAGAAATTGCCACGTGGCGCGAGTTCCCGGCCGTGCTCGATGCGGCGAACTTCGTGGTGATCGCCCGTCCCGGCACGACACTCGACGCCGCGGCCGCGCGACGCCGAGCTGCGCCCGCGCTTGCGTCGCCGAGCAGGACACGTCGGCGCCGGTACGTCATTTTTCTGGTGGAAGCGCGCACGCGTGACGTGTCGTCGAGCGCGATTCGCGCCCGCCTCGCCGCGCGGCAGCCGATCGACGATCTCGGTCCCCGCGGCGGTCGCGCGGCACATCGCCGCGCATCATTTGTACGGAGCGGTAGACGACTTGCATGGCCAAGACACAGCGATCTCGAAGTAGCGCCGCCGAAGACCCGGACCCGAAGCGCACGCGCCGCGGACGACTGCGAAACGTGCAGCGGCCGAAGCTGCCGAAGGCCGTCGCGACCGCGGTTCGAGCGGCTCGCGACAAGAAGGCCGAGGACGTGATCGTCCTGGATCTGCGCAACGCCGGCGGCTTCACCGACTACTTCGTGATCTGCACCGGCAACAACGCTCGTCAGATCACCGCCATCGCCGACTCGGTGCGCGAGACGCTGAAGAACGAGCTCGACGAGCGGCCGGCGTTGACCGAAGGCGTGGACCGCTCGGAATGGATCCTGCTCGACTACTTCAACTTCGTCGTGCACGTCTTCAGCCGTGAGTGCCGAGCGTTCTACGGACTCGAGCGGCTCTGGGGCAACGCCGAACGGCACGAGTTCCTCGACGAGGCGCACCCGTAACGCGATCGCTGGCGTCACCAACGCGCTGCTCGCGGTCGTCCTCGCGCCTGCCTGCGCAGGCTGTGCGCGCGTCCTCGAACATCCACTCGATGGCCCGGTGTGCCCGCTGTGCTGGGCCAGCGTCCGTCGGCTGAGGCCCCCGTTCTGCAGAACGTGCGGCGGGATGCTGCCCTCGTGGCGCGTCCTCGATCCGCCGCGCGCGATGTGCCCGGCCTGCCGGCGACGGCCACCGAGCGCCATTGAATCGGCGCGATCCGCGGGCGACTACGACGGCGCACTCCGCGACATCGTCCACGCGTTCAAGTACGACGGACGCCGCACGCTGGCCTCGCCGCTCGGCGCACTCCTGCGCGACGCCGGCGCGCGATCTGCTGGACGAGGCCTCGTGTGCGGTGCCGGTGCCGCTGCATCCCTGGCGCCGGCTGCATCGCGGCTTCAATCAGGCCGCCGATCTCGCGGCGGCGTTGACCGATTCCTGTGGTACACGCGCTGTGGCGACGCCGAATGACGCCGCCGCAGACCGGTCTTCCCGCCGGTGCGCGCCGACAGGAATGTGCGCGGCGCGTTCTGCACTGTCACCGTTCCTGCGCGCCGCGTGATTCAGTCGATGATCGCCGGCCGCGTCGTCGTGCTCGTGGACGATGTGCGGACGACCGGGGCGACGCTCGACGCCTGCGCCCACGTCCTCAAGGATGCGGGCGCGCAAGAGGTCCGCGCGCTGACGGTCGCGCGCGCCGACATTCACTCACCGTAGTGTCTGGCTTCAGCCGGACCCTCGACCCAGTGCACAATGACAGGCACACGATGAGTGCCCGCTACACAGTTCCCGTCGCTCGCTCTCTGCATTGGTCTGACGAGCGGCTGCCGGACTCGAACCCGCCATGACCACTGCGACACCACAGACCCGCGCCGAGCAGAGCGCTTACGAAGAGACGAGCCGCTACGACGAGGTCCGCGCGTTCATCGACGCCCTCGCACGACAGACGTCGAGAGTTCGCGTCGAGATGTTCGGACGATCGGAGGAGGGCCGCGACCTGCCGCTGCTCGTCGTCGGCGATCCGCCGGCGCCATGCACCGCCGCCGCGGTCGTCTCGTCTGCCGGTCGTCCTCGTGATGGCCAACATCCACGCCGGCGAGGTCGAGGGCAAGGAGGCCGTGCTGCATCTGGCACGACGCCTGACGCTCGGCGATCTGCAGCCGCTGCTGCGTTCGGCGGTCTGGCTGTTCGCGCCGATCTACAACGCCGACGGCAACGAGAAGATCAGCCTGGACAATCGCGTCTGAGCAGAACGGCCCGATCGGCGGCGTCGGCACGCGCGAGAACGCGAACGGTCTCGATCTCAATCGCGACTTCATGAAGCTCGAGTCGTCGGAGGCGCGTGCGCTGGTGGCGTTGTTCACGCGCTGGGATCCCGACGTCGTCGTCGACCTCCACACGACCAACGGGTCGTATCACGGCTATCACCTGACCTACGCGCCTGCCGCTCAATCCGAACACCGACCCGCGAATCGCCGCATTCACGCGCGACCAGCTGCTGACCGACCGTTCGCGAGGCGATGCACGCCCGTCACGGCTTCCGCACCTATGACTACGGCAACTTTGCCACCGCCGGGTCGCGATGGACGACGAGCTCGAAGGATTCGACGCCGGACGACACGCGGCAGAAGGTCTGGCGGACCTTCGACGCGCGGCCGCGCTTCGGCAACAACTACGTCGGCATTCGCAACCGGATTGCGATTCTGTCCGAGGCGTACAGCTATCTCGACTTCGAGCGGCGCGTGAAGGCGACCGAGGCGTTCGTCGAGGAGATCATGCGGTTCGTGGCGGCACACGGCGACGCGATTCGCTCGCTGACATCGACGGCGCGATGCCGAATGGGTCGCCGGCGGCACGCCACGAGAGCAGGGCGTCGCGTCGCGACTGCAGGCGCTGCCCAGGCCCGTCGACGTGCTCGTCGGCGCGATCGACAGCAAGGTCAATCCACGATCGGGCAAGGCATGCGGACCATGATCGAGATCGACGGCGATCCCGACGAGCATGACCGTCTACGACCGTTTCGTCTCGACGGCGTCACGCGGCGCGTGCCTGCCGAATACATCGTCCCCGCATCAGCCAACGGGCTGCACGACATCGTCGAGCGCAAGCTGCGCGAGCACGGCATTCAGGTCGAGAGGATCGAGAAGGCATCGCGCCGGACCGTCGAGCAGTTCGTACTCACGCAGGTCCGTCACGCCGAGCAGGCCTTCCAGGGTCATCGCGCGACGTCAGTCGAGGGCAGATTCGAACGGCGCGACATCGATGTGCCGGCGGGATCGCTGGTCGTTCGCACGAAGCAACCGCTCGGGCGTCTGGTCTTCTATCTGCTCGAACCGGAAAGCGATGACGGCCTGACGACGTGGAACTTCCTCGATGAGGCGCTAAGGCGGCGGAGCGCACCCCGTTCTCAAATCACGCCGTAGGCGGGTCTGCTCTAGACCCGTGCGCGGACAGACCCGCCCTACAAACGTCTGTCGACAGCGGCCCAGACGTCCGCCGCGACCTCGCACGATCGCGGTCGGCGCTGAGACGCACCCAGCCGTTGCGCGGCCTGCCGGAGGTAGCTGTCGCGGACGCGACCGAGCAGCGCCAGATCGCGCTCGTACGGTCGCGATCGGCGGTCTTGCGCCGCGCCGACACCTCGGGTGCGATGTCGAGCAGGAAGGTGAGGTCGGGCTGCGGCAGATAGCGCTGGATCTCGAGCAGCCACGCCGCGTCGAGCCCCTGCGCCTCGCCGTAGGCGACGCTCGACGCCAGATAGCGATCGCAGATGAGGATCGTGCCGTCGTTCGCGCTCGCTGCTCGATCTCGCGTCTTCCACTCGTAGCGGTTGGCGACGTAGAGCAGCTGCATCACGTCCGGCGGCGTAGTCGCGCGCGCCGCGCAGCGCGCGCTCGATCTCCTCGCCGATCGGCGTCTCGTAGTCGGGAAACGACAGCAGCCGGACGTGCCGGCCCGCCGGCGTCAGCCGATCGCGCAGCAGCTCGGCCTGCGTCTGCTTGCCGCTCTGATCGAGGCCTTCGAAGGCGATGAGCAGTCCGCGCATCCGACGGTCGAGCCGTCACGTCTCGAGCGCCAGCACGTCGTCGAGGGTCTGGCGACGCCGGATCACCGTCCACTGCGTCTCGTCGACGAGCACTTCCGGCGCCAGGAAGCGGCGATTGTAGTTGGAGGCCATGACCGCGCCGTAGGCGCCGGTGTCGAGCAGCGCCACCACGTCGTCGACGCGCAGCTCGCGGCAGCACGCGATCGCGCCGAAGACGTCGCTGCTCTCGCAGATCGGCCCGACGATGTCCCACGGCGTCTCCTGGCCCGTCGCGCGGCGGCACCGGGACGATGCGATGGAACGAGCCGTAGAGCGCCGGCCGCATCAGCTCGGTCATGCCGGCATCGAGCACCGCGAACTGCCGGCCGTCGGGATACCGCTTGGTGTCGACGACGCGCGAGACGAGCGCGCCGGAGTGACCGACGATCGCGCGTCCGGGCTCGAGCACGACCGGCACGCCGAGCCGCTGCAACTCCGGCAGCGACCGCGGCCGCGTACTCGTCCGGCGTGATCATCGGCCGGCCTTCGTAGGCGATGCCGAGACCGCCGCCGAGGTCCACGTGCTCGAGCTGAAGCCGTCCTCGGTCAGCTCCATCGCCAGGGAGACGAGCGCGTCCGCGGCGCGCCGCAGCGGCTCCGCCGTCGTGATCTGCGATCCGATGTGGATGTGCACGCCGACGAACTGCAGGCCCGCGAGCCGCGCGGCGCTCGCGGTAGATCGCGCGCGCGTCCTGCAGCGGCACGCCGAACTTGTTGCTCTTGAGCCCGGTCGAGATGTTGGCGTGCGTCTGCGCGTCGATGTCGGGGTTGACGCGCAGCGCGACGCGCGCCACGCGGCCCATGCCCCGCGCCAGCTCCGCGATGCGATCGAGCTCGCCGGCCGACTCGGCGTTGATCGTGCCGACGCCCTTGGCGATCGCGCATCTCGAGCTCGTCGCGCGTCTTGCCGACACCGGTGAAGACGATGTCCTTCGGCTCGAATCCGGCGCGCAGCGCGACCGGCGATCTCGCCGCCCGAGTTGGCGTCGGCGCGGCTGCCCAGCGAGCGCAGCAGGCGCACGATGCGCCAGCGTCGAGTTCGCTTTCAGCGCGTAGTGGATCGCATGCGGGTAGTCGGCGAAGGCGGTGTCGATCGCCGATACGCGTCCCGGATCGCCTGCGCACTGTAGACGTAGACGGGCGTGCCCGACGCGCTCGACGATGGATTGCACGCTGACGCCGTCGCAGAGGAGACCCTGCGCGGAGGCTTGGAACGGTAGGTACACGAGCGTTCGCATGTTATCATGCGCGCATTCTCGTCACTCCTCCGCGCACGTCCCGCCCGGCATCTTCCCGGACATCACATCGCACATGTCCGCTGACGCTTCGTCCGCGCCGCCTCCGGCCACCGACGAGATCATCGAGCGCTGCCTGAACGGCGATCAGGCGGCGTGGGAATCGATCGTCCGGATGTACCGCCGCAAGGTCTTCAACGTCGCGTACAAGTTCGTCGGCCGGCACGACCAGGCGGAAGATCTGACGCAGGACGTCTTCCTCAAGCTGTACAAGTCGCTCGACACGTTCGACCGCCGCGCCAACTTCCAGACCTGGCTGATCAGCGTCAGCCGCAATCTCTGCATCGATCACTATCGCAGCGGTCCGCAAGGAGCGCGAGACGATCAACCGCGACGTCGATCCGGCGGACTTCGCGCCGGTGTCGCCCGACCCGCGCGCCGACACGCAGCTCGAACAGCGCGATCGCGTGCGGCTGCTGCGCCAGGCGCTCGACAAGCTGGCGCCGACGCTGCGCACCGCGGTGATGCTGCGCGACATCCAGGAGCTGACCTACCAGGAGATCGCCGACAAGCTGCATCTGCCGGAAGGCACCGTCAAGTCGCGCATCAACGCGGCCGCACCGAGCTGGCGCGCCAGATCCAGAAGCTGCGCGATCAGCAGGACGCCATTCCGAGAACCGGAGTATCAGGATGAATCTGACGACCGACCGCAACCAGGACGTGTCCATCGTCCGGGTGAACGAGACCCGCCTGATGTACCCGATCCTCTCGGAGTTCGCCAACACCGTGACCTCGCTGATCGGCGGCGGCGATCGCAAGCTGCTGCTCGACCTGTCGACGGTCACCTACGTGGACAGCGCGACGATCGGCTGTCTCATGGATCTGTATCGGCAGGCGAGCGCGGCCGGCGGAACGCTGAAGCTCTCCGGCGTGCAGAAGCGGGTGGAGACGATGCTGTCGATGACCGGCGCGCAGAACTTCCTGGAAATCCACGCCGACGAGGCGTCGGCGATCAAGAGCTTCGGGGCCTGATCATGCGCACGATCAAGACGACGACCGGCGCCGAGATTCCGCTCGATGGCGACCTGCTCGCCATCATGGAAACGCTCTATCGCGAGGTCACCGCCAAGCGCGAGCTGGAACGCTCGTTCGAGGACATGATGCGGGAGATCACCCACCTGATCGAGCAGATGGATGAATCGGATCGAAAGGCCTACCTGCTGGAGAGCCTGTTCCTCAATACGGTGAAGTACGAGAACGACAAGCTCGAGGCCTACATGAGGAAGCTCACGAAATAACGCGTCTACAGCGCACGCGCATGGAACCGACCGCGTCCGTGCGTCGAGGCTCGTGCACGGAACGCACGAAAGGCGGGTCTAAAGACCCGCCTCTACGAACCCGCCGACGGACAGCCTTTTACTGAGCCCGCGCGATGCCCGGCACGTGCACCGGACCCGTCGCGTCGCCAGTGGCCGGCTCCGCGGCACTCTCCACCAGCGTCCACGCGTCGCGCTCTTCGAGCACCTGGGCGGCAAACGCCGTGTGCAGCGCGTGCCCGCCCCGGTGCGCGACGAGGTGGCCGATGATCGGGTGCCCGACGAGCGCCATGTCGCCAATCACGTCCAGAATCTTGTGCCGCACGAACTCATCGTCGAACCGCAGCGCGTTGTTCAGCACACCGGTGTCGCCGATGACGACGGCGTTCTCGAGCGAGCCGCCGAGCGCCAGACCCTGCTGACGCAGCATCTCCACTTCCTTCAGGAAGGTGAAGGTGCGCGCCGGCGCGATCTCGTCCACGAACGAATCGCCGGTCAGACGGATCGTGCGCGACTGGTGCCGCAGCAGCGGATGATCGAACGCGATGCTGTAGGTGACCTTGAAATGATCCGACGGATACAGCGCGATGCGCTTGTCGCCGCGCGTCAGCGAAATCGGACGGCGCACCTTCAGGAAGCGCCGCGGCGCCTCGAGCGACCGGACGCCGGCTTCCTGAATCAGATAGACGAACGGCGCCGCGCTGCCGTCCATGATCGGCACTTCGGGCGAATTGAGCTCGACGACGACGTTGTCGATCCCGAGGCTGACCAGCGCCGCGAGCAGGTGCTCGACGGTGTCCACGCGCACCGCATCGCGCATCAATCCGGTGGCGTAGTTGATGGCGCCGACGTGATTGACGGCGGCCGGGACCTCGAGACCACCGAGGTCGGAGCGCCGGAAAGCGAATGCCGGAACCGGCGGCTGCCGGCTTGAGCGAGAGGGTCACCTTTCGACCCGAATGCAGACCAATTCCCGCGCAGGATGTGGGTCGCTTCAGTGTCCGTTGTGCGCTCATCAGGCTCTCTAGGCCTTCCGGGAGATAAGGTCCAATGAGCAAGCCCGGTGCCAAGAGGCAGATTTGCTGGCGATTTTTCGAAGCTAACTGCTCAGTGAATCATAGCTTTAACCTTCACAGGCGTCGCGCGAGCGATCGTCCAGACGCAGGTAGAAGAAAGTGGCGGGAAGACCACACGAAATGCGTGGGCAATCATGTGGCGAATTGGGCCACAGGCTAGGACGTGGACTGCATGAAGCAGCGGTCGCAGGAACTGGGCGGTCGCCGACGTCCGATGCGCCGCGACGACCTCCGGCGATCCGCTGACGACGACGCGGCCGCCACCGCCGCCGCCTTCGGGACCGAGATCGATCACGAAGTCGGCGCACCTGATGACGTCGAGGTTGTGCTCGATGACGACGACCGTGTTGCCCTGGTCGACCAGCTTGTTGAGCACGTCGAGCAGCTTGCGCGTGTCCTCGAAGTGGAGACCGGTCGTCGGCTCGTCGAGGATGTACAGCGTGCGCCCGGTGCTCCGTCGCGAGAGCTCGCGCGCCAGCTTGACGCGCTGCGCCTCGCCGCCGCTCAGCGTGTCGCCGACTGCCCCAGCTCGATGTATCCGAGGCCGACGTCCTGCAGCGTGCGCAGCTTGTTGGCGATCGGCGGAAAGTTCTCGAGCAGCGGCAGCGCCTGATCGACGGTCAGGTCCAGCACTTCGGCGATCGACTTGCCGCGATACTGAATCTCGAGCGTCTCGCGGTTGTAGCGCCGCCCTTTGCACTGCTCGCACGTCGACGTAGACGTCGGGCAGGAAGTGCATCTCGATGGCGATCACGCCGTCGCCCTGACAGGCTTCGCAGCGTCCGCCCTTGACGTTGAACGAGAAGCGCCCTGGCTTGAAGCCGCGCGCCTTGGCGTCCGGCATCATCGCGAACAGCTCGCGGATGAACGTGAACATGCCGGTGTAGGTCGCCGGGTTCGAGCGCGGCGTGCGGCCGATCGGCGACTGATCGATCTCGATCACCTTGTCGATCAGGGCGACGCCGTCGATGCGCTCGTGCGCGCCGGGCTCGGCGGCGGCGCGATAGATCGACTTGGCCAGCGAGCGATACAGGATGTCGTTGACCAGCGTCGATTTGCCCGAGCCGCTCACGCCGGTGACCGCGGTGAGCGTGCCGAGCGGAATCGACACGTCGATGTTCTTCAGGTTGTTCGCGCGCGCGCCGCGGATGACGATCTCGCCCTTCGATGACGGACGCCGCGTCGCCGGCGTCGGAATCGAACGCTCGCCGCGCAGATACGCGCCGGTCAGCGACCCATGGCCGTCCTGCAGCAGCTGTGCGGGCTCACCCTGGAAGATCACGTGGCCGCCGAGCTCGCCGGCGCCGGGACCGAGATCGATCACGTAGTCGGCGGTGCGAATCGTTTCCTCGTCGTGCTCGACCACCACGACGGTGTTGCCGAGATCGCGCAGTCGCGTCAGCGTCGCCAGCAGCTTGCGGTTGTCGCGCTGATGCAGGCCGATCGACGGCTCGTCGAGCACGTAGAGGACGCCGGTGAGGTTCGCGCCGATCTGCGTCGCCAGCCGGATGCGCTGGCCCTCGCCACCGGACAGCGTCGCGGCACTGCGGTTCAGCGTGAGATATCCCACGCCGACGTCGTAGAGAAAGCGCAGACGCTCGCGAATCTCGCGCAGCACGCGGCTGGCAATCATCGCCTCGCGCTCGGTGAGCTCGAACGCCGTCGAACACCTCGAGCGCCTCGCTGATCGGCAGGTTGACGTAGTCGGCGATGCCGCGGTCCCTTGACCTTCACCGCCAGGCTCTGCGGCTTGAGGCGCAGACCGTGGCAGGCCGGGCACTCGCGCAGCGTGCGATACGGCTCGAGATCCTCCTGCACCGTCCACGAACCCTCTTCGTACCGGCGGCGCAGATTCGGAATGACACCTTCGAATCCCTTGCCGAATGGATCGGGAACGCTTCGCTTCCCGGCCGTTCGACCGCCGCTTCGGCAGCTCGAACTCCTGATCGTCCGAATCGTCCTCGTCCTCCTCGACCGCCGGCTTCCCTTCCTTCGGCGCGGCCTTGGCCGCCTTCGCCGCTCCGGCCGGCCCGTAGAGCACCAGATCGCGATGCTTCTTCGGGAGCTTCGCGAACGGCGCCTCCGGATCGATGCCGTAGGTCTTGGCCAGCGTCATCACCGCTTCGCGCACCAGCTTGCGATCGCCGCGCGCCCACGGCGCGATCGCACCGCCGAGCAGCGACAGCGACTCGTCGGGCACGACGAGGTGCGGGTCGAAGTCGTAGGTCGCGCCGAGTCCCTGACAGTCGGGGCAGGCGCCGTGCGGCGAGTTGAACGAGAACGCGCGCGGCGTCATCTCCGGCATCGAGATGCCGCAGCTGACACAGGCCAGCCGCCGCGAGAACAGCTGGTCGCCACCCTCGAAGGTGTTGACGACGACGATGTCGTCGGCGAGGTTGAGCGCGACCTCGAGCGATTCCGAGAGCCGGCGCTCGATGCCCGACTTCACGATCAGCCGATCGACGACGATGTCGATGTTGTGATTCCGGCGCCGATCGAGCTTGATGTCCTCTTCGAGCGATCGGAACTGGCCGTCGATGCGCGCCTTCGTGAAGCCGCGCTGCCGCAGCGCCTGCAGCTCCTTCTTGAACTCGCCCTTGCGCCCGCGGACGATCGGCGCCAGCACGTTGATGCGGGCGTCGGTCGGATAGAGCATCACCAGGTCGAGAATCCGCTCGAGCGACTGCGACGCGATCTCGCGGCCGCAGTTGTAGCAGTGCGGCGTGCCGATGTTGGCAAACAGCAGCCGCAGGTAGTCGTAGATCTCGGTGACGGTGCCGACCGTGGAGCGCGGATTCGATCCGGTGGTCTTCTGCTCGATCGAGATGGCGGGCGACAGGCCGTCGATCAGATCGACGTCCGGCTTCTCCATCTGCTCGAGGAACTGGCGGGCGTAGGCCGACAGCGACTCGACGTAGCGGCGCTGCCCTTCCGCGTAGATCGTGTCGAAGGCCAGCGACGACTTGCCGGACCCGGACAGGCCGGTGATGACCACCAGCTGATCCCGGGGCAGATCGACGTCGATGTTCTTGAGGTTGTGAACGCGGGCGCCGCGCACCGCGATCCAATCGTGCGCCATACCCGACAGTCAGGAATTTTCCGATGACTCGAAACCACCATGATATCAACCGCACCGGGCCCGCACAATCAAGCCCAGCCTCACCGCGGCGGGTGATCGTGTGAGCGGGCATCGATAATAGGCGCGCCATGTCGCAGCGCCGGCCGTCCGCCAGTTTCCACGCGCTCGCCGCAGGCGGCGCGGCATTGCTTTTCATCGTGGTCTGGGCGTTTCGCTGGTTGTCGATGGACGCGCTCGAGAACGACCACTTCGTCGCGCTGGCGCGCGCGCACCAGGTCCTGCACGGCAACTGGCCGGTACGCGATTTCGTTGACCCCGGGCAGCCGCTTGCCTATCTGCTCTCCGCCGGCACCGCAGGGCTGCTTGGCGCGACGCTGCGGACTGACGTCATCGTCGCGGATCACGATGTTGTCGCTGGCTGCGTCGCTGACCTACCTCCTCGCTGCCCGCGCCTCCGCCAGCCTGCTTATCGCCGCAGCCGCCGTAGCGGTCGAAGTCGCGGCTACGCCGCGGCTGTATAACGCCGGCAAGATCCTCATCCCCCTTGCCGCTGTGGGACTCGGCTGGCGATATGCCGATTCGCCGTCGACCGCGCGGCTCATCGCGCTCGCGGCATGGACCGCCATCGCCTTCCTCTGGCGCCACGACTTCGTCGTCTATGTAGCCGCCCCAACGCTCGTGCTGCTCGCGCTCTGCCATGAACGCGCGCCGGCGACGCGGCTGGCAACGCTCTACCTCGTCGTCACGCTGGCCATGCTGTTGCCGTGGTTCGTCTACGTGCAATGGACCAGCGGTCTTCTCGACTACATCGGGGCGGCGTTCCGATTCGCGGCGACCGAAGCGCAGCGCACCGTGACGTGGCCGGCCAACGCCCAAGTGCTGTTCGCGGCGATCATGGTGATTCCGCTGATCGCGGTCGTGCTCGCGCGGCGCTCGGACGATCGTCTACCGTTCGCACAGGTGGTCTTCACAGCTGCGATGGCTCTCATCGCCAACCTCGTGCTTCTACGCGACGTCACTGCCGTGCGCCTGCCTGACGTCATCGGCCTCACGGCCGTCCTGGTGGCCTGGATCGCCGGCCGCACCATCCCCACGCGCGTGCTCCGCGCAACCGCAGCGATCGGTTTGATCATCGTCGTCGTGTTCGTGGGCTCGAGGCTCACGTCGCAGGACTATGGAGTGCCCACGCCGGGCAAGGTAGCGCGACGGTTTGCCGCTGTGTCGACGATGCTGCAAACGGCCGCCCCAGAGGCCATCCCCAATCGCGAACGTCTGCCGCTCATTCGCTATCTCGCGTCGTGCACACCAGCCGCGTCACGCGTGCTGGTCAGCGGCTTCGGGCCCGAGATTCCGGTACTCGCGGGACGTCCATTTGCCGGCGGAGTTCCCTCGTGGATTCCTGGATACAACACACATCCGCGCGACGTGGAACGCGCCGCGGCGCAACTCGCACGAGAGACGCTGTCGATGGCGGTCATGCTCGAAGGATCGGCGGCATTCGTCGAAGAGTGGCCCAGACTGGCAGACGACCTTCGCGCGCGCCGCTTCGTCGAGCGCACGTGGCAACTGGACGGAAGCGATGTCGTCGTCTGGATTCCCGAGGAGCTTGCGGCGCGAGCACCGTCCGCGCCGCCTCAATGTGGCCACACGTAGAGAGGCTTCAGCCTATCCGGCCGGAGCTGCGCGTCGTAGACGCGAGTGGCGGTATCCGTAGACGACATAGATCACGGCGCCAATCGCGAGCCAGATCCCGAAGCGCTCCCACGCCGTGCGCGGCAGACCCCACATCGTATACAGGCAGGCAAACGTGCCGAGCATCGTGACCGGCCACACGAACGGGACGCGGAACGGACGCGGCCGCGACGGATCGATGTAGCGGAGCACGAGCACGCCGATGCAGACAATCGCAAACGCCGACAGCGTGCCGATGTTGGTCAGGTCGTAGATCTCGTTCTCGTCGGCGAACAGCGCGCCGATGCCGACGGCGAGTCCGGTGACCACCGTCGTAATGTGTGGCACGCGCCGGCGTTTGCTGACCTTGGCCGCCCACGCCGGCAGCAGTCCGTCGCGGGCCATCGCAAAGAAGATGCGTGGCTGGCCGTATTGAAACACCAGCAGCACCGCGGTCAGAGAGATCACCGCGCCAAACGAGACGATCCATCCCGCCGTCTTCAGGCCAGCCACGTCGAGCGCCTTGGCCAGCGGATCCGCCGCACGCAGTTCGGTGTACGGGACAAGCCCGGTCGCCACCACACCGACGATGACGTAGATGACCGTGCAGATCGCCAGCCCGACGAGAATCCCGATTGGGAGGTTGCGCTGCGGATTGCGCGTCTCTTCGGCAGCCGTCGAGATCGCGTCGAAGCCGATATACGCGAAGAACACGATCGCCGCGCCTTGATGGATGCCCCGCCATCCATTCGGCGCGAACGGCACATAGTTCGCCGGGTCGATGTACATCGCCCCGACCACGACGAAGAACCCGAGCACCAGAAGCTTGATCACCACCATGATGTTGTTGGCGCGTGAGCTCTCCCTGACGCCGAGCAGGAGAATCCACGTGATCACCATCACGATCGCGAATGCCGGGATGTTGACGAGAATCGGAATGCCGGCGAGCCGCGGCGCCGTGTCCATCAGTGCCTGCACCGCAGGATCGGAACTGAGCGAGACGGCGCGATAGCCGTGCGTCAGCCATCCCGGCAGGTTGATGCCAACGCCGGTGAGCAGCGAATTGAAGTAGCCACCCCACGCCACGGCAACCGCGATGTTGCCGACGGCGTACTCGAGGATCAGATCCCAGCCGATGATCCAGGCGACCAGTTCACCGAGCGTCGCGTACGAATACGCGTAGGCGCTGCCCGCCTGCGGAATCATCGACGCCAGCTCGGCGTAGCAGAGCGCGGCCAGCGCGCACACCGCGCCGAGCAGGACGAACGACACGATGAGTGCGGGACCGGCTGCGGCGCGCACGATCTCGCCATCGGGCCGTACTTCACCCGCCGCCGCGGTGCCGATCGACGAGAAGATCCCGGCGCCAATCACCGCGCCGATCGCGAGCATCACGAGGTCGCCGGCGCCCAATACCCGCTTCAGCGAATGGCCATCGTCAACAGGCTGAAGCGCGTCGATGGGTTTTCGGGCAAAGAGCTGGGACATGTTCGTCGGAATTAAATCACGTCGAACCGGTAGGCTGTCTCGTTCGACGCGACGGCGAGCTCGCCGTCAGGACCGAACGCGACGCCGACAAAGCCGGTACCGGTCGCGACCAGCTCGGGCTCGCCGTCGAGATCGGGCAGCCGGTACAGTCCGCTGCCGCCGGCCAGCGCATCGACGACGTGCAGGACGCCTTCGTCCGGAGAGAACGCCAGCCCCTGCGGCCGGCCGAACGGCGTGAGCAGCGAGCGAACGCCGCCGTGCCGGTCGATGCGATAGACGTGGTCGTATGAAGCCAGCGTCGGCGCGCTGACGAAGAGCTCACCGGAAGGACTGATGGCCAGATGAAATGCGGCCACGCTCGGCGGCAGCGTCGCGAACGCCTCGGCCGTGCCGTCCTTGACGCGGAAGATCGTCCCCGACCGATCGCCGACATACAGAATCCCGTCGGCATCGAACGCCAGCCCGCACGCGACGCCGAGGTCGGTCGCAATGCGCTCGTGCGTGCCGTCGCCGTTCACGCGATACACCGCACCTTCGAACCGGCTCGAGACATACAGCCGGCCATCGGGTCCGATCGTCATCGAGGTGGGGTTGACGATGCCCGAGACGTACGGCTCGCGCGTGCCGGCTCGTGTCACGCGAAAGATCGAGACCGGCGCTTCCTGTCCGCGCGAGCCGCTATACGTGACGAAGAGATTGCCGTCGGAGATCGAAGACCGGATTGTCCACCTGGTGCAGACCAGTCGCCCACGAGCCGCCGACCGATACGTAGACGGTCTCGCCGTCGACGTCTTCGACGCGAATCGGTTTGGCGCCGCCCTCCAGATCGGACGGCAGCGCGATCACGATGCGCGCGCTCGAGGCAAAGAGCACGCGCGCCGGCTGATCGCCGACGGTGATGTCAGGCAGCTTGTCGACCGGGAATCCGTCGCCTCGAAGGGTGACGCGTCCGCCTTCGACCGCGCGAAGTGGAGCAACCGAGGAAATGGTGGGGCGGACTGCCAACGAAGCTGACGTTACAACGTCGCTCAGCTTTCGTCGAGTTCCATGTTCCAGTAGAGATAATCTCGCCAGCTCTCAGGCGCCGTATCCACACCAATGGTGATGCGGATCGCCGGGACAGAGTCTGGCCGTCGCGGCGGCCTCAGCAGTCGCATGCCTGCCTCAGCCGGCGTACGGCCACCCTTCCTGCCGGTTGCAGCCGACGCAGCAGGTGACGATGTTCTCCCAGTCCTTGCGTCCGCCGTGGGCGACCGGGACCACGTGGTCGAAGGTCAGCTCCGAGGTCGGCAACTTCTCGTGGCAGTACTGACACGTGTGGTCGTCACGTGCGTAGATGTTCGCCCGCGAGAACGGGACGTAGTCGAACTGACGCTTGATTCTGACGAACCGGAGGAGGCGGATGACGGAGGGCAGCTTGAAGGTGAAAGACACCGCCCTTATCTCGCGGTCGTGGACCGCGATCACCTCGACCTTCCCCTGGCACCAGAGCGTGATCGCCTTCTGCCAGTGAACGACCTTGAGAGGCTCGTACGACGCGTTCAGAAGGAGCGCCTGCTCCATACTGTGATCAATGATGCCGGACGCTCAGCCGGGCTGTCAAGGTTCAGACAGGATAAACCCTAAGCAACACTAGGGTTACGCCGATACAATAGCGTTGTGACACCGCGGTACCTCGACCGCACGACGGCCGTCGCCGCGCTCCTGATGACGATGGCCGTCGCCGGATGCGCCAGCCGCGGCGCGACGCCCCGTCCGTTTCCGGGCGCGCCGGCTCCCCCACGACACGCCGGAGCCAAGCCCGCGCCCAGCCCGGCCCGAGCCATTCGCAGTCGCGTCGGAGGTCATCGCGACAGCGCTCGCGCTCAGGGGCACGCAGTATCGGAACGGCGGCAGCGAGCCGTCTCGGGGATTCGATTGCAGCGGCCTCGTCCAATGGGTGTTCGCGCAGCACGGCACGGCGCTGCCGCGCGAGACGCGCGAGCAGTACGAGCTCGGCGACAAGGTCGACGACGACGAGGTACGCGCCGGCGATCTGGTGTTCTTCGAAACGGTGAGCAAGGGACCGTCGCACGTCGGCATCGCGCTCGGCGGCGGCGAGTTCGTGCACGCGCCAAGCTCGCGCGGTGTCGTGCGCGTCGAGAGCTACACGAAGACCGAGTACTGGGCGGACCGCTGGCTCGGTGCCAGGCGGATCACGGACATGCCGGCTGGATTCTCGTCTCCTGCCAGTGAACCCGGTTCACCACGCCTGAAATAGCCCGGCGGATAGCCCACAGCTCCTGCGGTCCAGCCGATGCGTAGTCGCTGACCCGGTGCGTCTTGCCATGCCGCGTCACGTGAGTGATCTCGAATGCGGAATGAGTGACGCTCCGGAGGTACTCCGGCTTCAGGGAAAAATACGACGACTGCTCGACGATGAGCGCCAGGCGCGCGAAGTCCTGCACGTACACCCAGCCGTGCTTTGCCTCGCAGCCGGTGACAGCCTGCAAGGGGAAGAGGCCTCTGCACCGCGCACCGAATCTCGATGCGGTGCCGTCGGCGCGCAACACGACCCGGTAGTTGTCGCACGCAGAGTCTGGTGCGTCGTACTCGAGCCCTGCTTCGGTGATTTCCGTGAACAATGACGTGCCGCCGAGCACTTCCAGATCACCGGCGAGCCAGCGGCGAATGAGCGGTGCCGGCAACCGGCCTGTGACTGTCGGCAGCCCGTTCGGGATGCCGGCACGGGACGAACGGGCGAACACTCCTGTCATCGAAGCCGGGAGGATTGCCGGCCGCATCGTGCTGATCGATGGTCCCGACGAAATGACAGACGCGCTGATGCAGCTCGTTCGGGCCAGTCGTCGCCACCGTGTGTCCTGTGCCGACGGCTGTTGGTCGTGAACGTCGCCCCTTCGCGTCCTCGACCCATGTTTCACTGAACAGAAAGCCCGGAACCGGGTCCGACGTCTCGATGATTTCGGCACGCCCGGGCCGCACGACCACCGCCTTGCCCTCGCGCGGAAGCGGCGCCGCGCTCTTCACCTCGTAGTCCACGCAGATCCAGCCGTGATAGCTCTCGCGAACGAGGTAGATCACTTCGGGTTCTCGCGGCAGCCACTCGCACCCTGCGACCGTCAGGGTGGTCAGGACGACGGCAGCTGTCCGCCAGTGTGACATGGTGCCTCAGCCTGTTAAGACACCATCGCCGCGGGTTCGGGACCGCTACGCCGCGCGGAACGCGCGCTCGCGCAGGAGCACACGCGACGTGTGCGGCAGGAATTCGCGCACCGTGAGATCACGCTCGGTGAAGGTCGTCACCGTGCGCGTCAGCTTCAGCGGCTCGACACGACAGTCGTCGTGTCCGGCGCACGCGCGGCTGCGGATCGATCACTTCGGTGAACCGCTGCGGATACGACGGGAACGCGCGGAATGCGGTGCCGGCCACACCACCGTACTCGCTCGGTGAGCTCCGCGAAGTTGCACTTCAGGAAGTCGTACATGTACGGATCGGGATTGGTGTCCGAGGTAGAGCTTCACCATCTGCGACGACGTCTTCGAAGAACCGCTGACCGTGGCAGTTCGCCGAGCACGTCCCGTCGGCGCGTTCCATCCGGCGAATGCCTGGCCGTTCGGGATCGATGTGGTAGAGCTCGTGCACGATCGTGTCGAGCTTGGTGATCCACGGCGCGTAGCCGGCGTAATGCGTCTGCTTCCGCGAGCTCGTCGAGGCCTGATCGCAGAAGCGCGGCAGCGAGAACGACACCATGTAGTCGATCGGCGTGTCGCCGAGCGTGACGGTTGGCGATTTGGTGATGAACCACTCGGATCGGCGGGTCAGCGCGCCGGTACGGCGGTCGCGCCAGTAGTAATAGCCGGGCTCGCTCGGTGGCAGGGAGACGACAGTGGCAGGTGGCGTAGGGGCCCTCGGCGTCGCTCCGACCGGCGCGGGCGAAGACGAGGACGCGTGACATGTCGAGGAAAGACAACGTGGGTACGCGCGCCACGATATCGGCCATGAGCTGGCCGATGCGCTCCGTATAGTTGATCATCCCGTGTCATCAGGATCTCGGCGCGATCCGCCGAAACTTTAGCACGCGGCTGCACGGCGTTGCTCACACTGGCGGTTCGACGGGCGGCGGGCGGGCTCGGCAGGACGATCGCCCTCGCTGCCTTCGATGACGGTCGGGCTCGCCGGCTCGGCGGCTGGCGGCGGCACCTCATCGGCGGGCGGCTCAGGCATCGCGACGGGCATCGGCGACCGGGACCGGGACAGGCGGTTCGTACCCGGCATGCGCGCCAGGATGATCTGCTGACGGCGCAGCAGCCGTCCGCGTGGATTGGCGGGACTGTAGAGCGCGCGGGATTGATGATCGCACCGGCGAGCAGTGCCGCCTGTTCGCGCGACAGCGCCGAGGCCGGCACGCCGAAGTAGGTGCGCGCCGCGGCTTCGGCGCCCCAGACGAGATCGCCCCACTCGATCACGTTCAGGTAGATCTCGAAGATGCGCGCCTTCGACAGCGCCGTCTCGAGCCGCCACGTGATCATCAGCTCCTTGACCTTGCGCAGCGGATCGCGCGACGGCGACAGATACAGATTCTTGGCGAGCTGCTGCGTGATCGTGCTGGCGCCGCGCAGCGATTCGCCCTTCTCGATGCTCGTCTGGATCGACTTCTTGATCTCGGCGACGTCGATGCCCTCGTGATCGAAGAAGGCGCTGTCCTCGGCGGCGAGCACGGCCTTGCGCAGGTTGATCGAGATGCGCGAGTACGGCACCCAGCGCTGCACGCGTTTCACCGGCTTGCCCGCGGCCGCCGGCTTCCCGCTCGCGCAGCTCCATGAAGGCCGTCGTGCGTCGGATTGGCGCTGGCGAGCGGCCGCACGTCGGGCAGCGTGAGATACACGTAGGAGAGCACACCGAACGCGACGGCCCCGACGCCGGCGCCAACGCAGACGCACGCGGACGACGCGGAGATCGCGCGTCATCCCGCCACCACGATCCTGATGCGCGCGCCGACACGCGGCTGCGGCGTCCGGGCGACGACTGATTCATCACCGCGAGCGTGGACGGCCTGATCGCGCCGCCCGATCGCTCGGCGAGCGACGCCCACGTGTCGCCGTCGCGCACGATGTAGAAGTCGACGCGTGACGGACGAATGGCCTGGCTTCGGCGGCCGTCAACGGACGAAACGAGCGAATCGCAGTCGTGAAGGCGCCATCGGCCTGTCGAAACCCGCCGGAGCGCACGAGGCCGGCAACCAGGTAGTACGTATCGCCGTGCGCGATGTGCGCGGCGCGGCTCGTCACCTCGCCGAGGCCCTCGATCTGGCCCTGGTACGACACCGACAAACGCGTCGAGCCCGTTGATCGTCGTGCGGTCGCCCGACACCGGACGGAATCCCGCGGCCTGCATGTGGGCCAGCGCGACGTCACGAACCGTCTGTCCCTGCGGCTTGGCCACACCTTGCAGCAGCATGAACACATCCGCGTCCGGCGCTTTCGCGACCACCTGCTGCGGGCTGTTGGCGATCTCCCACTTCGGCGGAAAGTCGATGCGGAATCGCAGCGGCGGATGCAGGAACGCGCTGCCGCGGATGACGCCCTGCTCGGGATTGTCGCCATAGATGACGCCGTCGATGCGCCGTTCGAGCGCGTCGCGATTGGTGACGAAGTCGGACCGCCCGGCTTTGAGCTGCGACACGGTCGGCTTGATCTCCGCGACGCGCGCCAGCGGATCCGGATGCGTCGACAGCCAATTCGGGACGCCCTTGCGATCGCCAGCTGGCTTCGTCGAGCAGTCCGAGCGTGGACAGCATGCCCGGCACGCCAGCCGGATCCCAGCCGGCCGACGCCTCGTATCGCGCGCCGAGCTGATCGGCCTGCAGTTCGTCGTCGCGCCCGTACTTCAGGAACAGCAGGCCGAGCGCCTGCTCCGAGATTTGTCCGAACGGACGCGCGGCCGGCACGAACACGCCAAGCGCGCCCAGCGCGGCGACGCCGCCAACCGTGCGCGTGTACTGCCGCACCGAATGCCGGGCGGTGACGTGGCCGATCTCATGACCGAGCACGCCGGCCAGCTCGGCCTCGTCGTCGAGAAACGGCAGGATGCCGCGCGTGATGTAGATGAAGCCGCCGGGCAGGGCGAAGGCGTTGATCGCCGGCTGATCGACGACCGTGAACTGCCACGGCAGGTTCGGCCGCTCCGACAGCTTCGCGAGACGGAGGCCGATGTCGCTGACGTACTTCGCCAGCTCGGGATCGTTGTAGACGCCCATCTCGGCTCGCACCTGGGCATCCGATTCACGGCCCATGGCAATCTCCTGCGACTCGCTCATCAGCGTGAACTCACGCTCGCCCGTGACCGGGTTGGTCGCGCAGGCCGCGACGAGCGCGAGGAGCAGCAGGAAAGTCGCCCGCACGCGGTGTCGCTAGGCGCCAGCCATCGCCGGGCGCAGCGCCGCGCTTGCCGCGGCGACGCCGGCGCCTTCCGGCACACGGTGTCCATGCGTGACCAGCGCGCCTTCGAGCGCGGCCAGGAACTGCAGAACGGTCTGCGGCGTCGAGCTCGCGCCCATCAGATCCGACGCGCCAGATCTTCCCGGCGAGCGGACCGAGGCCCGCACCGACTTCGATGTTGTACGTCGTGAGCAGCGTCTTCCGGATCGCCGCCTCGTCAACACCGGCCGGCACGCGAATCGTGTTCAGCGTCCAGAGCCGCTCACTCTGCGGGCGGCAGCAGCGACAGGCCCATCGCGTCCACACCCGCCGCCAGCGCGTGGTGATGACGCTCGTGCCGCGCCTGCCGTGCCGGAAGCCCTTCCTCTTCAACCATCAGCAGCGCCTCGCGAAGCGCGTAGATCAGCGAGGTGGACATCGTGTGGTGATACTTGCGTCCGACCCAGTAGTCCTCGAGCAGCCGCAGATCGAGATAGAAGCTGCGGCACTTCACCAGCCGCTCGCGCGCCGCGCCCGACACAGCCAGCGGCGCAACACCCGACGGGCGCGCCGATGCACTTCTGACTGCACGAATACGCCACGTCGACGCCCCACCCAGCGAGATCGACGTCGTGGCCACCGAGCGACGTCACCGTATCGACGATCGTCAGCGCACCCTTCTCGCGCGCAATCGCCGCCAGCTCCTTCACCGGATTCCGCACGCCGGTGGACGTCTCGGCGTGGACGATGCCAACGACATCGGCGCCGTCGCGCGACAGCTCGTCGCGCAGCCGCTGCGGATCGACCGCGCGTCCCCACTCGACGTCGATGCGACGCACACGCGCACCGTAGCGCTCGATGATCTGCGCCAGGCGATCGCCGAAATACCCGGTTACGATCACAACGCCGCGCATACCGTCCGACACGACGTTGGCGACCGCGGCCTCCATCGCCGACGTCCCCGTGCCCGACGTCGCGATCGTCAACGCCCTGCTGTCGGCGCGAAACACCCGCTGCAGCGACGCACGCACATCGTCGAGCATCGGCACGAAGTCTGGATCGAGGTGGCTGAGGACGGGGGCGGCCAGCGCGCGCATGACGCGCGGTGGAATCAGACTCGGACCGGGGCCGAGCAGAATACGTTCAGTCGCAGGAAGAGGCATATGTAGTGTGGACGAATGCGGTTATCGATGTGGTGCGTGGAATCAACGATTGCGAGGCTCAACGCCGCGCAGAGGCTGTCGCCTCCGCGAGCGGCAATGCGTCCAGCTGGCGGCGAATGATGTCAACGATCTCCGAGCTCGACCGGACGCAGCGGCGGCCGCGGTGCCCCGCCGGCATAACCAATCAATTCTAGTGCGGCTTTGAGGCCCGGCACGCCGTAGGTCGAGCCCACCGAGCGCGCCAGCGGCATCAGCCGGCGCTGCAGCGCATGGGCCTCGTCGAGACGCTGTCTCGCGGACGAGCATCGCCAGCGACACGCACTCGGCCGGCGCGAGCGACGCCAGCGCCAGAATCGCGCCGTCGCATCCTGCGCACAGCGCGTGCACGAGCGTCGTCGCCGACCCGGCGAGCACGGTGAAATCGTCCGGCGTGCGCGCGACGTATTCGGCGATCTGTCCGATGTCCGATCCGGACTCCTTGATGCCAACGATGTTCGGGTGAACGGCCAGGCGCTCGACCGCATCGGGCAGCAGATTGACGCCGGTGTAGAGCGTGACGTTGTAGAGGAGCACCGGCACGGGCGATGCGTCTGCGACTTCCGTGAAGTGCCGGACGAACGCGTCCGTCGTCATCTGCGGCTTGAAGAACGAGGGCGTGCGAACGAGCACCGCGTCGACACCCGCGGCCGCGGCGCGGCGAGTCGCGGCGATCGTGGCGCGCGTGGACTCGCGGCCGGTTCCGGCGATCAGCGGCCGCGACTGAAGGCACGCCCGCCCGAACGATGTCAACGACGCGATCGGCTTCTTCGTCCTCGAGGTGATGCGGCTTCGCCGTTCGACCCGAGCACGACGAGCCCGGTCAGCGGCGTGGTCATCCATCGGCTGACGTTGGCTGCGAGGGCCCGCTCATCCACCGTGCCATCGTCGCGAAACGGCGTCGCGATCGGCGTGTAGATGCCGGCAAAAGGTTTCATCCCTCGACTAGGCTCGGGATGACCCTGAGCGTGTCGAAGGGTCATGGCTCCAATTGTACAGGCGCACGGCCGGTGCTCTGAACCAGCAGGTTCACGCCGAGCACGACCATGAAGATCGCGGCCGCGGGCGCAAGCGCCCACGGTGCATCGCCGAGCAGGGCGACGTTCGATGCATCCTGCAGCATCGTGCCCCAGGTCGGCGTGGTGTCGGGAAAGCCGAGCCCCACGTACGACATCGTCGATTCAGCGAGGATGAACGCCGGCAGCAGCAGACTGGCTTGCGTGCTCAGATAGCCGCTCGCTGCCGGCAGCAAGTGTCGAGTGATCAGCCGCGTAGGGCTGGCGCCCGCAGCGCGCGCCGCGACCGCGTACTCGCGATCGCGCTCGACGAGGACGATCGCGCGCACGCCGCGAGCGACCATCGGCCAGCCAAGCAGCGCGAAGATCGTCAGCAGCAGCGCGAAGATCGTCGAGCCCGGCAGGACGAGCGGCATCACGGCGCGCAGCGCGAGCGTCACGTAGATCGCCGGCAGCACGACCACGAATTCGGAGACGCGCGAGAGGAGCGCGTCGAGCCGGCCGCCGGCATAGCCGGCCACGCCGCCGACGATCGCGCCGATGAGCGGTGGCGAAGAGCGTCGCGAGTACGACCGAGTGCCAGCGTCGCGCGCGATCCATACAGCAGCCGCGAGAATCGATCCCGCCCGAACGCATCGGCACCGAGCAGGAGCAGCGGCGCGCCGTTGTCGGGATCGGCGGAGACGAGCACGCCGCGGCTGAACCATCGCAGCGGCACGTGCGATCGTCTGGTCTTCCTCGAACCGCCGCTCGAGACGGCTGACGATCCGCAGCGGATGCACGTGAGGCGCGACCATGCCGTCGCCGACGTGGATACGCGTCGGCGGCGCATACAGCAGATCGGCGAAGCGCTCATTCGGCGAATTGGTGCGAGCCACGGCGCCGCACACGCCGCCAGCAGAATGATGCCAAGCAGCACGGCGCCGGCGATCCTCATGCCTCGAGATCCTCACGGGCACGCGGGTCGGCGACGGCGAGCAGCAGATCACCGAGCAAGCGTGCCCAACGCGAGAAATCCTGCGCCAGCGGCAGCGCACGCGGACACGAGGTAGATGTCTCGTGCGCGAAGCGCCTCGTACATCAGACGCCCGATGCCCGGCCACGCGGTGACGAACTCCACGATGAAGGATCCCGAGAGCAGCGATCCGATGACCAGGCCGTAGACGCCGCAGATCGGACGGATCGACACGCGCCACGCGTGACGCCAGACGAGATCACGTCTGGGCACTCCCCGCGCGATGGCGGCGAGCAGGAATGGCTGGCGCACGGCTTCCGACATCGACTGCGACTGCAGCCGCTCGAAGGCTGCGGCAATCGGCAGCGCCAGCGCCAGCGTCGGCAGCACGAGGTGCCACGCGACGTCGACGATCGAGACCGGCCCACGAGGCATCCACCGTCCCCGCCGACAGCATGCCGCTCGTCGGCAACCATCGTGTTCGCGCGGCGATGAAGACGAGCATCAGCGACATGAGCAGCGGCGGCACCGAGATGAACATGACCGACGCGCCGCGCACGAACGCCGAGAGCCATCCGGCGCGGCGGCTGCCGGTGAAGATGCCGAGCCCGATCCCGAGCAGCGTGGACACGATCAGCGCCGACGCTGCGAGCACTGCCGTGTTACCCGCCGCCTTGACCACGAGCGGGCCGACCGGCCGGTTGTAGAGAAACGAGTCGCCGAAGTCGAGGCGGACGGCGCGCGACAGCCAGCTTCCCCACTGCACGATCGGATTGCGATCGAGCCCGAAGCGGAGTTCGTGCCGCGTCGATCTCGGCACGCGGCGCGAACGGCCCCAGCTGCGACGTGACGTCGCCTGGAGCCAGACGGGTCAGAAACAGCGCAGCAGACGAGGTGCAGACGAGCAGGACGAGCGCGAACGTGAGGCGACGAATCAGGAAGCGCGCCATCGAGGCTGAGACGTCAGGGCCCGGCGACGCTGAGCGAGTCGGCGTTCCACAGGATCGGCGGGCGCATCACCGACGGCACCACACCCATCGTGCGCGTGCTGTGCGCAAAGTACAAGCGCGGCGCCACGAAGTACAGCACCGGCACATTCTCGGCGAGGATGCGCTGCGCGTCGTTGAACAGCTCACGCCGCCGTTCGGGATCCAGCGTCGCCTCCTGTTCGCGCATGATCGTGTCGATCCGCGTCTCCCATTCCGTCGCCGGCGTCTTCTGTCCGATGTTCCAGAAGTGCGTGGAGCCGGAGCTGAGCCAGAAGTCGAGGTTGTTCGCCGGATCGAGATGGCTGAAGAACGGCCGCATGTAGATCGCGTCGTAGTCGCACGCCAGCAGACGCTGAATCATCGTCGGATATTCCAGCGGCGCCGTGTCGAACGCGATGCCGATCTTGGCCGCCTGTTCGCGAAGCACGGCGATGCCCCGTTCGTAGCTGGAGTTGCCGCGCTGCGTCATCACGGTGAATCGCGCCTCGACGCCGTCGGCGGTCTCGACGACGCCGTTGCCGTTGCGGTCCTCGAGGCCGATGCTCTTGAGCAGCTCGCGCGCGCGGTTCAGATCGTGCGGATAGCGCGGAATGTTCGGTGAGAACCACGGCTTGTTGCCCGGCGTGATCGGTCCCCACACCGGCACCGCTTCGCCCAGGAACACCGTCTGCGCGAACTCTTCGCGATCGACCGCGTGCGAGAGCGCCTGACGGAACTCGCGCTTCTGCACGAACGACAGACGGCGATCGCCCTTCTTGACCTCCGGCTTCATGCAGAACCAGAGCGCGTCGGCATCGGGGCCGACGCCGCCCTCGATCAGCGTCAGCTTGCCTTCTTCTTCCGCGCGCCGGACGGTGCACGTAGTCGTCGGGGCGCAGCTCGCTTTGCGTGAGATCGGTCGACCCGGCCTGAAGCGCCAGCAGCTCCGCGTTCTGCTCGGGAATGAACTGCAGCACGAGGCGATCGAGATACGGCAGCTTCTGGCCGTCAGGCGCCGGTGCGCCAGTAGGTCGGGTTGCGATCGAAGACGAGGCGCTCGCCCGGCTTGAACTCGCGCAGCACGAACGGACCGGTGCCGACGATCTCTGACGGGCGGCGTCGCGGTGTTCCAGGCCTGCGGGAACGTTCCCGCCTTCAGCGCGCCTTCGAGCTTGTGCTTCGGCAGGATCGGGAACATGTCGAGCAGCGAGATCCCCGAGCCCGATGGCCTGGCGTGAAGGTCAGGACGACCGTCGAGGCATCGGGCGCCGTCGCCTGAATCGGCTTGTCCGCCCGGCATCACGCTGCTGGCGATGACGCTCTCGACCTTCTTGTCGTAGATCGCCTGCAGCGTGAACAGCACGTCGGCGGACGTGAACGGCGTTCCGTCGGACCAGGTGACGCCCGGGCGCAGATGCAGGGTGTGCGTCGAGGCCGTCGGCGCTCGACTCCCACTTCTCGGCGAGCCACGGCTCCAGCTCGAAGGTGGACCGGTTCACGCGCACCAGCGACGCCCTGCGTCAGCATCGCGAACATGTCGCTTGGTTGATCGCCCGCGACCAGACGATTGAAGGTGCGGGGCACACCTCTCGCCGAGGCGACCAGCTGACCGCCGCGGCGCGGGGCGCTCGTCGCCGTCGTCGCCGTGGAATCCGGCGACGGACAGCCGCGCATCAGCAGGGCGACGACCGCCAGGACGGCGATCGTGACGAGGACGCCGGCTGAAGCGCGGAGAGAGCCGGCTCATTTCCGGCCACCCCGGCCAATTTCTTGGCCGATTGAAATTCACCGTGCAGATTTCAACACATTCAGTTCGCAAATTTTGCGTGCAGCGCTCGCGGCCAGCCGTACGGCCAAGCGACTGTCCCCGGTGAGGTATCGGCCGAGGTCGTGATGAACCCTCAATCGTGAGCTCGAAGTCGAATGCGATCAGCGAGTTGAGAGCAGGTATACAGCCAGGGTCCCTAGTTGGCACTCGCCTCCGCAATAGTCGAGGCCCACAAGGAGTTTTATGGCGGCCACACTTCACATTGAATCAGGGCACACCGGACCTCGGCTGGGACGCAGCGTCTCGATCGACCAGGCGGCGCAGCTGCTTCACGTCTCGCGTCGCACTATTTACAACCGGATTCGCGATGGCCGCCTGGTGACCATCCGAACGCTCGGCGGCTCGCAGCGCGTGCTGCTCGAGTCGCTGAACGAGCTCGGCACCTCCTCTCAGGTGCTCCCCACACCAATGCAGGTCGTCGTTCGCGGTTCGACCGGTCACGGGCAACTAAACATCGTTTCAGCTGCGGGGGGAAACCATGGCCACCGTCATCACGCCATCTCGCGTCGCGCGTTGTTCGTCTGACGCTCTCGTGCCTTGCTGCTCTCAGGCCTGCTGCTCGCAACCGCCGCGAGCGCGGACGCGCAGTCGCGACGCCACGCCCGGGTGTCGCGAGACCTCGAGCAGCGGCTGCGGGCGGGAGACGCCGAGGCGACGAGCGTCATCGTCTCGGGATCGCGCGAGCGGATTGCGCGGATCGCCGCGCGTCACGGGCTGCGGATTGCGAAGGAGCTCGAGACGGGCGCGGTGCTCGAGGTGCCGGCGGGGACGCTGAACGCGGTGGCCAGCGACAGCGAGGTCGATCAGCTGTCGACCAATCACCTCGTCGAAGCGCACATGGGGGTGACGAACCAGACGATCGGCGCGGACCTGGTGCAGCAGGGCGGCTGGGCGCCGGGCATCGGTCCGCTCACGGGCGCCGGCATCGGCGTCGCGGTGATCGATTCTGGCGTGGCGCTGATGCCGGAGCTGCGCGGGCGCATCGTCGCGAGCAAGGACTTCACGGACGATCGTGGTCTCGGCCTCGATCAGCACGGCCACGGCACGCACGTCGCCGGGATCATCGCGGCGTCGGGTGCGAATCGGTTCGACGAGACGCGCGGCGTGGCGCCGGGCGCGAACATCATCAGCCTCAAGGTGCTCGACGCGCAGGGCAAGGGCCTGGCGGCGGACGTCATCCAGGCGATCGACTGGGTGGTGAAGAACCGCGCGCCGCTACAACATCCGCGTCATCAACATGTCGCTTGGCGGCGCGGTGACGCAAAGCTATCGCGACGATCCGATCTGCCAGGCCGTCGAGCGCGCCTATCGCGCCGGCATCGTCGTCGTGGCGTCGGCGGGCAACTACGGCAAGACGGCGGACGGCACAGCCGATCTACGGCGGCATCACGACGCCGGGCATCTCGCCGTTCGCGATCACGGTCGGCGCGCTGAACACCAAGGGCACGCCGTTCCGCTCGGACGACGAGGTCGCGAGCTACAGCTCGAAGGGCCCGACGGCGTACGACCGGCTGATCAAGCCGGACGTCGTTGCGCCCGGCAACAAGATTCTGAGCCTGGCCGCGCCCGGGAGCACGCTGGTGCGCGAACATCCCGAGCTGCGTGATTGGTTCGGGCCGCAACGCGCGGCTGCAGCTGTCGGGCACCAGTATGGCGGCGGCCGTTGTCTCGGGCTCGGTGGCGGTGCTGAACGAAGGCAAGGCTCAGCGGGACGGAGACAGTCCGAAGGATTCTCCAGCAGAACAGCGTTCGCGTGCCGGGCGGCCTCGTCGCCACTGGCGCCGGAGCGGTGAGCCTGGACCTGGCACTCGCCGCCGGGCTGCCGGGCAGCGACCTCGAAAACACGCTTCACGCGGACGGCACGAAGCCTTCGACCATCGCGTTCTGCGCCGAGGTCGCGTGCGGCGTTCAGACCACGGGAAACCGCCTCATCTGGGGTGACGGCATCATCTGGGGTGACGGCCTCATCTGGGGTGACGGCCTCATCTGGGGTGACGGCATCATCTGGGGCGACGGCCTCATCTGGGGTGACGGCATCATCTGGGGTGACGGCATCATCTGGGGTGACGGCATCATCTGGGGTGACGGCATCATCTGGGGTGACGGCATCATCTGGGGTGACGGCATCATCTGGGGTGACGGCATCATCTGGGGCGACGGCATCATCTGGGGTGACGGCATCATCTGGGGCGACTAGGCCACGTGAACAACGCAGTCAGAGGAGAAGAACCGATGCGAAGACTAATTATTTGGAGCGAGTAAGCCGATACCGCGCTTGCCGGTCACAGCTGAGGCACCGGCAAGCCAATGCAGAAACGCGCAACTCCCCTATCGTTCGGTGCCCGGCTTTACATCGCGACTCGTTGTCGCGGTGGGCACCTACGTCATTGGGGCATCAGCGTTCGACTTGGTGGTCCATCCAACCGGGAACGAGTGGCTGTATCTGGCCGGCCTGACCGTTCCTGACAGGCTCGTTCAGCATAAAACTGCCCTCCATCAGCGCTCGAATTTCGGTCTCCGAGGCGTTCGTATTCGCCGCAGTCCTCTTCTTCGGACCTTCGGCAGCCACGGTAATCGTCGCGTTCGACACGCTCATCTTGACGAGTTGGTCGCATGGCGGCGAACGACCACGCGTCCGGGCTATTTTCAACGTCTCCGCCGGCGTCCACGGCGATCTGGGTCGGAGCGCATGTCTTTCGGTTCGTGCTGCCCGAAACGCCTGCCTCCCCGCAGCTTGAAGAGCTCCTGATCCCCGTTTCCCTCCTGGCGACGACATACTTCGCGATCAACAGCTCTCTGATCGCGTTCGCTGTCGCTTGGGAGAAGGATCTGTCACCGATCGAGGTGTGGAAGAACAACTTCGTTTGGATCGGACTCAACTACGTGGGTGGCGCATGCGTTGCGATGCTGCTGGTCACCTACCGACAGCGCATCGACTTCACGGCGCTGAGCGTCATCATTCCGCTTCTTGTAATCACGTACCTCACTTTCCGAACATCGTTGGGTCGTCTTGCGGATGCAAATCGCCACGTCGCCCAGGTCAATGATCTGTATCTTGTCAACGATTGAAACGCTCGCGATGGCCGTTGACGCCAAGGACCAGATCACTCACGGCCATATTCGAAGAGTGCAGGTGTACGCGGTCGAACTCGCGAAACGGCTTGGCGTCAACGACGACCGGCAGCTCAAGGCGATCGAAGCCGCGGCATTGCTCCACGACATGGGCAAGCTTGCGATTCCCGAGCACATTCTCAACAAGCCAGGGAAGCTCACGACCGCGGAGTTCGAGACGATGAAGCGTCACGCTGCGATCGGCGCTGACCTGCTGTCGTCGATTCGCTTTCCTTACCCCGTCGTTCCGATCGTCAGGCACCATCACGAGAACTGGAACGGCAAGGGTTATCCGACAGGAATATCGGGCACCGACATTCCACTCGGGCGCGCGGATCCTTGCAGTGGTGGACTGCTTCGATGCGCTGAACTCTGATCGACCTTACCGACCTCGCCTCGACCCGGATGAGGCTTTCGCGATTCTCAAGGACAGGCGGGGCACGATGTACGACCCGCTCGTCGTCGACACGTTCATCGCAGCGTATCCGGAGATCGCAGACCTCGCGCAGGCCGCCGGTCAGCAGGCGCGCTCGCTGCTCGATCCGAGCGAGACGACTGTCCGGAGCGCCATCGATCGGACCATTCGAGGAAATCAGGGCGTCGGCTGCCGACAACACGGCGCTTAACTTGGCTCGGCCAGGGCGTGCTGGAGGCGACGAGCACCATCGATGCGATGAACACGCTCTCCCAGTGCGTTCGCCAGCTAACGCCCACAACGGTGTGCACGTACTTCCAGTACATGCCTGCAGCGGACGAACTGGTTTGCGTGTATGCGAGCGGTGACGACAACAGGGCGCTCGTGGGCCTAACGATTAAGCCAGGCGAAAGAGTCACAGGCTGGGTCGCGGCGAATCGAAAGGCCATCAGCAATTCCGATGCGACGCTGGATCTTGGCGAAAGCGCCACGTTAGTCAAGCCTCAGCCGCGGAGCACTATCAGCGCACCGGTCAGTCTGGGACCGGACGGAGAGCTGCACGGTGTGCTGACTGGATACTCTTCGAGAGTCGACCCGTTCAACCATCGACACGTCTATGCCTTCGAGCGACTTGCCGAAGCCGCTTTCTCAGCACTTCGCGAAGGCTCGACCCGCCGCCGGTCGATTGGTCACATTCGCTCAGCGCCACGGTTAATCGTCAACCCTTGCCGCTTCCTCACGATCGAGATGAACACCTGAGCTTTTCCTTCATCGAGTGACGGCCGCTCGCAAGAGAGATTACCCTCTGATGGCTAACCTCGAGCGAAATCACGCGGCAAGCGGAAGTCTTGATCTAATATCCACGATTTCAACCCGGCTGAGGAGGCAGGATGGAATTCACGCTTGAAAAGGTGAAGGACCTCTTCAACAAAGGCCAGTTCTCGAGCATCTGCAAGACGGTGGGCTCGGACCTATCTTCTCTCAAGCTCCTTCCGCCTGACGCGCGCGTCCTCATAGCGCATGCGAACTTTTATGCGGGACGTGTTCAGGTTGCGTCTGCGCTGGCCGAATCAGTCATCCACGGCAAGGCTTCGCCAGCCGCAACTGCGCATGCATTTATCGTGAGTGGGCTCCTCCACAAGCGCGACGGCCATGTCGACAAAGCCGCTACAGACCTTCGAAACGCGTTGAGAGTAGCAAGAGAGGAGCGCGACACAACGCAGTTGGCGTGGGCGCACGCGCACCTCTTTCGCTTGATCGCCGTCGCAGGATATCCCGAGTCGCACCTAACCGCTTTGCTAACCGACGCGCGAAGGAGCGTTTCGACAGCTGGGGACGCGCATGCGATGGCATATCTGCATGATTCTGTGGCCACGATGGAAGCACAACGTGGGCACACAGTTGAAGCCGAAAGGCACGTTCGGCTAGCCCGGAGTCTCCTGAAATTACGACCAAGCTCGTGGCTATCAGAGGTCGTGGCAGTAAATGCGGCGTGCGTAGCCTTCATAAATCGCGACACAGAGGGCTTTTGTCATTACTTGGACGACGCGCGAGCGTCAGCTCGCCTGTCTGGCAGTGTTACGACCTCTGCAGCGATCGACACAAATGAAGCATACGTCGCGGTCGTCACTGGCCGTTTCGCGCGAGCGCTGTCTCTTATCGAAAGGCTCCTTGAGTCGCCTTTGAGCATTCACCATGAGTTGGCGGCCCGCGAGAGTCTGGCTCGAATGTACCTTTCAATGGGTCTCCTGGATTCCTGTGACACACAGCTTGCACGGATAAAGGAACACCGCTCAAGTGATGAAGCGCGTAGCTTTCCATTTCGTGGCGCGGCGGTTATGGAGGTCCGCCTTCTGATCAGAAAGAAGGAGTACGGCGCTGCTGCCAAACTCGCACAGGAACATGTTCGCGATTTACAAAAGCTCAATGACAAATCGGCTCTGATCGCGCTCGTAACGTTGCGAGCCCTTGCGCTGGGCCTTTCTGGCGAATCCGCAGACTGCTCTCGATACCTACTCGAAGCAAGCGACCTCGGAGCAACGAGCATGAAAGAGCTTCAGGCCGACTATGCTCACGCTTGCGGGCTAATCCTGAAGCACCTGAACCGCGAGAATGCTCTTCGATTCGAATCACGAAGTTTTCGAATCTGGGGAGCACATGGGAATGTGTGCGGGCCGTTGGAAGCGATTACTGCGAACGGACATGCGGCAGACGACGACGCTGCTGCCAAGCGTTTGATTCAGCAACACAAGCCGCGACTTAGCAGACTGAACCCTGAATCGCTTGAATCGCGGGAGACAGTCATCAATCATTTGGCGTCGGCATTCGATGTCGCGTATAGACCAGAACTGATCGGCGATGAGTTAACCCAGGCGATTCAGCTATGCCAGCTTTCGTCACGGATCGAGACGTCAAAGACGTCTACGGGAGTCGGTGAGAGAGCGCCCGCCTTAGTCCTTGGGAACGTCGGCGACAAACCAATCACGCTGATATGCGAGCCGCCGGACGACCCGTTCAAGGCCATCCTCTTGGGCGACATCCTCCGCATCGGCCGCGCCGCGCTCGCGCTCGAGCGCGCGCGCGAGGAGGAGCGCAGCCGCGCCGCGCTGTGGCCGGCCGACCCGGTCGAGGATCAGGGCGACGCGATCTTCCTCGCCGAGGAGATGCAGGCGCTCCTCGCCACCGCGCGCCGCATCGCCGACGACCAACGTGCCGGTGCTCATCACCGGCGAGACCGGCACCGGCAAGGAAGTCCTCGCCCGCACGATTCACGCCTGCTCGACCCGCGCCACCGCGACCTTCCTGCCCTTCAACTGCGCCTCGACGCCGAAGGACATGCTCGACTCGCAGCTGTTCGGCCATCGCCGCGGCGCCTTCACCGGCGCCGCCGAGCACTTCCAGGGCGTCATCCGCGCCGCCGCCGGCGGCACGCTGTTCCTCGACGAGATCGGCGACACCGGCCTCGACGTCCAGCCCAAGCTGCTGCGCTTCCTCGAGGCCAGCGAAGTCCACCCGATCGGCGAGACGCAGCCGGCGCGCGTCGACGTCCGCGTCATCGCCGCCACCAACGCCGACCTCGACGCCCTGGTCCGCGACGGACGCTTCCGCGAAGATCTCTTCTACCGCCTCAGCATCGTCCGCCTGCACCTGCCGCCGCTGCGCGAGCGCCGCGTCGAGATCCCGACGCTGGCCAATCACTACCTCCGCAAGCACGCGCAGGAATACCGCAAGGGCGATCTGCGGCTCGTCCGAGGAGACGATGGAGTACCTGATGCTCTATCGCTGGCCGGGCAACGTGCGGCAGCTCGCCAACGAGATGCGGCGCATCGCCGCGCTCGCCGAGACGAGCGCCGTGCTCATGCCGGAGCACCTGTCGCCGGAAATCACCGCCTCGCGCCGCACCGTGCCCGCATCCGAGCGCACGCTCGAGCCGACCGAGGTCGTCGTCCGCCTCGATCAGCCGATGGCCGCCGCCGTCCGCCATCTCGAGCAGACGATGATGCAGTACGCGCTGAAGAAGTGCGACGGCCGCATCGAGGACACCGCCGACGATGCTCGGCCTGTCGCGCAAGGGCCTCTACCTGAAGCGGCAGCGGTTCGGCATCGAGCCGCCGGAAAGCTCGGCCGTCAGCCGCCAGCGCCTGAGCTCGCGGCCCGGCGGCATTCTTTTCGCACCCCTCTATTTTTCGGCTGGCTGCCGGCCCCTTTCTCATCGGGGGGACAACCGTGGGCGCACATTCCACGCGGTGCAGACCATGGCCGATGACCGCAGATCCGACTCGCCGCCACGCGTCCGCGCAGATCGCCGGTCCGTTCGAGGGCTATCGCCTCGGCGCGACCGACGTCCCGGTGCGCATCTTCGACCTCAGCCTGGACGGCTGTCTCGTCGAGCTGAGCTTCGGCACCTGGGCCGCCAGGACATCCGGCTGCAGATCGACCTGCCCGGCGAAGGCTGGACGGTCGTCCAGTGCGAAATGCTCCACATCGCGGGTCGACAACGCGTTCGCCGTGAAGTTCATCCGCTTGAACGACGAGACCCGCCGCCGCATCGAGCGGGCAATCGATCGCCTGCTCGATCGGCCGCCGGAGGACGACGCGCCGGTCATCAACGGGGAGGCCAATGATGACTGACGCGTTCGTTCCTTCGGGCCGGCCGCATCACGAGTTCGGCGGATCCGATCGGCAGGCCACGCGCCGCAGCGGCTGCGCGTCGCCGGCCCGTTCGACGCCCGCCGCGTCGGACCGCTGCCGACGCCGCTTCGCATCTACGACCTCAGCACCGGCGGATGCCTGGTCGAGTGCTACTACGACGTCGCGATCGGCCGCCGGATCATGCCTGCAGATCGACCTGCCCGGCGAAGGGTGGATCACGGTGGAGGCGGAAACGCTCTACCTGCGCGCGAACTTCGGCTTCGCGGTGCGCTTCGTCGATCTCAGCGACGCCAATCGCGGCCGCATCGAACGGACGATCGAGCGCAGCTGGTCGAGCGATCGCGCGGCGCAACCGGCGCATGGACATTGCAGAGCGTGAGAGGTCCGGCTGAAGCCGCACACTGAGACGGCACCGGGTCCGGCTGAAGCCGGACACTACGTACCGCCGAAGAACGACGGCAGCCGCATGTCGCGCATCGTCCGCAGCCCGGGCGGCGCGGTCAGCACGGCGGGAATCGAGTTGACGGTGATCGACGCGGTGGCGATGTCGCCGTGCACGCCGCCGGCGATCTTCGAGTAGATGCGCGGCGACCCCTCGATGAGCACCGAGTCGTAGGGATCGGGCGCGCCGAGATACGCCTCCAGCCGGAGGGTGATGCAGCGGCTCACCCTTCACGTAGCCCGACGCCGTTCTGGATCACGCCGCAGACCTGCCCCGCCTCGACCGCCAGCAGATCGCTCGCCACCGCCTGCTCGGCGATCTTCGGCGCCACGTCATCGACGATGCGATCGAGCTTCCAGCCGATCGCGTCGCCGATCATCTGGATCGACTCGGTGAAGCCGACGTGACGCACCGTGCCGCGCTCGACCTGCCGGTGCGAACTGCTCGCGCGTCAGCCCGGCGCCGATCTTCTGCTGAAACGGCAGCCGCCGGATGCGCGCGTCCTGCACGCGGTGCACCTCGATGCGATCGACGCGCTCGCACACCGCCGACAGCGCAATCGGCAGCGCGTCCATCGTGAACCCGGGATTGACGCCGGTGCCGAGCACGGCGACTTTGGCCTTCTCGCCGCCGCGTCGATGCCGCTTCGCCAGCCGCCGGTTGCGCGGCGCCGGATACGCCGCCTCCTCGGTCGTCGTCACGATCGGCACGCGGCGCTTCAGCACTTCCTCGAACTGCGGCAGCACCGCCTTGAGCGACGAGCTGGTGCAGAGCACGGCGACATCGGGCTTGGTGGCCTTGATCGTCCGGCCGATGTCGTCGGTCACCGGACGCGCAGCTTTCGTCCGGCCTCGATCACGTCGCCGACGTCGCGGCCAACCTTCTGCGGATCGACGTCCACGGCACCGACGATCCGAAAGCCTTTCCGCGACGCGATCTGACGCGCCACCAGCGCGCCGATCGGCCCCAAGCCCGACGTGCATCACGCGAATCATGGCCGCGATTATAGGTAAGATTCGACGCGTGCCCATCGACGCGCCGTCCTGCTCCTCGCCGCAGTCGTTCGCCGTCGCCGCGATCGGCCTGCACGGACGAGGCGGCTCATCACAGGCGGGTCTCAAGCCCCGCCTCTACGGGTCGTCAGGCGTCCAGACGCACGACGCGCCCGAGCCTGGCGCGCGATCGCCGCGCAATGCCAGCTACGACATCGACGTGCGGCTCGATCACGCGGCGCGCACGCTGCAGCGGCCGCGAGACAATCCGCTGGCGCAACATCAGCGCGAAGCCGACCTCCGAGCTGCAGTTCCATCTCTACTGGAACGCCTGGCGCAACCGGACTCGACGTGGCTGCGCGAGCGCCAACATGACCCGCAACTACACCGCGCCGCGGCCGGACGGCTGGGGCGCGATGGACGTCAGCGCGCATACGCCTGCGCGAGCCGTCGGGCTCGACGCGCGATCTGACGCACGCAGATGCGCTTCATCGCCCCCGACGATGGCAACGCGCAGGACCGCACGGTGATGGCCGTGCCGCTCGGTCTCAGCGTCGAGCCGAACGAGACGATCCAGGTCGAGGTCGAGTGGACGGCGCAAGATCCCGCGGCCGGTCGCGCGCACCGGCTACATCGACGACTACTACTTCATCGCGCAGTGGTTCCCGAAGCTCGGCGTGCTCGAGGATAGCGGCTGGAACACGCACCAGTTCCACGCGCCCACCGAGTTCTACGCCGACTTCGGCGTCTACGACGTGCGCATCACGGTGCCCGTCGCCGTTCATCGTCGGCGCCACCGGCCGGCAGACGTCGCGCATGGACAACGGCGACGGCACGACGACGCTACCGCTATCGCGACGAGGACGTCCACGACTTCGCGTGGACGGCGAGCCCCGACTACATCGACCTGACGCGGACGTTCACGCACCCGACGCTGCCGCCGGTCGAGATGCGGCTGCTGCTGCAGCCCGAGCACCGCGGCCAGGAGGAGCGCTACTTCGCCGCCACCGAAGCGGCGTTGAAGCGCTACGGCGAATGGTTCGGCGCGTATCCCTACGGCCACGCGACGGTCGTCGACCCGGCGTTCCAGAGCCAGGCCGACGGCATGGAGTACCCGACGTTCTTCACCGGCCGCGCCCGCTGGCTCCCGTCAGCGCACGCGCCAGACGCCGGAGATGACCGTCGCGCACGAGGCCGGACATCAGTGGTGGTACGCCATGGTCGCCACCAACGAGTTCGAGCACGCGTGGATGGACGAAGGGCATCAACACCTACGCGACCGCGCGCGTCCTCGCCGACGCCTTCCCCGACAATCGCTGGGAGCTGCGCTACTTCGGCGGCCTGGTGCCGTGGTCGTTTCCCGACATCCCGTACTACGCGCATCGACAACGATCGCATCGCCGGCTATCGCGACAACGCCGAAGCGGACGTCCCGGCCACGCCCACGTTCCGCTACTGGCCGCTCGACCGCCGCGATCATGTCCTACAACAAGACCGCGCTCTGGCTGCACACGCTCGAGAACCATCTCGGCTGGCCGATGATGCAGCGGATCCTCTCCACCTTCTTCGAGCGCTGGAAGTTCAGGCACCCGCAGCCCGCCGACTTCTTTCAGATCGTCAACGAGGTCAGCGGCCAGGACCTGACCTGGTTCTTCGATCAGGTCTATCGCAGCTCGAACACGTTCGACTACGGCGTCCAGGATCTCGTCAGCGATCGCCGCGACGATGGCACGTATCGCACGACGGTCATCGTCAGACGCTATGGCGAGGCGACGTTCCCCGTGGACGTCGTCACCACGTTCGCCGACGGCCATCAGATCACCGAGCAGTGGAACGGGATCGACCGGCGCGCGATCTACGTCTACGAGCGCGCCGTCGCGCGCGGCGCAGCGTCGCAGGTCGATCCGCGGCGCGTGCTGCTGCTCGACACCGCCTACACCAACAACAGCCGCACGCTCGACGCCGCGCAGCGGCGAGGCCAGCCTCGAAGTGGGCGGCGACGTGGATGGTCTGGCTGCAGGACCTGATGCTCACCTATGCGTTCCTTCTCTGAGGGCTGGCGGCGGGTCGCGCTCCGCTCCCGCCTGCTCCTGGCCGGCGTCTGCGCGATGACGTTCGTGCTCGCGCTTCCGCTGGCGATCACGATGCGCGGGCTGCTGCGAGACGCACCTCGGCGCGAGCCTCGCCGCCGGACGCGCGGCGAGCGGTGTGAACTACGACTGGTGGCAGGAGTTCACGTCGCAGGCAACCGGCATCGGGACGACGTTCTCGCCGACGATCATCGGGTTCGCAGCCACGCTGGACAACGTCAGCAGCCTGCTCGACGGGCAGCGCGAGATCGCTCCCGATCGCCGGCGCACTCGCCCTCTACCTCGCCGGCTGGACGTTCCTCGCCGGCGGCATCATCGATCGCTACGCGCGGCAGCGGCCGACGCGGGCCGCACGGCTTCTTTGCCGCATCCGGCGTGCACTTCTTCCGGCTGCTGCGGCTGGCCGTCGTGTCGGGCGTCGTCTACTGGTGGCTGTTCTCCTACGTCCACCGCTGGCTGTTTCTCGAGTGGTTCGCCGATCGCACGCGCACCATCGGCGTCGAGCGCGACGTCTTCCTCTGGCGTGTCGCGCTCTATGCTCGTCGTTCGGGCTCCTGCTCGTCGTCGTCAACGTGATCTTCGACTACGCCAAGATCCGGCTCGTCGTCGAGGATCGCCGCAGCGCGCTCGGTGCGCTGTCGGCGGCGATGCGATTCGTGTGGCGGCGGCGCGGTCGCGTGGCGGCGCTCTACGCGTTGAACGGCCTGGCGTTCCTCGATCCTGATCGCGATCTGGGCGCTCGTGCGCTCCTGGCGCGCGCGGCGGCGGTCTCACACTCTGGCTCGGCTTCCTCGTCGCTCAGCTCTATCTGCTCGCCAGGCTCGCGCTGAAGCTGCAGTTCCTCGCGTCGGAGACCGCGCTGTTCCAGTCGTCGCTGGCGCACGCGTCGTATACCGCGGCGCCACTCCCGACCTGGCCGGATTCGCCGGCAGCGGAGCTTATTCGCTGATGTAGCGTCAGGCGTGTAGTGTCCGGCTTCAGCCGGACCGTGAAGCGTCACGTGCTTCAGCCGGACCGTGAAGGTGTCCGGCTTGTATCACTTGACCGGATGAGATTGTTAAGCCGGCTTGGCCTTCAACACACCGATCTGCACGAGCATCCCGGTGAAGTCGTAGATGCGGCGCTCATGGATGATCTTGCGATCCTTCAGCCGGTGGACAAAGGCTCCCGACATCTGGAAGCGCTTGCCGGTTGGCTCGAAGCCGAGCAGCGGGCGCATGTGCGTGCCTTCGACGCTCAGAACCGTGACGACGATGTCGCCGTCGATCACGAGGTCGTCGAATGTCATCGTGAGGTCGAGGAACGCGTCGAAGATCGCGCCAATCGCCTTCTCCGCGTCACGGCCGGTGTGCACGCCGGCGCTCGGGCTCTCGATCACCGACGCGTTGGTGTAGTCGCCGGCGAGCGTCTTCGCGTCGAGATCCTCGTAGGCCTCCTGGCGCCGCTTGAAGAGCGCCACGACCTCGTCGCGGGTCATCCCGCTGTGCAGCGGTTTCGCGTCCGCAACAGTCGTCTTCGGCTCGGACGTCATAGCGCCTCCCTCGTGCTCCGGATCATCTACTTCTTCAGCGCCGCCGTCCAGTCCGAGACGACGGTGACCGGCAGCGGCATAAGGACGAGCGGCCCCGGCCTCACTGTGCACTTATCGTCGAGCGCGATTGTGTGTGAAAGATTGGGCCCGACGGAAGCGGCGTGCGCGCTTCCGCCGGATTACAGGCGGGACCGGTAGGGCCCGTCCTTGTGGACGGGCCAGCAACGAGCCGGTAGGGCCCGTCCTTCGGACGGGCCAGACATGAAACTAGCTGCGATTCGGATAGACGTTGAACGTCTTCCCGTTGAACGTCACCCGTTCGGTCTTGATCTCGAACTTCTTCGGGTCACGGTTGCGGTGTCCGTGCACCGTCACCGTGGACGCCGACCGGAATCGCGTTCTCGGTCAGTCCGGCGCTCTTGGTCTGCGGCACCGACGCCAGCGTGAGATCCCAGACCTGTCCGTCCGAGGCCTTGATCTTCATCGTCGCGTGCGGTCCGACGAGGCTGACCGGGCTCGCCAGACGTACCGGTGATCTCGAACTCGTCATCGCCATTGCCGGCCCACCCGTGATGAGCCGCGGCCGACAGCGGCAACAGCGCCAGCGCGCACATACGACAAGCGAACCAGCTGAATCGCGAATGCATAGAGGCCTTCCTTCCCTGTCCCGTAGAGGCGGGTCTTAAGACCCGCCTTGATCATGATCTTACCAACCCGGCATCAGATTGAATCCGAACTTCCACCCCTTGCCCGGCCGCTGAAACGGCCGGATGACGTCGAACTCGCCCACCGCGAAGCCGAAGAGGTTCACGCGGAACGCCACGCCGGCCGACGACACGCCGTCCCGCGATCCGCCGAAGAGATCGGGCCGCTCGTCGCTGTTCCATGCCGTTCCGGCATCGGCGAAGAATGCCACTTCGACCGGGACCGGCCCGTACATGTTGCCCGACACGCCAAAGGGACGCAGCAGCGGGAAGCGGAACTCGACGTTGCCGATCAGCATGCGACTGCCGATGCAGCCGATCGATGGCCGCGCACGAGGTCGCTCGCGATGGTCGCCACGCACTCGTCGGCGTCGATGTCTGCTGACGTCGTAGCCGCGCACGAGCCACGGATACCCGATGTTCGAGCGGGAAGATGCGCGGATCCTGCGCGTCGCGTCCGTATCGTCCGTAGTGCATGACGCGCACGGCGAGGGTGTAGAAGTTCGCCGGCATGAAGTAGCGGCGATAGTCGGCCAGCGCCCCGGTGAAGTTCAGCGTGCCGAACGTCGGCGACGACCTCGAACCGCGAGCGCTGGCCCTGCACCGGGCTGGTGGCGCCGAAGATCGACGTGTCGAACACGTACGCCGCCGACGACGTGCCGAGCGACAGCGTCTCACCGAACGGCGTCGTCTCGGTCGAGTCCTCGAAGATCGCTCCGGTGATGCAGCGAGTACGACTGCGTCGTGACGATCTGATCGAACGAGATCTGGCTGACGCCGCCCTGCAGCTCGATGCGCGCGCGCGATTGAACGGATACGCCACGACGCCCGACGACGCTGCGCTCGGTCTGCCGGAACACGAACAGCTGATCGGTCTGGATGAGGTCGCCGTTCGGCCGCCGGCTGAGCGAGCTCTGGAAGCCGCTGCTCAGATACGGGACCTGACCGCCGACCAGACCCCAGTTCCACCGCTGCGCCTGGTTGAAGTAGCCGACCTGCGCGCCGATGTCCTTCACGCTGGTGCTGCCGCCGAGACCGGAGTTGATCTGGAACGCGGTGACCAGCTGATGGTTGCGGAGCATGTCGCTGAACGACAGCGCGAGGCCGCCGCCGAACGACGTGCCGAAGCGGCTCACGCCGACGCCGACGACCGGCTGCGCGACGCCTTCGATCTCGAGCTTGGCGCTGTACGGCTCGACCTCCGGCGTCGTCGACTCCGGCAAGCCCGACGGTCGGCGACGCGAGCAGCTGCGCACACGCTCGGCTGTCGCTTTCGATCGGCGGGCGGCAGGATCGCCGGCGTTCTCCTTGAATCCGCACCGGCGGCTGGCCGCGCGCGCGTCCATCGCGAAGATGTCGTACTTGCCGTCCTGGTAGACGCTGAACGCCACCGTGCCCGTCCGCGACGCGACCGACAGCGCCGGACTCGTCGCCGTGATGCCGCTCACGCCCGGTGGCGAGCGTCGTCACCTGCGTCATGCCCGATGCGGACTGCCGCGCCGACGATCCGACACGATAGACGTTCGACACGCCGCCGCGATCGGAGATGAAGTAGAGCGCCTGGCTGTCCGGCGACCACTGCGGGTTCAGATGCTTCGCGTCCGTCGAATCCGCTGGCACGGCCTCGATCGCGCCGGTGTCCGGAGTCGATGAGCGCCAGCCGATACGGACCGATCGCCAGCGTCGACGAGATCGCTCGTGAAGCGATCGGTCGCGAAGGCGATGCGCCGTGCCGTCCGGCGACCACGCCGGCTGGATCTCGGCGAAGGCGTCGTTGGTCAGTCGGCGAAGGCTGTTCCGCCGACAGGTCGTAGACGAAGAGATCGGTCAGGCCGCGCTGCATGCCGGTGAAGGCGATGGCCTTGCCGTCCGGCGACCACGTCGGGTTCAGGATCTCGTCGACGTCGGTCACGGAATCTCGCGCGTGCGACGAGCCTCTCTGCGCGTCGAAGATGGCCAGCGCCGCGCGGCCCGACATCACGGTGCGCCACGGCAATCTGCCGGCTGGCGCTGTCCCAGGCGCCCGCCGAGTGGATGAACTGAATGCTGGAGACGTGCGGGTCGGTGGCGGTGCTCGTCAGCTTGCGGACGATCTGTCCCGGTCGCGGCCTCGGCGAGATACAGGTCCGTCGAGAACAGGCTTCGCGTCGAGAGGAACGCGATCCACTGCCCGTCGGGACTGATCGACGGTCCGACGTTGAGCTCCTCGCCAATTCCCTTGCCGCCGACCACCAGCTTGCCGATCTCATCGGGCCGGCTGGCATCCTCGAGCACGTTGCCGTAGGTCCGCTGGATGGCGGCGTGCCACTCGGTCGAGAACTCCTCCGACTTCACGCCGAGCACGTGTTCGAACGCGGCGTCGATGTCGCCGGTGCGCCGCCGCGGTGAGTGAGCAGCTGGCCGATCACCTGCATCGCCCCATCGGCCGCCGATGTAGGCCCACACCGCCTGACCCCACCGGTACGGAAAGTACTTCGGGTTGTTCAGGTCCTTGATCTGCGGCAGCTTCTCCTGCCGCGCGGCGTCGCGAATCCACATCGCCGTGTGCGGATCGACCGGACCAATCGACAGGTACTCGGCCATCCCTTCGATGAACCACAGCGGCAGGCGATCGATCGCCGCTCTCGTCCGGGCGGGCTGTCGGGACCGGTCGTCATGTCGAACTGAAACGCGTGCACGAGCTCGTGGCCGATCACGTGATCGGTGTCAGCGAGCGGACCGGCCAGCGGCAGCACGATCCGCCGCGCACCGACTCGGTCACGCCGCCCGTGCCTTCGCCAATCGCTGCCGCCGATGACGTTGGTCTGCTCGAAATCGGTGTGCGAGCCGTAGAGCACGAGCGGCTGTCGTCCGCGCAGCTCGTGCTTCAGCAGCCGCTCGAGACGGACTCTCCACCGCTCGGCCATTCGCGCCGCGATGTCGATGCCCGCCCGCTCACTCGGATAGAAGTAGATGTCGAAGTGATCGGTGCTGCAGGATCTGGAAATCGAAGGAACGATAGTGGACCTTGTTCTGACCGAAGTACTGAGCGGCTGCGGGAGCGCTCGAGCCCGCAGATCGCGACCAGCGCCAGAACGATCACCGAGCGTCGAAGAAACAGGAACCTCGACATGCCGACCTCATCTGTGTAGCCCCGCGGCGCCGGCAACGCCTCGAACGCTGCGCGGAGGCTGCAAGTGGCGCACCAGTGAGATCGCGCGACGTGCGTAAGGTTCCACGTATGGCGGCAGCGCATCGACGCGCAGTGTCAACGTCGTGCTGCACAGTGTGCGTCGAAAGTGTGCAGACGGCTGAGATAGCGCCTGTTACAATCCGACCAATCCATGGCGACTCCTGGGCGACCAACGCTCGCTCCTGAGATCGAACGAGTTCCGCAATCAGTTCGAACAGCTCTCCGCGGAGGCGGATGCTCTGACCGCGCCGCTGACCGACGAGCAGTTCATCTGGCGGCCCGGCCCCGACAACTGGTCGATCGCCGAGTGCCTCGATCACCTCAACGCGACCGCGCGCGTCTATCTGCCGGCGCTCGACGAGGGCATCTCCGACGCCATCCGACGGCGGCGTCTACGGCGAGGGCCCGTTCAAATACAACTGGCTCGGACGGCTCTCCGTGCGTTTCAGCGACACCGGCTGCGTCTGAAGGCACCCGACGAGATGCAGCCGGGCGAGGGCCGCACGCGGCGCGAGATCCTCGCCGCGTTTCGCGCCTATCAGGTGCAGTACATCGATCGTCTTCGTCAGGCCAACGGCGTCGACCTCGCGCGGGCGCGCGTGCGCATGCCCGTCAGCGGCTGGCTGCGCATTCCACTGGGATCAGGGTTCGAGCTGCTGGTCGTGCACTCCCGTCGTCATCTCGCTGCAGGCCAGGCGGGTGATGGACGCCGACAACTTCCCCGGCCTAGCACTGGGCCACGTCAGACCAGCCCGTCGAGCATGACGATGTCGCCGTTGCTCTTGGAGACGGCGGCGTAGAGATACTGGCCGTCCGGCGACCATGAGACCTGGCGGACGATGAGCGTCGGCTGATCGCCGAAGTCGGTCACCTGCCGCCACGATCCATCCGCGGTGGACAGCACCCAGAGGTTGCTCGTCACGCCATCGGCAAGCGCCTGCGCGAGCCACTGGCCATCTCTCGACAGCGCCGGGATGGATGTAGAGCGGCGAACCCGGCACACGATTCCCATCCACACGTCCGAGGAACTTCCGACGGTCCGTCCTCCGGAGAGGCCCGCCTGAATCTCCCAGTCCGATGCTGCCGAACTCCGACGCGAGTACGCCACGAAGTACGAGCACGCCGCGCCCGACCGTTGGCGCGGTCGAATTGTGGTCGCCCCTGACGACGACCGGTGGACCGCCCGTGACCGGCACTTTCTCGATCGTGTACTGCTCGTCCGTCGACGTTGGGCGATGTAGTACAGCCAGCGGCCGTCCTCGCCCCAGCGCGGCCCACATGCCGCGCTCGACGAGCTTGCGCGCCCCTCGGCCATCGGGACGAATCGATCCACAACTGCGGCAACTCGCGGTTCACGATGTAGACGATGGCGTCACCGGCCGGAGACCACTTGGGCACGCCGATCGTGACGGCTGGATCGCGCTCGAACGTGATTTGTCGCGCCCTGGTGCCATCGGTGCGGATCACCCACAGATTGGCGTGTCCGCCGTTGTCGGACAGGTAGACGAGCTCCGAGCCGTCAGGACTCACCGACGGCGTCTGCACCTGACCGGTCTGCTTGGTCACCCGCGTCATCGGCTCGCGTGTTCTCGACCGGCCGACCCGGTGACCGGACACTTCCAGATGTCCGACTCGCTGCGAATGCGGCAGACCACGAGGCGGCCGGACGCGTGCACGTCAGGCTCGACGAACGACACGTCGCCGGACGTGATCTGCGAATCCGTCCGAGCCATCCAGCTTGACGACGCGCAGATTGAACGTCGGCGGGTACGGCAACGTGCTTCCCGTCGACGAGCTGTAGACGAGCCCCGCTCCGTCGGGCAGCCACGAGACACCGCGCATGAACGTCGCGCGCGCAACCGGCCGGCGCTCACCGCCGCGCAGCGGGAACGATCCACAGCACCTCGTCCCAGATCGTCGGCCCCTCGACCGTGAAACGCGAGCCACGCGTCGTCGCGAGACCAGCGCGGCGATTGCCAGGAGTGGCCGCGCGGCACGTCGGCCACCGGTCTGCGGATCCGAGCCGTCGCGCGCGACCGTCGTCAGCGACCACGCGACCCTCGTCGGCGCGCAGCGAGCGCGATGCGTCGGCCGTCGTGGCTGATGTCGCCGCCGCCGAGCGCGCCGATGATCGGCCGTGGGCAGTCCGCCCAGCGCGGAGACTTCCCACAGCGCGCCTTCTCCACCCGGAGGACTCGGGCGGCGTGTAGTAGATGAGCGCGCTCGAATCAGGCGCCCATCGCGGATGCAGATGATCGACTTCGTCTCTCGTCACCTGAAGCGGCGCGCCTCCGGTCAGCAGCCGAATCCAGACCTGCCGTCTTGCCGTTCACGGTCGGCGACAAACGCGACCATCTTGCCGTCGGGAGAGATCGCCGGCGACTCGTTGATCCCGACTTCGTCGGTGAGCCGCTGGAAATCGACGTGCGCGCAGCGCGGCACGGTTCGCGTCGAGCGGCCTCGCCGCGTCGGCGACGGCACGAGATAGTCATGCGCGTCGCCGATGTCACGCAGCCGGCGCCGCACGTCCTTCTGCAGACAGCGCTCGACGAGACGACGCAGGTTCGGCGGAACGCTCGGCGGACAGCGCCTGCCAGTCGGGTTCTGCTCGAGGACCGCGGCCACCGTATCCGACACCGTCGCACCGCCGAACGCCGCGAGCACCAGTCAGCATCTCGAAGACGACGCAGCCGAACGCCCAGATGTCGGTCCGCTTGTCCACCGCCTGGCCGCGCGCCTGCTCCGGGCTCATGTACGCGGCCGTGCCGAGCACGCGGCCCGCGTGCGTCGCGCCGACGCGGTTCGCGAGGATCGTGTCGCGATCGTCTTCGACAGGTCACGAACGACAACTGCGTGGACTGCGTCTTCGCGACACCGAAGTCGAGCACCTTCACGACGCCGCTCGAGGTCAGTCCGACATTCGACGGCTTCAGGTCGCGATGCACGATGCCGCGCTCGTGCGCCGCATCGAGCGCGTCGGCAATCTGGCGCGCCACGTCGAGCGCCTCATCGACCGGCAGCGTGCGCTTGACGATCAGGCGATCGGCCAGCGTGCCGCCCTCGACGAACTCGAGAACGAGCGCGCGAACGCCGTCGCACTCTTCGATGCCGTGGATGGTGGCGATGCCGGGATGATTGAGCGAGGCGAGCACCTTGGCTTCGCGATCGAAGCGCGCCAGACGTTCGGCGTCGCGCGTGAACGCCTGAGGCAGGACCTTGAGCGCAACGTTCCGATCGAGGCGGGTGTCACGCGCCCGATAGACCTCTCCCATCCCGCCGGCACCGACAGGCTCGACGATCTCGTACGCACCAAAGCGCGAACCGGGAGTGAGCGTCACATCTGGCCCGATTATATCGACGAGGGCTTAGTGTCTAGGACGGGCGATTCGTATCGAACTGTACGCTCAGTCAGCGTGCGTCAGACCTGCTGCCGCGGCGGCACGATGCGGATTTTCAGGCGGCGCAGTTCGACCAGTGCGCGGTCGCGGTCCGATTCGAAGACCTGCAACTCTGCCTGGTGCGGCAACCCGCGATACATCCCGGTGAACGACCCGCTCCACTCACCAGGCACGAGCGCGGTGATGCCAATCGCTTCGAGTGCGCCTCTCGCGAACGACGCCTCGAGTTCCGTCTCAAACGTCGCGATGGTGGTCAGCGTTTCGTTATCGCGGTGTGACATCTGACCTTTGCCTTTTGACCTTCGGCTATTGCGACAGCGTGGCGTCGCCTCGACGGCTGCCGCTGCGTGCGAGCGCCGCGGATCTGCACCGCCTTCGACGCGGCCGCGAAGCGTATCGACGAGCACGCCGGACGCGTAGCCGTATCTGCAGCTCGCCCTTGCGGCCGATCTTCTGGAAGCGATGACCGCGCGTCGATCAGGTCCTGCAGCACCGCGCGCGGGAAGCGGTCTTCGATCTCGACGCGCGCGCCGGTGCCAATCGGATCGGCGGGATCGCGCGTCGACAAGGAACCGCGGCGCCTCGATCGCCTGCTGCATCGACAGCCCGCCGTCGACGACCGCCGTGACGATCGAATACGTCGACGCCGGGATCCACGCGTTGCCGGCCGAGGCCACTGCGAACGCCGGCGCCGGCTGGCCGTCCTGACTGCGGAACGCCAGCACCGGCAGGTTCGCGGTGTTCGAGCGCATCCACGGCATCAGCTGACCGTAGGCGCCGGGCGTCGTGCGATTCGATCGCAGGTGGTTGTTGTAGAGGAACCCGAGACCGCGCGTCACGTAGAACGAGCCGCCCCACGTGCTCAGCGTCTGCGTCACGGCAATCATGTTGCCGTCCGCGTCGGCGACGACGAACCCGCTGGTGCCGCTGCCGATGCGCTCCGGACCGCCGGCCACTTCCTCGGAGTCCTCCGAGAACCGCGCCGCGCTGTCACGGCGAATCCGCGCGAAGAGCTCGGCGGCGTGCGACGGCTGCAGGTGCTCGTCGAAATCAACCGCCCACTGCGCCGGATCGGCGATCCGCGCGATCCGATCGCGCGCCTTCCACGACTCGATCAGGTAGTGCCAGTAGTCGGCGTCGCGCGCGACCGTCGCCCGCGGGCGCGGCCCGTAGTTGCCGAGAATCTGCAGCGCCTCGACGAGGCGACACGCCGGCGCTCACCGGCGGTCCGCCGGTGTACAGGACGTGACCGCGATAACGGCCCGACACCGGCTTGCGCTCGATCGCTCGATACTGCGCCAGGTCGGCTTCGGTGATCAGCCCGCCGTTGACCAGCATGTCGGCGGCAATGCGTTTCGCGATCGAGCCGCGATAGAACGCCTGCGCGCCGTCGCTGGCGATCGTCCGCAGCGTCGTCGCCGTAGTCGCGGTTGACGAACCGTTCGCCCGGCCGCGGCACGCGCCCGTTGGGCAGGAAGATTCGTGACGAGGCGGTGTACTTCTGAAACGACTGCCGCCCCTCGGCGACGCTCGACGGCAGCGTCGCGTCGAGCACGAAGCCCTCCTCGGCATACTTGATCGCCGGCGCCACGAGGTCGGCCCAGCTCACACTGCTCGCTGCCGTACTTCGTGTAGAGGAAATCGAGACCGGCGACGACGCCGGGGATGTTGACCGACATCGGACCGTCGCTCGGCAGACGTCCGTTGCGCAGCAGACCCGGCGCATCGAGCGTCGCGCCGCGCGGCGTCTGATCCTTGAACTCGATGACCGTCGGCTCGGACATGCCCTTGAGATACAGAACGGCCTGACCGTCACCGCCGATGCCCGACGCGTCGGGCTCGACGACCCCCAGCGCGAACGACACCGCAATCGCCGCATCGACGATGCTGCCGCCGCGCTCGAGCACCTCGCGGCCGGCGGCGGACGCCAGCGGATGCGCCGAGACGACGACGGCGCGTGACGAGCTCACGCGCGGGCTTGACCAGCGGCTGCTGCGCCACCATCTGATCGACGACGTCCTCGAGCGCCGACGGCGTGCGCGCCTGCTCCGCGCGCGGACGATACTCGGCGCGAAGCGCCTCCCACTGCACCGAGCCGCTGCCCGAGTCGTAGTAGAGCCGCTTCAGCGTGCTCCACACGCTGTCGAACGCCACGCATCAACGCCGCCGGGACGGCGACGCCGGCGACGCCACCGGTCGTCCGCCCTCGTCCACCAGGCGCGGCGCGGGCACCGTCCACAACTGATAGGCGCGGCCGAGGCTGAAGAGCGCCGGCGGATCGGAGCGATCGCGCTGCGGGTTGCCGTTGTAGGACGGCTCGGGTTCCGGGAATCTCGCCGATCGCCAGGGTCTGCCCGTCGGGCGACCACGCGATCGTGCCGCCGTGACGCGACGCGAGCACCGGCGGCGCCACCGGCCGGCTCGATCCGGCACCGCTGTCGTTCAGCGGCGCGACGCCCGCGACCCACGTCGATCCCAGACCGTCACGGACCGCGTAGTACGCCGAGCCGCGTCGCCGTCAGGCGACCAGGCTGGATGACCTTCGTATCCCGCGAGCTCGCGCGAAGCGAATCGCCGGACCGCGGCCGCCGGTCTCATCGGGCGTGCTCTTGTCGAACAGCCGCATCAGCCAGATGTCGAAGTCGCCTTCGTCGTTGCCGCGATTCGACGCAAACGCCACCCGTCGTCCGTCCGGCGACACCCGCGGCTGGACTTCGTCATCCGGCGACTGCGTGAGCCGGAGCGGGATCCGCTTGTCCATCGCCACATCGGGATCGATCGCGAAGAGATCCCACTGCGTCGTGTCCGTCGCGCGATTGGCAAAGACGATACGACCGTCCGGCGTCCACGACGGCCACCGCTCGTCGCCTTCGAGCACGGCCACGCGCTCGGGCACGCCCGCGCCGCTGGCGCGCGTGCGCCCACGTTGACGACGTAGAGATCGAAGCCATCACCGCGATCGGCCGCAAACGCGATGCGCTTGCCGTCGGGCGACCAGGCCGGTTCACGCTCGACGGCCGGCGATCCTGGTCAGCTCGCTCCCCTCCCGCCCATCCGGCTGCATCGTCCAGATGCGATCGAGCACGACGACAGCCAGGCGTTTGCCGTCGGGTGACCAGGCGGGATCGCGCATGCCGGGCGGCCCGGTCTGCGCGCGCGGGCTGTCAGCGTGAGCATCGCGACGAGTGCGACGCGGCGTAGAGGCGGGTCTTCAGTCACGCCTGAAAGCGTCCCGCCTTGAAGGCGCTCAGACCCGCCTGCCTTCGGTCACCGCTTCCACGATGTGACGCGCGGAGATGCCGTAGTAGTCGAGCAGCTGTTCAGGCGCGCCGCTGCGCGGAATCTCGCGCACCGCGAGACGATGGACGGCGAAGCCGTGACCGGCGACAGCCGCCGCGACCGCGTCGCCGATGCCGCCGGCGACGTAGTGATCCTCGACGGTGATCAGCCGGCCCTTGGTTTCGCGCGCGCAGCGCACGAGCGTCGCGGTGTCGATCGGCTGCACGCTGTAGAGATCGATGACGCGGATGGTGATGCCCTGCTTGCGCGAGCAGCTCGTGTGCCTCGAGCGCCTCGAACACCGTGACGCCGGCGCGCGATCACCGTCGCCACGTCGCTGCCTGCCTCGCGCAGCACGTTGAGGCCGCCGATGTGGAACGTGATCGTCCGGCCCGTAGATCACCGGGGTCTTCGGCCGTGATGTGCGCATGTACGCCGGTCCGCCGTGATAGGCCATGCGCTCGACCAGGCGATCGGTGCTGACGGCGTCGCAGGGGTACAGCACCGTGATGTTCGGCTGCGCGCGCATCATCGCGAGATCCTCGAGCGCCATCTGCGACGGACCGTCCTCGCCAATCGAGACGCCGGCGTGACTGCCGGCCATCTTGATGTTGCTGTTGCTGATCGCGGCCATCCGGATGAAGTCGCTGGCGCGAGTCAGAAACGCGGCAAAGGTCGAGGGAAACGGAATGGCGCCACGCGCCGCGAATCCCATCGCGGCGCCGATCATCACCTGCTCGGCGATGTAGGCCTCGAAGAAGCGCTTCGGATACTGCTGCTCGAACTTCTCGCTGAACGTCGAGTTGCCGACGTCGGCATCGAGCGCGACGACGCGATCGTCGCTGGCGCCGAGCCTGGCGATCGCGGCGCCGAACGCTTCGCGCGTCGCCACCTTGTCGCCGAGTCCGTACGACGGCGGCCCGAGCGGGGCCGGTGCCTTCGACCGGTGGACGCGGCACCGAGCGAGGCCGCGGCTGTGCCGCCGGCAACTCCTCGGGGACGAACTGTGACTCCAGCTCGGCAATCGCGCGATCGGCTTCCTCGCCCTTCTTGAACGGCTTGCCGTGCCAGCCGTTCTTGCCTTCGACAAACGAGATGCCCTTCCCCTTGATCGTCTTCGCGACGATCATCGTCGGCTTGCCTTTCGTCGAGCGGGCTTCGTCGAACGCCGAGAGGATCGCGTCCATGTCGTGGCCGTCGATGGCGATGACGTGCCAGCCGAACGCCCGCCATCGCGACGACGTAGGCATCGATGTCGTGATTCCACAGCGACGGCCCCTTCTGACCGAGGCCGTTGACGTCGATGATCCCGCACATCGAGTCGAGCGTTCTCGTGGACCGCCGCGTGCGCGGCTTCCCAGACCGATCCTTCGGCGATCTCACCGTCGCCGAGCAGGACATAGGTGCGGTAGTCGGAGCGGATGCGGCGCGCGTTCAGGGCGATGCCGACGCGGCGCAGATGCCCTGACCGAGCGAGCCGGTGGCCACATCGACCCACGGCAGCCGCGGCGTCGGATGCCCTTCGAGATCGGAGTCGAAGCGCCGCAGCTTCAGCACGTCGTCGCGGCTGATGATGCCCGCCTCTGCCCAGGCGGCGTAGAGCAGCGGCGCGGCATGTCCCTTCGACAGCACGAACCGATCGTTGTCGGGGTTCTGCGGACTGCGCGGGTCGTAGCGCATCTCCGAGAAGAAGATCGCCGCCGTGACGTCGGCCGCCGAGCAGCACGACGTCGGATGGCCGCTGCCGGCCTCCGTCGTGGCACGCACCGAATCGATACGCAGGCGAGTGGCGATGTTGCGCAGACGCGGACACGCGCGAGGATGCGTGCACGAACGACGACCTCCGTGGTCATTATAATGACCAGATGCGCGCGCTGCGGTATGTGTACATCCTTGCACTGGTCGTCTGGCTGGGCGGGATGGTCGTGCTTGGCGCGATCGTGGCGCCCGCGACATTTCAGGTACTGCAGGCCGCGTGCGCCGGCCACGGGACGCGAGCTCGGCGGTGCCGTCTTCACGACAATCCTCGAGCGCTTTCATTACATCGCCTACGGGTCAGGCGCTGCTGCTGCTGATCACGCTGGCGCTCATGGCGGTGCTCGGGCCGCGGCCGCGCAACCTTGCCGTGCGCGTCGGACTCGTCACGGCGATGCTCGCCGTGGCGCTGTATTCCGGAGCGGTCGTGCTCCGCAGTGCCGACGGGATCCGCCGCGAAGTCGGCGGCCAGCCGTCGCGGTTGCCGGAAGGCGATGCCCGGCGCGTCCGCTTCGACGAGCTGCACCTGCTGTCGACGCGGCTGATGATGGTCAATCTCGTCGGCGCGCTGGCCCTGCTCTTCTGGGAAGCGCGCGAGTGACCCGCATCAGGCTCGTCTGGAAAGCGAGAGCATGATGCACCGCATCACGCTCATCGAAGGCGACGGCATCGGCCCCGAGGTCACGCGCGCGGTCGTCACGATTCTCGAGGCGGCGGGTCTGCGGGCTGAGTGGGAGCCGCAGCTGGCAGGCGTGCGGGCGATCGAGCGCGACAACATCGCCGCTGCCGCCGGAGCTGCTCGACTCGATCGAGCGCAACACGGTGGCGCTCAAGGGGCCGGTCACGACACCCGTCGGCGGCGGGTTCACGAGCGTCAACGTCGGTCTGCGCAAAGCGCTGAACCTCTTCGTCAACCTCCGGCCGGTGTGGACCATTCCCGGCGGTCCCGTCGCGCTACTCAGGCATCGACCTCGTCATCGTTCGTGAGAATACCGAGGACCTCTACGCGGGGCTCGAGCACGAGGTCGTGCCCGGCGTCGTCGAGAGCCTGAAGATCATCACCGAGAAGGCCTCGACGCGCAGTCGCGACGGTTCGCCTTCGAATACGCGCGCACGCACAACCGGAAGCGCGTGACCGCCGTCCACAAGGCCAACATCATGAAGATGAGCGACGGCCTGTTCCTGCGAGTGCGTGCGGAAGGTGGGCGAACGAGTATCCCGAGATCGTGTGCGACGACCGGATCGTGGACAACGCCGTGCATGCAGCTGGTGATCAACCCGACGCAGTTCGACATCCTGCTGCTGCCGAACCTGTACGGCGACATCGTCTCCGATCTGTGTGCCGGCCTGGTGGGCGGCCTGGGCGTCGTGCCAGGCGCGAACCTCGGCGAGGAAATCGGCGTCTTCGAAGCCGTGCACGGCAGCGCGCCCGACATCGCCGGCAAGGGCATCGCCAACCCGACGGCGCTGCTCTTCTCGGCACTGCTCATGCTGCGGCACATCGGCGAGGGCGCGATGGCCGATCGCATCATGAAAGCCGTCATCGCGACGCTCGCCGACGGCAGGTGCGCACGCGCGACCTCGGCGGCACGGCCACGACGATGGAATACGCGGACGCGATCTGGTCAGCGGCTCTAGGGGATCCCTGACGAGCAATGGTCGACGAGATCACGCGCGCGGTGCTCTCGCAGAGACGAGATCGCCAAATACCTCCAGGGCAGCCGACGGCGAGACCGGGCGCGCCGCGCGCGAGCGGATCGAGGGCTATCTCGACGAGCTGCGGACGACGCAGCGCTATTCGATCTACCGCGCGCTGAAGCATCCGCTCTACCCCATTCTCCGGAAGATCGAACGCATCGGCGAGCACGTCGAGCGTCGCCAAGGCGGCGGCGCGCGCCGGCCGGGTGATCTACGCGTCGAACCACCGCAGCCACACCGACTATCTCGTCGAGCCGCTGGTGCTCGACGACGACGGCATCAGGCCGCCGGTGATCGCCGCCGGGATCAATCTGTTCGGCGGTCCGCTCGGCCTGATCCACCGCCATGTGACCGGCGCCATTCCCATCCGCCGCAATACCAAGGACCCGGCCTACCTGCTGACGCTCAAGGCCTACGTCGCCGAGCTGCTGCGCACGCACGACTTCTTCTTCTATCCGGAAGGCGGACGCAGCTACAGCGGCGAGCTCAAGATGCCCAAGACCGGGCTGATGCACGCGGCGCTGCAGGCCCGGCATCCGCACATGGTGATCGTGCCGACGGCGGTCGCCTACGACCTGGTCCTCGAGGATCACGTGCTGGCCCGGCAGCGGGTCAAGCGATCGCAGCGGCCGTTCAGCCGTGAGCTGGCCGAGATGGTGCGATACGCCGTGGGATACACGGTCGCGTGCGTTCGTGAGCTTCGGCGACGCCGATCCCGACTCGCTGGCATCGATCCCGACTCGCGGCGCGCCGTGCTCGATCTGAGTCACGCGGTCATGCACGCGATCGGGCGCGTCTACAAGGTGCTGCCGACGGCGGTCGTCGCCTCGGCCATGCGGCCGTCGACCACGCGACGCGAGCTGGAGCAGCGCGCCGACGCGCTGCTCGACACGCTGCGCGCCGCCGGCGCCAACCTCGGCGTCACCAGCGGTGCACACGCAGTGGACGCGGCCCTCGAGCCGCTCGAATCCCGCGGTATTCTGGTGGTGAACAGGGGCCGCGTGCGCGTGCGCAACCGGAACGTGCTGCGCTACTACGCGCGCTCGATCGACCACCTGCTCGACTCGCGTCCGCGCCGGACCCACTAGGCCCGCGGCAGGCCGCGACCGGATCCCATGTTCTCCTTGCTCGCTCGCAGCGCCACGCTGAAACGTCTCGCGTCGCAGTACGGCATGACGCCCAGCGGCTTCGCGCGGCGGTTCATCGCCGGCGAAACCGTGCACGAGGCGATCGAGGCCGCCCGCACGCTGCAGGGCCGCGGCATGCTCGTGACGCTCGACTACCTCGGCGAGAGCGTGAGCACGCTCAAGGCGGCCACGGCCGCCACACGCGAGTACGTGCAGCTCATCGAGACGATCGTCGCCTCCGGCATCGAGCGCAACATCTCGCTCAAGCTGACGCAGCTCGGCCTGACGATCGACCGCGCCACCTGCGTGGACAATCTGCGGCGCATCCTCGAGCCGGCCACGCCGCCACGACTTCTTCGTCCGCATCGACATGGAGAGCTCGCAGTTCACGCAGCTGACGATCGAGGTCTTCGAGACGCTGTGGCGCCTCGACGTTCCGCAACATCGGCATCGCGCTGCAGTCGAGCCTGCATCGCACCGAGCAGGACGTCCGGCGCATGAACGAGCTCGGCGCGCGCGTCCGTCTGGTCAAGGGCGCCTACAAGGAGCCGGCGTCGGTGGCGTTCCAGCAGAAGGCCGACGTCGATGCCGCGTACATGCGCCAGATGCGGCTGCTGCTCGATCATGGCGTGTATCCGGCGATCGCCACGCACGACGAGCAGATCATCGCCGAGACGCGCAACTACGCCGCCGAACGGAACATCGGCAGCGACCGTTACGAGTTCCAGATGCTGTACGGCATCCGGCGTGACCTGCAGACGTCGCTCGTCGCCGACGGCTACCGGATGCGCGTCTACATTCCATTCGGCAAGGAGTGGTTTCCCTACTTCATGCGCCGTCTCGGCGAGCGACCTGCCAATGTCGGCTTCGTCCTCAGAGCGCATTCTTGGCGAGAAGTCCGGCTAAAGCCGGTCACTACGTACACCATCGTCTGCGCTAACGATCAGCCAACGCGTCGCGACACCTGCAGCACGTCGTCAACGATGACGTATTCCTCGATGCTGTGAAGACCCGCACCGCCGGGACCGAAGAGCACTGACGGAATGCCGGCCGCACCGAGAATCGCGGCGTCGGTCCAGAACGTCATGCCGACCGTCGACGCGCGCATCCCGCTGCTTTCGCGGCCTCTGTCAGCAGCGCCGGCAGCGGACTCGCCGCATCGATCTCGTAGGCGTCGCGTCCGAAGACCAGTGTCGCTTCGGCCTCGAACTCGGGATCCTCGCGTGTCAGACTCGGCCAGGATCGCGTCCGCCTCGACGCGCGCGACGTCGGACGACTCGCCCGGCAGCGTGCGCCGCTCGTACTGCAGCGCGGCACGCGCCGGATAGCTGCTCAACTCGTGACCGCCTTCGATGAGCGACGCGTGCAGCGATGCGCGTCCCGAGCAGCGGATGCGACGGCCCCTGCTGCAGCCGACGGTCGAGCGACTCGAGGCGGGCGAGCACACGGCCCATGCGCAGAATCGCATCGCGCCCTTCGAGCGGCCGGCTGCCATGCGCCGCGCGGCCGCGCGTCTCGAGCGCGATCCACTGAAAGCCCTTGTGCGCAACGGCGACGTCGAGACCGGTCGGCTCGGTCACCACGGCCGCGTCGGCGCGCCATGTCGACACCAGCGCGTCGGCGCCGATGCTGGCGTGCTCCTCGTCGACGACCGCCGCGACAATGACGCGGCCCCGAGCGAGGCCGCCACTCTCGACGATCCGCCGCACGGCACCAATCATCGCGGCGACGCCGCCCTTCATGTCCTGCGCGCCGCGGCCGTAGAGACGGCCGTCGCGGATCTCCGGCGCGAACGGTCGCGTCATGCCGCTCACGCCGACGGTGTCGGTGTGCCCGCAGAACATCAGCGAGCGGCCCGGCGCCCGGCCCTCGAGCACGCCGACGACGTTGGGACGGCCCGGCGCGACCTCGGTCGATCTCGACGCGGAGACCGATCGACTCGAGCTCGCTCGCAATCCGCCGCGCGACGTCGGCCTCGCCGCGCGCCTCGCTCGACAGCGATGGATTCACCGAGTCAATCGCCACGAGATCGCGCAGCAATGCCACGGTCGGATCAGCGAACAGACTCATACGTGATAATCGAACGCGTGAACGGTACTACAGCTCCCGCGGTCGTCCACGACCTCGCGCGCGCCGTGCGCGACGCCGGCGGCCGGGCGCTCATCGTCGGCGGCTGGGTGCGCGATGCCCTGCTCGCGCAGCCAGGCCTAGCAGCCCAAAGCCAGAGCCGAGTCCGGACATCGACCTCGAGGTCTTCGGCATCGCCGAGGATCGGCTGCCGTCGCTGCTGGCACCGTTCGGCCGCGTCGAGGCCGTCGGCCAGAGCTTTCCCGTCTACAAGCTGCGTCGTCCCGGACGAGAGCGTCGGCGACATCGACGTCGCGCTGCCCCGCCGCGAATCGAAGCAGCGGACGCGGGCACAAGGGCTTCGAGGTCCACGGCGATCCGTCGATGTCGATCGCGGAGGCCGCACGCCGTCGCGACTTCACCATCAACGCCATCTCGTGGGATCCGCTGACCGGCGTCTACGAAGATCCGTTCGACGGACGCGGCGATCTCGAACGCCGCCTCCTGCGCGTCGTCGATCCGACGACCTTCGGCGACGACAGCCTGCGCGTGCTGCGCGCGATTCAGTTCGCCGCCCGATTCGAGCTCACGCTCGACGACGAGACCGCGGCGCTGTGCCGCGCGCATCCCGCTCGACGATCTGCCGGCGGAGCGGATCTGGGGAGAGATCGAGAAGCTGCTGCTCAAGGCCGCGCGGCCGTCGATCGGCTTCACGCTCGCGCTCGACCTCGGCGTCGATCGATCGCGTGCTGCCCGAGATGCGGCCGCTCGTCGGCTGCGAGCAGGAGCCGGAGTGGCACCCCGAAGGCGACGTCTGGATCGCACACGCTGATGGTGATCGACGAGGCACGCGCGCGAACGGCGACCTCGATCGGCCGCGGCTGATCACGGTGATGCTCGGCGCCGTCTGCCACGACCTCGGCAAGCCGGCGACGACGGCGTTCATCGACGGCCGCATCCGCTCGCTCGATCACGAGCAGGCCGGCGTCGAGCCGACCGAGTCGCTGCTCGATCGGCTGAACGTCCACACCATCGACGGCTTCGACGTGCGCGGGCAGGTCGTCGGCCTCGTCGCCCAGCATCTGAAGCCGGGCATGTTCCACAAGGCGCCGAACGTCGGCGACGGCGCGTTCCGTCGTCTCGCGCAGAAGGTGGATCTGGAGCTGCTCGCGCGTCTCGCGCGCGCCGACTGCCTCGGGCGCACCGGCGTCGTTCGACTGCTCGGCGATGGACTGGTTCATCGAACGCGCGCGCGCGCTGGGCGTCGAGCATCAGCCGCCGCCGCCGCTGCTGCTCGGCCGTCACCTGCTGGAGCTCGGGCTGTCACCGGGCCCGCGCGTCGGCGAGGTGCTGAAGCAGGTCTACGAGAAGCAGCTCGACGGAGAGATCACGACGGTCGACGAAGGCGATCGGAGGAGGCGCGGCGGATTCTGACGTCCGGCTGAAGCCGGATCACTGACGGGGCTTGTCCGGCTGAAGCCGGACACTGCGACGATGTAGCTCGCGTACGCGACGGGATCGACGTTGCCGCCGGAGACAACGGCCACCGCATCCTTGGTTGACCCGCGCGCAAGCGCGGCCGCAACCGCCGCCGCGCCGCTCGGCTCGGCCACCAGATGCGCCTCGTGAAACAGCCACCGCACCGCGGCGATCATCTCGTCGTCGTCGACGGTCGACGACCTCGTCGACGAACGCCTGCACGTGCGCGAACGTCAGGTCGCCGGGACGCAGCGTGAGCAGGCCGTCGGCGATGCTCGACGCGCGCTCGAGCGTGACCGGATGCTGCGCGGCCAGCGAGCGCCGACATCCGCGCCGCGCCCGCCGGCTCGACGCCGACGACTCGAACGCCGCCGCGCATGCCCTTGACCGCGGCGCTCACGCCGGAGATCTGACCGCCGCCGCCCATCGGCACGAAGATCGTCGTCGCGTGCGGACACTGCTCGAGGATCTCGAGGCCGACCGTCCCTGCGCCGGCGATGATCCACGGATGATCGAACGGCGGCACCATGGTCAGCCCACGCTGCGCCGCGACCTCCTCGGCGCGCGCCTTGCGATCGGCCGACGTCGTTCCGGCGAACGATCACCTCGGCGCCGAAGTGCCGGACGCCATCGACCTTCACCTGCGGCGCCGTCTCCGGCATCACGACGACCGCGGGAATGCCGAACGATCGCGCGACCAGCGCCACCGCCTGGCCGTGGTTGCCCGACGAGTAGGTGATGACGCCCGCGGCCCGCGCCTCCGGCGGCAGCTGCGCCATCATGTTGCACGCGCCGCGGACCTTGAACGCGCCGCTCGGCTGCAGGTTTTCGCATTTGAGCGCGAGCGAAGGCGGGTCGGACGCCTACGATCGATTCGAGCACCGGCGTCCGACGGGCGACGCCGCGAATGCGCGCCGCCGCCGCGCGGATGTCGTCGAGTGTCACGAGCATCAAGGGAGTCCAGTATAGTTGTGCGTCATGCGGTTGCCTGGACTGGGTCCGAGCGCTGCGCGATGCGGCTCGTCGATCGCTGCCTGCGTCGGCTGCCGGCGTGCGCGCCCGGCGATCCGACGCCGGCGGCAAGCGCCGGCTGTCGATCGCCACCGGCGGCACCGGCGGCGTCTTCTATCCCTACGGCGGCGGCATCGCCAAGGTGATCACCGACAGTCTCCCGAACGTCGAGGCGACCGCGGAGGTCACCGCCGCGTCGGTCGACAACCTCAAGTTCCTGAAGCAGGGCACCTCGGACCTCGCGTTCACGATGTCCGATACCGCGCAGGACGCGGTGCTCGCCCGCGACGAGTTCAAGGAGTTCGGCGCGGTCCCGCTGCGAACGCTCGCCGTGCTCTATTCGAGCTACACGCATCTGGTGACGCTCGACGATTCCGGCATCACCGACGTGCGCGAGCTCGAAGGGCCGACGTCGTCTCCATGGGCGCCGCCGGCTCGGGCACCGCCGACGCTGGGCTACCGCATCCTCGAAGCCGCCGGACTCGACACCACAGCGCGACATCCGCACGCAGAGCCTCGGCGTCGCCCAGTCGGTTGACGCGCTGAAGGACGGCAAGATCGATGCGTTCTTCTGGAACGGCGGTCTGCCGACCGCCTCGGTCCTCGACCTCGTGAACACGCCGCGCATCCGCGCGCGGTTCATCGCGACCGACGCGATGCTGCCGCAGCTCGAGAAGACCTACGGCCCGTCGCTCTACTACCGGGCCATCATCCCGAAGGGCACGTACCAGCAGGACACCGACGTCCCGGTCGTCGGCGTCGCCGTGCTGCTCGTCGTCTCCGAGACGATGCCCGAGGACCTCGCGCACGACATCACGCGCGTGCTGTTCGACAAGCAGCCCGAGCTGGCCATCATCCATCCGCAGGCCAAGGTGCTGTCGATCGAAGACGGCGACGACGGGCTCGCCGATTCCGTTCCATCCCGGCGCGATCCGCTACTACCGCGACCAGCAGGCGTGGACGAACTAGAGCACCGGCTCGCAGTCAGCGGAGTCACGTCCGTCCTGGCGTTCGCACTCGCCGCGTACGCGCTGTACTGGGCGGTCGGCATACGTCGAGACGCACCTCTATCGCATCAGCTTCCTGCTGCTGGCGCTGCGTCATCACGTTCCTGACGGTCGTCGAGCGACCGGTCCGAGCGAGCGACGGCGCGTCCACAAGCGACGGCGCCCGACGATCGCGATCGACTGCGCTCTGGATCGTGCTCGCGCTCGTCGCGCTGACGTGGCCGCTCGTCGACCTCGACGCGTTCGTGCACCGCGCGGCCACGCCGACGACGACCGATGTCGTGCTCGGCATCGTCACGATCGCCTCGTCCTCGAGGCCACACGACGAACGTCGGGGTGGGTGCTGCCGGTCACCGCGCGTCTGTTTCTGGTCTACGGCTACTACGGCGCGCTGCTCGATCGGATCGGCCTCGATCTCATCGCCCACCGCGGCTACTCGATCGCGCGCCTCGTCGGCACGCTCTACATGACGCTCGAGGGCATCTTCGGCGTGCCGCTCGACGTGACGGCCACCTACATCATCCTCTTCACGATCTATGGCGCCGTGCTCGAATACAGCGGCGCCGGCCGCTTCTTCGTGGACTGGACGATGGCCGCGATCGGCCGATCGGGCGACGGCGCAGGACCGGGCCGCACGGTGACGGTCGCCGGCTACCTGCTCGGCGCCGTGTCCGGCAGCGGCGTCGCCAACACCGTGATGCTCGGGTCGATCACCTGGCCGCTGATGCGGCGCGCCGGATATCCGCCGGACACCGCGCGGCGCGGTGCTCGCGTCGGCCGGCATCGGCGCGATCCTCGCGCCGCCGGTCATGGGCGCGGCCGCGTTTCTCATCGCCGAGTTCCTGCGCATCTCGTATCTGCAGGTCATCGTGATGGCCGCGATCCCGGCGTTCCTCTACTACCTGTCGATCTTCCTGATGGTCGAGGCGGACTCGCGCCGGCTCGCGCTGCGGCCGGTCGACGCCGACCTGCCGACGCTGGGCGCGCTGACGCGCAACGGCTGGCATTACTTCGCGTCGCTCGCGGCCATCGTCGTGCTGATGGTCCTCGGGTTCACGCCGTACCGCGCGGTGTTCTGGGCGACGGTGCTGGCGCGTCGGCCTCAGCTTCGTGAATCGCGAGACGGCGCTCGGACCGACACGCCTCGCGACCGCGCTCGCCGCCGGAGGACGCGGCGTGCTGCTCGGTCGCCGCGACGACCGCCACGGCCGGGATCATCGTCGGCGTCATCACGCTGACCGGACTGGGTCTCAAGGTCGCCGGACTGATCGTGACGCTGGCGGGAAGCAGCCTGCTGCTGACGATCGTCTACGCCGCGCTCGCCGTCTGGGTGCTCGGGCTCGCGGTGCCGGTGACCGCGTCGTACATCATCGCGGCGGTGATGATCGTGCCGGCACTCGTGCAGGTCGGCGTCGCTGAGGTCGCCGCGCACATGTTCGTGTTCTACTACGCAGTGCTGTCCGAGGTGAGTCCGCCGACGGCGCTGTCGCCGTTCGCGGCCGCCGCGGTCACCGGCGGCAACCCGCTGCGCACGACGATGCTGTCGTGGAAGTACACGGCGCCGGCGTTCGTCGTGCCGTTCGCGTTTACGATCGATCCGCGCGGACTCGGGCTGCTGCTGCAGGCGCCCGCCAGCGAGCGATTGCGTGGTCGGTGTTCACGGCGATCGCTCGGCGTGCGTCGCGATTGCCGTGTCGGCGGCAGGATGGATCCGCCGCGCGGCGTCACCAGCTGGAGCGCGTCGCTCGCCGGCGTCGCCGCCGTGCTGCTCTTCGTCCCGTCCGTCGCAGTCGCGCTCAGTGGAGCGCGCGCTGCTCGCGGTCGTCGTCGCGGTGCACTGGCGCCGCGCGTGAGAGGTTCTCAGGCGTATGGCGCGCTACACGATGGTCTACGGCATCCGACTCGTTCCCGAAGGCACGCTGGTCGGCGCTGACGAGCCCGTCTCCGGTTGAAGGACGGCGAGGCCGGACTGACGCTGCACACGATCGACGGCACGATTCCACAGCTCCGCCGCGCGCTCGATCGGAGCCTGGATGCGTTTTTTGAGTTCCTGCCTGGAGTGACGGACGAAGACAAGCGGGATTTCGACGACTCGTAGCGAAGTGTGTCGTTCACGCTTCTCGGTTCTCGGTGCTCGGTTCGTGTTCAGGTTCGAGTTCGGTTCGATGTTCGATGTTCGGCGTTCCGCGTTCATTGTTCGGCGCACGCGCAGCGTGCGCGAACCTGGAACATGAACACGAACCGAGCAGCGAGAACCTGGACAGGGTGAACGACGCAGTTCTTAGGCGGCCGCTTCGCAGGCCGTGCGGAATTCTTCGAGCAGACGCGGCCACGTTGCCGCCCACCGAGTGCAGCGTCGGCGACCAGCCCAGCGCGCGGGCGCGCGGGCTTCTGACGATCTGATCGAGCGCCAGCGCGTCGGCGTACGTGCCCATCTTCGTCCGCGCTTCCTCGATCGGCACGTGCCGGATGTCGATGCGGGTCCGCACGTGCCGTGAGATCGCCTCGACGATGTCGTCCACGCGTTCGTCGGCTTCGTCGTTGACGTGGAAGATCCCCGGACGCATCCGGCGTCGCGGCCACGCGCACGTAGAGGTCGGCCAGATCGCGGTCGTAGATGCACGGCCAGTGATTCCGGCCGTCGCCGACCACGCGCAGCAGCCCGTTCTCGCGTCCTTCAGCAGGTCGCCGATGATGCCGCGGGCGCCGCCGTAGACGATGCCCGGCCGGATGACCGCGGTGCGAACCTGACCGCTCGCGCGAGCCCTCGAGCACGAGCGCTTCGTGCTCGGGACGCCAGGAGACGTGCGGCGTGCGGATCGAGCGGCGCATCTTCCGTCGCCGCGCCCTGCGTGTGACGCCGAGCACCCAGATGCCCGACGTGTAGACGACGCAGGCCGGAAGCCCGGCGTCCGCGCGACGTGCGGCAGCCGCCATCAGCGTGTCGATCGCCTGACGATCGACGCTCTGTCCGACGCTTCGACGATTCGAACGCGGTGTGAATGAGCACATCGCACTGCTCCGCCGCCGCCGCGTACGACGCCGGCCTCGACAGCTCGCCGATGACCGCAGTCGCCACCGCGCGACGAGACATGCTCCGCCTTTTCGGGATCGCGAACGAGCGCGGTCACTTGTGCCCGGCGCGCAGACCGCCTCGAGCACCGCCGAACCGATGTAGCCCGTCGCGCCGGTCAGGAAGATCCGCATGGCAGAGTCGCCTATCATACTCGGTCGCAGGGCCAATGCGCTATTGGGGATCTGCCTAAACTCCAGGAATTGCATTGACTCAGATGTCCCAGACCTTCTCGCCGTCGAAGAACGTGATGATGCCGTCTTCGCTGACCTTCAGAACCGGACCGAACCGGCTGGCCGCCATCGCCGCCGTCGTCCGCGCGCCTTCGACGACGCCAGCCTCCAGCTCGGCCGATGGCGGATGCCGAAGGATCGCGCCGGCCGCGAGCAGCCGCGCGTGCGGATCGACGACGATCGCGCCGTCGAGCGACGCGAGCGCGGCGAGCACGTTCGGATCGAGATCGGTGAGCGATCGGCCTTCGAGCAGCTGGAGCAGATCGCGTCGCGACGGCGGGCCGGCCGGCCGCGCCGCGTCGGATGCGGCACGTCGAGACGATCGGCGGGCGACGACCAGCTTCGCGACCGCGTCCGCCGTGTCACGCGCGACGACGAACAGCGCGCCCTCGCGCGCATCGGCCAGGTCGAGCGCGGTCTGGAAGATCCGCATCGCCAGCGCCTCGTCGCCGACGGCTTCGGCCCACAGCCGGTACTTGGCCTGCAGATCGAGCAGGTGCCACGCGGCGCCGCGGAACGTGAAGATCTCGGCGCCTTCGGCGAAGATCTTGATCTCGCGCGACGGGCTGAGCACGGCGCACACGTGCCCCTGCTGCAGCGTCGCGCGCGCGTGCGGCTGATAGGCCTTGGCGCACGGCACCTGCAGCGTCTGATGCCGGCTCACCTGAGTGCGCCCACCGCTCGATGTCGATGATGTCGAGCAGCCGGCCTTCCGAGTTGGCCAGGAACACCGTGCGAACGCCGTCGGCCAGGCGGAAGAGGCTCTTGATGCGCCGTCGTGGACTCGGTGTACGAGGGCGCCGTCGGCGGCAGCGGCGTGTCGGGCCGGCACGGGATCGTTCGACGTGCCGAGCAGCAGCACGCCGGTGGAAATCGGCCGGTTCTCGTAGCTGGAGAGCGCCGCCACGCGCAGCAGCTCGATCATCGACGCGATGCGATCGGCCCGGGCCTCCCGCGCCTCGATCGCGTACGGCCGGTGATCGAGGAACGCGCCGACGTAGCGGTCCTCGATCACGCCGCGGAACAGATCGCCGCGCTCGGCGATGATGCGCGGATTGAGAATGGCGCTGATACCGCGCCGCCAGCACCGCGCCGATCGCCTGCGCCAGCCGCACTTCGTGCGCGGTGAACGGCCAGCGCCCCGGCACGCGCAGCGTGTAGCGCGTCCCGAACCACCGGATGATCAGCGCCGCCGGATTGGCCGACGGCTCGATCGACAGCCGGCCATCCGACGACACCGAGGGCGTCGACCTCGGTGTCGAGCGACGCGCGCTCGAAGAACTGGCGCAGCGCCGACTGCAGGACGCTGTCGTAGAGCGCGCCGACGGCAAGCGCGGGAGGGACAGACACCGAGCCTGGATCATAATTCAGCGGTGCAGCGGGACACGCTGATCGACTTCTTCCGCGACCTGGTCGCGATCCGCGGCGACTTCCTCGTCTACGACGACGGCTACCGGCGGCGGGCCCACACCTATGAGGACGTCGGCCGCGCCGCGCGCGGCTTCGCGGCCAGGCTCGCCGCCGCCGGCGTTCACCAAGGGCGACAAGGTCGTGTTCTGGGGCGAGAACCGTCCGGAGTGGATCGCCTGCTACTGGGGCTGCCTGCTCGCCGGCATCATCGTCGTCCCGATCGACTACCGGTCGTCGGCCGACTTCGTCCTGCAAGGTGCGCGCGCTCGTCGACGCGCGTCTCATCCTGATCGGCGACGACGTTGCCCAACTTGCCGGCCGGTGAGCGATCGTTCGAGCTCGTGTGGCCGTTCGCCGATCTCGACTGGCGCGCCGACGGCCCGATGCCGGCCGTCGCCGATCTCGCGCGACGACATCATCCAGATCATCTTCACGTCGGGCGCGACCGCCGAGCCGAAGGGCGTCGTGATCCGCCATCGCAACGTCCTGGCGAACATCGTCCCGGTCGAACGCGAGGTGATGAAGTACCGCAAGTACGCGTGGCCGTTTCACCCGCTCCGCTTCGTGAACCTGCTGCCGCTCAGCCACATGTTCGGCCAGTCGATGGCGACCAACATTCCGCCGATGGTGCGCGGCACGGTGATCTTCACGCGCAGCTTCAATCCGCACGACATCGTCCGGCTGATCAAGACGCGCCGCGTCTCGGTGCTCGTCTGCGTGCCGAAGATCCTCGACGTGCTGCGCGAGCACGTCGTCCGCGCGTTTCCCGAGGCGGCGGAGCCGCCGCCGCCGGGCATCTCGATTCCGGGCCGCTGGTGGCGCTACCGCCGCGTGCACTCGGCGCTCGGGCTTGAAGTTCTGGGCGTTCGTCGTCGGCGCCGCGCCGCTGCCGCCGGACCTCGAGGAGTTCTGGCGCCGCCTGGGCTTCGCGGTCATCCAGGGCTACGGCCTCACCGAGACCGCGCCGATCGTCACGCTGAATCATCCGTTCAAGACGAGCAAGGGATCGGTCGGCACGCCGATCGCCGGCGTCGAGATCCGCATCGCCGACGACGGCGAGATCCTGGTGCGCGGCGAGAACGTGACGTCCGGCTACTTCGTAGCCGAAACTCCCAACGCCTAGCTCAACGCCCAACGTCCCAACTCCCAACGCCCAACGGAGAGAGCGTGTTCGACAGCGACGGGCTGGCTGCACACCGGCGACATCGGCGAGCGCGACGCGCAGGGGCGGCTGTTCATCAAGGGCCGCAAGAAGGAAATGATCGTCACGCCGGACGGGCTCAACGTCTTTCCGGAGGACGTCGAGCGGGTGCTCAACGAGCAGCCCGGCGTGCGCGAGTCGGCGGTCGTCGGCGCGGTCGACGGCGCACAGGAGCGCGTGCACGCCGTGCTCGTCCTCGAGCCGGGCGCCGACGTGGATGCGATCATCCGCGACGCCAACGCGCAGCTGCAGGACCATCAGCGCATCCGCACCATCGTCGGTCTGGCCGGGCACCGAGCTGCCGCGCACCGAAGGCACGCGGAAGCTGAAGCGGCGCGCGATCCGCGACTGGGTGCGAGCCGGCGGCGCGCCGGTCGACGGCGCAGACCGGGGACTCGCTCGAGGCGCTGATCGCCCGGTTCGCGCACGGGCGCGCGCGTGAGCGGCGCGACGACACTCGACGAGCTGGGCCTGAGCTCGCTCGAGCGCGTCGAGCTGATGGTGGCGCTCGAGGATCGCTTCCAGACGCGGATCGACGAGGGACGCTTCTCCGAGGTCGCGAGCATCGCCGATCTCAAGCAGCTCGTCGAAGCGCCCGCCGGCCATCGGACGGCGTCGAGGAGCCGGTCGAGTTCCCGTCGTGGAATCGCACCGTGGCCGGTGCGACTCGTCCGCCGCCTGTCGCAGGCGACGTGGATCGTGCCGCTGACGCGCGCGTTCGCCTATGCGCGCGTCGACGGCCTCGAGCACCTGCGCGGCCTCGACGGCCCGGTCGTGTTCGCCTCGAATCACCAGAGCCACATGGACGTGCCGGTGATTCTGTCGGCGCTGCCAGGCCGCTGGCGCGCGCGTGTCGCGCCGGCGATGGCCAAGGAGTTCTTCAAGGCGCACTTCTTTCCCGCCGAGCACACCTGGCGGCGAGTGGTTCACCAACTCGCTGAACTACTATCTGGCGGCGTTCTTCTTCAACGCGTTTCCGCTGCCGCAGCGCGAGGCCGGCGCACGCCAGACGCTGAAGTACATCGGCGAGCTGACCGGGAAGGGCTGGTCGATCCTGATCTTTCCCGGAGGGCGTGCGATCGCCGACCGGACAGATGAAGCCGTTCCGCGGCGGCATCGGCATGATCGGCTCGCGCCTCGACGTGCCGATCGTGCCGGTCCGGATCGACGACGTCGATCGCGCTCATGCCGATGGGCAGCACATTCGTGAAGCCCGGGCCGCGTGCGCGTGGCGTTCGGCGCACCGCTCCAGCTGCGCGGCGACGACTACGCCGCGCTCGCCGCGCAGGTCGAACAGGCCGTGCGTTCGCTGTGATCCCCTTCGAGATTAACTGCTGAAACATGATGGATTTGCATGCCGCTCCGCAGTGTGGCACACTGATTGCTAAGCCGGGCGCGCTATCGGGGCGCGAAGGCTTGAGGCCCGCGAAAAGGATGAGTTATTGAGTAAAGACGATCTGATCGATATGCAGGGCACGGTCGTGGCCGTCCATTCCGGCGGGCTTTATCGCGTGCAGTGCGATGCGGGACACGAAGTGCTCGCGCAGTTGAGCGGCCGCATGCGCCGCTTCCGGATCAAAGTTGTTCCAGGTGATCGCGTCACGGTCGGCGTGTCTCCCTACGACCCGGTCCGCGGCATCATCACCTTCCGGGCCAGATAAGTCCGACCTTGAGTCAGTCACGTCACTCCACCATCCCAGAGACGTCGTAGCCGCCGCGGCCCTCCGCGCCGCCGATCGCAGCCGCAGCCGGTCGCCAGACCCGAACCGGCCGTGCTCGCCTACGAGCCGTCGCCGTTCGATCCGGCACCGATCCCGTTCGACCAGCTCTGCGCTCGACGAGCGCCTGCTGAGCGGCATTCGCGATCTCGGCTGGCAGGAAACCCGCCCGGTGCAGAGCGGCGTGATCCCGCTGGCGCTCGGCCGGCGGCGATGTCATCGCGTGCGCCGAGACCGGCACCGGCAAGACCGCCGCGTTCCTCGTCCCGATCCTGCAGCGCTTCCTCAACGAGCCGCCGCCGCAGCCGCCGCGCACACGCGCGCTGGTGCTCGCGCCGACGCGCGAGCTGGCCGTGCAGATCGAAGATCAGGTGCAGGGCCTGACCTATCACACGACCGTCTCGAGCATCGCCGTCTTCGGCGGTGTGCCGATGGACCAGCAGGAGTTCGCGCTGCGCGCCGGCGTGGACATCGTCGTCGCCACGCCGGGCCGGCTGATGGATCACATGCGGCACGACGTCGGTGGATTACTCGGGTCTCGAGGTCCTGGTGCTCGACGAAGCGGACCGCATGCTCGACATGGGCTTCTGGCCCGACGTGCAGCGGCATCATGTCGGCGCTGCCCGCGAAGCGGCAGACGCTGCTCTTCTCGGCGACGATGCCCGGGGAAGTGCTGAAGCTGACCCAGGAGTTCCTGCACGATCCGAAGTACGTGCAGGTCGGGCGCCGCGGCGGGCCGGCGCAGACGATCTCGCACAACGTGCAGACGGTGGCTGCCGGCGAGAAGACGCAGTGGCTCGCCCGCTGGCTGCGCGAGGAAGCGACCGGCCCGGTGCTCGTCTTCTGCCGCACGAAGATCGGCGCGGAGAAGCTGGCCGGCCGATTGAGCGGCATGGGCATCCGCGCGGCGTCGCTGCACGCCGATCGCACGCAGCAGCAGCGGATGGCCGCGGTCGAAGGATTCCGGACCGGGCACCTATCCCGTGCTGGTCGCCACCGACGTCGCCGCGCGTGGGCTCGACATCGATGGCATCGCCCACGTCGTCAACTACGAAGTGCCGGACACGCCCGAGGCCTACGTGCATCGGGTCGGCCGGACCGGCCGCGCCGAGTCAACCGGGAACGCGCTGACGCTCGTCGCTCCCGAAGAAGTGCGCGCGCTCCGCGCGCTGGAGAAAGCCGTTGGCGTCCAACTTCAATAACGGCCCGATGGGCCCGCCCGGCGACAAGCCGGCGGCCGACGCGCCGTCGGCGACCGAGGGCACGCCATCCGCTCCGCAGTCAACCGGGTTCGTGCGCTTCACCTCGTGCCGGTGGCAGCAGCCTGTCGAAGACGGCGTCCCCGCCGCGTTCTGCACGCATCGCGAGGTCAAGCCGTACGCGGGCACGACCGGATTCGATCCCGATGCGTGGTGCATCGACTGCCAGTACTACAAGCTGCGCCGCGCGCCGAAGAAGCGGAACCCGGACGAGTACCGGTACTAGTTGGTGCGTTGGCAGTGCGTCGACGTAGCGATCGGCATCACCTCAACCGCCTACGAACGTCAGTCTGAAAACTCCTTCGCCAGATGCACCCATTCCCCGTTGGGTGCCAGCTCCTGGTACGCCTTCCAGTGCAGCCGCGCCTCCTGCGACTGCCCGTTCTTCTCCAGCGTCACCGCCAGGTAGAAGTGCGCGTCCGCGTAGGTCGGATTCAGCTGCAGCGCATCGCGGTAGCAGGTTCGTGCGTCGGCGTAGCGGGCCAGGTCGTGGAAGATGTTGCCCAGGTTGAAGTGCGCTTCGAAGACTTCCGGCTCGAGCGCGATCGCGCGCTCGTAGAGGGCCTGGGCCTCGGCAATTTCATTGCGCGAGTAGTGAATGTTGGCGAGGTTGATGATCGCCGGGCACCAGGTCGGGATCGATCTCGAGCGCGCGCCGGTATCCCGACGAGCGCCTCGTCGATGGTGAACCGGATCGCCATCGTCGAGCGACGACGCCTCGACGAATTCGCGTTCGGCGGACGTCGGCCCCAGGCGCGGCACCGGAGCATCCATCAGCGCCGCGAGCGGCGGCGGCTCCGGCCGCCTCAGTTGCAGCACCTTGGCCGGCTCGGCCTCGAGACGGAAATCGAACGCCAGCTGCCCGACGCGTGAGGCCAGCAGGTTGCGCATGACCGCGCGGAAGCTTGCGCCCCCAGCGAGCTCGGCGTCGGCCTGCCGGATCACCGTGACATCGGCGAACGCGTACGACACCTCACCGCTGGTGCGCTGTGCGGGCTGGATGAGACCCCACTTCTGCATGTAGCGCAGGTGATCGTCTCGCAGATGCTTGCAGCGCTCGAGCACCTGACGCCGCGAGACGGTGGTGGTACCGGGAGTAGCCACGCGCCACCAATATAATCTACCCAGATCGGCAATGCTGCTAGCAGGTGACGTCGGCGGCACGAAAACGTTGCTCGGACTCTTCGAGCGAGGGCAACCCACGACCGGTTCCGCGCGCAGTGCACAGCTACGCGACCGCGTCGTTTTCCAGCTTCGCCGACATCCTCGACGCGTTCGCACGCGACATGCAAGGCGCCGGTCACGGTCGAGGCGGTGGCGCTCGGCGTCGCCGGTCCGGTGGTCGACGATCGCGCCATGCTGACCAACGTCGGCCTGGAGATCGCCGCGAGCGAGATCGGCGCGCGATTCGGGACGCGACGCGACGCGCCTGCTGAACGATCTCGAAGCGATGGCGAGCTCGATCGCCGTGCTCGCGCGCCGACGAGCTCGTGTCGCTGCAGGATGGCGTCGGCCACCAGAACGGCACGAGGGCCGTGATCGCCGCCGGCACCGGACTGGGTCAGGCCTATCTGCATCGGGTCGACGGCGGATGGCAGCCTGTGCCGACTGAAGCCGGACACGCCGATTTCGCGGCGCGGACCGATCGCGAACTGGAACTGGTCCGGATGCTGCGCGAGCGCTATGGCCGAGCCGAGGTCGAGCAGGTGCTCAGCGGCCCGGGGCTGCTCAATCTGCATCGCTTCACCCATCGCGGCGGCGAGTGTCCGGTCGTCACCGATCTGGACTCGCCGGATGCTCCAGCCCTCGTCTCACAGGCGGCGCTTGGCGGACGCTGTCAGTGGTGCGCCGACGCGCTGCGGATGTTCGTCAGCGCATACGGCGCCGAAGCGGGCAACCTCGCGTTGCGGACGATGGCCACGGCGGGGGTGTACATCGGAGGCGGTATCGCCCGGAAGATCCTGCCGGCGTTGACCAACGGCAGCTTCATGGACGCGTTCCGGGCCAAGGAGCCGCTGACCGACCTCGTCGCCCAGATCCCGGTGCGCGTGATCCTCAACGACGAGGCCGGACTGTTGGGCGCTGCCGTTGCAGCGCAACGGCTGTAGGGGCGAGGCATGCCTCGCCCGCTGACGCCGGACACTTACAGCAGCTCGGCGAAGAACTCGTTGACCATGCGCCGATCGGGATCGACCGTCTTGAGCCAGTCGCCCAGCTTCTTCCAGCGGTCGCCGTACGCGTCGACGACGTGCTCCTTCTTCACGAACGGGCTCTGATTGAGCAGCGGAATGCCGCCGCGCTGATGCGCCCACTCGTTGAACGCCTTCAGGAAGGTCGGCCACGCCTCCGGCTCCTTCTCGCTCGGCGCGTGAATCGGATCGAGCGAGATGATGTCGCCGTCCCACGTGTATGACAGCAGCGAGCTGCGATCCTTCCGGATGAAGTACGAGCCGAGCGGCATGTTGCAGCGGAAGCCCGTCTGCTTGTAGTAGTCGTCGGCCCACTTCACGTAGTCCTTGATGTTCTTCACGTAGTCGGCGCGCGGGAACGCCCAGAAGGTGAAGGCGTAGCGCGCCGACTGCGGCGTCTTCGAGTAGTTGATCGTCTTGTCGGGCGCTTCCAGCGTGAAGCCGCCGCCGGCGCTCAGCAGACGATAGAACGCCAGCTCGAGCCCGCCGCCCAGTCGTCTCCTTGAGCCTTGCCGAGCCCGGTTCCGCCAAAGCGATCGCGAATGCCGCGGCCGGTGTAGGCGCCCAGGAAGTTCCAGCCGAACTCCCTCGCGTCGGCCAGCCACTCGTGCTTCAGCTTCTTCGCCTTGTTGCGCGACTGAATCACGATGTCGTCGCCGATCGTCCACATCACGATGCTCTGGTTCGACGACGATCGCCTTCTTGATCGTCGAGTCCTTGAGATCCTCGACGTCGTGCACGTCGTAGTCGAAGCTGATGATCTCGAGCGGCTTGATCTTGAACGTGACCTCGTAGACGATGCCGGCCAGACCGTAGCTGGCTCGGATGAACGGAAGCAGCTCGGGGTTCTTCGTCTCGGACGCTTCCATCAGCTCGCCCGACGGACTCACCCACTTGATCGCCGGTCACGTACGAGTTGACCTGCCCGAGCTCGACGCCGTCGAGGCTGTCCTTCGTCTGGCAGCACGCCGCCGACCCGAGCGTGATGTTGCCGATCTCGATGTTCAGCATGAACTGCAGATTCTTCTTGCGGAGCGCCGCGGCGGCGTCCACCAGCTGCAGTCCGGCCTGCGCGGTGAGCGTCTTCTTCGCCGCGTCGATCTTCACGATCTTCGTGAAGCCGTCCATGCTGACGACGGTGCCGGTGGACGCGGCGCACGGCGTGAGCGAGTGATTGCTGCCCATCGCGCGAACCGGACTCGGATACTTCTGCTTGATCGCGCAGAATCTCCTGCAGTTCCTCGACGGTCTTGGGATGAACGTGCTGCTGCGGAGTCGTGACGATTCCGCCGTCGTAGTTCGTGATGCTCGTGCTCACGGTGCGCTCCGTACGAAGAAGGTTGTGAGTGGTGGAGCCTGCCTCGCCGAAGCCTAGGCGAGGCGGGCCCCATTCTGAATGAAGCGGGCGAGCGCCAAGCTCAGGCGTAGCGAAGTTCGTAGGGCACGTCCTTCGGACGTAGGGCACGTCCTTTGGACGTGCCTCACCGGCCTGCGCGAGCGGCCAGTTCATGAGGACGACGTACTCACGCGAAGGCCGCAGACGCGCAGTTGACGATGAATCGCTTGCCATCGAGCGTGTCGTACGGATTCGCCCAGAACTGCGCGGCCATCGGTGGAGACTGCGGAACGCTGCCGGGACACGAACGAAAGAGCGTCTGCGAGCGCGGCACGGGACCGTCGAGACGCAGCGCGCCGGTCGGCACCGCGTGGATCGTCGCGTCTTCGGACATGAAGTACAGCTCCTGTCCGTCAGCGCGCCAGACCGGAAAGTCACCGCCGGACTCGGAGATCTGAATCTTCTCGCGCGCCGGCGGCTCCGTTCGCAAACGGCCGCACGAAGACCTCGAAGCGTCCCGTTTCGTCCGACGAATACGCCACCCACTTCCCGTCCGGCGAGAATCGAGTCGGCACCATGCCGGCGATGGCGTATCGATCAAGCGGCTTCATCGTGCGGTCCGAGTGACGAGACGATGCCGACGGCGACTCCGCCATCGTCGTGGAGTGAACTCCCGTCCACCGCGATCCATCGTCCATCTCGCGACCAGTCGGTCGGCGAGCTCTGCGTGTCGAGCAGCTGGGTCTCCTCGGCGCTCGCGTCGAGTGCGGGCTTCACGTAGAGCACGCCCTCGGACTTGCCGGCCCGATCCGAGTTGAACAGCATCTGCGTGCCGTCTGCCGACCACACCGGGTGCCAGTCGTTGGCCGGATTCCGCGTGACCGGCGCCGCGACGCCGCGGTCGATCTCGATCGTCCACACGTCGCGATTGCCGTTCTTCGGATCCGGGCCAGCTGAACGCGACGCGGTCGCCTTTCGGCGACAGGCGCGGCTGCACGAGGTCACCCGGCGAGCCCAACGTGCCTGTCTGCTGACCGTCTCGGTCGTACCACGTGAGCTGCGTGCCGCTGGCTCCGGCCGGCCGGATCGACGATCACGCGGCCATCGGCCGAGGCCTGAAAGAAGGCGCCGATGCCAGCGGAGTTGTAGTCCACGTTGGCAATCACCGGTCGTGGATCGCCGAGCGCGTTGCGATCGGGGTCGAACGTCCGCGCTTCGAGACCGCCGTCGCGGTAATAGAGCAACGCGCTCGTACCGTCATCTCCCGCCGGCAGATAGATCGCCTTCGACTGCGCGCTCATCACACGTTGAACTCCGGTGAATCGAGCGATCCGAGATACAGCGCATTGTTCGCCGAATCGGCGCAGCGGGACGTGAACAGAAACCTGCGTCCATCCGGCAGGAACGTCGGACCGCGATGCGAGTTCTCGCCGAGCGGCTCGTTCAACCGCGTCAACGGCGCCGGCTCTCCACCTGATGCCGAGATGCGCGAGAGAGCGGCTGGCGATTGCTCGGCACGGAAGATGATGACGCCGCTCGAGCCCCACGACGCATCCTGAAATCCGGGCACCGACGCAATCGTCTGCGGCTGACCGCCGTCGACGGCGACCTTCTTCAGCCTGCCGTCGGCGAAGAAACCGATCCACAGCCCATCGGGAGACCAGATCGGCGTCTGTGCGCCCTCGGTGCCGGGAATCGGCCGAGACTCCGCTGACTCGATCGCCCGAATCCAGAGCGATGGCGCGCCCTTCTCGTTGCTGCCGATGAACACGAAGTGACGGCCGTCAGGAGACGGAGCCGGAACGGTTCTGACCACCACGTCAGGAGATTGGCCGGCGAAAGACAGCGTGAACTGTGCCGGCGTCGCGACCGACACACTTCCGGCGCGGAAGTACGAGGCGAGTGCCACACCTGTCAGTACCGCAAGGCCCACGGCCGCGCTCGCCCAGAGCCAGACGCGCTTGCCTCTCACGGCGGTCGCTGGCGCCGCGTCGGCGGTGGCAGACTGGATGTCGTCGATGCGAAGACGCGCGTCCGCTATATCCCGAAGACGATGGCGTCGATCTTTGGCGAGACAATGCCTGACCAGTTGCCAGACCGGCGCGGGCGCAGTCGGCCGCACGGAATCCCAGTCAACGTCGGTCTCGAGAATTGCCGCGATGGTGTCGGAGATCGTCTGGCGTGCAAACGCCGCGCGGCCGGTGATCATCTCGTAGAGCACGCAGCCGAACGCCCAGATGTCGGTGCGCTTGTCCACCGGCTGACCGCGCATCTGCTCGGGACTCATGTACGCCGGCGTGCCGACGATGAGGCCCTCGTGCGTCGCGATGGCGGTAATGGTGGCGGCGTTCGGCGCATCCGGACCGGCTTCGTCGCCGGCCACCGCCTTGGCCAGTCCGAAGTCCAGCACCTTGACCAGACCTGACGAAGTCAGCTTGATGTTGGCCGGCTTCAGATCGCGGTGCACAACGCCGCGCTCGTGGGCGGCGTCGAGCGCATCGGCGATCTGGCGGGCGATCGCCAGCGCCTCGGAGACGGGCACCGGCCCGCGCGCGACGCGATCGGCGAGCGTCTCGCCGTCGACGAGCTCCATCACCAGCGCGTGAATGCCGTCGGCGTCTTCGAAGCCGTGAATGGTGGCGATGTTGGGATGATTGAGCGAGGCGAGGACGAGAGCTTCGCGCTCGAAGCGCGCCCGGCGCGTGCTGTCGGCTGCGAAGGCTTCGGGCAAAATCTTCACAGCGACGTCACGCTGCAGCCGCGTGTCCCGCGCGCGATAGACCTCGCCCATTCCACCGGCACCGACACGTTCGTGCAGCTGGTAGACGCCGAGGCGGCGGCCGGTCAACTCAACGTTCATAGGCGGCGAGGGCGCGGAACTGTACTTTACGGTTCTGCGACGACATCGTGCAATGCCGACAGGAACCGGTCGGGTTCATACGGACTCAGGACCACGCTGTACCCAGCCGTCGTCGGCACGTATACCGCTCGCGTGTCGTCAGTCAGATACACCAGCGCACGCTCGCCGTTACGCAGTCGAAACCAACCAGAACGATACCCAGGCAGTCCGGTGCCGAAAGTACGCCGGGCCGGCGTCAGCTCCGGTGTGGCATTGAAATCGACTCTCGTCGCGGACGCACCGCGCAACTGCTCGATCGGTATCAGTCGACCTGTACAGGTCGCCTCGCAGCCGGAGTCCGGCAGGTGAGATCTCGAAGCGAGCGTTGCGTGAGCTCAGCATCGCCAAACCGAGCAATCCGACGACCAGGCAAACGACCACGCCTGGCACGAGCAAGAGGAACCACATGGCCCGGCTCGCGGCCGGAGCGATCAGAAACTCCTGCATCTCCGTTTCTCCGCAGCGGATGGTAGCACCGGGCTCCGATTCGGCCCCCGATCAGCCGGTTCCGTCGGGAAAATTCTACGGTTGGTCTGAAAACGACGGGCGTCGAATCTGTTCGGCCCCCACACTGCGCGTGGAGGTGACCATGAGGATTCTGGTGCTGGTGGCAAGCGGAGCGCTGACTGTCGTTTCACTCTGCGCACAGGAGGCCTTCGATCATGCGGCGGCGCGTGCCGAGCTCTTCAAAGGCGTCGCCGGCGATCGGCAGGCGCTCGAGCAGCTCATCGTACGGGCTGATGCGTTTCTCGACAAGGATCCTGGCCATGCCCAGGCGCTCGCGTGGCGTGGCAATGCGCACTTCGTGCTGGCTGGCGTGGAGATGCGCCAGGGAAATGCCGCACGGAGCGCCGAGTGGGCGACGCGTGGAGCCGCTGAAATGAACGACGCGGTGGGCCGGGCTCCGGATGATCTCGCGGTTCGGATCCTGCGCGGCACGTCGTACCTCGCGGCCGTGCGGATCATGCCGGATATCCCGGTTCGGTCCGTCTATCTGGAGCACGCGCGGAGCGACTTTCAACGCGCGCTCGACATTCAAGCACCCCGGCTCGCATCACTCGGCACGCATCCGCAGGGTGAGCTCCTCCTGGGGCTCGCCGATGCCTACAGCCGGCAAGGGAAGGTCGCAGACGCACGCCGGTATTACCAGTTGATCACCTCCACGCTCGCAGGTACCGTGTACGCGACGCGGGCAGAGAAATGGCTCCGGACGGAGGAGCCGCTTCCGGCCGCGGAAGCAGCCTGCATAGGCTGTCATGTCAGCGGCCGCTGAGCATGAACGTCGCCACCTGGTATTACTGGTATCCCTCACTCGACCATCCATGGCGGTCGCTCGTCACGCTCCTCGTGGTGGCAACGACTGGCGTGGGCACGACCGGCCTCTTCTCGCTGGCCCTGGGGACAACGAGCGTCTCACACGCCTTCTGGGTGGATACCGGTCAGCGCTTCGCGAACGCGCTGACCAATGGCGCGCTGGCGTTCACGCTGGTTCCGCCTCTCGCATACAGGACGATTCACGTGCGTCCCCTGCTCCGGTGGCCGATGCTGTGGCTCTGCCTTCGCGGCGGTTGCGCTCGTCGGCACGGCCATCACGTCGATCGGGCTGCACGGCCTGCTGGGGGCCGGTGACTCCATCGCCAGCGTCTTCCAGGCCAGGATCTGGACGGCGCTCGTCGCATGCGTGATCGGCGGCTCCGCGATCGCGTACATCGACATCAACATGGGGCGGCTCTATCTAGACGCAGCTCGCCCTGGAGCGCGAGTCGCTGGACCGCGCACAGGCGGAGCGACTCACGGCCGAAGCGCGGCTGGCGTCGCTGACCTCTCGTGTCCACCCGCACTTCCTGTTCAACGCGCTGAACTCCATTGCCGGACTGATTCGTGAGGACCCCGAGCTGGCCGAGCGAACCGTCGAGCGACTGAGCTCCGTGCTCAGACACTCTCTCGAAGCCGCACCTGTCGTGCCGCTGACCCAGGAGCTGGGGTTCATGCGCGACTACCTGGAGATCCAGAGAGTGCGCTGGGGAGATCGGCTTCGCTATGCCACCGCGTGGAGCGAGGAAGAGGTCAACGGTGTCATGGTCCCGTTGTTCTCGATTCAGACGCTCGTGGAGAACTCGGTGAAGCACGTGGCCGGCACGCGTCTCGATGGCCTCGTGCTCGGTATCGCGATCCAGAAGAGCGGCCAACATCTTGAAGTGGAGGTGAACGACGACGGCCCAGGGTTCGACCGCGAGGCGATCCGGCCCGGGCATGGCCTGGATACGCTGGAGGCGCGGCTGCACGCGCACTACGGGCAGCGTGCCGCTCTCGAGTTCGTCCGCAGGAGCGATGGCATGACCGTGCGCCTGAGGCTTCCGTGCCTCTGAGTGCCTACGTGCTCGACGACGAGCGGATCGCCGTCTCGCGGTTGACGCGCATGCTCTCCAGCGACTCCCGAGTCCGCGTCGTCGGGTCGTCCACCAACCCGGTTCATGCTCTCGACGAGATCCGGACGCTCGGTCCTGACGTGCTGTTCATCGATATCGAGATGCCCGGCTTGAGCGGGTTCGACACGCTCCACAAGCTGGGTGACGCGCAGCCGTTCGTCGTATTCACGACGGCGTTCGAGCAATACGCGCTCGAAGCATTTCGCGTGAACTCGATCGACTATCTGCTCAAGCCCATCGAGCAGGCGGCTCTCGAGCGCGCGATTGGGAAGCTCGAACGGCTGACGCGGTCATCGGGCACGCGGCCGGATGTGCTGGCGCTGCTCGACCAGGTGCGAACGGCGCTGGCAGGAGTCGAGAAGCGATATATCGATCGTGTGGCGTCGAGGACTGGACCACACGTCACGTTCGTCGAGATCGTGCAGGTCACGCATTTCTACACGCGCGACCGACTGACATTCGCGTCGACCGCAGCCAAGGACTATGCCATCGACATGCCGCTATCCGATCTGGAGCAACGGCTCCCGCCGGAACGGTGGCTTCGCATTCATCGCTCGACGATCGTGAACGTCGATATGGTCGCCGACCTGCAGCCCTGGTTCGGCGGCAAGCTGGTGCTGGGACTGAAGAACGGGAAGACCAGGCTGACCGTCGCGCGAGAACGAGTCGCCGACGTGCGTGCCCGCCTCGGCGCCTGACACGATAACGCGGCTCGACTTCACTCCCGCTCCAGGAAAGTCAGGAGCCTGTCGCACGTCCCCGTCTGCGCAGGCGGCGGAGTCGGACCAGTCGACTGCGGGGGCTGCGCCAGCTCGGCAAGCCCCTTCTCCATTCTGGTGAGCGTGGCGCGATCGATGTAGGGATAGCGCTTCGGATCTTTCACGCTCAGAGCGTTCCTGAAGATCGACTCGCCTCGGGCAATCTCTGCGTGATGCCTCTCAGACCACTTCGTGTAGAGACCGCCAAACGTCTCGCCGTAGTCCGGCACGCTTCGCTCGCACACCCGTGCGTTACGTCGCACCGCGATACTGTGGCGAAACATCTCGAAGTCGCGGGCGTCGGCCTTGTTCAGGCGTTGCGCCGCGTCTGCCGTCGCGGGCAAGGCGAGCACCGCAACCAGCAACGCGGTACAAACGCGAATCACGGTGAATGCCATCGGTATCGCTCCAGGTTCAGTTGCGCATGGCGTCGAGCGCTCGGACACCTGATCGCATCGCGAGCCACCACGTGGCGACACAGATGGCCACAACGGCCGTGAAGCACGCGACCATGATCGCCTGGCGCTCGGGCGTCAGGCGGAATCGGACCAGGCCGGTCTTCGACATCATGTAGATCGACGAAGGCCAGCCAAGCAGTCCGATGACGACGATGATCAGCAGAACGGCGACGATCATGAACATGACGCCGCCGTACGAGCCGGCAGCCTGCGTCGCATCGGCGCCGAAGCGCGGATAGCGCGCGCCGAGGCCGGTGGCCAGACCGACCAGCGCAAACGTCATCACGACAATGCCGACAGCGGCGACAACCTTGAGGAATGGATCCACGCCGAGCAGCTGATTGGCCGCAATGGTCAGCGCTTCGGTGAACAGCAGCACCGGCACGAGTGCGGTCCAGAACTTCGACCACAGGAAGTCGTGCATCGAGATCGGCGACGTGCGAATGATCCAGAACGCCGACCCTTCGGCCGAGACTGCCGGGAAGACGAACCGCACGGCCACAGTCGCCATCACGAATCCCGCCATGCCGAGATTCACGAAGGCGTAGATGTTCTTCACGAACCCGCCAATGAACGCCATGCGCTCGAGGTCGAGCACCTGGAAGTTGTAGAGATACAGCAGCACGAGCGCGAACAGCGGCAGCAACTGGACCCACTGGCTCACGTCGCGCAGGAACACCTTCACGTCCTTCACCAGTAGCTGCCGCCGCACCGCCGACAACGGCAGCGCCGCGGCAATGATGTCCAGCGCGCGGAAGTGGGCGAACCGCGTCTTCGGCGCCTCCTGCGATCGGCTGTATCCGGCGAAGTGCCACCGCTCGTGCGCCCCGGCCAGCACCACCGTGAACGCACCAGCCGTGGTCCACAGCGCGGCCTGATGCAGCCAGTCGACGCCGCCCTGGATGCCCGCGAAGAGCGCCTCTCCGGCCCAGAACGACGGCAGGAGCGGAGTGATCGGCGACTGCAGCGTCGCGAAGAAGTCGGTGATGTCGGGCAGCGACTCGACCCGCAGCAGCCGCTCGGGTTGAATGAACCTCAGGAGCAGCACGATGCCCGCTGCAAACACGAGGCCCATCAGCATCAGCAGATCGCGGGCGCGGCGCGCTGGAAACACGTTGACGACGAACAGCGTGCACGCCGAGCCGAGCGCGACGGGAATGATCGCGAACGGTACGACGGTCGCCACGGCCGTGACATAGAACGCCGGCGGCGCACAACGGCCAACGCCGATGCCGGCCAGCACTGGCGTCATGAAGATGATCACCATCCACGACGCCGAGCCGAGCGTGCGCGCGAATCGCGCCGCGAATAGCCGGCGCGCAGCAATCGGGCTGGTCATCAGCAGGCGCAGGTCATCGGAGAGGAAAAACGACGACAGCGCCGTGACGATACCGCTGAAGGCGAGGAACGCGAGAAATGAGAGGAACAGCCAGGAGAGACCGAGTCGCAGCAGGTAGTCGCCGAACTCCTCGTACGCCGCAAGCTGCGTCGTCAGCCAGTAGGCGCCAGAGAACAGCGCGCCGACGACAGCGATGCCGACGCCGCCGAACAGCAGCCCGCGCAGCGAGTCGCCGCGCTCGCGCCGCCGCATCCGGTTGCGGGCGGCCCAGAAGGACGGCAGCAACAGGTACGGGAACGCGAAGGTGCGAGGTGCGACGGTGCGAAGGTGCGAGGGTGCGAAGGTGCGGCCATCGGATTCAGATCTCGTCGATCTCTTGAAGACCGCTGCCGCCGGTCAGCTTCAGGAACACCGCGGTGAGGTGCTCGTCGTTCGTGCTGCCGGCAATCTGTCTTCACCTCGTCCACGGTGCCCTGCGCGATGATGTGGCCCTTCTGAATGATGCTGACGCGGTGACACATCTCCTGCGCGACTTCGAGCGTGTGCGTGCTCATGAGAATCGCCACGCCGCGCTCGCTCATGCGCCGAAAGACGTCCTTGATCAGCCGTGCGCCGCGCGGATCGAGCCCCACCATCGGTTCGTCCACACACACCGCCTGCGGTCGATGGAAGAACGCCGAGCTCATGACGAGCCGCTGCTTCATGCCGTGCGAGAAGCTCTCGATCAGCTCGTTCTTCCACTGCGTCAGCTCGAACAGCTCGAGCATCTCGTCCACGCGGCCGGCGACCTGGCCGTTGGTCATTCCATAGAGACCGGCGTGAAAGGTCAGGAACTCTCCCGCGGTGAGCTTGTCGTAGATGAACGGCCGATCGGGGATGAAACCCAGGGCGCCCTTCGCCGCCTCCGGCTCGCGCTCCATGTCGTGGTTGTTGACGACGATCCGGCCGGACGTGGGCTTCAACAGCCCGGCAATCATTCGCATCGTCGTCGTCTTGCCGGCGCCGTTCGGACCGAGGAAGCCGTGGATCTCGCCGGGCTCGACGCTGAGGCTGACGCCATCGACGGCCTTGAACTTGCCGTAGGTCTTGACGAGGTTCTGTACCGCGATCATCTATGGCTCTCCGGCCGGTCCGAAAGGACCGGCCCTACCCATTTCTTCGGCCCGTCCAAAAGGACGGGCCCTACTTCGAGCACCGGCACGACGAAGACGACTCCGCGCGCGGCGCAACCGTCGACGCCAGCGAGCCGAGGTCCATCGCTTCAGGTGCGCCACCAACCACCGGACGATTGGCGCCCGGCACCAGTTCGACATCGAGCACGGTCATCTTGAGGCGGCCGATCAGCGGCAGGACGACGGCCTGCTTGTCGAGGCCGCCGCGCGTCAGTCGCAGGTGCGTCGCGTCGGCCGGGTACTGATTCAGCGTGGGATCGACCGGCAGCCAGAACCGGCCTGCCCCGAGCGAGTCACTTCTCGGTGATGTAGACCTCGGGCCACGCGTGGTAATAGAACGCGCCGTGCATGAAGACCAGGCCGACAGCGATCCGCGCCGGCATCCCGATCGATCGCGCCATCGCCACGAAGAGCGCGGTGTGCTCGTTGCAGTCGCCGACTTTGGTGCGCAGCACCTCGCGCGCCGATGGCAGGCTGACTGTCGGCTTCTTGTCGAGCAGACCGTTGACGTAGCGCGTCAGGCGCTCCGCACGGCCACGATCGTCGGCGAGCGCCGCGCACCGCCTGCTCCGCTTCGGCGCGAATCTCGGGCGCATCGCTTTCGATCAGCGGCTCCGCCTGCAGATAGCGGTCGATGTTCGCCTCACGCGGTCCAGGCTGCAGCGATCGCGGATCCACGATCTCGATGACGTTGCCGTCGGCCGTCTGCCCGGCGCCATCCAGTTCATCGCGCGGCACGTCGGCGCCATCGAGCCGCAGTCGCAGACGTCGCACGTCACGCGGCTCGTCGATTCGCCCGCGCATTGTCGGTACAACGGCGGCGGCCTGGAGCAGATCGGCCTGGACGCGGCCGGGCACGGCGAGGCCACGAGCGCGCTCCGGCGACTCGCGAATTGTCATCAGGCCGAGCGGGCTCTCTTCGCGGACGACTTCGCCGGTATCAGTGACCCACGATGTCGTCTTCAGACCGCGGAAGTCGGTCTCGACGCGGAAGGCCGGTATCACCGTGTCGTTCGCGCGCACGACGCCGCGGTCGCCGACCGTCACGGTCATCGCCGCGCTCTGCAGCGTCGCCGGGTCGAGCACCGTCCTCATGTGCTTCGTGCCGGGCACGAGGCCGCCGTTGGCAAGGAGACGCGACAGGTTCAGCGACAGGACCGGCGCGTCGGCCAGCTCGCGCGTTTCTGTGCGCGTGCCGCCACCGGAATCGATCGCCAGCGAGAGCCGATACTTCTCGCCCGGTCGATCGAGCGTGCCTTTGACCGTGATCGGACCGGTGCCCGGGTCGAGCGAAAAATCGAACGACCGCAGCATGAACGCCGTGTCCACGCGCGCCGTGGTGCGGATCGTCGCGGCCGTGTCCTGGCCAAGCAGGTTCATCTGCAGGCGGCCGTCTTCCTGCAGCTCGAAGCCGTCGTCTGTGCGGGTCGTCTGGCTGACGGTGAAGCCGATCTTTTCGCCGCGGTAGTAGACGCCGCGCCAGACGGCCGTCGAACCGTAGCGCGCGAGGTCGGTCGCGAGATTCGCCGGCGACGCCTGCACGTACGACCGGTTGACGAGCGTCGCCATCGTGACGACCCATCCGGCAAGGACCAGGAAGGCGAGCGGACGTGTGCAGCGTACGGGGCAGGGGCCTGAAGCGGGTCATCAGATATGGGTCTACGGTTCGTGTATCGGCCCCCGGAGGGATGTCCTGTAGGCGGGGCAAGCGTATGGCCTACCTTGACTTACGCGGATTTGGGCGGTACGCTGACCTTCTGACGATCATCCTCAACGGCGAACGCTACGAGTTGGACGAGCCGATCTCGGTCGCTGGCCTGCTGGCCAAACTGGAGATCGATCCGCGCCGTGTCGCCATCGAGCACAATCTGACGATCATCAAGCGCCAGACCTTCCCCGAAGTCGTCGTCGGCGAAGGCGACACGCTCGAAATCGTGAACTTCGTTGGAGGCGGCTAGAACGCCGTGACTGACACCCCATTCGTGATCGCGGGCCGCACGTTCACGTCGCGGCTGATCGTCGGCACCGGCAAATACTCGTCGCACGCGGTGATGGCGCAGGCGCATACCGCGTCGGGCGCGGACATGGTGACGGTCGCTGTCCGGCGCGTGAACATCACCGATCGGTCGAAGGAGTCGCTGCTCGATTACATCGACACCAACCGGATGTTCATCCTGCCGAACACGGCCGGCTGCTACACCGCGGACGAAGCGATTCGCACGGCGAGGCTTGGACGCGAGGCCGGGCTCTCGAACTGGGTGAAGCTCGAGGTCATTGGCGACGAGCGGACGCTCTTCCCCGACAACGAGGCGCTCATCGAAGCGACGAAAGTGCTGGTCAAAGACGGATTCGTCGTGCTGCCGTACACCAACGACGATCCGATCGCCTGCCGCAAGCTCGAAGACGCCGGCGCCGCGGCGGTGATGCCGCTGGGCGCGCCGATCGGATCGGGACTCGGCATTCAGAACGTCAACAACATCCGCATCATCCGTGAGTTCGCCCGCGTGCCGCTGATCGTCGATGCCGGCGTCGGCACCGCGTCGGACGCGGCACTGGCCATGGAGCTTGGCGCCGATGGCGTGCTGATGAACACGGCGATCGCCGGCGCCGAGCAGCCGGTGGCGATGGCGCAGGCGATGAAGCACGCGGTGATCGCCGGACGACTCGCCTATCTCGCGGGACGGATCCCGAAGAAGATGTACGCGAGCGCGAGCAGTCCTGTCGAAGGCATGGTCGGACGCTAGCCGCCGACGCATGAGCGACACCGACGCCAGGGCACGCAGCCAGCACATCGTCGAGCAGTTGAACACTCTGTGGCGCGTCGGCGAGTCCGAGCCTGCGGCTCCCGCGTCACTTCCGCGTCGCGTTCTCAATCTGATCCGCTCGCGGCTGCTGCGGCGCCAGGAGACGTTCAACTCCACGACCGTTCAGTACATCAACGAATCCGTCCGCCCACTCGAGCTCGCGATCGACGAATACAAGACCGCCCGCGACGATGTGCGGCGGTTTCAGGAGGCGTTGGCGGCGCGTGAGCGACGGATGGAAGCGCTGGTCGAGGCGATCCGCACCGAGCACGCCGAGATTCGCACGTCGCTGGGCGTGCTGCAGCAGGCGACGCACAATCTGGGGAATGTCGTGTCCGGCTTCAGCCGGACTGAACCCGTCGTGTCCGGCTTAGCCGGACCAACGAGCCGTCGGCGCCGCGAGCGAGTGCGTCTTCGTCCAGCGTCGAGACACTCAGTCACAAGTACGTCGGCTTCGAGGACGCGTTCCGCGGATCGCAGGAGGATATCCAGCGGCAGCTGCGCGACTACATCCCGATCTTCGCCGGCGCGTCCGACGTGCTCGACATCGGCTGCGGCCGCGGCGAGTTCCTGGCGCTGCTGCGCGAAAGCAGCGTCACCGCGCGCGGCATCGATCTGAATGACGCGATGGTGGCGGTGTGCCGCGAGAAAGGATTCGAGGCAACAAAGGCCGACGCGCTCTCCTACCTGCGCGGCGTGCCGCCGGGATCACTCGGCGGGCTGTTCGCAGCGCAGGTCGTCGAGCATCTCGAGCCGGCGTATCTGACACGGCTGCTCGAGGCCGCGTTCGAGGCGCTGCGGCCCGGCGCGCCAATCGTGCTCGAGACCATCAACCCCGCGTGCTGGTTCGCGTTCTTCGAGAGCTACATCCGCGACATCACGCACGTCCGGCCGCTGCACCCCGACACGCTGAAATTCCTGCTCATTGCCAGCGGGTTCCAGCAGATCGAGATCCGCTATCGTGCGCCGTATCCCGAGCACGAGAAGCTCCAGCCGCTTCCAGCGTCGGCTGTCCTCGGCGACTCCGTCGACACCCTCAACGCGAACATCGAGAAGATCAACCGGCTCCTCTTCACGCACCTCGATTACGCCGCGATCGCCCGTCGTTCGTAGCCGCTTTCTTTGTCGCGCCCATCACATCCCGCAAACGCACCGCGGAGACGCGGAGACGCGGAGCTTTGGAGGATGGCCGCATAGAATAGGCCCGCCCCTATGGACGGCTTCGATGCCTCGGTTCGCCTCGCGGCGTTCAGGTTCCTCGAGGAACAGATGCGGCTCATTCCGGAGGACGGCGCACTCCCTCGCAAGATCCTGGAGCGCGGATTTATTCACGAAGGTCAACGCGTTCCACTCATTGGCCCTCAAGGCATCTTCAAACCACGCTTGTTTCGTCAGATTCCGCTCAGCATCACGACTGTGCCAGTCGTCGAAGGTGAGCCACCGCCTTACGATGACGCGGTCGGCCCCGACGGCTTGCTCCGGTATCGGTACCGAGGAACCGATCCCAATCACCACGAAAACGTGGGCCTCCGACTAGCGCTGCAGCACCAAGTACCGCTCGTTTATTCCATGGCCTTGTTCCTGGACTCTACGTTGCCGAGTGGCCTGTTTACATCGTGGGCGACGATCCCGCACAGCTGACGTTTACAGTCGGAGTCGAGGAACGTCGCTTTGCGAGTCTGGGCTCAGCACCTCCCGACTCTGAGGAAACAGATATCAGGCGTCGATATGTGACTCGAGTTTTTCGGCAGCGCCTTCATCAGCGCGAGTTTCGCGAGCGGGTCGTACGCGCGTATCATCACCACTGCTCCATCTGTCGGCTGCGACGCAACGAGCTCCTTGAGGCTGCGCACATCCTGGCCGATGCCGATCCAGGGGGCGTCCCCTCCGTTCCCAATGGCTTGGCGCTTTGTCGACTGCATCACGCCGCCTTCGATACTCATCTCATTGGAATTCGCCCTGACTACGTCGTCGAAGTGCGGCGGGACGTCTTGGAGGAGAAGGATGGCCCGATGTTGATTCATGGGCTACAGGGATTCCACAATGCATCGTTGTTGGTTCCGGCTCGGGAGTCTTCACGACCCGATCGAAGGCTCCTCGAGCAGCGATACGCGCTCTTCCGGCAGTCAGCCTGAGTAGTCGCTCCGCGTCTCAGCGCCTCCGCGGCCCGTCACGTTGCAGCGCCGAAGACCCGCTGTCCTAGTCGCTCGACGGCGTCCACCCTCGCTCTCGAAGGCTGGCTGATCCTTCTTGTCGAACACGTAGTCGCCCATCACCAGGAAGTCCATCTCCGTCCGCATGAAGCAGCGATAGGCCTCGTCCGGCGTGCAGACGATCGGCTCGCCGCGGACGTTGAAGCTGGTGTTGACGAGCACGCCGCAGCCGGTAAGGCGCTTGAAGGCGTCGATGAGCGTCCAGTAGCGCGGATTCGTCGCTCGGCTGACAGTCTGAATCCGCGCCGAGTAGTCCACGTGGGTGATCGCCGGCAGGTCGGACCGGACGAAGTAGAGCCGGTCGTACATTGGCCGGTCGGCGTAGTCCGGCGGCAGCGGATGCTGTCGATACTTCCGCACCGGCGTGACGAGCAGCATGTACGGCGACGGACGATCGAGCTCGAAGTAGTCGGCGACGTCTTCCTCGAGCACCGACGGCGCAAACGGGCGGAAGCCTTCGCGGAACTTGATCTTCAGGTTGAGCCGCTTCTGCATCTCGGGATTGCGCGGGTCGCCGATGATGCTGCGGTTGCCGAGCGCGCGCGGGCCGAACTCCATGCGGCCCTGGAACCACCCGCCAACCTCACCGGCCGCCAGGCGCGATGCCACGTCGGTGGCCAGCGCCGCGAAGCTTTCGTAGTGGCGCGCACGCGCGTGGTAGCGATCGATGGTCTGCGACGATCTGCTTCGACGAGAACTCCGGCCCGAGATACGAGCCCGACATCGCGTGCGCAGCCAGGATGACGCTCCAAGCGCGGCTGGCCCGGTGGATATGCCACACGGCGTACGCCGCTCCGACAGCGCCACCGGCGTCGCCGGCCGCGGGCTGGATCCAGATGTCGTCGAACATCCCGCTCTCGAGAATCTTCCCGTTGGCGACGCAGTTGAGCGCCACACCACCGGCCATCGTCAGACGCCGGCAGCCGCTCATGTCGCGTGCCGTGCGCGCCAGCCGCAGGACGATCTCCTCGGTCACCTGCTGAACGGCCAATGCCAGATCCATGTGCGCCTGCGTCAGCTCGGACTCCGGCTCACGCCGCGGCATACCGAACAGCCGCTCCCACCTCGACTCGTTCACCATGCGCAGCCCGGTGGCGAAGTCGAAATACGCGCATGTTCAGCAGCATCGAGCCGTCTTTGCGAACGTCCACCAGTTCCGACGTGATCCGCCGCACGAATTCCTTCGTGCGATCGCTGAGGCCGGGTTGCCGTAAGGGGCAAGGCCCATCAGCTTGTATTCACCGCTGTTCACCGTGAACCCGAGGTAGTAGGTGAACGCCGAGTACAGCAGACCGACCGAGTGCGGGAAGTGCAGCTCGCTGAGGATCTCGATGTCCTTGCCCCGCCCCCGCCCGATCGTCGTCGTCGCCCACTCGCCGACGCCATCGATGGTGAGAATCGCTGATTCGTCGAATGGCGACGGATAGAACGCGCTGGCCGCGTGCGACAGGTGATGCTCGGGAAAGAAGACGCGATGCCGCGCGCTGCCGAGCTCGCGCAAATGCTCCGCGAGCAGACGACGCATGAACAGCTTTTCCTTGATCCAGACCGGCATCGCCGCGGCGAAGCTGCGCAGGCCGCTCGGCGCAAAGGCGTGATAGGTCTCGAGCAGCCGCTCGAACTTCAGGAACGGCTTGTCGTAGAAGGCGACGGCGGACAGCTCATCGAAGCGGAACTGCCCGCCTCCTCGAGCACGAAGCGGCAGGCATGAATCGGAAACGACGCATCGTGCCGGCGGCGGGTGAAGCGCTCTTCCTGCGCCGCCGCGACGATCCGGCCATCGACGAGCAGCGCCGCGGCGCTATCGTGATAATAGGCGGAGATGCCGAGAATCGCCGTTCTCATGCATCAGAACAGCGTGTAGATGAAGGGCGCGATGGCCGTCCCGCCGGTCAGCACGATGACGGTGCCGAAGACCAGCAGCACCAGAATCGCCGGCAGCAGCCACAGCTTCTTCCGCTGATTCAGGAACCCCCAGAGGTCTTTCAGAAATTCCATGCGTTGGTCAGTAGGGCTTCTCGAGATCGGCAGCGGTGAACGTGTGGTTTCTCACCGTCATCACCGATTCGTTGCCGGCGCGGAACGCGCGCAGGCGTAACGAGTCCTTGCCCAGTGCACGCCGCACCAGCCCAATCGGCGTGATGACGAGCGCAAACACCAGAAACATCAGGATGCGCGAGGAGATCTCGCCAAGGACGTGCGCCAGGCGGAACCAGGCGATCGCGAGCGGACCTGAACACCTGCGGCACGATCATGTTCACGAGATGCACGACGATCGCGGCAATGAGCAGCTCGCCGCGACCCCACTTGTAGAGGGCCAGCAGGAGCAGGAGCACCATCGCCATGCCGGTGTCCCGGCACTGATCGCGCGTGATCGTCACGTCTCGCATGACACTATCATGGCCTCCGGCTCAGCCTTGGCTCGATCTGGTTCGCATGTTGCACCGCATCGCCCGGGAGGTCGAGAAGAACCTATGCGAGGACTACGGTTTGCCATACCGGTGCTTGCCACAATCCCGCTCGCCGGCTGCGAGCTGGCTGGCGACATCTTCCAGGCCGGAATGTGGGTCGGCGTGATCGCCGTCGTGCTCGTCATCGCCATCGTCGGCGCAATCGCGACGAAGCTGCGCAGCTGATCGCGCGCGGCACGTCCGAAAGGACGTGCCCTACCGCTCACCTCGGGATCCAGTGCGCCTTGGTGGTCGTGCCCGACAGCCTCGCCACGTCGGCGTCGACCATCATGGCGACGAGCTGCTCGAACGATGATCGACGGCTTCCACCCGAGCGCTTTCTTCGCCTTCGACGCGTCGCCGATCAGGTGATCGACTTCCGCCGGACGAATGAGCGACGGATCGGTCCTGCACATACTTCTGCCAGTCGAGGCCGGCGTGTCCGAAGGCCGCCTCGACCAGGTTCTTCACTGAGTGGCTGACGCCGGTGGCGATGACGTAGTCGTCGGCCTTATCCTGCTGCAGCATCAGCCACATCGCCCGCACGTAGTCCCCGGCAAATCCCCAGTCGCGACAGGCGTCGAGGTTGCCGAGCGACAGGTGGTCGGCGAGACCGAGCTTGATGCGGGCGACGCCATCGGTCACCTTGCGGGTGACGAACTCGATGACCGCGGCGCGGCGACTCGTGGTTGAACAGGATGCCCGACACGGCGAACATCCCGTAGCTCTCGCGGTAGTTCACCGTGATGTAGTGGCCGAACACTTTCGAGACGCCGTAGGGGCTGCGCGGATAGAACGGCGTCAGCTCGGTCTGCGGCACTTCCCTGACCCGCCCGTACATCTCACTGGACGACGCCTGATAGAGCCGGATGCCGGTGTCGACCTGGCGGACCGCTTCGAGCAGACGCGTCACGCCCATCGAGTTGTAGTCGCCGGTGAGCAGCGGCTGATCCCATGACGCCGGCACGAACGACATCGCCGCCAGGTTGTACAGCTCGTGCGGCTTCACGTCCTGGACGATGCGCATCAGCGACTGCTGATCGAGCAGATCGCCGGGACGCAGCGTGATGCGATCGAGCAGGTGCTCGATGCGCCACAGGTTCGGAGCGCTCGATCGGCGGATGACGCCGGTGACTTCGTAACCCTGTTCGAGCAGCAGCTCCGCGAGGTACGAGCCGTCCTGACCGGTAATACCGGTGATCACCGCGCGCTTAGGCATGGTCGTAGTCCTGGTCCATTCGTATGGCCGTCATTCTATCCGCGAGCACGAGCCTCGAGCCATCGGCGCAGCGCATCCTGCCACGTCGGCATCGCGAATCCCGCGGCCGCCAGCTTCTTCGTCGAGAGCGCGCAGTAGCGCGGACGCGGTACACGCAGCGGCACTGATCGACGCGTGATCGGCACCAGGCGCGGCCGGCACGCCGAGAATCGCCGCCGCTTCCGCGGCGACGTCGTGCCAGCTCGCGTGGCCGTCGTTGACGCAGTGATAGAGGCCGGGAGGCGCGCCGACTCGTCACGAGATGCCGGGTCGCAGCGGCGACATCCTTCGAGTAGCTGGGTGAGACGATGCGATCGGTGAAGACCTTCACCTCGCGCCCCTGCTGCAGGCCATCGACGATGTGATCGAGCGTGCCGCGCCGGCCGGTCCATTCCGCCGGCGATCCAAAGAGACTCTCCACGCGCAGCACGTAGGCGCGCGGCGCCTCGAGCGCGAACCACTCACCCAGCAGCTTCGACGAGGCATACACGCCGCGCGGCGACGGCCGAACGTCTTCGTCGTGGGGCTCGCGGCTCTCGCTGTTCAGGACGAAGTCGCGTGCTGTAGTGAACGAGCGTCGCACCGGCGGCGTCGGCCGCTCGCGCCAGGCTGCGCACGGCGAACGCGTTGACGGCGAGCGCCTCGACGGCCCGGCTCTCAGCGCCATCGACGTCGTTGAACGCCGCGCAGTTGACGATGAGCGTCGGCGCAATCGCGGCGACCGTCCTGGCAACGACGTCCGGGTCGGTGACGTCGAGCGACTGTCGCGTATGAGCGATGACCTCGCGATCGGCAAAGGCCTGAACGATGAAGGCCGCGAGCTGCCCGTTGGCTCCGGTGACGAGGACGCGGTCGATCGGCAAGATCAATCATAATCGTAATTCAGAGATGGAACAGATCGACACCGCGGTGATCGGCGCCGGCGTCGTGGGACTCGCCGCGGCATGGTCGCTGGCGCAGCGCGGGCACAGCGTGTGCGTGCTCGAGCGCGAGCCGCGCGCCGGGCATGGGCACCAGCACGCACAACAGCCAGGTCATTCACGCCGGCATGTACTATCCGGCCGGCAGCCTGAAGGCGCGCCACTGCGTGAACGGCGCGCGGATGCTCTACGAGTTCTGCGACACCTACGACGTCCCGCACGCGCCGCTGCGGCAAGCTGATCGTCGCGCACGACGACAGCGAGGTCGAAGCGCTCGAGGCCATCCGCGTGCGCGGCGAGGGCAACGGCGTCGAAGGTCTGCGGCTGGTGGACCAGGCGTTCATCCGCGCGCGCGAGCCGCACGTCGCGGCGAAGACGGCGCTGTTCTCGCCGAACACCGGCATCCTCGAGGCCGAAGCGCTGGTGCGAACGCTGGCGCGGCTGTGCACCGAACGCGATGTCGCCGTGCTGCCCGGCTCGCCGCTCGATCGGCGCCGACGCTCGCGCCGACGGCATCGAGCTGCGCACTCGTGCCGAATCGATCCTGGCGACGAGCGGTCGTGAACGCTGCGGGTCTCTACGCCGACGAGGTCTCGGCGATGCTCGATGGCCAGACATTCCGCATCTACCCGTGCCGCGGCGAGTACGCCGAGCTGGTGCCCGTCGAAGCGCGGGCTCGTCAACGGCCTCGTCTACCCGCTGCCGCACACGCACGGCCTCGGCGTCCACCTCACCAAGACCATCGCCGGCAACGTCACGCTCGGTCCGACGGTGTGCTACCAGAAGCGCAAGGACGACTACGAGGACAACCGCTTCGCCGTCGAGGCGTTCCTCGAGCCGGCGCAGGCGCTGCTGCCCGAGCTGCGGCTCGAGGATCTGCGACTCGGCGGCAGCGGCATCCGGGCAAAGCTCCACCCTCCTGAGCAGTCGTTCTCGGATTTTCTGATTGCGAGGGATGCGAGGAACCCGCGCCTGGTGCAGGCGGCGGGCATCGAGTCGCCGGGGCTCACGTCGTGCCTATCGATTGGCGAGCACGTGGCGGGGCTGGTTGAGGAGATCCTGTAACTCAAAACTCGAAATTCAAGACTCAAACAATGTCCGCACCGCTGATCGCGTGCGCTCGACAGAAGAACACGTGGCATTGTTTGAGTTTTGCGTTTTGAGTCTTGAGTTACGCGCTTCTCAGCCGCCACCAGCACCGCGCAGCGAGCAGCACTCGTGCGATGGCGCGCTTCGGGTTCCACGCGCCCGGCGCCACGTGCGTCGCGTAGTAGAGATACGCGCTCTCGTGGAACGCCTTGATCGACGCCGCGCGGGCGGTGCGGCTGGAGTGGCCGACCTGATGCACCGCGGTCGCGGCCGGCACGTAGCGAATCTCGTAGCCGCGCGCGCGCAGACGACGGCACAGATCGGCGTCCTCCCAGTACAGGAAGTAGCGCGCGTCGAACCCGCCGACCTCGTCGAACGCCGCGCGGCGCACCAGCATGCACGCGCCTGACACCCAGTCCACGGTCGCGCTCTCGCGGCCGCGTCGCTCACGACATTCCGCCGCGACACCGCCGCCGACGGGAGCAGCCGCCGCAGCGGGCCGGTTCGACCGAAGAGACCGGTCAGCATGTCCGGATCGCCGCGAGCGCTGCCCTGCTCCGAGCCGTCCGGATCGAGCACGCGCGGTCCGACAATCGCGCATCGCTGCCGCGCCTCGAGCTCCGCGCGCATCGTCGCCACGGCGCCGCGCTCGAGCCGGCAGTCGGGATTCATGATCAGGATCGAGCGGCGCGCTCGACGCGGCCACGCCCTGGTTGATGCCGCGGCCGAATCCGACGTTGATCGGTGTTCCGCAACACGCGCGCGTGCGGGGCAAACTCCCACGGCGTAGTCGCTGCTGCCGTCCGTCGAGGCGTTGTCCACGACGACCGCTTCCCACGCGCGGCCGGCCATCTCGCTGGCGATCGACTGCAGCGCCGCGCGCAGCTCGGCCCCGGCGTTGTAGTTGACGATGACCGCGGCGAGCTCCGGCGTCATCGGTTGGGTACGAGGGGCCGCCTTCAGCGGCCCGTCTCCGGCCAGACTCAGATCGAACTGCTTCTCACGCCGCTTGGTCGCCAGCCAGCGCGCTTCGAGGTGCGGCCAGATGGCATCGCCGCCCACGCGCCGCGTGCGCTGCACCTGCGGCGCGCTTGCGCAGCAGACGAGGCAGGCCGGCCAGCGCCGCCCACTTCGCCCGCAGGAAGGCACCGAGCCGGCCATGGCGCGTGAAGTGGACCGCGGCGGCCGCGGTGTAGACCAGATGTCCCGGCAGCGTTCGCAACAGCAGCGAGCCGGCGTGTTCTTGAAGTACATCCACTCGAGGTTGCGCTGCCCGTGGAAGACGGCGAACGCGCTGACGCGTCCGAGCGTCGCGCTGCCGTGATGCCGCACGACCGCGTCGGCGACGTAACGACACCGGTATCCGAGCAGCCGCGCGCGATACGACAGGTCCACGTCCTCGTGCGACACGAAGAAGTCCTCGTCGAATCCGCCGAGCTCGTCGAACACCACGCGCGGGATCACGCAGGCCGCGCCGCAGACGCCGAACACTTCACGCGACTCGGTCGCCGCATCGACGCTCGCGCCGTGATGCCGCTTGAAGGCGCCGCCCCAGCGCAGCAGCCCGTCGCCGGCGCTGTCGATGACGCGCGGATCGTGCATGTAGACGATCCGCGACGAGGCGAGCGCGTTCGGCCCGCCCGCCTCTCGGCCACGCAGCAGCGCCGCGCAGCCAGCCCGGCTCGGGCACGGTGTCGTTGTTGAGCAGCACGACGAACTCGGCCGCGCGCCTCGCGCACACCGGCGTTGTTGCCGCCGGCAAAGCCGCGGTTCTCCGTCGAGGCTCACCAGCCGCACCCACGGAAAGCGCTCGCGCACGAACGCGGCCGTCCCGTCGGTGGACCCGTTGTCGACGAGGATCGTCTCGGCGTCGACGCCCTGCTGCGCCGCAACCGCATTCAGACACGGCTCGAGATACTGCCGGCCGTTCCAGCTCACGATCACGATCGACGCGCGCGGGCGCGCTGCTCATCGTCGCGCGCGCGCCCGACTGCCCGCCAGCTGTCGATACACGTCGAGGGTGATCGACGCGGTGCGCGCCCAGGTGAACTCCGCGGCACGCGCCAGACCCGGCCTCCGCATCCGCCCGCTGCTGCCACTCGTCGCTGACGCACTTCCGGCGATCGCCTCCGCCCACCCGGGCTCGTCATCGGGATCGAGCAGCACGCCGGCGTCGCCGAGCACCTCGGGAATCGACGCCGCACGCGAGGCGATCACCGGCGTACCGCAGGCCATCGCCTCGAGCACCGGCAGCCCGAAGCCTTCGTAGCGCGACGGATAGACGAGCGCCGCCGCGCCGCGATACAGCGTCAGCAACTGCGATCGTCGGTCACCGGGCCGAGACAGACGACCGCGTCCGGCGACTCCGCCTCGCTGTGCGTACGCCCGCAGCCGCTCGCCGACGCCGCGATCGACGCCGGCCAGCACCAGCGACAGCGGCGGCATGCCCGGACGCCGCTGCGCCTCGAGCATGGCGTGCACGACGAGCGGCAGGTTGCGCCGCTCGTGCAGGTCGCCGACGTGCAGCAGAAACGGCGTCGGCGACACCGGCCGGAAGCGTCTCGTTCGGACGATCGACTGGCGCGAAGTGATCGGACACGCCAAGCGGCGCCACCGTGATGCGCTCGCGCGGGATCCGATACGCGGCGGCAATCTCGCGCGCCGAGAACTCGGAATCGGTCAGCACCCGCGCCGCCGTCGCGCGCGCTGCGGCGATAGAACATGCGGCGCAGGCCAGTCGCGCCGATACGGATACCACTCCGGGATGACGCTCGTAGCTGACGTCGTGAATGGTCAGGACCACGGGCGCGCTCGACCACAACGGCGCGGTGTAGGCCGGCGCGTGAATCACGTCGACGCCGGCCCGCGCCGCCGCACGCGGCAGGCCCACCGCGCTCCATCCGAGATTGGTTGGCGGATGCCACGGCTCCTCGACGTGCGCGAGACCCGGCAGGCACCGCGTCGCGCGTCGCCACCGAGCGCGACGAGCTCGAGCGTCGGATCAGCGGCCGCAGCGCCGGAACGAGCGCCGAGACGTATCGCCGGACGCCGGCCGCTGGCGAGCTGAACGCGCGACCGTCGATGCCGACGCGGAGCTTGCGCATGCAACTGCAAAATTCAAAATGCGAGACTGCAGGCACGTGCTCGGCAGTTGCACTTGCCTTTTGCATTTTGCATTGACGCGCGTCACGTGATTTCCATGCGCAGCCGTCGCACCGGCCGCTCGAGCGTCGCGCAGACCTCACGGATCCTGACTTCGACATTGCCGTTGATCGCCGGGCTGCTGAGCAGCACTTCGTCAACCTTGTAGACGCGCATCACCTGCTCGAGCTGATCGAGCGCGCCGTGCACGGGCACGCCGACGATCCAGCGATGCGCCTTCAGCGGGTCGTCGTCGATGAAGCCGACCGGGTTCATGCGCCACGCCGCGTTGGCGCGCATCTCGCGCACCAGCAGCCGGCCGTAGCCGCCGGCGCCGTAGACGAGCACGCGCCGGCTCTTCTTGTTCCGCGACGAGGCCACCAGATTCATCGCCCGGAACGACACGCGCGTGGCGATGATGGCCGCGCCGAGCAGCAGCGCGTCGAGGACGAAGACGACGCGCGACGATCCTTCGCCGCGATAGAGGTAGTACGACGCCGCGACGGTCAGCAGCGATCCGATGCCCACACCGCGGACCACCGTCGTCAGATCGCGCAGGCCGAACGTCTCCCACGATCGCTGATAGAGACCGGAGCGCGAGCAGCGCCGCCAGCTTGACACCCGAGCACGATCGGCAGCGTGGCAGTGAAGTACTGGCAGGAACGGGTCGAGGCTCTCCCCTTCGAAACGCAGCCGGTAGGCGACGTAGTAGCACACGGTGATGAGCACGAGATCGAGCATCACCTGCCCGGCGTGCCAGCGGAACGCCAGGTCCTTGAGGAACGGCGCGAACGACGACTTCTGGAGCGCGATGAAGTCCTGCGCGTTGTAGGCCGGCACGCGCGCGAGGTAGATGCCGATCAGGATCACGATCACGCCGAACAGCGCCACGAACGGCAGCATCGGCTCGACGGCGCTGCACTTCTGCAGCCCCCACGCCGTCAGCGCCGCCGACCAGGCCGAAGAGATACAGAATCCGGACCGCGCTCCGCTCGGAGAAGCCGAGCGACACCAGCCGGTGCGACACGTGGTCGGTGCCGCCCTTGCTCGCCTTGCGCCCGGCCAGCCGCCGCAGCACGAGCACGAACGCCGTGTCGAACAGCGGCACGACGAGGATCAGCACGACGAGCACCGCCGGGCTGACGAACGCGACGCGCGCGTTGAAGATCGGCACCAGCGACGCGCCGGCCAGCATCGCGCCGATGAACAGGCTGCCGCAGTCGCCCATGAACAGCCGGGCGCGCGGACGGTTCCAGTAGAGGAACCCGACCAGCGCGCCGGCCAGCGACGAGCAGCAGGCTGACGAGCATCGGCCCGAGCGACGGGCTGAGCAGCGCGGCGAGAAACGCCGTCGCGATGATCGCCACGCCGGTCGGCGAGGCCGTCCATGTTGTCGAGCAGGTTCAGCGCGTGGCAGAGGCCGGCGAACCAGACCGTGCCGAGCAGCGTGTAGGTCGGCGGCAGCGCACCCGCCGGCTCGGCGCCGGCGAGCGCGAACACGAGGAACGCGCCGATCACCAGCGACGCGACCAGCTTGGCAATCGGCGAGAGCTGCAGGCGGTCGTCGTAGAAGCCGACGACGAACATCGCCAGCGCGGCGAGGAGCACCCACGCCCACGCCGACGAGTGCGGATGCGGCGGTCCGGACTGACCAGGCCCACCGACGATGAACCCGGCGATGGTGCCCAGCGCAATCGCAATCCCGCCCATCGATGGCGTCGGGGCGTTGCTCCAGCGATCCGGCCGCGGCGGCACAACCGCGCCGATCACCGGCGCGACGCGGCGCACGACCAGGCCCATCGCCACCGCCGTCGCGGTGGCAATCACGAAGCTCAGAGCGGCAATCACAGACGCGTGATGCTGAATCACGAATTCACAAGCTGCGGCGTGCGGGCGGCCTTGTCGCGCGAGCACGAACGGCGCCCTGCCGAGGATGCCGTCGCAGATTGTATCCAGTCCTCGGATTCCCCGGGAAGCAAGGTGCTTCAGGGCGTCGAGCTTGAGGCGGTAGATGGGATATCCGGCCTTCGGCTGCGATGAAGGGCAGCGGAATCATCCGGTTGAAGAAGAAGTGGTAGGCGTAGCGGCGGGCCCGCGAGAGCTGGGCCGGGCCGAGACGCTCGGGAAACGGCAGCCGTTCGAGAATCTGGAAGTATTCCTCGGGCGTCGTCGCGTCGTGGGTCAGCCCTTTGTTCCGGATCCACGCCTCGCCGGCGACGATGACCGGCAGCCCGACGCGGTCAGCTCGACGCCCATCTTGGTGCCGTAGATGATGGCGCTGTTGCACAGGGACATCAGCGCGTAGGTGCTCAGTCCGCTCTCCGGCGGGACGACGATGATGTTCGACGCCAGCGCCGGGATGTGCTTGCGCAGCTCACCGAGGATCGGCTGACGCGACGGCGGAAACCCGCTGATCTCCGCCGGGTGCACGCGGATCAGCAGCTGCAGGTCGGGCCGCGTCGCGAAGTAGCGGCACGTCTGCACCAGCCAGTCGAGCATGTTCGCGAAGGCGTTCGCCGGGTAGTGCAGCTGCGCGTCCCACGAGACGTTCGTCAGCAGACCGATCACCGGGCGATGGCGATCGAGACCGATCTTCGCGGCGATGTCGTCTGCGTTCTGTGTCGTCGGCCGGTGGAACACGATCCAGTCGAACATGCCCTCGCGGCGGCTGGCGAGGTACTGCATCAGATCGGTTTCCTGCACGGCCGAGAGCTCGTTGTTCTCCCAGTGCGACAACGGCTCGCTCATCAGCGTGTGGTGATAGGTGTCGTCGTGGCTGAAGATGAAGCGCCGCTTGCGATAGGCGACGTTCCACGTCGAGACTTTCACGCCCTCCTGGCGCGCCACCTCGCCGATCAGACCCCACGGCACGTAGATGCCGTGCGTGAACACCGCCGACGTAGAATCCCGACGGATCTGATCAGACGACGAGTCGCAAACGCGGTCAGCAGCGCGGACTCGAGATAGCGCCTCAGCACGGCTTCGCCGTGCGGCTCGTCGCCCAGCGATCCGGTCGCGAAGAAACGCAACGCACCGGCATACGCGTGCTCACCGATGGCGAGACCGTCGAGCGTGAAGGCCTCGATCTGCCCGATCGGGAGTGTAGACGCAAGGCGACGCGCTTCGGTGCGGTCCTCGGCGGCCAGCCAGTCACCGTAGCGATGGACCTTGAGTCCGAGCTGGCCGTAGACGCGCTCGGCCGGCCACTGGCAGTCGCGGCAGAGATCGCGCGAGGGGCCGTGCCGTACGAAGCGCGCGAGGTTGGGATAGAGCGAGGCCTCGCATTCCGCGCAGGCGGTCATCGCTCCGTCGCAGAGCAGGACGTGCACGTCCGCGCCGCGGAACGTCAGCGCCGCGGCGAGCGCGCTTTCGAGCGTCACCGCGTGCGCGTACGAGCCGATCGCGGTGGCGAACAGCACCCGCGGACCGCCCGCCGCCGCCGCACGCGCCGATCGCCAGCGCTCGGGGTCGGCGTCAATCAGCTGCCGCCAGTCCGGATAGGCGCCGGCGCGGGCGTGATACCAGCGCCGCGCCAGCCGCGTCGCACGCCACAGCTGCGGCAAGCGGCGAATGCCGTGCTTCATGCCGCGCCGCGCCTCGTCGATGAGACGGGCAAATTCTTCCGCGGCGGGCAGCTCGCCGAACGCACGCCACGGCCGGTGCGACTGCAGCTCGTCGAGCGAGTAGCCTCCGGTCGCCACCGCCACCGTCCGCGCGCCGATCGCGTTCGCACACTCGATGTCGTGCGGCGTATCACCGACCACGAACAGACCGTCGTCGGCGACCGGACCCGCGTCGCGGGCCAGGGTCAGGGCGCGGGCGGCAATCGTCGCGCGCGCACCGGCGTCCTCGGCAAAGGCGCCGTCCGAGAAGTAGTGAAAGAGGTGGTAGTGCGTGAGCTTGGCACGCGCGCCGCCGCGCGTGTTGCCGGTCAGCAGATACGAGCGCACGTCCGGGCGACCGCGCAGGTGCTCGAGAATCTCGCGCACGTTGGGCAGCACGCGCCCCTGCTTCTTCGGCAGCTCCTGCGGCAGCAGCGCCTCGTAGCGTCCGACCATCCGGCGGATCGTGGCGTCATCCGCTGGAAAATCGAGCAGCTCGAAGGTGCGGACCGCGATCTGATAGTCGGTCATACCGGCGACCCGGAAGGACGACAGCTGAAAATCGCGCTGCACGATCTCGCGGACAGCCTGTTCCCACGCCGGAACGCCTGCCTTGCCCGTGGTCAGCAGCGTGCCATCGATATCCCAGAACAGAACGATCATGCGATCTGGGGAACCGCCCGCCTCAAGCTCGACACCAGGCTGGCGACGTCCAGCTTGTGGTGGGCCAGCACTTCGTCGTTGGTGCCGCACTGCGGCAGCGCCATCACGCCAACGCGCCACACTCTCGAGGCCGGCTCGAGGCCAAGCTCGGCGATCGCCGTTGCGACCATTTCGCCCTGGCCGCCTTTCAGATAGTGATTGTCGAGCGTGACGATCGACCGGCGGCCGCCGACCACTTCGCGCAGCCACCGCAGGTCGATGCGATTCAGCCACGGCAGGTTGACCAGACGAATGGTGGCGCCGGTGCTCTTCTCGATCTCCTCGACGGCCTCGAAGGCGCTGGCCATGAGCCACGGCCCGTAACCGAAGCAGATTGCATCGTCGCCGTCACGTACCACCCAGCCCTTGCCGATCTCGACCTTGTGATGTGAGGGATAGCCGAAAGGGATCGGCCACTTCACCGACACGAGGCGAAGGTAGACACTGTCGACGGCAGTGTTGACCGCATAATCGACGAGCGCACCGACCTCCGATTCCATACATGGCTCGAGCAGTGACAGATTCGGCACTCCTCGCAGCGCCGAGATGTCGCGCACTGACTGATGCGAGTGGCCCGGCCCGCCGGGAATCAAGCCGGCCAGTGAGCCGACGTAGATGACCTTCGTGCCTTCCGTGCACTGGTTGTAGATCTGCTCGTTCGGCCGCGCCGACAGGAAGCACGCGAACGAGTGGACGATCGGCAGCACGCCGCGTCGAGCCATGCCGCTGGCCATCGACACCATGTCCTGTTCGGCGATGCCGCACTCGACGAATCGATCGGGATACCGCCTGGAGAACTGCACGAGACCGCAGTCCTTGATGAGATCGGCATCGAGCACGACGAGATTGCGGTGGCGTTCTCCCTGCCAGAGCAGTGCCTGCTCGTAGGCCGCAATCAGGTTGTCGGTCTTGCGCGGCTCGCGGCGCGGATTGCGCAGACGCGTCTCGGTGCGAACGTCGCCCAGCCCGAGCTCGGCGAACAGGCGGTTGGCCGTGGCGAGGAGCTCGGCGAGGCCGTCGGTGTACTGCTGCTCGCCAGGCGCGCCGGAGTGATATCCGTACAGCTCGCCTTCTTCCATCGCCGGACCTTCCATGAAGGACACGCCCTTCCCCTTCACGGTGTCAGCGATGATCACCTTCGGCAGGTTCTCCACATCGTCCAGGGAGCGGAAGGTGTTCTCGAGCGCGGCGACGTCATGGCCATCGCAGCGGACGACGTGCCAGCCGAAGGCGCGGAACTTCGCCTCGATGTCGCCGAGGTTGCTGACATTCTGGACCCAGGTGTCGGACTGAATCTTGTTGTGATCGACGATCGCGACGATCTCGCCGAGTCCGCGATTGGCGGCTGACGACAAGCGACTCCCAGAACTGCCCTTCCTGCAGCTCGCCGTCGCCGGTGAGCACGAACACGCGGCGCTCGACGCCGGCCAGGCGGTTGGCGATGCACGATGCCCTTCGCCTTCGAGATGCCCATGCCCGAGCGAGCCGGTGTTGGCCTGGATGTACGGCGTCTCGATGTGCGGGTGGCCGGGCAGCCCGTGCAGGCGGCGCAGCTGGTGCAGCTTGTCCTCAGGCAGCAGACCGAGCCCGATCAGCACGTTGTACAGCGCCGGGGCGTCGTGGCCCTTCGAGGAGAAGAAGATGTCGGCCTGCTGCGGGCCCTTCTCGAGATCGCGCATCTCGTTCAGGAACACCCAGCTCATGATCTCGAGCGAGCTGAAGCTCGTGCCGATGTGGCCGGACCATGCGCCGGCAATCATGTAGAGCGTGTTGATGCGAGCCAGCGCCGCAAAGGCACGCGCCCGCGCGACGTCGGAGACGTTCGCATCGAGCAGGCGGTTGAACTCGTCAACAGGTACGAAGTGAAGCTCGAGCGCTTCGCCCTGGTCTGTCTGAATGTCACCCATCGTAGAGCGGGTCCTGACCCGCCGTCCATGTAGGGCCGGTCCTGTCGGACCGGGCCACTCTTGTAGGGCCGGTCCTTCGGACCGGCCGTCTATGTTCCCACTGCTGCGAAGGGTTCTTGCGTCAGCCCGGCAGGGTCACTTTACCCTCGGCAATCAGCCGCTCAGCCACCATCCAGTCGAAGGCGTCGTTGATGTCGAAGCCTTCGTAGCCTTCGGTGAGAAACGGCACCAGCACGTCACCGGCAATCGTTCGCCGCTCGCGAACGACCCGCGTCCAGGCGATCTCCAGCGAGGCGTTCTGCACGTAGACCTGCGGCAGCGCCTGATACGGCGTACTGTGCCACGGCTGATCAGTCTGGGGGCCACCTTTGGCGGCCCGAACGGCAACAGCGGATACATCCGTTGCGCCGCGCACGACCCACATCTTGCCCGGATGCTGCGCGCACAGCTCGACGGCGCGCAGCGAATCGACGCCCTGCTGCGCGGTGAACATCGCCCACGCGCGGCGAATCGTCTCCGCGGTGCGAAACGGGCTGGTCGGACGCAGCAGGCTGAAGCAGTCCCAGTCGCGGCCCTTCGCGCTCAACTCCGCGAGCGTGTACTCGAGCCACTCGATGTCGGGCGACGTGTCGCTGGCCAGCGCCGGCGGACGCAGGAACGGCACCTCGGCGCCGTAGTGCCGCGCAATCGCCGCGATCTCTTCCGAGTCGGTCGAGACGATCACCGCGTCGAACACCTGGCTCTCGAGCGCCGGCTCCGATCGTGTAGGCGATCATCGGATGGCCGCCGAGCACACGCACGTTCTTCCCCGGGACTCGCTTCGACCCGACGCGCGCCGGAATGAAGGCGACGGCGCTCGGAGATCCTGTCGTGCTCACTTCTCGGTTCTCGGTGCTCGGTTCGTGTTCACGTTCAGGTTCTGTGCGGGGTTCGTGGTTCGTGGTTTCAGCGTTCGCGGCGGCGACAGCCACCGCGCGAACGCGAACCTGAACACGAACTGAGAAGCGAGAACCCAGAAGCGTGAACGACATGATCACACGGCCGCCGGGTTGTGATTGATGTAGATCGTCTTCAGATCGGAATACACGTCGATCGCCTGCGTCCCGGCTTCACGCCAGCCGTTGCCCGACTGACGCAGGCCGCCGAACGGCAGATGCGGCTCGCTGCCGTAGGTGCCGCCGTTGACGACGGCAACGCCGGACTGAATCCGGTTCAGAAACGTCATCGCCCGATTGATGTTCTGCGTGTGAATCGACGCGGTCAGTCCAAACGGCGAATCGTTGGCCAGCGTGATCGCTTCTTCGAAGCTCGACACGCGATAGAGACACGTGATCGGCCCGAACAGCTCGCTGCGCGTGATCTCGTCGCTCGCGCCGACGTTCTCGATCATCGTCGGCGCGACGAAGTAGCCGTCTCCGTACGCGGCACCGGTCAGTCGCTCGCCACCGGTCAGCACCGTTGCGCCGGCCGCCTTCGCCCGCGCCACCGCGGCGAGCATGTTCTTCATCTGATCTTCGTTGATGACCGGCCCGTAGTCGTCGGTGTCCGCCGTGCCGACCTTCAACTGTCCTGTCGCCGCGACGAGCATCGCCTTGAAGCGATCGTACACCTGGTCGAACACGATGATCCGGCTGCCGGCCGCGCAACGCTGCCCGGCATTGCTGAACGCCGAACCGAGCGTCCACGTCACCGCATTCTGCAAATCCGCATCGTCGCAGACGATGAGCGGGTTCTTGCCGCCAAGCTCGAGACAGGTCTTGGCCAGGCGCCGGCCCGCGGTCTCGGCGATCCACCGGCCGACCTCGCACGATCCGGTGAAGCTCACGACCGCGACGTCGGGATGTTCGACGAGCGGCGCGCCGGCCTCCTCACCAAAGCCGTGCAGCGTGGTGTACACGCCTTCGGGAATGCCGGCTTCGCGCGCGAGCACGCCAAAGGCCCACGCCGAGAGCGGCGTGTCTTCGGCCGCCTTCAGAATCGCGGCGTTGCCGCACAGCAGTGCCGGAAACGCCTTCCACGCGACGTTGGCAATCGGCGTGTTGGCCGCGATGATGAGACCCGCGACACCGAGCGGCTGCCGCACGATCATCGCGCTCTTGTTCGGCACGGCGCTGGTCGTCGTCTGGCCGTAGAACCGGCGGCCTTCGCCGGCGACGAAGAACCCCATCTCGATCGCCGCGTCGGTCTCGCCGAGCGCGTCCTTGCGCGACTTCCCGGTCTCGCGGGCGACGAGGTCGGCAATGGCGCCGCGATGCTCCTGCATCAGGATCGCGATGCGACGCAGGATCTCGCCGCGCTTGACGACGGTCGTCGCCGCCCAGGCCGGCTGCGCCTTCTTCGCGCACTCGACGGCGGAGTTCACGTCGGCCGCGCTCGAGCGCGCCACCCGGCAGCACTCGCGGCCGGTCGCCGGATCCATCTTGGGAAACGTCCGGCTGTCGGCGGCGCCCCGGTCGTGGCCGCCCATCTGATTCGGAACGATCGCCGGGATCGAAAGATCGATGCTCACAGTTTCTCTTCTGCGTAATCAGGCACGCTGGGTCACCACCGTGGTCCGTCCGCGTGCGTTGGCGTACACGATCAGCGCGAACAGCGCCAGCCTGACGGACACAAACCTCCAGGTCCAGCCCGGCCACCGCATCTCGCGCGTGACGTCACCTGGAGCGGCGTTGGTCCAGGCGTAATAGGGAAACCACTCCGTAAAGTATCGCGTCAGGTCCATTCCCTGAAATGGCTGCGCCATCCGAACGACCAGCGGCCGCAACTGCGTGTTCGGTCTGCACCGTAGATGACCCTGGCCACAATCGCCATGGTCAGGTGCTTCACCACGGGGTGAAGCCTCCGGGCTTCACCCACGGGGTGAAGCCTCTGGGTTTCACCACGCGGTGAAGCCTCCGTCCACACGGAGCTCGTGACCGGTGACGTATGACGAGGCGGACGAGGCGAGGAAGATCAGCGGACCCTTGAGGTCTTCGGGTTCGGCCATGCGCGCCAGCGGGACGCGCGCGCCGTACTTCGACTTGAACTGCTCGTCCTGACCGGCGAGCACGCCGCCAGGCGACAGCGTGTTCACGCGGATGCCGCGGCCCGCCCAGTGCGTCGCGAAGAACTTCGTCATGTTGACGACCGCCGCCTTCGAGGCCCCGTACGCCGGCGACTTGATGAACGGCGCATTGCCGGCGAGGTGAGCGTAGAAATGCGCATCAGGCGACACCGACGCATAGAGCGACCCGATGTTGATGATCGAGCCGCCGCCGTGCGCCGCCATGCGGTCGCCGAACACCTGCGTCACCTGAAAGGTGCCGAGCAGGTTGACCTCGACCATGCGGCGGAAGTCGTCGATCGGCAGCTGATGCAGATGATGCCGACCGCCGGGGCTGTCTGGCGGCTGGTCGATCCCGGCGTTGTTCACGAGGATCGACGGCTCGCCCATCCGCTCGGCGACGAGCGCCGCCGCCGCCTCGATGGACTCGCGTTTCGTGATGTCGCAGTCGAAGCGCTGAATCGCCGCGCCGGCGCGCTTCGTCAGCTCCTCGAACCTGCCCGTCGGTACCGCGCTGGCCGAGATCCAGCGCGGCCACGCGGGCGCCGGCTTCGAGGAGCGCCTCCGTCCAGACGGCGCCCAGCTTGCCGCTGGCGCCGGTGACGACGGCGATGCGGTTGTCGAGAGAGAAGGGGCCGGTCACCGAAGGTTCACGAACGCGCGAACTCTTGGTCGGGCTTGCTCAGCACGTCGAACGTGAGGAAGTCGTCCTCGTGGAGCGGCTTGAGCGTCGTCCGGCCGATCACCTTGTCCGAGCTCGTACGGCGGGATGCCGCCGCCGGGCGACTTCATGACCACGTCCCTGGGACCGAGCACGTGACCGCTGGGCAGGTTGCGCGCCACGACCAGGCTCTTGCCCATCTTGATGATCGGCGCCCGCTCGCTCTCGTAGACCTTCTTGTTGCCGTCGCCCATCGCCTTGAACGTGCGATCGAGGTCGCGCACCATCTTGCGCAGGCCGACCGGCTCGAGCGAGAACGCGTGGTCGGTGCCCTTCATCGCGCGGTTCAGCGTGAAGTGCTTCTCGACGATGCGCGCGCCGAGCATGTAGGCCGCAACCGGCATGGCGATGCCGTTGTCGTGGCTCGAGAAGCCGATCACCGCGTCCGGGAAGCGCTCGCGGTAGGTGCGCGATGACGCGCAGGTCGAGCTCCTCGAACGCCGCCGGATATCCCGCCGTGCACTGCAGGATGGCGAGCTGCGGGTTGATCGGCATGATCGCGTCGTAGGCCCGCTGCACGTCCTCGAGCAGCGCCCCGCCGGTGGAGACGATCATCGGCTTGCCGAACGAGGCCACGTGCTTGAGCAGCGGCATGCTCTTCAGGTCGCCCGATGCGATCTTGTAGGCCGGCACGTTCGAGCGACTCGAGGAAGTCGGCGCTGGCGATGTCGAACGCGGTGGCGAAGAAGTCGACGCCCAGCTCTTTGGCGTAGGCCTGCAGCGGCGACGTATTGCTCGCGGCCGAACTCGAGGAACTCGCGGTGCTCGCCGTAGGTCGCGCCAAAGCTGTTCTCGTTGTCGTACGGCTTCTCGTAGGCGGCGCGCGTGTAGAGCCCGCGGTTGTCGCGCTTCTGCAGCTTCACGGCGTGCGCGCCGGCCAGCTTGGCCTCGCGAAACAGTTCGCGGGCCTTGTCGAGGCTGCCCTGATGGTTGTGGCCGATCTCGGCGATCACGTAGCACGGAGTGTGGTCGCCAATCTCGTGCGCGCCGATCTTCAGTGTGCCTGCCATGATGTCTCCGTTAGGTGCGAACGACGGGCCGGAGCTGCGCGACGAGCCGGTCCCATCCGTACTGGCCGTGCGCGATCTCGCGCGCGGCGCGGCCGATGCGCTGCGTCTGCTCGGCATCGGGCAGACGCTCGCACAGGTTGATGTCGATCACGTTCTTCATGTGCGTGAGCCCGACCGGCGAGTGCTCGTCGAGGTTGGTGATCACCGCGCAGCCGACTTCCATCGCCGCGTTCACCGTGGTGTTGTTCGCGCGCAGCCCCTTCTCGAAGAACGCCGCGAGGAACGTGCAGTCCATCAGGTGGTTGAAGACGGCGGTGTCGGACAGGTAGCCCATGAAGTAGACCTGGCCGTTGAAGATCGACTGCAGCTCCTCGAACCGCACGACGAACGAGCCGTCGAAGCTGGTGTTCTCGTGCAGCGCCGTCGAGACGTAGACCGAATAGCTCTGGCCGGTGGCCTCGAGCAGATCGCGCAGCCGGCGATAGAGCGGCACGCGAATCTTGTGCGCCATGCCGAAGGTGAACACCGACAGCTCGGTCCGCTGGAACCGCTGCGGATTGAGGATCGTGCCCGGACAGAACAGCTCCTGGATGTCGGGGCGCATCGTCTGCAGCTCGCGTGAAGAGCTCGCGGTTGCCGCAGTAGACCCTCGCGGCCGCGGCCACGAGCCGCTGCTCGATCTCGGTGCCGTCGAACGCGTGCAGGAACAGCTCGAACTGTCCGCTCGTCGAGCTGGCCCAGAGATCCAGATCGGCCGCATCGGCCGCGCTGAACTCGGACAGCTTCAGCGACAGCAGCGGCCGCCGGTGACTGCCGAGCTCGACCGCCCGGAGCCCGACGACCGGAACGTTCGAGGTGCTTCGCCAGAATGGCGTTGAATTTCGCGATCCCACACGTCCAGGGATTCAGGTGATAGCCCGGCGATGCAGTCGATCATTCGTTGGTGGAGCGAGACTCGACAGTGAGTCGGAGAGCGTTCATTTTACGACAGCCCGGCGGCTCTGGCCACCCGCGCGCGGGGCCCGTGATAGCGTAAGCGCCTCGCTCGATGTCCGCGGAACAGGCGTCTACAGCAGGGCTTCGGGCTGCCCGAACGGCGGCCGTGCTCGTCTGCACCTGCGGCGTGCCCCTGCTCACGCTCGGACTGGTGCACTGGCTGTACGGGGTTCCGATCTCCGCGTACCATCCGCTCATCAACGACGAGGTCGCCTACTGGCACCAGACGTCGACGTTCATCCATTCCGGCTTCAACGGCGGATACTACACCCTCGACGAAGCGACCAATCCGTCGGGCTTCACACCCTTCGGCCCCCACGGGCCTGGATTCGTCGTGCTGTACGGTCTCGTCGGGTCGATCCTCGACTGGCACCGCCACAGCGTGGTGGTCGTGAACCTGATCGTTCTCGGCTTTGCGGGCTGGATCTGGGCCACCTGTGCGCGACTCTCGACCACACGGCTCTGGCTGTCCGCCGCGTTCCTGGGCACGTTCTGGCCGATGCTGTACTGGGCCGCGACGGGGATGCAGGAATCGTTTCACCACGCTGGCGCCATCGTGATGGCGGCGCTCTTCGCGCGCACGCTGTCCTCGCCAGCGACGAGGACGATCGCCTTCGCGGGCAGTGTCGTTCTTTGCGTGCTGGCGGTGACCCGCCCGACATGGATCATCCTCATGCCTCTGTGGGCCGTGGCGCTCCAGCGTCATGCCAGCCGCCGGAGTCTCACTGCGGCGGTGACCGCATCGCTGGCAATGGCCCTGGTGATCCTGCTCGTATACAGCAGGATCACGGCTCCCTTCTCTACGGGTTTCTTCTTTCTGAAGGTGATGAGCTCTCTCCGTCGGGTTCCGGGCGGTGATCGACAACCTGATGTTCAACATCGACCGGACCCTGAGCGTGTCGGATTACCGCGCCTTGGAGATTCTGCAGCGTCTCCAGTACTGGATCTTCCTGCTGGCGGGCCTCGCGCTCGTGTGTCGCGTCGCGTGGAGGCACTCCGGGTGGCGTTCGGCTCCGGCCATTCATTTCATACTGGCCACCGGTGCCATGCTCACGGCGCTCTCGCTGATGCTCGTCCTGTACACCTTAACCAACCAGGCCGAGTTCCGCGTCCTCTCGGCGTTTCTGCTGTTCGGCGCGCTCATGGTACTGGCTACCCCGGGCCGCGCGTCTGCGCTCGCCGTCACGCTCTTGATCGTCTCGAACGTCGCGACTGCCGGCACCTTCGTGGACGAATTCGAAGCCGGACACCGGGATCACTTCATATGGGATCGGCGAGGCGTCGCCCAGCTTGAGCATGCCCTCGCAGGACACGTGGCTTATCAGACGAACCGGCCGCGCTGGTGTAACACGCTGCTGACCGCGCAATATCCGCCCTATCTGATCGGCGTGCCCGCCGGCATTGGTCTCTCCGTCGTCCGCGAGCCGGACCGCGTCGCGATGCCGCCTCGCTCGCGATACCTGCTGCTCAACCCGTCGTCGTTGACGGAGTTCACGGCGCCCCTCAATGTAAGAACGCTGGCGACGCTGCCGTACGGAACGCTGTACGAGAACCTCGACGCCGGTTGCGAACCAAATAAAGCCCGACGATAGCTCGCGCGCCCCAACACGTCACCGAAAGCAGGGCAGTCCGTGCGGCCCGAACGTGCCAAGTGGTGTTCGCGCGCGCTCCGCGAACACGTGCAAGACACGATCGCCGCCGACCGGCATGCCGCCTACATCCGTATAGCGTTCGTGCAGATACGCGCGAACGATGGGGGCGCTGGTGCTGTCGGGTGACCAGAACTCCTCGAACTCGACGAACGCGAGCGGCACAGACTGGTTGCGCCATCTCGACACGAGGGACTGCTCCTGACGGGAATCGAGCGCATAGTCGGGAAGAACACTGAGACGGCCCCCGCCGAACAGGCGTCCAGCGAAGGGCAGGAGTTCGGGCTGATAGGTCATCATGACGACTCGATCAGCAGGTGCCGTGCACCGGTTGATGTACTGCGAGATGTCCAATGGACCGTCAGGCGAGGGCTGGTCGATGGCAGTCGATGGCAGCGTCGAGAGAGATGCCCAGAGCTGCTGCGACTGATACACCGTTGCGCCCCACCCATGTCGAAGTCCGGCCGTGCCGAGCTGATTCCACACGAATCCGACGCTTGCCGCGGAAAGCGCAGTGACGCCGACCATCGCGAGCATGGCGATCGACCGTCCCGCGCGCCAGGCCAGCGGCTCACCCGTTCTCCATCGTGCAACGTCGTGACTCGTCCACGCCGCGAGCACGGCGAACAGCGGACCGATGTCCCCGAGGCGAACGGGGACATTGCCACGAATCAGCAGCGGTGACGCGAACGCCGTCATCGCGGCAATGGCCAGGACGGCCGTCCGCGCGCCGGCCGATTCGCTCTCGGACCGGCGCACCCAGACGACGACAGCGGCGGCGAATGGCAGAAGACGGGTCAGCGAGTACAGCCACGCCGTGCCGTTCTGTTCCACAGAGAAGAACTGCATGATTCCCACGACGTTGCCCGATTCGTCAACGCGGGTGAATCGCGGCCAGACAGCCAGCTCCGTCCGCTCCGCCTCGTCCTGGCTCAGCGCGACTCCATCGCGAACGTACTGGACGAGACCGGCATATCGCTGCACCCAGACCAGCGAAGGCGCGAGCAGCAGCACCGTGAGCGCCACGTACAGACTCGCGCGGCGGACGCGTTCCGTGCGATGGCTCCCGACGACGTACGCCAGCAGCAGTCCGACACCGGCGTACACCGCCAGGTCGTGACGGAACAGGAATGCGACCGCGGTCAGCACGCTGCCTGCCACGACGCCGAGCGCATGCGGCCGTCTGCAGTAACCCGCGATCGTCAGTGCGGCCGCAGACAGGATCAGCACCTTTGGATAGTTGTACAGGGTGGGCGCGACGAACACGCTGACCAGCGTGGCCGCCGCGGCCCACACCACCGGCGCGACCGACGCGGCGGCCAGAAAGGTCAGCGCCGCCGCCACGCCGACAGCGGCCACCGTGAGCAGCGCCTCCGATCGCAGGTTGTCGCCGAACCATCGCTGCGCCAGCGCCGACGTCTCGTAGGTCAGCGACGGCCACGCGCCTTGCAGACCCAGCCCGTCGAAGTCGCGCAGAGGCTGCTCACCCGTCCCCACCTGTATCGCGTACGCGAACGGCACGAAGTGGTCGTTGTCGAAGCCGCCGAATCGTCCTCCAAGCGTGTTGAAGCGATACACGCACGTGAAGCCAAGCAACAGCAGGGCAACGATCGTGCGCGAAAGCGCGCGGTGCCGGCCGGCACCCGCCGCCTCAGGACGACTGTGACGAGAGCCCGGCATGGAACGAGAAGGCGACGGCGTCGAGCGCTCTCATATCGAGGGTGGTGAAGGAGGCCGCGTCGACGGCGCGATACGCCAGCCGGGCCGCGTACAGATGTGGGGCCAGCAGTTCATCGTCGGCGTATACCGCCAGGGTGTTCGTCCCGAGTAGCGGCGCCAGCCACGCCAGTCCTCCGCACGTACCAACATAGGCGGATGCGCGCTGGATGACCGCCGCTTGCACGCCGAGATTCCGCTGCGGCGTGAGATGGCTCGCCAGGTTTGTCACACCGGGAATGCCGTCGAACAGAAGATCCTGATGTTCGTCAACCGCGAGCCCGGTGTCGAGTGTCACAACGGGACTCTCCGCAGCGACACGCTCGACGAGCGCGCGCAACAGGTGACGATTCCGTTCTGTGGCCGGGATCGCCTTGCCACTGTAGAACTTCATCGCGACGAAGCGTTCCGGCAGCACCGGCAGTCCCGGAACGTCGGCGAGATCGACACGGGCGTACTTCGTATGCTCCTGCACGTACTGCAGCGACTCGTTGCCCAGCCAGAACTGCCGCAGCAGCCGGAACATCACTGACGGATGGCAAACCGTGGCGCGTGCCCCTCCGAGCTGCTCGTGTACTCGAGAGAGAATCTCACGGTCGAAGTCGGCCATCGCGTGTTGCTTCTGCTCGCCCTGCCGCTGGCGCTCGGCGTTGCGCGCTGCGAAGGTCGGCACATCGAACAGGTCAAGCAACTCGATGTAGCGGGCGCCGACGTCGCGATACCAGCTCGCTACGCCGCCTCGGGAGACGACGACAACACGGGATGGGTCAACACCGTAGCGGTCGCAGTACCAGCGCAGGAATGGAACCCAGTACAGCACCTCGTACCCGACCTCCGAGAGCCAGGGGCCCACGATGATCGGACCGTGCCCGCGCGCCACGCGCCGAAGCTCGCGACGGATGGACAGCTCTGTGAGCAGTCGCGGAGTCGTCTGCACGTGAATCCGCCTCCAGTATCGAGCTGTGCGAACGACGCCGACGTGAGCGTGCGACGCGGCGTCGCGTCCGGCATCGACTGAGCCGCGCGCGGACGCGCGCAGCGCCTTGGACGACTCACGCACCTGCTTGAGCGAGCGCTGGCCGCGATGGACCATCCGGCGCCGTAGCTTGGCGGCGAGGTTCCAGACCACCTGGCTGAGGTTTTGGAGTGCCAGTCGCACATTGCGGCGCCGCACGTCAGCTACTGATCAGGAAAAACATGTCGAGTGTGCAGCAGCTGGCCGCGTGACGCGTCCGCGCACGTCGCGCTCACCACCAGTCGGGCCGCTGATTTGGATCCGTGCTCGCCACGGCGCGGGCCTCGCGCACGACGGCGTCAACGGCGGCCGGACTGCACCCGGCAGCCCCAACCGCTTGCTGAATCCCGAGCAGGGCCGCAGGCACTGTCTGGGCCCGTCCGTCTCCGATCACCGTGATACCGAAAAGCTGGCGTGCCAGCTGCTGACGCCGCGACTCGTCGAGCCGGGTGGTGTCACAGCTGATGAGCGCCTCGGCAAGCGCGCGGCTCGCCTGCGGGTGGGGCGGAAACGGCCCGAACGAGCGCAGTCGATCGTCGATGTCGATGGCGGTGGACTCCGCCGAACCCAGCCGCGCGGCCAGGTCCGCGATCTTCGCTTCTTGCTCCTCGGACGGCAGCGGATCCGGAGCTGGCCGCCAGAGCACGACGGCCAGCATACCGATCGCCAACAGCGGAAGAACGTGCAACCATCCGAGGCTCGTGTGCTGATCGGCGTTCATCCAAAACACGGAAGCCCGTTCGGGCCAGCCGAGGTCACGGGGAGGCCGCGACGGACGAACACCCGCAGGGCCCCTTCAGTCGAAGAGACTTCGCCCACGTTGTCGTAGCGTGCGTGCAGGTAATCGCCGAGCAGATGGAACTCCTGGTAATCCACCTCGACGCCGCCGAGCACGATCGGGACGGACTGCGATTCGAGTCTGGCGATCGTCTCGTGCATGTAGCGTTCGGCGGCGTAGAAGTCGACGACGAATGTCGGACGTCCGCCGGCAAACCGGCGCTCGGCGAACGCCAGCACATCGGTGTAGTAGCCCACGACGAGCACCCGATCCGCCGGGAGTGTACACCGGTACAAGTAGTCGGCGGCCTGCATCCGATCTGCGGCCTGTGCCTCTCGCAGCGAACGCGGCATCGCCGCCAGCTCACTGGAGATCTGTGACAACCGCGCAAACGTGTGACGAGGCTCGAGCAGGCGCGACGTCCACAGTTCCCTGACGACGCTGCCGGTGCGCGACGTGCCCAGCACAGTCAGGGCGAAGACGGCCACCGCAATCGCTCCGGTGACCCATGTCCGCGGCGACGGCCGGCCACTGGTGCTCCTGAACAGCAGCCACGCACCCAACACCGCCACCGGCGGCGCCATGTCGCCGAAGCGCGCCGACAGGTTGCCGCGAAGGAACGAGTACGACAGAGCGGCGGTCATCAGGCTCAATGCCACGAAGGCAGCCGTCTCAGACGCGGTGTTCTCCCGCTGGCGTCGTCTCCACACGGCGATCGCGACGACCAGGATTGGCACGATCAGAAACAGGTAGTAGATCCACGCCTCGGCGTTCTCGTCGGTTCTGAACACCGCGAACGGCGAGAGACCGCCGTCGAATGTGAAGACGGGCCAGCCGATCTGCGTGCGTTCGTACTCGTTGCGGCTCATCTCCAGGGTGTTGCGCACGTACTCGCTGATCCCCCGGTATCGCTGTATCCACCACAGCGATGGCGCCAGCAAGAGTGCCGCGACGACACCGTAAACGACGCCCCGCGCGAGCCGGCTTCGCCATGGGATGTCGCCAGCCAGCACGATGACGGCACCGAAGCCGACGGCACAGTACACGCTGTAGTCGTGCCGGAAGAGAAAGGCGGCCGCCGTCGACACGCTCATCGCCGCGACGAGGGCCCACGTCGGACGCCGTGCGTAGCTGAGGATCAGCAGCGTCGCGACGGCCGTGACGAGGACTTTGGGATACCCGTACAGCTTGGGTGACAACAACGCCGAGAGCAACGCCGTGGACAACGCCCATGGCCAGGGCGCAATCAGGCTGCCGGCGAGAAATGTCACGGTCGCGCCAAGCGCAACGCCCCCGACGGTCAGCCATGCTTCGGAACGAAGGTTGTTACCGAAGAGCCGCTGTGCGCCGGCGGAGAACTCGTAGGTCAGCGAGGGCCGCGCGCCATGCACGCCGTCAACGAAGTCGCGCAGCGGCTGCTCGCCCGCCTGGACCTGCTTGGCGAGCATCATGTAGAGGAAGTGATCGTTGTCGAACCCGCCGAGTGCGCCGCCCAGCGTGTTGAAGCGATAGAGAAAGACCCACAGGAACAGGAGGACCGCAACCACGCTGATGACGATGCGGCGGCGAGTCAGCACGCTATCCAAAACACGGCAGGCCGCCAGGCCCCAACGGTTGGCTGGCCAGGCCGCGGCGCACTAGCACGCGCAGCTCGCTTTCGTAGAACCTCACCTTTCCAGCCTCGTCGTAATGTGAGCGCAGGTACTCGTCAATCAACGGCATTTGCCCATCGCCAAGCAGCGCGGTGGCGAGGACGATCGGAACCGAGGTGGACTCCAGCGACGCCATCGTCTCTTTCGAGTAGCGCTCGGCGGCGTAGAAGCCAGGGACGAAGCTCGCGCGCTTGCCGCCGAACAGCCGCTCAGCGAACGCGAACACATCGGGGGCGTAGCCCATGACGAGCACGCGATCGGTGGGCTTCGTGCATTGATGCAGATACGCGGAGGCCCGCATGCGACCGGTCCCCTCAGCCTCGCGCAGCGACGCCGGCATTGTCAGGAGATCGTGAGACGCCTGCCGCGTACGCGCGAACACGTCAGCCGGCTCCAGCAGACGCGACGACCGCAACTCGCCTGTCACACTGGCCAGCTGCCACGTGCACAGCACCGTGATCGTGAAGACCGCCATCACGATGGCGGCACCGGCCAGCGCGCGCCGCCAGTCGGCCACCAGCCGTCTGGTCGATATGAACAGCAGGTACGCGGCGAGCACCGCCACCGGCGGGCCCATGTCGCCAAAGCGCGCCGCCAGATTGCCGCGCAGGAGGAAATACGACAGCATCGTCGTCATCACGCTTAACGCAAGCAGCGCGGAGAACTGGCGCGTGCTGATCCCTTCCAGCGCGGATCACCGTCCATGCCGTGACGCCGACCACAACGGCGGGGATCGCCAGAACAACGTAGTAGATCCACGCTTCGGCATTCTCGTCGTTGTCAACGACTGACGACAGACCACCGTCGAGCGTCAGGTGAGGCCAGCCGATCTCCGTCCGTTGGCTTCGGCGCGGCTCATCTCGAGAGCGTTGCGCAGGTACTCGGTCAACCCTCGATAGTGCTGTACCCACGACAGCGACGGCGTCAGCAGCACGCCGGTGAGTGACCAGAAACACGGCCGCGCTGCGTCAGTCGATCGCGCCACGACGCACCTGCCGCACAGACCGTGACGACAACGAAGCCGGCGACACAGTAGATCGCGTAGTCGTGCCGGAAGAGAAAGGCGATGGCGGTCCAGACGCTCATCAGCACGACACGCGGCCAGACCGGGAGCCGGGACGCACTGACGATCAGCAGCGACGCCACCGCCGTCACCAGGACCTTGGGATAGCTGTACAGCTTCGGCGAGATGAGCGCCGACAACAGCGCCGTCACCAGCGCCCACGGCCAGGGTGCGATGACGCAGCCCGCGAGGAACGCAATCGCCGCCCCGAGCGCGACGCCGCCGACGGTCAACCACGCCTCGGCTCTCAGGTTGTTGCCAAGATACGTCTGCGCGGCTGCGGAGAGCTCGTAGGTCAGCGACGGCCGCGCACCCTGCAGACCGGCGTCGAGGAAGTCGCGCAGCGGCTGCTCGCCGGCCTGTACCTGCTTGGCATAGACAAAGTGCAGGAAATGGTCGTTGTCGAACCCGCCGAAGGCACCGCCGAGCGTGTTGAACCGATAGAGAAAGACCCAGCCGAACAGCAGGATCGCGACGACGGAGATGAGAAGACGCCGCGAGAATCGCTCAGAGATGCGCAGACGATCGGCCCTCGAACGCACCGGCTGGCCCGGCGGTCGCCTCGATCAGATAGAGCGGCCGCCGCCGCGATTGATCGAGCGCGCGCCACACGTACTCTCCCAGCATCGCGCAGCGCACACAAGACGAGTCCGGTGCACCCGGCCATCGCGCCAAGCAGCACCACAACAGCGGCCGGCAGACTCTCAAAGAGAAGAAGGCCAACCAGCATCATCACCAGACCCAGCGTCATCAGCGCCACGCCGGCCAGCCAGCAGGCCTGAATCGGCGCGTCGGAGAAGGCGGTGATCGAGTCGACGACCAGCTTGATCTTGCGGGCGATCGTCCAGCCGGACTTGCCCGCCGCACGCGGCTGCTTGTCGTACTCGATGTATTCCTGCCGGAACCCGAGCCACGTGATCAACGCGAACACGCTGACGTGCTGCTCGTCGCAGCGGCGGAACGCGTCAATCGCCACCCGGTCGATGAGAAAGAAGTCGGCGCCGCGCGCCGGAATCTCCTTCATCCCGACGACGTTCCGCATGATCCAGTAGTAGATCGAGGCGAAGCCGGCATGCGTCTGCGCGCCGGGCTGCTCGCGCCGCGTCGCCCACACCACCTGCGCCCCGCCGCGCCACTTCTGCAGCAGCGCGCCGAGCGTCTCCGGCGGATCCTGCAGGTCCGACGCCATCATCACCGCCGCGTCGCCGCGCACGTGATGAAGGCCGGCGGTGATGGCGACGTGGGATCCTCGAGTTGCGGGCCAGCCTGATCCCGCGCACGTGCGAGTCCATCAGCGCCAGACGCTGCACGACCGCAAACGTGTCGTCGCGCGAATGGTCGTCGACGATCAGCCACTCCCATTCCTCTCCGAGCTGCTCCATCGTCTGCGTGAGACGCGCGTGCAGGGCTTCGAGGTTGACCGACTCGTTGAAGGCTGGCGTGAGGATGGAAATCATCACCTTAGGCTGCGCTAGCGCCGCCCTTCGACTGCGCTCAGGGCAGGGACACGGCACGGCTGAGCGCCGCGACGACCCGCTGCTGATCTTCGTCGGTCATCTGGTGATAGAGCGGCAGCACGATGACCGTGTCCTGCGCCTGCTCACCGCGCGTGAGCGACCCGGCCGCGCGCCAGGAACCCGCCGGATACGCCGGCTCACGATGCGCGTTCATGACGCCGCGCCGCGTGGAAATGCCTTCATCGAGCATGCGCTGCATGACGCGGCGCTGATCGAGCGGCGGCTGCAACCGGACGGTGTAGCTCTGCCAGTTGGTGCGCGCCCACGCCGGCTCCGCGGCAGGAATCACACCGGGAATACCGCGCAGCGACACGGCATAGGTCGCCGCCAGCGCGCGGCGCCGCTCGACGATCGCCGGCAGGCGCTTCAACTGCTCCCGGCCGATCGCCGCCTGAATATCGGTCATCCGGTAGTTGTACGCCGGCACCGCGTACTCCTCGAACACGACCTGCGACGAGCCATGACGCACGGTGTCGGGCACCGTCATCCCATGTTGACGCAGCAGCCGGAACGCTGCATCGAGCTGCTGTCGCCCGTCGTCAACATCCCGCCATCGCCGGTCGAGAGCAGCTTGCGCGGGTGAAACGAGAAGCAGGCGATGTCGGCGTGCGGCCGACCGACGCGCTCCCATCGGCCCTCCCAGAGCAACTCGCTGCCGATGGCGCACGCGGCATCTTCGATCACCGGTATGCCGCGGCGCTTCGCCAGCGCCAGGATCGGCGGCAGCTCGCACGGCATGCCAAGCTGATGCACGACGAGGATCGCCTTCGTCCGCTCCGACAGCGCCGACTCGATGAGCGACGGATCGATGTTGAAGGTGTCGGACGTGACATCGACGAACACCGGCGTGGCATTGCAGTAGCGGACGGCGTTCGCAGTGGCGATGAACGAGTGACTGACAGTGACGACCTCGTCGCCGGGACCGACGCCGACGGCCAGCAGCGCGAGGTGCAGTGCCGTGGTGCAGCTCGAGACGGCGCAGGCGTGGGGCGCACCGATGGCGGCGGCGAACTCGCGCTCGAAGGCCGCGACCTCGGGGCCTTGCGTCACCCATCCCGAGAGAATCGCGCGCCGGGCGGCCTCGGCGTCACGTTCGTCGAGCCAGGGTCGTGCGACAGGGATCAGCGCGGTCGTGTTGGTCACAGTTCGTAGAGGCGGGTCTTCAGACTCGCCTGATCGTCAGACAGGAATCCAGTTGCGAACGACTTCCTGTTCGAGGAGCTCCTCGGGACTCTTCTTCTGATCGCGATACCACTGCAGCAGACGCTGCAGCCCGTCTGACATTGAGACTCGAGGCGCGAACCCGAGCAGCGCGCGGGCGCGAGAGGTGTCGGCGATCAGCCGATAGACGTCACCCGGCCGCGGCTCGTCGTGCACAATCTCCGCGTCCGGCCGGCCGGTCACGGCGGCGACCGTCGCCGCCAGATCGGCAATCGTCATGTCGGTGCCGGTGCCGATGTTGATCGTCTCGCCGACCGCCTGTCGGATGCTCGCCGGCAAGCAGAATGCCGGCGGCCGTGTCGCTGACGAAGGTAAAGTCGCGCGACTGCGAGCCATCGCCAAAGACGATCATCGGGCGGCCAGCCAGGCAGCGCAGCAGGAACTTGGGAATCACTTCCCCACTGTCCCCTTCGTGATGCGAGCGCGGGCCGTAGGTGTTGAACGGGCGGACGACCACCGTCGGGTAGTCGTAGGTGCGGAAGTAGGCGCGCGCGTAGCACTCACCCGCCAGCTTCGATCCGCCGTAGACGGTGCACGGAAACGCCGGATGATCCTCGCTGATCGCGTCACCGAGGATCGGGATGGACTGCACCCCTCCGTAGACTTCCGAGCTCGACACGTAGACGAAACGCGGCACGTCGGCCTGCCGCGCCGCTGCCAGCAGCGTCAGCGTCGCCGTCGCGTTGACGTCGTGGTTCTCGTGAGGCGAGTGCACCGAATGCCGCACACCCAGACACGCCAGGTGATAGACGGCTCGCGCCTCGCGCAGATGCGGAGTCAGGGCGTCGATGTCGCGCACGTCGGTCGACCTGCAGGGTGACCTGGCGCGACAACACGTCGGCGACGTTCTCGCGCTTGCCGTTGACCAGGTTGTCGACGATCACAACGCGGTCGCCGCGCGCGGCCAGCTGACGCACGAGCTCGGAGCCGATGAACCCGGCGCCGCCGGTCACCACCACTGTCGATCGACTGGCCATCAGCCGCGTCGTCCCAGCACGAGGAATGCCACGCGGCTCACAGGTCCGAAGTCCTGCAGCTGCACCGCCAGCTGCGCCGCCGTCCGGTTGATGGCCGAGTCGTAGACCGGCGACTCGGGCGCTACGGCCATCGGGTGGACGATGCGCGAGACGAAATCGTAGACGCCGAAATGACGACGGGCGTCGAGGGTGAAGAAGCGATCGAGATACGGCAGCAGCTGCGACTCCTCGAAGTCGACGTTGTGCCAGACCGTCGGCATCTCGGAGAGGCCCATCTGCGTGCGCATCGTGTTCAGGTTGCGCCGGCCGTCAGCCAGGCCTTCGACAAAGATGAACCGGCCACCCGGTTTCAGCAGCGTCGCGATGTTCTCGATCGCGCGCTGCTGAAGGTCCCAGCTCTCGAGATTGATCAGACAGCGCACCGAGAGCGCGACGTCGAAGGTGCCCAACGCCTTCGGGTCGAGGTCGAGCGCATTGCCCACCTCGAACCGCAGATTCGGCTTGCCAGCGGCCGCGGTCCGCGCGCGCTCGATCATCGATTCGCTGAAATCGACGCCGAGCGTCTCACCGACGAGCGGCGCCAGCAGACGTGTCGCGTAGCCGGAGCCGCAGCCGACGTCGACCATGGAATCGGTGGCGCGAAGAAACGGCTTGATCGTCTCGATCTCGAGCCAGCGCTGCCAGACGTCAGAATGCGTCGCTTCCGCATCAGTCAATGACTGATCCTGGGCCCGTGTCTCCCAGAACTTCTTTACCCGCGAATCGTGCACCTGCCCTCCTGGATCAGCATGACGGCTCGTGTAACGGTCATCATTCTAGCCGAGCGCATTCGGCGCTGCCGTTGCGCGCCAGCACGACGAACGGCTTTTCGTCGGTGAGCGGCGCGCCCTGCCTCGATCGCGAGACGCACCTTCACGTCGCTCGGCCCTTCGACTCGCTTCGCTCGCTCAGAGCAAGCGCCCCGGCGAGACCGATGCGAGCCACGCCCCGCAGATCGATCGGCGTGAACTCGGCTGCGCCGGCGAGCGCACCGGCCTGGCGCGCCACGAACAGGTGCGGCGCCAGCAGATGGTCGCTGTCGTAGATGGCCACGGTCGGCACGCCCATGAACGGCGCCTGCCAGGCCAGCCCGCCGCACGCGCTCAGCAAGAACCGCGAGCGGGCAATCAGCGCGAGCTGCACGTCGAGGTTGGTGCGCGGCGACATCAGCGAACGCGCGCTGATGACGTTGGGGATGCCGTCGAGATCGAAATCGCGATGCTCGTCGATGCCGAGGTCGGTCTCGAGCAGCACGACCGGAGCGATGGTCGCGGCCTGTGCGACCACCGATCGCACGGCGTCGCGCGTCGTCTCGTGCAGGGACAGCGCCGGGCCGGCGTAGATCTTCGCGGCGATGAAGTCCTCGGGAATAGCCCGGGCGGGTACGCGGAACCGTAGAGGCCCGTCCTTTGGACGGGCCACCGATCGCGACGTGACGCGTCCGGCGCCAGAGGAGATCGAACGGGAGGTTGCCGTGCCACACATTGCGGAACAGCCGGAACATCAGCGACGGATGGCACACCACCACCTCGCCGAGACCGAGCCTCGATCGCACCGCGGCAATCAGCTCCTCGTCGAGACCGCTCGTCGCCGACTGTTTCTGACCCCCGCCCTCGCCTTCGAAGCGTCGCTGCGCGTTGCGCGCTGCCAGCTGCTGCGGTGTCGTCAGGTCGAAGATGTCCACGTAGCCGGCGGCGAAGTCGCGATACATCGACTCCATCCCGCCGCGCGAGACGGCCACCAGGCGATCCGCGGTACGCCGAAGGCGTCCTGGAACCAGCGCAGGAACGGAATCCAGTGCGAGGACCTCGTAGCCGACTTCGGCGAGCCACGGCCCGGCAACGATCGGACGCGTGCTTGCGGCCAGCGCGCGCAATCTCGCGATCGATCGCCTCGGCTTCGCGACGGAACGCGCGATGCTCCTGCGCCCGCGAGTGGCGGCGCATCGCGCGGACCAGCGGCTTCGGCGCGGCCTGCAGCCGGCGGGCGACCTTGACGCCGACGTTGCGCAGCGCGTCGAAGGCACTCATCGCGCCTCGATCTCCGCGATCATCTGACCCGGTACACACGACGATGCGCCGTTCGGCGCGAGATACTCGACGATCTCCTCGACACGCAGGTCAACAGCCAGGCAGGTCACCCGGCGCCGCGTCTCGCCATCGCCGATCGCACCGGTGCGATCGAGCAGCTGCATCAGCTGGGCCGACCGGTGCCACACCGCCGCCTCGAGACCCGTCACGCGACAGATGCCAGAGGAGATCGCAAATGGACGAACCTCGACCACCGTGTTGGGGTCCTCGCCAGCGCAGCGCGAGCCTGGCGCGGCTTCAGACCAACCTCGACGCGCTCGACTTCGAGGCCGGGCTGGCGCGGCTCGGACGCAGTTCCAGCGCAAGTTCGAGGCCTTCCGGGCGCTGCTGTCGCGCAAGCTCGCCCGCGCGAGCCGACCTTCGGCCGCCGACCCCGACCGCACCGAGCAGGTGCTTCCGGCCGGGCTCGACAATCTCAACCGCGTCGCCGACACGCTCCAGGCGCTGTTCACCATCGACGTCGCCCGGACAAGGCGCGCATCCAGCTGCTCGAGACCGACGAGGTCGACTCCAAGGGCCAGGACCTGGAGACGCAGACGCCTGCGCGAGCGGCTGCTTTTCCACGAGCGGCAGATGTGTTCGTCGACGAGTGGCTCGCGCAGACGAGGCGGCGATGAGCCAGATGGACGACGTCATCGCCGCGATCGCCGACCTGACACTTCCTCCGGCCGTGCGGCATGCCCATGGAAGCGGCCGTGCAGGAACTCAGACGCTCGCCGAGCGCGCGCCGATCTATTCGGCGGATCGCTGAGCCGCGCCCTGGCGCCCCACAATTTCCTTCCGGAGCAGGCAATGAATTCGATCCGCAGTCCTCGTCGCTGGCTATGTCGAGAAGGAAAGCTGAGCGAAGAACTCGGCCTCACCGATCCGGCCACGGTGCAGGCCGACCCGGTCGCCGACCCGGAACTTTCCAAGCAGGCCGAGGACGTCGCCGCGCGCGTGCTGCGCCTCGACCTCGACGACCACGGCGCCCAGGAACAGACCAAGCTCGCCTTCGAGTCGATGGCGATCGAGCTGCAGAAGGAGAGCTCGCGCCGCAGCGCCAATGCTCAAGCAGCCGCTGAACGCGCTGATCAAGCGCGGACGAGGACGGTGGCGAAGTCGCCAACAGCCTGATTGACTTGAAGCTGGAGGTCGAAGCGCTCGACCCGAACAAGGTCGATTTCGAGCCGGGCTGGCTCGGCCGCGCGCTCGGCTGATCGCCGCGCGTGGGCACGCCGCTCAAGCGCTACTTCGCCCGGTACGAAAGCGCGCCGGCCCGATCGACGCGATCGTCAGTTCGCTGCAAAAGGGCGCAGGATCAGCTCAATCGCGACAACATCACGCTCGCCGACGACCAGAAGGCGATGCGCGCGCTGACGGATCAAGCTGGAGCAGACCATCAAGCTGGTCGGATCATCGATCCGGAGCTCTACCGGCCCTCGCCACCGATATCGCCGCCGACGACCCGCACCACACTTTCATGCAGAACGACCTGCTCTTCCCGCTGCGCCAGCGCATCCAGGATCTGCAGCAGCAGCTCCCCGTGAACCAGCAGGGCTTGCTCACCACCGAGCTGGTCATCCGCAACAACCGGGAACTGATCCGCGGCGTCAACCGCGCGCTCAACGTGACCGTCTACGCACTGCAGGTCGCCGCGACGTCGGCGCTCGCGCTCGCGAATCAGAAGATCGTGCTGGAGTAAGATCGAGACCATGAACGAGACGACGGAAGGGTTGATCGCGGGCACCGCCGAGGGCTGAAGACCCAGGGCGTCGCCATCCACAAGCGGGCCTCCAGCACGCAGATGGACATGGAAGCCTGAAGTGTGCCTTCGCCGACGTCTGCGCGCGCTCGCCGACATCGCCCGCTACCGCCAGGACGCGCTGCCGCAGATGGCGCAGAGCCATGCTGGAGATGGACGACCTCGCCCAGCAGTCGGAAACGGAGATCCGCAAGTTCGAGAAGGCCGAGCAGGTCGGCAAGGATTTCTCGATCAACATCGTCGAATAGGGCGCGGCCATCCGGCCGCGCGCCGTCCCAACGTTCGTTCCACCAGGGGATCGCACCATGAAGAAGTACTTCGTCCCGATGCTGCTGGCCCTGCTGGCGCTGTTCGCGCTGGCCGGCTGCAGCAAGCCCGCCTCCGATACGGCCGCGCCCGCGACCGCCACGCCAGCACCAGCACCGACGCCGGCGCCCGCCGCCAGAGCAGTTCCGCGTCGCCTGGTCGCACTACACCGGCTGGCAGCCTGGGCCTACGCCCAGGACACCGGCATCCTGAAGAAGTGGGCCGACAAGTACGGCATCCAGATCGAGCTCACGCTGGTCAACGACTACGTCGAGATCGATGACCGGGAACACCGCCTGGGAAAGCTCAAGGGCTACCATCGACCGAGACTGATGGTGCTCGACCATCGGCGGTCGGCGGCATCGACAGCCGTGGCGGTATCGGCGACTTCTCCGCCGGCAACGACGGCATCGTGATGCGCAAGGGCCAGCACCGTGCGCGACCTGAAGGGCCGCGACGTCAAGCTGGTCGAGCTGTCGGTCTCGCACTACCTGCTGGCGCGCGCGCTCGACATGCACGGCATGTCGGAGAAGGACATCAAGGTCACCAACACCTCCGACGCCGACATCGCGGCGCTGTTCCTGTCCGACGACAAGGGCGCGGTGGTGACCTGGAACCCGCCGCTGATGCAGGTGCGCAACGCGCCCGGCGCGAAGATGGTGTTCGACTCCTCGAAGCTCCCCGGCGAGATCATCGACCTGATGGTGGTGCGCGCCGATGCGCCGGAAGAACTGAAGAAGGCGCTGACCGGCGCCTGGTACGAGACGATGGCGATCCTCGCCGCCCCGGGGCCGAAGCGCGACGAAGCGGTCGCCTTCATGGCGAAGAATTCCGGCGGCAGCGTCGATGAGTTCGAGCAGCAGCTCAAGACCACGGCGATGTTCTACACCGCCGCCTCGGGCGCCGATTTTGCCGCCTCGGCCGATGTTGCCAAGACCATGGACAAGGTGCGCAAGTTCTCCTTCGACAAAGGCCTGTTCGGCCAGGGCGCGGCCTCGGTCGACGTGGTCGGCATCGAGCACGACGACGGCACCGTGCTCGGCGACAAGGCCAAGGTGAAGCTGCGCTTCACCTCGAAGTACATGCGCGCGGCGGCGGACAACCAGCTTTGACGGAAGCCACGCCCCGCTACCGCCAGCCGGCGCTGTGGGGCATCCACGCCCGGCCCGGGGTCGGGGCTGCGTTGGCTGCTGGCGGCGATTCCCTTCGTGTTGCTGGCCCTGGGTTATGCCTGGGCCAGCCATGTCCGGCACCAGCTCATCCTGCACGACAAGGCGCTGCCGACGGTGGCGCAGATGGGCGCGGCGGTGAAGCAGATGGCCTTCAGCGTCGATGCGCGCAGCGGCGACCGGCTGATGCTGCGCGACACGCTGTCGAGCCTGAAGCGGCTGGCGCTGGGCGTGCTGGTGGCGTCCGCGCTCGGGCTGCTGGTCGGCCTCAACATCGGCCTGTTCCCGGGCATGACCGCCGGCGCCTCGCCCTTCCTCACTTTCCTGTCGATGGTGCCGCCACTGGCGATACTGCCGATGCTGTTCATCACACTCGGCGTCGACGAGCTGGCGAAGGTCGCGCTTATCACCATCGGCCTGTTCCCGGTGATCGCGCGTGACATCGCCAACACGGTGGCGCGCCTGCCGCGCGAGCAGATCACGAAAGCGCTGACGCTGGGCGCGGGCCAGCTCGACCTCGCCTACCGGATCGTGCTGCCGCAGGAGCAATACGTAACGGTTCGCCGAAGGCTACATA
>CAVSKE010000016.1:0-337531 GCA_963728305.1 uncultured Acidobacteriota bacterium
TCGGTGCTGGCCGCCTCAGCCAGCAGCACGTCGATCGAATTCGCTCATCCACCTCTGATCCACACATAGCCAGGGAAGGCGCTGAGAGCGCCGCTGACGCCCGTTCGACCCAGATCGGGCGCCGGACGCGCTCGAAGGGCCACGCGGAACCGGTGTCGGCGACTCTTGGCGAGGAGGAGAGGGCCGGCCCACACGCCCGCCACACGAACGCGGGAACGCGGGAACGCCTCCCGCCGCGCGGGCGGTCACACAGCGCCACATCCAACCCATCACGCGCGCAAAACCCCAGGACAAAGACAAAGAGAGTTCACTCCGCGTGAGCGCGAGACGCCGCATGCAACAGACCGGTTCCCGCGTTCCCGCGTTCCCGCAGTCGTTCCCGCGGTGCCACCAAACCGTTCCCACAGTCATCCCGCCTCCACTACCTCGCCGATGCGCGGACCGACCCGGTACCGAGCGCTACGCCCGGCCTCCTCGACGACAAGCCACCCGGACGAGACCGCGTGCTCCAGCGCAGCGGCGGTGTCGCGCCGGGCACCCCCCGCGGCGTCGTACAGCTTCCGCTTCACCAAGCCCTCGGCTGCCGCATCACGGAGCACCTTGCGCGCCAGCAGCGCCGCGACGTGCGCCACCCGCTGCTCGACCGCCAGGTCCGCAACCGTGAGTCGAGCCGCCTCGACCCGTTCCTCTCGCCGCACATGCCTGTCGTCGGCCGCCTGGGCCCGTTTCGCGGCCTGCTCGACCCCGTAGCGCACGGCAGCGGCACGCACCCGCGCAGACGTCTGGACCACCTCTCCAGCAAGGCGCCAGTCGTCGCCGGTGATCAACCAGCGGCCCTCCAGCAGGGCCAGCAGCGCGGCGACGCGGCCCCGTTGCTGTAGTTCGTGCCCATCGAGCTGCCCGGGTTCGTGCTGACGCCTCAGGCCGCGCCAGCGGGTCATGCGGACCTCTTGACGTGCGTCCTCGTCATTGAGCGCGAACCGACACGGCTCACCGGGCGCCAAACGCACCGTGGGCACGGTGAGCACCCCGGGCCACTCCGGCAGGTCCTCGGGAGGTGCCTCCGGCAGCGAGTCGTCGTCGGCAGCGAAGAACAGAAAGCGCTGCGGAGTGCCGCCGCCGACCTCGTTCTCGTCGAACAACGAGGCGATCGTGGCCGGCTGAAACGCGAGGATCATGCCGATGGCGTAGGCACCCCGTTCGAGCTGCCTGTCCCGCTCCGCCGTGGCGTTCGCCTCGCCGAGGATCTCCCCCGACCACGCCCGCCTGATCGTCGTCGCGATCGTGGTGCCCTTGCGCCCTGCGGTCTTGAGCACCGCCTCACACTCATCAGCGGTGAACAGCACGTTTGACCGCACCTGCTTGTGGACCTTGACCGACTTACCGGTCGCCCCGGACTCGGTGACCATCGCGAAGTACGATTCGGTAATCCCCTCACCAGACCCGAGCGGCCGTTCGCGGAAGGTCCCCAGGGCGACAGACTCCGGCGGTACCAACAGCTCCGCGCCGATGGCGGTGCGGAGCCGCAGTGCCCTTACCGGCAGAAGAAGGCCCATAGACGATGGTGAACACCGACAGCGGGCCGCAGCCGATGCCCAGATCGACGGTGTCCGCAGGGTGCAGATAACTGGACAACCGGGCGAACGCCACACCGAGCACGGCATCCGGCGATGCCCACCGTGCACGCGCCGCCTGCTCGATGTGGCGCAGGCTCTCGCGCTCCTGCCAGAACGATGCGGGCAGGTTGAGTCGGCGCCGTCCGGAGGCTCCTCGCTGCCCTCCGGCCCGGTCGGCACGGACGCGAGCAACGGCGGCTGAATCAGCCGCGGCCCGCGACGAACGTGCCACCTCTCCAGCGTGGGCCCGTCCGTCATGCCGTCCGTGATCCACCGCGCATCGTCGGCGTCCGCCACGCCCCACGCGGCCGACGCGGCATCCTTCAACCGCGTCACTGCGTCGTCGTGCTCGATGACGCCAGCATCCACGGCCCGACCGACCACCATCGCGGCACCGAGCAGTAGATGACGGAACCCTCCAGCACCCCGGGCGTGGCGAGCGACCCGCGACACCTGGTCGTCAACCTGCGCGAGTATCCATTCGCGGTCGTGCTGGGTCTCCTCGCCGTTGCGTGGCCGCTCGGGCTTGGCGTCCTCCACGGGCACGAGGTCGAGCACCTCGTCGGACGTGTACGGCAGCTGATCAACCGCAACGAGCTCACCCTGGATCCTGTAATGACCCGCCTCGCCGCGCACGTAACTGCCAGGCGCGAACGCACAACCACCCACGCTGCGGGTGTCGACCCCGCGAGCGATGGCGCCGGCCGCAGTGGGCAACTGTCGGTCCGACCTGCGACGTGTGATCACGTGCATCCCGCCACTCACGGTCTCCACGAGCATGCCGGCAAGCGGGAGGGACCGCGCAGACCACCACTCGACGCCGTCCACGTCCTCAGCGGGCTTCACGTCGAGGTCGACCACCTCAACACCCGAGGGCTCGCACACGATCGCGAACGAAGTCCCGGGGTAATTCACCCACCAATCCCTGACACGCTCCGGATCCGAGGACGCGTTCTCCTCCTCGCCGCGCTGCCAGCGGGAGCGATGAAACCGCGCCCGCTTGCGCCCGTCCCGCCCACGGGTCAGTGTGACCGGACTGAGCACGTAACCGGCACGCGCCAGCCGCAGGGCGGTGTCCAGCACAATCCGGTCCCGCTCGCCGTCCCGGGTGTCGCCCTCGCCGCGACCGAACGACAGCACCTGCGCCGCCGTCACGCCGTCCCACCTGCCAACCGGAACCTGATCACACGGGCAAGCCGCTGGTCCTGGATCTCGCTTATGCGGGCCTTCACCCGCGCGGCCTGGGCCTCGATGCCCGGCCGCTCCTTGCCGCAGCCGTGGGACCAAAGCCAGCGGAGGGCCCTAAGGACGTCCTCGCCTTCCTCAGCGGTGCTGATCCGCTTCTCCGACCCGGGCTTCGGTGCTCCCCAACCATCGAGCTCGACCCGACAGGTCAGATGCTGCTGGTGCTTCGGGCACCGCACCCCGGGCTGACCACAGAGGCCCTGGACGGCACAGAGGTCACGCTCGTTCAGCCCGTCGAACATGCGCAATGTGCTGCGGGCGTCCGCCTCGATCATCGCGTCGAGCGCCGAACCGTCCGTCATGACGCACCGTCCAGAAGAACGACGAAGGCGGTAGCGCGTCCTGCACGGACCTGTCCGCGTGAACCCGCGCGGCGGGGCCTCCCGCAGCCGGTGATGGTGTACCCGGCCGCAGCTCTCACTCGGGCACGGGACGCGCACGACCCAGCTGCGACGCTTCGGACGTCAGGACCGTCCAGCGACAGCGGCCAGGACGAGCACGGGCTCCGGCCGACGCGCCGCTCGCCGACGATCACCTCGCGAGCTACGATCGACTTGCGTGCGGAAGCTGCGCAGATGTAGAGGCCGGCGGCGGGCGTCACCCCGTCGCCGGTCAGCACCGAGGTCACGCGACTTCGACCGCCTCGGCCTGCTGAAAGACCGCGAGCTCGGCGAGCTCGGCCTCTGCAACAGCGACGGTGCGAGGGTGCTGGGTCGCTGCGTCACAGCGCCGGCGGCCACCGGTCACTCGACGGGCGAGCGCGGCCCGCCGTCACCCGAGCACGACGGGGGCGCAGGAGCGCGGCGATCTTGGTGCGCTGCTCGGCGCTCAGCGGTGGGAACGTGTCTACGAGGCGCTGGATGTACTCGGCGTGCTCGGTGGCTTCGGCGGCACGCAGGTCGCGACGAGCATCGGCGAGATCAGGGTCGTCGGGCTCGCGGTGACGGGCGAGGGCGCCGACACGACCGGCGGCGTGCTCGCGTGGTGAAGGCATCGGGACTGCTCCGGCAGGGTGATCGTCTACGCCGTCCCTGGCGGGGGACGACTTTGGACGGTCCCGGGCGCGAGCTGGAGGTCCCGGGCGCCTTTCCTCCCGGCCATCTAGGGCCGATGCGGTTGTGGATCGCAGGTTAAGTTACAGATCGCGGTCGAGGACGGCGGCCGACGGCCCGTGCCGATGCACATGCTGCTTCCGCCAGCGCCGCATCGTGATCCCGTAACCGGCGCTGATCTTCTCGGGCGTCCGTTGCCAGGGCCGGCACCTCGAGCGCGGGCACCGCCACACGTAGGTGCCGGTGTCGGTGCGCTGCTGGTGCACCCCGGGCCGCGGGGTCACGGTCAGCCAGTCCGCAGGCAAGCGATCCCGGTCCATGTTGATGCGCCGGGGGGAGGCGACGTCGGCAAGGTTCTTCCCGCAGGGGCACCGAATCCGCATGATCATAACGGTCAGAGCGTCCTCGGCTCGATCCGGATGTAGGTGGGGTCCAGGTCGATCCCGTCCAGCGGCCGTGCCCGGCCACCGCCGCGGGGCACGGGCTGCACCACCACGGTCATCAGCGCGGCCAGCACGGCGCGGCGCCGGGACAGATCCAGCCCATACCAAACGGCGGCCGGGTCGGGGGCGTCGGCCACACCGTGCAGCGGGCTGGTCGCGGTCGCGGCTGCCAGCGCGGTCTCCGCGACGCTCAGACGCTGCTGTGCGGACTCGCGGGCCTCCAGCCACTCCGCTTTCGACATCTCCCCGGCTCCGAACATCTGGGCGATCTCGGTGAAACCGGCCCGGACGGCGTTGACGGTGGCCCGCAACCCGTCCAGGTCGACACTCGGGGCGGCCGGGCGCAGCAGCTCGACCACGTCCGGCCGGGACAGTCGCTCGACGACTACATCGCTCACGTAGGCGTCCAGCGCGGCCATCCCGCGGGCGACGTGCGGGCCCGCATCCGGACGGCCGACCCGCGCGCACCGGTAGTGCGGCACCGACTTGCGCAGGCTCCCGGAGGTGCTGACCCGTAGGTCCGGTTCGCCGCAGCCGCCGCATACGAACAACCCGGACCCGAGATGGCGCACGATGTGCGGGTTCACGCTGTGGGTACGCCGGTCCTCGTCGTCGAAGATGGCCACCACCGCCCGCCACTGCTCCTCCGGGACGATCGGCTCCCACTGGGCCCTGCCGATCACCTCCCGCCGGTGGATACGCAGGCCGGCGTTGCGTGGCTTGCGGATGATGTCGCGCACCGCGCCGCGCCGCCACCGACGCCCCTTGAGTGGCGTGACCAGCCCGGCGCCGTTCCAGTCCCGGGCCACCCCGGTCAGATTTCCGCCGGCCAGTAACAGCGCGACCCCGCGGCGGATCGCGTCGGCCTCGGCCGGCCGGTGGGTCACCCCGTCCGGTTCGCCGCTCCGGCCGTCAGGTCATCGCCGAGATGGAGGAGCGCGAGCGCGCCCGAACCGGCATCGCCTCGCTGAAGGTCCGCTTCAATCGTGTCTTCGGCTACTACATCGAGATCTCCAAATCGAACCTGCACGCCGTTCCTGACGACTATCAGCGCAAGCAGACCATCGCCGGCGGCGAACGGTTCACCACGACTGCGCTCAAGGAGTACGAGGCCAAGGTACTCGGCGCCGACGAGCGAATCCTCGAGCGCGAGCTGGAGATCTTCGAGGACCTGCGCCGCCGCGTCGCCGCCGAAGCGCCGCGCATTCAGGACACCGCACGCGCGCTGGCCACGCTCGACGTCCTCGGCGGCACTGGCCGAGACCGCGGCCATCGCCAACTACACCAAGCCGCACCTGCACGACGGCGACGAAATGGTCGTGGCCGATGGCCGTCATCCGGTCGTCGAGCGCTTCACGTCCGACGCGTTCGTCCCGAATGACATCGACCTCAACGGGACGACTCGCCAGCTGGTCGTCCTCACCGGGCCGAACATGGGCGGCAAGTCCACCTATCTCCGCCAGACCGCGCTCATCCCGCTGCTCGCGCAGATCGGATCGTTCGTCCCGGCCAAGGACGCGAAGCTGCCGATCGTGGATCGCATCTTCGCGCGCGTCGGCGCCGTCCGACAATATCGCGCGCGGTCAGTCGACGTTCATGGTGGAGATGCAGGAGACTGCCAACATCCTGCACGCGGCGACGTCGCGCAGCCTCGTCGTGCTCGACGAGATCGGCCGCGGCACGTCCACGTTCGACGGCCTGAGCATCGCCTGGGCGGTGGCCGAGTACCTCGCGACCAACGCGCGCGCACGACCGAAGACGCTGTTCGCCACGCACTATCACGAGCTGACCGATCTGGCCGACGCGCTGCCGGGCGTGGTCAATGCGCACGTCTCGGCGCGCGAATGGAAGGACGAGATCATCTTCCTGCGCAAGATCGTCAGCGGACGATCGGATCGCAGCTACGGGATTCAGGTGGCGCGGCTGGCTGGCCTGCCGGCGCAGCGTGGTCACCCGCGCGCAGGAGATCCTCGGCGGACTCGAGCGTGACGAGCTGTCGCGCGGCGGCCGGCCGACGCTGTCCGGCGACGGCGCCGATCCCGGCACGCGTCAACTCGGCCTGTTTGCCGCACCGACCGACGCATCGTCGCCACGTCAGCGTGCGATCTGCCGAGCGGCTCAAGACAATCGACGTGGACGATACGACTCCCCGACAGGCACTCGAGCTGCTGGCGGAGCTGAAGAAGCTGTCGGACGAAACATGATGTGGTAATTCAAAATGCAGACATTCAAGATGCAAAGACTGAACGGCGCGCGAGGGTATGCATCGTTTGCATTCTGCATTTTGCATCTTGCATTACTGTGTTCCTGCAGTTCACCTCCGCGACCAGATCCCAACATCATCACCATCGTCGGTTCGCTCGGGACCGACCACGCTCGATCCGCGACAAGGCGCAATGACGAGAGCTCGCAGCGCGTCTCGCAGCTTGTCTTCAACTCGCTGATGGAGTGGGGCGACGACCTTCGGGTCCACCCCGCGCTCGCCGAACGGCTCGACAATCCCGACCCGCTGACGTACGTCGCGCACCTGCGCCGTGGCGTGCGCTTTCACGACGGCCACGAGCTGACCGCACGCGATGTCGTCTACACGTTCGCCGCCTTCGTCGATCCCGCGTTCGTCTCACCGCTGAAGGGGGCCTACCGGCTGCTGCGAGAGGTGACCGCCGTGGACGACTACACCGTCCGGTTCACGCTCACCGAGCCATTTGCGTCGTTTCCGATCCAGCTCGTGCTTCCGCCAATCGTGCCCGACGGTTCCGGTGACCGGATGCGGACGTTCTCCTGTCGGCACCGGTCCGTACCGGTTCGTGCGCTACGACAACGATGACAAGGTCGTGCTGACGGCGTTCGAGGAATTCTGGAACGGCCCGCCCGACAATGCCGGATTGATCGTCAAGGTCATCCCAGACGACACGATGCGCGGCCTCGATCTCCGCAAAGGGACGACCGACCTGGTGATCAACGACCTGCCGCCCGACATCGTCCACCAACTGATTCAGGACGGGTCGATTCCGCATTGCGCCTTCGCCAGGTCTCGACTTCTCCTACCTCGGCTTCAACATGCGTGATCCGGTGCTGAGCGATCGCCGCGTGCGGCATGCGATCGGTTACGCGATCGATCGCGACGCGATCATCAAGTACCTGCGGCGCGGTCTGGCGCGCGCGGCGTCGGGCCTCCTGCCGGATCAGGCGTGGGCATTCGAGCCGGACGTGCATCGCTTCACGCACGACCCCGAGCGGGCGATGCGCCTGCTGGACGAGGCCGGCTATCCCGATCCTGACGGCGAGGGGCCCGAGCCCCGTCTGCGACTGTCACTGAAGATCTCGACCAACGAGGAGACCCGTCTGCAGTCCACCGTCGTGCAGCAGGATCTGCGGCGCGTCGGCATCGATCTCGATCGTCCGTTCGTACGAGTTCGCCACGTTCTTTGCGGACGTCCTGAAGGGCAACTTCCAGCTGTTCTCGTTGCAGTGGACGGGCGGCGGGCTCGTCGATCCCGACATCCTGCGCCGTGTGTTCCATTCCGATCAGATACCGCCGCTCGGCTTCAATCGCGGCTACTACCGCAATCCCGACGTCGATCGACTGCTCGACCTGGCGCCACTCAGTCAACGGACGAGGACGAGCGGCGGACGCCTACCGCGATGGCGCAGAAGCTCATCGCCGAGGATGCGCCGTACATTCCGATCTGGAACCGCACCAACGTGATCGTTGCGCAGGAGTCACTGGACGGCCTGCACCTCAACGCTATCGGCGATTTTCAGGCGCTCAAGGACGTGCGACGGCGCGAAGCGCTGAGCCGACTTACCCTTTGAGATTCTCGAGCTCGGTGCGTGCCTCGGCGAGATACGGCGAGTTGGGATGCTGATCGACGATCTGGGTGAACGTCTTCCTGCGCTTCCTCGGTGTTGCCCTTCTGCACGTAGGCGCGGGCCAGCTCAATCAGGATCGCGTCCACCGGCAGGTCCTCGGTTTCGCCTGTCGTCATTTCCTTCCAGGTGACGATGGCCGCGTCGAGCTGTCCGGAGTGCGCCTGGGCGTCGGCCTTGCCGAGTCGGGCCATGCGGCCATACAGGCTCGACGCGCCGCTGCGCCGCACGACCTCGTCGTACTCCTTGATCGCTTCCTCGTTGCGGCCCAGCGTGGCCAGCGCCCCGGCCATGTGATAGCGAGCGGTGATCCCCGAGGTGCTGTCCGGACTACGCATCGGCCGCGGCCTTCAGCTTCGGCAGCGCTGCTTTGAGCTTGGCTTCCTCGGTCGAGAACGTTCCGGTCGCGCCCAGCGTCGCCGCCGGCCGGCAGGTTCTCTTCCCCTGCCACGCCCGTGGGAACGACGCGCGCGTTCATCGCCACCATCGCTTCCGCGAGCAGCTCCGAGCCGCGTGACTGGGTCTGGTTTCGATAGACCATGAACCCGGCCACCGCCAGCGCGAGGACCACGAGAGCGACGACGGCGCCGGCGATCGGACGCTGGCGCGTTTCGAGGAAATCGCGTGCGCTCTCGATGGAGTGCACGAGCTCGTTCTCTTTCAGATGGTGACGTTCTTTACGCTTCATGACTGCCTGCGGTCTCCCTGTGTTTCGGCGGTGGCGTCCCCGGTGCGACTTGAACGCACGGCCTTCCGCTTAGGAGGCGGACGCTCTATCCACTGAGCTACGGGGACGTGAACGCTCTATTCTACCTGCGCAGGCTGAAGCCGCGCCCTACGCAGTCAATACTGAAGGACGGAGAAGACCTTCTCGTCGGCCAGCTTCGACCGGCCGTTCAGAAACTGCAGCTCAATCAGAAACGCCAGCCCCTGCAGGTCGCCGCCCAGCTTCCTGACCATTTTGGCCGCCGCGCTCGCGGTACCGCCGGTCGCCAGCACATCGTCCACGATGAGCACTTTATGGCCGCTCTCGATGGCGTCCTCATGGACCTCCAGCGAGTCCATTCCGTACTCCAGCGACGTAACTCTCCTTCAGCGTCTTCGACGGCAGCTTGCCCGGCTTGCGGATCGGGATGAACCCCGCCTTGATGCGCTCCGCGACGGCCGCACCCAGGATGAACCCGCGGCTCTCGATGCCGACGACCACCTCGATGCCTTTGCCGACATACGGGCTCGACAGCATGTCGACGGTCATCGCGAAGCCTTCGGCGTTTCGCAGCAGCGTCGTGATGTCGTAGAAGAGGATGCCCGCCTTCGGAAAGTCGGGAACGTGCCTGATGTGCTGTTTGAGATCCATTGTCACCTGACGTCCGAACCGCATTGATGTCCGGCTGAAGCCGGACATTGACCTCCGGCTGAAGCCGGACACTACGCTGTCACCGAAAAGGTCGTGTACGAGCCGGTCGGGTCCTCATCGTCCACATACACACGCTCGACGCGCGCGCCGCGCGGCCCGGCCCGCAGCGCCCGCTCGACGCGCGTCACGGCCTCGGCGTCGCCCTCGACGCAGGGCCTCCACCCGGCCGTCCGCCAGGTTGCGCACCCACCCGGTGACGCCTTCGCGAAGCGCCGTGTCCTGCGTGAAGTAGCGGAATCCGACGCCCTGCACGCGCCCGCTGACCACGAAACGACGTGCCACGCGCATAGGGATGCTTGAATTATATAGTTCCATTGATGGATTCCCCCCGGGACCCCGACTCTGGCAGCACGCTCGAGTCCAATCCGACGCGTACGGCGCAGATCGTGGCGACCTTTCGCACCGGCGACCTGCTGTGCGAGCGGTTCCGCGTCGTGCGCTTCATCGCTCGTGGCGGCATGGGCGAGTTGTACGAGGCCGAGGACCTGACGCTCGCAGAGCGGGTCGCGCTGAAGACCATCCGGTCCGAGATCGCGGTGCACGAGCGGGCGAATCAGCGTTTCCTCCGTGAGGTCCAGCTCGCCCGCAGGGTCACGCATCCCAACATCTGCCGCATCTTCGATCTGTTCGAGCACCGGCCACCGGAAGGCACTGCCGGTGCCGTGTTCTTCGTCACGATGGAGCTGCTGCAGGGCGTGACGCTGTCGCAGCATCTTCGCCAACACGGCCCCCTGAGCGTGGAGGATGCGCGGCCGATCGTTGAGCAGATGGCGGCGGCGTTGTCCGCTGCACATGCGGCCGACATCATCCATCGCGACTTCAAGACGAACAACGTGATGCTGCTCGACGCCGGGCCATCGAGGCCTCCGCGCGTCGTCGTCACGGACTTTGGATTGGCGCACCTGGTCGGCGACCCGAGCGGCAGGGCAGACGGAATCACGGGCACAGGCGACGTCGTTGGAACGCCCGAGTACATGTCGCCGGAACAGATCGAGGGCGGCGCCCTCACGCCCGCGAGCGATATCTACGCCCTGGGCATCGTCCTCTACGAGATGGTGACCGGCCACCGTCCGTTCGTAGCCGAGACACCGATCGCCTCCGCGCTTCAACGCGTCGTCGGACCCACACCGAAGTCCCCACGAGAAGTAAAGCCCGCGCTGCCCGCGGAATGGGACCGGGCAATCATGCGGTGTCTGGCACGCTATCCCGAAGGGCGGTTTGCCAACGCTGCAGATGTCGTGCACGCCCTCGAGGGGACCGTCCCGCCACGCGCCGCGCAGTCGCGTGTTGTCCTGGCCGCGGTGGTCGCGCTGCTGGTCGTTGCAGGAGCCGGCGCACTGCTCTGGCGCGGACGCGCCACGTCGTCAGCCGGCGCGCCAGCGACGGCAGCTCCGGCTACCGCGATGCCTGCCGCCGCAGTGCGCCCGGCCGTGGCCGTTCTGGGTTTCCGCAACCTCTCCGGCCGCGACGACGCACAGTGGCTGTCGATGGCGCTATCGGAAATGCTGACGACGGAGTTGGCGGCCGGAGAGCGGCTGCGCACCATCCCCGGCGAGAACGTCACGCGAATGAAGACGGAGCTCGCGCTCGCCGATGAGGACACCTATGCGTCCGAAACGTTGACGCGCATCCGGCAGAACCTCGGCGCCGATTTGGTGGTCACCGGGTCGTATGTGACGGTCGGCGCTGGTGACGCGTCGACCGTGCGCGTGGACATTCGTCTCCAGGACTCGCGCGAGGGCGAGACCCTCTCGCTCGTCAGCGAGATGGGAGCCCTCAGCGAGCTGCTCGACCTCGTCGCGAGAGCAGGCATGCGGTTACGTGACAGACTCGGCGTTCAGGTCGCGGAGACATCGGTTCGCGCGTCACAGCCCGCGTCACCCGACGCCGCCCGCCTGTATGCCGAAGGGTTGATTCGGCTGCGGCAGTTCGATGCGCTCGGCGCGCGGTCAATCTTTGAGCAGGCGATTCAAGCCGACCCCCGCTTTCCTCTCGCGCATTCGGCGTTGGCACACACCTGGTCGCAACTCGGGTACGACAGCCGCGCCAAAGACGCGGCGGCTCGCGCCTTCGAGCTCTCCGCCAATCTCCCTCGTGCCGACCGCCTGCTCGTCGAGGGCACGTATCGCGAGATGTCGAGCGCATGGATGGAAGCCATCGGAATCTGGCAGACGCTGGCGACGTTCTTCCCTGACGATGTGGAACACGCGCTGCGCCTGGCCAACGCGCAGATCTCGTCGGGAGCTGCCAAGGACGGATTGGCGACGATCGAGGGTTTCAGGAAACGGTTTCCGGCGCTGAGGGATCCGCGGCTCGATCTTGCCGAAGCGAACGCCGCCGACACATTGTCGGATTTCAAGCGAATGCAGAGCGCGGCCTCCGCCGCGGCGGCGACCGGCGAGGCCCTCGGCGCACGCGTGCTCGTCGCGAATGCCCGCTTGCGCCAGGGCGCGGCGACGCTGCGTCAGGGACAGACCAACCAAGCCGTCACACTGTTTGAGGACGCGCGAGCAATCTATGCGGCGGCGGGCGACAAAGCCGGCGTGGCGCGGACCCTGAACAACCTCGCCACTGCGATCCTGGACGGTCCCGACACGAAGCGCTCGCGCGCGCTCTACGAGGAAGGCCTCAGCATCGCCCGGAGCATCGGCGAGCAGGATCTCGTAGCGCGCTTCCTGAACAACATCGCCGTCCAGGAGCGGCGCGCCGGCAACCTCCAGGCCTCGCTCAAGTTGAACCAGGAGTCGCTGGCGATCCGGCGCGAGATTGGCGATCGGACCAACGCGGCGATCTCGTTGAACAACATCGGCAACGTCCTCCTCGACCTTGGCGACCTGCAGGGCGCGTCGCGCCATTACGAGGAGTCGGCGGCCATGAGTCGCGAGATAGGCGATCGCCGCGGCCTGGCACGCGCGCTCTACAACGCGGGCGAGTCACTGAAGCTGCAGGGAGAGATTGCCCGCTCGAGGAGCACCTACGAGGAGGCACTGTCGATTCGCCGCACCATCGACGATCCGGCCAGCGTCGCCACGTCACTTTACGGCGTTGGCCACATTGCCGGCGTGCAGGGAGACCTGGCGACGGCGGAAAAGACGCTGAGTGAGGCGCTCGAGATGGACCGGCGCTCCGATCGGCGCCGGCCAATGGCGTACTCGACGTATCAGCTTGGTGAGACGGCCTTGATGCGCGGCGACCTTCAGCTCGCCAAGCAACGCCACAACGACGCCCTGACGATCCGCACAGCGCTCGGCGAGAAAGGCACGGCTGCCGAGAGCCGCAGCGCGCTCGCCGTCATCGCGCTGGAAGAAGGACGCGCCGCGGAGGCGGAGAAACTGGCCGCCGAAGCCGCGACGGTGTTTGCCGGCCAGTCAGCCCCGGACAACGAAGCGACAGCGCGGGCGGTGGTGGCGCTGGCGATGCTCACGCAGGGCCGGCGAGCACCGGCCGTGCGCGAGATCGAACGAGCACAGGCCCTGGTGAAGAGCCCGCAGCATGTGCTGGCGCGGTTGCCGGTCATGATTGCCGCGGCGCGTATCAGTAGTGAAGAGAGTGCCGGCGGGGCGCTGAGTTCGCTCGAGGCGCTCCGGGCCGAGGCCGTCAAGCGCGGGATCGCCCGGTCAGAGTTCGAGGCGCGCCGTGCGATCGCCGAAATCGAGGGGCGCCGCTCGCTCACGGCGGGCGCGAAATTGATCGAGACACTTCGATCCGACGCGAAGGCGCGCGGCTTCGGCCTCTACGCGCGTTAAGGGCGAGGCATGCCTCGCCCCTACGATCTACTCCCCAAAGCCGCGCAGCAGCGGCCGTCCGCCCGGCGTCCCCGGCCACGGAATCGACAGCATTATCACGACCATCGCCAGGCTGAAGAAGATCACGGCCAGCTTGTGCTTCTGAGCCGCCTCGGCGGCCTTGCCGATCTTGCTTTTCCCCACGTGCGCGAGCGCAAGGCCGATCAGCATGCCGGTAACGTGTTCAACGGCGAAGAATCGCAACGGCGCATTGCGCATGGTCGCGCCCATGTCGGCCCACGCGTCGCGCATGAACGGGCTGAGCCAGACGTACAGCAATAGCCCGATCAGGAACTGCACGTCGAGGGCGATGCTGAACCACCGCACGCCCGCTGCGTCAGAGGGACGCCAGTCGCGTCCTCCCGTCATGCCGGCGATCGACCGCGCGATCACCACCAGGCCGGCGATGACGACGAACCAGCGAAGGAGGGAATGAATCACCAGGAATGCGGAATACATGTTCCGCATTGTAGTAGGGGCGAGGCATGGCCTCGCCCGTACAGCGACGCACCGCTCGCCTCTCTGCGTCTAGATATTCGTGTAGTGGTGCAGGACGTGGGCCCAGGGCACGACCGCGAACGCGAGGTAGAACAGCGTCAACGCCGCCACCGTCCGGTGCCGGGACATCAGATAGAGCATCGTGCCGCAGGCAATCGCGAACAGCTTGACAGCGGTGAACGCCACGGCCGGACCGAAGACCGAGGCATACCACGCGACGAGGGGGTTGGCCTCGATCCACGACCCGAAGGTGCTCACGCCGATGTAGGACATGATGCCGTCGAGGGCCTGAACGGTGACGAACGCCAGCCACACCAGCTCCGCTCTTGAGAACCGACCTGTGGGCATGTGGAGCGCGATGGTGCGGACCATGGGCCGTAGTATAGGCAAAGAAAACGCCAGGAAATTGGCGGGGGATCGCGCGCAACGCGGCGTCAAAAGGTCGCCATTCGGCCGACCATTGTCTTCGCGCCACGGGCGATGATGGGAATCCCACGACCCGCCGGGCTCGACAGCGGCCCGGGCGTGCGCGGCCGCCGCACGAGGTTGACGCCGGTCGTCTCGACGTGCTATTAAACTAACACGTAAGTTATACAGCTCACACGTCCAGCGCGCACCTATGTCCACCACCGCCCACACCACTCTCACCCGCCGCGAACGCCAGATCATGGACATTCTCTACCGCCGCGGCCGGGCCACAGCGGCAGAAGTCCTCGAGGATCTCCCCGGCGACACGCACTACTCGACCGTACGCACGCAATTACGGGTGCTCGAGGAGAAGGGCCACGTCCATCACGACGAGGAAGGGCTGCGCTACGTCTACAGCCCGCTGGTGTCGCGCAACACGGCGCGCAAGTCGGCGCTGCGCCACGTCGTGCAGACGTTCTTCGACGGCTCTGCGGAGAAGGCGGTCGCCGCGCTGCTCGGCGGCGAAGCCTCGCGGCTCAGCGAAGACGAACTGCGACCGTATTGCGGATCTGATTGCCAGGACGAGGAAGGAGGGGCAGCGATGACACGTCGTCTCACCGTGCTCGCGATGCTGCTGGCGTCGACGTCCGCTTCTTGGCTGTCTGCGCAGCAATTCTCGACGCTCTCAGGATCGATCGTCGATCAGTCCGGCGCGGCGCTGCCTGGTGTCATCGTCATCGCCAACAACAGATCGCGCGGCGACCGTCACGAAGTCGCGACCGACCGGAACGGCCGTTTCGAACTGATCGGGCTCGTGCAGGGCGTCTATGTCATCGAGGCTGACCTACCAGGCTTCGAGACGTTTTTTGAGAGAGTGGCGATCGACGGACAGGACCTGAGCCGCGAGATCACGCTCCAGATTGGATCCCTCCAGGAGATGGTCACCGTCGTCAACGACCCGAACGCGGCTCCGGCGGCTCCAAGCCAGCGCTTCGCGCCACTACAGGCCAGCTGCGGTCCCTCGACCAGCGATGCCGGCGGCGTACGGGTCGGCGGTCAAATCCGGACTCCGCGAAAGATTCGTCATGTCCCGCCGATCTATCCGCAGGGTTCGTCGCCAGGCGTTGTCACGATCGAGGCGATGATCGGCACCGACGGATTCGTCCAGGAAGCGAGGGTCACCAACGACGCAGCCGACGCGCTGGCGCGGTCGGCAATCGACGCCGTGCGACAGTGGGAGTTCGATCCAACACTGCTCAACTGTGAAGCCGTCAATGTCCGAATGTCGGTGACCGTGGACTTTCAGTAGCTCGGAGGAGACGCACCGATGAATCCGCTTCTAGAAGCTGCGATCAAGATTTCGCTGGTCATCGCCCTCGGCCTGCTCGCTGCATCGCTCCTCCGTCGTCAGTCCGCGGCGCTGCGACATTGGATGTTGGCGTCGGCAATCGCGTTGGCGCTGGCAACACCGCTGCTCATGGGCGTTGCACCATCGTGGACGCTTCCAGGCATCGCTCCCGGCAATAACGGCCAGCCTTCTCCGCCTGACCCCACGGCGACGCCGTCGCGGATTGGCATCACGACGACGTTCCAGAATGCATCCACGACGACGGTTCCAGCGGAAGACGGAATCGCGCTCGCGCTCGTGCTGCTGACGATGTGGATCGTCGGCGTGGTCGTGAACCTGGCCGGATTACTGTTCGGTTTCTGGCGACTGTACCGGATTGCCGCGCGCAACGATCGTCCGCGACGGTCCGTGGACCGACGCAGCCGACCAACTGCGCGAGCACCTCAATGTGCACACGCCGGTTCGTCTTCTCCAGAGCGATCAGCCGGCGGTGCTGGTGACCTGGGGCGTGTTCCGCCCCAAGGTGCTGCTGCCGATCGATGCGCCGTCGTGGGATGCGGATCGCATTCGCGTCGTGCTCGCCCACGAGCTCGCCCACGTGCAGCGTCGCGACTGGGCCGTCCAGATTGGCAGCGAGCTGCTGCGCATCGCGTGCTGGTTCAACCCGCTCGTCTGGCTCGCGACATCGCGGCTTCGCCTGGAAAGCGAGCGCGCCTGTGACGATGCGGTCGTCAATCTCGGCGTGAGCGGCCGCGAGTATGCGCTGCACCTGCTGGAGCTCGCCCGCCAGTTCGGGCGGGCCCGCGACATCTACCCCGCGGTCGCGATCGTTCCGCGCCCGTCGAGCCTCGAACGGAGAGTCACCGCCATGTTGAATCCGCGTCTCAGTCGTCGTCCGTTGTCAGTGACCACGCGATTCGGATCGATCGCTGCCGTGCTCGCCATCGCTGTGCCGATTGCACTGTTTGCGCAAAACCGCTTCTCGACGCTGTCCGGCACAGTTATGGATCCATCAGGCGGATTGCTGCCAGGCGTGACCGTCGTCGCGGTTGACACGACCCGCGACGCACGCCACGAGGTGAAGACAAACCGCGCCGGCCAGTTCGAGCTCATCGGCCTTCCTGACGGCCCACTCGTGCTGGAGGCCACATTGCCTGGCTTCCAGAAGTTCCAGCAGAAGCTGACGCTGGACGGCCTGGATGTGAACCGGAACATCATGCTGCGGGTTGGCTCGCTGCAAGAGACGATTACCGTCTCCCGAGGTGCAGGCTCGGTGTCCCCGTCATTCGAGGCCAGGCCCGTTGCACCCAAGCCCGCCGCATGCGGTGCGTCCGCAGCTGGCCGGGATGCAGAGCCGACAGGCACCCTCCGCATCGGAGGCCAGATTCGCCAGCCCACGAAGACCCGTCACGTGAGTCCAATCTTCCCGGAAGGCGCGGCGGCTGGCATCGTGATTCTCGAGGCCGTGATCGGACCAGAGGGACTCGTGACCGACGCCAAAGTGCTACGCTCGCCCGCACCGGCACTCGCGCTCGCTGCGGAGAACGCGGTTCGTCAGTGGGAGTTCGACGCCAACGCTCCTCAACTGCGTGCCGGTCCCGGTGATCATGACGGTCACTGTGGACTTCAACTAAACCTGAATCCGCGAGAACGCCCGCGCGCCCAGGATCAGGAAGAGCGTCGCCACGACGACCAGCACCACGGCATCAGTGGCGACGCCGATCTCCGACAGCCCGATGAATGACGCGCGCAGGCCGTCCACGCCGTAGGCCATCGGATCGAGCCGCGTCGCAATCGTCAACGCGGTCGGCAGGTTCGACAATGGAAACAGGGCGCCGGACAGAAAGAAGATCGGCATCACCATGAAGTTCATGATGAGCTGAAAGCCCTGCATATCCTTCAGGCTCGAGCCGATGGCGGTGCCGAGCGCGGCAAACACGATCGCCGTCAGCGCCATGAACATCAGTGCCATCGGGATCCCCGTCAGGCTCTGCGGCCGGAAGCCGGCGAGCATGCACACCACGAGCACGAGTGTGCCCTGAATCATTGCGATCGTCGCACCGCCGAGCGTACGGCCCGCCATGATCTGCAGCCGCGGCACGGGTGCGACCAGCGTTTCTTTCAGGAATCCAAACTGTCGATCCCACAGCAGACCGATCCCCGAGAAGATCGACGTGAACAGAATGCCCATGGCGATAACACCGGGCGCCATGAACTGGATGTAGCTTCCCTGGCCCGAGCTCTGGAACACCGGTCCCAGGCCGAACCCCAGGACGAGGAGATACAGCAGCGGCTGCGCCAGCGACGCGATGATCTGCGGACGCGACCGCAGGTACCGCTTCACCTCACGGAGCCAGAGAATGTAGATCGCGGTCACGGATCATCTCCTCCACATGCGGACCATCTGCCGCATCTGATCAGCGGCATCCGCCCGTTCATCGCGAATCGTCGCGCCGGTCAACTTCAGGAACGCGCCCTCGAGCGAGTCGGCGCCGGTGCGCTCCTTCAGCTCTTGCGCGGTCCCGACTGACACGATCTTTCCGTGGTCGATGATGGCGATGCGGTGCGCGACACGATCCGCCTCGTCCATGTAGTGCGTCGTCAGAAAGACGGTCACGCCCTCCGTCTCGTTGAGATGCTTGACGTGCGTCCACAGTTGATTGCGGCTCTGCGGATCGAGTCCGAGCGTCGGCTCGTCGAGGAACAGGATCTTCGGCGTGTGCAGGAAGCCGCGCGCGATCTCGAGCCGCCGCTTCATGCCGCCCGAGAAGGTCTTGACGTAGGAATCCTTGCGGTCCCACAGCTCGAACAGCTTGAGCAGTAGTTCGATGCGCTCGCGACGCACCTTCCGTGGCACGTGATACAGCACGCCGTGCAGCTCCATGTTCTCGTCGGCGGTCAGCTCGCCGTCGAGGCTTGGATCCTGAAACACGATGCCGAAGGTGCGTCGGGCCTCGAGCTGGTTCGTCACCGGATCCAGCCCGTCAAGCTTCATCGACCCACTGGTCGGCCGCAGCAGCGTGGTCAGCATCTGGATCGTCGTGGTCTTGCCCGCACCGTTCGGGCCGAGAAACGCGAAGATCTCTCCTTTGGCGACGTCGAAGGACACGCCGTCAACGGCTTTGACTTCACCGAATGTCTTGACCAGGTTTTCGACGTGAATCATGTTGCACTCCGCGCGGGCTGAAGTCCGCGCGCTACGAGGCCTTCTTGCCGGCCGTCACGAACAAGCAGGGCCCCCGCGATGGCCAGCTCGATCTTCCAGATCGCGATGCCGAAGACGGTGATGCCGGACAACGCGAGCGCAAGCGCGGCCGCGCAGATCAGACCGAGGCTGCATTGCGCATGGAAGCTGGGGAGACCTGCCGCTGCCGCAAGCCGGTCCGAAAGAACCGGCCCTACGCGACGCGTGGTAGGCTCCGCGATGGTACATCACCTTGACTACTGGACCAACGTCCGAATCCCGCCGTTCCGAGGCTCGCCAGGTCGCGCTGGCCAGCGCCGTCGGCACCACGATTGAGTGGTACGACTTCTTCATCTACGGCACGGCGGCCGCCGTCGTGTTCGGACCGCAGTTCTTCCCGCAGGTGTCCGAGCTCGCCGGCACGCTGGCCGCCTTCGCAACGTTTGCGATCGGCTTCATCGCCCGTCCGCTCGGCGGCGTCGTCATGGGTCACTACGGCGACCGTCTCGGACGCAAGTTCATGCTGGTGTGGGCCCTGATGCTGATGGGCCTGTCCACGCTTGGCATCGGCCTGCTGCCGACCGTACGCGCAGATCGGAGCCTGGGCGCCGGCGCTGCTCACGACGCTCCGCTTCGTTCAGGGATTTGCGCTCGGTGGCGAATGGGGCGGCGCGGTCCTGATGTCGGTCGAGCACGCACCGCACGGGCCGGCGCGGACTGTTTGGCAGCGTCGTCGCCCTCGGTCTCCCGGCCGGCATCGTCCTGTCGAATACGGTGTTCATCATCGTCACGACTGCCCTGTCGCCGGAGCAGTTCGCGGCGTGGGGCTGGCGGATTCCCTTCATCGCCAGCGTGGGGCTCGTCGCCGTCGGCCTGTTCGTGCGACTGAGCGTCGCCGAGAGTCCGATCTTCGCCGACGTGCTGCGGGCGGGCGCGGCCCGGCGCATGCCGGTCGTGGACGTGCTGCGAACCGACGGACGCACCGTGCTGCTCGCGGCGGGCAGCTATGTCGGCATCAGCGGGCTCGGATACATCCTGCTGGTCTACTTCGTGACCTACGCGACGCGCCGGCTCGGACTCTGCGCTGCCGACCGCGCTGATGCTGATCGTGCTCGCATCGCTCGTCGGCGCACCAGGGACGATGTGGTTCGCCCACTTGTCCGATCGGATCGGCCGCCGCCGCATCATGCAGTGGGGCCTGGGAGCGCTGGTGCTCTGGTCGCTGGTCTACTTCCCACTCGTGGACACCGGCTCGATCCCGCTGATCGCGCTGTCGCTGTGCGGGATGATGTTCCTGCAGGGCGCGTATCTCGGTCCGCAGCCGGCGGTGTTCGCGGAGCTTTTTGCTCCAGCGGTTCGCTACAGCGGCGCGTCGCTGAGCCTGACGCTCGGCACGATCTTCGGTGGCGCGATCGCGCCGTTTGTCGCAACGACGCTCTACGGCATCACCGGCAACTCGTGGCTCGTGACCGCGTACATCACGACGCTGTCGTTGATCTCGTGGCTCTGTTCGCTGGGTTTGCGCGAGACGTATCGCAGTGAGTTCGCGGCGGCGCAGGCCGGTCCAAAAGGACCGGCCTTGCGGGTGTAGACCGGCCGGTCCGAAAGGACCGGCCCTACACGTTACTTGATGGCGAAGCCCGCGCGCGGGTTGAACTTCTTGCCGTCCTCGCGAACGGCGTCTACCCAGATCGCCGCCGGCTTGCCGTCCTTCATCGGATTCCCGGTGATGGTCAGCTTCGTGCCCGGCTTGAAATCACTCGGACGGATGCCGGCCCGCTGCAATGTCGTCGGTCCCTCAGCTTCGAATCCCCACGTCGTCACCTTGCCGTCCTTGCCGGTGACATCGACCAGCAGCCACGAATGCGGATTCGTGTACTGGAACTCCTTCACCACACCCTGCACGGTGACGGTCTTCTTGTCGTCGAACATCGTCGCGGAGTGGTGGGCGATGACCGTGGCGGCGGTGACGACCAGCACGCCCAGCGACAGCACCGCGGTCACAAACGCTCTCGTCATGGCTTGCCTTTCTGCGTGTCAGCGCCCTTGTCGAAGGTGAAGCCGCGGAACTGCGTGCTCCCCTCTTTGGTCTGCACCACGGCGTTGTTCTGGTTCTCGCCGCAGTTCCAGTAGCGAATGCGAAGGCTATTGTCCGGATCGCTCAACTTGACGTACGACTGCTTCACGTACCACGGCTCGGCCAGCGCCGGCGGATCGTAGACCCACACGTCGGCGGTCAGCGTCTTGTCGTCGGCCTTTCGCCAGATCTCGACGGTCTCGACCTGGTCGGTGTAATCGGGATGCTGGCGCTGATAGATACCCGACTGCAGCTGATTCGTGTGAATCACCAGCTTCGGTCCGTCCCAGAACCCGATCGAGTCGCCGTTGGGGATCGGGATAGCGATCCTCCGCCGCAACGTGGTCACGCCCATCGGTGTAGATGCGGCGGATGTCGTTCACCATCTCGTTGATCAACCACGTCTGATTCGGCGTGACGATGAACTCGCGCAGGAAGGGCTCGGTGAGCCAGCGCGGATGACCGGGCGGCGCGCACGTGGAGATCGGATCCCACTCGATGCCCTTCTTCACGTCCTCGACTCGCTTGACCATCCTCGCCTGATACTCCGGCGTCAGCTTCGCGGTCGTCACTCGCCTGGCTTCTGATCGGGATCGAACGCAAAGCCGGCGATTCGCCGGCCGTGAGGTACACGCCGCTCCAGTCAGGCAGCTGCGTCCACTGCAGTGGCCTTCCGCCGTTCGCTTCCTGACGCAGCGCCTGATACAACCCCAGCGCGGTCTTGTGCTGCCGGCCCAGCTCGATGTTCTGTTCCTTGGTGCGATCGGGCAGAACGGCGGTGAGCGGCGCGGGCGTCGATGCGTCGGGCGCCTCCGCGGTCTTGCAGGCGGCCAGCGGCATCGCCAGAGTCAGAAGCACTCCCGCGGCAGCAGCCTTTCTCGTGCGTGACATCTGAAACCTCCGGTGAGTAACGGGGATTCTACCGCGCTCGGCTCAGCCTGACCTCTCGTGGCGACCAGCCGTCCCGGCCGAGGACGCCGGGCCGGACTGTGAAGAAGTGGGAGCAGACTGCAAGCGACTGTATTTAGCTAGGTTGGTCGGCCCTGCTGTGAGGTTGGCAGACGACTTGCCTCCTCAAGAGGTTCAGCGACTCCCCAAGTAGCCTCGGGAGAGCGAGCGGTCGAGACGGAGGTGGGACGTGAAAGCGTTGCTGACAGTCATCATGGCGGGCGTGGTCCTCGGCGGCGTGTTCGCCAGCACGGCTGAAGCCGGGGATCGGCGCGGCAAGTCTCGGCGCAGTCGAGGCGCGTTACTACCGCGACGGCGGCGACGATTACCGCGGTGGCGGTCACTACCGCGGCGTACTTCCGGCCGCGCGATGTCGTCGTGATTCGCGACCATTACCGGCCGCACTACCGCCCGGTGCCCGTACGCCTATCGCTACTATCGCGGCGGCTACCTGCCGCCTGGATGGAGAACGCGCGTCGTTCCGGTGCCGGTGTATGTCGAGACGCGAGTTCGTTCCGGTGCCGTACGGCTACCATCGCGGCTTCATCGATGGCCACGCAGTGATCTACAACCGCAGCGGCTTCATTCTCGACATCGCCGCAGTGTTCTGACGGAGGCGGGTCGCACCGTGGAGGCGGGTCTTACGACCCGCCTCTACGATCGACGACGACCGTGCCGCCTTTGACGACGACTTTCACGTTGAGCAGGTTGTAAATCAGGTCGAGCGGGTCGCCGTCGACGAGCACGATATCCGCCAGTTTCCCGCTCTCGAGCGTTCCAAGGTCCTTGCTCTTCTCGATGAACGCTGCCGTGTTCGGTCCCATCAGCTTGATGATGTCCTGCGCCGAAAACATCAGCGCGAGCGCGCGTAGTTCGTGCTTCAGTCCTTCCCGCGGGAGGTAGTTCGTGTCGGTGCCGAAGCCATAGGTCACGCCCGCATCCCAGAGCGTGCGCGCGTTCACCGCCTTCTCGCCGGCCTCGCGCCCACGGCCCTTGCCGTCGAGAATCGCATCCGGCCACTTGCCGCCGTCGCGGAACGTCGGGACATTGTCCTTGTTGAACACACCGAACACCGGCAGACCGAACCCGGCGGTTGACAGCGTCTCGACCCCAGCGGCGGCTACCTTGCGCGCGTCCGCTTCGTTCAGCCAGCTGCCGTGCGGCGTGTGCACGAGCTTCTGTGCCCCCGCGTCCAGTGCGGCCAGCATCGCCGGCACGCTGACCGCGTGCACCATCGTGTCGAGCTTCTGCTTCTTCCCCTCGTCTATGACGGCCTTCAGAATCGCGAGCTGTAGCGGAGTGGGCTCCGGGTCGATGCGCGCCTTGATGATCTCGATGCCGGCCTCGGCGTACTTGCGCACCTGTGCCCGGGCCAGCTCCTCGGTCTTGAAGTTGTCCGGATCGACTCGGCCCGACGTGATGATGCGCGGTCCTTTCAGCGCACCGGAATCGACTCGCTTCTTGAGCTCGAGGATGCCCGGCACCGGCCCGCCGCCCGACATCAGTGTCGTGTAGCCTGCATCCAGGAACTCCTGCATACGCGGCACCGATTGCTCCTTGAACCACTGCGCGTCGTTGCCGCCCATGATGTGACGGTGCGCATCAATGAACCCGGGCAGCGCCGTCATTCCTTTTGCATCGATGGTCTGACCACCGGCAGACGCTGGCGCACCCGCCGCGACCGAGACGATTCGGCCGTTACGCACGACGATCGACCCGCGGTCGATGGTCGCACCGCTGCCGACGATGATGCGCGCGTTGGTGATGACGAGATCCTGCGCCGCCGCGGAAACTGCGGCGCCGAGCGTGGAAATAGCGGTAAGGGCTATGAGAGTGGCGAACCGCGTCATCCAGTGTCCTCCTGAGCTGCCGGAGGATAACACCGATGCCGGCGGCTGGCCTCGGCTCTACATCAACGATCGCGGCGTGGGCGACAGCAGATACGGCTGGTCGCGCAGCTCGCGGCTCAGGCGCGCATGCCGCTGCCGCCACGCCTCGAAGTGCCTGGCAATCATCGTCAGAAGACGCGCCTTGCTGCGCGACTCTTCGTATGTCGCGGCGCGCGTGAAGAAGTTCGCCCCGATCTCCGCATACCAGCGGATGTTGTAGCGGGCGCGCATCTGATCCTCGAAGAAACCGGTGAGGAGCAGGCACTGCGCACCGGCAGTCTCCATCAGGTGACTGTCGTCGGGCAGCGCGGTGTTGACGACGAACTGCTCGAAGATGACGCCGAGGTCTTCCGGCGCGGGCATCTCGAGTTCGGCGCTGACGGAGACCTGCGCGTAGTGCGCCAGCACGCTGGCGTTGTACAGCAGCTCCTGCCGATCGACCCTGCGCTCCGAAACGTCCTGCAGACCCATGACGAAGAACTCGAGTGTGCGACGTTCGTCTACGGCGAGCAGTTCTCCGAAAGACTCCATGTCACCTCCCGGCTGCATCCCTTCTATTGCAGGGCTCGTACCAGCCCATCGGCTACAGGAGCGGGAGCTTTATCCCCTGCACACTTCGGCACGTCTTCGAGGAGGCTTCAAAATGTCGGAGATTTCGTCCGGATACGACGCTTATGTTCCGGCGTCTGCGAGCAGCGCGCCGAACTCGGCGAGCACCATCGCCGTTGCACCCCACACGCGGGCACCGTCCACTTCGAAGTACGGCACGTTCATCACTCCGTGGGGCGGGATCGAGCGCACGCGCTCTTCCCAGGCCACAGCATCGGGCTCCAGCAACCGCGACACGGGAAGCTCGATCAATCGTTCGACTTCGTGTGCGGCAAGCGTGAAGGCAGGACGCCTGCACGGCGACGCCGATGACCGGCTGCAGCAGGTGGCCGCTGACAATCACGGGAATTGCCGTGAGGCGCCCGAGGATTTCGACCTCGGCCGGGTCGACCCCGATCTCTTCATAGGCTTCGCGCAGCGCAGCGTCTTCTACCGACTCTCCTGGATGGTCGAGACGTCCACCCGGTAGCGACACTTGCCCGGTGTGATGTCGCAGGCCGGAGCCACGCACGGTGAGCGGGACGTGCCAGGCCTCAGCGTGCGGATAGATCAAGAGGAGCGCCGCCGCCGGCCGCAAACCGGGCTCCAGCGAGGGATCGGGGCGCATCAACGGCCGCGGTGCCATGCGCAGCTGCGCTTCGAGACCCGGCAGCGGTCCCGACAAGCGGCGGCGCAGGGCGTCGGGCAGCGATGGCATTCCGCGATCGTACAATTCAAAGCGGCCGGTCCGAAAGGATCGGCGGGGCCACAGGACCGGCGGGTCCAAAGGATCCCGCCTACATCTGATGCAGAAACGCCGTCTGTGGAATCGCCGGACGTTCGTTGCGACCAGCGTCGCTGGCGGTCTCGGTGTGTTCGCGATCGGGCCGTGGGGCTTCAACTTCCTGATGGATCGCGTCGAGGAGATCGGCCGCGACGTCCCGGCCGCGCCGCACAAGCCCGACACCAGCCTCGTGGTCTGACAACGCCGTCACACTGGCGTGGCTCGGCCACGCTACCGTCCTCATCAACTTCTTCGGCGTTCGCATCCTGACCGATCCAACGCTCTATCCGCGTATCGGCGTCGATCTGCTGCTCGGGTCACTCGGACCGCTGCGTCTCGTCCAGTGCGCGCTTACACCCGCTGAGCTTCCCGAGATCGACCTGGTGCTCGTGTCGCACGCGCACTTCGACCATCTCGACACGCCGTCATTGGGCTCCGTGCGCGGCAGGCCTGCGGCACTCATGGGCCCAGGGACGTCAGACCTTCTCCCTCGTCGTCACTATTCGTCAGTTCAGGAGCTCCGCTGGAACGATTCGGCACGCATCGCCACCCCACGAGGCGAGGTGCTGGTGCGCGCGATTCAGGTGAAGCATTGGGGCGCACGCGTCCGCCGCGACACGTGGCGCGGCTATACCGGTTGGATCGTCGAACGCGAGGGACGCCGGCTCTTGATCGGCGGAGACACTGCCAACACGCCGGTCTTTGCCGAGCATCGGCGGTACGGACCGTTCGACGCGGCCGTGATGCCTATCGGGGCGTACAACCCGTGGATCCATAATCACTGCACACCCGAACAGGCCGTGACGATGGCCGACGCGGCTGGCGCGAGACTCATCGTGCCTGTGCATCATCAGTCGTTCCGGCTGAGCAGCGAGCCATTCATGGAACCCATCGAGCGCATCCAGGAAGCGCTGGTCAAGGAATCCGATCGTCTCGCGATCACGGCGATCGGACAGACGATCGTTCTGCCGGCATGACGATCAGCAGGCGCGATCTGCTGACCAGCGCCGGCAGCGCTCTTCTCGCCTCGCTCTTCCGGCCAGTGCGCGCTGCGGCCGCCGTTCCGCAGTTGCGTCTCACCAGCATCGAACTGCGGCCCGTCCGCGCCACCTCTCGAACCGTGTGGCTGTTCGTCCGCCTGCTGACCGACGCGGGGCTCGTCGGCCTCGGTGAAGCGTCGGATGCCTTCGGCTTTGCGAACACGACAGCGAGCGATGCGGCGCGCATGCAGCGTGAGCTCGAGCGATTCTTCGCGTTGATCAACGGACGATCTCCATTCGAGATCGAGTCCTATCGTCAACGCGGTGAACCCCTGGCACGTGAGGGCCTAGTGCCCGCCACAGCGTTCAGCGCGATCGAGCAGGCCATGTGGGACCTGGCTGGCAAGGCGCTCGATGTCCCGACGTATGTGCTGCTCGGCGGGAAGCTCCGAAACGCACTGCCGGTCTACGCGAACGTCAACCGGGCCACGAATCCGCGCACTCCCGAGGGCTTCGCGGCGGCGGCGAAACGCGCCGTCGCCGACCGATTCTCCACTATCAAGGCCGCGCCCTTCGACGGCTTCCCGCCGCCGACGGCTCCGGCGGTCGACATCGCCCGCGCGATTGATGCCGGGATCGACGCCGTCCGCGCGATGCGCGCCGCGGTCGGCCCGTCGGTCGGCATCATGATCGACTGTCACAGCTTTTTCGACGTGGAGCAATCAGTGGCTGTCGCCGGGCGCCTGGAACCCTACAACCTGACGTGGTACGAAGAACCGGTTCCTCCTGAGCGCGCGGAAGACACACTCGCCATCCGACGCCGCATCAAACAACCGATGGCCGGCGGTGAAGTGCTGTTCGGGCTGTCAGGTTTCGCGCCGCTGATCGGCCGACGTGCCGTGGACACGATCATGCCGGACGTCAAGCACTGCGGCGGGCTACTGGAGATGACCCGCATCGCTGCCGTCGCTGCCGACGCCGGCGTCATGGTCGCACCGCATAACCCGAGCGGACCGATATCGACTGCGGCCAGCGTGCACGTCTGCGCCGGCATGAGGAACGCCAACTATCTCGAGCTTCAGTACGGCGAAGTCGGCTGGCGGTCCGACGTGCTGGTCCCGCCCGAGCGATTCGCCGCCGGAACGATCGAGATTCCTGACCGGCCCGGATTCGGCGTGGCGCTCAACGACGAAGTTATTCGCGCCAGGGCGCTGCCGCTGTAATCGGCACGTTGCCGTCCACCCTGAATCAGGAAGAACCGCGATTCCCCACGGCGAGCCATTTGCGTCATGTGCGCCAGCATCGCCCGGCGATGGGCGACCTGGCGTTGATTGAGTTCGGCCATGCCTGATATGTGACCCGGGCCTGTGACAGCCCAGGTCACACGTCAGGCTCCTAGCAGCACACCGGCAGCCTGGCCGGATCGACGCGATCCGCCAGACGACTCGCGGCCTGCGCCACCTGCGACGCAGAATGCACGTGTGCAAGTCAGGCACGCCAGGCTCCCCCGTCAAATCCCGGTCGAGCCACACGTGCTGAATGCCCAACGCCCTGGCCGGTGCGATGTCGTGATACCAGCTGTTCGCCACGTGCACCCAGTCACGCCGATCGACGTGCGTGATCCGCTCGAACCCGAGGAAGTGCCACGGCGCCGGCTTGTACCCGCGCACACGCTCGGCGGTCAGCACCAGATCGAACGAGGCCCGGAACCGCTGATGGGTCATTGCGAACAAGTCTTCATCGCAGTTCGTGAGAACGGCGAGGTGCCAACCCTGGACGCGAAGCTCCGCCAGCATCGGCTCGACATCGTCGAACACCGGCATCGACGCCCAGGCCTCGGCCAGCGGCCGCGCCGTCTCGGCGGACATCGACACGCCACACTCCTTCGCGGCGCGCGCGAACGCGGTGACGAGCACCTCCTTGTACGAACGGTGAGGCTTCAGCCGCTCGACGATGGCCTCGTGCGCGTAGTAGGCGCGCAGCACATCGTCAGTCCGGTCGCCGGCGAGCGGACGAACGGCGCTGGCAAAGCCTGCCTGCCAATCCACGAGAGTCCCGAAACAGTCGAACGTAATCCACCGCATGCGCGTCGCCACAACAACCTCCTCAAAAACAAAAAGGCCATCACCCCCGGCGGGTGATGGCCCTTGATTCCTCGCGAAGAAGGTTTCGCTGCTACATCACCCGAATGAACCTGGCAGGTCCAGCCACATCGAGCCGTCCCCGGTCAGTACGACGTACGCGCTGATGCGCGGCGTCGCGGCCGAACGGACTCGCTTGGCTTGGAGAGTAGTTAGGTGCACAGGTCACTCCGAGGTGCGTCACTGATGATAACGCGGGTCGGCCCTGAACCGAACAGATTTTATTTGTCCCAGTAACCAGACGAAGATCGCGCCCTGCCCGCCAAAGCCAAACAGATCGGTGCCGCCGGACGCGGAGACCGACATGTTGATCAGGCGATCCTTCCCTACTCCGGAAGCGAACTCGGCGGCTTCGGCGATCAACTCGTCCCACTTCCGCGTCGAGCTGCTGAACACCTTGCACTGGACTTTCGCGTTCATCAACGAGCCTCCACGTCCGCCTTCGACTTCGCTCAGGCTAAGGAAGCCGGACATAACTTGGTGCCCAGTCCGGTCAAAGCCGGACACTACGCGTCACGGTTTGGGCACGCGTAACGTAGCGCTGATCATCGCACTTCCGCTGGCGACGTAGATGAGTGCGAGCGGGTGCAACATCCACGGGCCGATGTAGACGACGCCGAACCACAGATGCTCGCCAGTACGGCCCAACGCGAACGCGATCGCCCACATGCCGACGATGGCGATCGTTGTGGGAATGGGTGTGCCCTCGAAGTACTTCACCTTGCCGGTCGTCGTGTCGGCGAGCGCCGCTGCCGTGACGTTGAACCGCGCGAGACGGCTGACGCCACAGACGACCAGATATGTCAGACACAGCACGTCCCAGCCGCCGCGAAGGCCGAGTGTGTAGCCGATCACCGCGGGCGCGACACCGAACGAGATCACGTCGGCGAGCGAATCAAGATCACCGCCCAGGACCGACTGACGCCGTTTGAGCGTGCGCGCGACGATGCCGTCCAGGACGTCGCAGACGAGCGCCGCCGGCAGCAGGATGAAGGTGTACCACAACAAGCGTGGATTGCCGCTCGCCAGATAGTCCAGACAGAGAAAGATGGCGATCGTGCCGCAGCTCGCGTTGCCGATCGTCAGCGCGTCGGCGGCGGTATACGACCGCAGCATGGACAGATGGCGGCGTGAGTCGGTCATTCCGGACAGGATAGGTCAGAAACGCGACTGGCGTAGACTTGTGCCCATGAATAGACGCGCGCTTCTCAGTCTCATCACGCTGTTACTGCTGATCGGGGTGGTCGCCGCCCAATCCAGAAAGCCCGCGGGCACGAGCCATAACGGCAACGCGTTCCGATTCAACAAAGTGACAGAGGGCGTGTATCACGCCATCGGCACCGGCGCGCTGGCGGTCGTCGGCAACGGAGCGGTGATCGTCAACGACAACGACGTGATCATCGTGGACGACCACGTCTCGCCTGCCGCGGCGTGGGTACTGCTCGACGAAGTCAAGACGCTGACGAAGAAGCCGGTCACGACGGTCATTAACACGCATTTCCATTTCGATCACGCGCACGGCAATCAGATCTTCGATCCGACGGTCCAGATCATCGGCCACGAGTTCACGCGACAGATGCTCCTGGGTAATCCGACGGCGATGCCGCTCTATCAGGGCTATCTCAACGGCATGCCCGGTCAGATCGAAACGCTGCGCAAGCGGATCGCCGACGAGAAGGATCCAGCGGCCAAAGCCAAGCTGCAGACGACGCTGCAGGTGACGGAGAACAACTACGCGTCGCAGAAGGAGCTGAAGCCGACGCCGCCGAACGTCACGCTCAGCACGCAGATGACACTGTTCCGCGGCAATCGCGAAATCCAGATTCGCTATCTCGGTCGCGGCCACACCGCCGGCGACGTCGTCGTGCTGTTGCCCAGGGAGCGGTTGGTGATGACCGGCGACTTCCTGACCTCCGGTCTGTCGAACATGAGCGACTCATATCCCCAGGACTGGGTCGCGTCACTCGACGCGCTCAAGAAGCTGGACTTCGACACCGTGCTTCCTGGCCACGGTGAAGCGTTCACCGATAAAGCCAAGATCGACTACTTCCAGGCGTATCTGCGCGACGTGTGGACCGAGACGAGCCGCTTGAAAAAGGAGGGCGTGTCCGCCGAAGAAGCCGCCAAGCGCGTGGACATGACCAAGCACAAGGGTCAGCTCCCGATTCAGGCTCCAGGCATTCCACCGATTGCGGCGACGAGGATCTACGACCTGCTCGACGGCAAGGTCAAATAAGGAAGGCGGGTCTGGAGACCCGCCTCTACTTCGCGTGCTCGATACCCTCCGCGCACGCGAACTCGCGTAGCTGATCCTCCGGCGGCGCAGTCATCTTGCGGTAGGTCTTGACCGTCTCCCACGGCTTCACCAACGCCTTCGGATCGGTGACGGTGATCCGATCTTCGAGAATCCCCGGCGAGACGAAGCGGATCCGTTCGCGGATGGTCATCTGATCGCTGTGCGGCGTGAAGCCTTCGATGTAGGTGTTGTCTCGCAGCGCCACTGTCTCGACGACAAGCGTGTCGCCTTCCCAGTGTCCGGTGGAATAACCGGCATACGTCGGATCGTCGAGGATGGCCGGCGTCGGCTTGCGGCCGTCGAGATAGACGCGCCGCAGCGCGTCGTTCAGCTCGCTGAAGAAGGTGATCTTGTCCTTCGTCTGCATCACCTCCATGCCATAGGCCATGTTCATCATGGCCGGCATGCCGGGTGGCAGACACTTCGCGGTGTTGTCGCTCTCCGATGATCCGGCGACCCGTGACTTGCTCATCGCCTGCCACTTCGCCAGATAGTCAGGTGTGAGCTGTGGTGCGGTTGGAGCGCGGCCCTGTGAGCCGTCCGAGAGCGGCGCGGTGCGCGTCGGTGGCGGCAGCGGCTGACCCGGCGCGGGTGCCGGAGCGCCTCCGGCGCGAGCGCCCCGCCCGCCGCCCGCCGCACCGAATGCGTTGATCGGCCGATACACGCCGGAGAAGTCTGGCGGCGATTGCGTCTGCGCAGCCGCGGACGAGACGGCGATCACCATCAGGATCGAGACGACGAGTCGCGACGTTGGCATGGCTAGTCTCCTGGAGGCGCGTTCGGCAGGACCTTGCCGTCGGCCATCGTCACACGCGCGATCATGCCGACCTTGCTACCGTCCTTCGACGGACTGTAGTGCACGGTCACCTTGTCGCCAGGCTTCAGCACGCTTCTCGACCACCCGGCGCGCAGCAGGCACTCCGGGCGCGCGTCCTTCCATCGCCCATTCGACTTTCCCGCCCTTGCCGTCGTCCACGTCCATGATCAGCCACGTATGCGGATTCGACCATTGCCACTCCTTCACGGTGCCAGTGGCGGTCAGCACCGTTTCGACGGCGAACGCGACGTTGCTGTGATGTGCATACACACGCGTGTCGCCGAGCGGCAGCGCGGCCAGCAACGTGATCGACAGTATGATGCGCGTCCTCATGAGAGCTCCTCGAGTGACTTCGTTGCGCGTCATTCTACGCGACGCGCTGCGTCACGGGATGATGCGCCTCCCACCACTTCAGTCTCTTCTCGAGCGTCCAGGCGGTCAGCCCGATCCCCGCCAGCTCCGCGGCGAGCGCATCGGCTGTAGCTGGACGGGCGTTCGGGTCCTTCTCGAGACACGCCAGGATTACGGCATCGAATCGCTTGGAGATCGCGACTTCAGTACGCGCTGATGGCGGCGCGGGCAGGGTCTGGGCATGATGCATCATCGTCTCCATGGCGGTGCGCCCGGTGAACACCAGCTGCCCGGTGACGAGCCAATATCCCAGACAGCCGACCGCATAGATGTCGGACCGCCCGTCGAGGGGCCGGTCGCTCATCACCTGTTCTGGCGCCATGAACGCCGGCGTACCGCCCACCGCATGATCGCGGGTCAGGTTCAACTCGGTCGCGACCTGGGGACCGTGCGACTTCACCAGCCCGAAGTCGAGCACTTTCACGAAGTCCACCTCGCGCCCGTGCCGGCACACGTAGACATTGGCGGGCTTGATGTCCCGGTGTATGAGCCCTCGCTCATGAGCCTCGGCCAGCGAGTGACACACCTGCATCAGCAAGTGCGCCGCGCGTTCCTCCGACACCGGCCCGAATTTCTGCACGAGCGTGTCGAGGTCGAATCCGTCGAGGAACTCCATCACGTAGTAGAACGCGCCATCGTCCGACATACCGAAGTCGTACAGCTCGATGGTGTGCGGCGAGCGCAACGATGCCGTTGCCTGCGCTTCGCGTTCGAATCGCGACTGCAGCTCCGACTGTCGCTCGGGGCTCGAGCCACCGAGCACCTCGGGGCGCATCAGCTTGATCGCCGCTGGGCGGGCCAGCAGGCGATGACGGGCCAGCCACACCTCGCCCATACCGCCGGCACCAAGACGTTCCTCCAAGCGGTAGCTTCCCAGCTCGCGCGCTCGTGTGACCTCCGCGCCGATGCTGTACACCACTCGCGCGCCCACGTACGCGAGCAGCACGACGAGCAGGTACGGCAGGACGAGGTTGAAGAAGAACGCCGCCGGGTTCATCGCGGGAACCGCGGGGCTGAAAGCCATCACCAGTCCGATGACGATCGGGACCGAGCTCACCGAGAGCAGCGCCGCCACGAGCGCCCTGCGCGGCGGGCTTGGCACGATCACGGTGTAGGCCAGCATCCAGACGGCTACCCAGGACAGACCCGCCCACGGCGGCGCGATGTCATAACGGGATGGGTCGACGTACTGCGCGATGGCAATCCCGAAGCTCCCAACGACTTCAAAGACGAGACCCAGGGTCAGCGCAGTGCCAACGGCGATCCGCGCGCTCCAGGTTGAGGCAGCGACGAGCAGCGCCACCGCGATCGACACGGCGGAGGGCACCCACCGGATTGGTGTCGCGAAGAGAAAGGCTCGCGCCTCTTCGAAGAGCAACACCGGCAGAAACTCGCTGATCAGGAATACGGAACGCGTACAGAAGCGCGAGCGTCCTGAGACGCTTCGCTGATTGCGCGAGCAGATCCGGGGGAAGCCCGGTCAGGCGCGTAGGGGCAGTCGGATCTGATGCGGCTCTATCGGGCGGAAGGATCGTTTTCAGTTGCGACACTCGAAGTTCTTCGCGTCCTGCGTGTCGCCTGTTCCTTTGTAGTGCGCATGCTGCGGATACGCGCAGAGCGGACGGCTGCGGCCCGGCAGCGCGCGGCCGGTCGCGGTGACCGCCGCCGGCGCCGTGCCCTTCTCCACCCACTCAACCAGCGACGTGAGCATGTCAAACGTGTCGAGCGCGACAGGTCCGCCGCCGCAGTGACCGACACCTGGCGCCAGATACAGCCGGCTCCAGTTCATGACCTGCTGCGGCGCCGCCGTTGGCCTTCGTCATGCGCTCGTAGTAGTCGATGGTGTCGAGCGCCGAGAACCACGGGTCGCTGACGCCGTGAAAGAACATCAGCTTGCCGCCGTGGTTGGAGAACGTATTCAGGTTCGTCCAGCTCGAGGTCGCGGTCAGCACGTCGCCGGCGCTCGCCGCCGCCGCCGCGGCTCGCGCGTCCACGTCCATGCTCGTCGCCGAGAACGGCGGGCCGACCGGATTCAAGCCACCGTGCAGCAGGCCGGGAATTCCCTGCGTGGACGCAATGCCGGTATCGAACATGAAACCGGGATAGACCTGATGCCCCTTCGAGTCCTTCGGCCCGGCAAAGCCCTTCTCGATGCGCGGTCGCCTGCTCCATCGTGAGGCAGCCGTCGGTCTTGCTGGCGCCGCACACCAGGGTCTTCGGATCGAAGCGGCATGCCTTGGTGTTGAAGATCATGTCGTCCTTCACTCCGTCGCCGGCGTCGCACGCATTGAGTACGCCGTCGATGACCGCCTTCTTCTGCGCATCGGACAACGCGGCGCGCGGATTGGCCTTGCCCGACGCGTCCTTCGGCGCCGCGGTGTTGAGCATCGTCGCCACCCATTCGTCGCCGATGCCGGAGTACGCGGTCCGCATCGCCGGCGCGCCGGAGATGATGCCGTCGAAGAACGTCGGGTGCCGCTGCGCCATCAGCATGGCTTCACGGCCACCCGTCGAGCAGCCGGTGAAGTACGAGCGATCGGGCGCCTTGGCGTAGTGCGCCGCGATGATCTGCTTGGCCAGCACCGCGATGCGTCCAACGGCCTGATAGGCGAAGTCCAGCGCCGCCTGCTGTTCCTGCATGAAGGTGGCGTCGAATCCGTTCTGGCCGGTGATGACCGGTATCGGTAGACACCACCGCGAAGCCACGGAGAAGAGCGGGCGTCGTGCCGGCCGCAACAGCGCCCAGCGGCAGCTGCACGCTCCCGTTCAAGCCACCACCGCCCTGGAAGAGGAAGCGGCCGTTCCAGTCGCCGGGCAGCGCGAGGGCGAAGCCGATGCCGTACGGTTTGCCGTCGGCGCCGGTCCGTCGATCGAGCACGCCATCCAGCCGGCAGTAGGCGGGCAGCTTCACAGGAGAAGCTGCTGGACCGCCGCCGCGACCTGCGGGCGGAGTCGATCCTTCAGCCAACCACTCGGCCTTGGTGATCGTGAGCGCCACGCCAGGTATCTGCAGATTCATGAGCGACGCGCACGCTGCGGCATCGCGCCGGGTTTGGGCGCCAGCGGGCAACGCGGCGGAGATGGCGAGTGCGGCCGTGATCAGCGGAAGTGTGATACGCATGGTCGGGGATTATAGGCGCGTCGTGGCAAAGAAGAGCGCAGGCCTGTTGTTGTTTCGCCGGAGAGACGAACGCCTCGAAGTCCTGCTCGTCCATCCGGGCGGACCGCTCTGGGCGAAGAAGGACGAGGGGGCCTGGTCGATTCCAAAGGGCGAGATCGACGGCGGCGAGGATCCGCTCGCCGCGGCACGTCGCGAATTCGAAGAGGAGCTCGGTTCTCCCGTTTCGGGCGAGTTCATCGAACTCGCACCCGTTCGTCAGGCCAGCGGCAAGGTGGTCCACGCCTGGGCCATCGAGGCCGACTTCGATCCTGCGACGCTGACCAGCGGCACGTTCAGCATGGAATGGCCGCCACGTTCAGGACGTCAGCAGCACTTCCCCGAAGTCGATCGCGCCCAGTGGTTCACCATCGACGATGCGACAGCGCAAAATCAACCCGGCACAGATCGCTCTACTTATTCAGCTCAATTCTCGGTAGGCCGCTCGATTCGATCGACGACGAGCACGTCCAGCGGGCCGCGTCGTGACTCGAGGCGAAGACCGAGTTCATCCTGCAGTGCAGTCGTCAGGCCGGGCGCGTCCGTCAGCGCCGCCGGGGGTGCACCGATCAGCGCGCCTCCGAGTCCTTCGGGCTGGAAGAACACATCGAGATCGTATTCGCCCGTGAGTCCGGTCTCATCAACCACCGGCCGCCGCATCAGCTGTGTCAACGGCCTCGTGAGCTCCTGCATGGTGATGCTGCGCGCCGAGAACCATCCCGGGGCCAGCATCGCGCCGCAGCGCCGGCGAAGCGGCTCATCGCGCGGCAGAATGATGCGAATCTGCGCGCCGGCGTTGCCCGCCGGCGGCGGTGGCGGCGGTGGCGGCATCGGCACACCCTCGGGCGGCTTTATCGGTGCGCACTCGGCACCCGAGGCTCGCAGCCGCGGCCCGAGCCGCTTGTCCGCTCGCGCCAGGGTCAGCGCGAGCATCGGCAGTTCGCGCCGCTCGGTGTGAGCAGCAAACCCGAAGCGCTCTGCCAGCATCGTGCGCAGCATCATGCGGATAGCGTCCGTTGGCGTGGCGTCGCTCGTTCTCGCCTCGATGACGAAGCGCTCTGTGGCGATCCAGTCCGGCGCGTTGACCAGTTGGACGTCCTCCAGACCGTAGGCGACGAGAATGACCTGGCGGACGACGACGTTCCCCGCAATCACCCGGCCGCCGGGCTGAAAGACGACCAGCGGAATACCCTGGTTTGTGCGATTGGGCTTCACCGAGACGACGTCAAACGACGGTCGTGATTCCGCTTGCGCGAACAGAACGACAGGCAGGAGACCCAGAGCAGCGGCGATGAGCAGGCGTCGTCGCATGACGCCTTGGACACCGAATGCGTAGCGATGTTCCGCAGCTTCGGCACGTCCAGAAGAGACGTGCCCTACTGGTAGTACTTCTTGTACATCCCGCGCCGGAAGAACCACCCGCCGAGCGGACCAAGCCAGCCGAGGACGTAATACATGTAGCCGAGGTCCATCAGCTCAATCAAATTGCCGTCGAAGTCCTTGGCAAAAAAGAACGAGTGGCCGCGCGGCGATCGCTCCGGCTTGCTGATGCACTCGACGCCCTTGCTGACCAGGTAGTCGTACCATCGCTGAAGATTTCGAACGTTGAAGGAGATGTGTGTGAGACCGACCTTGTTCCACGGAATCGCGTCCGGCGGCAGCTGCGGCTGAAATTCGAAAATCTCCAGCACGGCCCCGCCTGGCACCCGAATCCAGCCAATCTTGCACGACGGCTGCGCGGCCCCGACGCTTGAAGAACGCCCGTACGCGCTCGGGCGGCGTGTCAGCCACTCCGACAAGCGGACATCCGAAGACGTCCCAGTAGAATCGGACGGCCTTGTTGAAGTCCGACACGGTGATGCCGACGTGACTGAACGATCGGGCGCGCACAGGATTCCTCCGCGGAGGCTGAGGCCTCCGCTTTACATTCTCAGTTCGGAGCGAATGTGTTCGGCAACGCGGAGCGCCTGCGCCGCGATCGTCAGGCCCGGATTCACCGCCGCCGACGAGGGGAAGAACGACGCATCCACGACGAACAGATTCTCGACGTCGTGGGTCCGGCAGTACGAATCCAGCACTGATGACCGTGAATCGGTTCCGAAGACCAGCGTGCCGCACTGGTGCGTCGTGTTGTGCACGCCGGTCGAATGCGCAAACAGCTTCGGCGACCAGTAGCCGAGCCGGGCGAGCACGGCGCGGAGTTCATCGACGAGTTGCGCATGTGCGCGCAGGTTGTTCGGTTGATACTGCAGCACCGGTCGGCCGCTGGGCCCAATCATCACCCGGTTCTCTGCCCGCGGCAGGTCCTCGCTCATCGCCAGCCAGTCCGTCGCGCGCGACACCCACATCTGATACGCCCACAGCGGGATGTGGCGCATCTCGATGAACTTGTATCGCCAGCCGTCGCCGACGGCCTTCGCCATCGACGCATCGGTCCGGCCCTGCGACTGAATCTGTCCGAGCGGATACGGTGCGTCCGGACCGCGCAGATAGAAATCGTTGATCGCGACCGTCTTCTGAAAGACGTCGTCATTCACCCGGCGTCCAACGCCCTGCAGCATGGTGGCGAGATGCGCCATGTAGCGCGTGCCGACCATGCCGGATGAATTGGCCAGCCCGCGAGGATGTCGATCGTTACCCGATCGCAACAGCAGAACGGCGGAGTTCACCGCACCACATGAGACGACGAATCGATCGGCCGTCACGCGCGTGCGTTCGCCATCGCGTTCGATCTCGACGCGCCTCGACCCGCCGGCCGGACGGATCGGTGAGCAGCCGCTGTGCCGTGGCGCGCGTGAGCAGCGTGACGTTCGCGTGGCGCGCTGCCGACGTGACGCAGCACACCTCCGCATCGCTCTTGCGCTGAATCTGACACGGGAACGAGTTGCAGGTGCGGCACAGAATGCAGCCGCCCGCATCTCCGGGGTTGATCAACCCGAGCGGCAACGGCGACGGATGCAGCCCCTGCTCGCGCAGCCGTTCGACAATGGCCGACATGCCGGGCGCGTGCGGCACGGGTGGAAATGGATACGGCCCACGTGGCGGTTCGGTCGGATCGTGACCGCATTCTCCGTGGACGTGGTACAAGCGTTCCGCCTGCTCGTAATACGGAGCCAGCGTCTCGTAGGTGATGGGCCACCCCGGTGACAAGCCGTCCACGTGTTCGGTGGCGCAGAAGTCCTCGCGCCGGAGGCGATAGAGCACGCTGCCCCAGAACTTCGTGTTTCCGCCGACGCAGTAGTGCGTGTACGGCAGAAATTCGCGTCCGCTCGCGTCCAGCCAGCGGTCGGTCGTGCGATAGCGCAGGTGCTTCCAGACGGCTTCCGGACTCCAGTTCTCCGCCTCGCGCGGAATCACGTCGCCGCGCTCCACGACCAGCAGGCGCGCACCCGTGCCAGCTAGCGCGTGGGCCATCGTTCCCCCACCGGCCCCAGTTCCGATGATGACGATGTCGAAGTGCTCGGTCTGCATCAAGACTCGTACGGGCGACGCCTGCGTCGCCCTACCGGGCCACGGCCACTGGCCCGGCCGGCGCGAGGCTCGCGTAGATCTGGTCCATCAGATGCTGATCGTCCATCGCGCGCTCGAGACTCATCTCGGGCGCAGCTCCCGTGAGTATGGCGTGGTGAAAATCTCGATACATCCCGCGGTAGCCGCGGATATCTCGAAAGCCGGGGAACATGAGCCGCGGTGCGCCACTGCCGCGGACAACCACGATGGTTCCATTGGACTCGAATGAAATCACGCCTTTGCGGCCAAAGAGCTTCGACAGCCGCAGACCCCGCAGGAACGATGGTACTTCTCTGGAATAGTACAAAGATCCCACTGCACCGTTGTCGTACTCGAACGCCACCATCATGCTCTTGACACGTCGGTCCGGCCCCTCTCGCGACGGCCGCGGGCGGTAGCCATGCGCACTGACGATGCGTGGCCCGAGACTTCCGGCCAGATGCAGCCAGTGAATCCCTTCCTCGAAGAACGCGTCGCCACCGGCCAGCGTCTCGTCGTTGCGCCAATCGTCGGCGGTCTTGAGCCGTCGCGCGATCGTGGCAAAGTGCGCGAACACCAGTTCGCCAATCACGCCGTCAGCCAGCAGCGATCGCAGCCGGACTGCCAGCGGCTTGTAATGATCGTTCTCGCCGATCAGGACCACGCGCCGCGCGCGATCTCTCGCATCGAGCGCCGCCCGGTATCCGTCCATCGTCGGAAACGCCGGCTTCTCCACCAGCACGTGCTTGCCGGCCGCGAGCGCCTTGAGCGTGAGATCGAGGTGGAGGTACGGAGGTACCGCAACCACGACGGCATCGACCTTCGGGTCGGCTAGGGCCGCCGCGTAGTCGCCGTAGCTGCAGGCGCCACCGTAGCGGGCACAGAACGCCGCGGCTTTGGCGCCGTCGCGGCTGGCATAGCTCGACTCGATGATGCCGCCCAGGGCCTTCAAATGCCGGCTATGGACGCCGGTGATGAACCCGCACCCGAGAAAAGCGATCCGCACCACGCTCCGTCAATGATACGGCACCGTAGTGTCCGGCTTTAGCCGGACCTCGATGTCATCGACTCTGTGCTAAGGTGCACGCCGAAGGGAGTCGCCATGTCTCGTCCCGCGTGTCTCCTTCTTTGCGCAGTCGCGCTCCTCTCCTCACCTCTGGCCGCCGCGGCGCAAGCGCGCTGGACCCCGCCACGCACCCCGGACGGGCAGCCCGATTTGCAAGGCGTCTGGCTCAGTAATACCGCCACTCCGCTCGAGCGGCCAAAGCAGCTCGAAGGGAGATCGCGGCTTACTGACGAAGAGGTTGCCGAGTTCAAGCGCCGCGCGCAGCGGCTGTTCAAGACCGGCGACAGCGATTTCGCCGTCGGCGACGGCGTCTTTCAGGCCGTGTTGACCAACCCCGATCGCTACACCAATCCCAACGCCACGCACAGCGCAAGCGACATGGTCGATCTCGAGTTCGACAATCGCACCTCGCTGATCACGGATCCATCCGATGGGCGACTCCCGCCATTGACACCCGAAGGCCGCAACCGCCAGCTCGCCGTGAACGCGGCCTTTCAGCGTCCGGCCGTTCCAGCCGACGTTGGCAATGCTCTGCGCTGCATGTCGTGGGGTGTGCCGCGTCTGGGCGGCCGCTACGGCGCCGGCGACATGAGCTATTACCAGATCTTCCAGTCGCCCGGATTTGTGGTGCTCTACATGGAGGCCGGGCACGAAGCGCGGATCATTCCGCTCGATGCCGGCCCGCATCTCCGATCGACCATTCGTCAGTGGAGCGGCGACTCGCGCGGACACTGGGAAGGCAACACGCTCGTCGTCGAGACGACGAACTTCTCGGACAAAAGCTACTTCATGGGGGCGACTGAGAACTTGAAGGTGACAGAGCGATTCACACGCGTCGCCTCTGACACGATCGACTACGAAATCAAGGTGACTGATTTGACGACGTGGACACGACCGTGGACGGCGATGATGCCGCTGCGCCAGCGGAACGAGACGCTGTACGAGTTCGCCTGCCACGAGGGCAACTTCCACATCATGTCGGGAATGCTCGTCGGCGCACAGAAGCAACTCCCGTAGTGTCGTGTCCGGCGGTAGCGTCCGGCTTTAGCCGGACCGGCGAGCTCTACGAATACGATTCGCCAGGGTGGACCACCCTCAGCAGCATCGTGAACAACGGACCGGTGATCATCGGAAAGACGCGCCAGGCAATGAGGAGTCCGGCCATCGACATCACCGGGTTCGTTTGAAGCCTACGCCACTTCGATGCGTGTTCTTCCGGCAGGAAGATGCTGACGACGGAGAAGCCATCGAGCGGCGGCAGCGGCAGCAGATTGAAGAGACCAATAAAGACGTTCAGGACGAGGAGGACCGAGAGCACAGTGCCGAGAAAATTGGGATCACCTGTCGTGGCGTCCGCTACCAGCGTATGAAACGCCGCGCGCTCCGGCGCGACGAACACGCCCGCCAGCAGGCCGGCGCGAAGCGCGCCGAACGCCGCCAGCGCGATCATGAAATTGCCGGCTGGACCCGCTGCCGCCATGAGCGCCGCGCGTTGCGGATGCCGTTCCGCCCATAACGGATCGTAGGGCGCACTCGCCCAGCCCATCGCCCAGCCCTGCGTCAGTGACGTCAGCAGCGGGACGACGAGCATGCCAATCGGTTCGCGTTTGATGTGGGGAATCGGTGACAGTGACACCTGCCCGCCGTGGTAGGCCGTCGGGTCTCCCCCTTTCCACGCGACCAGCGCATGCATGGCTTCATGCACCGTCGTCGAGAACAGGAACGCGAGAAACCAGACGAAACCGATGGCGATTCCGGTGTCCATCAGGAGATATGTCGGGCGCTATGGCGCCTCGTTGTAGGCGGCTCTCGCTACGCCGGCGAGACTGTTGCGCGGATAGCGGTCCTGCAACTCGTCCTGAATCACCTTCACGGTATCGTCCAACGTCCGGCCCTGCTTCTTCAGCTCCGCCGCGCGCGCCTGCACCGTCGTCATCAGCGTCTTCCACCGCGTGATCATCGAGGCATCGCCGATCGGTCCGTGACTGGGCACGATCTTCACCGGCTTGAGTTGCTCGAACCGGTTCAGGCTCTGTAACCAGGTGGACAGCTTCGAATGCGGGCTCGAGAAGCCGGGCATCGTCGTCATCACGACGTCGCCCGAGACCAGGACGTTGTCGGGCTCGACCCAGAAGGCGATGTCGCCGCGTGTGTGATTCGGTCCCATCGCCATCAATCGCACTCGCGCGCCACCGAGGTCGATCGTCTGCTCCTTGTCGAAGAGTTGATCGGCCTTGCGGAACTCGGCGCCCTTGAGCATCTCCGCGGTGTCGGGTGAGAAGCTCGCAAACCGCTTGGCAGTCTCGAGCCCGAACTCGTCGATGTCCGCCTGCTGATCCCGCGATCGAATCATCTTCGTGCTGGCGGGAAAACCACCTGCTCCGAGGTCGTGCTCGGGATGAAAGTGCGTAACGGCGAGATAGAGGTCGCCGCCCTTTGTGACCTTCGCCACCTCACGCATGATGGCTTCGCCGTTTTTCGCGCCAAGCCCGGTGTCCACGACCAGCGTGGCCTTAGTGCCGACGATGATGGCGATGTTCGGGACGAGAGGGACACTGCCGTCTGGAATCGCGAACACGTGTTCGGACACTTTCTCTGTGACGCCCTCCTTGATGATCGGTGGCTGCAGCGGTCCACGCTGCGCGACCACGGGGACGGCAAGAATGCCGGTGGCAACGATGAGGATGGCAATCGACGATGTGCGCATGATGGATGCCATTGTATGGCCTAGTCGTACGACGGATGCGCGCGTCCAGATACAGGCGTAGTCTCCTGATATGTCTGACTCATTCGCCCAGCAGCTTTCAAACGATCTGGCCAGCGCGGCCTCACGAACCGCGCCAGGTCTGGTCCTTCTCCGCGGCCGTCGCCGCCGCGCCGCGAGCGGGACCGTTATCGACCCGCAGACGTTCCTCGTCTCGGATCATCTACTCGACGCAGACGACGAGGTCCGCGCACAGACCGCCCACGGCGAGGTCACCGCGCGCGTGGTCGGACGCGATGCCGGAACCGACCTGGCCCTGCTCCAGGTGGACGGCGGCACGCTGACGCCGGTCAGTTTCTCGAACGATGCCGTACGTGTCGGCGAGATCGTGCTCGCCGTCGGCCGCACGTGGACGGGCCTGGTCGCGCATCCGGGATTCGTCACGCACTTATCGGGGCCGCACCAGGTGTCGCCGGGCTTTCGACTCGAACAGGCGATTCACACGTCGCTCGAACCGTTCTCCGGTTTCTCGGGCGGCGCGCTGGTCAACGCCCGCGGCGAAGTCGTCGGCATCTCGACGTCTGCGCTCGATCGCGGCCACGGTCTCGCGATTGCCGGCCGCGGACGTCACCCGCGTGATCGACAGCCTCCGTCGCCATGGCCGGCTGCGGCGTGGCTACCTGGGTGTCTCGAGCCTGCCGGTCGCACTTCCCGAGCGCCAGCGCCAGGGCGCCGACGAACGCGGCCTGCTCGTCACCTCGATTGCACCGGGCAGTCCGGCCGACCAGGCGCAGGTACTGGTCGGCGACGTGATCCTGGCGATCGACGAGACCGCAGCGCTGCGGCCCGACGATCTGTCCGGCTATCTCAGCGCCGACCGCGTGGGTCACCGCGCGACGCTCCGCGTGCTGCGTGGGACCAGCGCGCTGCAGCTCGATGTCACGATTGGGGAGCGAACCTCAGACGTGCGCTGATGCGTCGTATAGGCAGGCAGCCATGAACGTCGTTGTAGTCGCACGCGACCATGCGCGGCGACAAACATTGATCCAGCGTGCCGAGGAGGCCGGCTGGACCGTACGGGCAGATGTCCCGACGGAGGCTGCGCTCTCGCCCGAGGATCTCGACGGCGTGGCTGCCGTCGTGATCGACGCCCACGACACTCCTGCCATCTCCAATCGCGCGGACGAGGGCCACGATCTCGTCGAGGCACTGACGTCCCGCGAGCACGACGTGCTCGAACAGATGGCCGCGGGCCTGTCGAACCGCCAGATTGCGGACGTGCTCGGCATCAGCGAGCACACGGTGAAGTTTCACGTCAGCGCCATTCTTGGAAAGCTGGGCGTCACGTCGCGCTCGGCGGCGATCCGTCATGGCCTGAGGCACGGCCTGGTCACCTTGTAGGGCACGTCCTTCGGACGTGCCGGGAGACTTATGGACGAAGAACTCCTCGATGCGTATTCGCGCGCGGTGATCGGCGTCGTCGAGCGCGTGGGTCCGGCGGTCGTGCGTGTCGATCGGCTGCGCGATGAGCGACGCTCGCGGCGCACCGACGGATCCGGCTCGGGATTCATCTTCACACCCGACGGCCTGATCCTGACCAACAGCCATGTCGTCTCGGGTGCCGAGCACCTGAACGTGACGACCGCGGACGGCCGCAATCATCACGCCGATGTCCTGGGTGACGATCCCGACACGGATCTCGCGCTGCTCCGCATCAGCGCCAGCGCGCCTCCCGTCGTCGAGCTCGGTCGATCGGCGGACCTGCGCGCCGGTCAGCTCGTCGTCGCTGTTGGCCACCCGCTCGGCTTCGAGCACACGGTCACGACTGGCGTGATCAGCGCAACCGGCCGGTCGCTGCGTGCGCGCTCGGGGCGGATGATGGAGAACATCATTCAGACCGATGCGGCGCTCAACCCGGGGAACTCGGGCGGCCCGCTCGTGACCAGCGCCGGGAAGGTCGTCGGGGTGAATACCGCGGTGATCATGGGCAGCCAGGGTCTGAGCTTTGCGGTTCCGATCGACACGGCATCGTTCGTCGTCACGGCGATCCTGCAGGAAGGGCACGTGCGCCGGGCATTCCTCGGCATTGGCGGCCAGAACATGCGTCTGCCCCGCCATCTCGCACGCGCCGCAGCGGTAAGTGCCAATACGGGCGTGCGCGTCGAATCGGTCGTCCCCGAGAGTCCGGCGGGCCGGGCCGGCATTCAACCCGGCGATGTGATCATCGGATTCGCATCGTCGTCGGTCGCCAGCATCGACGATCTGCATCGGGTCTTGACGCGGGAGGCGATCGACGTCGCAGCCACGCTGCGCATCGTCCGCGGCGCGGCGCGGATGGATGTGACGATCACGCCGACGGAAGCGGCGGCGTGAACAGGATCAGGCTCAGGAATCAGCCTGATCCCGATCGAGTCCGATTCCTGAGTCCTGATTCCTACAGAGACCTCAGATACGCGATGACGTCGGCGGCGTCCTGCTGCGACATGCGGAATCGCGGCATCGGCGCGCGCAGCTGCCGGCCATCCCAGCGGATCGCCCCTTGCGTCAGCAGGCGCATCGCCTGCTCGTCGTCATAGCCCGGCAGACCCGCGATACGGGGAATCTGATTCGGCCAGTCGCCGCTGAAGGTGGGACGCACGGGCATCGCGCCGCCCTTGAACTTCGTGCCGGACCACGATATTGCCCTGCGAGTCGCGCGCTGAGTGGCACTCCCAGCACATGATCACCTGTTCGACGAGATAGCGTCCGTGCTCGAGGTTGCCGGTGGCTCTCGCCGCGGCCTGCGGCGCGCCTGTCGCGGATGCGGCTGGCTTCTGCTGACCTGACAACGAGACCACGACGGTCAGGAACAACAGGGTCGAGAGAGCACACAGACGAGCAACGGACATTTCGTATCCTCCAGTCCTCAATTTTCCTTCAGATCGCCTAGCACCGCTACCACCGAGAGCGGATCGACGCTGAATTCACTCAGGCGCAGCGCCCAGTGCATGTGTGGACCAGTCACGCGTCCCGTCGCGCCGGACAGACCCGAGCATCGTCGCCACGCGCCACATCGCGCCCCGCTACGACGTCGATGCGCGACAGATGCGCGAGCAGCGAAAACATGCCGAGACCGTGATCGATGACGACGGTGTTGCCAGAGAAGTAGAGATCCTCGGCCATCACGATGCGTCCGGCGTTGGGTGCCATGACCGGCGTCCCGGTCGCGGCGCGAAAGTCGGCGCCCTGGTGTCTGCCGCGCGGTTCTCCGTTGAGTACCGTCAGACGGCCGAAGCTGCTGGTCGCGGTCCCCGGCACCGGCACCTGGAACGTCCCCCGCCACGCCCGCGGCGTTGTCTGCGTGAAGAGCGCCGCAAGCCGCTTCGCTTCGCTGGCGATGCGCTCGGCTTCGCCGGCTGGCGGATTCACGAACTCGCCACCCACGCGCAGGCGCCTGGTTTCGAACTGCTTCCGCACGACAGTGAGCGCGGTCTTGCTGTTGCTCACTACACCAGAGGCACTGACGCCTATGACGTCCACGTCATAGGCCCCAGGCTTGGCTTCAAGACCCGCCGCGACGAGGCCTCGCCATTCGAGCGGCCCGGCCTCCCAGAAACGTACTGGCCTGCCGAAGGCCTGCCCGGTGAGGCTCGTCATCGGCGTCGAAGATTTCACGGTCAGGAGCACGACGCTTCCCGGCGACAGCGTTCGCGACGAGGAGGCGATCGTCAGCGGACGTCCCGTCCTGCCCAGCGAGCGAGGTGCTGAGCGCGCAGACAACCACGGCCAGCGTGCAAGCCACGTGACGCACTGTGTGTGGAGACCCTTACGCAGGATCTTAACAGGCGGCTGGGAGGAGGGGACGAGGGGCCAGGCTTCCCAGCGCGCACAGGCGCGACCGCGGCGACCGGCCCCTCGTCGTGGATCGCGGGGAACTTACGGGGTCTGCGGCGCCTCGGCGCCGTACGAAGGCGTCTCGGGCACGCGGGTTGGCTTCCGCCGCCGAGGACGGGCATCCTGCATTTCGAAATCTCGCACGAACTTGTCCAGCACGTTGTCGTCGGTCGCGCCGAACTGCTCGATGACCGCGGTCGACGGGTCGAACGCGGCGACCGCTTTCGACGGATCGAAGACCGGAACCGGTGACTCCGGAGCGGACGACACCGGCATCGGCGTCGGAACCGGCGTCGGCTGGGCCTGCACCTGCGCCACGACAGGCACGGTCGGTTGGCTCGCCCTGGCCTCGGATGTGACGTGCGTCGGCGTAAACAGCCGTCCCACCACCGGTGCATCTGCCGCCTGCGCCGCGACGCTCTTCGGTACGGCCGGCTTCTTCGCCACAGGTTTGGCGACCGACGTCACCTTCCTCATTGGCATCGAGCGCTCATGGCGGAACCAGAAGTACTGGCCGAGGCCCCACGCAATCCAGCCGACCCAGGCGATCTTGAGCGGAGTCCCGAGCGCGTTGACTACATCCATCACTTCAGACATCACGTCACTCCACCCACGTAAAGGCCTTGTTCGCTGACAGCGAATACCGCGTCAGCAAGGCCTCGAAGATCGGCGCGTTGACGCTCTCGAGCGCCATCGCCGCGCGGAGCGCCTCGTCGACGTTGGTGCCCTCTTCCCGTTCGAGCACCAGGATGATCACGACGCGACGCTGATCCGACGTCTCCTTGAATCCCTTCGTCGGCATGTGATGTCCGACGTTCAACTTGCGCACGGGAACCGGGGTCGAGATGGACTGGCGCACCCACATCGCGATGCGCTCGGCGCGCCGCGCCGCACGCGCTTCCTCGCGCTTGCGTCCCGCCTCGACCGACAGGCCCTGCACGATCTCTTCGGAGCTGGCGCCGACGGCGATGATCTCCTTCGCACGGTTCAGGACGTTCTTCATTTCCGGCGTGAAGGACGGCTCCTCGAGCTGCTCCAGCGCTTCGTACGACGACAGGCGCCAGCGGAATTCGTCGGTGAACAGCAGCACGCGGAACGACGCACGATGGCCGGCCTTGTCTTTCGCGTTGCGCACGATCACGTCGTGCGAGACCTCGGGCGGCGTCGGCGTGGTCAGTCGCGTCAGCCGGTCCACCTCGATCACAGTGGCGTACGACAAACACGCGCCAGCGATGACAAATGCAAGCGTGGACGCGCCCCATGCGATCGCGGCGAGCGCGGACTGCCACTTGCGCTTTACCGGAACTGCACTCGGAACCACGAGACCTTCCTCCCGGGGTGTCTGAATAGCAGGATTGTCGCCACAGGCGGCCGGCTGTAGCAGCGCAGGCATGCGCGTGCAGATGCGGGTGGTTTCTGCGAGCCCCGCTGGTCACGGAGGTGACACAAAGTGGCGGCGCGGACAAAAAGTGACCGCGCTGCACATGCGCAAGACGAGGCGCAGGTACGAAAGTGAGGATCGCTTACGGAAGTGACTTGTCGCGCCGTAGCCTTGGCGAAGGCGGAACTAGCGAATGAAGGTGAACTTGCCCTGCGCCGACGTGCCGCTGCCGAACGGCCACATGAACGAGCCGTTGCTCGGCCGGGCGGTCGCGCTGACGCGGATGTAGTACTCGCGATTCGGTTCGAGCATCGCCGTTCTGAACAGGGCGAGATGCTTGACGGTGGTCATCCACTGCCGGACGGCGTTTTCGTCGGTCGTGGACTTGGATTCTTCGGTGCGACCGTCAATCCGCAGCCCCATCATGTACTGGCGCTTCAGGTTGTCGTACTCGACGCTGCTCGCGATGGTGGCCGTGCCGATCGTCCGATCGACCCAGGCGGGCACGTCCATGCGCAGCTCGATGGTGTAGGTAAAGGTGGTCGTGAGACCGCTCTGAATGGCGGCCCTGATTTCGTCGGTGAGTCCGTTCACCAGCTCGAAGGAAACCAGGACCTGGTCCTCTTTGACCAGCGGAACCACTCGCAGCGTCTGCTGTGCTTGGGCGTACAAGGAAGAGGCACTGGCAAGAAGCACCAGCGCACACAGGCCGACAATGGGCAGCAGACGTGCAAAAACGGGCCGCATCAGGCAGTTCGCGCAACTGAATGTAGCACATCGACGTGATCCTGTCGTCATTCTTCTCGTCCCCAATGCTATGATTCAGCAGGGCTTCAGCCCATCCACTGAGTGCGAATCCTCGTCCTCCTCTGCGGTGCGCTGATCAGTGTCGCTGTTTTCGAACAGCCGAGCTCTGCTCAGAGACCTCGACTACAACCTCTTCGAGCGCACGCTCGAGTCGCTTCGCGTCGAAGCAGGTATCCCTGCCATATCAGCGGCGATCGTCCAGGACGGCAAGATCGCCTGGACGCGTGGACTCGGACGTCAGGACCTCGAGGGCAATATCGCCGCGCGGGCCGACACGCCGTACGTCATCGGCTCCCTTGCCGCAGACGCTCGGCTCGACCCTGCTGTTGCGCAAGTGCGTCGATCAGGGCTACCTCGAAGTCACCGATCGAGTCGTCCGGTGGACGCCCGCGTATCCGGAGACCGAGACCACCGTCGGCGATCTTCTGAGTCACACCGCGCCTGACAAGACGTTCCGTTACGCGCCGCCGCGCCTCACCGCGTTGACCGGCGTGATCGAAGAGTGCGCGGCCGGCAGATATCCCCAACTCCTGGGACACGAACTGTTCGATCTGCTGGCGATGATCAACTCCGTCCCGGGACAGACGCTCAATGCGCCGACCGCCGATGACATCGCCGATGTTCGAGCCCGGGCGCCTGGCGCGATACAGCGACATCCTCCGCCAGGTCGCGATCCCGTACCGTTTGATCAATCGCCGCCCGTTCCGCAACGCTGAACTCACGCGCAGCCCGTCTCGACTTCGCGCAGGGCGTCGTCTCGAGCGCGCTCGATCTCGCGCAGTTCGATCTGGCGTACGACAACGGCTTCCTTGCGGCGACCACACGCGTGCAGGCGCTGTCGCAGACGTTCGCCAACGGCCAGCCGCTTCGCACCGGACTCGGCTGGTTCGTGCAGGCCTACAACGGCGAGCCGGTCGCGTGGCAGTTCGGCGTCATCGAGAACGGCTACTCGTCGCTGATCGTGAAAGTTCCCAATCGCGCGGCTGACGCTGATTCTCCTCGCCAACAGCGACGGGTTGACGGCGCCGTTCGCGCTCGAGGCGGGCGATGTGACCACGTCCATCTTCGCCAAGACCTTCCTGCGCACCTTCTTGCCTTGAACCTGACCGCGCGCGCTGCGACGACTGCGACTCTGTTGCTCGTCGTTCTGTGCGGTTCCCCGCGCGAGACCCGTGCCGACTATCTCTTCATGCCGTTCATCGGCGGCGCGTTCGCCCGCCAGACCGTCTTTCGTGCACCGGCGTCGAGCAAGGCGAGGGTTCGACGCACGTGATCTTCGGCGGATCGGCAGGTTGGTTGAGTGCCGGTATTCTCGGGTTCGAAGGCGAGTTCGCCTACGCGCCCGCGCTTCTTCGAGCGCGACAATCCGCTCGACGATATTCCTGGGCAGCAGAGTCCTCACGCTGAGCGGCAGCGTGATCGCGGCCGTGCCCTTGAGCGTCAGCGAATACTCGCTGCGACCCTACGCTGTCGGAGGAGTTGGATTGATCCACTCCGGCATCAGTTACCTTCTGCAGCCACCGGTCGATGACAATTCGATGGCATTCAATGTCGGAGGGGGGGCAATCGGCTTCCTCACACCGGCGGACAGGTGTCCGCTTCGAGCTACGCCACTTCCGCACCTTCGAGCGCGAGCCGAGCGAGTTCGGCGACGTGCGTCCACGCGTGAGTTTCTGGCGTTTTACCGTGGGTGTCGTCATCCGCCGCTGACGAGCTTTGCGTTTGGCGGGCTCCTTGCTTTACCTTGTCACCATGAATGCTTTCCTGCTCTCCCGACGACGCGCACGGATCGCTGCGGTGCTCACGTTGTGCCTGTCGCTCACGACGTTTACTGTCGCCCAGACCAGGATCGTTGCGCCGAAGAACAAATATACCGTCGCCGAAGACGTGAAGCTCGGACGCGAGGCAGCCGCACAGGTGAAGAAAGAGCTGCCGCTGCTCAACGACGATCGGGTCGACGACTACGTCGAGCGGATTGGCGCCAGACTCGCCGGCGCCGTTCCGCCCGAGTTCCGTCATCCTGAATTTCAGTACACATTCGACGTCGTCAACCAGAAGGACATCAACGCGTTCGCCTTGCCTGGCGGTCCGATGTTTCTCAACCGCGGCATGATCGAGGCGGCCAAGACCGAGGGCGAAGTGGCCGGTGTGATGGCGCACGAGATGTCGCACGTCGCGCTGCGCCACGGCACGGCCCAGGCGAGTTCGGGTCAGGGCGCGCAGATCGGCGGCATCCTCGGACAGATCGCCGGCGCGATCATCGGCGGCACGGCCGGCAGCATCATCTCGACCGGTTCACAGGTCGCGGCGGGCGCCTACATCACGAAATACAGCCGCGCGTACGAATCGCAGGCCGACATCCTCGGCGCGCAGATGCTTGCCCGCGCGGGCTACGACCCGCGTGAGATGGCCAACATGTTCAAGACCCTCGCCGAAGAGGGCGGCTCCCGTGGCCCCGAATGGTTGAGCAGCCACCCGGATCCGGGTAACCGCTACAACGCCATCGTCAAGGAAGCGGCGCAACTTCGCGTCGAGGGGAACGCCAACACGGGACAGTTTCCGCAGATCCAGCAGCGGCTGGCCGGCATGTCGCCGGCTTACACGGCCGAACAAATTGCCAAGGGGCAGGCGCGAACGAATCCAAGCACCATCTCGACGCGCGCACCCATCAACGTGCCTCAGCCATCGAACTCGTTCCGGACGTCACAGCCGCTGAACTTCATGCGCCTGAGTCTGCCGTCCAACTGGAGTGAAGTCAGCGGCGGCAATGACGGCGTGACCTACGCGCCGGAAGGCGGCTACGTCGAGTCTGGAGACAATTCAGCCTTCACGCACGGGTTCCAGATCGGCGTCAGCAATGTGCGCGGCAGCGGCAACCTCCAGCGTGACACCGAGGGTTTGATCCAGGCGTTCGCGCGCGGCAACCCGCAGCTGCGGGCGTCGGGCAACTACGCGCGCGACCGGATCAGCGGCCGCAACGCGGTGCGCACCGCGCTCTCGAACGTCTCCGAGGTCACCGGACAGCGCGAGATTGTGTCGCTGACGACGACGCAGTTGAGCGATGGCCGGGTGCTCTACCTTATCGGCGTGTCGCCGCAGGACGAGGCGCGCGTCTACGAGAACGCGTTCCAGCGCGTGCGACAGTCGATCCAGCTGTCCGACCGCTGAAGTCGCAGTCCTCGACGTGATCGTTGACCAGGCCCATCGCCTGCATGAACGCGTATAACGTCGTCGGCCCGACAAACGTCCACCCGCGGCGGCGCAGATCTTTGCTCAGCGCCACCGACTCTGGTGTGGTCGCCATGCCCATCAGAGTCTCTCGCGTGATCCGCCGCGGCCGCGATGACGGGGCCGGTTGCCACCGCCAGAAGTAGTCGGAGAGCGACCCGCACTCGTCCCGCAGATCGCTGGCGCGCTTCGCGTTGTTGATGGTCGATTCAATCTTGCCGCGATGGCGGATGATGCCTTCATCGCCGAGCAGTCGCGTGACGTCGCGCGCGGTGAAGCGGGCGACGCGGTCGATGTCGAAGTTGACGAAGGCGCGACGGAAGTTCTCGCGCTTTCTGAGGATCGTCAGCCAGCTCAGGCCGGCCTGAAAGCCTTCCAGGCACACCTTCTCGAACAGCCGCCGGTCATCCGTGACCGGCTTGCCCCACTCGCGATCGTGATAGTCGACGTAGAGCGGATCGCTCCCGCACCACCAGCAGCGCTTCAGCGTCTCGATGCAGGTCGCTCACCGGAAGATGCCCGCGAATGCTCTTGCCGATCGCGCCGATGAGCCCCTGAATCGCGCGCTCGGCTCGCTGTTGCAGGCTGCCCTCGTGAATCTGACAGAGCTGCGTCGGAACGCGAATCGCCTTCCTTGAAATACTCGATGTAGGTCGGGCACCCGTCGAGCGCGCGGTGATACGACAGCATGCAGATCTGCTCGCGACGCAGGTCGTCGGGAGGCTCAAAGCCGCTGGCGGGCAGTCGCCGCACGGTTCGCCGCATGAAGTCCGCCCAGATCGGCAGCGCCACGCGCGACCCCGACGCGCCCTCGAAGATCTTCTGCGGCTGATCGAAGCCCACCCACACACCGACGACGACCGACGAGTTGAAGCCGACGAACCAGGCGTCGCGATACTCGCTCGTCGTTCCCGTCTTGCCGCCGATCGCGCCCCGTGACGCCCGTGCCGCGGACGCCGGCGCCGGTTCCACGCAGCGACGACATCCTGCAGCATGGTGACCATCTGAAACGACACCTGCTCCGAGAGGATCTGCTCGCGCTCGATGTGCACCTGATGCACGCGGCTGCCGTTCGCGTTGACGACCGACACGACGCCGCGCGGACGCACGCGGTAGCCGACGTTGGGAAACACCGCGTAGGCGGCGGTGAGATCGAGCGGCGTGACGAGCCCGCTGCCGAGCGCGAGCGACGGCACGTCGGGCTGCTCGGTGACGCCGAGGTCGCTGGCCAGCCGCAGCACCGGCCTGGTGCCGACCGCTGCTGCAGCAGCACGGCCGCGGCGTTGTTCGATTCGAGCAGCGCCTCGCGCAGCGTCATCTCGTCCTGACCGGTCGCGCGCTCGTCGCGGGGAATCCAGACGCCTTCCGGCGCCTGCACGGCGACCTGCCGCAGACCGTTGATCGTCGAGACCGGCGACAGCCCGCTCTCGAGCGCCGCCGCATAGACGAACGGCTTGAAGGCCGAGCCCGGCTGGCGCCGGCTGCGTACGGCGCGATTGAACGGCGTCGACGGTGAAGTCCGAACCGCCGACCATCGCCAGCAGGTTGCCCGATCTGCGGATCGATGGCGACGAGCGCGGCCTGCAGGTCGCTGCGGCCGATGCCGGCGCAGACCGTCGCGCACGGCGATCTCCGCCGCGTCCTGAATCTCGGGCACGAACGTCGTGTGGACCTTCCAGTCGGGCGGATTGTCGCCGCCGTAGACATCGCGGAACTGCTGCCGCAGAAATTCCTTGGCGTAGCCGTGACGTGCGCTCGACACCGACGGAGAGCGGCTGGATCTGAATACGCTCGGCGCGCGCCGAGCTGCTCCTGCTCGGCCGTGATCTTCTTCTCCTCGCGCATGCGCTGCAGCACGACGAAGCTGCGCCGGCGCGCGGCCTCGAGGTGCGTCCACGGCGAGTACGAGGCCGGGGCGCGGATGATGCCGGCGATCAGCGCCGCCTCACCGAGCGTCAGATTCGCGGCCGGCTTGCGGAACATCTTCCGCGACATCGTCTCGACACCGTAGATGCCGCCGCTCAGGTACACGCGGTTCAGGTAGAGCTGCGAGGATCTCGCGCTTGCGACAGAAACAGCTCGAGCATCACCGCCAGAACGCGCTTCCTGCGCTTTGCGGCCGTAGGTCCTGGCGTTCGAGAGATACAGCGTCCGCGCCAGCTGCTGCGTGATCGTGCTGCCGCCCTGCGTGCTGTCGGAGCGGAGGTTGTAGAACGTCGCACGGGTCAGCGCGATCGGATCGATGCCCGGGTGCAGGTAGAAGCGGTGATCCTCGACCGCGATGACCGCGTCCTTGAAGTAGGTCGAGATCTGGTCGAGCGGCACGTCACGGCGCTGTTCGTCGAGGCGGAACCACGGCCGGCCCGCGGCATCGTAGAAGACTGTGTCGCCGACGCCGCGATTCAGGCGATAAATCGCCCAGGCATGCCGCACCGTCCATGTGCCGGCGATCACCACCAGGACGGCTGCCACGACGGCAAGGGCGATCTTCACCCGCCGCGGGATCGGCCAGCGCGGGATGGACGGCAGAGCGAGTTTAGGCAGCCGCACGTGTTATGAATGGTAATAAATTATGGAGACCGATGGCCCACTCTGTTAGACGTCCGGCGTGGTTGTTTGTTTGTCTCTTCTGCGCGGCCGTGGTTGCGGCCGGCCTGCTCGCGACTCTCGAGGCGCAAAGCCCGCCCGGCGAGCACGACTTCCTGACCCGGATTCGCCGCCTCACGGTCGAAGGGCGGCGCGCCGGCGAAGGGTACTGGTCGAAGGACGGCCGACAGCTCGTGTTCCAGAGCGAGCGCGAGCCGGGCAATCCCTTCTACCAGATCTATCTCATGGACATGGCGAGCGGCGACGTCACGCGCGTGTCGCCCGGGATCGGCAAGACGACCTGCTCGTTCATCAATCCCGAGACCGAGTGACGTCCTCTTCGCGTCCACCCATCACGATCCGCGGTCGAAGCAGCTCCAGGATGAGGAGCTCGCGTTCCGCGCCTCTGGCAAGGAGCGCCGCTATTCGTGGGACTACGACCCGGAGATGGAGCTCTACGTCCGCAACGCCAAGACCGGGACGCTCCGCCGCCTGACGAACAAGCGCGGCTACGACGCCGAAGCGAGCTATTCGCCCGATGGCCAGTGGATTGTCTTCTCGTCGACGCGCGACGCCTACGACCGCCCGCTCTCAGCCGCCGAACAGAAGCAGCTCGAGACCGACCCGAGCTACTTCGCCGAGATCTACATCATGCGAGCCGACGCGGACGGCTCAGGACCGACAGCGTCTGACCAACGTGCCCGGCTACGACGGCGGACCCTTCTTCTCGCCGGACAGCAAGCGGATCATCTGGCGGCGCTTCGACGAGGCCGGGCTGATCGCCGACGTCCGCACGATGAACCTCGACGGCACTGACGAGCGGCAGATCACCGACTTCGGCGCGATGAGCTGGGCGCCCTACATTCATCCGTCGGGTCAGTACGTGCTGTTCGCGTCGAACAAGCTTGGCTTCGAGAACTTCGAAGTCTTCATGGTCGACATCGACGGCAAGAAGGAGCCGGTGCGCGTCACCTACTCGGATGGGTTCGACGGCTTGCCGGTTCCGTCGCCGGACGGCACCCAGCTGGCCTGGACGTCGAGCCGCGGCGGCGGCCGCGAAGGTCAGATTTACCTCGCGCAATGGAATCATCAGAAGGCGCTCGAAGCGATCAAGAACGCGCCACCGCGAAAGGGTCCGAAATGAGCGCACGACGATGCCGGTTGCTTGCAGCAGTCTCTCTCTCGCCGCAGCGCTTCCTGCCGCGGCGCAGACGTGCCAGCGTCGGCGACGCAGACGTCGGCGACGCGCCCCTACGTCGAGACGCTCGCCTCGGAAAAATTCGCCGGCCGCGAAGCGGGCTCGGCGGGCGAACGGCTCGCTGCTGATTACATCGCCGCGCAGCTGTCGCGCATGGGCGCCAGGCCGCTGCCGGGACAGCGCGACATGTTCGTGCCATTCACCTTCACCGCCGGCAGCCGCGACGGCGGCTCACGCGCCGTCGCCGGGCCGACGACGTTCGACACCACGAAGGACGTCATTGCGCTCTCCTTCTCCGACGACGGCGAGGTGAGCGCGCCGGTGGTATTCGCCGGCTACGGGATCGTCGTGCCCGAGACGCAGAACTTCGGCTACGACAGCTACGCCACGCTCGACGTCAAGGACAAGATCGTGGTCGTCCTGCGGTATTTCCCGGAGGACGCCGATCAACAGACGCGTGCGATTCTCGCGCGCTACTCCGATCTTCGCTTCAAGGCGATGGCGGCGCGTCAGCGCGGTGCCAAGGCGATGGTCGTCATCACCGGTCCGCGGTCGCCCAACGCGGGACAGACCGTGCCGATGATCGTTCGATACCGCGCTCGCGGGATCGGGCATACCGGCAGCCAGCGTGAGCGGCGCGGTCGCCGCGGCATTGTTCGCCGGTGCGCCGAAATCGCTGCAGGCGATTCAGCAGGAGCTCGACAGCGGCAATCCGCACGTCGCCGGCTTCGCTCTCGACAAGATCACGTTTTCCGTGAAGACGGCGCTGGTTCGCGAAACGCAGACTGGACGCAATGTGGTGGCGTATTTCCCTGCCACCAGCCCGGTGACCGGCGTCGCCAAGCCGTGGATCGCGATCGGCGCGCACTACGATCACCTCGGGCTCGGACGTAACGGCAACTCGCTGGCCGGGAAGGACGAGACCGGCAAGCCGCATCTTGGCGCTGACGACAACGCCTCGGGCAGTGCCGCGGTGCTGGCCATTGCCGCGGCAATCGCCAAGCAGCCGGTGCGGCGCCGCAATCTGATCGTCGCGCTGTGGTCAGCTGAGGAGATCGGGCTCGTCGGCTCAGCGGCCTTCGTCAATCGTCCGCCGGTTTCCGTCACCGAACTCGCCGCCTACCTCAACTTCGACATGGTCGGGCGTATGAGCAACAACAAGCTCGCGGTGCAGGCCACTGGCACCAGTCCGGTCTGGGCCAGCGTGCTCGAGCGGGCGAACGTCGCGGCGGGCTTCGACCTGACGTTGCAGGAAGACCCGTATCAGCCGACCGACGTGGCGACCTTCAATCAGGCGGGCGTGCCGAGCCTGAACTTCACGACCGGCGCGCACGTGGACTACCACAAGCCGTCGGACACGGCCGACAAGATCAACTACGAGGACCTCGATCGCATCGCCACGCTCGCGTCAGCCATCGTGCGGCGGCTCATGGAGATGGATGAGGCGCCGCAGTTCGCAAAGGTCGAACAGTCGTCGCAGACCGCCGGCAGAACCGGCGTGCGCGTGTTCACCGGCACGGTGCCGGACTACACGTCCAACGCCAAGGGGCTGCTGCTCGGCGGCGTCGTCGGCGGCGGGCCTGCCGAAAAGGCGGGTCTGCAGAAGGGCGACGTGATCGTCGAGATCGCCGGCCAGACGATCGCCAACATCTACGACTACACCTACGCGCTCGAGCTGCTGAAGATCGATCAGCCGGTCAAGGTCGTCTACATGCGCGGCTCGGAAAAGCGCGAGACGACGCTGACGCCGGCGGCGCGCCGCTAGCGACGTTCAGCGTCTGGCTCGCTCGTCTGACCGGCTCGGCTTCGAGCACGTGCTCTGCGCTTTCCGTCAACGGCGTCGACATCCTCGACCGGGCCCTGCATCTGCGCGTAGACGAACGCGATCGCGAAGATCACGACGATCAGCCCGAGCGACAGCCATCGCGGGATCTCGAACGCGATGTAGTGCGGCGTCGTGCAGGTACTCGAGCCAGGAGCTTGATGCCGACCCACGCGATGATGATGAACGCGCCGTCGACGAGCGCCGGATAGCGTTGCACGAGCACGAGCAGCTGCCCGATCACGAGCCGCATCGCGATGACGCCCGAGGATGCCGCCGGTGATGATCACCCAGAGCTTGTCGGCGACATCGCCACCGCGACCAGGATCGAGTCGATCGCAAACGACGATGTCGGTCAGCTCGACCTTGACGACGGTCGCCCAGAACGGGCGTCAGCCCGAGCCACGGCCTGGCCGCCTTGGCGGCGCCGCCGCTCGCGCCGCTCCTCATGGCCCGTGAAGTGGTTGTACGGCGAGCCACAGCAGATAGGCCGCGCCGACCAGCATCACGCACTCGGATCCTGGATGAGATAGACGGCCAGCAGGATGGCGAGGATGCGGAACGCGAAGGCGCCGATGATGCCGTAGCGCAGCGCCTGCGCTGCTCGCGCTTGCGGGAGGCCGAGGACCAGGATGGCCAGGACCATGGCGTTGTCGGCGCTGAGCAGACCTTCGAGGGCGACGAGCAGACCGATGGTAATGAGATCGGGGCCGGTGATGTCCAAGGCGATTGCGTCCATCCTAGCCGAACCGGGGTCCGGTCTCGATGCGACAGCGTCACAACTTGACACGGATCGTATCAAGGCCTACACTCGGTCTATATCAAGTTGAGAGCAGTGTCGAACCACCTATGGCAGGTGAACAACGGCTGCTTTTTGATCAGCATGGCGGCGGAGATGCTCGGCATGCACCCGCAGACGCTCCGCAAGTACGAGCGGCTGGGATTGGTGCAGCCGACGCGCACCGTCGGCAGCATGCGCGTGTACTCGACCGCGAGGAACTGGAGCGCCTGAGACTCATCAAGCACCTCGTCGACGAGCTCGGAATCAACCTGGCCGGCGTGCAGCGGCTGCTGCAGGTGGCCGAAGTCATGCAGCGGATTCGTCCGCTGATGGACGAGAACGCGCTGACGACGGGCGCCGGCCGCCGGCAGCTGGTCAACGAGATTCGCCGCCTGAACGAGGCGATCGGGCTGTAGCGCAGATGGAATTCAAGGACTACTACAAGACGCTCGGCGTCACGAAGACGGCAACCGAGAAGGAGATCAAGCAGGCGTTCCGCAAGCTGGCCCGCAAGCTCCACCCCGACGTCAATCCGGGCGACAAGACCGCTGAAGCGACGTTCAAGGAAATCAACGAGGCCTACGAGGTGCTCGGCGATCCCGACAAGCGGAAGAAGTACGACGAGCTCGGCGCCAACTGGCGCATGTACGAGCAGGCCGGCGCGCAGCCCGGCGCTGCACCGTTCGCGGCGGCTTCAACGCCGGCGGCAGCGGCGGGCGCGGCGGCTTCCGCACGATGACCCCGGAAGAGATGGAGGAGCTGTTCGGCGACTCGAACCCGTTCTCCGATTTCTTCACGACGTTCTTCGGCGGCGGAATGGGCGGCGGCGCTGCCCGCGCCGGCGGCGCCCGCGGCAGTGGCGGCGTGCGCCAGCGGCGCAGGCCGCGACATCGAAAACGAGATCGAGCTGTCGCTCGAGGACGCCTACAGCGGCACGACGCAGCGTCTCGCCTTGACGCACGACGGCCATCGCCGCACCGTCGACGTGCGGATCCCCGCCGGCGTCGTCACCGGCTCACGCGTGCGCGTCAGCGGTGAAGGCGAACAGGGCGTCGGCGGCGGCCAGCCGGGACATCTCTACCTGCGCGTGCGTCTTACCCCTCATCCGGTGTTCGAGCGGAAGGATCGCGACCTGCACGTGCGCGTGCCGGTCCCGGTGACGACGGCGGTGCTCGGCGGCGAGGCGGACGTACAGACGCTCTCCGGCAAGCCGGCCCGACTTCGAATTCCGGCGCTGACACAGAACGGACAGGTGTTCCGGTTGAAGGGGTACGGCATGCCGGCCGTGGGCAAGCCCGACGAGAAGGGCGATCTGTACGCCCGCGTCGAGGTGCAGCTGCCCGACGCAGCTGTCAGCCGAGGAACGCGAACATTACGAAGCGCTTCGGCGATTGAGCGGAGGCGGCGCGACGAAGAACAACAGCGCTGCGTAAGGTCATGAATCTCAACAAGTACACGGAGAAAGCCCAGGAAGCGGTCGTCACCGCGCAGAACCTCGCGAGCGAACAGAACCACTCGGAGGTCACGCCCGAGCATCTGCTCGTCGCGCTCGTCGAGCAGGAGGGCGGCATCGTCCCGTCGATCCTTCGCAAGATGAGCATCGAGCCGGCGAAGGTGCAGGCGGAGGCCCGCGCGCTGCTGAAGAACCTGCCGCAGGCCTACGGCGGCGACGTGCGTCTCTCGCCGCGCATGAAGCTGATCTTCGATTCGGCGGAGGCGGAAGCCAAGCGGCTGCAGGACGAGTTCGTCAGCACCGAGCATCTGCTCGTGGCCCTGGCCACCGAAGTCGGCCGCTCCCCCGCCGCCCAGTTGCTGCAGCGCAGCGGCGCTACCAAGGACGCGATCTACGCGGCCCTCACGCAGGTGCGCGGCAATCAGCGCGTGACGTCACAGAATCCCGAATCGACCTACGAGGCGCTCGCGCGGTACGGTCGCGATCTGACCGAGCTCGCCCGCAAGGGCAAGCTCGATCCGGTGATCGGCCGCGACGAAGAGGTGCGGCGCGTCATTCAGGTGCTCTCCCGGCGCACCAAGAACAATCCGGTCCTCATCGGCGAGCCCGGCGTCGGCAAGACCGCCATCGTCGAAGGGCTGGCGCAGCGCATCGTCCGCGGCGACGTGCCCGAAGGGCTGAAGGACAAGAAGATCTTCGCGCTCGACATGGGTGCGCTCGTGGCCGGCGCCAAGTATCGCGGCGAGTTCGAGGAGCGGTTGAAGGCCGTCCTCAAGGAGATCGCCGAATCCGAGGGCAAGATCGTGCTCTTCATCGACGAGCTCCATACCGTCGTCGGTGCTGGGGCGGCCGAAGGCGCGATGGACGCATCGCAGATGCTGAAGCCGATGCTCGCGCGCGGCGAGCTGCACACCATCGGCGCCACGACGCTCGACGAATATCGCAAGCACATCGAGAAGGATGCGGCGCTCGAACGGCGCTTCCAGCCGGTGCTCGTCGGCGAGCCGACGGTCGAAGACACGATTTCGATTCTGCGCGGCTTGCGCGAACGGTACGAGATTCACCACAAGGTCCGTCTCAAGGACTCTGCACTCGTTGCGGCCGCCGTCTTGTCGCACCGCTACATCACCGACCGCTTCCTGCCGGACAAGGCGATCGACCTGATGGACGAGGCGGCGTCGAAGCTGCGCATGGAGATCGACTCCATGCCGGTGGAGCTCGACGAAGTCGCGCGGCGCATCATGCAGCTCGAGATCGAGCGCGAGGCGCTGCGCAAGGAGACCGACAAGGCATCACTCGAGCGGCTGGCACGCCTCGAAAAGGAACTCGCCGATCTCAAGGAAGAACAGACGCGGCTCCAGGCGCATTGGCAACAGGAGAAGGACGCCATTCAGTGTGAGCAGCGAGCTCAAGGAGCAGCTCGAAGAGGCACGCCGTCAGAAGCAGGACGCGGAACGCGCGGGTGACTTCGCCAAGGCCTCCGAGCTCCAGTACGGGCGCATGCCCGAGCTCGAACGGAAGATCCGCGAGCAGGAGGAGAAGCTGCAGCAACTGCAGCAGACGCATCGGATGCTCAAGGAGGAAGTCGACGAAGAGGACATCGCCGAAGTCGTGGCCAAGTGGACCAACATCCCGGTGAGCCGGCTGATGGAAGGCGAGGTCCAGAAGCTGATTCGCATGGAGGAACGACTCCACGCACGCGTCGTCGGCCAGCACGAGGCCGTCAGCGCTGTCGCGAATGCGATCCGCCGTGCGCGGGCGGGGCTGCAGGATCCCAATCGGCCGCTCGGCAGCTTCATCTTCCTCGGCCCGACCGGTGTCGGCAAGACCGAGCTCGCGCGCGCGCTCGCCGAATTCCTGTTCGACGACGAGCACGCGATGATCCGGATCGACATGTCCGAGTATCAGGAGAAGCACACCGTCTCGCGCATGATCGGTGCGCCTCCCGGATACGTCGGCTACGAGGAGGCCGGTCAGCTCACCGAAGCCGTTCGGCGGCGTCCGTACTCCGTGGTGCTCTTCGACGAGATCGAAAAGGCGCATCCCGAGGTGCTGAACGTTCTGCTCCAGCTGCTCGATGACGGCCGGCTGACCGACGGCAAAGGGCGCACCGTGGACTTCAAGAACGCGGTGATCATCATGACGTCGAACCTGGGCAGTCAGTACATCGCCGAAGCCGCGTCGACGACCGACGCCGCAGACTCGCTGCCCGAAGGTGTGCGCCGGCAAGTGATGGAGACGCTGCAGCAGCATTTCCGGCCGGAGTTCCTCAATCGGATCGATGAGGTGATCTTCTTCCACACGCTGAGCCTTGCGCACATGACGCAGATCATCGACATCCAGATCCGTTCGCTGCTCAAACGGCTCGAGGATCGGAAGATTCACGTCGATCTCACTGAGGCGGCCAAGCGACACCTGGTCGCCGAGGGCTACGATCTCCGCTACGGTGCGCGGCCGCTCAAACGCACGATTCAGCGGCGAGGTGCTCGATCCGCTCGCCTTGCGTGTGCTGCAGGGCGACTTCGGCGAGGGCGACCGCATCCTGGTCGATGTAGGAGACAATGAGATCAGGTTCGAAAAGACCGCGCCGGTGGCTGCGTAGACATGGCTAACCTCAGGACCCCTCCGGGGTTGAATCCACGAGACCGGCGCCCCGGCGACCGGCGTACGTTGGGAGCTGCCGGCCGGCCGGGCGGACCGATCTGGTACGTGCTCGGCGCCCTGCTATTGCTGGCACTCGTGCAGACCTGGTTCCTCTCCTCGGGCGGCCAGCCGATCTCGTACAGCGATTTCAAGCAGGCGATCCGTGCTGGCCGTGTCGCCGACGTGACCGTTGGCGAGCAGACGATCCTCGGGACCTACAAGACCGAAGTCAACGGCACCAAGAACTTCACCGCGACGCGCATCGAGGACCCGAAGCTGCTCGAGGAGCTCGATGCCGCGGAGGTGAAGTACACCGGGCGAGTTCGTGAGCCGGTGGATTCCCGAAGTGCTTGGCTGGGTGCTGCCGCTCCTCTTCATCTTCGCGATCTGGAGCTACTTCTCACGACGCATCAGCGGCGCCGAAGGCGGCGTCATGTCATTTGCGCGCAGCAAGCACCGCGTCTTTGCCGAGGACGATGTGAAGGTGAGCTTCGGCGACGTGGCCGGTGTGGACGAGGCCGAGCAGGAGCTCAAGGAGATTGTCGAGTTCCTGAGGAACCCGAAGAAGTACACGGTGCTTGGTGGACGCATTCCGAAAGGCGTGCTGCTCGTCGGCCCGCCCGGAACCGGCAAGACGCTGCTCGCCCGCGCCGTGGCCGGTGAAGCCAAGGTTCCGTTCTTCAGTCTCAGCGGATCGGAATTCGTCGAGATGTTCGTCGGCGTCGGTGCGGCCCGCGTCCGCGACCTGTTCTCACAGGCCGAACAGAAGGCGCCGTGCATCATCTTCATCGACGAGCTCGACGCGCTGGGCCGCGCCCGTATCCAGAGTCCGATGGGCTCGCACGAGGAGCGTGAGCAGACGCTCAATCAGCTGCTCGCCGAGATGGACGGGTTCGACTCGCGCAAGGCGATCATCATCATGGGCGCGACCAATCGTCCCGAGGTGCTGGATCCGGCACTGCTCCGCCCCGGCCGATTCGATCGCCAGGTGCTGGTGGACAAGCCGGACGTCAACGGCCGCGAGGAGATCCTCAAGATCCACACAAAGAACGTGAAGCTCTCCCAGCAGGTCGCTCTGCGCGTGATTGCCGCCCGCACCGCCGGGTTCGCCGGCGCGGATCTCGCCAACCTGGTCAACGAGGCGGCGCTGCTGGCGGCACGCAAGGACAAGGCCGCCGTGGACATGTCGGACTTCGACGAAGCGATCGATCGCCTCATCGCCGGTCTCGAGAAGAAGCGCGTCATGAGCCAGCGTGAGCGGGAGATCGTCGCGTATCACGAGTCCGGCCATGCGATCGTCGCCACGTCGATCCCGGGCATGGATCCCGTGCACAAGATCTCAATCGTGCAGCGCGGGTTTGGCGCGCTCGGCTACACGATGCAGCTGCCGCTCGAGGATCGGTATCTGATGCAGCGGCGCGAGCTGCTCGCGCAGCTGGCCGTCCTGCTCGGGGGGCGCAGCGCCGAAGAGCTGGCGCTGGACGAGATTTCCACCGGCGCGCAAAACGACCTGCAGCGCGCCACCGACATCGCGCGATCGATGGTCACCGAATGGGGAATGAGCGAGGCGCTTGGCGCGATTCACTACGACAACCCCAAGCGCGGCCGCTTCCTCGACATCCCGGTTGGTCCCGAACGCGGCGCCTACGCCGAAGACACCGCGCGTCTGATCGACGCCGAGGTCAAGCGCATCATGACCGACGCGCACGGCAACGCGCGCCGCATCCTTACCGAGAAACGCGATCTGCTCGAAAGCGTGACACGCCGGCTGCTCGACATCGAAGTGATGGAAGGTGATGAGCTCCGTGCGATGCTTGGCGTCCACGAGCCCGCCCCGCACGCGGCTGAAGCTGCGGAAAAGACACCTCTTCCTCCAGGCGTTCACTGAATCGACACCCAAACTGTGACTTGACGCGATGCGAGTCGAGGCGTATCGTCGATTTCTATACACCTCTCTGCCCTTCGGAGGAAGCCCTATGTCTTCCAATGCTCCGAAAGCGACGCGACACCGCGACTCACTCGACGTCACACCAAGGCCACTCTCGATTCCCACGCTCAACTACCGTCGTGCTTCAGCCTCATCGGTGCATGGCGACGTCGAAGCGCGCGTGCGCTGCGAGTTCGTGGAGATGCGCGGGTTCTCTCCGACCGTTCAGCAAGCCGCGCGGTTGTTCCAGATCAACCCGGACGAGTGCGGCCGGCTGCTGACCCGTCTCGTCCAGGAAGGGTTCCTCAGGCAAACGCCCGACGGGCGCTTTCGACTACCGTCATAACCCGGGGCGGGGACACCGATTTTTCCCCGTTACCTCAGCACTAGATCGCTGCAAAATAAGGACTTTTGTCCGACCTGGCGCAAGTCTTGGTGTGTCCGTGTATACTCACCCACGTCTGGAAGCTTAGCCCACCGCTTAGTCGCGTCAGTGTCGATCCGACGAGTTCCGCTCTGATCTTCCTGCATGCAGTTGAGCCGAGCGACAGTCGCTCAGGCTGGGTTTTCGTCACGCCCCGCAGTCCGCGGGGCCGCATCCCCACCGGATGCAGGAGTGCAGTGCAATGAGTCGCAAGCTATACGTCGGAAATATCCCCTACGAAACCAACGAACAGGAGCTGCAGGAGCTCTTCGGCCAGGCCGGCGCGGTCGAAACGGTGACCGTCATGCGCGACCGTGATACGGGCCGTGCGCGCGGCTTTGCCTTCGTCGAAATGGCCAGCGATGACGACGCGCAGAAGGCCATTGCCGAACTCAACGATCACCAGTTCGGCGGACGACGTCTGACGGTCAACGAAGCGAGGCCGCAGGTGCCGCGCTCAGGGGGTGGCGGCGGTGGCTTCAACTCACGCGGTCCTTCGCGGCGCAGTGAGCCGCGCTGGTAATCGTCATGACGGGCGCGGCTTCGCGCTGCGCCCGGTGACTTTTTCGCGTACGGGTGCCGTGCGCGCAATCAATCCCAAGGAAAGGAGACCGACGTGCGAGGCTACGTGATTGGTGACCGAGTTTTGCAGCCGCAGTACCGGTACCGGCACGATCCGGCTGGTGGACGAATATCACACGGTGATCGACTTCGACGAGCACGGCATCCGCCGCTTCTCGACGTCGATGGTCAAGCTCGAACGCTCATCGACAGTCGAGCCCGGAAAACCGCCGAAGCGAACGCGCAAGAAGGCGGCGCCGAAAGAGTCCTAATCCGTTACGCACCCTTCGGAAGCTGACCTCACCAGCCGCACATACTTGGCAAGCACCCCGCTCGACGCTTTTGGAGCGGGGGCTTTCCACGCCTTCTTTCGTGCCGCCATGTCAGCGTCGCTGACATCCACGCTCAGCTCGCACGCCTCCGCGTCAACCGTAATCCGATCGCCGTCGCGGACCAGTGCGATCGGACCGCCGTCCTGCGCCTCGGGCGTGATGTGGCCGATGATGAAGCCGTGCGATCCGCCTGAGAAGCGTCCGTCGGTCAGCAGCGCGACGTCCTTGCCGAGACCGGCGCCCATGATCGCCGACGTCGGCGTCAGCATCTCCGGCATGCCCGGTCCGCCCTTCGGGTCCCTCGTAGCGAATCACGACCACGTCGCCCTTGGCGATCTCCTTCTTCTCCAGGCCGGCCAGCATCGCTTCCTCCGAATCGAACACCTTCGCCGGACCGGAGAAGCGCTCGCCTTCCTTGCCGGTGATCTTGGCGACCGAGCCCTCGGGCGCGAGATTGCCGTGCAGGATTCGAATGTGCCCGCGCGGATTCACCGGATTCTCGAGCGGCTGGATGATCTGCTGGCCGGTCTTCAGCGGCGCGGCGTCGGCGAGGTTCTCGGCCAGCGTCTTGCCGGTGACCGTCATCGCAGTCGCCGTGCAGGAATCCACGCTCGAGCAGGTACTTCATCACCGCCGGCGTGCCACCGACCGCGTGCAGATCCTCCTGCACGTACGTGCCGCTCGGCTTGAGATCGGCCAGCAGCGGCATCGCGATCGCTGGCTCGCTGGAAGTCGGCCAGCTCCAGATGGACATGTGCCGCCTTGGCGATCGCGAGCAGGTGCAGGACGGCGTTGGTCGACCCGCCCACCGCCATGATCATCATCATGGCGTTCTCGAACGACTTCCGCGTCAGGATGTCGCGCGGCTTGAGATCGCGCTCGAGCAGCATGCGCGCGGCGGCGCCGGCGCGACGGCACTCGTCGGCCTTGCCTGGATCTTCGGCCGGCAGCGACGAGCTGTACGGCAGCGACAGTCCCAGCGCCTCGATGGCCACCGCCATCGTGTTGGCCGTGTACATGCCGCCGCAGGCGCCCGCGCCCGGACACGCGTGACGCACGATGTCGAGGCGCTGCTCGTCGGTGATCGTGCCGGCCAGATACTCGCCGTACGACTGAAACGCCGAGATGATGTCGCGCGGCTTGCCCTGTGCGAAGCCGGCGCGGATGGTTCCGCCGTAGACCATCAGCGACGGCCGGTTGAGTCGCGCCATCGCGATGACGCTGCCCGGCATGTTCTTGTCGCAGCCCGGGACGGTGATCAGCGCGTCGTACCACTGCGCGCCCATGACCGTCTCGATCGAGTCGGCAATCAGGTCGCGCGACGGCAGCGAGTAGCTCATGCCGTCGGTGCCCATCGACAACCCGTCGCTCACGCCGACGGTGTTGAAGCGCAGGCCGACCAGACCCGCCGCCTGCACGCCTTCCTTGACGCTGCGCCGCCAGCCGATCGAGGTGCATGTTGCAGGTGTTGCCCTCGTACCACATGCTGCAGATGCCGACCTGGGCCTTCTGCAGGTCGGCGTCGGTCAGGCCGATGCCGTAGAGCATCGCCTGCGACGCGCCCTGGCTGCGAGGCTGCGTGACGCGGGATGAGTATTTGTTCATCAGAACGGTCGCGGGCTGAGGCAACTTCACGGGATCCGAGGAACGGCATCATGTCGCGCAGCTTCGCGCCGACGATCTCGATCGGGTGGTTGCGTCCTGCTCCCGCATCTGCTTGAAGTTCGGATAGCCGCTCTCGTCCTCGGCAATCCAGTTCTTGGCGAATTTGCCAGCCTGGATGTCCTTCAGGATCTGCTTCATCGCCTTCTTCGTTTCAGCGGTCACGATCTTCGGGCCGGCGGTGTAGTCGCCGTACTCGGCGGTGTCGCTGATCGAGTAGCGCATGTACTGCAGGCCGCCGCGATACATCAGATCGACGATCAGCTTCAGCTCGTGGAGGCACTCGAAGTAGGCGACCTCCGGCTGATAGCCGGCCTCGATCAAGCGTCTCGAATCCCGCCTTGACCAGCGCGCTCGTGCCGCCGCACAGCACCGCCTGCTCGCCGAACAGATCGGTCTCGGTCTCCTCGGCGAAGGTCGTCTCGATCACGCCGGCGCGCGTGCAGCCGATCGCGCGCGCGTACGACAGCGCCGTCGGCCTGCCCTTTGCCGCTGACGTCCTGGTGCACCGCCAGGAGGCCGGGCGTGCCGGCGCCTTCCTTGAAGACTTCGCGCACGCGATGGCCCGGCGCCTTCGGCGCGACCATCGTGACGTCGACGTCCGCGGGCGGCACGATCCAGTTGAAGCGGATGGCAAAGCCGTGCGCGAACATCAGCATCTTGCCGGCGGTGAGGTGCGGCGCGATGTCCGACTTGTAGACGCGCGCCTGATGCTGATCGGGGATCAGCACCATGATCACGTCGGCCCACTTCGACGCGTCGGCGACGCTCAGCACCTTCAGGCCGGCCGTCTTCGCCTTCTCCGCCGACTTGCTGCCGGCCTGCAGCCCGACGACGACGTCGACGCCGCTGTCCTGAAGGTTGAGCGCGTGCGCGTGGCCCTGCGAGCCGTAGCCGATCACCGCCACCTTGCGCGCGCGAATCAGCTCGATGTCCGCGTCCTTGTCGTAAAACATCGTTGCCATTGCTTCTCCTACAAATGCCCAACGCTCAAGGCGCAATGCCCAATGCTCAAGCGTTAGTCATTGAGCCTTGAGCATTCGGCATTGTGCCTTGTGCGTACTTCTACGAATACTGTGTCGCAGACAGCGCGACGTCGCCACGGCGCATCGCGACCTGGCCGGTGCGCACCATCTCGATGATGCCGAGCGGCTCGAGCCGGGAAATCACCGCGTCCACGTGCGGCGGCTCACCGGTGATCTCGAGCGTCATCGTCTGCTCGCCGGTATCCACGATGTGCGCGCGCGTCTCGTCGACGACGCGCAGCAGCTGAGCGCGATCGTGGCCGGCGACAGCGACCTTGACCAGCGCGAGGTCGCGCGCCACGGCCGGCACGTCGCGCAGATCCTCGACCTGCAGCACGTTGACCAGCTTGTAGAGGTAGGCCGTGACGCGGTCGGCGCTGACCTGGTCGCTGTCGATGACGATCGTCATGCGCGAGATGCCGGGCACGTCGGTGCGGCCGACGGTCAGCGACTCGATGTTGAAGGCGCGGCGCCGGAACAACGACGCGACGCGATTGAGGACGCCGGGCTTGTCTTCGACCAGCGCCACTAACGTATGGTGCATTTCGACTCCATGAGCGCGCCGCTAGTTGGGATCTGCGGCGGTCTCGACCAGGACGCTCGGTGGCTGCTGCGGCCGGCGGATCATCGCGTCGAGGTCGGCGCCGGCCGGAACCATCGGGTACACGCTGTCTTCCTGCTCGACCCTGAAGTCGATCAGCACGGTGCCCTCGGCCTCGCGCGCCTGCCTGACCACGTCGGCGACCTCGCGGACGCTTCTCCGCTCGCAGTCCGAGCAGGCCATGCGCTTCCGCCAGCTTCACGAAGTCCGGGCTGCGCAGCGGCGTCGCCGCGTAGCGCCGTTCGTAGAAGAACTCCTGCCACTGACGCACCATGCCGAGGTAGCCGTTGTTGATCACGGCCACGTTCACCTTGACGCCCTCTTGCGCGGCGGTGGACAGTTCGGCGGCCGTCATCTGGAAGCCGCCGTCGCCGACGATCGCCCAGACTTCCGCATCGGGCCGCGCCAGTTTCGCGCCGATCGCCGCCGGCAGCCCGAAGCCCATCGTGCCGAGGCCGCCCGACGTGATGAGCGTCCGCGGCTTCTCGTGATGGTAGTACTGCGCTTCCCACATCTGATGCTGGCCGACGTCGGTCGCGACGATGGCGTTGCCTTCGGTCAGGCGCCAGATGTCGTTGATCACGTGCGGCGCGTAGAGGTGGCCGTTGTCGGGCAGCGCCTGGATGTCGCGCACGGCCGAATCGCCCTTCATCGAGCCGATGTACTTCAGCCACTGGCTGTGATCGCCGGGCTCCACGACGTCGAGCAGATCCTTGAGCGCATGACGGAGGTCAGCGACGATCGCGGCGTCCGCCGTCACGTTCTTGTTGATCTCTGACGGGTCGATGTCGATGTGAATCTTCCTGGCGTTCAGCGCGTAGGTCTTGATGTTGCCGGTGACGCGATCGTCGAACCGCATGCCGAAGGCGAGGAGCAGGTCGGCTTCCTGGATGGCGTGGTTCACCCACGCTTCGCCGTGCATGCCCATCATGCCGATGTTGAGCGGATGGCTGGCCGGGAACCCGCCGAGCCCGAGCAGCGTCATGCGCCACCGGCGCGTTGATGCGCTCGGCGAACTGACGCACTTCCTTCATCGCGCCGCTCTGCAGAATGCCCTGGCCCGCGAGAATGACCGGCTTCTTCGACGCCTTGATCAACTCGACGGCCTTCGCCATCTGGCTCTTCGGCGATCGTCAGCTTCGGGCGGTAGCCGCGCATCTTTACCGGCGTCGCATCCCAGTCCCAGTTCGTCTTCGCCTGCTGCGCGTCCTTCGTGATGTCCACGAGCACCGGACCCGGACGCCCCGACTTGGCGAGGTGGAAGGCTTCCTTGATCGCCGGCATGATGTCTTCGACGCGCGTCACCAGATAGCTGTGCTTGGTGATCGGCAGCGTGATGCCGGTGATGTCGGTTTCCTGGAACGCGTCGTAGCCAATCAGCTTGCTCGGCACCTGGCCGGTGATGCACACGATCGGGACCGAGTCCATCATGCGCGGTCGCGATGCCGGTCACGAGATTGGTCGCACCCGGACCTGATGTCGCAATCGCGACGCCGACCCCGCCGCCGGCCCGGGCGTACCCATCGGCCATGTGTGACGCGCCCTGCTCGTGCCGAACCAGGACGTGGCGAATCGGGTAATCCAGCATCGCGTCGTACGCGGGCAGGATCGCACCGCCCGGGATAACCGAACACCGTGGTCACGCCCTCATGGACGAGACACTCCCAGATGATCTGTGCCCCAGTTCGTTCGAATGCCATACCCGCCCAGTGTGCCTTGTCGGGTCATATCAGTCAAATTGATAGTCGTTCGGACAAGATAAGCATCCGTAATGTCCGGCTGCGAGGACCCGGAACTGTGCAATTCCTTCCGGAACTGTCGACCGCGCCGGGCGTAGGCTGCGCAAAACGGCTGACCTTGGCGTGGGATTCTGACGGCCCGATCCTTGAACTCCCCTCGCTGAGGGAGAAGAGACGATGACCAAGCATTTGATGTCCGTTGTCCTGCTCAGCGCGGCCCTGGCGACCGGGTGCGGAGGCAGCAGCAACGAGACGCCACAGAATCCGGAGACTCCGGCCGCTGCACCGGCGCCCGCTGCGGAACCAGCGCCGCCGGCAGAAGCGCCGCCCGCGGTAGCTCCAGCTGCGCCTCCCCCGGCCGCTCCTGCGCCGCGTCCGTCCGTTCCTCGGCAATCGGCTGCCCCAAGTCGGTCCGTCGAACAGCCACCGGCTCCGTCGAACGTCGCGCCGCCGCCGCCGCGGCCGGCCGAGCCGCCGAAGCCGGTCTACCGCGATGTGAGCGCACCGGTTGGCACCGGCGCTGTCGGCGTCGCTCATCACGCCGCTCTCGAGCGAGACCGCGAAGGTCGAGACGCCGGTGACGGCCCGCCTGCGTCAGCCGATTGTGGTCGATGGCTTCACCGTCGTGCCCGCCGGCGCGACGCTGCACGGCGACGTGATCGAAGTCGAGCGTGCCGGCCGCGTGAAAGGCCGCTCGCGTCTGGTGATTCGCTTCACCGAGGTGCAGGTCAACGGTCAGCGCGATCCGTTCCGCACCAACGCCCTGACCTTCGAGGGTGAGGCGACCAAGAGCGAGGACGCGACGAAGGTCGGCGTCGGCGCCGGCATCGGCGCGGTGATCGGCGGCATCGTCGGCGGCGCGAGCGGCGCCGCGAAGGGTGCGGCCATCGGCGGCGCGCGCTGGCGCGGGCACGGTGCTCGCGACGCGCGGCCGCGACGTGGAGCTGGCGGAAGGGACCGAGCTGAACACCGCCCTCTCGTCGCCCTACAGCGTCCGCGTCGAAGTGAAGTAGCCCGATTCAGGAGTCTGCGGGCGCGTCGGCTGCCGCCGGTCCGGCAGCCGCCTCGCCCGCGGCGAATCCAATCTTCGAGTGCGTGCCGTCGCAGAACGGCTTGCGCGTCGAGGCCCCGCACCGGCACAGCGCGATCGGACGCCGGTCGATCGCGTACTCCACGCCATTCCAGTCGATCACCCGCACGTCGTCGGTGTCGATCACGTACGGGCCGTTCTTCCGCAGTCGGATAGTTGTCACGGATCGCCTCACGGAAATTGTGACGGTGACTCGCCCGATGGCGACGATGCTGCACGCGTAGATGACGTTGAGCCCGCGCCGCGCCGCTTCCGCCATCAACTCATCGTCTTCGGCGCCGGGATTGATCCAGATCTCCGGGATCTGCTTTCGCTCGAACTCGTCGAGCAAGCGCCGTCGCGATCTCCGGCTGCACGTACACCGTCGCCATGTCGATCTGGCCCGGGCACGTCGAGCACCGATGCGTACGCCTTCATGCCCTCGACCTGCGTTTCGTGCGGGTTGATCGGGATCACGGTGTGGCCTTCGGCCTGAAACGCCCGCAGCGCCTTGTTGCCGAACTTGTGTCTGTCGTTCGAGGCACCGACGATGGCGACCGTCTTGGGCATGTCGGTCATTATCGCAGCGTACAATCGTGCCCGTGCCGTTCGATTCTCGCTCTGCGAGCCCCGACCATTCGACTCCGCTCGGGGTCGCCCCGAGCCTGTCGAGGGGCGAGCACGTCGAGGGGTGTCGTCCAACCGTCGCCTGTCGCTGGCGACCCTCCTGCTGCTTTCCTTCTTCACGTTCTTCCTCGGCCTCGGACGTCAGGCGATCACCGACGCCGACGAGGCGTACTACGCCGAGGCGTCGCGCGAGATGGTCGAGAGCGGCGACTGGCTGACGCCGCGATTCAACTATCAGAACCGCTGGGAGAAGCCGGTCCTCTACTACTGGCTGACGTCGGCCACGTATCTCGTCACCGGGCCGACCGAATTCTCGGCGCGTCTGTGGTCTGCGCTGTCGGGCGTCGGACTCGTGCTGCTGGCGTGGGCGATCGCACGCCAGATGACCGGACGACTCGACGTCGGCCTGGCTTGACCGGGGCTGTCGTCGCCACGAGCTATGGCTACTTCTCCATGGCACGTGCGGCACTGCCCGATCTGCCGCTCACCTTCTGCATCACGCTCGGGATCTGGGCGGCGTTGCGCGCTGTCGACGCGGCCGACCAGCGTAGGGCCGGTCCTGCTGGACCGGCCACCGCGATGAAATGGTGGGTGCTCGCAGGCTTCGGCGCCGGGCGCCGGCTTTCTGATGAAGGGCCCGGTTGCGCTCGTCGTTCCGGCCGTCGTGCTGCTGCCGATCGCCTGGCGGGAGCGGCGGCGTCTGCACCTCGATGTCGCGAGGGATTGCCGTCGCGGCCGCTGACGGCGGCGCATCGTCGGTCTGCCCTGGTATGTCGCGATGTGGCTCGAGCACGGCAACGCGTATTTCCAGAGCTTCTTCGTCGCCGACAACCTCGAGCGATTCACGACCGAGCGCTTCAACGACGCGCGGCCGTTCTGGTTCTATCTCCCGGTCCTGCTCGGCGGGCTGATGCCGTGGTCGGTGTATCTCGTCGCCTTCTGCGTCGATGCGTCTCGCCGGCGTCTGCGCCGGCGAACACTGCGGCTCGACGACGGCGACTGGCGACTGCTCCTCTGGGCGGTCATGCCGCTCCTGTTCTTCACCATCTCGATCGGCAAACAGCCTCGCTACATCCTGCCGGTCCTCCCGCCGCTTGCTGTCTTCGTCGCGCGCGGCATCGTCGAGCGGACTCGGACACGAACGAGACCGTCTGCTGTGCCGCAGCCACGTGGATCACCGCGGCGTCTATGCGCGTGCTCGCCCTGCTGTTCGTGCGCATGGAGCCGCTGCTTCATCAACGCCTATCCGCGGCGACGTGGATCGCCGTGTGTCTGTTCGGCTGCTCGGCGATCGCGCTCGCCGGCATCGCGGCGACCTCGTCGTGGCGAGTCCTGCCAGTCGTGCCGAGCGTCGCCGGCGTCGCTGGTCCTGGTGTCGCGTAGTTCGGCGCACTGGCCGGCAGTCGTCCCGAGGCGGTGGAACAGATGGCGGCGCTGATTCGATCCAACCGTGTCGGCGAGCGAGCCGATCGGCGTCCTCGACGTGTTCACGCGCAATCTCGGGTTCTACACCGGCGTGCCGCGCATGCAGCTCTTGACGTCGAGCAGGCGCGCACGTTCCTGCAATCGCCGCAGCGCGTGCTGCTGGTCGCTTCGCTCGGCGGATCTGCGGCGGTCGGAGCCGCGTCCGGCATCACGCTCGAAGACGCTGGGCGAGGCTCGATATCTGAACACCGCGAACATTCGGCTTCGGACGTTGCTGCAGCCCGATCCGACCAAGGAGATCGAGATGGTATCGCTGGTGACGAACCGGTAAGCCTGCGTCTGCGATCGGCTACGGAAAGATCTTCCCGGATTCAGGATCCTGTTCGGATCGAACGCCGTCTTGACCCGCTTCATCAGCGCGATCTCCTCGGGGGAGAGCTCGATCGACAGATAGCGCGCCTTGGCGAAGCCGATGCCGTGCTCGCCGCTGATCGAGCCTTCGAGCGCGACGACGCGCTCGAACAGCTCGCGCTCGGCCTGCGCCGCCCGCGCGCGCTCCTGCCGGGTCGTCGCGATTCACCATCAGGTTGACGTGAATGTTGCCGTCGCCGGCATGGCCGAACGAGGCGATCTCGCAGCGCTGTGCCGCCGCTTGAGATCGGCAATGACGTCGAACAGCTCCGGCACGCGCCCGCGCGGCACCACGACGTCGTGGTTGATCTTCAGCAGCCCGGTGGCCCGCAAGCGCCAGCGACACCTGCCGGCGCACCTCCCAGAGCGCATCGCGCTCGGCGTCGGTCGCGGCGCGCGTGACCGCGAGCGCGCCGGTCTCGGCGCACGCCTGCGACGACGCGGCGATCTCCTCCTCGACCGCCGCCGGCGTGCCGTCGCACTCGACGATGAGCAGCGCTCCCGCCCGCCTCGCGCACAACCGCTCGCCCGACATGCATCTCGACGGCGCGCAGCGAATCCTCGTCGATGAGCTCGATCGCCGCCGGAACCGCGCGGCGGGCGATCAGCGCGCTCACCGCATCGACGGCGCTGCCGGACGTCCGCGAACGACGCCGACAGCGTCGCGCGCGCCGGCGGCTTCGGAATCAGCCGCAGCGTGATCCTCGTGATGATCGCCAGCGTCCCTTCGGAGCCGACGAGCAGCTGCGTCAGGTCGTAGCCGACGACGTTCTTCACCGCCTTCGAGCCGGTGTGGACGATCTCCCCGGTCGGCAGCACCGCTTCGAGCGCCAGCACGTAGCGCTTCGTCGTGCCGTACTTGAACGCGCGCGGTCCGCCCGCGCATTCGGCGACGTTGCCGCCGATCGACGACGTCTCGAGGCTGGCCGGATCGGGCGGATAGAACAGGCCGACGCGCCTCGACGGCACGCTGCAGGTCGCCGGTGATGACGTTCGGCTCGACGACGGCGAGCAGATTCAGCCTCGTCGATCTCGAGGATCCGATTCAGCCGCTCCATCGACAGCACGACGCCGCCGCTGGTCGGCACCGCACCGCCGGTGTAGCCGGTGCCGGCGCCGCGCACGACGAGCGGCACGCGGTGCTCGTTGCAGAGCCGGGCGATCGCGGCAATCTCGGATGTGGAACCCGGGAACGACGACGAGATCGGGGAGATGCCCCTGCCCGAGGGCATCCGCGGCATGTGCCGTCAGTGACGGCTGGTCGGAGAGCACGTGCGGCGTCGCCGACTATCCCGCGCAGCGCAGCAGCGATGTGATCCGTGATCCTCAGTGCCTCTGTGCCTCGGTGTGTCGTCGATCAGTGTGAAGCCGTCGCCCTGGCCGGCTGCAGCGACTCGGCGAACCGCAGGATGCGCGTCGCGCCCTCGCGCAGCTGCTCCATCGACGTCGCGTACGAGATGCGCAGGTAGCCCGGCGCATCGAACGCCTCGCCCGGCGTCACGACGACGTGCTCCTTCTCGAGCAGCGCCTGCGCGAAGTCGGCGGACGTCGCCACGCCGTCCGGCGGACAGCAGACCGCGAGATGTCGGGAAACAGATAGAACGCGCCCTTCGGCTTCACGCACCGGATGCCCGGGATTCGCCGTCAGCCAGGCGTGGATGTTGTCGCGCCGCACGCGATACTCGTCGAGCATCGTCGTCACCGCGTCCTGCGAGCCGGTGACCGCCGCCAGCGCCGCCTTCTGCGTGATCGACGTGATGTTCGACGTCGACTGTCCCTGAATCATGTTGAACGCCGCCGTCAGCTCCTTCGGCGCGATCGTCCAGCCGCAGCGCCAGCCGGTCATCGCATACGCCTTCGACGCCGAGCCGGCGATCACCGTGCGATCGCGATGCCGATCGAACAGCACCTTCGGCAGGTTGTGCGGCACCGGCTCGTAGATCAGCTGCTCGTAGCACAGGTCGACGATGATCCAGATGCCTCGCGCCGCCGCGACATCGGCGATCGCCGCGACGGCGCGCTTCGTCGATCAGCGCGCCCGTCGGATTGCCGGGCGAGTTGAGGATGATCGCCTTCGTCTTCGGCGTGATCGCGGCGATGACCGCGTCGGCGTGCACCGCGAACCCGTCCTCGACCGCGTCGAGACGATCACCGGCACCGCGCCCATCGAGCTTCACCTGCTCGGGAATCGTCGGCCAGTACGGCGCGTGCGTGATCACTTCGTCGCCCGGATCGAACAGCGCCAGCGCGGCGTTGAAGAGCGCCTGCTTGCCGCCGACGGTGATCAGCACTTCCGGCGCGCGTGATCGTCGACGCCGTAGTCCTGCTTGTATCTGGCGCAGATCGCCTGACGCAGCTCGGGAATGCCGGGCGCCGGCGGTGTAGCGCGTGAAGTTCGCGTCGATCGCCGCCTTGCCGGCGGCCTTGACGTGCTCGGGCGTCGGAAAGTCCGGCTCCCCGGCGCTGAAGTCGACGACGTTGTGGCCCGCGCGCCGCAGCCGCTCGGCCTCGGCCGCCACCTTCAGCGTCGCCGATACCGACACCTGCGCCAGTCGCTGTGCAAACATGCCCTATCCCCTGCCGCCTGAGCTCCTGACTTCCTGCTCTTGCTTCCGCCGCATCCACTGCTCGACCGCCGGCGGCACGAGGCCGCTCACGTCGCCGCCGAGGCTGAACACTTCCTTGATCAGCCGCGAGCTCAGATAGGTGTACTGCTCGGCCGGCATCATGAACACGGTCTCGAGCATCGGCTCGAGATGGCGGTTCATCAGCGCCATCTGAAACTCGTACTCGAAGTCCGACACCGCGCGAATGCCGCGGACGATCGCGCTCGCCCGCCGGCGCCGCGCGTAGTCCACGAGCAGCCCGTCGAAGGTCTCGACCTCGACGTTCGGGTACTCGCGGAACACCTCGCGGATGATGCCGACGCGCTCGTCCGCGCGTGAACAGCGGCTTCTTGTCCGGGTTGACGAGCACCGCGACGACGATGCGCTCGAACAGATGCGCGCTGCGCAGGATGATGTCCACGTGACCGTTGGTCAGCGGATCGAACGAGCCCGGGAAGACGGCGAGGCGGCCGGCCGGCGGGCGAGACATGTCACTCGAGGCTCGGTCCAGGTCGGCCTCGCAGTGCGCGTCGCGAAGAACGTCAGCGTGCTGTCACCCGACTTCACGCCGCCGCACCGGCTCGAGCGACGCGGACGGCTCTGGCTCGCGGCGCGTCGCGTGCTCGAGCACCACCAGGCCGTCCGGCGCCAGCGCCCGGGCCGACGGCGTCGAGCACCGCGGTCATGGTCGTGATGTCGTACGGCGGATCCAGCAGGATCAGATCGAACGCGCTCGCGCCCAGGCCCGGCAGCACGGTGGCGGCATCGCCACGGTCGATAGTATAGCCCCCCTCCACGCCGCACGCCGCGAGGTTCTCCGTCGATCAGCGCCACCGCGCGGCGATCCTGCTCGACGAACGTGACATGCGCAGCGCCGCGGCTGAGCGCCTCGATGCCGACCGCGCCGGTGCCGGCGAAGCCGTCGAGCACGCGCGCGCCGTCGATCCGCGGCGCCAGGATGTTGAAGAGCGTCTCGCGCAGCTTGTCCGACGTCGGCCGCAGGCCGTCCCAGGTCGGGCGCCTTGAGGCGGCGTCCCTTCAGACGGCCGGCAATGATGCGCACGTGCCTACATTCGACGCCCGACGCTCCAGACGCCCAGTTCGTGACTTGCGCCGAGTTCGCAACGTCAACCAACCTCAATCAGCCCGAACTGCTCCTGCCAGTGCTGCTGCGACGAACGCGATCAGCTCCGGCGTGAGCGCGCCGCGCTCGACGAGCGCGCGCGCCTCGCGATGCGCGTCCTCCATGATGTCGCGATCGCGCACGAGATCGCCGGTGCGCAGCTTCGGCAGTCCCGACTGCCGCGTGCCGAAGAAGTCGCCCGGCCCGCGCAGCTCGAGGTCGCGTTCGGCGATCACGAAGCCGTCGGTCGTCGACGCCATCGCCTTCAGCCGCTCGCGCGCGTCGTCGGTCCACGGCGCCTGATACAGCAGGATGCAACGCGACTCCCACTGACCGCGGCCGACGCGGCCGCGCAGCTGATGGAGCTGCGACAGGCCGAATCGCTCGGCGTGCTCGACGACCATGATCGACGCGTTCGGCACGTCGACGCCGACTTCGACGACGGTCGTCGAGACGAGCATGTGCGATGCGGCCGGCCGCGAACGCGTGCATCACGCGGTCCTTCGCGTCCTGCTTCATGCGGCCGTGCAGCAGCGCGACGCGGTACGCCGGGAACACTTCCGCCTGCAGGTGATCGGCCATCTCGGTCGCCGACTTCAGATCGATCTTCTCGGACTCCTCGACCAGCGGATAGATGATGTACGCCTGCCGGCCGGCGTCGAGCTGCTCGCGAATCAGCTGGTAGATCTCGTCGCGCCGCGACTCGGGCTTGACCCAGCGTCGTCACCGGCTTGCGGCCCGGCGGCAGGTCCGGGAATCTTCGAGACATCGAGCTCGCTGTAGTCGGTCAGCGCCAGCGTGCGCGGAATCGGCGTCGCCGTCATCAGCAGCACGTCGGGACGCAGCCCCTTGGCGCGCAGCGCCGCGCGCTGCGCGACGCCGAAGCGATGCTGCTCGTCGATGACGACGAGCCCGAGCTTGTGGAACGTGACCTGCTCCTGCACCAGCGCGTGCGTGCCGACGACGAGGTTCGTCGTGCCGCGCTCGATGTTGGCGAGCAGCGTGTGCTTGTGCAGACCCGGCGTGCTGCCGGTCAGCAGATCGACGCGGAATCGCGACGACGCCAGCAGCCGCGCGATGTTGCCGTAGTGCTGCGCGGCGAGGATCTCGGTCGGCGCCATGAACGCCACCTGCAGGCCGTTCTCCATCGCGACGATCGCCGCGAGCAGCGCGACGATCGTCTTGCCGGCGCCGACGTCGCCCTGCAGCAGGCGGTGCATCGGCTGCGGCCGCAGCATGTCGTCGACGATCTCCTTCACCGCCTGCCGCTGCCCGGGCGTCAGCTTGAACGGCAGCACCTTCGCCGCCGACGCGCGGATGCGATCGTCGACCACCGGCACGAACGGCTTCAGCTCGGTGCTCGCTCGCGTGACGCCGCCAGGCGTGGCCGATCTGGAAGAGAAAGAACTCCTCGAAGATCAGCCGCCGCTGCGCCGGCGTGCGGAAGGCGTTCAGCACCTCGACCGACGCGTCGTTCGGCGGAAAGTGCGACTCCTCGAGCGCCGGCGCGCCGCGGCATCGAGCTGCAGGCGCGCGCGCAGATCCGGCCGGCAGCGGATCGGGAATCTCCGCCGGCAGCTGATCGAGCGCCTGCCGCACCAGCCGCCGCTGCATGTTCGGCGTGACCGTGCCGGTCTTCTCGTAGAACGGCACGATGCGCCCGGTGTGCACGCTCGACAGGTCGTCCGCGACGAGCTCGTACTCGGGGTTCAGGAAGTGCAGGCCGGTCGAGTCGAGCTTGACGTCGCCGAAGATCGACGACCTGCAGATGCGGCTTGAGGATGTCGGCGAGGAAGGCCTGGTTCATCCACGTGCAGCGGATGGCGCCGCTCGCGTCGCCGAGCACGGCGTGAAAGATCTTGAAGCCGCGTCGGCGCGTGACCGCGACGTTGGCGGACTTGATCTCGCCGAGCACCGCCGCCTTGGTGCCGGGCCGCAGCGAGGCGATCGGCTGCATCCGGCTGCGGTCCTCGTAGCGGAACGGCAGCCGATACAGCAGATCTTCGACGGTGACGAGGCCGGCGCGCTTCAGGTCCGCGGCCTTCCGCGGACCGACGCCTTTCAGGAACTGGAGCGGTGTGGCGAGGACGTCAACCAAGGCTCAATGCTCGATGCCCAATGCTCAACGCCAAGGCGCCCGTGCCTAGTTGAGCATCGTGTTGAGCATTGAGCATTGAGCATTGTGCCTTGCTACTGAATGACGACGGCCTGACCTTGTCCGACTTCGATCTGCCGGATGCCGGCCGGCAGCGCGAACGGGTCGTCGAGGTCGATGCCCCGCGGATCCTCCGCGGTTCGCGAGTAGTACGAGACGAGCTCCTGCAGGATCGATCTTCGGAATCGGCACGCCGGAGACGGCCGCCTGCTGCAGCTCGAAGCGGCCCTGCCCGTTCTGCGTGTGCAGTACGCCGCTGACCGTGACCGGCAGGCGGCCGCCGAGCAGACTCCAGGGATCGATCAGCGAGCCGCGTGCGCTTCGTCTTGGCCACCGCATCGAGATCGACCGTCGCCGCGCCGCTGACTTTGCCCGTCGCCGACGATGGTGATCTGCGGCTCGGTCACGCCGACCGGCAGCAGCGGGCGTCGCGCGATACGCGAACCACGAATTGAGCTCGCTCTCGCTGACCGGCGTGCGCCGTGCGGCGGCCGTACGCGCGACGAGCGTGCCCTGCTGCGAGATGATCGCGACCTTCCGGGCGAACGCGTCGGCGTGCTGGGGCGTGAGCGCGGCGGCAGCAGTCAGGACGGCCACGCCGAGGATCAGCGCGAGCGATGCGCTCAAGGCGATGCGGAGGTACATAGTCGGCCTCTCGGGAGCTGGCTGATCACGAGTGTAGCACCGATTCGCGCTTGATCTTCGCTTTATGTTCGCATATAGTTCGCCACCTCGGCCGGATCGAGCGCTCGGCAGCGTCGCCACGCAGGTCGACTGGAGGATTGCCGTGCTTCCGCTCACCAAACGTCAGCGCGAAATCCTGGATTACCTCAACGAGTTCATCCAGCAGCACGGCTACGCGCCGAGCCTCGAGGAAATCGGCCGCCGTTTCAATCTGTCGTCGCTCGCCACCGTCCACAAGCATCTGACGAACCTTCAGGAAAAGGGCTTCATCCGCCGCGCCTGGAACCGCAGCCGCTCGGTCGAGCTGGTGCCGACTCGCGGCGGCCGGTCGCGCGCTGGAGCTGCCGCTGCTCGGCTTCGTCGCCGCCGGCGCGCCGATCGAGGCCGTCGCCGGCACCGAGACGATCGCCGTGCCCGAGACGCTCGCCGGCAAGCGCGACAGCTACGTGCTGCGCGTCAAGGGCGACTCGATGATCGACGAGCAGATCCGCGACGGCGACTTCGTCATCGTCGAGGATCGCAAGTCGGCCGACAACGGCGAGATGGTCATCGCGCTGGTCGGCGGCCTCGACGTCACGCTCAAGAAGTTCTATCGGGAGAACGGGCGGATCCGTCTGCAGCCGGCCAACCCGACGATGCAGCCGATCATGGTCGATCCCGACGCGGTGCAGGTCCAGGGCGTGGTCGTCGGCGTCATGCGCAAGTACTGACGGGCGACGTAGTCGCGTCCGGCTTCAGACCGCGACCTCGCGGGCGCCCGCGGTCAAAGATGCTAGGCTTTGACCCATGAGCGACCAACCGGAACGCAAGCAGATCAACTTCACGATCGTCCCCGACGAGCAGCCCGGCGAGCCGCGCACCTACGCCAACTTCTGCTCGATCGCCCACACGCCGTTCGACTTCACGCTGACGTTCTGCGAGGTCATGCCGCTCTCGGAAAAGGAGGTGCGCGACGCCGAGACAGAATCACGTCGTCCGCGCGCCGGTGCGGACACGCGTCGTCGTGCCCGTCCAGTTCGTGCCCAATCTGATTGCCGCGCTGCAGGAGCACATGCGCGTCTTCACCGAGACCTACTCGAACGTCGGCTGGTCGAAAGGGACCCGTCCACTGAAGTCCGACTGCAGACGTCACGTCGCGCGCATCATCGAGACGCTGTCCGAGCAGCATCCGAACGCGGACACCGAGCTGCACTATCGCAACGCGTTCGAGCTGCTCGTCGCCACGATCCTGTCGGCGCAGTCGACCGATGCGCGCGTGAACATGGTGACGCCGACGCTGTTCGCGAAGTATCCCGAACGCCGCGGCGCTGGCCGCGGCGCGACACGCCGTCGCTCGAGCAGCAGATCAAGTCGACCGGCTTCTTCCGGCAGAAGTCGAAGGCGCTGATCGGCATGGCCAAGGCGCTCGTCGCCGAGCACGGCGGCGAGGTGCCGGCCGACATGGAGCAGCTGACGAAGCTGCCCGGCGTCGGCCGCAAGACGGCGAACGTCGTGCTCGGCCACGCGCTCGGCGTGCCGGGACTTCCCGTCGATCGTCACGTGCTCCGCGTCTCGAACCGGATCGGCATCGCCGAGGGCGACGATCCGGTGAAGGTCGAGGCGCAGCTGTGCGACGGCGCTGCCGCAACGAGATGTGGACGCTGGCCTCCGACGTGCAGATCCTGCACGGCCGTCGCATCTGCCGGCCGAAACCGCTGTGCGACAAGTGCCTGGTGCATCAACGACTGCAACTACTATCGCAGCCTGACCGCTGCACCCGAGCGGCCGTGAAAGCCGCACGGCCGACGCGGCGACCGCGATCCAGCGATGACACGCGCCGCGTTCGAACGCCTCGTCACTGAAGCGGTCGCGCTCATCCCGAAGCGCTTCCGGCGCGAGATCAAGAACCTCGCGCTCGTCGTCGAGGACGAGCCGAGCCCCGACCTGCTCGAGGAGATGGAGATCGAGCCGCCCGACTCGCTGTACGGGCTCTATCAGGGCACACCGCTGACCGGAGCGGCACCTGGCCCTGGGGCAACGCGCTGCCCGACCGCATCACGCTCTTCCAGAAGCCGATCGAGGAGGACTGCGAGGACGAGGACGAGGTCCGCGCGGTGATCGGCGAAACGCTGATCCACGAGGTCGGCCACTACTTCGGGCTGAGCGAGGAAGAGATCGAAGAGATCGAGGAGCGCTACTGGCGCGGAGAGACGCTGGGGCCCGAGGAGGAGGATTGAGGGCCCTTCGGCCTGGCTCAGGGCAGGCCGCGCAAGCGATTCGGCCAGCACTTCCTGGAGCCGGCCTGGGTCGCGAAGCTCGTCGACGCGCTCGCCCCTCACCCCGACGACACGTTCCTCGAGATCGGCCCCGGCCGCGGCGCGCTGACGCTGCCGCTGGCGGCCAGGGTCGAACGGCTCGTCGCGGTCGAGATCGATCGCGACCTCGCCGCGGCCCTCCCGGTCGACGGTTCCGGACGTGCACGTGGTTCAGGCGCGATTTCCTCGACGTCAATCTGACCGATCTCCTGCGCGACGAGCGCCAAGCCGGTGCGCGTCGTCGGCAACCTTCCCTACAACGTCGCCTCGCCGATCCTCTTCAAGCTGCTCCACGACGCCGACGAGGGCCGGCTGCTTCGCGATGCCACGCTGATGCTGCAGAAGGAGGTGGCCGATCGGCTCGTGGCCGAGCCCGGGCTCGACGGACTACGGCGCACTGGCGATCCAGGTGGCGCTGCTCGCCGACGCCGAGCGCGTCCTGTCGCTGCCGCCAGGCGCCTTCCGGCCGCCTCCCAAGGTGAAGTCGGCCGTCGTCCGACTGCGCTTCCGGCCGCCCGCCGTCGACGTCGGGGATCGATCGACGTTCGAGAAACTGGTTCGCGGTCTCTTCCTGCAGCGCCGGAAGACGCTGGCCAACGCGCTCAAGCCGGTCGCCGACTCGCTTGGCCGATCGGCGGCGGAACTGATTGAGCGGGCACGAGTTGACCGCACGCAAGCGCCCCGAGGCATTGACCCTCGAGGACATGGCACGGCTCGTCTCGAGCTGTGCTATGATTTTCGCCCGGAAGTCGTTGAGCCTGCCCGGTTTTGAGGCGCTCCCAGCCGCCTGATTCGTGACCGAGAGCCTGCCAGGGTTGTCGTTCGCGTGAGCACAATCGAAGAACGCTCCATCGCTGGTTTTTCAGTGAGATGCGATTCGTTCGTCATCTCGGTCGCTCCGTTGTCGCGGCCGCGTAAGTGCTATCGAAGGATGGTTGTGTCGAACTCCGTACCCAGTTGATGTCGTCCACGAGATGAATCAGTCCGCCGTACCGGACGTGTCGCCGTCGACGCTCGAGGTCGTGCCTCTTGGCGGCCTCGGCGAGTTCGGCATGAACATGATGGCCGTGTCGTGGGAGGACACCACGATCCTCATCGACGCCGGTGTCATGTTCCCCGAGCCCGACCAGCTCGGGGTGGACCTGATCATCCCCGACATGACGTTCGTCGAGTCGCGGCGGAGCAACGTCAAGGCCCTCATCCTCACCCACGGCCACGAGGATCACATCGGCGCGGTGCCGCACGTGATGCCGCTGTTCGATGGCCCGGTGTACGGCACGGCGATGACGCTGGCGTTCGTCCAGCCCAAGCTCGACGAGCACGAGATCGACGCCGGCGATCGGCTGAAGACCGTCAGCCCGCGCGACACGGTCACCGTCGGACCGTTCTCGATCGAGTTCATCCGCGTCACGCACAGCATGCCCGACTGCGTGGCGCTGGCCATCACGACCCCGGCCGGCACGATCGTCCACACCGGCGACTTCAAGATCGATCAGACACCGATCGACGGCCAGCACTTCGATCTGCACCGCTTCGCGGAGCTCGGCTCGCAGGGCGTGCTCGCGCTCTTCGCCGACAGCACCAACGTCGATCGCAAGGGGTTCACCGGTCCGGAGACCGAGGTCATCGAAGCGTTCGAGGAGCTGTTCACCAGCACGCACGGCAAGCTGGTGGTGGCCGCCTTCTCGTCGAGCATCTACCGGATGCAGGTGCTCGTCGATCTCGCCACGCAGTTCGAGCGCAAGGTGGCGTTCGTCGGCCGCAGCATCGTCCAGAACTCAGAGATCGCGCAGCGTCTTGGCTACCTGCGGATTCCCGCCGGCGTGCAGATTCGCGACAGCGACGTCTCCGAGCTACGCGTCTCAGGACGTGCTGTGCATCAGCGACCGGATCGCAGGGCGAACCGCAGGCCGCGCTCTCGCGTATCGCGATCGACGATCACCGCTTCGTCAAGCTCAGTCCCGACGACACGGTGGTCTTGTCGGCACGCGCGATTCCCGGCAACGAGAAGGCGATCGCCCGCACGATGAGCCACATCGCCCGCCGCGGCGCCGACGTGGTCACGCCGGACATGAAGCATGTCCACGTCTCGGGACACGGCGCGGCGGAAGAGCTGAAGCTCGTCCTGTCGCTCGTACGGCCGAGATATTTCGTGCCCGTGCACGGCGAGTACCGGCAGCTGTCGCAGCACGCCCGTGTCGCAAAGACCGTGCTGCGTGGCATCGAGCCACAGCGTCCAGGTCCTGCTCGCGCAGGATGGCGACATCATTCAGTTCGATCGCCATGGCGCGCGCATTGCAGACAAGGCGCCGACCGGCAGAGTGCTCATCGACGTCACACGCGTCGGCGAAGTCGGCGACGAAGTGCTGCGCGACCGGCGGCACATCGCCGCCGACGGTCTCGTCGTCGCGGTGGTCGCGATCAGCCGTCACACCGGCGAGCTCGCCGGCGACGCCCGAGCTGGTGGCGCGCGGCTTCGTCGTCGACGATCGGCAGGCGGCGTCGCTGTTCGACGATGCCGAGGGCGTCATCCGCGAGTGCATCTCGACGTCGAGCGTCGAGGAACGCACCGATCAGGGATTGATGACCGAGAAGCTGCGCGTCGAGCTGCGGCGGTACTTCAAGAAGCGGACCGGACGCCGGCCGCTGGTGCTGCCGGTACTGATGGAGATCTGATTGTCGTGCCTGAGTCCACGTTGTCGCGCCGTATCAGCGAGTTCGTCGGCGTCGCGCTGTTTGCGCTGGCGCTGATCTGGCTGATCTCGCTCGTCACGCACGACCCGACGGATCCGGTGTGGTTCTTCACGACCGGCGCCTCGCACCCGCCGGCAAACTTCGTCGGCCGCGTCGGCGCGTTTCTCTCGGAGCTGTCCTTCCAGCTGCTTGGCTACGCCGCGTATCTCATTCCCGCGGTGATCGGCGTCGCCGGCTGGCATTACTTCTGGTGTCAGAAGCCCGATGCCGCGTACACGAAGCTGACCGGCGTCGCGCTGCTCTTCGGCTGCAGCAGTGCGTTTCTGAGCCTCGTCTTCGGCAGCACGGAGGTGGCCGGCAAGACGTTCTACGCCGGCGGATCGATCGGCCGTGCGTTCGGCCTGCTTCATGTCCGACTATCTGAATCGCACCGGCTCGCTCATCATCCTGCTGACGCTGATGATGCTGGCGGTGATTCTGTCGACGCAGTTCTCGTTCGGCCGGATGTTCGCCACCGCGACGGCGAACTCGCAGAACCTGTCGGCGCGCGGCATCGGCTGGCTGCGCGCGTGGATCGAGCGCAAGCGCAAGGACAGGCCCGGCGCGAAGTCATCGCCAAGCACGCCAAGCCGGTCGTCGCCGGACCGCAAGCCCGGCCGCGCGCCTGCCGACGCGGCAGTGACGAACCGCCCGCGCGTCCCGTCAGACCGATCGAGGCCGATCGCCGGCGGCGCCACCGCCACGGCCGTCGCCGCCCGTCGTCGCGCGGAAGACGGCCGGACACGCCTGCCGCGCTGCCGCTGGCCGAGGAACCCAAGGCGCCCGCACAGCGGAAGCAAGGGGCGTTCACGCTGCCGCCGCCGTCGCTGCTCGATGCGCCCAAGGCGGAACGCAAGATCGACGAGCGCGAGCTGATGGAAGCCGCGCACCTGCTCGCCGAGAAGTGCCGCGAGTTCGCCGTCGAAGGACAGGTCGCACAGATTCACCCCGGCCCTGTCGTCACGACGTTCGAGTTCAAGCCCGAAGCCGGCGTGAAGTACAGCAAGGTCACCGGGCCTGGCCGACGACCTGTGTCTCGCGATGCAGGCCGAGTCGGTGCTCATCGACCGCATCCCGGGCAAGTCCACGGTCGGCATTCAGATCCCGAATCCCAACCGCGAAGCGATCTCGCTGCGCGAGCTGCTCGAGTCGGATGCCTATCAGCGTTCCTCATCGAAGCTGACGCTGGCGCTCGGCAAGACGATTCACGGCGAGCCGTACGTCACCGATCTCGCGACGATGCCGCACTTGCTGATCGCCGGCTCGACCGGCACGGGCAAGTCGGTCGGCCTGAACTCGATGCTGACCAGCATCCTCTATCGCGCCACACCGGACGATGTGCGGATGATCATGATCGATCCGAAGCGGCTGGAGCTCGGGATGTACGAAGAGATCCCGCATCTGCTCTCGCCGGTCGTCGTCGATCCGAAAAAGGCGGCCAACGCGCTGCGCTGGGCGGTGCGCGAGATGGAAGAACGGTACAAGACGCTGGCCGCCGAGGGCGTGCGGAACATCGAGCAGTACAACCGCAACGTTCGGATCGTGCTGCAGGAGCGCGGCGCGCAGGCCGAAGACGCCCCAAAGACGCTGCCCTTCATCGTCGTCGTGATCGACGAGCTCGCCGACCTCATGATGGTGGCGAGCAACGAGGTGGAGGAATCCATCTGCCGCCTGGCACAAATGGCCCGCGCGGTGGGCATCCATCTGATCCTGGCGACGCAGCGGCCGTCGGTCGACGTCATCACCGGTCTGATCAAGGCCAACCTGCCGTCGCGCATCTCGTTCCGCGTGTCCTCGAAGATCGACTCGCGCACGATCCTCGACGCCAACGGGGCCGAGCAACTCCTCGGCAAGGGCGACATGCTCTTCCTGCCGCCGGCCTCGTCGCGCAGCATCCGTCTGCACGGACCGTACATCTCCGAACAGGAGAGCGCCCGGCTCGCCAGCTTCCTGCGCAAGCAGGGCAAGCCGACATTCGACGACACGATTACGGCCGAAGAAGAGGGCAAGTCCGGGCCGGCGGCACTCGAGTTCGAGAAGGACGACCTCTACGACGAAGCCGCGCGCATCGTCGTCAGCAGCGGCCAGGTGTCGATCTCGTATCTGCAGCGCAAGCTGCGGGTTGGCTTCAGCCGCGCCGCGCGGCTGGTGGACATGATGGAGGCCGAAGGTCTGGTGTCACCCGGCGCCGGCGGCAAGCCGCGCGAGGTGCTGGTCGATCGCGGCTACTTCGAGGAAGTCGATGCGCAGCTTCGCTAGAGCGCTCGCGCTTCGCGCTGATCGTGCTTGCACCGGCGGTGCACGCGCAGACGTCGCAGGCCGAAGAAGCTGTACGAGGACGCGCTGCTGCGCGAGCGTCTCGTGCGTCAGGACCTCCAGCGCGCACGCACGGAGGAGGCGCAGGCGTCCGTCCTGCTCAAGGTCCGGGCGCTGACCGGCGCCTACGACGACATGTCGCGGCTGTTCCCGGCGAGCGGCTACGCCGACAACGCGCTCTGGCAGGGCGCCGTCCTCGCCGCCGATGCGTTCTGGCAGTTCGGCGACGCCGTCGATCGCACGATGGCGCTGCGGCTCTTCTCGGCGCTGACGTCGCGCTTCCCTGCCAGCTCGCTGACACCGAAGGTCGCGTCGCAGACCAAGCGGCTGCAGGACGCGAAGCCGCACTGCCTCGTCGTCTCCAGCGCACGAGCGGCCGCCGACGCCGCCGCGACGCCGCGCCGACCGGCCTCGCGGCGCTCCCGGCGGCGCTCACCAGCATCACGCGCGAGGTGCTGCCCGAGGTGCTCCGCATCGTGATCCAGCTCGGGAAGGAAGTGGCCGTTCTACGACGAGCGGATCGACGGTCCGCCGCGCGTCTTCCTCGATCTCCAGAACACGCGGGCGATCGAGACGCTCAAGGACGCGGTCATCCCGTTCCCCGACGACGTCGTGAAGCAGGTGCGGGTCGGGCGCCAGCCGAACTCGCGCACGCGCGTCGTGCTCGACCTGAAAGGCGACGCGCGCTACAGCGTCTACACGCTCTACGACCCATATCGCATCGTCGTGGACTTCGAACGCAAGCGCGCGATCGCACCGCCGTCGAGCCCAGGCTCGCCGGACGTCGACCGAGACCAAAGCCTGCTCGCACCGCGAGCGCACTCCGCCCGCAGCGCGAGAAGCCAGCGCCAGCACCGCGAGGTCAAGGTCATCGCGACGGCGGCAACCGACGCCGCGCCGCCACCGTCCGATCGAGACGGACACGACGCCGCCGCCGCCTGCTGCCGCCTTCGGCCAACGTGAACGGTGGCTTCTCGCTGTCGCGGCAGCTCGGTCTCGGCGTCGCGCGCATCGTCATCGATCCCGGCCATGGCGGACACGATCCGGGCGCCAAGGCGCGCGGGCTCGAGGAAGCCGAGCTCGTGCTCGATGTCGCGCTCCGGCTCGAGGCGCTGCTCAAGGACGCCGGGCGTCGAGGTCATCATGACGCGCCGGACCAACACGTTCATCGCGCTCGAAGAGCGCACGGCCATCGCCAACCGTGCCGGCGCCGATCTCTTCCTGTCGATTCACTCGAACGCCAGCGCCAGCGACCTCGGCGCACGGCGTCGAGACCTACTTCCTGAACTTCGCGCCGAATCCGCAGGCCGAGGCCATTGCCGCGCGCGAGAACGCCGGCGGCTCGCGGACGATGCGCAACCTGCCGGACATCGTGCGGGCGATTGCGCTCAACAACAAGATCGACGAGTCACGCGACTTCGCGTCGATGGTCCAGAACCGCGCTCTACACGAAGCTGCAGAAGACCAATCGGATCTCCGCAACCTCGGCGTGAAGCAGGCGCCGTTCATGGTGCTGGTCGGCGCGACGATGCCCAGCATCCTCGCCGAGATCTCGTTCATCACCAACCGGCAGGAAGCGACGCTGCTCAAGACCGACAAGTACAAGCAGCAGATCGCCGAAGCGCTGTTCGCCGGCGTCCTCAGATATCAGCAGGCGCTGAAGAAGGTCCCGCGATCGCGGGCAGGTAGCCGGAGCGTACACGAGGTCCGGCTAAAGCCGGACACTACATCTGGACACTACGCTACGACGCGCGGCCGGCGAACTCGCGCGTCTCGGTGTGCACCTTCACGCGCTCGCCTTCCTTGATGAACAGCGGCACGCGGATCTCGAGACCGGTCTCGAGCCGTCGCGAGCTTGGTGACGCCGCCGCTGGCCGTGTCGCCGCGGACGCCGGGCTCGGTGTAGGTGACGGTCAGCTCCACGTGCGGCGGGAACTGAATCCCGATCGGCGAGCCGTTGTACTTCTGCACCTGGACCAGGACGTTGTCCACGACCAGCTGGCGATCGTCGCCGAGCGTCATCGGCGCCGATCGTCAGCGTCTCGAACGTCTCCTGGTCCATGAAGTGGTAGCCCTCGCCGTCGGAGTACGAGAACGACGCCGACACCTGCACGAGATCGGGCTCGGCGAACTTCTCGCCGGCCTTGAACGTCTTGTCGAACACCGCCCGCGTCAGCAGGTTGCGCATCTTGAGGCGGACCAGCGTCTGGCCGCCCCGCGCCGTCGGCCGCGAGACCTCGACATCGATGCAGTGATACGGTGCGCCCTCGTACTCGAAGAACATCTTGCGCTTGATGTCGATCGCTTCAATCAGTGCCGGCATTCGCTCCCTATTCTATGGGTGGGAAGCCCGTCCGAAACGGCTTCCCCGGGTGTGGTAACCTGTCGCGGTGCGCGGTTTGCGTCGTCATGTTCGTGTCGTCGCGAGTGCCTGGCTGCTGCTGCAGCTGTCGATGACAGCCGGGGTGCCCGTGGCGCTGTACGCATCGACGTCGCACGGAGCCGCTGCCGAGGAGTGCACCTGTGAACATCCGGCCGGCGGCGTCTGCCCGATGCACCGGCACTCATCGACATCATCCTCGCCATCGGGCGGGTGTTCTCTTCGGGCGCGTTCGACCCTATCGAGGCACTGGTCGCCTCGCTGATCGGGCCCACGGGCGTCCTCCCCGGCCTCGTCGCTGCAATCATTCCACTCGAGACGAGCGCGCTCCTAGTGTCACGCTGAGGGCGCACCGCTCAATCGACTCGGTCCCACCGGACTCTCCCCCACCCCGCGCGTAGCGTTTCTTCGCTCGCAAGATCTCTACTGAACCCGTAATCCGCCTTCGTGGCGGAGCGCCTACCTCGTGGCGGCATACGTACCCGCAATCGGGTGACATCGCCGACGAGTGGCACTCGACCAACGCATTGCACGATCGCAGGGCTCGCGCAGCGTTCTCTTCTCGATGGGTTCAAGAACCAGCGGGATGTGGAGTATGAGTCCATGGGCTGTACGTTCTCGACGATTCTGGCTGCCGTCGTCCTGACGACGGCGCTGGCCGCGCCGGCGGCTGCGCAGGAGACCGTCAACTTTGCCAGCGTGAGCGGACGGGTGACCGATCCCCAGGGCGCCGTGATCCGCGGGGCGACGGTTACCGCGCGCCACACCGAGACCAATGTCACGCGCCACGACAACGACCGACGATCGACGGACGCTTTCGCTTTCCGTATCTGAGAGTCGGCCCTTACGAAATCGCGGCCAGGCAACCGGGATTCGCCGACACGACTCGGACACTCACGCTCAGTCTCGGTGCGGCGTACGAGTTGCCGCTGTCGCTGCGCGTTGGCGACGTGACGGCGAATCTCACCGTCACCGGACAGGCGACGGTGCTCGAGACGGCGCGCAGCCAGATCGCCGGCACGCTTCCGCAGGTGGAAGTGCAGAACCTGCCCATGAACGGCCGCAACTTCCTCGACCTGGCGCTGCTCATTCCGGGCGTGTCGCCGACGAACATCGGCAGCACGCAGCTCTTCGCCTGAGACGTCGGCGGTGCCCGGGCAGGGCATCTCGATCGCCAGCCAGCGCAATCTGTCGAACAACTTCATCGTCGACGGCCTGTCGGCCAATGACGATGCCGCCGGGCTGAGCGGAATTCCCTACGGTGTCGATGCCGTCGAACAGTTTCAGGTCGTGACGTCCGGCGGCCAGGCAGAGTTGGGCCGGGCACTCGGCGGCTACGTCAACGTCGTCACCGAGAGCGGAACGAACACCCGGCGCGGCACGCTCTATGGCTTCTTTCGTGACGACGCCTTCAACGCCGCGAACGCGCTCTCGGGCCAGACGCTGCCGATGGACCAGCAGCAATACGGCGGCAGCCTCGGCGGCGCGATCGTGCCGAATCGCACCTTCTACTTCGCGAACTTCGAGCAGCGGTTGCTCGATCAGACCGGACTGACCACCATCCTCCCGGAAAATGTGCCGATCATCAACGCCAGACTGACGTCGACCGGTTATCCCGGCGCGCCGGTCAGCACCGGCATCTACCCAAACCCCGTGCACAGCGCGAACCTGCTCGGCGAAGATCGACCATCAAGTCAGCGGCAGCGATCAGCTCAGCGTGCGCTATGCCGCTTATCACGTCACCTCGGACAATTCTCGCGGCGCCGGAGCGTTGAGCGCGCCGACCGCGTCGGCCGGCCTCGACAACATCGATCATTCCATTGCGTTCGGCAATACGTGGACGATCTCGTCGAGCATGGTCAACGAGACGCGTGCACAGTTCGCCTACGGCGATCTGCAGGCGCCACCGTCCGACCCGATCGGGCCGGCTGTGAGCATCACCGGCGTCGCGTCGTTCGGGACATCGTCGACCAGCCCGACGCGGCGGCTCAACAAGATGTACCAGTTCGTTGACAACCTTTCGCATCACGCCGGCGCACACGCGTTGCGCGCGGGTGTGGACCTGGTCGTCAACGACGACACCATCACTTATCCACGCTCGAGCCGTGGGAACTACACCTTCTCGTCGCTGGCGAACTTCCTGACGGGGAACTACAGCGGCTACGCCCAGACCTTTGGCGATCCAGTCGTTTCGCAGGCAGGCTCGACAGTCGGCCTCTACGCGCAGGACGAATGGAAGGTCGGCTCCCGCCTGACGCTCAATCTCGGCCTCCGCTACGACCTGCAGTTCCTCGAAACCGTCAATACGGATACCAATAACGTCTCACCACGATTCGGATTCGCCTGGTCGCCGCTTCGCGAGCCCGATCTCGTGGTTCGCGGCAGCGCTGGACTCTTCTTCGATCGCGTGCCGCTCCGTCCGGTGGCCAATGCGATCCTCTCGGCAGGCAACACGACCGATCTCAGTAACCTCCATCAGCCCAGCGTGTCAGGCATCATCCCGACTCAGGCAGGCGCACCGGTCTTCCCCAACATCCTCTCCGCGCAGCTGCTGACGACGACGCTCGTCGACTTCACGACGATGGACCTGAACCTGCAGAGCGCGTACTCGAAGCAGGCCAGTCTCGAGGTCGAGCGATCGCTCGGACCCGGGCGCACGGTCAGCGTCGGCTACCAGTACCTCGCGCGGGCAGAATCTCCTGATGTCGGTGAACCAGAACGTCCCCACCTGCGTGGCAGCCGGCATCAACAACGGCTGCCGGCCGGATCGCCGCGTACCGGAACAACAGCCAGTATTCGTCGGTCGCCGAATCGAACTACCACGGACTGCACGTCTCGTTCGTTCAGCGGCCGTCGGAGTGGGCCAGCCTGCGCGTCACCTACACGCTGTCGAAGTCGATGAACAACGTCGGCGAGGCCTTCTTCAGCTCGCCCGTCGATCCCACCGACATCACGCGCGACTGGGCGCGTTCCGACGACGACCAGCGTCATCGCCTCGTGATCAACGGCACGGTCAACACATCGATGGCGCCTGCGACCACGGTCTGGCAGCGCCTCACTCACGGCTTCCAGGTGAGCGGCCTGCTGCAGTCGTATTCGTCGCTGCCGTTCAACATCACGTCTGGCGTCACGAGCCTGCAGGGAACGCACGGGCCGGCCGTTCGCCGATGGCACGACGTCGGTGGCCAATTTCGACGTGCGCACCGCCAACCTGATCTCGCGCAACGCGGGAATCGGCAGCGACTTCTTCAGCGCTCAGCGTCCGCGTGAGTCGCGGCGTTTCGTCTCGGCGACGGCGTCAGGCTCGAGGGGCTGGCCGAAGTCTTCAATCTGACGAATCGCGTCAACGCGCTGACCCGCAATGTGAACTTCGGGCCAGGCGCCTATCCGACGAATCCGTTGTCCACCTTCAACCAGATCACTGCCGTCGGCGACCCGAGAACGTTACAGTTCGGGCTCCGGCTGATCTTCTGAAGATTGCGTGCCATGACGCGACCAAGCCTCGTCCGCCTCGGACTGCTCCTCGTGGCTGTCTGGCCACCACATCGACGGCGTCAGGACCGCACCGCACAGTGAGATCGCGGTGCCCTCGCGCGCGAATGCCAATCCGTCCGTCTGCCGCACTCGGTCAATTCGTCGCCGTGACCTGGAGTGCGGCGACCTCGTCCGGGGTGACCGACATCTACGCCACGACCAGTCGGGACGGCGGGCGCACGTTCGCAGCTCCGATGCGCGTCAATCGCACGCCGGGTGATGCCAGCGTCGGCGGCGAGCAGCCGCCACGCGTGACGCTGCGTGCCGCGCACTGGCGGCGAGCCGGCGATCGTCATCGTCTGGACGACGAAGGCTGCGGCCGGCACGCGTCTCGTGTCGGCGCGATCCAACGACGGTGGCCGTTCGTTCCTGGCTGCCGTGCCTGTCCCGGGCAGTGAGTCGCCGGGCAATCGCGGCTGGGAGTCCATCGCCGACTACTCGCGACGGCGAAGTGGTCGCCATCTGGCTCGATCATCGCGATCTTCCGCTCGCGCGGCGGACGCAGCGGCGCGATGTCCCACGCGGAGCATCAGCACAACGCGTCCAAGACCGAATCAGACCGATGGGGTCGCGCGCGCCCAGCTGTCGAAGCTGTTCTTCGGCCGACTGTCGGATCCCGACAGCGCGCGGGCACTCACTGGCGGCGTCTGCTACTGCTGCAAGACCGCCGTCGCCACCGGCAGTGATGGCTCCATCTACGCGGCGTGGCGGCACGTCTACGCTGGCAACGTCCGCGACATCGCGTTCACGATGTCTGCGGATGGTGGCCGCACGTTCACGTCTCCGGTCCGCGTCAGCGACGACCAGTGGGTCATCGACGGCTGTCCCGAGAACGGTCCGGCGATCGCCATCGATGGAGCACGACGCATTCACGTGGTGTGGCCGACGCTCGTCCCGGGCCCGACCGCAACGAGTGAGCCGACGCTCGGCCTGTTCTACGCCACGTCACGGGACGGAAAGCAGTTCACAGCCCGCCAGCGGATTCCGACCGACTGGTGTTCCCCGGCATCCACAGATCACGACTCGTTCGCGTGGCGAGATTGTCGTTGCGTGGGATGAGCAGACGCGAGGCGTCCGTCGCGTAGCAATCGCGCGCGGCACGACGCAAGCGAACGGGACGATGCAGTTCGTCCGGCAGACGGATGGAGGCGAAGGCGTGGGCGTCTATCCGGCCGTGGCGACGACCGGTGACGCGACGATCCTCGTCTGGACGGCCGGACCGGCCGGCCAGACGAAGCTGAGAGCAGAGCGACTCGCGTTCTGACGACAGCGCCAGTAACGATCAGTTCAGCGTCCAGAGCGACAGCGTCGAGACGTCCTTCACCAGCACGCGGTTGCCCGAGTAGGCCGGCTGTCCCCACGTCGCCGCTTCGGCGACCTTGTAGCGGTGCAGCGGCTCGAAGGCCGGTCTTGCTGTTCCGCGCCACGACCAGCTCGCCGTCGTCTTCGAGGCTGAGGAACAGATCGCCCGATCGTGCGATCGCGGCGTGAGCCGGCCTGACGGCCTTCCGACGTCCACAGCGTCTTGCCGGTGACCGCGTCAACGGCGAAGTACTGGCCCGAGTTGCGGTTGGCCAACCCGAACAGCACGTCGCCGACGACGACCGCGTCGCTCATGCGCAGCGGGATGTCGGCGTTCTCCCACACGACGTCGGTGACCCACTGGTTCGCGCGCTTGGCGATCGCCAGGGCACGCGTCGGCTCGCCGTTGCCCGACACGATGATCGTCCGCCCGTGCACCACGGGTGTCACCGAGTTGGTCTTGTTGGTGATGACGAACGGCCGCTCCCAGAGCAGCGCTCCGTTCGACACGTCCACGCCGACCAGCTTTCCTTGCGTGATCGTGATGATCTGACGCGTGCCTTCGATCTCCACCACGACCGGCGATCCGTACCCGGGACCGTCGCCCTTCCAGCTCCACTTCTCCGCGCCGGTGTTGACGTCGTACGCGGTGAGCGCGCCGGCGTTGTCACCGCCGACGTGAAAGATGACCAGCCCGCGATCCACCAGCGGAGAGAACGAATGCGTGGTGTACATCGGGACCGGCGTCGAGCCGGGCTTCTGCCACAACTGCTTGCCCGATGTTCGCGTCGTAGGCGGTGACGATGCCGGTCATGCCGATCGAATACAGGCGCCCGTTGGCAAACGCCGGCGTCGACTTCGGACCAGGTCCGTGCTGCGTCGTGGCGCTGTGCATCGTGAACGGCGCATCGTGACCGGTCTGCCACAGCACCTTGCCGGTGTCGGCGTCGAGCGCGCTCATCACCTCGCGCTCGCCCTGCCGCGAGAACTGATAGATGCGATTGCCGACCACGAGCGGCGTCGCGTAGCCGGTGCCGACTTCGACCTTCCACTTCTGGGTCAGCTTCTCGGGCCACGCCTTCGGGATCGGACGGCGCCGGCGCCGAGCCGTCGCGATTCGGCCCGCGCCACTGGTTCCAGTCGGTCGCGGCGCGCTGCGCCTGCAGCGGCAGCATCAGGACGGCGAGAAGAAGAACGGCGAGTCAGAGCGCGAATCAATCAGTCGCATGCGTAGTGTCCTCTGCTTAACGCGCGCGCACATCATAGCTGGTGAGCGTACCCTGATTACGGATATACAGCCGGCCACCGCTTACGACCGGGTGCGCCCAGCTGGGCAACCCCTGGTCGGCGATGCTGAACCTGCCCTTTTCCGGTAGCCGGCCGGCGTCGCCTCGACCAGTCCGACCACGTTGTTCTCGCTCAGGATATAGAGGTGGCCGTCGGCGTAGGTGACGGCCCCCTTGCCCACGCTGCGGTCCCGCCACACCATCTTGCCGCTGGCAAACTCGAGGCAGGTCAGGATCGAGTCGTTGTAGCCGTAGATGTGGCCGTTCACCAGCACCACGCCGCCGTGGTGGTTCTTCATGTCGCGCGTGAAGTAGATCTCCTGCGCGCGAACCTCGTCGCCCGACGCCTTCAGTCCGAGCAGAGATCGCACCGGTTCCGTACGACGAGGTGAAGAACACCTTGCCGTCCGAGTACACCGGCGTGGCGATGTTGGCCGTTCCGTTGGCGGCCGAACTGTTTCGCCACATCAACTTGCCGTCGGACGCGCGAACGCCCGACGCCCGCATCGGCGGTGAAGGTCATGATCGTGCGAACGCCACCGACGTCGGCCACGATCGGCGAGGAATATCCGGCGCCGTCGCTCAGCTCCTTGCTCGCCCACACGGTCTTGCCCGTCATCTTGTCGAGCGCCACGACGCCGGCGCCGCGGCCGCCCGGCGTGACGATCACCAGGTTGCCGTCCACGAGCGGAGATTCGCTGAGCAGCCAGTACGGATTGTCGCCTCTGAACTCCTTGAGGATGTTGCGCTGCCAGACGACCGATCCGTCGCGGCGCGCAGGCGACGCCAGGTCGCCGGTCTCGCTCAGGCGTAGACGCGGTCGCCATCGATCGTCGGCGTGCTGCGCGGACCCGGACCGCGATCGTTGTCGCCGGCCGGACCGAGGATGCGCATCCACACCGGCTTGCCGTCGGCGCGATTGAGGCTCGAGACGACGCTCTGCCGATTGCGCATCCCCTGCAGATAGACGCGATCGCCGTGCACGGCAAGCGAGCCGTAGCCCGCGCCGAGCATCGCCGCCGACCACGCGACCGGCGGTCCCGTTCGCGGCCACTGCGCGAGAAGACCGGTCTCCTTCGAGACGACCGTCCCGATCGGGTCCGCGCCACTGCGGCCAGTCAACGGACGGCGACTGGGCGCTGAGCGTGATCGCGCCGGCGACGATGGCGAGGCGCGACGAGACTAAAAGGTGACACCGGCGCTCACTCCAAACGTGCGCGGCCTGCCCATCTCGCCGATGAAGCCCGACGGCGCCAGCTGACCGTAGGCGAACGCGATCGGAATGTACTGCGTGTCGAAGGCGTTGCGGATCCACGCTTCGGCAAACAAGAACCGGCCGCGCGCGCCGGCCCGGAAGTTGGCCAGCGAGTAGGCGTCCTGACGCGCGGTGTTCAGGTCGTCGTACTCGAAGGCGCCGTAGAACACCGCCTCCGCCCGCCCATACACCGAGATGCCGCGGGCGTCATCGGGTGCGAGACCTGTGCGCCGAGCGTCGCCGTGTACTCGGGTGTGTTCGGGATGAGGTTGCCGCCAACCGGCACACCGTTCGAGACGCTGCCCTCCGAGAACCGCGCCCGCGTGTAGCCGACGCCGCCGAACACATCCACGCTCGGATGCACGCGCGCGTTGAGCTCGAATTCGACGCCCGAGCTCGTCGCGCCGCCGATATTGGCGATGTAGAACTGCGCCGGCGACGTGAGGTCCGGGATGTTGAGCTGCAGGTCCTCCCAGTCGATCCGGAAGACGCTGGCATTGGCCATCACGCGTCCCGACGCCCACGTCGTCTTCACGTCCGCCCTCGAAGTTCCAGGCATGCTCTTCGCCGTAGGCTTCACTGCCGACTGGCGACACCGGGATTGAAGCCACCTGCCTTGTAGCCGCGCGTCACGGAGAAATAGGCCGTCTTCTCTGGCTGAATGCGCACCGCCGCGGAGAACTGCGGCGACACGTTCGAGAAGCTCTCGTCGGTCGACGAGGTCGCGCCGCGGCGCAATCTGCGGCGTGAAGAACGTGCTCAGCGAGGCGTCCTTCTGCTCGTTGTCCACGCGCACGCCCGCCGTCAGATCGACGCGGTTCGCCAATCGTGGCCGTGCCCTGCCCATACACGCCGATGCCGAAGTCGTCGAGCTCGGCGTCCGGCAGGGTGAGGGCGAGCGGAAACGAGATGAACGGCGAGAACGTGAAGGGCGCCAGGGTGTTGACGGCGTTCTGCTCGTAGTTCTGCGTGAAGAGGAACACGCCTCGCCTGCCACTTCAGCGCGGCCCCGTCCGAGAGACGAATCGCGGCATTCGGTGCCGACGCAACGCGCACTTCCTGCGTGAACTGGAAGCTCTCCTCGTTGTTGTTGCGGACGATGAGCGGCAGCGGCGTGTAATCGAGATCGGTCGCATCCTCGGTCGTCCACTTCAGAAAGCCGGTCGTGGACGACACGCTGAAGCGCGTCGCCCTCATGACGATTGAGGATCGTGGTACCGAAGATGTCGCGGTGGTGTGACCCTCGAAGTCGTGCATCGCGTGGTACGGGTTGGCGCGCAGGCCGGCGAGGTCGCTCAGCGCGTAGTCGCCGTCACGGGCGCGCTCGCCGTTGACGATCACGCGGGTCTCCCAGGTGCGATGTCGGCGTCCACAGCACCTGACCCTTGGCGCCGAAGGCCTCGCGCGAGTCGATGTCGTTGCCGGTGAGGTCGTTCACCGTGTAGCCGTCGCGCTGACCGTACTGCATCGCCGACGGCAACCGCCGAGCTTGCCGTCAACGACCGGCCCGGCGACATTGCCGCGGACCTCGCGCGACGAGAAGTTGGCGAACGGCGACCGACAGGCTGCCGGTCCAGCCCGAGAGCGACGGCCTGGCGCTGGTGACGTTGATCAATCCGCCGATCGAGTTGCGCCCGAACAGCGCGCTCTGCGGACCGCGGACGAATTCCACCTGCCCGACGTCAATCAGATCGATGCTCGACGAGTTGGTGTTGAACTGCGGCACGCCGTCGAAATACGTCGCCACGGCCGGGTTGGCCGGGCTGGCGCCGATCCCGCGGAATCGCGGGTTGCTCAACTTGCGGGCGGTGAACTCGGTGAAGTAGACGTTCGGCGCGAACAGGTCGCTGACGATCGTCGCACCGGAGTCCCGCAAGCGTCCGCTCGGTGAACGCCGTCAGGCTGACGGGCAGGTCCTGGGCCTCTGCCGCCTCTTTCTGCGCGGTGACGATCAGCGGCGGCAGCTGAAAGGTGGCCGCCGGGTCCTGGACCTGGTTGCTGGGCCTGGGCCGCAGCGGGCGCGAGCAGTACGAAGAGCAGTGGAAGGATGGCGGCGCGATTATATGAATGCCCACGTGTAATCATGCCCGTCAATTATGCACGCGCTTCTGCCGGTCGCGCTAAACTGGCCTGGAATCAGCGCTTGGCTGTTCGTAAGCACTGATCAGCCAGTGCGGCGTATCGAATTAGAGACACGACGCTTGGCATCGAGGATGTGCATGCTGAAGAGAACCTGCCTGGTCGCGGCGATCGTCGCCGGACTGTGCGTCTCGCTCCCCGCCCAGAGCCCGCGCAAAGTGCGCGCCGGCGACTGGCCCGAGCTGCGCGGCCCCAACCGCGACGGCATCTCGGTCGAGAAGGGCCTGATCAACACCTGGAAGCTGAACGGCGAGAACTTCCTGTGGCGCGTGCCGGGCGGCGGCCGCTCGACGCCCATCGTCATGGGCAATCGCGTCTACGTGCAGAACCCGTCCGGCCGCGGGCCGCAGCTGCAGGAGCGCGTCCTGGCGCTCGACGCCGACACGGGCAAGGTCGTCTGGGAATACAAGTTCAATCTCTTTCAGAGCGACGTGCCGTCACACCGCATCGCGTGGGCATCGCCCGCTGCTGATCCGGAGACCGGCAACATCTACGCGCTGAGCGGCGGCGCACAGGTCATCGCGCTGAGCCCCGAGGGCAAGCTGCTCTGGGAGCGATCGTTCGGTGAGGAGTTCGCCGCGTTCACGACGCATGGCGGACGGACGATGTCGCCGGTGATCGACGGCGATCTGGTGATCGTCAGCGCCGCGGTCTCGAACTGGGGATCGGCAGCCGGACGCGCGCATCGCTTCATCGCGCTCAACAAGCGCACCGGCGAGGTCGATCTACGTCGCCGAACCCCGGCGGACGTCCGTACGACACGGCGTATGCGCCGCCGATCATCGCCACCGTCAACGGCATGCGTCTGCTCATCGCCGGACTCGGCGACGGCGGCGTCCACGCGATCAAGGCGCAGACCGGTGAGAAGGTGTGGAGCTTCCCCGCCGCCAAGCGCGCGATCAACACCGGCGTGGCCGTGAGCGGCAACACGGTGTTCCTGTCGCACGGCGACGAGAACCTCGAAGGCGTGGAGCTCGGACTCGTCGCCGCGCTCGACGGCGCGCAGACCGGCGATCTCAAGACGACGAAGTGGGCGATCAAGGGCCTCGAGTTCGGCTACTCGTCGCCGATCGTCGACGGCACACGTCTCTATCAGATCGACAACGGCTCGACGCTGAGAGCCTTCGACACCGCGACCGGCAAGGCGATGTGGACGCTGCCGCTGGGCTCGGCGCAGAAGGCCTCGCCGGTCCTCGCCGACGGCAAGCTCTATGTCGGCACCGACGGCGGCGTGTTCTTCATCGTCCGGCCGACGGCGGACAAGGGCGAGATCCTGAGCCGGGTCGAGCTCCCGAACAGCACCAACAGCTGCTGCGGATCGGAGGGCACGCCGGAACAGGTGCTCGGCAACGTCGCGATCTCGAGAGGCCGCATCTTCTTCATGTCGAGCGATGCGATCTACGCGATCGGATCGCGGCGCGCGACGTCGCCGACCGGCTTCGCGCTCGAGGAGCCGGCCGCCGGCACGCCGGGCGCGCCGGCGCATCTGCAGGTGTCACCCACCGAGCTGAATCTCGATCCCGGTCAGTCGGTCACGCTGAAGGCGCGACTCTTCGACGCGCAGGGCCGCTTCATTCGCGAAGAGACCGCCGCAACGTGGGCGCTCAAGGGTCTTGAAGGCACGGTGGCGAATGGCGTCGTCACCATCGCGAACAAGCCGATCCAGCAGGCCGGGATCATCATCGCGAGCGCCGGCGGCCTGACCGGCGAGGCTCGTGCACGTGTGGCGCATCCGCTGCCGTGGACTGAAGGCTTCGACAGCTACGCCGACGGCGCGATTCCTCCGGGCTGGGCGAACACCGTTCCCGGACGACTGCGTGGTGGCCACGCTCGACGGCCAGAAGGTGCTGCAGAAGGAGCCGCTCGACACGATCTTCCAGCGCGGACGCACGTTCATCGGTCCGCCCAACTGGTCGAACTACACGTTCCAGGCCGACGTGCGCTCGAACGAGCGCCGGCGTCAGATGTCGGACGTCGGCATCACGGCGCAGCGCTACTCGCTCGTGCTCTACGGCACGTCGCAGCAGCTGAAGATCGAGCCGTGGGAGCCGGAGACGGCAGCGCACGGTCACCAAGCCATTCGCGTGGAAGCCGAACGCGTGGTATCGACTGAAGCTGCGCGTGGAGAACCTTCCGAACGGGCAGGTGCGGGCGCAGGGCAAGGCGTGGGCGGCCGGCGGATCCCGAACCGGCCGAGTGGATGATCGAAAAGCTCGATCCGATCGGCAACCGGCAGGGCGCGCCGGGCCTGTTCATCAACGCGCCGTTCGGTGCCTATCTCGATAACTTCTCTCTGACCAAGAACTGATGATGAGAACCAGACACTCCGGCCGGTCCGAAGGACCGGCCCTACGCAGCTTTCGTCCTCTTCGCTCTCGTGTGCATCGCGGCGGTCCAGCTCGCCGCATCCGATCCCGGCACCGGCAACTGGCCGATGTGGGGCGGCACGCCCGACCGCAATCAGGTCTCGAACATGAAGAACGTCCCCACCGACTGGGACGTGAAGACCAAGAAGAACATCAAATGGGTCGCCGAGCTCGGGTCGCAGAGCTACGGCAATCCGGTCGTCGCCGGCGGCATGGTGTTCGTCGGCACCAACAACGAACTGCTGCGCGATCCGAAGCAGGGCGGCGATCGCGGCGTGCTGATGGCCTTCCGTGAATCGGACGGCCAGTTCCTCTGGCAGCACACGCACGCCGAAGCTCGAGGCCGGCCGCGCCAACGACTGGCCGTTTCAGGGCGTCGCCAGCTCGCCGCTGGTCGAAGGCGAGCATCCTCTACTACGTCAGCAACCGCGGCGTCGTCCACGCGCTCGACATTCAGGGCTTCAGGGATAACAACGAGAACGACGGCCCGTTCAAGGACGAGAAGCTCACCGGGCAGAACGACGCCGACGTCATCTGGACCTTCGACATGATCGAGGAGGTCGGCTCCTACCCGCACAACCTCTCGAACTCGTCGCCCGTCGTCGCCGGCGACCTGATCTTCCTGAGCACGTCGAACGGACAGGACGAGAGCCACGTCCACATCCCGTCGCCGCGCGCGCCGTCGATCATCGCGCTCAACAAGAACACCGGGAAAGCTGGTGTGGGAAGACAACTCGGTCGAGGATCGCATCCTGCACGGCCAGTGGTCCACGCCCTCGGTCGGCACGATCGGCGGTGTCCTTCAGGTCGTCTCTGCGCAGGGCGACGGCTGGGTCCGCGGCTACGAGGCGCAGACCGGCAAGAAGCTGTGGGAGTTCGACACCAATCCGAAGGACTCGGTGTGGCCGCGCACGCGCAACGAGCTGATCGCGACGCCGGTCATCTACCAGGACGTCGTCTACATCGCCAACGGCCAGGACCCGGAGCACGGCGAAGGCGTCGGGCATATGTACGCGATCGACGGCACCAAGCGCGGCGACATCACCAAGACCGGCCTGGTCTGGCACTTCGACAAGATCCGGCGCTCGATCTCCACCGCCGCCGTCGCCGACGGCCTGGTGTATGTCTCCGACTTCAGCGGCTACCTGCACTGCCTCGACGCCAAGACCGGTCAGGAGTACTGGACTCACGACCTGCTCGCCGCCGTGTGGGCGTCGCCGTTCCTGATCGACGGCAAGGTCTATCTCGGCGACGAAGACGGCGACATCGTCGTGATGGCGCACGGCAAGGAGAAGAAGCTGCTGGCCGAGATGAACATGGGCAGCGCCGTCTACGGGACGATCGTGCCGGCGAATGGCGTGCTCTTCATCAACAACCGGAGCCAGCTCTTCGCCATCGCGAGCAAGTAGGCCATGCCCCGGTATCGTCGCGCTGATTCTGGTTCTCTCGGTCGCCACTCTTCGCGCGCAGCAGCCGCTGCCCGCGGCGGCGCCTGCAGACGAGTGGCGACAGTTTCGCGGGACGCCGCGGCTGACCGGCAACTCCTCCACCACGCTTCCGGCCACGCTGAAGGTGCTCTGGACCTACGACGTCGGCGATCTGATCGACTCGTCGGCAGCCATCGTCAACGGCGTCGTCTACGTCGGCGGCGGCAACGGCGATCTGATTGCCCTCGACCTCGCCTCGGGCAAGCTGAAGTGGAAGTACACGACCGGCAATCTGATTGGCGAGTCGTCGCCGGCGGTCGGCGACTCGTGCGGTCTACATCGGCGATCTCGGCGGCCTGGTTCACGCGGTCAACATCGCCGACGGCAAGGCGCTGTGGACCTACCGGACCGCGTCCGAGATCAAGTCGTCGCCGGTCGTCGCCGACGGTGCGGTGCTCGTCGGCTCGTACGACGGCAGCCTCTACGCGTTCGAGCCGATGAGCGGGCAAGCTCAAATGGAAGGCGGCAGACCAACGGAATGGTGCACGCCACGCCGGCGGTCCAGAACGGGTTGGCCTTCATCGCCGGCTGCGACTCGATCCTGCGCGCGATCCGCATCGCCGACGGCAAGGAAGCCTATCGCGATCGACTCGGGCGCCTACACCGGCGCGTCACCGCTCATCGACGGCACGCGGGCGTACTTCGGCACCTTCAACAACGAGGTGCTCGCGTTCGATCTCCAGCGCCGCACGCATGCTCTGGCGCTATGCCGATCACCGAACGGCGATTCCCGTTCTATTCCTCAGCGGCATCTGGCCAACGGACGCATCATCCTCGGCGGACGCGACAAGTCGATCCATGCGATCGATGCGAAGACCGGCAAGGCGGCGTGGACGTTCGCCACGCGAGCGCGTGTGGACTCCTCGCCGGTGATCGTCGACGGACGCGTCTACGTCGGCTCGAGCGACGGCCGACTCTACGTGCTCGATGCGGCGAGCGGCAAGAAGCTGTGGGAGTTCGACGCCGGGTCCGCGCTCACCGCGTCGCCGGCCGTCGCCGCAGGCCGCCTGGTGATCGGATCACAGGACGGCCGCGTGTACGTGCTGGGGTAGATAGACGGAGAGTATTCTTCATACTACTTTCGTGCGAACCGGTAGTTGCCGGACACGTGCTTCACGTAGAGCCCGCCCTTGCCGGCGTCGATGAACTCGACGCCCAGGCCATAGAGCCCGCTGAACTCGGTCTCTGACGTCGCAATCAGCACCTGATCACCTCTGCCGTCCATGTTGCCAACGAGCTTGCCGTTCGCCACGGTGATGACGACCGTGCGGCCTGAGTCGACAGCAGCACCGACGATCTGCACGCCTCTCCAGTACGGCGGCTGCTCGACGTAAGTCCCCACATATCGCGACAGGATCTGCGGAGCGACCTGGATTTCGTTCTTCCGATCGTCCGACGCCGTGCCCACCCAGTGGTTCGAGGCTGCGGCTCGCGCCCTCGTTGCACACCCACTCGAGCATCTCGGTGTCGGCGGTGAACTGTGCGCTGACCTTCACCGTCCACGGCCGGGTGTACGCCTCGGGATCGGAGAGCGTGACCTCGACCTCGAGACCGCCGAAGTTCGGACGACGGTACCGCTCGGTCAGGCGCAGCTTCTCGGAATGCGTGTTGCCGTCGCGATCGAGCCAGGTGCCGGTGTGGAAACCGAAGCTGTCGACGACCAGCGTGTCGCCCTCCCAGCGCCCGACTGAATATCCCATCCATGACGGGTTCGGATCCGGCTCCAGCGCGCGGCCGTCCATCCAGATCTGGCGATACGTGAGATCGGGATTGAGCATCACGATGAGCTGCGGCGTCTGGACGATGCGCACCATCTCGGAGCCGGTGGAGTCGCCGGACGTCGAATAGGCCGGCCCGAGCGGCAGACAGCGGATCTGCATGCCGTCCTTTGCCGAGATCCTCCCGTCGCGCGTCGACGACAGCCCGCGCCCACGGCTGAATCTCCCCGGGCTTCAGATCGGCGGCAATGTTGCGCGCGTACTTCGGCGAGAACTTGGTCCACAGCCCGGAGAGATCGGGCTTGCCGTCGGGCGCGCGCGGCGCCGGTGCGGTCAGGTTCGGCTTGCCGTCCGCTGTGCGAGGAATGCCGGGCGTCTGGCGTGTCAGCCACTGCGCGGCCAGCGGTGTACAGAGCGCGAGAGTCACGACGGCGACCACGACGATCTTCATGGCGCTACCTTTTCGCTTTCTTCGTCAGCCTCACTTCCTCTGGCCGGTTCATCGTCTTGATGAACTCGACGCGACGGAAGCGAACGGCCGACCAGTCCTCGTCGATCGCCACCATGCGGACCGGTTCGAAGCCGGCCTTGCCCATCACTGCGCCAGCCGCTGTCGCGGTTGATCTGGCTCTTGTACTTCTTCGACGAGCCCTTCGGGTACGCGAACCAGACGACCGCGTCTCCCTTCGCCTTCTTCGCCAGCTGCGGCCCGAGCGTATCGACCTCCTTCTGCGTCATGACGAACGCCAGGGAGAAGTCGATGTCACCGCCCTTCGCGTCGCGACGAACCGTGACGCCCTTGCAGCGCCTTCAGCTCCGGCTCGAAGCTGGCCGGAGCATTCAGCACGACGATCTCGTCCTGATCCTTCAGATTCAGCTTCGCGAAGGTCGTCATCGCCATGCGGTCAGGCCTCGAGCGTCGCGTTCATCGTGATCGTCGCGTTGAGCACGCGCGACACCGGGCAGCCGGCCTTGGCGTTGTTCGCCGCGGTGTCGAACGCCGCCTTGTCGGCGCCGGGAATCTTCGCCTTGACGTCGAGATGCACCGCCGTGATCGTGAAGCCGGCGTCGGTCTTCTCGAGATTCACTGTCGCCGTCGTCGCAATGCTCTCAGCCGTCATGCCGGCATTGCCCGAGCTGCCCCGACAGCGCCATCGAGAAGCAGCCGGCATGCGCCGCGGCAATCAGCTCCTCGGGGTTCGTGCCCTTGCCGTCCTCGAACCGCGTGCTGAATGAATACTGGGTGTTCGACAGGACGCCGCTGTCGGTCGACACCGTGCCCTTGCCGTCCTTGAGGCCGCCCTTCCACACCGCCGAACCTTTTCGTTTCATTTCGTTGTTCCCTTCGTAATGCGATACAGCTTCGACGCCGTCCGCACGATGAGGCTGCCGCGCGAGATCGCCGGCGTCGCCAGCGTCATCTCGTTGAGCGAGTTCTTGCCGAGCACCTTGAACTCGGGGCCGGCCTGAATGACGTAGGTGTCGCCTTCTTCGCTCATCGCGAAGATCTTGCCGTTGTACGCCCACGGCGACGAGGTGAATCCGCTCGCCTCGGCCGTGATGCGCTGCCGTCCGTAGATCTCCTTGCCCGTGCGCGCGTCGTGGCTGGTGAAGAACCCGCGATCGAACAGCGTGTAGTAGACGTCGCCGTAGACGATCGGCGTCGGGTTGTACGGCGCGCCGGTCGGCGACGACCAGACGATGTACTGATTCGACGTCTCGCCCGGCTTCAGCGAGATGTCACCGGATGCGCCGGGCCGGATGGCATACGCCGGCCGACGCGGGTCGGCGATGTAGCCCGAGCTGATGTAGAGCAGCCCGAACCGCGAGAACGGCGTGGGAATGCTGATCGTCGACATCCCCGAGAGCTCCCACAGCAGCTTGCCCGACAAATCGTACGAGCGCACGCGATCGGATCCGGACGTCACGATCTCGGTCCGCTGCTCGTTCTCCCAGACGAACGGCGACGACCAGTTCGTGCCCTCCTTCCGCTCGACCTTCCACACCTCGGCGCCGGTGCGCGCGTCGTAGGCCGCGACGAACGACTGCTCGTCGTTGTCGTTGACGATGTAGATGCGATCGCGATGCAGGACCGGCGACGCGGCGGCGCCCCAGTTGTTCCGCGTCTTGAACGGACCGATCGATTTCGACCAGAGCGGCTTGCCCGAGAAGTCGAACGCGAAGAGCCCGGCGTTGGCGAAGTAGAAGTAGACGCGCTCGCCGTCGGTGACCGCGGTCTCCGACGCATAGCTGTTCTTCAGATGTTTCGCCTTGCCCGGCGGCAGCGCTGCTGACTTCTCTCTCCCAGCGCACCGCGCCGGTGCGGAAGTCGATGTCGTAGACCATCCACCGGTGCGGCGCTGGCGACGCCGGCCAGTCGCCGAGGTAGAAGCCTGGCTTGGGCGGCTCCTGCTGCGCCGTGTTGACGACGGTCGTGACGAAGATGTGGTCGCCCCAGACGACCGGCGAGCTCCAACCGATCCCCGGTATCGATCGCGTCCAGACGACGTTCTCGGTCTGCGACCATGTGTCGGGCAGCGCCGGATCGTCGGCAGCCACTCCGGCATCGTTGCCGCGGAATCGCGGCCACTCTTGCGCGTGGAGGACGGCCGCGAAAAGCACAATGGCAGCCGCCGCTGCCGCCTGACATCGTCTGCGAATTGGCATCACTTCGTCGCTGTCGTCACCTTGCGGATTTGTTCAACGGCGTCCATCGCTTTCATGTCGAGGAACGCCTTCCCCATCTCTGCGGTCGCCAGCGCCGGGTCGCCGTTGGCGCCGGTCGCGCTTTCAGGACCTGCAGCAGCCACCGCGTACTTGTCTTTGCGCATCAACTTCTGCTGATCCAGGAACAGCACCTGCGCGCTCTCGGCGACACCGGCATGACCACCGGGCGCGATCTTCCGCTCGGCGAGATAGGCGTTCACCTTCTGCCCGGCGCCTGCATTCGAGATGTAGTAGACGTGCACGCCCTTGCCGCGCCAGTCGGCATCGAGCGTCTCAGCTGCAAGACGCAGTTCCGACTGCCCGCCGCCGTGATCGCCCAGCACGTAGACATTCTTGAAGCCGGCCGAAATCGCGCTCAGTGCGACGCCGCGAATGACGCCGAGGAACACCTCGGATGGAAGGCTGATCGTTCCCGGCAGCCGCATGTGTCCGGTCTTCTCGATCGGGTCGCCGGCCATCGAAAACGGCACCACGGGATACACGAGCGCGTTGCCGAGACGTTCGGCAATCTGTCCACCTACATAGCGGGCGATGACGTTGTGCTTGGCCAGCGCCATGTGGTGGCCGTTCTGCTCGATGCCACCGGCGACGATGACGGCTGACGTCTTGCCCGCGGCCTGCGCCTCGCGGATCTCCGGCCAGGTCAGCTCTTCGAGGTAGACCGAACGCGTCTGCGCCGCTGCGGCAGACGCAGTGAGGACGACGGCGAGCGCTATAAGTGTTCGCATGCAAGCATCTCCCTGCCCCGAGCGAGTCGAGAGGCCATGATTAGCTCGATGGCTGAGGCGAGATGCTAGCACGCCGCAGCGTCGCCTCCGGCACCAGCAGTCCAAGCAGCGGCGTCGTGGCCATCGTCGTCACAATCGCCATCACCACCATCATCGTGAACAGCGTCGGGGAGATCACGCCGAGATCGAGCCCGACGTTGAGCACGATCAGCTCCATCAGCCCCCGCGTGTTCATCAGCACGCCCAGGCTCGTTGCCGTCCGCCACTCGTGCCCGGCAAGTCGCGCGGCCGATCAGCGTTCCGCCGAACTTGCCGGCCGTGGCCACGACGATGATGGCGGCGCAGGTCAGCCAGCCGGTCCAGCTGGAGATCAAGCCGATCTCGGTCCGCATGCCGGCAAATGCGAAGAACGCCGGCAGCAGCAGAATCGTGACGACGCTCTCGATTCGCTCGTCGAGCGCGCGAGCCAGGCGGCTGTCGTGCGGAATGACCGAGCCAATCAGGAAAGCGCCGAAGATGGCGTGCACACCGATCCATTCGGTGACCAGCGCCGACACCAGGGCCGCGACGATGACCGCGCGCAATGACGTCGCGATTGATCGTCGCGAGTCTCGAGCCGCTGACACCAGCGCACGACCATCGGCCGGATGACCAGGAACATCAGCGCGATGTAGACGACGGTCATCACCGACGGCAGCACCGCGCTGCCCTCCCGGCTCTGCACGACGCCGACGACGAAGGCCAGCAGGCACCAGGCAGTCACGTCGCCGACCGCCGCGCAGGTCAGCGCGAGACGTCCGAGGTCGGTCCGCGTCAGCCCTGTGTCAGCCAGGATGCGAGCCAGCACGGGGAACGCGGTGATGGCCATGGCCACGCCCATGAACAGAACGAAGTGGGTGAACGGCACACCGGCGGGCGCGAGGTCCTGGATGAGGACGGCGGCGAGCGCGGCGCCCAGCGCGAACGGAAGCACGATGCTCGATTGCGCGATGGTCACGGTGGCGCGCCACCGACCGCGCAGCATGTCGGTGTCGAGCTCGACCCCGATCAGGAACATGTAGAGCGCGACGCCCAGTTGCGAGAGCAAGCCAAGCGACGGTGCCACTGCCGGCGGGAGCAGGAACGCATACGCGTCCGGCGACACGCTGCCCAGAAGCGACGGGCCGAGGATGATGCCGGCAACGACCTCGCCAATGACCGGCGGCTGACCGATGAACCGGAACAGGATCGCCCAGCAGACGACCGATCAGAACGACGGCCGCCAGCGCGAGCAGAAGGTGCCAGAGCAGATCTGAGCTCACATCAGGACCTGTGACTCGCGCGGCGGAGAGCCCCTCAGTGTGGATGTCGAGCGAGGTGCTGCCGCAGCAGATCCTTTCCGTAGTCGTTGCCGTTCGGCGTGCGGACGACAACATGAATGTGCTGCCGCTGCGGCACGTCGGGATTCTGACGTCAGGTGACGCAGGTTGGCCGGCCGCTGGTGATCGAACTCGATCAGAATCACCGGGCTGTGTATGCGGTAGTAGAAGACGCTGGACGGATCGGTGCCGCCCACCCACGCGAATCGCGTCTCGTCCAGATGCCGTTCGACATCGTGCATCTTCACGCGGGCATGGCCCTCATCCATGTTGCTGACGTACAGCGCGATCAGGTCGACCAACTGCCGCTTCTGCGATGCGTTGAGGGCGTCGCCACGGATGCCGGCATACGGAACGACCGCGTTGTCCTTGAACGCCTCCGTCAGGTTGTTGTTGCGGGTCTTCCCGCTCTCGATGATCGCTTGCTGCTGCTGTGACCGATCGAGCGACGTGATCAGAGCAAGACCACGGTCCTGCTCCTCCTGCAGGATCTTCGTACCTGCATACGTGCCGGTCGTCGCGCTCACCGGCTCCGAACCGACGAACAGCGGCGTCATGACCACCTGATCGCCGAGGACGAAGTAGTTGACGATCGCGTGATGCCCGTCGAACTGCCATCCCCATGGCTCGGTGGCCGATGGCGTTCCCATCACCGTGAGGTGATACAACCACTCGCCGTACTCCTCGAAATTGTTGTTGTTCAGCTCGGCCAGCGTGTGATTGAGCTTCATGATGTCGCGAGTCAGCTTCAAGCCCTTTGGCGCTCAGACTCGCACCCATCAACGCAAACGCCGCCTCGCGCTGCGGCTCGCTCATCTCCTTGAAGCTCACTCCCTGACGGATATAAAAGTGCTGGTTCATCCACTTCCGCCACTCGGGATCGTCCACCGCAAACATCGTCCGCCGGCGCTGATCCTCCGCCAGAGATCGCAGAAACGCGTCGGCCGCACGCTGCACCGGTGCCGTCGAAACCCCGGTCGAACGGATGGTGAACAGACCCGGGCTGGGGTCGTCCGTCGGACGGTCACCCCCTTGAACGGCTCGGCCAGCCCGTTGCGCTCGGCCTGGACAGACATCTGACCAAATCGCTCGAGCAAGCTGCCGCCCTGGGCACTCGCCTGTATGAACAACGAGGCACTCCACAGCAGCACGAGGCCGCTCGCCAAGAAGAGTCTTGGTCGTGAACCGAACCACTTCATGACACGATCCTCTCTATCCAAGGTAAGCCGACTCTCATTCGGAAGAAGCATAATCCAGTGTGCCCCGACTCAACAGCCAAGACACGCTGGTCCGGATCCTGCAACGATTGCCGCCATGAAATGGCAAGGTCGAGCCGGAAGCGCCAACGTCGAGGACCGTCGCGGAATGCGCATGGGCGCCCTCCCGCTGGGCGGAGGTATCGGCGGCATCGTCCTGCTCCTCCTCTATTCCGCACTGACGGGAACAAACCCGATCGACCTGGTGAATCCCGGGACTCCATATGAGGAAACAGCGAGCACCGGTGTACCGGCAAACGATACCGCAGGCTCAGTTCATCTCGGTTGTGCTCAAGAGCACCGAGGACGTCTGGACGCAGGTCTTCAGCGAACGGGGTGCGCGTTACGAGCCGCCGGTGCTCGTGCTGTTTACCGGTGCCACGCAGTCGGCGTGCGGCGTCGGCGAGTCCGCGATGGGTCCGTTCTATTGCCCCGCCGACCGCAAGGTGTACCTCGACCTCTCCTTCTTCCAGGAACTGGCCGACAACTTCGGCGCACCTGGCGACTTCGCACGCGCCTACGTCGTCGCCCACGAGGTCGGCCATCACGTGCAGACGCTGACCGGTGTCTCGGAGCAGGTGGCCGCTGCCCGCGCGCAGGACCGCGCCAGCGGGAACGCATTGTCAGTGCGGCAGGAACTGCAGGCTGACTGCTATGCCGGCGTGTGGGGTCACTACGCGGCGCGAGACAATCTGCTCGAGCCAGGCGACGCCGAAGAAGGCCTTCGTGCCGCCGCGGCCATTGGCGACGACCGTCTGCAGCGCCAATCGCAGGGCCGGGTGGTACCGGAGTCGTTCACACACGGCTCGTCCGCGCAACGCGTCGAGTGGCTGAAGCGTGGCCTCGAGAGTGGTCGCATGGAGTCCTGCGACACGTTTTCAGCTCGATAGCTGTCTATCCGAATCCCCGATTCACAGTCGACCCGCGACATGGCGCGGGTAGACATCATCGTGTGCGGCCTTCAGGCAGGACCAGCATGTTGGACTTGTCGTCGGCCTGATCGGCGCGCGTGCCGGCGTCCCACGTCGGAATCTTCGGCTTGTCTGGTGCGTAGAGTCGACTCGAGCGGGCCCCACACCTTGTCCACGCCATCGTGAAACAGATCGCCGATCAGCAGATCGGTGAGCGTGCCGCGCAGGTCGGGATACTGCCGCACCATGTTCCCGAAGCTGAAGCCGGCGTAGTACTCGCACACCAGCCGCCGCATCCGATCGACGCCCTGGTTGAACGCCGGTCCCCACTTGCCCAGCTGCGCGGCTGACGTGTCGCCCTTCTTCAATCCTTCGGCGACGGCATCCGCCGCGAGCTCGCCCGACTTCAGTGCCAGCAGCACGCCTGACGAGTAGAGCGGATCGAGGAAGCCAAACGCATCGCCGACGAGCACCCAGCCGTCACCGGCGACCTGCGTCGAGCGATACGAGTAGTCCTTCGTCGCGAAGTATCCCGTGACGCGCTTCGCCTTCGACACGCGCTCCTTGACGCCGGGGCACATCTCGACTTCCTCGTCGTAGGTCTCCGCGTACGGGCCGCGTCCCTTGAACAGATAGTCGAACGGCGCGACGACGCCGACGCTGACGATGTTGTCGTGCTGCGGGATGTACCAGAACCAGCCCTGCTTGTTGCCGTTCTGAATGACCAGCGTGGCGCCTTCGTCGCGGCCGCTGTCGCGGTAGGCGCCTTCCCAGTAGGTCCAGATCGCACCTTTGTTGAGAATCGGATCCCAGACGCGGAGATTGCGGCGGTTCATGATCAGACCGTTCTGACCGCTCGCATCGACGACGACCTTCGCGGTCACGTCGCGGAACGTGCCGTCCGTCTTCCTTGATCCGCACGCCGGTCGCGCGGTCGCCCTCGAACAGCACGTCGTGCACGCGCACACCCTCGTGCACGTCCACGCCGTGCTCGCGGGCGTTGTTCAGCATCATCTGGTCGAACTCGCTGCGCACCACCTGCCACGTCTGCGAGCACTCGTGCGGCTTGTTGTCCCAGAAGTAGAACGGCGCGGACTCCTTCCCCACCGAGTTCACGAACTGCACGCTGTACTTCTTGACGAAGTGGCTCTGCTGCATCTTCGGCAGCATGTTGAGCCGCTTGAGCACCCAGTAGGTTTCGGGGATCAGCGACTCCCCGATGTGGAAACGCGGAAAGCGCTCACGTTCGAACAACTGCACCTTCACGCCCTGCTGCGCGAGCAGGGTCGAGACCGTCGATCCCGCCGGTCCTCCGCCAATCACTACGACATCTGGATTCGTTGCCATATCACCAATGCGTCAACCACCACGGACCAAGGACCACCAGACCACGGACCAGGGACCAGACTCAGGTCTCCACGATGAATCGGCTGGCTTTCATCTCGAACCTGGGCAGGGAACCACCAGGCACGACGTTGACCGCCACGGTGAGGCCAAGCGCCTCGCGAAGTTGATACGCCACGCGTGCGGCGATCGCTGCACTGTCGCCCGCCTGTGGACCAAGCTCGATCTCGAGCCGGAGCGAGCGCATTGCATGGTCCGGCCGAGACGATCGAGCGGAACTCCACCACCTCGGCAAAGCGCCGCACGACCGTCTCGATCCCGACAGGATAGACGTTCACGCCTTTGATGTTGACCATGTCGTCGGCGCGCCCGAGGATGCCGCCCTGCGAGCCTCGCCCACGTGCGGCCGCACGGACACGGCGTTCAGCCGTCTCACGACGATATCGCCGGTGCGGTAGCGGATCACCGGGCTCGCCGTTCGTCCCAGATTCGTGACGACCAGCTCACCGTGCTCCCCGTCCGCGACGGCGCGACCCGTCACCGGATCGAGCACCTCGACGATGAACTCGCCTTCGTTCACGTGGAGATACCCGGGGGCTTCCCAGCACTCGAAGCTCACCGGACCGACTTCGGTGAGACCGTGATGATCGATCACGCGTGCGCCCCAGCTGCGCTCGATCCGCTCCCTGGTCGGCGGGATGCTGCCGCCGGGCTCACCCGCGACGATGAGCACACGCACCGTGCTTTCGGCCAGCGGCCTCAGCGGACGCTCGTGCTCGGCGATCTCCGCGAGACGCAGCGCGTAGGTCGGCGTGCAGCACACGACCGTCGCGCCCACCGACTCGATCAGGGCGAGCCGGATCTGACTCGACATCCCGCCGCCGGGGATGCAGTGCATCCCCATCTGATGACCGGCCTCGAAGCCGGCCCAGAACCCGAGGAACGGGCCGAACGAGAACGGGAAGAACACGCGATCGCCAGCGCCGACACGCGCGCCGCGATACACCGCCTTCCAGCAGTCGAGGAGAAACTGCCAGCTCTCGTTGGTGTCGATCCAGCGCAGCGGCCGTCCGGTCGTGGACGACGTCTGGCAGTAGCGGGTGTAACGCTCGAGCGGTTCGGTGAGCGCGGTGCCCCACGGCGGGTTGGCCGCCTGATCGGCGTTCAGCTCCGCCTTCGTCGTCAGCGGCAGTCGTTCGAGGTCGCGCGGGAACTGCAGCCGTTCGAGCTGCAGTCCGGCCTCGTCGAACTTGCGCGTGTAGAACGCATTCCGTCCGTTGATCGCGGTGACGAGCTCAGTGAGCCGGCGGCCCTGCACCGCCATCAGCGCATCCCGATCGAGACGTTCGGCGGTGATCATCTACGACGCGTCACCTGAAGACACGGCGAACCGGCTCGCGATGCCTGGCGGGATGGGCACGGCTTTCATCGACTTGTCCGGCTGCTGGACGACGCAGACGATGGTCGCCGAGCCGGTCGCGATGGCTTCCCCGGCGCGCGTCATCTCGCACGTGTACTTCATGCTTCGCTGTGAGATGACGGCCATGCGGATGCGGATGTCGACCTCGTCCTCGAATCGCAGCGGACGCCTGGTACTCGAAGCTCGCCGCGACGCGCGGAAAGCCAACTCCCGCCTCGCGGTGCGCGATGCTCAGACCGGCCGCACGCCACAGCCCGTGTTCGGCCTCCTCCATGTAGCGGAAGTAGTTGCTGAAATGAACGATGCCGGCCCCGTCACACTCGTAGAAGAAGACGCGGCGCCGCAGCGTGAACTCAGAAATGGGGGAACCCAGTGCGTCCATCGATCACGTGTAGCGGATGCCGGTGTGCTGCGGCAGGAAGAAGCGCGTGAGCAGACCGTCGACGCGCAGCAGGCCGTCACGAGTGAGTGCCACCGTCTTGTCGGTGACGGTCTGCAGATACCCCTCGGCTTTGAGTGACTCGAGCTGGTCGCGGAAGCGGTCCAGCACGTTGACCCGATACTTCTCTCGGAAATAGCCCGGCGCGATCGATCCGAGCTTCAGCTGCAGGATGAACTCGCGAATGAGGCGCTCCTCGTCGGTGGGGCGATACGCACGGCTCATCGGAACCTCGCCACGGCGGACGGCCGCCGAGTAGGTTTCCCACGTATCGAGGTTCTGCACGTGGACGCCGTTGATGTGGCCGAAGGAGGCGACGCCGAGACCCACCATGTCTGCGCCCTGCCACAGGCGATCGGTGTAGATGAAGCGCGTCCGCTCCGGATTCTTCACCGCGGTGTACGCGCTGCGCACGTGATAGCCGGCGGCCTCGAGGGCTTCAAAGCCCTCGCTCACCCAGCGCCGCTTGGTCGGCCAGTCCGCAACCGGCTGCGCAAACCGGCCGGTACCCTTGAGCAGATTGCCGCTGATCGTCGTGTTGAACGGCAGCTCCATCTGATAGATGGTCACGCTGTCGGGCGACAGCTCCAGCGTCCGGTCGATACAGCGCCGCCAGTTCTCGTCCGTCTCGCCGAGCATGCCGGCGATGAGATCGATGTTGATCTGCGGGAAGTCCAGCGAGCGCGCAAACGCATAGGCGCGTCCGATCTCGGGCGAGCGATGCGCGCGGCCATTCAGCTCGAGGATCTGATCGTCGAAGTTCTCGACACCGAGGCTCAGACGCGTGACGCCGATGCCGCGAATCGCCGCAAGCTTGGCCTCGGTCAGCGTGCCGGGCTCGCACTCGAACGTGACTTCTTCCGCGTCTTTCCACGGCGTCAGTGCAGCCAGCCGTCCGACCAGGCCTTCGAGCTGCTTCGTCGAGAGGAATGAGGGCGTGCCGCCGCCGAAGTACACGAAGTTGAGTGGACGTCCGGCAATCGCCGGCTTCTGCGCGCACAGTTCCCACTCGCGCGCGAGCACATCCAGGTAGTCATTGACTTCCTGCGCGTTCTTGTCGGTATAGACCCGGAAGTAGCAGAAGTGGCACCGCTTCCGGCAGAACGGAATGTGCAGGTAGAGGCCGAGCGGGACCCCGGGCACGGGAGGCGTCTCGAGCGCCACCTTGCCGTCCTGCTCGACCGCCGTCGTGGTCCAGGCGGAGAACGGCGGATAGGTGGCGACGAAGTAGCTCCCGACCTCCGTCTGTTTCTCGAGCGTGGATGACGTCCGATCGGTCACGGTCCGTCCACTATATACTGCCCTCGCGCATTGAAAATTTCATGCAGACGATAACCGACACCCCGAGGACGAAACGAATGGGCTGGATCATCTTTGTGGCGGGCGCCGTATTGTCCTGGGGCGCCTATGGCGCACTTCTGCACCTGGGCCAGACCCAGCTTGGCAACCCGCTGAAGGCCCTGCTCTGCGTCGGCGCCGCCTACTTCCTGATCGGCGTTGTCATCCCGGTCATCGCGCTCGGATCGCAGGGCAACCTCTCGAACTTCAACAGCACCGGCCTTCTCACGGCGACGATTGCCGGCGCGCTTGGCGCGGGCGGCGCGGCCTGCATCATCTGGGCGTTCCGCACCGGCGGGTTGCCGGTGTATGTCATGCCGCTCGTCTTCGGCGGCGCACCGCTCGTCAACGTGCTCGTCTCGATGGTCATTCACCCGCCGAAGGCGGCCATCAACCCGCTGATGTATGCCGGCTTCCTCCTCGTGTCGGTGGGCGCCGGTATGGTGCTGTACTTCCGGCCGACCGCGTGACCTCCGCTGCGGCGACGCAGAGTGATTGCGTCGTCGTAGGCGCCAGCTTCGCCGGCCTGGCTTGCGCCACCGCACTGGCCCGGGCCGGCATGCGCGTGATCGTCCTCGAGCGCAAGGCCGACGTCGGCGACAAACTTCACACCACCGGAATCATCGTCAAGGATGCGGTCGATCAGATCGCGCTGCTCGATGGCCTGCCGGCGGCGATCGTCAGACGCATCGATGGCGTCCGTCTGTACGCCCCGAATCTTCGCCACGTCGATCTGTCCGCGCCCGGCTACTACTTCCTGGCCACGGATACGCCGGCGTTGATGCGCTGGCTGGCGCAGCGAGCCGTGGAGGCCGGCGCCATCATCGCGCACCAGACGTCGTTTGTGACGGCGCAGCGCACGCAAAGCGGGTTCGACCTCGGGAACGGCGGCACAACCCGCTTCATCGTCGGCGCCGACGGTCCGAACTCGCGAGTCGCGCAGGTGCTCGGCCTCGGCCGCAACGGCAAGTTTCTGTTCGGCGTCGAGCACGAGTATGCCGGCATCGATCTCGCCGAACCGAATCGGCTTCACTGCTTCATCGACAGTCGTCTTGCGCCTGGCTACATCGGCTGGATCGTCGCGGGTGTCGGCGCGGTGCAGGTGGGGCTGGCGGGACGCGTGCAATCCGGACGACTCACCGCGACGGAAGCGATCGGACCCTTCCTCGAGAAAATCTCCGGCGTCGCGGATTTCAGGCCGGCAAAGCCCGTCTCGATTCGCGCCGGCATGATCCCGTGCGGCGGCGTGGTCCATCCCGTTGCGACACGCCGCGCGATGCTGGTCGGCGATGCGGCAGGCATGGTGTCACCAGTGACGGCGGGAGGCATCCACACCGCCCTCAAGCATGGCCTTGCCGCCGGTCACGCCATAGCCGACTTCCTCACCGGCAAGACCGGCGATCCGAGCGAAGCCTTCATACGCTCGTATCCGCGCTTCAGGGCCAAGCGACTGCTCCGCTTCCTGTTCGATCACTGTCAAAGCGATCTCGCCTTCAACCTGCTGCTCGGCACCACACCGATGCGCCGGGCCGCGAGCATCGTCTATTTCCACCGCAAGGGCGTCTTCGACCGGTAGGGCACGTCCCGTTGGACGTAGGGCACGTCCTTTGGACGTGCCGGGACAGGCCGGTCCGAAAGGACCGGCCCTACGGACGGCCGATCGCGTAAAGATTTCGATCGGTCCGGATATACCAGCGCCCATCGACAAGCGCCGGCGTGGCGAGCGTCGCCTCTTCCAGCTTGTTCACGTGCAGCAGCTCGAACGTCGGTCCGGCCTTCAGCACGAACGTCTCGCCCTCGTCGTTGGTGAAGAAGACCTTGCCGTCAACGGCGACGGGCGACGCGGAAAAGCCCTCTCGTCGCGCAACGCCCAGCCGCCCCTGCCACACGACTTTTCCTGAGGTCGCCTCGTAGCTGGTGACGATCGCCGCCATGTCGTTCACCATGTAGAGGTGCTCGCCATAGAGGATGGGTGATGGCACGAAGGGAGAGCCGCGCGGGCTGCTCCACTCGAGGTGACTCTTGCTGACATCGCCCTTGCCGCCCGGCCGGATGGCCAGCGTCGGGCCGGCACGCCCGGACGAGCAGAACACCATTCCGTAGCCGACGACGGGCGTGGGAATCACTTCGTAGCCCATGCCGTTGCAGCTCCAGAGCTCGGCGCCCGTGTCGGGGTTGTAGGCGCGCACGCGATGCTGGCTGCTCACGATGATCTCGTCGTGATCGACGACGCGAACGGCGATCGGCGTTCCCCAGCCGACGTTGGCCTCGCGCTGGGTCCGCCACACGTCCTTGCCGGTGCGCGTATCGAACGCCGCGATGAACGAACCAGCGAACTGGTCCTGATACAGGATGATGCGGTCCTTGTAGAGCAATGGCGATCCGGCAGTGCCGTGATAGGCCTCCATCGGCCCGAGATCGCGCTGCCACACGAGCTTGCCGTCCACGTCGAATGCAAACAGTCCGCGAGCACCGAACGAGACGTAGACGCGCTGGCCATCGGTCGCCGGAGTCGCCGACGCGTGACCGTTCTTGAAGTGGCTGCCCTGGCTGGTACGGCCGGCCGGAGCGAACGCCTCCCACAGCCTGGTGCCATCGCTGCGGCGAAACGCGACTCAGCGACAGACGGCGTCCACCCTCGTAGGCGGTGGTGATGAAGATGCGATCGCCCCAGACGATCGGCGATGAGTTGCCGTCGCCACTGAGCGGCGTCTTCCACCTCACGTTCTGGGTTGGCGACCAGACATCCGGATAGCCGGCGCCGGTCACGAGGCCCTGTCCCGACGGACCGCGCCATCGCGGCCAGTACTTCGCCCCCTCGCCTTCGTCAGCCACCATGCGCACAGCGGGCGCGGACTCCTGCCCTCTTACCGCGCTCGACGGGCTCATCCCGAGCGCACCGGCGACGACGAGAATCACCACCCGATTTGCTGTCATCGCGTTGCCCTCAGATCGAATGCGGCCATCTCGGCCAGATTTCTGACCAGCAGGTAGCCGTCGGCGATCGCCGGCACGTTCCAGGTCTTGCCGTTGAGCACGTTGAATCGAACCAGCTCGTCGTGCTTGTCCGGCGTCGCCCGCACGAGCGCGAGATCGCCGTCTTCGGTCAGCACGATCAGCACGTCGTTCACCAGCAGCAGCTGACCGTAGCCATATCGCCCGCCCTTCCACTTGAGCTCGCCGGTGTCCGCATCGATCGCCGCGAGGATCGATTCGTCGAGGCCGTAGATGACGCCATCACGAAGCACCGAGCTGGCGAAGCGGTTCTTCATCCGCGTGTTACGCCAGACTTCGCGGACGCTGAACGTGTCGCTCGGTGTTCGACAGTTCGATCATCGCCGCGCCGGCGCCGTAGCTCGATGACACGAACAACCGGTTGTCGCCGATGACGATCGGCTGCGACGCGTTGATGCCGTTGTCACCGGCCAGGGATATTCCCAGAGCTGCCGGCTAGCCGTCAGCGGTCAGAGCCAATCAGCACGCGACGAGCCGAAGATGACGATCTGCGGCACGCCAGCCAGCGTGACGAGCATCGGCGAGCGAATACGCCTGCTTGTCGCCCAGCGCGGACCACAGCCGCTTGCCGGTCACACGGTCGATACGCCACGACCGACTGATTCGCGACCCGCCCGGCAGCACGACGATGCCGTCGCCGACAATGAGCGGAGCCGCAGCCATGCCCCAGATCAGGTTGTCCGCGCCGCTGTCCGAGAGAATGTTGGTTCGCCAGATGATCTTCCCGCGTCGCCTCGTCCAGGGCGCGAAGTTCGCCCAGCGCTCCCAGCGCGTAGACGCGACCATCGAACCAGGTCGGCGTCGCGCGCGGGCCGTCGCCGCCCATCGACTCGCGAAATTCCGCCGGCCACGCGTTCGTCCACAGCTCGCGACCGGTGGCGACGTCGTAGGCAGCGACCACCTCGTTCGAGCCACGCTGCTCGATTGTGAACGCGCGACGTCGAGCGATCACGAACGACGCGTATCCGGCGCCCGACTGGCTGCTTCCAGTGGGCGTGAGACCGATCGGCCGGCCAGTCGAGGCGAAGTGGTGTCTCGCGATAGATCGCCGTCACGCTTCGGACCGCGGAAGTCAGTCCAGTACGGAGCAGGCGCGTCCTCGCCGTCAGCAGCAGCCACGCCCGGCTGGGCGAGTGGGAGTTCCGGTCCGCACACTCCGTCGCGTTCGCACTTGGCGTGATCGTGACCGGCGACGCTGAAGACGCGGGGACGCCTGCGCACGCTGCGTCGGCGCGATGACGCTCGATTCGCTCTGCCTGTCGGCTGGACGACTCGATGAACACCAGGCGAGGCACGCCGCCGCCATCGAGCTCGTAGGTCAGTCCGAAGAATTGGTACATGGCACCGATCGTGACGGCAGTCACCAGCACGAAGCCCGCTCCGACGATCAGACAGTCTGCGCAACATCTCTGGACTCTCGCGGAGTTTACCAAGCGCCGTGTGCTAGTGTGCGACTTCATGTGGCAATCGTGTCTGCTCGTCTTCATCAGCCAGTGCGTGCACGCTCGTCATCGAACTCATCGCCGGCCGCATCATGGCGCCGTATGTCGGCGTCTCCCTCTACACCTGGACCAGCATCATCGGCATCGTGCTCGCTGGCATGTCGGTCGGGCAACTACCTCGGCGGCGTCGTCGCCGATCGGCAGGCATCGCGGCGCACGCTCGGTATCATTTTCATCGCCGGCAGCGTCGCCTGCCTGCTGATCCTCGTCATCACCGATCTGGTCATCGGTCAGACGCTGCGCCTGTCGCTGCTGCCGCGGATCGTCGTCTACACGACGGCGATCTTCCTGCTACCCAGCCTCGTGCTCGGTATGGTGTCGCCACTGGTTGTGAAGCTGTCGCTGGCCGATCTCCAGCGCACCGGCAACACCGTCGGCACCATCTACGCCTTCTCCACCGCAGGGTCGATCGTCGGCACGTTTCTGACCGGGTTCTGGCTGATCTCCTGGCTCGGCACTCGCACATCGTCTGGATCGTCGCCGGCGTGCTGTTTGTTGACTGGACTCGCGGTCGGAGAGTTTCATCGATCGCGCGGGCTCGGCCGTCTGGCCGCGGGACTGCTCGCGCCGGTGCTCGCGCTGCTGACGTTCACTTCGTACGCGTCGGATGGAATGCCGGACAGTATCGAGCGCCGTGCGACGTCGAGTCGAACTACTACTGCATCCAGATCGACGAGACCTTCGAGAACGGACGTCCGGCGCAGGCGCTGATGCTCGATCGGCTCATTCACAGTTTCGTCGTCCTCGACGATCCGACGGCGCTCGGCTACGGTTACGAACGGGCCTACGCGGATCTGACCACGATGCCCACCTGTCCGGCCGCCAGCAGATCAACACGCTGTTCATCGGCGGCGGCGGCTACATCTTTCCGCGCTATGTCGAGGCCACGTATCCCAGGCGCCGCCGTTGACGTCATCGAGATCGATCCGGCAGTCACACGCGATCGCCCACGACGCGAGCTCGGGCTCTCGGCGACACGTCGCGCATCCGATCGTTCAACGAGGACGCGCGCACGTTTCTCATGGAGTGGTCCGACCCGCAGCAGTACGACGTCGTCTTCGGCGATGCCTTCAACGATCTGTCGATTCCGTACCACCTGACCACCGTCGAGTTCAACCGCATTGTCGAGAAGCGGATGAAGCCGGACGGGATCTACCTGGTGAACGTCATCGACAAGTTCGAGGACGGAGAGTTTCTCAAGGCCTACGCCAACGGGCTCCGCGCCGTCTTCCCGCACGTCTACATCTTCGGCCGCGGCACGACGTTCCAGCCGTTCGACCGCAACACCTACGTGCTGATGGCCAGCCGGCAGCCGCTCGACCGGCGAGTTCGAGGCGATCACGGCGCCCAGCAGCGATCGTCGAACGAACGACGCCGCTCGACGAGGAGCGGCTCAGCGCGTATCTGACATCAGGCCGCGCGCTGACGCTGACCGACGACTTCGCGCCGGTGGATCAGTTGCTGGCGAGGCTGTTCATCGAGCGCGGCAACTAGCTTCTGGCGAAGGCACGCTCCACCGATCACGAACAACGCGGAGGCGCCGAGACGCGGAGCTGCACGTGCAGTCATCGAGAACCGATCTCCGCGCCTCAGCGTCTCCGCGATCCGTGACATGCGAGTCACGTGCGAAGCGCAGTCACTTTGCGCCCGACCGTCGCTGGCCGATCGCATACAGAAACGACGCCGTCCTCACGAAGATCTGTCCCTCGGACACCGCCGGTGAGCTGAGCGTGTAGTCCGCCGAGATCGTTCTCGGCCAGCACCTCGAACTTCGGGCCCGGACTGCACGACGCTCGTCACGCCGTCTTCGTCGGTGATGTAGATCTTGCCGTCGGCCAGCACGGCGGATCCGCTGTAGGTCGCGTTGCGCAGCCGCTGCGGACCATACACGGTCTTGCCCGGTCTTCGCCTCGAGGCAATACATGATGCCGCGGTCGTTGATCGAATAGAGATAGGTCCCGTCGCTGACCGGCGTCGGCACGTCGGGGCCCTGGTTGAACGACCACAGCACGTGCGTGCTGGTGACGTCGCCCTTCCCGCCCGGCTTCAGCGCCAGCAGCGGCCGCTCGCGCGACGGCGCAAAGATCATGTCGCCGTGCACGACCGGCGAGGCCACCACGCGGTAGTTGCCGTCGTTGCGCGGGTTCAGGCCGTCCGCGCGCCAGACCTCCTTGCCCGACGCGAGATCGTGCCCGGTGACGACGTCGCCGCCGGTGATCACAATCTCCGTCGTGCCGCCGTAGCGCAGCAGCGCGGGCGTCGTGTACGCATCAGGCGATTCGAAGCGCGCGTTGGTCGGCCGGTTCGACGCGCCACACGCGTCTTGCCCGTCGCCTTGTCGATCCGCAGCAGGTACGACGGATCGTCGGTGTGCATGCCGTGGAGCACCTGCACGTACAGCGAGTCCTCGTGCAGCAAGGGCGACGAGGCGTAGCCCCACTGCAGGCCGAAGCGGCCGTACTCCTGCTGAATGTTGCGCGATTCCACAGCTCCTTGCCTTCGAAGTCGAAGGCCTTGAGCACGCCGGTGCCGGTGATCACCCAGACCGTGCGGCCATCGGTCACCGGCGACGGCGACGACATCTGCTGCTTCATCATGCGGCGATTGCCGCCGCCGAGCGGCCGCTTCCAGCGCACGGTGCCGCGTCGTGCGATCGACGGCCCACAACGACAGGTCAGCTGCCTTCGCCGACGTTGAGGAAGATGTGCTCGCCCCAGACGATCGGTGTCGCGCCGGAGCGCTCGGGCACGGCGAGCTTCCAGGTGATGTTCTCGGTGGTGGACCAGCTTGACGGGCAGGCCTTTCTCGCCGCTGATGCCGTTCAGCAGCGGCCCGCGCCACTGCGGCCAGTGCTCGGCCGACGTGGAGACGCCGAGGACGATGACTGCAAGCGCGATGAGGAAGAGACGATTTGTCATGGATTATTCCGAACGGAGAGATGACAGCAGTGGCGCGCGCGTCGCGGCGTTCATCGCGACGATGGACGATAGCAGACCCGTGATGAATACACCGAACAAGAGTAACGCACCCCCGCTCGTCATCGGAAAGCGTCCGCCGCGCTCGATCATCGCCGGCGCAATCGCCAGCCCCGCACAGATCGCGCCCGCCAGCAGACCGCAGCCCAGCAGCAACACGTTTTCCGCGACGACCATCGTCAGCACATGGCCGCTTCGGAAGCCCACTGCGCCGAGCAGCGCCAGCTCGCGCCGACGTTCGAGCACGTTGCGCAGGAGAACCGTGGCCAGGCCAATCGTGCCGAGGATGAGCCCAAGGCCACCGAGCGCCTGGAATGTCGAGAGATAGGTGTTCTCGACGCGATGGAACCGCGCGAGGCGTTCGCCGGTGCCGGTCGCATCAGCGCCGAGGTCGGCCATCGCGTCGTCGATCTGCGCGGCGACCGCCGATGCCTGCGCTGCCGGCGCCTCGACGAGCATCACGCGATAGCCCTGCTGGTCGGGAAACAGCGTGGTGAAGTTGGCCTGTGACATCAGCAGCTCGCCCTGAAAGATGCTGTCGCGAAGCGCGGCGACCAATCGTAGCCGGATGTCCCGGCCGCCCGCGCCTGATCACGATGTCCTCACCAATCTGCTTGTGCAGCACATAGGTCATCGAGTTGGCGTCGCCGATGACCGGGATCGCACCATCCGCCTCCGTGCGGGTCAGCAGCAGCCACGGATTGGCGCGTTCGTCATCGGTGGTGGCGCGAGCGAGCCTGAAACGCAAAGCGGCCCTTGGCCAGGAACGCATCCGTCGGCGCGAGAATCCTGCGGGTTCTTCGGCTCGTACAGGTTCAGGCAGCTGGCGTCGTCGCCCGGGAGCAGCCGGAACGGCTCGAAGACGATCGCAGGAGTCGAGGTCGAAGAGGTTCATCGACGTCCCGCGCGCTGCGGCTGTTCACGTCGCCGACGATCGGCAGCAGCGTTTCGACGAAGACGCGCGTATCCGCCAACACCGGAGTGTGCGCCGGTGTCCTCGACGCCTTCTCCGCGCCGAAAGGCGTCCACCGAGATCAGGATGAACGTCGCCGACGCGATCACCGCCATCGACAACACGCTGCGGCCCGGGACGATAGCGCGCGTAGCGGAAGCCGAGACGCGACACCGGCTGCCAGCCATGCCCGTCGAGCGCGCTCGGGCCGTGCCGCCGGAGCGCCAACGAGAACAGGCACAACGACGCCACGAGCAGCGCGCGAGCCCGCACCGAAGAACGCGCCCTCGCGGGCAATCCACCCAGCGCCGCCGGCGACGAGCAGAGCACACACCGATCGCCGCAAACGCCACGGTCGCCATCAGGGTCCCGTAGCGGCGTGGTGTTGATCCCACCCGCCGACCCCTCGTCGGCGCGCGCGATCTCCCCAGCCAGCAGGCTCCGCTCGGAGATTCGACGCGAGCGAACGCAGCGTCCACCAGATACAGCGCGACCGCGGCGACCACGCCACCAATTGCACCGGCGGCGAGGGATTGCGGCGTGACGTGCAGCGTGAGCGACGTCGTTCCGACCGCATCCACCCACCACGTTCGCAGGCCGTACATGATGATCGCCGCATATGCGAGCGCACCGAGTACACCGAGCAGCGCCGCCGGCAACAGCCAGCACGAGGCCTTCGCCGAGGAACAGTCGCCGCACCTGTCCGGGACCGAATCCGACGGCGCGCAGCAGGCCGACTTCGCGCACCCGCTGCTCGACACCAAGCTTGAAGAACAGCGCGGCGAGCACCAGCGCCGACACCACCAGGAAGAAGCTGAAGTAGACGAAGTATTCACCGAAGTCCGTCGCGCCGCGTGACGCTTCGAGGCTCTGCGCGCGGACGTTGCTCACGGTGAGCCCGAGCGCCACGCGGATCGATCGCCGAACGCAGCTGCGGCAGGAACTCGTCTCGCACGCCGGTCCGCGGCAAGGCCATCAGCACCCCTCACGCGAATTGACGTGAGCTCGCCATATCGCGACCGCCACAGCCGCTGACCAGCCTCCAGGCTGCACGAACGCCTTCGGCGTCGTGCGGTACTGCTCCCAGAAGCGTTCGTCCTGCGGACGGACTCGACGGAGGTCCACCGGAAACGGCGGATCCCACGACTCGAGCGTCGGCGAATCGCTGATGCCCGGGAACGTCGGCGCCATATCGCGGTCGCCAGTGCTCGAGCGGGACGATCCTCGAGACACGGAACGCCGCCGTGCGCGTCACGATCTGACCGTCCTCGTACAGGTAGTACTCCATCGTCAGGGAGTCACCCGGCTTCGCGCTCAGATCGTTGGCGGCCCAATCGGTCAGAACGATCTCGTTCGGATCGTTCGGACGTCGGCGTTCGGAACGTTCTCGTTCAAAGCCGTGACGAGCGAGTACGGGATCTCGCGGTCGCCGACGCGCAGCGTGTTGGCCAGATACGTGAACATCGGCTGCGCGCGCAGCCCGGTGCCCTCGAGCGCCTTCGTCACCGCTGCGGCTCGCGGTTCGTCCAGCAGGCCGGCATCTGCGCCGATCGACAGCGCAGGCCCGCCGGTCCGTCAACGTCCTTGGTGTTCAGACCGACGTCCTCGAGCTGCGCGCTCGCGCGCACGGCCTGCTCGATGCGCGCCGGTCGGCGTCCGAGACCCGCATCAGCTGCCCGAGACGAGCAGCGTGTTGACTCGCTCCTCCACCGTGAGGTCCTGCTGCAGCCGTGTGAGCGGGACGAACACCGCGCGCACATCGCCCTTGCTGCGCGTCGAGCGCGAACTCGCCGAGGAGGCTCGGCCGGGATCACGCGACGCACGGTCAGTCGCAGCGTGCGGCCCACCTCGTTGCGACGGCCGTGCAGCGATTCGAGCGGGATGTCCGTCGGACGCTGGACACGCACCAGGATCACGCTGTCCGCGGCAGCGTCGATCTGCGTCGGCCAGCTCGGGACTCACGTAGGCATCGCGGCTTGGATGGACCGCTGACACCTTCGACGCCGTGAAAGCGCCAGAACCGATCGTCCACGCCGTAGACGCGCACCTGCCCGGCCTTGCGGCCGGTCTCCTGCACGCTGACGACGGCATTGGCGACGACGAGCGGGACGACGCCGGAGAGCCGCGCCGACACGTCAGGCTGTTTCTGCAGGTCGGCTGCCAGTTGTTCGCGGAAGAACCCCGAGGAGGTGACGAGGTAGTCGGTCTTGCCCAGACGTCCGACGACGAGATCGCGGAGGCTGCCGCGTACGGAGTCGCCGACCAGCAGTGCGCCGGCGAGAACGGCGACCGCGGTCGCCACGCCGAACACCACGGCAAGATGCGTGCGCCAGTAATACGTGAGCCCGCGGAGGATCAGACTCGACATCGCGTCACGCACCCGCCTGGTAACCGGCCCGCGACTTCACGGTGACGCGCCGGCCCTTCACGCGCACCTCGAGCCGATGCCAGCCGCCGCTCGCCACGCCGGTCGGCGAGTAGCTGATCAGATAGCGTTGTCTGAACTCGTCGAGGATTTTCAGAAACGTTGCCGACAGATCCCGCGTCGACTCGATCTTCAGCGTGGCTCCGCCGGTCAGCTCGGTCGAGGTCATCGAGAAACTTCGAGTCCTCCGGACCGCGCGACGACACGCCGTAGACGACGAAGTCCGATCGCTTCGCCGAATCGAGCACGCTCTCGGGCGCCAGCCAGCTCGCGGTGTCGAGACCATCGCTGAACACGAGCAGCAGATTTCGTCCGCCGTCCAGCGGGTCGAGCATGATCGCCGTGTAGGCGCCGTCGACGAGCGCCGTATCCCCGAGCGGCTGCACGTCGGTGAGCGCCTGCCGTACGCGGGCCGTTGCACCGGTCAGCCCTTCCCTGAGAAGGACCGAGTGACTGAACGTGAGCAGCGCCGATCGATCGTCCTTCGCCAGTCGATCGAGCAGCGCGTGACCAGCGCTCTGCAGATGCGTCAACCGTTCCCCGGAGACGCTGGTGCTGACGTCGAAGGCCAGGAAGACGTTCAACGGGATCTGCTGAAAGCTGACAAGATCCACCGTCTGCGGGACGCCGTTGTCGCGTATCTCGAAGTCGCCGGCACCGAGCCCGGTCACGACCTTGCCGCGGTCGGTCACGAGCACGTCCACGCGAACCGACTCGCGCTTCGCCGAAAACGTCGGCTGCTGCGCGGACGGGGCCACCGCGCTGCCCAGCAGCACAGCCACGCTCACCGCCACCAACCTCGTCGTCATCTTGGCAATGCCGCTATCCGCTGGCGCAGGTCGCGCAACCAATCCATCCACGCCTCGCGCCTGCACAATCTCGTACACCCACCACGGATCGGCACGTTCCTGGTCGTAGACCGGCAGCTTGAGCACTCGCGCGATCGCGTCGCGCGCGGCCGGCCGGTCGCCGGCCTGGTCCGCGACCCGGCTCAAGCCGAGCAGCGGAGACTGCGCGGTCGGCGAAAGCGCCGCCGCCCGTTCATACGACTGGCGGGCCTCAGCTCCATTACCGAGCGCCTCGAACTCCCGCACCCAGGAACAGGTGGACGTAGAACTGCAGCAGCGGCTCCTCGACCGACTGGCCCTGTCGCAGTTGCTGCGATCGGCCTCTTCGTGACGCCCGCGCAGCCCGAGCACGCGGCCGAGCCGGATCCGGGCCTCGACCAGTTTGCCGGTTTCGCTCCAACGCGCGCTTGTACAACTGCTCGGCGCAGGCGCAGCTCCGCGCCTTCCTCCTGGACGTCGAACGTCACATCACGCGGTGCCTTCATCGATCGCATGACCGACTGCGTGCGCACGCCGGCAAAGTATTCGTGGGCCGAGGCGACGAGGAACAGCACGTCGGGATCGTTGGGGAACAACTCGAGCGCGCGGCTGAACTGACCGATGTCGATCAACCGCGTCCGCAGCATGTACGCGCACATCCGGCCAGATACCATCGGCGGACGAGGTCGTCGGCGCCGGGGTCGGGCCGCGTCTTGAGTGTGTCCCTGCTGTCCGGGGGCCGCACCCTGTCGAGCAGCCGACGGCCCATGTCCCAGTGACTCACCTCATTCGTGCAGTCCGATCTGCTGTCCATCGTCCATGAGCAGCGTGGCGCCACCAGGACCCGGGCGCGCGCGGCTCGCCGAGGCGCGCTTCTCGAGGGAACCAGCATCTCGATGTCGGCATGCAGCATGGCGCCGCGCTTCAGGATGTCGTTCTCGGGGCCGGGCGTTCCCTGCGGGCTCACCTGCTTCGCGACTGGCACGCAGCCGCCGCAACTCGCCGATCGTGTACAGCACCTGTCGCGAGCGGTTGGTCGCCAGCGGAGACACCTGGCGCGGGCTCGGGCCAGACCGGCTGCCCGGTTCGGTGACGAAGAAGAGCGAGACGCCAGGCTCGCGAACCAGCGACACGATCGTCAAGGCGTCGATCCAGATCAGCCGCAGCTGCTCCTGATTCCAGGTGCTGACCAGACGAACGCTCTCGTCCAGGGTCGCCGGGGCGATGCTGCTCGACCGCCTTCAGCCACGTCTCGAACCTGGTGATGCGGGGCGAGACCTCGTCGCGTTCAGACACCTGTTGCGCCGCGGCGCTTGACGAGACCGCGAGCGTCAGCCCGATGACGAGGAGGACGTTATGTCTCTTCACGCAGACCGGCACTCCTCCACTGGGAGAAGTGCCCCTCGAGATAGGTAATACGCGTGAACCCTTTCCGCCGTAACGCCCGCGCGGCCATGACCGCCCGCGGACCGTGGCCACAGTAGACCACGAGCTCGGAGTCAGTGGGCACCGGGATCTCGCCAATCCGGCGCGATATCCGCCAGAACGGGATGTGGCGGGCGCCGGGCACATGGCCATTCGCGAACTCCGCCCGCGAACGCACGTCAAGGATCACCGGCGGCGCGCCGGAGTCGATACGAGCGAGGAGCGCCTCCGGACCGATCCGTTCGGCGCCCATCTCAGTGCAGGATGCGTACGGCCTTGCGGATGAAGGCCGCGTCCGTGAGTTGCCGCAGCAGGAAGTCGGCGACGTCGGCGCGCGACATCATCGGCAGCGGCGAGCGGGCGCGAATGCTTTCACCCACGCGATAGGCGGCGGTCAGGCGCCCGTTGGTGAGTTTCGGCGGGCGGACGATCGTCCAGTCGACGAAGCTCTCAGTCACCGCCGCTTCCTTGATCTCGTGGTCGGCCACCTCGTGACGCAGCATCGTCGTGGACAGCTGTCTGAGGAGGAAGCCGGCGGCATCGCGGCTGTCGCTGACGCCAATGAACGACAGATAGACCAGCCTCGCGACGGACGCGTGCTCGGACGCGCGGGCGATCGTGCGCACGCCCTCAATGACCGCAGGGTCGTGTCTCAGCGGCGTGCCGACACCGAGCGTCGAAATCACTCCGGTATGACCGGAGAGGACTCTGGCAACGGCTGTGGGATCGGTGATCTCGCCTGTGACCAGGCGAAGATTGGCGTGCGCGAGCGGGAGCCGGGCGGTGTGGCGGACGAATGCCGTGACGTTGAACCCGCGAGCGAGTGCCTGCCGGACGACTTCACGGCCAGTCCTGCCCGAGGCTCCAAACACCAGCAGCCTCATCCGGTCGCGCGCGCTCCGGCGGGAACCGACACGGCAGCGGCCGCGACCGCGAGCACGGCCACGACGACAGCCAGCACGTAGAACGCCATCGCGTACGAACCGGTCGCTTCGCTCCACATCGCGAGAAACAACGGTCCGACGGCAGACGCGACGACGGTCAGCGCCTGCGCCGCGCCCTGGATGCGCCCGAGATGCGCGCGGCCATATGCCCGGCCCCAGAAGGCGAAGAACACCACCATGATGAAGCCACCGGCGACGCCCATCGCAACCGCCTGCGCCATCACGTGAGCGACCGTGGCCACGTGTGCCAATGCAGCCAGGCCAGCCGCCAGAACCAGCAGCGCCGTCACAAGAATCGTCCGCAACGAAATGCGTCCCGCTACGGCACCTGCGGCAAAGTTCCCTAACAGGCCGGTGATCGCCGTGACCACGAGTGCCTGGTAGTAGATGTCGGGCGTGAATCCGCGTTCGACAAGGATCGATTCGTTGAGCAGGCCGATGCCGGACGCGACCAGGCCGTACATGGCGCTCGCGATCGCAAACACCCAGAACGCCGGCGACCGCAGCGCGTCCCCAAGCGTCGCCTGCACCCCAGAGATCGCGGCTTCCTCATGCGTCACGCCGCCGCCGTCCACTTGCGCACCGATCGATTCGGGCGTCGATCGATCGAAGAGCCACGCGATTGGCGCGAGACCAAAGACCAGCGCCAGGCCAATGGCCGCCCACGCCGTTCTCCATCCCGACGACTGCACGAGCGCGCCGACCAGCGGAAACGCCGCCATGAAGCCGATGCTCATCGCGAGGGCATAGATCGCCATTGCCTTGGTCAGCGTGCGGCGGAACCACTTGCCAATCATCGCCAGGCTGACCACCGACAGCGCGCTCTGACCGAACCCGCGGGTGAGCGTCACAGCAATCAGCATCGCGAGCGCACCGCTCGCCTGACTCATGCCAAGCACAGTGAGTCCGAGCGCGAGCGCCGTCACCGTCAGGACGACACGGCTGCCGGTCCGGTCGATGAGCTTGCCAATGCCGATGCAGAAGAGAGAGCCGACCAGTGTGGCGACGAGATTGATTTGCGCAAACGTCACGCGGCTGATCTGCAGATCGCGCAGCAACGGCTCGGTGATGAGCCCGAGACCCTGCGTACGGCCGGGCAGCGTGCCGACCATGGCGAGGGTGGAGACGCCGAGGACTACCCAGCCGTAGTAGAAGCGCTCGCTGCCCCGCAGGGCACGTCCTGTGGACGTGCCGATCCGTTGTGTCTCCGCCCCCGCCTGCGTCACTAGCCGCTCAGTGTACGCCCGTTCTCAGGAGACGCGTTGGACTTTCCCGCCCGCGAGATCGAAGCGAATCGGGAACTGGGCCGCCAGCCGCTCGCTGTGTGTGACCACGATCAGAATGTTCTGCTGTGTCTTGTGGAGATCGAGCAGAAGCGACGCGACACCGGATGCCGACGTCTGGTCGAGATTGCCGGTGGGTTCGTCACAGAGAATGAGCCGCGGCTTGCGCACGAGGGCGCGCGCGATCGCCACCCGCTGCTTCTCCCCGCCTGACAACTCGGCCGGACGATGGTCGAGCCGAGGAGAGAGACCGACCTGCTCGAGCAGCGTGCGCGCGTACTGCCCTTCGTCGTGTCCGTTGCGAGCGGCGACGAGTGTCGGGACCAGGACGTTCTCGAGGACGGTGCACTGCGGCAGCAGGCAGTGGTCCTGGAACACGAAGCCAATCTGGGCATTGCGGAAGTCGGCGAGACCATGCGCCGGCAGCAGGAACGGATTCTGCCCTCCCAGTGTGATCTCGCCGGTTGACGGCGGCTCGAGCGCGCCGAGCATGTAGAGCAACGAGCTCTTGCCGCTGCCGGACGGACCCGTGATCGCCGCCGCTTCGCCGGGCGAGAGCGAGAACGTCACATCGGACAGCACGGCCAGTGGACCGCGCGGTGTTGGATACGCTTTGCCGACATCCGAGACCGTCAGCATCAGGCCACACCCTTCGAGATTCGATCCGACGCGCCAGCAGCGACCGATTCGTACACCCTGGTCAGGCGATCCGCCGAGTGCGCAATCGTGTAGTGCGCGCGCACGCCGTCGTAGCGCGGCGGCGCCCAGGCGTTCGCGCAGCGCGGGATCTGCCCAGAGCGAATGCAGGCCGCTTGCAAGCGCGTCAGGATCGTCCTGCTCGACGAGCAGACCGCCGCCCGTCTTGTTGACGACTTCGATGAACGCACCGCGCCGTGGCTGCACGACCGGTACGCCGCTCGCCATCGCTTCGAGCAGAGACATGCCCTTCGGCTCGTCGTACGTCGCCGGCACCGAGAGGACGTCCAGGCCGCGCAGGAAGGCGCGCTTCCCTGCGCGGTCGATCTCGCCGTGGTAGGTCATCTCGTCCTGCAGTCCCGCGTTCGCCAGCACCGCGCGTGCGCCGTCGAGATACGGACGATGCTCGGGCGCCAGGTAGCCGGCGACCTCGAGCCGCGCCCGCGCGCCGTTCATCCGCGTGCGCAGCCGCACGTAGGCCTCGGCGAGCAGGCGCAACCCTTTCTCTGGAGCGATCCGCGCGAGATACCCGACACGGAACGACTTCGCGGCGGCCATCGGTGGCCGCTCGGCGCCGATATCCGTCCATCGCGATCCCGAGCGGCACGACCGAGATGCGTTCGCCCGGAATCTCGAGGAACGACGACATGTATCGCGCGCAGTAGTCGCTGACGGCGATGAAGTGATCGACGTCGCGGACCTGCCGGCGAATCAGCGCGAGCGCCTGCTCGCGATACGGTGCGACGAGCGAGTCGATGAACAGCTCTTCTCCCTGGAGCGTGATGCACACCGGGCGGCCCAGTGCGCGCTTGAGCGGCGCGGCCATCGAAATGAGCAGCGAGTTCGGCAGGTTGACGATGTCGGGGACGGGTTCGTCCTTCGTCCAGTCCACCAGCTTGTCGAATTCCTTCTGCAGGACGCCACTCTCTCCCTGCAGCATGGAGATCGTCATCTCGCCGAGGAAGCGGGCGTCGGGCGAGATTCCACGTCCGGCGAACATCCCGATCAGACGCGGCGAGTCCCAGAGCCGATCGAGGAACCGCGGCAGCTTGCGAAAGACCGATGAGTGTTGCTGCAGGTAGACGCTGATGCCGCCGAACAGCACATCGCGGCGGCTGACGTTGGTGTCGTCGGTGAGCGTCGGCGTGTAGACCGGAACCAGCGTGACATCGTGCCCGCGCGCCATCAGCTCGATCGCCAGCGCGTTGTCGCGCAGGCAGCTGCCGCAATACATCCCGGCCGCACCCGCGGTGATCGACAGGATCCTCATGAATGCTCAATGCACAATGCTCAAGGCTCAATGCTCAATGCCGAATGAGCGTTCGGGCATTGGGCTTTGTCTCAGCTCCCGACCGGCGCCGACTGGAATGCCCTCGCTCGAAAGAGGAAGTCCACGATGTTCCCCTCGTGGGGCTGACGCCAATTGAGCTGCGTCGTCGGCACCGGGCCCAGGTTCAGGCGATCGATGTGGACCGCGTCGAGCAGCCGGCCGCGGAGGGCCTCGTTGCACGTCACCGCGCTGCACACCAGCGTGGGCCCGATCGATTCGAGCATCTTCGACTCGGGACATTCCACGACGGTCACGAACGGGAACATGAACTCCTTCCCCGCAATGGCCGCCTCGGGAGAACTGGCATGCACGACGGTCGGCAGCAGGTAGTCGGACTTCCCGTTCTCGAACGAGACGGTCGGCGTCGCGATAGTTCGCCGTGACATCCGTGACGCCTGACGCTTTGAGGTCCGCGTCGATCGACTGCGAGATGGCTTCGGCGACACCCGGCACCGTAAACGCCGCGAGCGCCGCATCGGGGTGCTCCGGCGGCAGCGGACGTACTGCCGCGAGGCGCTGTGCGATTGCGTCGGCAATCTCACGGGTGTGCCGGCTCGCCCAGATCCCTGACGTATTGATGCAGCTCCGGCCGCTGTTGACGAACACGCTCTCGACCATCATGTCGAGATACTGCTCCCAGCGATCGACCTGATCGTCGCCGAGCAGGATCTTCGAGAAGCCCGGCCCGTGAGCCTGCACACGCGGATTGCCGCGATAGCGATCGACGGTCGGCTGGCCGCCAAAGACGACGCTGCGTGGACAGGCGTCGAGGACTGCCGCGCCAACGTCGGCGCCGCCCGGATAGATCGAGATGGCCGCTTTCGGAATGCCCGCCTGGGCAAACGCCGACGCCATGCGATACGGCGTCCATGGCTCCTGCGGACCCGGCTTGAGCACCAGTCCGATCTGCATCGGGATGATCGGCATCCACAACGCGTGCACACCTGGCGAGTTCGACGGCAGCACCAGACCAAGCACAGGACTCTGCGCCTGATAGCTGATCGGCACGCCACGTTCTTCACCCTTGCCGGTCGACAGCACGTCGAGCGAGAGACCGCGGGTCAGCGATTCGAGGATGTTGCGCATCTCGCTGAGCACGAACGCGTTCTTCTTCATGTTCGCGCGGCACATGCGCTCGGGGAGACCCGTGGACGCCGACTGGGCATGGACGAACTCGTCGGCCGTCTGGGTGCCGTCGCCCATCGGCAGCGTGGCGCTCATATAGAGCTCGCCGGCCTTGCCGACCCTGGCGATCAGGTCCTCGATCGACATCTCGCGCAGGACGTCGCGGGCACGCTGCGCCTTTCGCGCGTCGCGCTGAATGAGCCCGCCGTTGGCCCGGCTCACCTTCGCAATCGGCTCGCCGGTTGAGAAGTGGACGACCTCGTCCACTTCCATGCTGGCGTAGGGCTCTCCCCACCGGATCACTGGCAGATTCAACATGGTCTCTTCGAATTGTTGATCTGTCGATCTTTGATTGTCGATTCGTTGTCGATTGTTGATTGGTGATTGTTGATTTGGTCCTGTGCAAAGCGAACACGCAGGCTCTCAATCGCCAGTCAACAATCGCCAATCAACAACGAATCAACAATCCCCAATCATCGATCATCAATTGCCAGATTCAGTACACCCCAACCGTGGTCGAGGAGGCGAAGCCGCGATATGGCCTCACACCGCTGACTCCATCCCATGGATACTTCTCGACCGGCGGTTCCCTTTCACCTTCGTCGCGTTCCAGGAACCCGGGCATGAAGAATTCCTTCGTCAGCGTGGTCAGCTTCACCCGCCCGGTCTGCCCGTAGTCGACCAGCTTGTTCTCATCATCGAAGTCCACCACCTCGACGACGGCCCGCGGCTGCGGGGCGTAGTAGCTGATCTTGTAGTTATTGTGCGGCCCGGAGGGTGCGCTCGGCGCCAACCCCATCAGCGTGTTGCCGTAGGTCGGCGTCATGTAAGCGCCGTCGAGCAGCTCCTCGTGCGCGAAGCGGTTCCACTGCGGCGTGAATTCCGTGCCGCCGGAGAAGATGCCCTTGATGCCCACCTTGCCGATCGAGGTGCCCATCGACTCGAGACGAAGGGCGAGCGCCTCGAGCAGCTTCGGCGTGGTGAACATGCACTGGATGTCGTGGCCGGCGTGCAGGATAGTCACCGCCTGATCGATCACGTGATCCTTGTAGGCGTTCAGGTGATCGATCCATCCCTTCTTGATCAACTTGATGACCCAGCGGGGATCGAGGTCCACGCAGAAGCAGATGCCGCCGCGATGCTGGCACAGATGCTCGACGGCCAGACGCAGGCGGCGCGGACCTGACGGTCCGAGCATCAGCCAGTTCGCGCCCTTCGGGAAGTGCTCGTCCGGGAAGGTCGTGCTGAAGACCTCGTAGTCGATCAGGAAATCTTCACAATTGATGCGCGTCTTCGGAACACCGGTCGTGCCGCCGGTCTCGAAGACATACACCGGCTTCCCGGCGCATCCCTTCGGCACCCATCGCTGCACGGGACCGCCGCGCAGCCACTCATCTTCGAACCCGCCGAAATGATTCAGATCGGCAAAGGTCTGTATCCGCTCACGCGGATCCCAGCCGAGCGTTTTCGCGCGCTCGAGCCAGAACGGAGACCCTGTCGCCGGATCGAAATGCCACGCCACCACCTCGCGAACCCACCGATCGAGCGCCTCGCGCGCCTCCCGGACGCGCGCCTCGGCCGGGGCCGCCACACCAGACTGAGCTCCCTGCATAAGCTTCGAAGTATAGTGGCGAACGCCCGTCGAAGGAATTGGCGGGGGTGGACCACTAGATGACATCGATTGATTCGAGCACGACGACGGCGCGGCTCACTCCGCTGCAGTGGCTGATCTGCGCGATTGCTGCACTCGGATTTGCCTTCGACACCTATGAGCTGCTGATGTTGCCGCTCATCGTCAGGCCGGCGCTGTCGGATCTGCTCGGCGTGCCACTCAACAGCCTCGTGGTCAACGACTGGGTTGGCTACATGCAGTACGTGCCTGCAGTGGCTGGCGGAATCTTCGGGTTGATCGGTGGGTACCTGACGGATGTGTTCGGCCGCCGCCGCGTGCTGGTGTGGAGCATCCTGCTCTACGGCTTTTCCGCACTCGCGGCCGGCTTCTCGACCTCGGTGTATTGGCTTCTGTTCTGGCGCTGCTGCACATTCGTCGGCGTCTGCGTCGAGTTCGTCGCTGCCGTTGCATGGCTGGCCGAGCTCTTCGACAATCCCGCCCAGCGGGAGCGCGTCATCGGCTACACGCAGGCGTTCGCCTCGTTTGGCGGGGTGATGGCCACCGGCGCGTACTACTGGATCGTCAGCAACGCCGAATCACTTCCGGCGGTCATGGGAGGGCACGAGGCCTGGCGCTACACGCTGATGTCCGGACTGGCGCCGGCCCTTCCGCTGATGCTTATCCGCCCGTTCCTTCCCGAGTCACCGCAGTGGGAGAAGCGTAAGCGAGAAGGCACGCTCAAGCGCCCCAGCTTCGGCGAGCTGTTCGCACCGCGGTTCCGGCGCACCACGATCGTGACGACGATAATGATGGCGGCGGTGTATGGCGCAGCGTTCGGCGCCATCCAGCAGATGCCGCGTATCGTCCCCGGTCTCGAGGAAGTCCGCGAGCTGCCGCGCACGGCGCAGGAACAGACCATCAGCGTCGTCCAGACGTTCCAGGAAGTCGGCGGCATGGCGGGACGGGTCGCGCTCGCGTTCCTCGCCGCCATCATCATCGGACGCCGGAGGCTGATCTGGCTGTTTCAGATCCCGGGGTTCTTCCTGCTGCCGGCGGTGTTCTTTCTGACGCCGGTCGAAGGTCTGACGTGGGCGAGATGGGGGATCTTGCTCGTCGGCTTCTTCACCGTCGCGCAAATGAGCTTCTGGGGCAACTATCTCCCGCGTGTCTACCCCGTTCACCTGCGCGGCACCGGCGAGAGCTTCGCGGCCAACGTCGGCGGACGCATGATCGGCACGTTCGGGGCACTGGCGACGACGTCGCTGGTCAGCGAGATGCCTGGCGCGTCGATCCCGATCAAACTGGCCTACGCCGGTGCCATCATCGGCACCAGCGCGTATCTCATCGGCTTCATCGCCAGCTTCTGGCTCCCCGAGCCGCAGCAGACTGATATCGCTGATTGAGGCTCCTTGTCCTTTGTGCTTAGTGCCTGGTCCGTGCTTAGGGTTGGTCCGGCTGGTCCTGGTCCCGCAAGATGGAGAACCAACGGACCCAGGACCAGGACCAAGCCCGAAGGACCGGACCCTCGTCCTTACACCATTCCCATCGACGGTCCGAGACCGATCGTCGCGACAATGAAGCTGGCGGCGAATCCGGCGACGATCGCGATGAGAACGACAACGACAGTGTAGGCGACGGCCTTGTCCTGCGGACTCTTCATCACGTGAATCAGCCCGAGATACAGCAGATACAGCGAGTAGAACGCGCCGACCAGCGCGATGAGGGTGCCCACGAACGGAATGATTTGAAAGATACCGGCCACCCACGCCGCTGTCGGCGCGTAGGCGGCGACCTTCGCTGCACTCGTACTGCTCTTCGCCGCCCCGAAGGTCGGCGCCAGCGCGTCGATGATCACTGACAGAATCACGACTCCGATCATCGACATCACCAGGCCGATGACCGCGGCCTGCACCGCGAACCCGATGCCCAGACCGAGGATCATCGTTCCGAGCAGCGAGCCAATCGCGCTGACCGCGGCGAGTGGCAGCGCATAGCCGGTGATCAGCCCGGAGAGCGTGGCCGGCTCGCCAGCGATGACGGCCCATTCGGCATCCGGTGACAGGCAGAGGCGCTTGGCGCGCTCGACAATGCTCATCGTGACCTCTCAGTCGAAGTTAGGTGCTGAGACTATACTTCGCCGCACAGGCATCCAACCACGACGCGCAGGAGGCGCAGACTCGTGAAGAAGATTACGCGTACCGACCACGGATCTTCGCGGCGATCGTTTATCGGAACGGTCGCCGGTGCCGGTATCGGCATCGCTGCCGGCACACCCGACACTCTGCTCTCCGCCCAGGCGCCGCAGACGGCAGCGTCGCAGACAGCGCCAGCCGCGGCGGGTGCCGCTCTGGATCTGAATCTCGTGAACGGCCGTATTCACACGCTCGATGCGCGCAACACGGTGGTGAGTGCGGTGGCGATTCGCAACGGCCGGATTACCAGTGCCGGCAACAACGCCCCGCCGCGCACCGCGAACACGCGCGTGATCGACCTGCGCGGTCGGACGGTCGTGCCCGGGCTCATCGAGGGTCACGTCCACATCGTCAGCCTGGCCAATCGGCCTGGGTATCACACGATTCTCGAGAACACGACGTCGATCCGCGAGATTCAGGAAGCGCTCGCCGCCCGCCGCAAGAGCGTACCCGAGGGCCAGTGGATCACGTCGATGGGCGGGTGGCACACCAATCAGTGGGCCGAGCATAGATACCCAACGTTGAAAGAACTGGACGAGGCTGTGCCCGATCGGCCGGTGCTGATCTACGAGCGGTTCACCGGACCGGCCATCACCAATAGCGCCGGCAAGAAGATTTTCGACGCGCTCGACGCGGGCGCGCCGGCACACCCGGACATCAAGAAAGTCGCCGTCGCTGACAACGGGCAGATCGCCGCGGCAGGTTTCGCCGGCGGCGGCCCGGCCGCGAGCGCGCTGTTCCATCTGCGCCGGATGCAGACGTTCGACGACAAGAAGCGCAGCACCGCTGACGCGATGGCGTATTCAGCCGCCGTGGGTCTGACCGCACATCTCGATGAAGTCCTGTTCCCCACACCCGGGCCGCTGCATCCCAATCAGATCCTGTCCAACCTCGATCAGTACCGGATGTATGACAGCTGGCTGGCGCTGCATCGCGAGGGCAAGTCGATCATCCGGCTGCAGATGAACTTCCTGCAGAACCAGAACGACCCGGCACTGCCCGAGCTGAAGGAGCGGCTGAGAAACCAGTTCCAGTTCTTCGGCGACGACATGATGATGACCGGCTCGATCGGCGAATGGGCGGCGCCGCTCGGCGCCGGCGCCGTGTGGCGCGAGGCGCAGCGGCTCGTCGCCGAAGCGGGTTGGCGCAACGAGAACAGCGTCCAGAATCTCGCCGGGCTGCAGCAGGTCGTCGAGGCCTACGAGGCGGTCAACAAGCAGTACGACATCACGAAGCTGCGCTGGATGGTGCACCACATTCCCGAGGTGACGCCCGACTTGCTGACGCGCCTGAAGAACATGGGATGCGGCGTGCAGATGGCGGCATTCCGCTGGGTCACGTCTGCCGATCCGAAGGTCGTCGTCGGCCCGCCGTTCCGCACCATCGTCGATCACGGGATCCAGGTGGGTATTCACGGCGACGGCGTTCACATCGCGCCGCTCAATCCATGGCTGCACATCTACTTCGCGGTGACCGGCGTGAACTCATTTGGCGCCAAGGTCAACGGCGATCAACAGCTGACGCGACAGGAGGCGCTGCGCCTGTTCACGCGCGGCAACAGCTGGTTCCTGCGCATGGAAGACAAGATCGGCTCACTGGAGCCGGGCAAGCTCGCCGATCTCGTCGTCCTCGATCGCGACTACTTCACGGTGCCGGACGTCCAGATCAAGCAGATCAGATCGCTGCTCACGATCGTTGACGGGAAGGTTGTTCACGGGTCACTGTGACGTGAACGACGGATCGCGGAGACGCTGAGACGCGGAGCTCTCGATCTGATTTTCTCCGTGTCTCAGCGCCTCCGCGTTTCGTGATCGAACTACGGCCGTCTCTGGCCGATAGCGAATACGTGATCGTCCGTGCGTATAAAGATCTGACCATTGGAGATCGCCGGCGATGCGATGGCACGCTCGCCGAGATCGTTGCGCGCCAGGACGGTCGGCGTGCGTCCTGCCTGCATGACGATCGTCTCGCCGTTCTCGCTGACGAAGTAGACCTTGCCGTCCGCGGCAACCGGCGACGCCGAGAACACGCCTTCGATGCGCTGCTGCGATACGCGCTGACCGCTCTCCGCCTCGACGACGGTTACGGCACCCACGTCGGTGGCCATGTAGATCAGCCCTTCGTGGAACACCAGCGACGAGATGTACGGAGCCCCAGTCGCCGACTCCCACACCACGTGCGACTGTGACACGTCGCCCCGCCCGCCGGGGCGAATGGCCATGTACGGGCTGCTGCGATAGCCGCGGCTCATGTAGATGATGCCGTCGTGGAAGACCGGCATCGGAATCGGGAAGCGATTGGTTCCGCCTGCGTGCCACAGCAGTGTGCCCGTGCGCGGATCGTAGGCGTCCACGCGCTCGCTCGAGTTCACGATCAGCTCGGGACCGGAGGGCGTGTTGACGACCAGCGGCGTGCTGTACGACATCCGGCCCTTGCCGCGATCGGCTCGCCACACCTGCTTGCCGGTGCGCGTGTCCACCGCCAGCAGATACGACGGCCGGCTCGTGATCGCACAACAGGATGAGCGTGTCGCCGAAGAGCGTCGGCGAACTGCTGTGCCCCCAGTTGACGGTGAAGGGCGAGATCTCGGTGCCGAGGTGACGCTGCCAGACGAGCGTGCCGTCCATGTTGAGCGCGACGATCTGCCCGGTGCCGAACCAGGCGTAGACCATTCGTCCGTCGCTGACCGGACTCGGTGACGCGAGGTTGTGCTTGTCGTGGACTCCGGACAGCTGGCCCTGCGCCTCGACACGGTACTGCCACAGCCGGCGCCCGTCGGCACGGTGAAAGGCCTCGACGAGAAACTCCGTGCGCTCCTGAGCGAGCGCGGCGGCGCGTGAGCCACCGAGCGGACGCTCCCCGGCTTCCGCGGCATTCCCGCCTTGCACGAGGCGAGGATGGTTCCCTCCCTGACGAACGCCCGCACCCAGCTGTGACGTCACGAACACCCGATCGCCCACGACGATCGGGGTCGATACGCCGAGACCGCCGATCGGCGCCTTCCACGCCACGTTCTCCTTGGCGCTCCATTTCACCGGCAGACCGGTTTCCGTGGTCGTACCGGTGCCGCTCGGCCCGCGCCATTGCGGCCAGTCAGCGGCCGCCAGCGGACTGGCGGCGGCGAGCGAACCACTTGTGAGGTAAACCAGGATGAGTGTGAGTCGTATACGACGTGACATGCCGTCTGCCTCCGCGTCACCGACTATACTGCCTGCCATGCGTCGCGTACGTACTCGGCTCGTCATTGGCTCACTGATCGTCCTCGGGCTCGGCACGCTCATCGACGCGCAGGACTCGGCATCGACCCTGAAGAACTGGCATCAGTGGCGTGGACCTCACGCCACCGGCGTGTCCCCGACCGCCAACCCGCCCCTCGAGTGGAGCGAGACGAAGAACGTCCGCTGGAAGGTCGAGATTCCCGGCCGCGGCTCCGCATCGCCCGTGGTGTGGGGCGACCGTCTGTTCGTGCTCACGGCGGTGCCCGCTGGCGTGACCGGTGATGCGCAGCACGCGCCGCGCGGCGGCCTCACCCCCCGCGGCATGCATCGCTTCATGGTGATGGCCCTCGACCGCAAGACCGGCAAGACGATCTGGGAGCGCGTGGCACGCGAGCAGGAGCCGCACGAGGCCTCACACACCGACAATGGCACCTGGGCGTCGGGCTCACCGGTCACTGACGGTGAGCGCGTCTACGCCTATTTCGAGTCGTTCGGGCTCTACGCCTACGACATGAACGGCACGCTGCTCTGGGAGAAGGATCTCGGCGACAAGAAGATGCGCAATGCCTTCGGTGAAGGGTCGACGCCGGCGCTGCATGGCAACACGCTCGTTGTCGTGTGGGATCACCTCGGCGGCGAGTCGTTCGTCGCCGCCCTGGACAAGCGGGACGGCAAGGAGCTGTGGCGCGTGCCGCGCAAGGAGATCGACACCTGGGCGACGCCACTGGTGCTCGAGGTCAACGGCCGCGCGCAGGCGATCGTCCCGGCGATGGAACGCGTGCGCAGCTACGACCTCGAGACCGGCGCTGTGGTCTGGGAGAGCGACGGTCTGACGATGAATTCGATCCCGTCGCCGGTCTATGAGGACGGGCTCGTGTTTCTGATGAGCGGCTTCCGCGGAAACGACCTCAAGGCCGTCCGCGTTGCGGACGCGAAGGGCAACATCGACGGAACTGCCGCGATCGTCTGGACGCTCGATCGCGACACGCCGTATGTACCGTCACCCGTGCTGGTAGACGGTATCCTCTACTTCCTCAAATCCAACAACGGCATCGTCTCGGCGCTCGATGCAAAGACCGGCAAGCCCCACTACCAGAATCAGCGGCTCGATGGCGTGCCCAACGTCTTCGCGTCTCCCGTCGGGGCCAAGGGGCGTGTCTACTTCCCCGGGCGCGAAGGCACGACCCTGGTCATCAAGTCGGGACCGACCTACGAGGTACTGGCGAAGAACACGCTCGACGATGGATTCGACGCGTCGCCGGCGCTGGTGGACAACGAGATCTTCATGCGCGGCAATAAGTATCTCTACGCCATCGCGCAGCCCTGATCGTTATTCGATTGGCGCTCCGCGACTGGCCGCTCGCTCGCCACGAAGCTCACGCGCCAGCCACGCTCTCGCGAGCCGCCAGTCGCGCATGACGGTCTGAGGAGACACCTGCAGCACCTCTCCGGTCTCCTCGACACTGAGGCCCCCAAAGAAGCGCAGTTCGATGACCTTCGCCCGGCGTGGATCGATCCGCGCCAGGCTCTCGAGGGCATCGTCCAGCGCGCACAGCGAGGACGCACCGTCGGAATCGATGGTCGGAATCTGATCGAGATCGACCGGTGACGAATGTGCGATGTGGACCACGCCGCCACCGCGCTTGGCCGCCGCACGGGCACGAGCAGCGTCGATGAGGATACGCCGCATGATCTGCGCCGATAGCGCAAAGAAATGCACGCGGTCCTGCCAGTCGCGGTCTCCGGCGCTGACCAGTCGCAGGTAGACCTCATGCACCAGTGCAGTGCTCTGTAACGTGAGACCTGTGCGCTCGGTGCGCATGTGGCGTCGCGCTTGCGCCCGCGACTGGGGATACACCAGTGGCATCAGCTGTTGCAGCGCGCCCTCGTCTCCTTGACGCCATGCTCTCAGCAGACCGGTGACGTCGACCGAATCGAGCGCAGCCACGGCGGGCATTGTAGTTCCGCCGCTCGCCTTCCGCTTACCCGGAAAAGAGCGGCCTCCAGTCGAGCTGGACGTTTGCCAGGTGGCTGGCGCCTGAGTACGCTCGCGGCTCTCGAGCGCAAGGAGATATCCGTGGACGTCACTCCCGAACGCTGGCAGCACGTCGCCAGAATCTACGAGCTGGCCGTCGAACAGGACCCGGTATCGCGGGACGACTTCCTGTCGAGTGCGTGCGAAGGGGATGACGCGCTGCGTCGCGAAGTCGAGTCGTTGCTGCGCCAGGATGACGCGTCGACTCATCCTGGATCGATCGGTCTGGGAAACAGCCGCTCCGCTGCTCGACGACGATCCACGAGCTCGGGCCGGGTGTCCTGCTGGGTCCGTACCGCGTCGAAGGCCTTCTTGGTGCTGGCGGCATGGGACGAGTCTTCCGCGCCACCGACACCCGGCTCGGTCGCCTGGTGGCCATCAAGGTGCTTGCGAGCCGGGCGTGCGTTCGATCAGCAGATGCGCGCCCGGTTCAGCCGCGAGGCGAGAGCCGTGGCGGCGCTCACACATCCGCACATCTGCACCCTGTACGACGTCGGCTCTCATGACCAGCTTGACTACCTGGTCATGGAGTACCTCGAAGGCGAGACGCTGGCCTCACGGCTGAAGAACGGTCCATTGGGGTTGACCCTGGCGCTCGCACACGCCATCGAAATCGCCAGCGCGCTGGAGCAGGCGCACAGCCACGGCATCATCCATCGCGACCTGAAGCCCGGCAACATCATGCTGACATCGAGAGGGTCGAAGCTGCTCGATTTTGGTCTCGCGAAACTGCGGATCGCAGGTGCCGCAGGCGCGGCAGACGTGGATGTGACGCGCGCCGACACGAGGGCAGGGACGTCTGGCCAAAAGGTGTTCGAGAGCAGCGAGGGCGACGATGCACCAATGACGGGGGCCGGCGCCATTCTGGGCACGGTCCGGTATATGGCCCCGGAGCAGTTCGAGGGCACTGATATTGATGCGCGGAGCGATCTCTTCGCGTTCGGGGCGGTCCTCCACGAAATGCTGACCGGAAAGCGGGCATTCGAGGGCGACGACGCGAGTAGCGTGCGCGCCGCCATCATCGGTCGTGAGCCACCCTCGGTCTCCTCACTTCAGCCGTCGGTGCCGCCTGCGCTCGATGACGTGGTTCGCCGCTGTCTTGCCAAAGACCCTGGCCAGCGGTGGCCATCAGCAGGCGACGTGCTGCGTGAGCTCGGGCAGATATCCGAATCGACACACGTGGGGCGCACACGTTCGCGAGCGGCATCGCTGTGGATCGCCGCCGTCCTCGTCGCTTCGATTGCCGGCGTTGTCCGCGTGGTGGCTGCGAGGAGGGTTCGAGCGCGCGTCAGCCGTGGCGCCGGTCAGCCAGATTCGCTCGATCGCCGTACTGCCCCTCGACGATCTCTCCGGCGACCCTGACCAGGAATACTTCGCCGACGGGATGACGGAGCAACTTATTGCCGACCTCGCCAAGATTCGCGGGCTACGTGTGATTTCGCGCACCTCCGTGATGCAGGACCGACACGCGCGGAAGCCTGTGCCAACGATCGTGCGAGAGCTCGGCGTCGACGCCGTCATCGAGGGCTCGGTGGTCCGCGCCGGCGAGAAAGTGCGAATCACCGCCACCCTGATCAGGGGCGCTACTGGGGACATCATCTGGACACAGAGCTACGAGCGTGGCCTGCGTGACGTGCTGGTTCTGCAGCGCGATGTGGCGCGAACGATCAGCCGCGAAGTCGGGATCACGCTGACGCCGCAGGAGGAGGCCAGCCTGGCGCGTGTGCGACCGGTCGATCCGGAGGTGCATCAGCAGGTTCTCTTAGGGCGCTATCAGGTCGCTAAAGGCACCGAAGAAGGACTGCTGAAAGCCATCCAGTATTTCGAGGTCGCGATCGCCAAGGATCCAACCAGCGCCCAGGCGCATGCCGGGGTGGCTGAAGCGTACGCAGCGCTGAACGGTTTCTACATGGATCCGATCGAGGCGATGCCGAAAGCCAAACGAGCTGCAGAGACGGCGCTTCGTCTGGATGACTCACTCGCCGACGCTCACGCGGCGCTGGGCTTCATACACCTCGTCTACGACTGGGACGGTCCGGCCGCGGAGAAAGCGTTGCTCCGCGCGCTTGACCTCAATCCCAGCGTGGCATCAGCTCGATTGAGCTATGCGGCGTATTTGACCAGTCAGTCGCGGCACGACGAGGCCGCTCTCGAGATCCGCCGAGCGGTCCGGTTCGATCCGCTGTCAGTACGCGACCTACTCCTTCGGAACGTTGTTCATGCTCTTTACGCGCCGCTACGACGAGGCGATCGAGTTGGCGAACAGCGCACTCGAGTTGGAACCAAACGCCGCGTTCGCGCTGGCCTTTCAGGGTGTCGCCTACGCTCAAAAGGGGCGTTTCAGTGAAGCCGTCGCCAATATGCGGAAAGCGGCGCAGCTCGACGGCAACCCCTCCATCCGGTCCTTACAGGCTCACGTCCTGGCCGCCGCCGGCCAGAAGGCCGAAGCGCTCGCGCTCGTTCGAGAGGTGGAGAAGGAAGCCAGAACGCGATATGTCTGCCCGTACGAGATCGGCACGGTGTACGCGAGTCTCGGCGACCGCGATACCGCCAATGACTGGTTCCGCAAGGGCGTCGACGGTCGCGCCGACTGCATGGCGTGGCTTGGCGTCGAACCCTGGCTCGATCCATTCCGCGCCGATTCGCGGTACGCGGCTCTGCTGCGCGACATCGGACTGGATCCACACGCTCGATAGGGTCGCTCATTGAAGTTCACGCCCTGCGTCTCCGCTTACCCAAGTGACCAGCGGCCAGTGGGACCGCGCTGGAAGGAGAACGCTTATGAACGCAGGGCATCTGATTTCATGTGTGACTGCTGCATCGCTTCTCGCCGCCGCTTCGATCGGCGTACGAGTCGAAGCCGCGCAACATTCGAGCCATGCCGGTGAGCTCAGGGGTCCACTTCCCGACGCCGTCCGACAGGCGACCGAGCGCTTCCGACTTGTCAGCGAGGCGGTGGCAGCCGGGTACGTGCAGTTTCAAGGGTGCGTCAGCGGTCCCGACAGAGGGGCGATGGGGGTGCACTACGCGAACTTCGCCCTCTTCGACGAGGTTATCGACGTCGAGCACCCCGGAGGTGCTTGACCTGGCCTGCACCACGTCCGCCGCCGCCGACGACGAGACATCGTTCGCGAGCGAGTAAGGTCGAATCCAGTGCGACCTGCGATCATCGTCTTTCTGGCGCTGTTGATGCTGTCCTGTCACAGCGACCCGACCATCGGTCCGACTCCGACTGCCGAGACGAGCCATTCGTTCACGCTCGAGACATCGTTCGCGAACGAGTAAGGTCGAATCCAGTGCGACCTGCGATCATCCCCGGTCATGGCTGATGCCGAAACCGCGATCGAACTCTTGCTCTTCTCGGGAGGGTTTCCCGAAGGACTCACGTTGAGTACATCGCTCGAGCCGAGATAGCGCTGTCAGGTGTGAAAGCAGCCGGACACGGCGACGAACGCAGTGCCGAAGTGTTCGACAGAGATGAGGACGCCGTACTTCTCGGCCCACCCAGCGATATCCTGCCGATCGACGTAGCGCTTGTAGATCTCGAAGCGCGTGCCGTTATTCAAGCGTCGCTCCTGCCGTTCCACCTTCGCGTTGAATCGCGCGCGCTCGGGACTCCACGCCGAGTCCAGAATCAGAAACCGGCCCCCGCTGGCGAGCACGGTTCTCAGGCGTTCGAACAGTCCTCGCTCCTGTTCGTCGTCGAGATGGCTGACCAGGAATCCGACGAGCGCTGTATCGAAGCTGCCCGGGTGGAACGGATATTCGAGGACGTCACCCTGAACAATCGAGATTCTCTCGGCTGCGTCGAGCGCCACGATCTTCTTGCGGCACTCGTCCAGCATTCGCGGCGCCTGATCGATCAGCGTGATGCTCGAGCAGCGCGCCGCGTACAACGGCAGCCAGTGCCCGGTGCCGCAGGCCAGATCGACCAGACGTCCGCGCGCGACACGTTCGACGATCCCGCCGAGGAGTGACGCCTCTCGGCGGAAGACCTCCGGGTCGGGAATCGACGACGTTCCCGTGCCCTTGACGTAGGCCTCTTCGTATTCGGATGCGCGCTCGTCGTAGTAACGACGCATGCTGTCGCGAAGCCGCGAATCCATAGGCACCTTGAGTGTACGGTCTGACCTGGTCCTCGGCGTTACACTGAAACGCGTATGAAGGCCCGTGCTCTCTTGCCACGCTCGATCGTCATCGTTCTGCTGATACTCGCCGCTCGAGCACAGGCGCAGGATCGACCGCTGCCGGACCCGGCAACCTTTCTCCCCGAGGTCAAGAAGCGGCTGCAGACCGATCAATCGCTGCAAAGCAGCTACAGCTACGTCGAAACCCGGCGCGAGCGGAAACTGGACGGCAAGGGCCGCGCAACCAGCGAGTCGGTCAAGGTGTTCGAGAACTATCCGGGCCTGCCAGGTGAGGGACGCTGGGAACGACTCATCTCCGAGGACGGCACAGGCCGTTCCCGACGAGGAACTGGCGAAGAAGGATCGCGAGCGGCAGAAGAAGGCCGAGGAGTACGCGCGCCGCCTCTCCGCGCAACCCGAGAAGGAACGCGCGCGGCAGAATCGCGAGTGGGACAAGGACCGCCGCGAGATGGCGAAGACCGTCGATGACATCTTCCGCGTCTACGACGTGCGCATGGACGGCCGGGAAGCCATCGATGGACACGCGACGATCCGCTTCTCGCTCGTGCCCACGACGCGACGCAAAGCCTCAGACGCGCGAGGGTGGCGTCATGCGTCACTTCATGGGCACGGCGTGGGTGAGCGAGTCGGACTACGAGCTGGTACGTCTCAGGTCGAGGCCATCGATACCGTCGGCATCGGGCTCGGCCTGCTGGCACGCGTCCACAAGGGCGCACGCATCGCGTTCGAGCGCCGGAAGGTCAACGACGAGGTGTGGCTGCCCGCCACGGCGAGCTACAGCTTCAACGCACGTGTCGCGCTCCTCAAGATGCTGCGGCGCGACGCCACACTGGAATTCGCCAACTACCGCAAGTTCACCGTTGATACCTCGTCATCGTTCGCCGCGCCGCAGTAGCCATCGCAGCGCGGTCATTCGCGAATAGACTCTGAGCTGGCGGGTCCGCAGAACAGGACCCGCCTACGGCAATCGATGAGTCCGGCTCCGACCGGACCGCGGGAGGTCGCATGCATGTGGACAACACGATGGTCGTCGCGGGGTTGGCGCTCCTGGCGATGTTCGCCAGTCAGGTCTCGGCGCAACAGGCGCCGGAGCGGGTGAATCCGTTGCTACAACCCAGCGCATTGCCGTACGGTGTCCCGGCCTTCGACCTGATACGGAGCGACGACTTCCGAGCCGCGTTCGACCAGGGGATGCGCGAGGAACTGGCCGACGTCGCCCGCATTGCCAACAACGCCGAGCCGCCGACCTTTGCCAATACCATGGAGGCGCTCGAGCGGTCGGGCGTCTTGCTGCGCCGCACGCAGCGCGTCTTCAACGTGCTGCTCAGCGCCCACAGTGACGACGTCCTGCAGAAGATCGACGTCGAGTATTCGCCGAAGCTCACCGCGCACCGCGACGCCATCGACTTGAACGCGCTGCTCTTCGCTCGCGTGAAATCTCTGTACGACCGGCGTGCCTCGCTCGGCCTCGACGCCGAGCAATTGCGCCTGCTCGAAGAACGCTACCGCAGCCTCGTCCGAGCCGGTGCAGCGTTGTCGGAAGACGGACAAGCGCGCAGTACGCGCCAACAACGTCGCCCGCGCCAACGCGGTCGCCGAATTGCGGCGCCGCATTCTCGCCGAGGTGAACGCGGCGGCGGTCGTGGTGGACGAGCGCACGCTGCTCGACGGCCTGCCCGACGGTGATATCGCCGCAGCGGCGGCAGCGGCGACGACGCGGGGACTCACGGGAAAGTGGGTGCTGCCGCTGCAGAACACGACGCAGCAGCCGGCGCTTGCCTATCTGCGTCATCGCGGCATGCGCGAGCGGCTGTTCAAGGCGTCGGTGTCACGCAATGCCAGCGGCGCGAACGACACGACAGCGCTGCTGCTGCAGATGGCGCAGCTGCGGGCCGAGCGCGCCACGCTGCTCGGGTTCGATGACCACGCCGCATACACGCTCGACGACACGATGGCGAAGACGGCCGAGAACGCGCTCGGTCTGATGCGCCGCATGGTGCCGGCCACCGCCGCGCGTACACGAGAGGAAGCGTCGCGGCTGGAAGCGCGGTTGCGGATGGATGTGGCGGGCGCAACCCTCGAGCCGTGGGACTGGCAGTTCTACGCCGAACAAGTGCGGCGTGCCGACTACGCCGTGGACGAGTCCGAGGTGCGCCAGTACTTCGAGCTGGATCGTGTGCTGCGGGATGGCGTCTTCTATGCCGCGACGCAGCTCTACGGCATCACATTCCAGGAGCGGACCGACATCCCCGTCTACCACCCGGATGTCCGCGTGTTCGAGGTCGTCCAACGCCGACGGCTCGCGTCTCGGACTCGTGTATCTCGACTACTTTGCTCGTCAGAGCAAGCGTGGCGGCGCCTGGATGAACGCGCTCGAGGGACAGTCCGGCTTGCTCGGCACGCTGCCCGTCGTCACCAACACCGCCAACTTTCCGAAGCCATCGCCCGGCAATCCTGCGCTGCTCACACTCGACCAGGTCCGGACGATGTTCCATGAGTTCGGGCATGCGCTGCACGGGCTGTTCTCGAACGTGACGCTATCCGTCGCTCAGCGGCACGAGCGTCCCGCGTGATTTCGTCGAGATGCCGTCGCAGTTCAACGAGCACTGGGCAGACGAGCCGTCGGTGTTCGCGCGATACGGCCGCCACTATCGAACCGGCGAGCCGATGCCGGCGGCGCTGAAGGAGCGCATCGATCGCGCGGCTCGTTTCAACGGCGGCCATGCGCTCGCCGAGCTCCTCGCCGCAGCGTTCCTCGACATGGACTGGCACACGCTGCCGTCGGCGGACGTCCCGCGCGAGGTTGACGCCTTCGAGAGCTCCTCGCTGAAGTCGCACGGCCTCGACATCCGCGCGGTGCCGCCGCGGTACAGCACGCGCTACTTTCAGCACATCTGGACGCTCGCCTACTCCGCCGGCTATTACTCGTATCTCTGGAGCGAGGTGCTCGATGCGGATGCCTATGCGTGGTTCAAGGAGAACGGCGGGATGACGCGGCAGAACGGGCAGCGCCTCCGCGACATGGTGCTGTCGCGCGGCGGCACGAGCGACGCCGCGCTGCTCTATCGCGAGTTCCGGGGCCGCGACGCCACGCCGGATGCCTTGCTCGAAGAGCGCGGCTTGAAATAGCCACGTGGGCCGCCTCGATGCGGCCCCGTGCGTCCGGCGCGAGCGTCTCAGCGTAGCGACGGCGGCACTGGCGCGAACCCGGGCTCGAAGCCGCGGGCACGCTCGCGCCGCCGCAGCGGATCGTGCACGGGTGCAGCGGGCAGGACACCGAGCTGCACCAGCTGGGGACGGAACTCATATCGGATGTTCACGGTATGCGCCGCCACGTCCTCGAGGTTCATGCGGACCTGCGTCACGACGTGGTCGGTGCTGCGGCCCATGCCGGTGGCCGCGTATTCCTCGTTGGCGCGCTTGGCGGCAGCGTCGCTGCGAGCGGCAGGCGCGGCGGCCGCTGGCGCCTGCTGCCGCGGCCGACTCGTCCATCGTTCTGACCTCGGGCACACGCTCCTTGAAGAAGACGGCGCTGATGACTCCGAAGTTCGCCGTCTTGCCGAGCGCCTGGCCGTACGAACGCTCCTCGGTCGTGAATTCGAAGCGGCGTGCTTCCGTGCGGCTGGTCTGCCAACCGCTGAATCGTGACGGTCTGATAGGGATCGATCACCCATTTGCGGGCGTCGGCGGCCGTCGTCTGCCGCGCGTCGATCGTGTTGAGACCGTCAACCGACAACGCCACCGCGACACGAACGCCGTACGGGTTGCGCAGCTGGATCGCATACTCGCGGCCCTTGAGCGCCTCGACATACCAACGGCCGAGATGCGCGTACCGCTGTTGCGGCGTGCCATCGACGAGAATTTCGACGAATGATGTGGGCTCAGCGGCGCCGGCGCGAGGCTGACCCGCAGACGAGCGCCAGGCCGGCAGCCATGAGACAGGCAACGCGGTGGTTCATAGGTCCTCCTGAGCTTAGAACGGAGGACACGGCAAACCTTGCAGGCGCTATTTTCTCGCTTTGGCGACGCTGAGCCGCCACGACACTGACAGCAGATCCCGCAGCGCGTCATGGCTGATGTTGGCCAGCCGGACCAGAACGACCGGATACTTGCGGTAGGCGTCGGTCACGTAATACGTGTCCGGTGCATCTTCGAGAAGATACTCACGTTCCTCGAGCCCGACACGGACGACCAGCGACCCGGCCTCCGCCGATTCGTGCGTGGCGAGACCGGCCATGAAGCAGCCGCGCGCCTTGAGCAGCCGGCGACCCGTCATACCTGATCACGGCTTCCACGTCCGGAAATGTCAGCCCAACCGCCTTTACTGGCGCGAACGGATCGGCTGGTGGCCTCGTCACCTTTTGTGTCATCGTCCGGACTATGTTCGCGTACACTCGATCCCATCCACGAGGCCTAGCGATGACCAGGACTTTGCAGTGTGTCTGGTGTGCCCTTGTCGCTCTGATCGCCGCGTTGCTGGTGCCGGCAGCGGGATGCAGGCGGCTCCGCAGTCGACCGACAGCGCTCCGACCTTCACCCACGACGTCGCGCCGATCCTCTACGCGAACTGCGTGAGCTGCCATCGGCCCGGCGAGATCGCGCCGATGTCGCTCGTCAGCTATCAGGACGTGCGTCCGTGGGCGCGCGCGATCACCCGGAAGATCGCCGACGGCTCGATGCCGCCATGGCATGCCGATGCAGCCGGCCGGGACGTTCTCCAACGAGCGAAAGCTGACCGCGGCCGAGAAGTCGACGCTCGAGCGATGGGCGGCGGCTGGCGCGCCTGAAGGTGATCCGAAGGAGCTGCAAGCCACCGCCGGTCTTTGCGGAGGGCTGGCGCATCGGCAAGCCGGATGCGATCTTCGAGATGGCGGAGGACTACCCGGTTCCCGCCAGCGGGACGATTTCGTACGAGCACTTCTACATCCCGACGAACTTCACCGAGGCGAAGTGGCTCAAGGCGATCGAGGCGCGCCCCGGCAACCGCGCGCTGGTGCATCACATCCTCGTCTTCTACGAGGTGCCGGACGGTCCACGCGTCGCGCCAGCAGTCCAACCAAATCGCGAGCACAGCCGGATTGAGGATCGCAATCCGCCGGGCAACCGGCCGGCGCGCAACAACGGATTCCCGTCTCGCCTGCTGGCCACGTATGCGCCGGGCACCGACGCGCAGGTGTTTCCCGACGGCACCGCGCTGCAGCTGGCGCCGGGCGGCCTGCTTCACCTGCAGGTGCACTACACCGCCAACGGCACCCCGGGCACCGATCGCAGCAAGGTCGGTCTGATCTTCGCGAAAGAGCCACCAGCCGAGGAGCTGCGTGCTGGGCAGTTCATCAACGCGCAGTTCACGATCCCGCCGGGCGCCGTCGATCACGAGGTCAGCACCGACGTGACGTTCCTGCAGGACGCCACGGTGCGAGGACTGTTCCCGCACACCCACGTGCGCGGGAAGCGGTGGAGCTACACGCTGGAGTTGCCCGACGGCACGAAACGGCCGCTGCTCTCAGTCCCCAGGTACGACTTCAACTGGCAGACCTACTACATGTTCCGCGAGCCGATCGCCGTCCCGAAGGGGGCGCGCATCGTCTCGACGGCGTGGTACGACAACTCGGCGGCCAACAAGTCGAATCCCGATCCGAAGATCGCCGTGAAGTGGGGCGACCAGACCTGGGAAGAGATGCAATACACCGGCATCCTGTATTCGTTGAGGCGGACACCGTAGTGTGTACGGGCCGCCTTTCGGCGGCCCGTTTCTTCACACGGCCTTTCCGGCCAGCTCTCTCGCCACATCCTCGAGACGGTCGTAGCTGATCGCAGCGCCCTTCTCCATGCCGGTCTTCAGCACCATGTCGCGAACCTCCTTCGACGTGTAGACCGACGTCACGGTCACGCGGGTCTTGCCGTTCTCTTCGGTCAGTACCGTGGTGTTGACGGCAGGGGCATCGGGATACGGCTCAAAGATCTCGGTCTGCACGACCCGCTCGGGCGGCGCGATCTCGCGATACTCACCGTAGAACGCCGGGATGTCTCCCTCGGGCGTGCGGCCGATGAAGCGCCACTTTCCTCCCGGCCGCAGATCGATCTCGCAGACGGGCACTGAGTAGCCGTCGCCGAGAATGCCCCACCAGCGGCGGACGTGCTCGGGCTTCGTCATTGCCTCGAACACGAGCCGGCGCGGCGCGTCGAACAGACGCGTGATGCGGATCTCGACGTCCGACGGCGTGGTGACCTTGAAAGTCTCACTATTTCCGACGCGTGCGACGACCATGTGTCTTCTCCTTCGCTTGCAGTTCCTGCAGATAGGACTCGAGCCGATCGAAGCGCTGTTCCCAGATGTGCCGGTAGGTGTCCGTCCACTCGGCCACTTCCTTGAGCGGCTTCGGCTGGATCCGGCACGGCCGCCACTGCGCCTCGCGTCCGCGCACAATCAGGCCCGCCCGCTCGAGCACGCGCAGGTGCTTGGAGACGGCGGGCATGCTCATGTCGAACGGCTCGGACAGCGCGGTGACCGAGCACTCCCCCATCGCCAGCCGGGCCAGAATCGCGCGTCGGGTCGGGTCGGCGAGTGCGGCGAACGTCGTGCTGAGCTGATCCATCGGCATGTGTGCTGAACCATCCAGTTATTTAACCTATAGGTTTAATACAACGCACGCTGCGCGCCTGTCAAGTCGCCTGGGGCCAGTGCGCGTAGGACCGGTCCTTTCGGCACCGTAGGGCCGGTCCTTTCGGACCGGCCAGGAATATCAGCGAGGACCGTAATGCGGGGCTGGCTTCCCGAGTTCGAGCGCGCCGAGATCAGGAGCGCTGCCGGCGAATCCTTCGGTGACGGTCGGCAACCCGGTACCGCGGTCGACGGCCGCCGATCCGGGCTTGATGCGGAAATCGAAGTCGGCAGCCTTGTACAGCTTCTGGACGTTCGGCGTGTCCTGCGCATCGAGCCGGCGCACGTTGACGAACACGTCGTAGTCCACCGCAACACTATGCGCGTCCTGCCCCGTCGCCGTACTGTAGTCAGCCAGCGTCGTGAAGGACCGGCTCTCCAGCTTCGCGGCATGACTCGGTCCGGTGAAGTCGGCCATCGTCCCCGATGGGGGTGCGCTCCATTGAAACGCCGCCTTCGCACCAGGATTCACTCGGAAGCCGTTGTAGTCAGACGAGGTATAGCTGGTAAAGGTATTGACGCTCAGGATCGTCGGCGCCGAGTTCTGTCCGAGCATCAGGTTGTTGCGCCAGTGAATGTTCGACGCTCCCTGCACCGTCGTTTCCGAGAGGATGGTGTTGTTGTAGAAGAGGACGCCCGCCGCGCCATTGGTCAATCGCACGGCGCCACCCGGCAGGTTGTAGGCGATATTGCGAATCCAGTAGACCGGACCGCCGAGCGTCGGCTGATTGCAGAACGCGTGCGACGCATGGTTGATCAGCATGTTCCGCATGATGCGGATGTTATGCATGCTGCCATCGGCCTCGATCGGGTTGTCGTGCGAGTTGGTGATGTAGTTGTTGTAGAAGTCGATCGCCACCGGACGGCGATCCCAGTACTCCCGCGTCGGATACTTCGGCCCTTCGACGATGCCCGGGCCGCTGGCGTATGAGCCATCAGGATTGCCGTAGGTCTCGACGTTGATGCCGTCGTGGAAGTCGGCGATGTAGTTGTAGGCGACGACGTGCCCGGGGCCGTACAGCTTCACGGCCACATACGACGCCATCTTCGGTGGGAAGATCTGCCCCTCGACCCCATTGAACTTGGTCCAGTACTCGCCGTTCCATCCGATCAGATGGTTCGGGATCGTTGCGGCCAACGAACGTGTTGTCGGCGATGTAGAAGTTGCTGGACCCGGCGAAGTTGGTGAACACGCCGGCGCCGACATTCTCGAAGCGGCTGCGCTTCACTGTCAGTCCCTTCGCACCGGCAATGAACTGCGTACCGGCCTGAATCGCGACCTCGGTGTTCCTGAATGTGATTCCCTCGAAGTAGGTGTAGTCGGCCGCGCGCACGTCGAACAGCGCAAAGTTGCCGGCACCATCGAAGACGACGGGGCCATCGCCGGCGGCCTTGATGGCGATCGGCATGTCCTCAGTGCCGTCGGCAGTCAGGTAATACGTGCCGTCGAGCGGTACCGTGCGATTCACCTTGGCGTCGTTGGTGTACTCGTAGCGGTTGTACTGATACACACCTGCGTGAACGAGGATCGTGTCGCCTGGTCGCACTCGCGGCCGTCCCGACGTCGCCCAATCGGTCCCTGCGCACCAGAAGTTGTACGCGCACATCAAGCCTTCGAAGGCCGGTTCGGTCTTCTGGCCGGTGTGGCCCGGCGGATAGACATGGAAGACACGACCGCCCGCGTACGGTTGCGGCTCGGGCCGCGTGCTCACTGCCACGACTCGAGTCCGTTCCCCTTGCACCCCATCTGGATCCGTCATCGTCAGCCGCACTTCATAGGACGTGCCAGGCTCCAGATCGAGCACGCTTCCGGCGAACATGTTGGGCGCAACCAGATCGATGCGCGACTCGGCGTAGATCCGCTCGCCCTGCAGACGCAGCAGCGGTAACGCCGGTCGCCACGCATCGCTGCCTCGTTTGCGAAACGCGACATCGACCGCGGCGTTCCGATTCGAATCGCCCTGGATGAACCACTCGAATCCCAGATTGATGAGTGTGGCCGGCTCGATGACCAGCTCGCCTGATACCACCGTGTCCTGTGATGCACGGGCTGTGTCCGCTGCCACCCGGGGCGCCTGTGTCGGTGCTTGCGCCGCGAGCATGGACGAGATCAGCACGACGCCCAGCGTTGTGGGCCACAGCGATCGCCTCATGACGAGTGTCCTTTCGTCGACCTGTCCCGAGCCCCGTCGAGGGATCGTTCGAGGAAGCGTTCAGTCAACGTGACGCGCTCCGGTGAGAACTGGCCCACGGCTGCGCGCACGTATGGGCCTAGGTGCTCCGCCGCATAGGTCGCGAATCCAGTCTCCCGGATGTCGTCGAGGGTCGTGCGGTAGTGATCGAGCAGCGCGCCTGCGACGATGTGACCCGTCTTCGACGCGCCGACCAGAGCCGACGCCGACAGCCAGCGCGCGTTGTCAGGCAGCGCCTTCACCGCCGACACGGCCAGCATCGACGAGGTCTCGAAGACCGACCGCTCCTGTCGCGCCGCTTCGGCCTGGAGCTGCGTCCACAGACCGGTGACCGTTTCGCGGGACGGCAGCGCCGCCGGGGCAAGGCTCTGTGCCTCCTCCCGCAGCGCCTGCCATTCCCGGCGCAGCGTCGGCACATCGAGGGGTGGTGTATTGATCGTCTCGGCCAGCTTCGCTGAGGTGCTCTCGAGACCGTCGAGGAGGTGATCGACGCTCGTGAACTGGGCGTCCTTGTCGAGCAGGTTCTGCTCTTTCAGCGACGCGGCGATCTCGGGAATCAGCTGGCGGCCCATTCCGCAGACGTCGGCGAGTGCCGCCAGCACCCACACCGGCGACGCCCGGAACGCCACGATGCCGAGCGCCTCGATCACGTTGCCGGCCGTCCGCCGCTTGAGGAAGTCTTCGGGAAGCGGCGCTTCGTTGGGATACGCACCTTCAACGCCGCCGACCTGCTCGATCAGAAACCGCAGCGTCGTGTCGACCAGGTTCTGATACAGCCGTGTGCGTCTCAGACCGTCGGGGAGCACGACCTCGCCGATCTCGCGCGCCACGCCGGCGCCGAGGCCGAGACTGGATCGCAGCAGCCGTTCAGGAAGTGACAGGAGGTAGGTCTTGATGCCGTCGCGCGACATGCGGGTATCTTCGCATGTCGCGACATGCGGGATATCTTCGCATGTCGCGTCATAGCGACGCTCAGGGCTCGACGTGGACCGTCACCCGGCGGCTGCGCCAGTCGTCGACGCCGTCGGCCGCTTCTGCAGCGTCGTGCCACGTCAACGCAATCGCCTTGCGGGAGAGACCTGCACCTTCGAGGAGTTCAGCGATTTCCTCGGCGCGCGCCCTGGCGATGCCGGCCCGTTCGGTCAGCGTGCGGCCGTTCGAAAGCCTGGTCGCCCCGCGCGCCGCCGACACCTTCACGCGAGCCGCGGGAATCTTCTGCGCGTAGTTGAAGATCTCGGTGAGGAGACCCGCGTGCCGGCCCATCACCAGCATGTCCACGTCGTAGAACAGCTCGAAGGACCGCGGTCCGTATGGTGGCTTCAGCGCGGACGTCGATGACGGCGGCGGATCGAATGCCAGCCGTCCACCGCTCGGACCCGGCGGCCGCGGCGCAAACGGCACGGTGAACTCCGGCACCGCCGGACGAATGACACTGCACGACTGATCGAGCTCGGGAAGTGGAGAGACCATCACCGGCTTCAGCACGACCCCACCGCAGATACGCGGCTCGTCCGAGACGATCCCTTCCACGAGCACCTGATGTCCGAGATACGGCGGATCGAAATCGGCGCTGATGTCCGTCTGGATGCCAAGGTAGTACGACTGGCCCTCGTGCTCCGACAGCCAGCAGGGCACGGTCGCGGTGTCCTGCACGATCGGACAACTGACGAAGTTCACGCGCCGCTGCGTCTGGCCTCCGAGTTGCGGGGCGGAGACGGCAACCAGAGCGGCGAGAGCGATGAGTCGGTTCCGCATCAGGCTCATAGGGTGCTCAGGAAGTTGACCAGGTCTTCCTTCTCGCGATCGGTGTACTGAATGTTGTAGCGGCGATCGTAGAAGTCGACCAGCTCACGCAGCGTCGCGGCCGATCCGTTGGAGAAATACGGCGCACGGGCGGCGAGCCCCCGGAACTGCTGCATCACGATCGCGCCGATGTCATTGCACTTCCCCGAGATGAGCGCCCGGCCCGGATCCTGTGTGTAGATCACGCGGCCGAGAAACGTGTGCGGCGCGACCGTGGCCTTGCACGTCAACTTGAAGAGCGGCAGTTCGGCGGTCTGGGTCGCCCACGGGCTGACCGGATTCTCCTTCGCCCAGGGCAGGTTCGTCGTGCCGGTATCCATCCACCCGTAGACGGTATCCATGCCGGTCATGTGCATGCCGTGGCACGTCGAGCAGGTGCGCTTGGCAGGATTGCCGAGCCCCACCGAGTTGATGTGCATGGCGTCGCGAATCCAGAACGTCCGGAAGAAGAACACGTCGTGTCCGCGGGCGACCGATTCGCGGAATGCATTTCTCGCATCTGTGGCGGCGTCGCCCGTCCTCGGCAGCGCTTTCCAGCCATCGCCGATCGGGAAGACGAAGCGTGTGGTGTTGTTCCCCAGCGTGCCCGTGCTGCCCGCGGCGAGCGCAGCCGGGCCGAGCGCGGGCGGACCGCCTGGTTCGACGAGGTTGCCGGCAGCACGATGCATACGCTGCGCTGCATAGATCTGGCTTTCGAACGCCACGATCCGGTCGATGTGCGACGCCTGTAGCTGACCGGTGTGCTGCAGGTGTGTCTCTGCGGCTGACACGGCCTGTGTGCGCAAGGTCGGCTCACGCGCATCGGCCATCATGTTCATGCTGACGAGCGCACCGGTCTCCGGATCGCGCGCCGCCGGCTGCCCGTTCTTGACGATGAACGGTGAGACGCCGAATGCGGCCGCGGTCACGTACTTCAGGTTGGCCGCCATGCGCGGTCGCCGGTAGACCGAACGGTGGGAGTGCTGCTGGCCAGGCCGTACTGCGCATCGGTGTTGCAGCCGGTCGGGTCGCGCACGACCTCGATCGTGAACTCGGGCTCGATACGCGTGCCGTCTGCCTTCTGCGGCGGCCACGGCAGGAACACGCGAATGAGGCCGCGATTGATCAGCAACGAATGCGAGGCCGGATCCTCCTGCGGCAGATTGGGACAGTTCTTCCCGTCGATCGCGGCAAACAGCGGATCCTTGCCGCCCGTGTCACGCCAGCGATCACGGGCCGTCGCCGCCGACAGGGTCATCGCGTCGGATGGTTGATGACACGTGACGCATGCACGGCCATTGGCACCGATCGGTTCGAAGAACGGATGACCCTTGGTGTCGATCGGTCCCGCCGAGTTGAGGATGCCAAGCGCCCCGTCCGGGTTGGCGTAATCGAGCGTGGCCGGCAACGTGCGGCCGTCGCCTGGAGACCACCACCGGCTCGACGGCTGGCCCTGCGCGGCGACGCTCGACGACCACGTGAGTGCCGTCAGCAGCAAACTCGTCCCGGCAAGGGCGCCCATCGCGAACACCGCCCAGCGACCACGTCTCATGGACCGGAATTATACGGCTGCAGCCGCATCGCCGTTAGGTGCCGGCGCCGCGTCTAGATAGCCGGCATCTTGAACCCGGACTTCGCGACGACATAGTCCCGCGACTCGGTACGCCAGCCGCTTCACCCGCGCCAGATCGACATCGAGCAGCTGACCGCGCCGCTTCCGCGCCTTCCCGGCAATGAAGACCGAATCCACGTTGGACGAGTCCATCCCGCGGACGACGGCTCCAATCGGATCGTTAATCGGCAGCACGTTGATGCGATCGGTGCGAAGCATGATGATGTCGGCATCCTTGCCCGGCGTCAGCGTACCGACCTTGCGCTCGAGGCCGTTCGCCTTCGCCCCTTCGACCGTCGCAAACTCCATCACATCACGACTGGTGAGCACTGGCGGCAGGTTCTCCAGGCCGGCGAGCCGCTGCTCGTTGATCTGCGCCCGCTGCAGCGTCAGCACCGAGCGCATCTGCGCGAACAGATCCGTCGACACCGTCGTCTCGACGTCGACGCTGAGGCTTGGCCGCAGCCCGCGATCGAGGCACCGCTGCACTGGCGGCATGCCATGCCCCATTTGCATCTCTACTGGCGCCGCGATCGAGACGGTACCGCCCGTGTCGGCAATCATCTGCAGCTCCTCGTCGCTCAGGGTGCAGCAGTGGATGTAGGTCGTATCCGAGCCAAGCAAGCCGGCCCTCCCCATCGCGGCAAGCTTGCCGTGTTTGCCGGCGGCGCCCACACCGACGTGCACGCTGATCCGAATACCCAGCCCGCGCGCCAGCTCCCAGTCATGCTTGGCGACACCGAAGGTGGTGAACTCAGGCCCGCGCGGAGCGAGGGCCAGGGTCAGCAGCTGATCGGACGAGGAGAAATACTGCGTGGCGACACGCTTCACGTCGTGCGGATGCTCGAGGCTGCTGTCGTGCCACCACGCCGGCATGTCCAGGTTGGGCGTGCCGTAGGCAAACACCGACCGCAGCCCGGACTCTTGCAGCGCGCTGATCGCCGCGTCGGTATGCTCGGGCGTGTTCTGAATGTGCGACCAGTCGAGCAGCGTCGTCACGCCGCAGTCGATCGCACCGAGCGCGCTGACGAGGTTGCCGGCGTAGGCGTCCTGCGGCCGGTAGACCGGTGCCAGTACGCCGAGGATGTCCCTGAAGTACTCGTCCAGCAGCGCGTCGGGGGCGATGTTCTTGAGAATGCCCTCCCAGATGTGGCGATGGGTATCGATGAATCCCGGCATCACGATCATGTCGGAGGCATCGATCACCTCTGCATCCAGGACGCGCAGCCGCGGACCGACGGAGGTAATCTTCGTGCCCTCGATGAGCACGTCGCCCTGCCGATAGTTGCCGATGTCGGGATCCAGCGTAAGGACACAGCCGCCCTTCAGGAGAATTCGCTCAATCGACATGCCGCGTATGTTGGCACGACTCGCCTGTTCGCCACTTGCGATAAAGTGCAACGGTATGCGGCGTCTGCCCGTCGTCATCGCCCTGGCCGCTCTCGCCGCCAGCGTGCCCGTTCTCGGCGCGGACTGGCCGCAGTTCCTCGGGCCCAATCGCAACGGCACGTACACCGGTCCTCCGCTGCTCGAGACGTGGGGACCGTCCGGCCCGAAGGTCGTCTGGCGCAAGCAGGTTGGCCAGGCCTTTGCCGGACCGGCTGTCGTCCAGAACCGGGTGCTGCTGTTCCATCGCGTCGGCAACGAGGAAGTGCTCGAGTCGCTCGACGCGAAGACTGGCGCATCGATGTGGCGCTACGCCTATCCGACGACCTACCGCGACGACTTCGGCTTCGATGAAGGGCCGCGCGCCGTGCCGGTGGTCGCCGATGGCATCGTCTACACCTTCGGCGCGCAGAGCCAGCTCCACGCTGTTGACCTCGCCAAGGGCACGCGAGTGTGGAGCGAGGACACGATGAAGCGCTTCAACGTGCCGAAGGGATACTTCGGCGCGGGAGGCTCGCCGCTCGTCGAGGGCGGACGCGTCATCGCCAACATCGGCGGCGACAAGGCGGGCGTCGTCGCGTTCGATGCGAAGACCGGCAAGGTGGTGTGGACCGCCACCGAGGACGACGCGAGCTATTCATCCGGCATGGCCGCCACGATTGCCGGCCGGCGCTCGGCGATATTCCTGACGCGCGACAACCTCATTGGACTCGATCCGGCGACGGGCACGATTCAGTTTCAGCGTCGCTGGCGGGCGCGCCTCGCCGCATCGGTGAACGCCGCGACGCCGCTCGTCGTCGGCGACTCAGATCTTCGTGTCGGCCGAGTACGGACCCGGTGCAGGCGTGCTGCGCGTAGACGGCGCGAAGCTGACCGACGTGTGGGCGTCGGACGAAGTGTTGTCGAATCACTACGCGACCAGCGTCTATCACGACGGTCATCTGTACGGGTACCACGGCCGGCAGGAGTTCGGCCCGAGCCTGCGCGCCGTCGAGTTCAAGACCGGCACGGTCAAGTGGAGCCAGGATCAATTCCGCGCCGGCAGCATCACGCTGGTTGGCGACAAGCTGCTCGTCATTCGCGAAAGCGGCGAAATGATTCTTGCGCCTGCGTCGCCACAGGGCTTCAAACCGCTCGCGCGGGCGCAAGTACTGCCGGGCGTCGTGAGACCGCTGCCAGCGATCGCCGACGGGTTCGTCTATGTCCGCAACGAGAACACGCTCGTCTGTCTCGATCTTCGGCGCTGAGATGCGGCGCCCACTTCTTGTCGTCGTGATCGGCGTGGCGATGCTGGTCAGCGTGGCATCCGCACAGCGTGCGACCGAGAACCCGCGCGAGATCCTCGACCTGGCCATCGAGGACTTTCTTGCCGGTCGTGTCAACGAGTCGATCGTCGCTTTCGATCGCGTCGTCGGCGCTTGCGCCGCAGGCGGCGCCGCAACTGTGGCAGCGCGGCATCGCGCTCTACTATGCCGGCCGCTATCAGGACTGCCGCGCCCAGTTCGAATCGCACCGCACGGTCAATCCCAACGACGTCGAGAACCCGGCGTGGCACTTCATGTGTGTCGCGAAAGCTGAATCACCGGCCAAGGCCCGCGCGGCACTGCTGCCCGTCGGTCCCGACCAGCGGTCGCCGATGCGCGAGATCTATCAGATGTTCCGCGGCACGATGACGCCGGATGCCATCCTGAAGGCCGCCGGCAACGAGCCGTCGTCGCGCTTCTTCGCCGAGCTGTATGTCGGTCTCTACTACGACGCGACGGGCGATCGCGACTCGGGCGACGCAGCACCTGCGCAACGCTGCGGCAAAGACCTACGCGAGCGCGGGTGGCTATATGCACCGCGTCGCCGAGCTACATCCACTCCTGCGATCGCGCTGACTACCAGATCACTCGCACCACTCCGGCCCGCGGATGTCTGCGTCGCGGGTCAACAGCGGCAGGTCCAGCGCGCGCGCCGCAGCGCAGATCAGCAGATCGAACGGATCGCGACTGAAGCGGAGCTCGTCGCCGATGCAGATCTGCTCGGCCGTCATGTCGAAGGGCTGATACGACGGGTTGCTGAACAGATCGTCGAAGAAGCCGCGCACAGTGCGCCGCAGATTCACGCGCGACACACGCGCCAGCAGACTGACTTCCCACATGACGATCGCCGGCACGTAGATGATCGCCTGCTGACGCTCACACCGCTCGAACATCGCCGCCGCCTTGGGACCCAGCCCTCGGCCGCCGGCGGCGTGAAACAGAATGGCGTGCGTGTCGGCGACGGCCGCTGCGAGATCAGCCACGGCGCTTCTTCTTCCGCGCCGGCACCGTAGGCGGCGCGAGACTCTTTCACGATCGTGGGCCGCTTCAGCGATGCATCGAACAACGTGCGCAGCACATCGTCAGCCCCGGTCAGCAGTGGATCGGACTCGTCGATGTCGATCGTGCCGACAACAGACCGCACCGCGCCACCAGGCGTCGCGCGACGAGCCTCGGAGACGAGCTGGTCGAGCAGGTCGCTCACGCTGCGAGCACCGATGGCACCGGCCCGCGCCTTCAGCCAGGTGAGGTTGTCGGAATGCAGCGTCACTGAGATGGCACGCTTATGTCATACGATATCCTATCTATATCGTATACTGAGGTCGGCTACTCACGAGACTCAAGCAGCGTCCCGCGCGCTAGGACTATGCGCTCGGCGATTCGGTACAGATGCGTGTGGGACCGGATGAACAACGACCCGCTCGGAGACCGCCATCGACGCCAGCGTGGCGCCATCGAGCCGATTGCTCGCCAGACGACGAAACTCGCGTCCGGGCGCGATCACGGTCGTCATCGCCTTCTTCACTTTGAAAGTAGATTCGTGCCGTCGGCCAGCACCGGCGACGCTGAGTAATTGCCGCCCAGCCGCTGCTGCCACACGACCTGCCCTGACGCCGCATCGGCAAGCGACAGCACGCCGGTGTCGCTGACGTAATACAGGTCGTTGCCCACCAGCAGCGGCGACGGCGTGTACGGCGCGCCGCGCGTGGTCGTCCACGCCACGTGCGTGCGCGTGACATCGCCCTTGCCGTCGGGCCGAACCGCCAGGAGCGACGGCGTCTGGAATCCTGTGGCGATAAAGACGAGTCCCTGTCCGAACACCGGCCGTGGCACGTTCGAGAATCCGTCGCCGTAGCTGACGCGCCAGATCTCCTGGCCGGTGAGCGGTTCGTAGGCCGCCGCTCGATACGCGCCGACGGACACGAGCTGATCCTGCTGGCCCGACAGTGATGACGAGCGGCGTGGAGTACGCCTGATCGGCCGGCCTCCGCCGCGACGTCTTCCAACGCGTCTTGCCGGTGGCCGTATCCAGCGCGATGACGTACGCGTCGCCGCCATTCCCGTCGCAGTTGACGATCAGGAGATCGCGATAGAGCGTCGGCGATCCGCCGTTGCCATGCTGCGACTCGTACCGCAGATGCGTCGTCCAGAGGATTCTCGCCGGACGTACTGAGCGCCGCGGTGCCCTCGGCGCCGAAGTGCACGTAGACGCGTTCGCCATCGACGATCGGCGTCGGCGATGCCCGGCTGTTCTTCGGATTGACGTATCCGGCATCGTCGAGACGAAAGACTTCGACGTTGACCAGCTCGCGTCCCGTCGCGACGTCGAAGGCCAGCGCCCGCAGCGATGCCGAGACGCGGCCGCGACGTTCCTTGGACTCGACGACGGTGGTGAGCCAGACGCGCCCGTTGGCGACGGCGGGCGATGACCATCCGAGGCCGGGGACTGGCGTTTTCCAGACGATGTTCTTGGTTTCACTCCACTCGAGCGGCAGACCGCGCTCGGTGGCATGGCCCTGACCGGTGGGGCCGCGGAACTGGGGCCAGTCCTCCGCCTGAGCCAGGGCCGATGCCCCGGCAATCAGGAGGAGGACCAGCAATTGCGAGGGCCGCCTGACGGCGGCCCTACGAAATGCACTATCCCTTCTGAACCTGGAAGTCGTCGACCATCACTTCGAGCACGTGATTGACGCGGAAACCGGCGATCGCCGTCGGTCTTCGCGGCGCTCTTCGGCGTGGTGTGGACGACCGTGCCATTGACGACGTACGAGATCGGTGTCACCGCCCACTCGCACTTCGAGCGCGTTCACTGATTTACCCGCGCTGTCGGGCGTCTTGATGGCGGCGTTCGCGGTGGCGGCCTGGATGTCGGTCGTCTTTGCGCCGTTGCGCTGCTTGATCAGGAACCGGCCGTTCTGCGCAACGACGAAGTAGGTGTAGGTCTGCGACGGGCCGTCCAGCGCGTTGCCGCCGAACACCAGGCCGTAGTAGTTGGTGTGATTGCTCGGCTTCACGAGCGTGAACGTGCCCTTGAGCGTGTAGTTTCCCGTCGCGGTATTGGACGGATTCCAGTAGGTGCCCGCAGGCCCGCGGACACGTGAAAGCCCTTTGCCCATCGCCATGAACTTGACGCCGGACTTGTCGTCGGGGTCCTGTGCGTTCGTGCTCTCGTCGAGGTGCACCTTCCACCCGGCGGGAGTCTGCGCGGCGACAGGGGCAACGAGCGAAGCCATCAGAACAACCGGTAGAACACGTCGAAACATGGAGGCTCTCCTTGAGCAGGAAGTGATGAATGCATGTCAGATTCGGAGCGTTGTGTGACCCGGATCGTCGGGCGCCAGCCTCTGCTGCCGCCGTTTCATGAAGAGTATTACGCCAGCGACGATCAGACTGCCTACAAGCGCCACCAGCAGAAAGACCCCGGCCATGGCGAACATCCCGACCACGAAGTCGAGGCTGATATCCGGCGTCGGGTCGGGGGGCTTGCCGACGTCAACAATGATGGGCTTTTCCTGCAGCAGTCTCAGGAGGAGCATCAGTCCTTCAGATTCTGCGCGCTCCACGTGGCGGCGTCCAGCGCCAGCTCGACCAGCGTACGAACACCAACGCCTGTCGCGCCCTTCGGCTGATACGGCTTGGCTTCCTCGGCCCAGGCCGTGCCGGCGATGTCCATATGGACCCATGGCTGATCGGCGACGAACTCCTTCAGGAAGAGCGCGGCGGTAATGGCTCCGGCCGGGCGGCCACCGGTGTTCGTGAAATCGGCGATCTCGCTTTTCAATTGATCCTTGTAGTCGTCGTGCACCGGCATCGGCCACGAGCGATCGCCGGCGCGAACGCTGGCGCGGCGAACAGCCTCAACCCAGCCAGCCGGCGATCCGAAGAGACCGGTCGTCGTCTTGCCAAGTGCGACCACGCACGCACCGGTCAGCGTGGCGATGTCGACCAGATGCGTCGCACCGAGCTCACGCGCGTACCAGAGACCGTCGCCGAGCACCAGCCGGCCTTCCGCATCGGTGTTGATGATCTCGACCGTCTTGCCGGCCGCGCTGGTCAGCACGTCTCCAGGCTTGAACGCCTTTCCGCCCGGCATGTTCTCGGTCATCGGCACGATGGCGAGACGCGGACCGGCGCCTTGAGGCGCGCGATGGCCGCCATCGCGCAGATCACCGCGGCCCCACCGGACATGTCGTCCTTCATCTTGTCCATGTTGTCGGCGGGCTTGATCGAGATGCCTCCGGTATCAAAGGTGATGCCTTTGCCGATCAGGCCGAGCACAACGCCCTTCACCGCGTTGGGCGGGTCGTGCCGCAGCACCACAAGACGCGGCGGCTCCTGGCTGCCGCGCGCAACGCCCAGCAGCATGCCCATCTTCAGTGCGGCAATCTTCTGTTCGTCGAGTACTTCGACACCGAGACCGGCATCTTTGGCTATCGCCTGGGCCCGCTCGGCGAAGACGCGCGGGGTCAGGTCGTTGCCCGGCAGATTGGCCAGCGTGCGTGCCTCGTTGCTCATGTCGCCGAGCACGTGTCCACGCGCGAGCGCTTCACGAACAGCCGGACCATCGCTCGAGATGCGAGCCTGCGCCTCTTCCACCCAGGACGGCGCCTGGCCACCGGTCCGATATGACGCGCCGTCGTAGTTCGCCAGACACAGCCCCTCGGCGATGGCCTGCGCGGCCGCCTCGGCACTCACCGACGTACCGGCACGATCGACAACCGCGACGCGCGTCAACCGCCGTTGACGCGCGTGCAGCCCGCCAACAGTCGCGATGCGCCGGAGGTGGTCGGACGTGCAGTCCTTGCGGCTTCCCGCGCCGACCAAAAGCGCGCGCGGCGTCTTCCACTGTGCCAACGACGTCGCCGTGGCGAGCCCTTCATAGAGTTTGCCGGTCAGTTCACCCCGCGCACGGGCACGCGATACTTCCCCGCCCGACGCGGCATCAAGCGTCCCCTCATCGCTGAAATCGTCGTCGGTGAAGACCGGAATGACGAGAAGATCGGTCTGCAGGTCTGCAGAAGACTGCGAGGTGAGTGTGATCGCAGGCGACCTGTAAGCTGTATGCATCGTGTCGAGCTCTCCGTGCGTAGGGGATGTCCGCTCCGGATTGCTTGTCCAGCCGTATATTCGGGCTTAGAATCAGAGCGAGCCTGCCCCTGGGAACCAGTACCGATGATTCACCCACGACGCGCCTTGTCGCTGCTGGCCGTGCTCGTCGTCGCCCTCGCAACCGGCGACGCCGCTGGTGCGCAACGGGGCGGCGACGACAAGAAGCCCAGTCTATCACTCAGGGCGACGCCTCCGGTCGGCTTCTCGCCGCTGCGCGTGCGCCTGGTTGTGGACGTCCGCGGCGGCGCCGACGACTTCGAGGACTTCTACTGTCCGGCGGTCGAGTGGGATTGGGGCGACGGGACGGTCTCGGGCAACTCCGAGGATTGCGACCCGTATCAAGCTGGCAAGAGCACGATCCGGCGGCGCTACACGATCGAGCACGTGTTCCGTCAGCCCGGCACATTCCAGGTGTTCTTCCGCCTCAAGCGACGGGACCGGGTCATCGCGGCAAGCAGCAGCAACGTCCAGGTACGACCAGGCGTGCGCGACGAGTTTGGCAACTGACGTTTCGGTCGATGCGGTGATGGCGGAGCTGCACGAGCGCGTGCGCGGGCGGCTCCGCGAGCGTCTGCTGAGCCACGGCGCGCCACGCGAGTTCGAAGACCCGGCCTTCTTTGCCGAGGTCGAGCGCATCCTGCAATCGGCCATCTCCACCGGCGACGCGGAACGAACCCTGATCCTGCACGAGCTCCTCGGTGATCGCGAGACGTGGCGGCTGCATACCGCCATGCGTTATCAATCGCATCGGGCGCCGGGCGTTGCCTCGGCCTTCATCTTCGTCAAGCAGCGCGTACTGATGCCGATGCTGCGCTGGCTGTTCGAGTACAGCCGCGACAACTTCGAGCGTCAACGGCGCGTGAACGACGTGCTGTTCGCGTGCGTGCAGCAGCTGGCGATCGAGAACGCGCGGCTGCGCCGCGACCTGCAGGCGCTCGCCGACAAGCGCCAGTGAAACTCGCCCTCGTCGTTCAGCGCTACGGCGCCGACATCGCCGGCGGCTCTGAGTTGCACTGCCGCGATCTCGCACAGCGGCTCGCCCCCGCGCACGACGTCACCGTCCTCACCTCCTGCGCGCGCGACTACGTCTCCTGGAACAACGAGTATCAGGCTGGTGAATCGGCGGACGGCGCGGTTCGGGTGATTCGCTTCGCGGTGACGCGGCCGCGGCGCCCGCACGAGTTCAGATCGCTGAGCGACGAGGTCTTTGACGACGGAGACACCGCGCGAACGTCAGGAGGAGTGGTTTCGCGAGAACGGTCCGCAGGTGCCGGGACTGCTTGACCATCTGCGGCAGCACGGACGCACGTTACGACGCGGTGCTGTTCTGGACGTTCCGCTACTACCCCTCGTTCTTCGGAGTTCCGCTGGTGCGCGATCGCGCGGTGCTGCTGCCAACCGCAGAAGACGACCCCGCCGTGCATCTGGGCATCACGGAGGAATTCTTCAACCTGCCAGCGGCGTATCTCTTTCTGACACCCGAAGAGCAGGCGCTGGTGTCGGCGCGGGCCGGGCGGACGCTGGCGCCATCTGTTGTGATCGGCACCGGACTTGAACCTGCTGGTCCGCCGCCGGGCCGTGAGCTGCTGCGATCCCACGGCCTTGCCGACGACTACATCCTCTATCTGGGGCGAGTCGATCGAAACAAGGGCTGTGACACGCTGCTCGAGTACTTCCAGGAGTACGCGTCCACGTCTCGCGCCTGGCCGCTCGTCCTCGCCGGACCGGTGAAGCTGCAGATTCCGAAACACGACCGCATTCGCGCGCTCGGCTACGTCTCCGACGAACTTCGCGCCGCGCTGCTCGCCCACGCACGTCTGCTCGTCGTGCCGTCGCCCTACGAGAGCCTGGGCATCGCGCTGCTCGAGGCGTGGAATCACGGCGTGCCGGCGCTGGTGAACGCCCGATGCGACGTGTTGCGGGAGCAGGTCCGCCGCGCCAACGGCGGACTGCATTACCGATCGTTCGATGAGTTCTGTGAGGCGCTCGACTATCTCGCCGCGCACCCCGAGCGGCGGCGCACGCTCGGTGCGCAGGGCCTTCAGTTCGTCGAACGCGAGTACCGCTGGCAGACGGTGCTGCCCAGGGTCGAAGGACTGCTCAGAAGCTTACCGACGGCGCGGGCATCGGCGGCGTCGCCCTCGGTCTGACGAATCGGCCCGACAAGGCGGCGCCGAGCCCGATCGTCCACGCCACGTACTCGATAGCAATTCCCGCCGCTCGCGTCATCCAGCCGAACGGCGTCATCCAGCCCGGCCCGACTGAAATCACCTGCGCCACAACCGTGAATCCGGAGATCACCACGAAGCCGATCAACAGATCGGTGACGAGCGATGACGATGTCAGCGATGCTGCTCCCGCGCAGCCGGGCGCCCAGACACGCCGCCACCGCGGCGAAGCCCCCGGTCCAGGCCAGCGCGCCGAGGACCAGCGCGAACGGAATCGCGCCGAGCAGCGGAATGCCGACGATCGAAACCGTGAGCCCGATGACCACGGCGATCAGCGCGGGCACGAACAGGATCTCAGCGGCCGCGCCCAGCAAACCCGAGCTCAGTGCCGACGATGCGCGGACGCCCATCGAGCGGACCCAACCTGGGCGCAACGATGGTCAGCAGGAGCGAGACCATCAGCACGAGACTCAGGCGCAGCACTGTGGCCGACAGTGCGGCGAACGGCCACATGCCTGCCCAGCCCCACCCTGTCTGTCTCCACATCGGCCAATCGAAGACCCCAATCGATGTTGGGTAGGTGGACGACCGCCGCATCGACGTTGCCGCGCACGGTCGCCGCGGGATCGATCACGGCCTCGCCACCGACAGTCACGACGTCGCCGCCGACGACAGCCTTCGGACCAAGGCGCAGCGTCCCGCCAATCACCACGACGTCATCGTCGGTCTGTCCGTCGATTGTGGCGTCGCCGCCCATGACGACGATCGGTTCTTTCGCGGTGGCGTCCGCGGCGAGGTAGTAGTTGCGCAGGATCCGGAAGTGCACGCCGTCGCGGCCCTCGCGGCGCCAGCGTTCCCAGTCTTCGCGCCGCGCCTCACGCCATTCTTCTGCCCGTTCTCGCGCGGCCTCGCGGGCCTCTTGCCGCCGCTCGCGCGCCTCTTCACGGCGCTCTCTGGCCGCTTCGCGTCGATCCTGAACCGTCCAGTCGTCGGCCTCCGCCTGTGCAAACGCGGGCGCCGCCGAGAGCACGAGAGCCAGGGCGAGAATCAATCGGGCCTGCCCTGAGCGAAGTCGAAGGGTCACGTAGTGGGCTACTCCTCGGCGGTTGGGACGGACCGGTGTGAAGAGAAGTTCCGCAGGCGGGTCTAAAGACCCGCCCCGACGTCGATCACCATCGCCGTGCCCATGCCGCCGCCCACGCAGAGCGCGGCCACGCCACGTCCGCCGCCACGGGCCCGCAGTGCATAGATCAGCGTCGTGAGAATCCGAGCACCGCTGGCGCCGATGGGATGTCCGAGCGCAATCGCGCCGCCGCGCACGTTGACCTTCGCCGGGTCGAGACCGAGCTCTCGGGCCACGGCCAGCGACTGCGAGGCGAACGCCTCGTTCAACTCGAAGAGATCGATCTGTGACACCGTCAGTCCGGCCCGGCTCAGTGCCTTCCTGGTCGCTTCGACCGGCCCCATGCCCATGATCGCCGGGTCGATGCCAATCGTCGCGAAAGCCAGCACGCGTGCCACAGGCTTCTTCCCCATGCGCGCGGCGCGCTCCGCACCGGCGACGACCAGCGCCGCCGCACCGTCGTTGATGCCGGATGCGTTGCCTGCGGTCACACTCCCGTCGTTCTTGAATGCCGGCCTCAGCGCCGCCAGCTTCTCAGCCGTCGTTCCCGCGCGCGGGTATTCGTCCGTGTCGATCGTCCGTAGGGCGGGTCCTTTCGGACCCGCCGAGCCTTTCGGACCCGCCGGCACGTCTACCGCGATGATCTCGTCCGTGAACGCCCCGCTGTCGATCGCCTGTTGCGCGCGCCGTTGACTCTCCGCCGCAAACGCATCCTGATCGGCTCGGGAGATCCCGTAGCGCTCGACGATAGTCTCGGCGGTTATCCCCATGTGGCAGCCTTTGATCGCGCAGGTCAGTCCCTCTGCCAGCATCGAGTCCACGACGTCCTGGTTGCCCATGCGAGAGCCCCACCGCGCGCCGGGCAGCAAGTACGGCGCGTTCGACATCGATTCGGTCCCGCCGGCCAGCACGAGATCGGTGTAGCCGACGCGAATCGCTTCAACCGCGTGCACGACCGCCTGAAGCCCGGACCCGCAGACGCGATTGATTGTCTCGCCAGGCACGGCGACCGGAACGCCGGCCTTGATCGCCGCCTGCCGCGCCACGTTCATGCCGGCGCCCGCCTGGAGCACGCAGCCCATGATTACGTCGCCGAGGTCGCCGGCGTCGATGCCGGCGCGGCGGATCGCCTCGCGAATCACCACCGCACCGAGATCCGAGGCCGAGAGGTCCTTGAACACGCCGCCGAAGGATCCGATCGGCGTCCGGCACGCGCTCAGAATGACGGCTGGTTCGTAGTCGGGCATTTCTTGATGAGTACTGCATGTATGGACACGTTCGAGTTCGGCGGTGAGATCGCGTGGCGGCCGACGCCGGAGTACATCGAGCGCAGCCGGCTCACCGCCTTCATGCGGAAGCACGGGCTTCGCGACTACGCCGAGTTGATGCACCGCTCCACCACCGAGCTCGACTGGTTTTGGCGCGCCGTTCTCGACGACCTCGACATTCAGTTCTACCAACCGTACCGTTCCATGCTCGACCCGTCGCGCGGCATAGCCCAAACGCAATGGTGTGTCGGCGGCCGCATGAACATCGTCCACAACTGTCTCGACAAGTGGATGGGAACGCCCGTTGAGCACCAGGTCGCTGTGCGCTGGGAAGGCGAAGAAGGCGTCACGCGGACGCTCACCTATCGGGAATTGCTTTCGGGATGTGCAGCAATGCGCGGACGGCCTGCGCCGCATAGGCATTGCCTCCGGCGATCGCGTCGCACTGTTCATGCCGATGTGCCCCGAGCTCATCGTGGTGTTCTTTGCGGTCATCAGAGTCGGCGGTATCGTGTTGCCCCTGTTCTCCGGCTACGGCGCGGACGCCGTCGCGGGTCGGTTGAAGGACTCTGGTGCCACGGCGCTGATCACCGCGGATGGTTTCTGGCGGCGCGGGCAGCTGGTGCCGATGAAGGCGACCGCCGATCAGGCGGTGTCGGTTGCGCCGTCGGTGCAGCACGTTGTCGTGGTGCCGCGACTCGGTGTCGAGACGATGATGACCGGCCGCGATTGCCGCTGGTCGGATCTCATGGGGTCGAAGCCGGGCACCGGCATCCCTGCACAGACGGACGCCGACGCGCCGATGATGATCATCTACACGTCAGGAACGACGGGACGTCCAAAGGGCGCGGTGCACTCGCACTGCGGCTTCCCAATCAAGACCGCGCAGGACATGGTCCACTGCTTCGACGTCCAGCCTGGCGAGACGATGTACTGGGTGAGCGACATGGGCTGGATGATGGGCCCATGGGAAGTCCTCGGGATGACGCTGCTCGGCGGAACGATGGTGCTGTACGACGGCGCGCTCGATTACCCGGAGCCCGATCGCTTGTGGGCAATCGTCGAACGGCATCGCGTCAATATCCTCGGCGTGTCGCCGACCTTGATCCGCTCGTTGATGCGCCACGGGGAGGATCCCGTTCATCGTCACGATCTCTCGTCGCTCCGCATCCTCGGCTCGACGGGTGAGCCGTGGAATCCCGAACCTTGGCGATGGTTCTTCGATGTGGTCGGCAACGCGAAGCTCCCGATCATCAACTACTCGGGCGGCACTGAAGTCTCCGGGGGACTGGTCGGCGGCAACGTCATCACGCCGCTCAAGCCTGCCGCGTTCGCCGGTCCTCCGCCGGGTATCGCGGCCGACGTCGTCGATGATCAGGGCCGGCCGGTGCGGAACCAGGTCGGTGAACTGGTCGTCAGGCAGCCGTGGATCGGCATGACACGCGGCTTCTGGAATGACGAGGAGCGCTATCTTCAGACCTATTGGTCACGCTTCCCCGACGTCTGGGTGCATGGCGACTGGGCGGCCATCGATGAGGACGGGCTGTGGTACATCCTCGGGCGATCCGACGACACGATCAAGATCGCCGGCAAGCGGCTCGGTCCCGCGGAGGTCGAGTCCGTTCTTGTCGACGATCCGGCCGTGCTCGAGGCGGCGGCGATCGGGATTCCGGACGAACTCAAGGGCCAGGCCCTCGTGTGCTTCTGCGTGCTGCGTCCCGGCCCCGGTGACACCCGCGACGTAGCGGCGGATCTGCAGACCCGCCTGACACTCGCCGATCGCTTGAAAGCACTGGTCGCGACACGGCTCGGCAAGCCGCTGCGGCCGGAGGCAATTTTCTTCGTGCGCGATCTGCCAAAGACGCGAAACGCCAAGGTCATGCGCCGCGTCATCAGGTCCGCATATCTTGGCGAAGCGCCGGGCGATCTGTCGTCGCTGGAGAATCCTCAGGCGGTGGACGACATCCGCGCGGCCAGGCGTGTGTAGTGTCCGCCTTCAGGCGGACCGGGTCCGGCTGAAGCCGGACACTACGGTTCCCTGCCCTTCATCAGTTCCGCCCGCCACGTCGCGGCATCGTCGAACACTTCCCCGACCGACGCGGCCGTTGTGCAGGTCGGCGCGCAGCTCGGTGAGTCGAGCGATGAGGGCGTCGAGGGCGGGGCCGATGTCGTCGGCGTTGGCGGCGCAGATGTCGCGCCACACACTGGCCGGGCTCGAGGCGAGACGAGTGCTGTCGGTGAGACCGCGGCCGGCGAAGCGCAGACCGTCGCTCGACGCGGCACGGCCGACGACCTCCATCAGCACGCTCGCGGTCAACTGCGGCAGGTGGCTGACATACGCCATCACCCGGTCGTGCGTCTCCGCGTCCATCGTCGCGGGCCGGGCGCCGAGGCCGCGGACGAATTCAGAGAGTTTGTCGAGATGGGTCGACAGTGATGATGAGGACGGCGTGAAGATCCACGGCTTGCCGCGAAAGAGATCGGGGCGGGCGAAGCCGAAGCCACCGCGTTCAGCGCCGCCGATCGGATGACCGCCAATGAATGCCGTCGCCGATGGCAGCGCCGCCGCGGCTCTGGCGATGTCGCGCTTGGTGCCGCCGACGTCGGTGACGACGGCTCCTTCGGACAGGCCCGACATGACCTGCGGGAGCAACTCGACGTTCTGACGGACGGGCGCCGCCAGGATGACCAGATCGACGGGACCGATCTCCGCGACGGTGTTGGCCGCGCGATCGATCGCTCCACTCGACGAGGCGTGCGCCAGCACCGCCGGCCGATCGACCGCGGTGATGAGCGTCGACGACCAGCGCTCGCGCACGCGCCAGCGCTATCGAACCGCCGATCAGCCCGAGGCCGACGATGGCGATTCGATGAAATGGAGGCTCGTCAGAGGACATCCGTCAACGCCCAACCACCAACTCCCAATTCCCAACCACCCCCAATTCCCAAGTCCCAGTTCGTTGGTTCACTGGGAGTTGGGGGTGGTTGGGAATTGGAAGTCGGGAGTTGGGCGTTCGCTCGCGCGGCTGGGCGCGCTAGCGCGCCCAGCCGCGCCGAGCGACCGACTCGAGGCAGATACTTCGTCCAATGGCGGGCGCAATGATCCGCAGCTCCGCCATCAGTCGATCGAACTGTGCCGGGAACATCGACTGCGCGCCGTCGCTCAGCGCGCGATCGGGATCGTTGTGGACCTCGATGATGAGGCCGTCCGCGCCGGCAGCCACGGCCGCGCGCGCCAGCTGCGCCACCATGTCACGCCGTCCGGCGCCGTGACTCGGGTCGGCGACGATCGGCAGGTGACTCAGCTTCTTGACGACCGGGATCGCGGAGATGTCGAAGGTGTTGCGGGTCGCGGTCTCGAACGTGCGGATGCCGCGCTCGCAGAGGATGACGTCGTTGTTGCCGCCGGCGAGGATGTACTCCGCCGACAGCAGCCACTCTTCGATCGTCGCGGAGATGCCGCGCTTCAGCAGCACCGGCTTGCGCACGTGGCCCAGCTCGCGGAGCAGCGTGTAGTTCTGCATGTTGCGCGCGCCGACCTGGAAGATGTCGCAGTACTTGCTGATCAGCTCGATCTGGCTGATGTCCATGACCTCGGAGATCAGCTTCAGATTGTGCGCGTCGGCGGCGCGGCGCAGCATCTGCAGGCCCTGCTCGCCGAGACCCTGGAAGCTGTACGGAGAGCTGCGCGGCTTGAAGGCGCCGCCGCGCAGGATCTTGGCGCCGGCGCGCTTCACGGCCGCGGCACTCGCCATGACCTGCTCGTCGGTCTCGGCCGAGCACGGACCGGCCATGACGATCACTTCGTCGCCGCCTATTCGGACGTCGTCGATGCTGGACGATGGTGTCCTCGGGCTTGAAGGCCCGGCTGGCGCGCTTGTAGGGCTCGGTGATGCGCAGCACCTCGTGCACACCGTCGAGAATCCCGATCAGCTGCGGGTCGATCTTGTGCGCGCCCACGACGCCGAGCACGGTCCGCGTGGCGCCCGACGAGCGGTGCACGTCCATGCCCAGTTCGATGAGGCGCGCAATCACCGCGTCGATCTGCGCCTCGGTGGCCCGTTCCTTCATTACGACGACCATGACATCACTCTCCGATTCGTTGGACTGTCTCGCTGCTCGCTTGCCGCGCGCTCCGCTCGTCTCGCTTCGTCGATGACGCGCTCGAAGATGCGCACCACCGCTTCCGCGGTCAGCGGGCCGGCCAGATCCGTTGCCGACTTCCGCACGCCGGCCAGCACCTGCGCTTCGCGCTCGGGCTGATAGATGGGAAGCCCCGCCTCGTGCTTCAGCCGGCCAACTTCCACTGCGCACGCGACGCGGACGTTGAGCAGCCGCACGAGCTGCTCGTCGATCACGTCGATGCGGGTTCGCAGTTCCTCGATGGTCAGGACTTCAGCCAACGCACGTACTCCTCTACCCGTCTGTTCAGGTCGGCAGACGATCCAGCCTCGGCAATGACGTTGACGAGGGCGCTGCCGACGACCGCGGCATCCGCCCATTGCCCGACTTCGCGGACGTGCTCGGGCGTGGAGATGCCAAACCCGAGCGCCACCGGCAGGTCGCTCACGCGGCGGATGCGATCCACCATCTCGTGCGCGCCATCGGCGATCCGGTCGCGGGCGCCGGTCACGCCAAGGCGCGAGATCGCATATAGAAACCCACTGCCAAGGGACGCCGCCCTTCGCAGTCGTTCATCAGTCGTCGTCGGGCTGAGCAGGAGGATTGTATCAATCCCCCGAACGCGCCAGCATGTTCCGGAAGTCGTCGGCCTCCTCGATCGGGCAGATCGAGCACCAGCACGCCGTCCACGCCAGCGTCGCGCGCCCGGTCGGCAAACCGCTCCGCGCCCAGCCGAAGAATCGGGTTGGCATAGCTGAAGATGACGAACGGCGCCTTCACAGAACTGCGGATCCGGCCGAGCAGGTCCAGCACCTGCGACAGCGTCGTGCCCGAGGCCAGCGCACGCTCGGTGGCGCGCTGAATGACCGGGCCGTCGGCCAGCGGGTCCGAGAACGGCACGCCGATCTCGAGGACGTCGGCGCCGGCGCGATCGAGCGCGGCGATGATGCCTTCGGTGCGCGGCTAGGTCGGGGTCGCCGGCCGTGATGTATGTCACCAGGCCCGGTGATCCGTTGGCGCGAATGCGCGCAAAGGTCTCTGACAACCGGCCTGCCCCGAGCGAAGTCAGGCGGCTCATCGCAGCGCCTCACTCACGCTTTGCAGATCCTTGTCGCCGCGACCGGACAGGTTGACGAGCATGATCGTGCCCGCCGGGACGTCCTTCGCGATCCGCATCGCGTGCGCCACCGCATGAGACGACTCGAGCGCCGGCAGAATCCCTTCGAGCCGCGCCAGCGTCTGGAATCCCTCGAGCGCTTCCGCGTCGGTCGCGTATGCGTATTCGGTTCGACCAAGATCGCGCAGCCACGCGTGCTCGGGTCCGATCGCGGCGTAGTCGAGTCCGGCGGAGATCGAATGCGTCAGCTCGATGTTGCCCGCCTCGTCCTGCAGCACGAACGTCCGCGTGCCCTGCAGCACACCCGTGCTGCCGCCCGCGAATCGCGCGGCGTGCCGTCCCGGCGCGATGCGCTCGCCGCCCGCCTCGACGCCAATCAGCCGGACGTCGCGGTCGTCGAGGAAGCCGTCGAAGATGCCGATCGCGTTGCTGCCGCCGCCGACGCAGGCGATCGACGATGTGCGGCAAGCGGCCGGCCTGCTCGAGCATCTGCGCGCGCGCCTCCCGGCCGATCACCGACTGGAACTCGCGCACCATCAGCGGATAGGGATGCGGACCCAGCGCTGATCCGAGCAGGTAGTAGGTGTCGCCGACGTTGGCGACCCAGTCGCGCATCGCTTCGTTGATCGCATCCTTCAGCGTCTTGCTGCCGGCGTCGACCTGACGCACGGTCGCGCCAAGCAGCCGCATGCGCAGGACGTTCAGCGCCTGCCGCCGCATGTCCTCGGCGCCCATGTAGACGTGACACTCGAGCCCGAGCAGCGCGCACGCGGTCGCAGTCGCCACGCCGTGCTGACCGGCGCCGGTCTCGGCGACGACACGCGTCTTGCCCATGCGCCTGGCGAGCAGCGCCTGCCCGAGCGCGTTGTTGATCTTGTGCGCGCCCGTGTGCGCCAGGTCTTCGCGCTTGAGAAAGACGCGCACGCCGTTGCCACCCGTCGCTGCGGCGAAGCGTGCGCCTCGTAGACCGGCGTCGGCCGTCCGACGTAGTGCTTCAGCAACCGATCGAGCTCGTCGCTGAACGCAGGGGTCCGCACGCGCCGCGAGATACCCGCGGTCAGCTCCTCGATCGGCGCGACCAGCGTCTCCGGCACGAACCGCCCGCCGTAGGCGCCGAAGTAGCCGCGCGCATCCGGATCGCGCCGGCCGAAGACCGGGGTCTGACCCCAATCAGTCGATCCGTCTCAACCTTGGTCACAGGGTCACCACTCGCGCGAACGCGGCCTGCGCGTTCGCCAGAAAACGTGCGACCTTGTCGAGGTCCTTCACGCCGGGAGCCGATTCGACCCCCGAAGCCACATCCACGCCGATCGGCCGCACGGTCACGATCGCTTCCTCGACATTGTCCGGCGTCAGTCCGCCGGCCAGGACGACGCGCCGGCCGCGCGTGATCACGGCCGCGCGTGGCCAATCCACGGCCGCCCGTCCGGCGCCGCGCCGCGACGGGATCCGTAGAGTCAAGCAGCAGCGTCGTCTCCGCCGGCCACGTCTTTGTCGTCTCGACCATCGTGTCGAGCGTCACCGCCCGCATGACCGGCTGTTCGAGCCGCTCCGACGTACGCCGGCGTCTCCTCGCCGTGCAACTGCACCATCCGCAATCCCGCGACTCTCGCCGTCTCACGGATGCCGATCGACCGGCTCGTTCACGAACACACCAACAGTCGTCACGGTGGCCGGCAAAGCGGCGGCGATCTCGCCAGCACGGTCCGGCTCGATGTAGCGCGGACTTCCCTTCCAGAACACGAACCCGATCGCCGTCGCGCCCTCGCGGACGGCGTGCAGCGCGTCTCCGACGCGTGTCATCCCGCAGATCTTCAGGAAGGTCGGCAGTCATGTTGGCCGTCGCCTTTCGCGAACGTCATACGCCCGACTCCGTATCAGACTCGGCAATGGCGCGGGCCGGGTCGGGATCGGTCATGAACCGCTCGCCAATCAGAAACGCCCGATAGCCGGCCGCCGCCAGCCGTTCGAGGTCGCCTCTCGACTGCAGACCGCTCTCGCTCACGCCGACGACGCCGGCCGGGCATCTTCGCCGCCAGGCGATCCGAGGCGCTCACATCGACCGTCAGCGTGCGCAGATTGCGGTTGTTGACACCAATCAGCCGTGCTCCGCTCTCGATCGCCCGCGCCAACTCCTCGTCGTCGTGCACCTCGACCAGCGCGGCGAGACCCAGCTCCCATGCGCGCGACTGCAGCCGCACCAGCTCGGACTGCTCGAGCGCCGCGACGATCAGCAGGACCGCGTCGGCGCCCGCGGCTCGCGCCTCGAGCAGCTGGTAGTCGTCGACGACGAAGTCCTTGCGCAGCAGCGGTAGATCGACCGCTGTCACGGACCGCGGTGAGATGCTCCAGTGCGCCGTCGAAGAACGTCGGCTCGGTGAGCACCGAGATCGCCGCGGCACCGCCGGCTTCGTACTGTCATGGCGATCGACGACCGGGTCGTAGTGCGCGGCGAGCACACCACGCGACGGCGACCGCCGCTTGCATTCGGCGATCACGTTGACGCGGCCCGCCATCCCGAGCGCGGCCTCGAAGCGATCGCCCCGGGAGCTGGCGCGCCAGCGCACGCCGTTCCAGCGCCGACGACCGGCTCCTGCGCACGCCGCGTCTCGGTGATCTGCTGCGTCGCCGCGACGATCGTCGCGAAGCAGATCCGGGGCGCTCATACCGCAGCCTCTGCCTTCGACGCCTGCACCATGGTCTCGAGCGTCGCCAGCGCGGCGCCGGAGTCGATCGCCGATGCCGCCACGCCAATGCCCTCGCGCACCGACTGCGACGCGATCGGCGACGAACAACGCCGCTCCGGCGTTCAGCACCACGGCGTCCCGCGGCGCGCCGGCCTGGCCCTCGAGCACGCGGCGAACGATCGCCGCGTTCTCGGCGGCGTCACCGCCAAGGAGCTCCGCAAGCGTCGCCTTGCGAATGCCGAACTCCGACGGGTGAATGTAGAACGTGTGAACCGCGCCGTCACGGCACTCGGACACTTTGGTGTGCCCGGTCGTCGAGATCTCGTCGATGCCGTCAGCGCCGTGCACGACCCAGGCACGCGCTGGACCCGAGGAGGCGCAGCGAGCGCGCGAGCAGATCGGTCAGATCGGCTCGCGGCACGCCGACGACCTGCCGCGTCGCGCCGGCCGGATTCGTCAGCGGACCGAGCAGGTTGAACGCGGTGCGGATGCCCATCTCACGCCGCGTCGGGCCGGCGTGCTTCATCGACGGATGGAACGTCGGCGCAAAGAAGAACGCGATATTGCCGGTCGTGAAGCGACCGTTCGACGACCGCCGGCGACGCCGCCAGATTCACGCCGAGCTGTTCGAAGACGTCGGCGCTGCCGCAGCGGCTCGACACCGATCGATTGCCGTGCTTCGCCACCTTCGACGCCGCACGCGGCGACGACGATCGCCGCGGCCGACGAGATATTGAAGGTGCCGGCGCGATCACCGCCGGTGCCGCAGGTGTCGCAGACCTCGCCCGTCCGGTCTCGAGATCTTCACCGCGTGCTCGCGCATCGCCCGCGCGAAGCCGACGAGCTCCGCCGGCCGCTCGCCTTTCATGCGCAGCGCCGACAGCAGCGCGGCGAGCGCGGCGGGCGGCACGCGGCCTTCCATGACCTCGCGCATGGCGGCCGTGGCCTCGTCCATGGTGAGGTCCTCGTGGCGAACGAGCTTCTCGATGAGGGGCGTGAACATCACAGGTCGAGGAAGTTCCGCAGGATCTTCCGCCCCTCCTCGGTGAGCACCGACTCGGGATGAAACTGCACGCCGTGCACCGGATACGTGCGGTGCCGGACGGCCATGATCGTGCCGTCTTCCTTCGTGCGCGCCGCCACTTCGAGATCGGTCGGCACGCTGTCGGCCGCGATCACCAGCGAGTGATAGCGGCCGGCGAGGAACGGCTCGTTGATGCCGGCGAACACACCCTTGCGATCGTGGACGACGGTGGACGTCTTGCCGTGCATCGGCGCGGTGGCGCGCGACACGGTGCCGCCGTAGACCATGCCGATCGCCTGGTGACCGAGGCAGACGCCGAGCAGCGGCGTCCGCGGACCGAATCGCCGGATCACGTCCGGCGTGATGCCGGCGTCCTCCGGACGGCCCGGGCCCGGCGAGATCACGATCTGATCGGGCGCCATCACCTCGATCTCGCCGAGCGTCACCTGATCGTTGCGGCGCACGCGCACCTCGGCGCCGAGCTCGCCGAGATACTGCACGAGGTTGTAGGTAAACGAATCGTAGTTGTCGATGACGAGAACCATGTCTTCCGTTCCGGCGGGTCCACAGGACTAGCCCAGCGCCGGTCCAGGACCGGCCTACAGACCCGCCTGCGCCAGTTCCAGCGCGCGAATCACGGCCCTCGCCTTGTCGCGCGTCTCTTCGTATTCCGCCGCCGGATTCGAGTCGGCGACGATGCCCGCGCCGGCCTGGACGTAGGCGCGGCCGTTCTCAATCAGGACGGTGCGAATCGTGATGCAGAAGTCGAGATTGCCGGCGAAGTCGAGATACCCGACGGCGCCGGCATAGACGCCGCGCCGCCGGTTCTCGAGCTCCGCGATGATCTCCATCGCCCGCACTTTCGGTGCGCCCGACACGGTGCCGGCCGGGAAGCAGGCGACGAGCGCATCGAGCCGATCGTGCGATCGACTCCAGCTTGCCTTCGACGATCGACACCAGGTGCATCACGTGCGAGTAGCGCTCGAGCGTCATGTAGGTCGGCACGCGCACCGTGCCGTACTCGGACACGCGGCCGACGTCGTTGCGCCCGAGGTCGACGAGCATCACGTGCTCGGCACGCTCCTTCTCGTTGCGCTTCAGCTCCTCGGCCAGCCGCACATCTTCTTCCTCGTTCCGCCCGCGCGGCCGCGTGCCGGCAATCGGGTGCGTCTCGACGCGACGGCCCTCGACCCGCACCAGCATCTCCGGCGACGAGCCGACGATGGAGCGGTCGCCGACGCGCAGGAAATACATGTAGGGCGACGGATTGACGTGGCGGAGCGCACGATAGACGGTGAACGGATCCGCGGCGAGCGGCGCCTCGAACCGCTGCGAGAGCACCACCTGATAGATGTCGCCGGCGGCGATGTATTCCTTCGCCGTCCGGACCATCTGCTCGAACTCGCGCGCGGCTGACGTTCGACGTCACCTCGAAGGCGGCGCCATTGCTCGGCCGGCGCCTTCGACAGCGCGCGATCGAGCTCGCGCTCGACGAACTCGATCTTCGCGCAGGCGAACTGATACAGCGACTCGAGATCCTCGTCGCCGGTGATGCGGGCGTTGGCGATGATGAGGATGCGGTGCCGCACGTGATCGAACGCGAGCACCGTGTCGAAGAACATGAAGCCCGCTTCTTCATCCACCGCCGTCGTCGGCTGCAGCTCGACCGGCTCGAACCAGGCCGCAGCGTCGTAGCCGAGATAGCCGACCGCTCCGCCCGTGAATCGCGGCAGCCCGGGCACGAACGGCGAGTGGAAGCCCGCCATCATCTCGCGCACCGTGGCGATGAACGGCTGGTCCGACTCCGATCGTCTGCCCGGCGCGATCGATGATCGTCTTGCCGCCCTTCGACCGCAGGATCAGGAACGGATCCTTGCCGAGGAACGAGTAGCGGCCGACGTGCTCGCCGCCTTCGACCGACTCGAGCAGGAACGCGTGGTCGGCGTGCTCGGCGATCTTGAGGAACGCCGAGACCGGCGTCAGCATGTCGGCGACGATCTCTTTGTAGACGGGCACGAACGTGCCGCGCTGGGCCAGCTCCTTGAATTCTTCGAACGATGTGATTTTCATTCGCGTGCATGTCCGCGCACGCTACAGCGTGCGCTCTACGGCCGGCCCAGCTTCCGGCGCATCGCCGCCGCCATCACACCAGGTTCCGGCTTCTGTCCGGTCCACCACTCGAACTGCCGCTCCGCCTGCGCCACGAGCATCGGCAGCCCGTCGATCGTCAGCGCACCCGGCCGCCTGCGCATCGCGCAGCAGCGGCGACGGTCCCGGCCCGTAGGTCAGGTCGTAGACCAGCGGTCCGGACACGGCGTCACGCGGCAGCGGCGACTCGTCCCGCTTCGCCTGCGCCGCCGAGCGGCGTGCAGTTCACCAGCACGTCCCACGATCCCGGCCGGCGGCGGCCACTCACCAGCCGACGCGTCGAGCGATCCTGCGCCAGCTCCTGCGCCTGCTCCGGCCGCCTCGCATACACCGTCACCAGCGCGCCGCGCGACCGCAGCGCCACGACGACGGCGCGCGCCGACTCCGCCGGCGCCGAGCACCGCGGCACGCGCGCCTCTCAAGCGCGTGCCGAACACCGCATCGAGCGGCGCCAGGAACCCGTCCACGTCGGTGTTGGTCGCCTCCCAGCCCTCGTCCGTCCCGGCGAAGCGTGTTCGCCGCACCCACCGACTGCGTCAGCCGATCGGCCGGCGTCGCGGCCCGCAGCGCATCGAGCTTGAACGGAATCGTGATGCTCGCGCCCTCGACGCCCATCGCCGCGGCGAAGGACAGGAAGTCGTCGAAGTCGCGCGCCCGCAGCGGCACGTAGACCGCGTCGATGCCGGCCGCCTCGAACGCCGCGTTGTGCATCACCGGCGACAGCGAGTGCATCGCGTTCGTGCTGACGACACCGAAGATGCGCGTCTCCGGCCCGACGCGGAAGAAATGAAAGTCGTCGGCCATCGTCTCGGCCGGAATCTGACCGGGAGCGACACCGCGGCCCGCGTACGTCCAGCGCGAGCCGTAGTGCGCGGCAAGCAGACGCGACGGCACGCCGGCCTCGCCCATGCCGATGACGACCGCGTCGCCGTCAGCGCCAATGGCTTTCAGCGGCAGCGTCTCGGTCAGACGCGACACGGCGACCGCGACCTTGATGAGCCCGCACCGACGCCGCGCATCGCGCGCACGCGATCGTCGAGATCGGGCGGCACGCCCTCGAAGTCGTGCGACGAGACCACGACGCGCGCGGGATCGCGGCCGACGATGCCGCCGAAATCGCGCCGTTCGACTGCTGCGTGGCGCGCCATTCGACGTCCACGAACTCGGCGCCCAGCTCGAGCGCGCCGCGACAGAATGCGCGCCCGCTCCTCCTCGCTCCCGTCGAAGCGGCCGCCTTCCCACGTCGGACGGCACGTCACGACCGCCGGCACGCGACGGCCCTGCAGCGCGCCGGCGACGTCGAGATCGCCGACGCCGTCGAGACGCAGTTCGACCATGTCCCCATGGGTCGCGCCGTCGCGCGCCGCCACGAGCTCGGCCATCGATTGGCCGGTCACCGTCTCACACAGCAGCGCCGTCGGTCATAACAAACAAAAAAAAACGCCTCTCCAACCGGAAGGCTGAAGAGGCGTTTGGGTCTTGCCGAGTTACTTGCGCGTGTGTCAGACGCTGGCAGCCGCCCCTTCAGTTGCAGACCGGTACCACCACCAATAGCTGGCGGAAGCCGGGAACACGAAGGGGCTAAACGAATGCTGCATCTCGACCGAATTCAGAGGTGAGACAGTACTTCAGCCTCCGGGGCGCTGTCAACGACGGCAGGGCCGGGACCCTAGCAGTTTCAGGTGTTTACCCGTATCATCAGCTTGAGCCCCCGCATGAATATTCTCCGCGGCGCCGTTATTGTTGCCCTTCTGCTGGCGGTTGCAGCCGGGCTGCCTGCCCAGTCACGGACCTTTCCCGTCGATGAGATCGGCCGGGCATGGTCGGCATCGGCCGGACCGTCTTCGAGGGCGACCGCCTCGACGAGTTCAAGGTCCACATCATCGGCGTGCTGCGCAACAGCATCGGCCCGCGCCGCAACCTGATTCTGGCCAGGCTCGAAGGCGGCCCGCTGGCCAACACCGGCGTGATCGCCGGCATGAGCGGCAGCCCGGTCTACATCGACGGCCGGCTCGTCGGCGCCGTGTCGTACTCGCTCGGCCAGTTCTCCAAGGAACCGATCGCCGGCATCACGCCGATCGACGAGATGATCGCGGACGCGACGCTCCCCGGCCCGCGGCGTCAGGCCGCGCGCGTCGATCTGCAGATGCCGCTGACGCAGGAGAGCCTTCGCGCCTCGCTGCGGCAGGCGTTCTCCTGGATTCGTCCGTTCGCCGACAGCCCCTCCGACGTGCAGGTCTTCGGCGATCAGTCAGTGAACGCCGGCATCGGCACGCTGCTCCGTCCGATCGCCACGCCGCTGTCGTTCGGCGGCTTCGATCCCGGCGTCATCGATCCCATCGTCTCGGCGTTCCGCGATCAGGGCTTCGTCGCCGATCATGGCCGGCGCCGCGCAGCTCGCGCTGTCGCAGGCACAATCGAACGGCTCGACGGCCTGCCGGCGCTGCGGCCCGGCGATCCGATTGGCGTCGCGCTGATGAACGGCGACTTCGAAGTGGGCGCGACCGGCACGGTCACCGAGGTCGATGGCAATCGCGTCTATGCGTTCGGCCATCCGTTCTATCAGCTCGGGCCCACGCAGTTCCCGATGACGCGCGCGCACGTGCTCGACGGTGCTGCCGAGCCTGGCCGCCTCGCAGAAGATCGCGAGCACCGGCGACGTCATCGGCATCGTGTCGCAGGATCGCGCGACGACGATCGCCGGCACGCTCGGGCCTGGCCCGTCGATGATTCCGGTCACGCTGACGCTGAATTCGGAGCGCGGCACGCGCAAGTCCTTCAACATCGGCATCGTCAGCGATCAGCTGTTCACGCCGCTCCTCGCCTACGTCGCGATCCTCAACACGCTGACCTCCTACGAGCGGCAGAACGGCGTCGGCCACCTATGCGCTGCGCGGCGCGGCGACGCTCAAGAACCACGGCAAGGTGGCCTTCGAGGATCTCTTCACCGGCGATCAGCCGTCGGTCGGCGCCGCCGCGTCGGTGGTCGCGCCGATCAATCTGCTGATGCGCAACGCATTCGAGGACGTCGAGCATCGAAGGCCTGAATCTCGAGATCGACGCCAGCGAGCAGCCGCGCAGCGCCACGCTCGAGCGCGTCTGGGTTGACGGCACGCGCGTCAAGGCCGGCGCGACCGGCGACGCTGAAGGTGCTGCTGCGCACCTATCGCGGCGACGAGATCACCAGGGACGTCACCATTCAGATTCCGCCGAACGCGCGCGGCAGCGTGTCGGTCATGGTGGCCGACGGCCTCCGCCTGTCGCAGTGGGAGTCGCGCGAGCTGCAGGTGCAGCCGATGCAGACGACCGGGCTGCCGCAGATGATTCGCGTGCTCAACAACGCGCGCAAGAACAACCGCCTCTACGTCCGCCTCGTCACGCGCGACGATGGCGCGGTGGTCAAGGGCGAGTCGCTGGCCGCGCTGCCCAGCTCGGTGCTCGCGGTGATGGAATCCGATCGCAACGGCGGCAGCTTCCGTCCGCTGCAGAGCGCGCTCGTCGGCGAATGGGAGATCACGCCCGGACTCGCCGTCACCGGCTCACGCACGCTCACGCTGCCGCTGGAAGAATGAAACGACTGCTCCTCGTCGGCCTCCTGGTCCTCGGATCGACGGTTACCTACGCTGCGCTCCCGACGTTCTGGCAGGTCTCGACCGAGAGCGAGCTCCTGCGCGGCGAAGTCGAGAATCTCTCCATCGACTCGTTCGGCCGTCTGACGCTCGGGCCCACCTCGACGACCGGTCTACGACGCCAGCGCGCCGTTCCTCTGGACCGTCGTCAACGCGCCCGACGGATCGCTCTACGCCGGCAGCGGCAACGAAGGCCAGGTCTACCGCATCGACTCCTCGGGCCGCGGCACGGTGTTCTTCGACACCGACGAGCTCGAGGTCCACGCGATTGCGCCCGCGCCGGGCGGCGGCATCTACGTCGGCACGTCGCCGGACGGGAAGATCTACAAGGTCGACGCGATCGGCAAGGGCGCCGTCTTCTTCGATCCCGCCGACCGCTACATCTGGAGCCTCGCCGTCGACAAATCGGGCAACGTCTTCGCCGGCGACCGGCGACAAGGGCGTGATCTACAAGATCACGCCGGACGGCAAGGGCACGCCCTTCTACGAGACCAAGGCCACGCATGCGATGACGCTCGCCTTCGATCGCGACGGCCGGCTGCTGGCCGGCACGGAGTCGCCGGGCCGCGTGTTCCGCATCGATGCGTCGGGCAAACCGTTCGTGCTGCTCGACTCGAGCTACACCGAGATCCGCACGATCCGCGTGGACACCAGACGGCAACATCTACGTCGCCGCGGTGAGCGGACGCAGCGGTCCGGCGGCGCAGCTGCGCCATCTCCGCTCCGAGCCGGCGCCGCAGGTGCTGACGCCAAGCGTCTCGACGGAAATCACCGTGGTCGCCATCGCGGAATCGCCGATCTCTCCCGCACAGCCCGCGCCGTCGACACCCGCGCGATCGGGGCCGTCGGCTGGCGCGCTCTTCCGAATCCAGCCCGACGGCGCATCGGATCTGATCTGGGAGTCGCGCGAGGATCTGCCGTACGACGTCGCCTTCGAGCCGGCCGGCACGCTGCTCGTCGCCACCGGCAACAAGGGAAAGATCTATCGCCTGTCGGGCGATCCGCTGCAGCCGACGCTCGTCGCCCGCGTCAACGCGCAGCAGGTCACGAGCCTGCAGCCCGAACGCGAGGGCCGGATGATCGTGTGCCACCTCGAATCCGGGACGGCTGCTGCGACTGTCCTCGGCGCGCGCCGATCGCGGCACCTACACCTCCGACGTGCGCGACGCGCAGACGGTGGCGATGTGGGGCACGATCAAGTGGCAGGAGGGCTCGACCGGCGGACGCGTCGAGATCTCGACCCGGTCGGGCAACACGCGGACGCCGGACGAAACGTGGAGCGACTGGACCACACCGTACACCGATCGCGACGGCAGCCCGATCACCAGCCCGCGAGCGCGCTATCTGCAGTGGCGCGCCGTGCTCATCGCCGCGCGCGGCGAGTCGCCGCTATCTGACCTCGGTGACCGCCGCGTATCTGCCGCGCAACCTGCGTCCGCGGGTCACGTCGATCACGATTCACCCGCCGGGCACCGTGTTCCAGCGCCCCTTCCCCGTCGATCCGGAGATTGCCGGATTCGAAGGCGATCTGCCGGAACGGCGCGCCGCCGCCGGCCAAGGCGGCGCCGGCTCGTCGCCGAGCCTCGGCCGGCGCACCTACCAGAAGGGCCTGCTGACCATCGTGTGGCGCGCCGAGGACGACAATCGCGACGACCTCACCTACGACGTGCAGTATCGCCGCGAGGGTGAGACGTCGTGGAAGGCGCTCAAGCGCGGCATGAGCGAAGCGATTCTCGTCTGGGATACCTCGTCGGTCCCGAACGGCCGCTACTTCGTGCGCGTCGTCGCCTCGGACACGCCGTCGAACTCACCGTCGACCGCGCTGACCGGCGCGATGGAGAGCACGTCGTTCGACATCGACAACACTCCGCCGACGATCACCGTGACGTCCGTGCGCCGCGAGGGCGCGCGCGTGACGATCGCGTTCGAGGTTCGCGACGCGAACTCGGCGGTCCAGAAAGCCGACTACTCGCTCGACGGCGACCGCTGGCAGACGATCTATCCGAAGAGACGGCATCGCCGACTCGCGGTTCGAGCAGTTCGAGCTGGTGCTGGATGGAGATGCCGGCGCCCGCGGTGTGATCCTGCGGGCGGCCGATGCACTCAACAATGTGGCGAGCGCGCGGGGCGAGGCGCCGGCGGCGGACCCGTCAGGCCGTCGTTGACGTCTCGAGCCGATCGGAGCGCTTGAGCGGCGCCTCTTCGATCGCCTCGGCGGGCGGAATCCGATTCGCGCGGTGCCACCGACGGCGGCACGCGGATCGCCCTGCGGTTCGGGCGTCTGCACGCGTCGTCATCACGATCAGCCACACCATGTTCACGGCGACGGCGCGGCCGACCGGCGTCTGCGCCGGCGCGAATCTCGACTGACGCACTGCGGCGTCGAGCAACTCGACATCGTTGGCGTGCAGGCCATCGGGCTTGCCGGCCACTGCGCTCGGACTTCAGCAGCTCGTAGTTGGCGATGCGTCCATCGCGGCTGACGACAGCCGCCACGGCAAAGGTCGCGTCCTGCTCCGGAATGCTCTCGAAGACAGTGCCGTCGTCGAGCGCGCGCGGCATCGAGATGCCACCAGCTCGATCGCTGTCGACATATCCGAACAACCGATCGACGCGGGCGCTGTTGCCGGGCATCAGCGGGTTCCGCTCGCCGCCTGGTTCGGCAAGCGTCTCGATCATGGTCGCGAGCGATTCGGGCCGCTCGCTGTGTCGTGCTGTGCAGCACGCTTAACGCGATCACCAGACCGACGGTCACCGCCGACGTGGCTCCCAGCGCCGGCCACAGCAGACGCATGTCGGTGAACATGTCGCGGAAGCGGGCCGCGAACGACATCGCCTCTTCCGCGCGCACACGAATCAGCACGCTGGCCTGCACGTGGCCGACCGTCAGCGCTTCCTCGTCGTCGGCGCGGGGCGCGAGCGAGCCGAGGCGAATCGAGTCGCCGATCAGCTGCAGGTCTTCGACACGCGCCGCACACGTCCGGCACCAGCGCAGGTGCGACTCGACGGCCACCTGTTCGTCGACCGACAGCTCACCATCGACAAAGGCGTCGAGGTGCTCGCGCGCGTACTCGCATCCGACGTAGGGGATCATGTGCGGAGACCCAGCAGCTCGGCGCGCAGCGTCTGCCGCGCGCGGGTGAGCCGCGACTTCACCGTGCCGACTGCGACACCGAGCGAAAAGGCGATCTCGTCGTAGCGCAGTCCGTCGATTTCGCGAAGGATCAACGCGGTTCGCTGATCGAACGGCAGCCGCTCGAGCGCCTGCCAGATGCGGGCCGAGGTTTCCTTGCTGGCCAGCTGCCGGTCGGGAAGGACGTCGGTCTTGGATTCGACGTCGCCGAACTGCTGCAAATGGTCGTCGAGCGAGACCTGGCTCGACCGGTGACGGCGCCGCCACCATCGCTGCCGGTTCCGCGCCTGGTTGATGACGATGCGGTAGATCCAGGTCCGCAGGGCCGACTGGCCGCGGAAGCTGGACAGCGTGCGGAAGACCCGGAGGAAGACCTCCTGGGACAGATCCAGTGCTTCGTCCCGGTCTCCGAGCAGGTGGAGAGCCAGGGAATACACCATCCGCTGATGGATCGTGACAAGGTCGGCGCAGGCGGCCTCGTCGCCAGTATTGCAACGCGCGATGAGTGCAGCCTCCTGGGTGTCGACCTCAGACCAGGCTGACCGCGCCAGCGTTCTTCACCAGGCCTCCGGAAATGGGCGTCTGCATGAAGTTTAGCACCGTCCTTGAGCACATTAGACCCCGTCGTTACAGGTAAGTTCCCTGGGTCAGCCTTGGCCAGGTCCCGCAGGGCCCGTCCTTTCAGACGGGCCGGTGTACCATCGCTGGCTCCATGAAGCGCCCGGTCATCCTTACCGTTGCAGCCGTCGCCATCGTGGCGGCCGCCGTGCTGGTCTGGGTGGACGCGCGGCGCGAGCGGGAGTTCCGACGACTTGATCGCCGTGGGCGACGCGGCTCTGGCCATGGGTCAGACGTTCGACGCCATCGAAGCCTTCAGCGGGGCCCTCGCGCTCAAACCTCAATCGATGCTCGCCTCCCTCAAACGCGGGGACACCTACCGCCGACGCGGCGAGTACGCGGCAGCTCTGCGCGATCTCGGTCAGGCGGCGTTTCTCGATCCGTCCGCCCCGCGCCCGATCGAGCTCCTCGGCGACGTACAAACCGCCCTCGGCCAGTACGCCGCCGCCGCCGCCCAGTACCAGCGCTATCTGGCGCTCGATGATCGCGCGCCGGGCGTCCTCTACAAGCTCGCCCTCGCCCACTATCGCAACGGGATGGCCGCCCGCGCCATCGATCCGCTTCGCCGCGCGGTCGGGTTCGACGATCGATTTGCCGAGGCCCACTATCTGCTCGGCCTCTGCCTGCGCGAAACCGATCGACAGCAATCCTTACGCGCGCTTCGCCGCGCACTCGAGCTGAACCCGACGTTCGCCGCTGCTCGCGAGGAACTGGGACGCGTCTACGAAGACATGGGGCGATGGCAGGACGCGATCGATCAGCTCGAAGCGCTGGCCGCGCTCGAACCGTCGCGGCCCGAGCGCCTCGTCAACGTCGGTCTGGCCTACGCCCGCATCGGACGACGGGATACGGCCGTGCTCACGCTGGGCCGGGCGGCTGAGCGCCACCCTGATGCGACTGTCGTGTACACGGCGCTCGGCCGGATCTGGCTGACATCAGCCGAGGCGCAGAAAGATCCCGTGGCGCTTGGCAAGGCGCTCGAAGCACTGCAGCCCGCAGCGGCACAGACCGACGCGGTCAGCGAGACGCGCGCGCTCTACGGACGCGCGCTGGCACTCTCGGGCAACATGGCCGCTGCGGAACGGCTGCTGCTGCAGGCCGTCGCGATGTCGCCCGTCGATCCGGCCGCCTACCGCTATCTCGCGGAGGTCGCGCGCCGCCTCGGACACACGCCGTCGCACGGGATGCCGCAGCGAATACGCGGTGCTGGCGTCGCTTTAGTCAGTTCCGAGGGTTCACGAACCTATGACCGCCGGGAACTGGGACCTACGGAACGACCCACGGACCTCTGACCTTGAACCCCCGGACCCATCGTCGGATCGAGCGCGTCTCGCAGCCCGTCTCCGAGAAAGTTGAATCCCAGCACGAGCACCGCGATCGCCAGGCCGGGAAAGATCGTGAGATGCGGTGCGTCGAGCAGATGCGAGCGACCGTAGTTGAGCATCGTCCCCCAGCTTGGTGTCGGCGGCTGGACACCGAGTCCGAGAAAGCTCAATGCGGCCTCGGCGAGAATCGCGCCCCCCATCCCGAGTGTCGCCTGCACGATGAGCGCCGGCAGCGTCGCCGGCACGACGTGTCTCACCAGGATGCGCGGCGCGGCCGCGCCCAGCGCGCGCGCCGCCTGGACGTACTCCAGCTCGCGTACGCGCAGCACCTGCCCACGCACGAGACGCGCGTAGCCCACCCACCCGATCAACGTCAGCGCCAGGACGACATTGGTGAGGCTCGGGCCAAGCACGGCGACGACGGCGATGGCCAGCAGCAATCCGGGAAACGCCATCAGGATGTCGCTGACACGGCTCACCGCATCGTCGACGATGCCGCCGTAGTAGCCGGCGATCGATCCGAGCAGCGTGCCGACAAGTGCGGAGATGCCGACGACCACTGCGCCAACCAGCAGCGAGATCCGCGCGCCGGCCAGCAACCGCGCCAGGATGTCGCGGCCGAGCTCGTCGAGCCCGAACCAATGCGCCGGCGAGGGGCCGTCGAGACGCAGCGCCAGATTCTGGAACGATGGATCGACATCGGCGATCGCCGGACCGACCACCGCCGCGAGGATGGTGATCGCCACGATCGCCGCACCTGCTCTCGTCATTGGTAACGGATTCGCGGGTCGAGGATCCCGTAGGCGAGATCGGTGAGCAGATTCACCGCGACATAGGTGACTGCAATCAGCAGGATGCAGCCCTGCACGAGCGGATAGTCGCGAAAGCCGATCGACTGAATCAGCAGGCGGCCGATACCGGGCCACGAGAAGATTGTTTCCGTGATGACGGCGCCGGTGAGCACCGCGCCGAACTGAAGCCCGAGAATCGTCACGACGGGGATCAGGCTGTTGCGGAAGGCGTGCACGATCACCGCGCGGGTCCGCGACACGCCGCGCGCCTGCGCTGCCCGCACGTACGGCTCGCGCAGTTCCTCGAGCAGCGAAGCGCGCGTCATCCGGGCCAGCATGGCGGCGAGCGCCAGACCCAGCGACAGCGCCGGCAGCACGAGGTGGTCGAGGCCGCCTCGGCCAGACACCGGCAGCCATCCCAGCTCCACGGCAAAGACCATCGCCAGCAGCGGCCCGAGCCAGAAGTTCGGAATCGACATGCCCGCCATCGCGACCGTCATCGCCGCGTGATCGATGAACGTGCCGCGCCATGCCGCGGCGGCGATCCCGAGCGGCACTGCGAGCGCCATCGCGACGAGCATCGCTGCCAGCGCCAGCTCGAAGGTGGCCGGAAGCCGATCGGCGATCTGTGCCGTGACCGATGTCCCCGTGCGAAGCGATGTCCCGAGATCGCCGCGCCACAGACCACCCAGAAAGTCTGCCGTACTGCTCGAGCAACGGTCGATCGAGGCCCAGCTGCGTGCGCAGTGCAGCGACATCGGCCTCAGGCGCTGCCTCGCCGAGCATCGCTTGAGCCGGATCACCGGGGATGAGATGAATGAGCGAGAACACCAGCGTGGCAACGCCGAGCAAAACTGGAATCGTCAACACCACGCGGCGAGCCACGAACCGCAGCACGGCGTCATTCTTTTCTGAGCTTCCCAGTATTGCAAGGAGGCGCGCGGTAAAATCGGCCGATGCAGACGTGCCAGGCGTGCGGCAACCACCTCGCGGAGGGCGCGACGCAGTGCCACACGTGCCTGGTCGCCGTTCCCGAAGAACTGGACGTCTACGACCTCTCGGCGGAGGAGCCTTCGACCATCCCGCCGGAATGGGATGGCGGTGCGATCTACACGCTCGAACGAGCCGCTCGCTGTCCGCATTGCAAAGAGCTCATTCGCAGTCTCCGGGTCATGCGGCTCAAGCGCACACAAGTCAGCTTCACCTCGCCGCTGCCGCGCGCCGGCCGCATCATCGTCTGCCCGTCGTGCCTCGCCATCCTGTCGGCTGACGTTTCGACGTTCTGATGGATATCCACATCTGGTCCGACGTCGTGTGCCCGTGGTGTTATCTGGGCAAGCGCCGCTTCGAGCATGCGCTCGCGCTCTTCGATCGCCGCGACCAGGTGCGCGTGACGCACCGGTCGTTCCAGCTCGATCCTTCCAGGCCCCGGCATCAGACGACGAACCGTCGCGAGATGCTCAAGACGAAGTATCAGTTGTCGGACCAGCAGGTGCGGGACATGGACACGCGCATGGAGCATCTCGCCGGTATCGAGGGTCTCGAGTATCACCTTACCGATGCCGGGTTGACCGGCAACACCCTCGATGCGCATCAGCTTCTGCAATTGGGGAAAGAGCGCGGAATTCAGGACGCGGTGATCGAGCGGCTCTATCGCGCCTACTTCACCGAGCAGCGCTCGGTATTCGATCGCGATTCTCTCGTCGCGCTGGCTGGTGACGCGGGCCTCGACCAGACCGAGGCCCGTAGCGTGCTCGAGCGGGATGCGTATGCAGACGCCGTCGCTGCCGACGTGCACGAAGCACGCTCGCTCGGCGTCAACGGCGTGCCCTTCTTCGTGCTCGGCGGGCGCCATGGCATCTCTGGCGCCCAGGCTACCGAGGTTTTCACCGAGGCACTGACCAAGGCCTGGGAGGACGCTAGAACGTCCGCAGACGAACGTTCTTGAACTTCACCGTGCCGGCGCCGTACTGCAGGGCGACCGGGCCGCGCGCGTACTTGTTGTCCTGGACGTCCACCGTCCGCTCACCGTTAATCAGCACCGTCAGCCTTGGACCGCGAGCGGTGATGTCCATCGTGTTCCACTTTCCGCCGGTGTTGACCATGGTCATCGGCTTGGCGACGTCCACGATCGCACCGGTCCGATAGGCAGGATCGGGACGCTTGTCGAAGACGTTCACTTCGTATGAGTTGTTCGCCGCGATCGTCTTCGGGTCCGAGCAACGAATGAAGATGCCGCTGTTCGCATCATCGCTCACCCAGATATCGGCGGTGAGCTGGAAGTCGGCGTAGGACTGCGGCGTCACCAGGAAACCCGTGCCCATGGTGGCCTGCACGGCGCCGTCAGCCACCGACCAGTTGGCGTTGCCAACCACGTCCCAGCCCTTCATGCTGGTGCCTTCGAGCAGCGTGGTCCACTCGCCTGCCTTCTGCGCGGTAACCGCGGGCGCGACGGTAAACGCGATGAGCGCGATCGCCGCCAACAGTGATGCCAGTCGTGTCATAGCCCCTCCCTCTCTCGAGTCGCCGATGTGGCGCCACATCATACGAGTCACCGATGTTGGCGCCGCATCACGTGAGTCGCCGATGTGGCGCCACATCATACGACGGCTTGCGATGCCACCCTCGCGAGCACGACGGCCTTGATCAGGAGGGCTGTCCGACGGTCCAGCCGTCCGTCGGGGTCCTTGTGCCCGCGACCGCCGGCGAAGAAATGTTCCTGGAACATGTGAACCGCGGCCCGTGTTTTCTCGCCGAAGTCACCATCGGTCGTGCCCAGGGCGTACCCGATCGTGCGCAGGTCGGTCTGCACGGCGTGAATGATGTTGCCGACGATGCCCGGCCGGGCCGCGCCGCCGAAGATCCGGCCCGCATCGTTGTCGTTCATCCGCAACGACTCGTCCGGGAACTGGACGAAGAAGCCGCCATACATCTCGGCGCGACAGGCGCGGGGCTGGCGGACATCCCCAGCCCCAGGCCTTCGACCCGCACCCACTCGAACCGGCTGCCAGGGTCGCCGCTCTTGCGACCAAGACGGCCACTCTCGTTGGTGCCCACGTCGCTGTGGCCGATCACATTCCATGGAACGATCGTCGGAATCGCCGCGCGAATGCGCGTCAGAAGCCCCAGCACCGCATCCATTTGCGCGGCGGGATATGCGCCGGCATCGTTGACGATCTCGATGCCAACCGTTCTCGAGTTGACGTTCGCATCCTCGTTCCATTTCGCAACGCCGGCATGACTGGCGCGCCGGCGGTCGTGCACCATCTTCACGATCTGCCCGTCGGTATCCACCACGTAGTGCGCGCTGGTCGTGCTGCTCAGAAATGTTTCGAGGACCGGACCGATCGTCTCCGTGGCAGTGTGATGCACGATGATCCCGTTGATCTCCAGGCCGCGTGCCCCTTCATTGGGAGAACGCATCCAGACCGACTGCAGCGTAATGGCGAGCGACTGGCCCGGCGTCAGTGCGACCGTGCCGTTGGCTGCCTGGCCCGATGCCACCCTGGCGACGGGGTGACGCCGCCGGCCATCGTGATGTCGATCGAGAGCGCTCGGAAGATGCGGTCGGTTGCGGCAGCTGATCCAGTCGAGGGGCCTACGGGTCCGGCGTCGGTGTTCAGTGGCGTGATGCTCAAGACGTAGCCGCCGTCGGCGAGCCCAGCGGTCGGCAGCGTTGCCGAGCCGTGATTATTGGTCGCGCCGGTGATCGGCTGGGGAAGGCCCTGGCCGGTCAGGCGCAGTGTCGCGCCGATAACAGGTTCGGAGCCACGCAGCCGGTTGCGCACTTGAATGCGGCCATGTTGGTACTCCCTCTTGCTCACCAGTCAGATCGTCCATTGATCATGGACGAGCGCTACGAGATACCAGCGCGACTCGGTACTGTTCGAACACCAGCAGCAGGCTCGCCCAGTCCAGGCCCCCGTCCTCCCGCTTGGTACCTGGCACGTGCGCCTCGATCACCATCGCGTCCGGATAGATCTCGCGAACGTTCGGCGTCGTCGAGGACTTTCCGCCGAATTCGTTCATCCGTCGCTGGGGCGCGGCCAGGAAATCCCGGTCGTACACGAACCTCGCGAAGTAGCTCGCGAAACTTCGCACGATCGGATCGCCGGTGCCGTCCTCACTGCCCCACCTCCGTGTTCTGGAGTCCTCGAGTGCCGTTGGCAGGTCGACTGCCTGAAGAACGACACTCCGCTTCGGATCGATGTGGATGTACGGAGAGAAACGTAATCCCTTGACCGGATGAACATGCGCGGCGAGTTCGGCCATGTTCCGGTCGTGCAGCGTCTTGAGAACCAGCTCGGCCTCAGCGGCCACGGGAGTCGGAGCCGATGGCCCGACGGGAGCCGACGGACGTTCAGGCGTTGAGACTGTGGCCGCTGGTGGTTCTGAAGGACGGCCCGGCCGTCGAACGTACCAGAGCGCGCCGATGGCGACGAGGACGACCATCAGCGCCGGGAAGAATCGTCGCATCATGGCGTTCCGCCGAGCGGATGATATCGGACTCACGTCAGTCGAGGCCCAGCCGCGCCAGAATCTTGAGCAATCCCTGCCGCGACAGGCCCAACTCTCGGGCCGCCCGCGCCCGCTTGCCGGCCGCGCGCGCCAGTGCCATGCCAATGAACCGGCGTTCGAACTGCGTGCGAGCCTCGCCGAGCGTCATGGCGCCGGTCGCCGGCGCGCCGGAGATTCCCTGCGGCAGCAGTGACGGCCGCACCTGACCGTGTGCCGGAGCCGCGACGGCGAGCGCGGACATGACGTTCTGCAGCTCCCGCACGTTGCCGGGCCATGAGTACCGCGACAGCGCGGTGATCGTGCTGTGCGCCAGAGATGCCCGCGTCCCGACACGCGCCGCGGCGATCGTCCAGAGGTGGTGCGCGAGCGCTGGGACGTCCTCCGGACGCTCGCGCAACGGGGGCACGCGGATTCGAATCACATCCAGGCGATAGAGCAAGTCGTGACGGAAGCGACCGGCCTCGGCTTCGGCGCGCATGTCGCGATTCACCGCGCTCACGATCCGCACGTCCACTTTCCTGCTGAACGACTCCCCCACCCGACGGACTTCCTGCTGCTGGAGCACCCGCAGCAGCTTGGCCTGCGCGCGCGGTGAGAGATCGGCAACCTCGTCGAGAAACAACGTACCGCCATCGGCGTCCTCGACCAGGCCGGCCCGTTCGGTGATGGCGCCGGTGAAGGCACCACGGGCGTGACCGAAGAGCTCGGACTCGAGCAATTCGTCGGGAAGCGCCGCGCAGTTGAGATCGCAGAAGCGCCGCTCGCGGCGCGGACTCAGGCAGTGGATCGCGCGCGCGACGAGTTCCTTGCCGACTCCGCTCTCCCCCTCAATCAGGACGGCGAACGGCGCTGAGGCCGCGCGCGTCACCGCACGCCGCACCTCGTTGATGGCCTGACTCGACCCGACGAGCTCGGGAATCGCCGTCGAGGCAACCGCGGCCTCACGCGCGACCGACTGCAGGCCTTCGAACCGAGGCGCGAGAACGGCAGCAGCGAGCGCGAGGATGTCTCCCGCATCCGCGGGCGGCGTCCGATCGACCGGCCACCGGGCGCACAGCGCACCAAGCATTCGCGATCCGAGGCGAATCGGGACGCCCTGTTCGCCCCCTGCGCTTCCAGCGTCCGGGCCTATCGCGATGCCCGCCTGCACCACACGTGGTCCGAGCTCTGTAGCCAGCCCCGAACCGTGACTCAGGACGGCGGTCGCCGGACCTGCATCGCCCGAACACAGCTCGATACGACTGGTCTGCAGCTCCTCCGCCGTGAACGACATCAGTTTCGCAATAGCTGCTCGATCGTTTTCGTGATCCTGGACGATCGTCACCATCGCGGTCGCGAGATTGCGGTCCGCAAATCGCCGGCGCACAGCGGCCGGGACAGTCTCCGACGTTCTTCGCGCGGCGCGCGATGGCATCACGCAGCAGGGGTGGCGCCGCAGCCTGCACGCGTTGGAGATAGGCAAGTTCACGATCGGCCTCCGCTTGTCTGCCCGTACGACGATACGCGTCGAGCAGCAGCAGCCGCATCCGGGCGAGCCTCAGAGGCGTGCGTGCGAACTGCGTCGCATGCTGAAGGTGGCGCATGCGCTCCTCGACGGATGCGATGTCGCCGGTCGCCATCAACACGCGCGTGTGTGCGGACAAGGCAATCACACGCGCCAGACCCCGCTCCGGACCTCCATCGACGTGCCCGGCATCGAGCAGTTCGCGCGCCCGCTGCCCTGCGGCAAACACATCCCCAACCGCCAGCGCCACACGCACACCGGTCGCTCCCACATACGCGATCGTCTCAGGATTCGTCATCGGGGCATGACAGATCGCGCTGTGCCGCATCATCGATTCGGCCCTGCCACAGGAGGATCCTGGCCAGCGTCGCCTCGGCACGCGCGCGTTCCGCGTCCGGCGAGCACGCCGGCGAGCAGCGCCGCCCGGCAGACCGATTCGGCAGCGGTCAGCTGACCGGCATCGGTGCGAGCCGCCGCCTGCCACACCCGCGCACTCAGCGACAGCGCTTCATCCTTGGCCGCGTGCGCGTGGCCGGCGGCCTGACCGAACGCGGCTTCTGCGTCGAGCGCCCGCCCGCGTTCGAGCAGCAGACGGCCCAACGAGATCAGTGCCTGCGCGGCCGGAGCGCGCGCCTGGCGCCGCATCAGCGCAGCCGCCACATCGCGCAGCAGCCGCTCGGCCGCCGCATGCCGTCCACTGCTCACGAACTCCGCTGCGCGCGAGCCGCGCGTGACATGCCGCAGCACATCGTCTGGAAGCGTCGCCGCGAGTGGCGGCCTACCGGGTCTCGCACCGTACACCGCTCGGGCTTCGCGAACGATTCCATCGCGACCGGAATCCGCCTGCCCGAGGCGAGGCAAACGTGAGCAGCACGTGCGGGCGTGGCCATCGCGCAGCGGCATCAACCCACGCCGCCCGCCCCGTCGCGATCGAGTCGGCGGGATCCACGATCACCAACAACGTGCGTTGCGCCAGGTCGGTGTCGAGCACCTCGCGAAGGCGCAGATACACATCCGCGGCAATCGCCACGTATCCACGCGCACGCGCCGCCGACGCCACTCGCCTGGCGACCACGTGTCGATCGCGGTCCGTGCGCGGTGTCGGCAACAACCCAGCGCGGCTCACCCTCGCGTCCGTGATCGAGCACTTCGAGGAGCGATGCCGGCGCGGGCGGCTCGATGGCGTCGGCGACGATCGCATCCACGCGAACACTGTCGCCGGTTGCCAGGTCCCACGCGTGCGTGGATCCAGACGCACAGTAGCGGTCATGAAGGAGTCGGCTCATGCCGCGCTGTGGATGCAACCCGGACGACGAGCGCGATCTATTAGAGAATTGGCGGCGAGGTCACGCGAAGTGCGCAGTTTCTTCAGAACCGAGCGAGGTCGAAACGAGCGCTTTCTGGAACGCATCCGCGCCCGCTCAAAGAGTGAAGCCGCCACGCCGCCGACCTGTCCGCCAGAGCGCGCAGCGCGGAGGTGGACGCCCGGAGGGCGAAGGTGGGTCGTATAGAATGACGAAAGAATGCTCCGATTTCTGACCGCGGGCGAGTCGCACGGCCAGGCGCTCGTCGTCACGGTCGACGGCATGCCCGCGGGCCTTCAGCTCGATATCGACGCGCTCAACCTGCAGCTCCGTCGTCGCCAGGGCGGCTACGGCCGCGGCCGGCGCATGCAGATCGAAAGCGACCGCGCCGAGATCCTCGCCGGCGTGCGCCACGGCGTCACCACCGGCGCACCCATCGCCCTGCTCATTCGCAATCGCGACTGGGTGAACTGGCAGCAGACGATGTACGTCGAGGCGGAGATGCCGGAGGGCGCGACCGGCGCCGAGAATCGTCCCGACGTGACGCGGCCGCGACCGGGCCATGCCGACCTCGCCGGCGCGATCAAGTACGGCCACACCGACATCCGCGACGTGCTCGAGCGCGCCAGCGCGCGCGAGACCGCCGCCCGCGTCGCGGCCGGCTCGCTGGCCCGACAGCTGCTCGGCCGCTTCGGCGTTCGCATCGCCAGCCACGTCTCCGCGATCGGCGGTGTCGCCCTTGCCGACAACCGGGTCGTATCGTTCGACGAAGCGTTTGCGCTGCCCGACGATCCCGCTCCGCTGCGTCGACGCCGAACTGCAGCAGCAGATGATCGCCGCCATCGATGCGGCCAAGGAGGCCGGCGACACGCTCGGCGGCGCGTTCGAGGTCATCGCGACGGGTCTCCCGCCGGGCCTCGGGTCGTACGTGCAGTGGGACCGCAAGCTCGATGGCCGGCTCGCGCAGGCGATGATGTGCATTCACGCCATCAAGGCCGTCGGCATCGGCATCGGCCCGGAAGTCGCGTTTCGTCCCGGCTCGCGCGTCCACGACGAGATTCTGCCGCCGCAGCACGATGCCGGCAGCGCCGTCCGCCCGACCAACAACGCCGGCGGCCTCGAAGGCGGCGTGACCAACGGTCAGGACGTCCGCGTCACCGGCTTCATGAAGCCGATCGCGACGCTGATGAAGCCGCTGCGATCGGTCGACCTGAACACGCTGCAGGACGCGCCGGCCGCCATCGAGCGCAGCGACGTCTGCGCCGTGCCCGGCCGCAGCCGTGGTCGGCGAAGCGATGGTGTCGTTCGTGCTCGCCGACGCGTTTCTCGAGAAGTTCGGCGGCGACTCGATCGACGAGATCGAGCGCCACCACGCGGCCACGGCCGAGGACATCGCGCGCCGTTTCACGGCTCGCGCGCAGCCCACGGAGACACGCTGACTCTCCATCGTCCCATGCTCCGTCCGATCCTCCGCTACGGCGGCGGCGGTCCTGCACCGGCCGGCCGCACCGGTCGCCGAGATCACGCCGGAGATCGAGGCGCTCATCGACGACATGATTCAGACGATGTACGCCGCGCCCGGCATCGGGCTGGCCGCGACGCAGGTCGGCGTCGGCCGCGCGGATCTTCGTGTGCGACGTCTCGGTCGGCCGCAATCCGACCGACCTGCTCGTGTTCATCAACCCGGAGTTCGTCGAGCGCGACGGCATGCAGCTCGAAGAAGAAGGCTGTCTGAGCGTGCCCGGCTTCAACGCCACGGTCGCGCGACCGGCGCGCGCCGTCCTCAAGGGACTCGATCGCCACGGCGAGCCGCAGATCGGTGGAGGCCTCGGGACTGCTGGCGCGCTGCTTCCAGCACGAGATGGATCATCTCGACGGCACGCTGTTCGTCGATCGTCTGCGCGGCCTGCAGAAGGATCTGATCGTCCGGAAGATCAAGAAGCTCGCCAAAGCCGGCAAATGGTAGCGCCCGTGCGGATCGTGTTCTTCGGCACGCCGGAGTTTGCGGTTCCGTCCCTCGAAGGCCTGCTCGCGTCGCCGCACACCGTTGTCGGCGTCGTCACGCAGCCGGATCGCCCGCGCGGCCGCGGCCAGCAGGTGACGGATTCGCCGGTCAAGGCGGTGGCGCGTGCGCACGATCTGCCGGTCCTCCAGCCCGCGCGGCTGCGCGATCCCGAAGTCATGGCCGCGCTCTCGGCGTGGCCGCCCGACCTCGGCGTCGTCGCCGCGTACGGGAAGCTGATTCCCGACGAGCATGCTGCAGCTACCCCGGCTCGGCATGATCAACGTCCATGCGTCGCTGCTGCCGAAGTACCGCGGCGCCGCGCCCGTGCATCGCGCGGTCATCGACGGCGAGACGGAGACCGGCGTCACGATCATGCGGATGGTCGACGCGCTCGATGCCGGCGCCATGCTGGCCAAGGTCACGCGGCCGATCGGCGCCGACGAGACCAGCGACGTCGTCGAGCGGGACCTGGCGCGACTCGGCGTGCCGCCGCTCCTCGAGGTCATCGAGCAGCTCGCCAGCCGGCACCGCTCGGGAGGAGCCGCAGGACGATTCGCAGTCGACGTACGCGCCGCGGCTGACGAAGGAAGAAGGGCTGATCGACTGGACGCTGCCGGCGCGGCGCCATTCACAACCGCGTGCGCGGCCTGTATCCCTGGCCGCATGCGTACACGTACCTCGACGGCACGCGCCTCATCGTGCTGAAGAGCCGTGTCGAGGTCAGAGCCGCGGTCAGACCCGGCGCAGACCCCGGCACCGTCGTCGGACGTCTCGACGCGATCGACTGCTGGTCGCCACCGGACACGGCAGCGCGGCTCGCCCTGCTCGAGAACTGCAGCCCGAAGGCCGTCGCGCGATGCCGGTCCGCGACTTCCTGGCCGGCCACCCGACACCGAATCGGCACCCGTTTGGGGTCTGACCCGGGGTCAGACCCCGGGTCCAGACCCCACATGACCGCGCCGGCACGCACGGCGGCATTTCACGCCCTCGCGCCATCGACCGCCGACCGCGCCGACCTCCCCGCCGCGCTCGCGCGCGAGCCGCGCGTCACTCGCCGACGACCGCGACCGCGCCCTGACGGCGACCATCGTCACCGGCACGCTCCGCTGGCAGCGCAGCTCTCGATCATCTCGATCGAGCACTTCGCCAAGCGGCCGCTGACGAAGATCGACCCGCGACGTCCTCGCCATCCTTCGTCTGAGCCTCTACCAGCTGCTGCACCTCGATCGCGTGCCGGCAGCCGCGGTCGTGGACGATGCCGTCGACCTGACGCGGGCGGCGCGCAAGCCGAGCGCCTCCGGATTCGTCAACGCCGTGCTGCGCTCGATGCTGCGTCAGCGGCACCGGCTGCCGCTGCCGCCGCGGCCCGTCGGATCCGGCCGACCGCGCGGCGGCGCTCGCCTATCTCGGCGTCACGCACTCGCATCCCGAGTGGCTCGTCGCGCGCTGGCTCGATCGCTATGGGTTCGAGCAGGCCGAAGCCTGGGTGCAGTTCAACAACGAGCACCGCCGCGCTGACGCTTCGCGCCAACACGCTGCGCGCTCACCCGCGAGCAGCTGCAGCGAGCTCCTCTCACGCCACGACGTCGAGACCGCGCCGAGGCGCGCTACGCGCCCGACGGCCTCGTCGTCACCTCCGGCAATCCGCTGCGCACTTCCCGCAGACGACTCGTTCTTCGTCCAGGACGAAGCCTCGCAGCTCGTGCCGCTGGTGGTGGACGCACAGCCTGGCGAGCGGATGCTCGATCTCTGCGCGTCACCGGGCGGCAAGACCGTCGCGATGGCGGCCGGACATGAACGACTCCGGCACGCTCGTCGCCTGCGACGTGCGGAGCGGGCCGCGTCAGCCTGCTGCGCGACACCGTCCGCCGCAGCGGCGCGCGGCACGTGCATCATCGTCCAGGTGCCGCCGCACGGCCCACTGCCCTTCGCCGACGACGTTCGATCGCGTGCTCGTGGACGCGCCGTGCTCGGGCCTCGGCACCATCCGCCGCGATCCGGACATCCGCTGGCGGCGCACCGCGAGCGATCTGCCGCGTCTCGCCGCGCAGCAGGTCGACCTGCTCGACGCGCGCGGCCGCGACGGTCCGGCCGGGCGGCCGGCTGGTGTACGCCACCTGCTCGAGCGAGCCCGAGGAGAACGAGCGGCGTCGTCGACGCGTTCCTCGAGCGGGCGCCGTTCGATCGCGCTCGATCTTCGCGAACCGAGTCGCCGCGCTGCCTCGCAGCCGCTGCTCGACGACCGCGGCGTGCTGCGCACGCTGCCCTTCGCACACGGCCTCGAGGCGTTCTTCGCCGCCGCGCTGGTTCGCCGGGGACGGTAAGCCCACTCGTGGTACGATCACGGCATCAGATGCGGCTCGGGACACGGGTCTGGAGCGTCGGCAAGTTCTTCCTGCTCGTCGGCGCGCTCGGCGCGACCTTCCTCCTCTTCTTCGCTGATCTCGATGCGGGTGGCGCTGCGGGCGCGCGAGGTCGAGGTGCCGGAGCTCGTCGGCCTCACCGTCAACGAGGCAACCGAGACGCTGGCCGCGACTCGGCCTCGGCTTGCGCGTCGACGACAACCGCCGCGCCGATCGCCAAGGTGCCGCTCGGCCGCGTCATGCAGCAGGATCCCGGCGCCGGCATGCGGGCGCGCCGCCAGCGCACGATTCGGGTGTGGGTCAGCTCCGGACCGCGGGTCGACGACGGTCCCCGCGCTGGTCGGACAGACCGAGCGCACCGCGCAGATGCGCCTCGATCAGGACGGCCTCCAGATCGGCACGCTCTCGGAGATTCCGCTCGCCCGACTACCCCGCCGACGCCGTCGTCGCCGCAGGACCCGCCGCCGGCTGCCCGCGCGCCGGACGTCTCGATGCTCGCTCAATCGCGGCGAACAGGCCACGACCTTCGTGATGCCGGATCTCATCGGCATGGACGGCGAACGCGCGGCCGAAGCCATGCGCAGCCGCGGCTTTCGCGTGACGCATCGTCGGCACGCAGCCGTGCCCGGCATGCCGCCAGGCACCATCGTCCGGCAGCAGCCGGCCGGCGGATTCAAGGTGGCGCGCGGCCGATGCCATCTCGCTCGAGGTGAGCCGATGAGCCCGAGTGCGACGCGACAGCCGACCGCGTGCAGATCGCGCCGTCGATCCTGTCGGCCGATTTCGCGGCCCTCGGCCGCGACATCGCCGCGGTCGAGCGCGGCGGCGCCGATCTGATTCACGTCGACGTGATGGACGGGCACTTCGTCCCCAACATCACGATCGGGCCGCCGGTCGTGCGCGCGATCAAGCGCATCGCGACGCGGCCGCTCGACGTGCACCTGATGATCGAGGAGCCCGATCGCTACATCGAGGAGTTCATCGCCGCCGGCGCCAGCATGGTCTCGGTGCACGTCGAGGCGGTGCCGCACCTGCACCGGACGGTCACGCACATCAAGCAGCTCGGCGCGCAAGGCCGGCGTCGTGCTCAACCCGTCGACGCCGGCGGCGATGCTCGAGGACATCGCCGCCGATGTCGACTTCGTGCTGGTGATGTCGGTGAACCCGGGCTTCGGCGGCCAGTCGTTCATTCCCGCACACGCTCGAAGAAGCTGCGGCGCGTGCGAGCCGTCCTGACCGCGGCGGGCTCGTCGGCGCCGATCGAGATCGACGGCGGCATCGATCTCGACAACGTCGCCGCCGTCGTCGCGGCCGGCGCCACCATCCTGGTCGCCGGTCAGGCCATCTTCGGCACGTCCGACCCCGAAGCGCGCGACCCGCGCGCTGCGCGCGGCGGCCAACAGGACGCCGGCCGCGTGGCATCACGCGCGCTCGACGGCGCAGCGGCGCAGCGCGCGCCGACCCGGGTGCGCGTGCGCTACGCCGACACCGATCAGATGGGCGTCGTCTACTACGCCAACTATCTCGTCTGGTTCGAGGTCGGCCGCACGGAGTGGCTGCGCGACGGCGGCTGGAGCTACCGCGAGATGGAGGCGCGACGGCATCTCGCTGCCGGTGATCGAGGCCCACTGCGAGTACCGCCAGCCGGCCCGCTATGACGATGAGATCGAGATTCGCGACGCGGGCGACGCTGCTGACGCCGGTGCGGATCCGCTTCGACTACGAAGCGCGGCAACGGCCGACGACACGCCGCTCGGCCACCGGCCACACGATCCACGCCGCGCTGGGGCCCGACGGCCGGCCGTGCCGGCTGCCCGGCCGGGTGCTCGAGATCCTCGCCTGAGCCACACCCTGCCGCAGGCGTACCGCGCGAACCGGCCGGCTGCCGGACGACGGGCCAGCGTCTTATACAATAGAGAGCTGGCGCCTTCGGCCCGGCGGGGGCTGTGCGCCCCTGAGCAGGATGGTTTGAACGACTGCATGACTGACCCGACAACCCGCGCCCGGCTTCGCCGATGGCTTCGGCTCGATCACTGGCCGTCCGAGCGCATCGGGGACGGCGACCCTACTGTGGACCGTCGCGCTTGTGCTGGCTCTGGCTCTCGGCTGCCTGCGGCGGCAATCGCTCCGGCATCCCGGCCAATACCGCGAATCCCGATCGGTACTCTGTTCGACCGCGGCAACGAAGCGCTCAAGGAGAGCAAGTGGCTCAACGCCCGCGAGTACTTCCGCCAGGTCGTCGACAACTACCCGCAGAGTCCCGTGCGGCCCGACGCGAAGCTCGGCGTCGGCGATAGCTTCCTCGGCGAAAAGGCCGCCGAGTCGCTGGTGCTGGCCGCCAACGAGTATCGCGAGTTCCTCACGTTCTATCCCCGGCACGAGCGCGCCGACTACGCGCAGTACAAGCTGGCGATGAGCCACTTCGAGCAGATGCGCGCACCCGAGCGCGATCAGAGCGAGACCGTCGATGCGCTGCGAGAGTTCCAGGTGTTCTTCGAGCGCTACCCCAACAGCCCGCTGACCCCGGAGGTCAAGACGAAATGGCGCGAAGCGCGCGATCGTCTGAGCCAGCGCAGAATTTCGCGTGGGTTTCCACTATTACCGCGTCCGCTGGTGTCCCGGCGCCATTCCGCGCTTCCGCGACATCCTCAAGGACGACCCGCGAGTTCACCGGCCGGGACGCGGTGTACTTCTATCTGGCGGAATGCCTCGCCCGAACCGATAAGAAACCTGAGGCTATCCCTCTGTTCGAGCGCCTGCTGGAGGAATTCAGCCAGAGCGAACACGCAGCGGAGGCACGCAAGCGCCTCGATGAATTGAAGGCTCAATAGCGAGGCGGACGACATCCGGTCCGCCCGTCAGGGAGAGTGACCGATGACGTCCCGATCGACCGCCGCAGTCCTTGCTGCCGCTGGACTGCTGGCCGCCACGTCGCCCGCCCGCGCACAGCGCGGACCCGCGCCGGCCACCACCAATCTCCGCCCCGAAGTCCTGTCGCTCGCCTGCTCGCCCGGCGCTGGCGCTCGAGCCGCCGCCGATGCCGCTGCGCGTCACCGGCGGCCAGGACTCGTTCGCCCGGCGCATCTACGCGGCCCGGCGATCTGGTCACGATCAACGCCGGCACGCAAGAACGGCATCGAGGTCGGCCAGGAGTACTACGTCCGCCGCATGCAGGTGCGACCGACCGCGCGCCGATCGGCCCGCGACACCCCGGCCACGATCCGCACGACCGGCTGGATCAAGGTCTACGCGGTGGACGACGAGATGTCGCTGGCCACGATCACGCACGCGTGCGACACGCATCGAGATCGGACGACTATCTCGAGCCGTTCGCGCTGCCCGTCGTGCCGACGGTCTCCAAGGACCGTCCCAAGCCGGAGCGCGACAACTACGGCAAGGTGCTGACCGGCACCGACCGCCGCACGAGCTTCGGCAAGGGCGACTACTTCGTCGTCGACCGCGGCAGCGACCACGGCATCGACGTCGGGGCGCAGTTCGTGCTCTACCGCGACAAGAAGCAGGCGGAGAACTTCCTCTTCGAGCTCGGCGAGGGCATCGCGGTGGAGGTGAAGCCCGAGATGACCACGGTGCTGGTGACGGTGTCGCTCGACGCGATCGAGTCAGGCGACTACGTGGCGCTGCGACGCGAGACTGAACAAAAGTAACTCCAACTGCCAACGCCCAACTGCCAAGCCACGCCCAATTCTCAACGCCAATCGAAGTTCTTGGGCGTTGGAAATTGGAAGGGTTGGGAGTCGGGAATTGGCGTGCGTTGGTGCAGTTGGGAATTGAAGCGAAGCGCTAACCCGCACGCCGCTGGCGCGCGACGTTGACGTCGGTGACGCGCGCGTTGAGGAGCCGCTGGAAGCGGCGGTAGTAGTCCACCGCCGAGACCACCGCGGCGACCATCACCACCCACAGCGCGACGTGGCCGATCGGCGCCAGCCACGGCAGCGGCCCCCACCCCAGAATCAGCAGCAGAATCGCGGTGACCTGCGACGCCATCTTGATCTTGCCGAGCGGCGAGGCCGGAATGGTGATGCCCTTGCGTGTAGGCCAGGCTGCGCAGCGCCGGTGATCGCGAACTCGCGGCCGATGATGAGCGCCACCATCCACGCCGGCGCGAGGCCCAGCTGCACCAGCGAGATGAACGCCGCCGACGTCAGCAGCTTGTCGGCAATCGGATCGAGCATCTGCCCGAGCCACGTCACCTGCCGCCGGCGGCGGGCGAGGTAGCCGTCGAGCCAGTCGGTGATCGAGGCGAGCGCGAAGATCGCCGCGCCGACCAGCTCCTTCGGCATGCCGAGAATCCGGCGGCCCTCGAACTCCGTCAGCAGCACCACGACCAGGAGCGGCACGAGAAACATCCGCACCAGCGTGAGCGTATTCGGCAGATTCATCGGTGGCTGCCGCATTCTACCATCGTGTATGATCGTGGATTGTCATGAAGGCGATCCTTCTGGCCGGGGGCAAGGGCACGCGGCTCCGGCCGCTCACGATTCATACCCCGAAGCCGATCGTGCCCGATCTTCAACCGGCCATTCCTGCACTACCAGATCGATCTGCTGAAGCAGGTGCCGGAGATCGACGAAGTCATCCTGAGCCTCAACTACCAGCCGCGGCGCATCGAGGAGATCTTCGGCGACGGCTCGGACGTCGGCATCAAGATCCGCTACGTCGTCGAGCCGGCGCCGCTCGGCACCGCCGGCGCCATCAAGTACGCCGGCGACAAGCTGACCGAGTCGGTCGTCGTCTTCAACGGCGACGTGCTGACCGAGATCGATCTGGCGCGCGGTCATCCGCCTGCACCGCGAGCGGAAGGCCCGCGCGACCATCGTGCTGACGCCGGTCGAGAACCCGACGGCGTACGGCCTGGTCGAGACCGACGCAGCACGGCAACATCCAGCGGTTTCTCGAGAAGCCGAAGCCGGACGAGATCACGACCAACAACATCAACGCCGGCATCTACGTCCTCGAGCCCGACACCTTCGACCGGATTCCGAGCGACGTGCCGTGGTCGATCGAGCGGAGCTATTTCCCGTCGCTGGTCGAGCGCGGCGAGACGTTCGTCGCCTACGTCTACGACGGCTACTGGATCGACATCGGCACGCCCGAGAAGTACACGCAGGTGCACCGCGACATCATGGACGGCCGCTTCGCGGCGGCGCCGTTCGCCAACGCATCCGACGTCGCGCACGGTCGATCGCGCCGGACGCGCGCATCGAGGAGGGCGCGACGATCGAAGGCCCCTGCTTCATCGACGAAGGCGTGCTCGTCAAGGCCGGCGCGCGCATCGGCCCGTACTCGGTGATCGGCCGGCAGACGCAGATCGAAGAAGACGCCGTCGATCGACGCGCGCGATCATCTGGCCGAACTGCCGCGTCAGCCGCGAAGCCGCCGTCCACAACGCCATCCTCGGCCGCAACTGCCACCTCGGGCGCAACGCGTCCGTCGACGGCGGCGCGGTGCTCGGCGACAAGACGACACTGACCGACTTCACCAGAGCATGATGGACATCAACCCTGGCATCTTCAAGGCCTACGACATCCGCGGTCTGTACCCGGGCGAGATCAACGAAGACGATCGCCCGCGCAGATCGGCCGCGGCTTCGCCGCGTATCTGACGGCCGCGCAGGTCGGCGTCTCGCGCGACATGCGCGTGTCGTCGCCGTCGATTGCCGCGGCGTTCATCGAAGGCGTCCGCGAGCAGGGCACCAACGTCGTCGACTACGGAATGCTGGCCGACCGACATGCTGTACTTCGCCGTCGTCCGACGACGAGCTCGACGGCGGCGCGCAGATCACGGCCTCGCACAATCCCGGACAGTACAACGGCATCAAGATGGTGCGCGCCGAGGCGCTGCCGCTGAGCGGCGACGCCGGCATCGGCGACATCCGCGACATGATCGCCAACGATCGCCTGCCGCCGCCCGCCGCGACGCCGCGGCCGGCTCACGACCCGCGACATCGTCGATCCGACTACGTCGAGAAGGTGATGTCGTTCATCGATCCGGCGATCGTCAAGCCGTTCAACGTCGTGCTCGACGCCGGCAGCGGCATGGCCGGCCTGGTGGCGCCGAAGCTGTTCGACCGGCTGCCCTGCAAGACGACCAGGCTGTGCTTCGAGATCGACGGGACGTTCCCGAACCACGAGGCCAACCCGCTCATCGAGGAGAACCGGCGCGACATCACCGAGGAAGTGATCCGGCAGAAGGCCGACATCGGCATCGCCTGGGACGGCGACGCCGATCGCTGCTTCTTCATCGACGGCAGCGGCGAGTTCATCTCCGGCGACTTCATCACCGCACTCCTCGCCGAGGCGTTCCTGCTGAAGCACCCGGGCGCGACGATCATCTACGACCTGCGCGCGAGCCACGCGGTGCAGGGACACCGTCGCGCAAGTACGGCGGCCGGGCGCTGATGAACCGCGTCGGCCACGCGTTCATCAAGCAGCGGATGCGGCAGGAGGACGGCATCTTCGCCGGCGAGGTCACCGGCCACTACTACTTCCGCGATTTCTACTACGCCGACAACGGCTTCATCCCGGCGCTGCTGATCCTCGAGCTGATGTCGAAGAAGAACCAGTCGCTGCGCGATCTGCTGCAGCCGTTCCGCGAGCGCTACTTCATCTCCGGCGAGATCAACACCAAGCTGGCGCAGCATGGACGAGGTGCCCGAAGAAGCTGGCGGCGATCGAGGCGCGCTACAAGGACGCGCAGATCGCGCGGATGGACGGCATCTCGGTCGACTACCCCGACTGGCACTTCAACGTCCGCGGCGTCGAACACCGAGCCGCTGCTGCGTCTCAATCTCGAGGCGCAGGACGCCGGAGCTGATGGAGAAGAAGCGCGACGAGGTGCTGGCGGTGATTCGCGGGTAATTCGAAATGCAAAAGGCAAAATGCAATAGTCAGACAGGCCTTTGAATTTTGCATTTTGCATCTTGAATTACAATGAAGGCACCCTGATGCGGGAGTAGTTCAGCGGTAGAACGCGAGCTTCCCAAGCTCGATGTCGCGGGTTCGATCCCCGTCTCCCGCTCCATCCTTCGCTCGTCGATGTAGTGTCCGGCTTCAGCCGGACCGTTAGCCGGCCTCAGCCGGACCCGCTACTTCACCGAGAATCCGACCGACGCCGAGAACAGCGTGGACCGGCCGATGATGTCACCGTCGCCGACGATCCTGTGCAGGCGCAGATCGAACCCCACGGCGAGGTGGCGCTTGATGAACCATCGCGCGCCACCGCCCGCATTGATCGCGCTCGACCGTGCCGGTTTCGTCGGCCTGCACACGAGCGGTTCCGGCGCCGACGCTCAAATAGCTCCACCCATCCGACGTGCCGAAGTTGAATGACAGCTGCGGCGCCACAATGCCCATCGTCGCCGTCGCGTCAGTGGCGGTGCCACGCAGGCCGAGAACGTTGACGCCAAGGCCGACACGGGCGGAACCGAGGTTGAAGAGATAGACGTGGCCGCCGACGTCGAAGCCAAAGCCGCGCGACGGCACGCTGCCGCCGATCGGGAACCGTCGGATAAAGGCCGGTGCTGGTGGGGATACCGCTCGTCACGCCGCGGACGTCGATGACGAAGATGGGACCAGGCGGGCCCGGCGTCAGACTCTGCGCCGCGACCCGCGATCCCAGGAGCACACCGGCCAGTCCGAGCCAGACGGCCAGACGGCCGGAACGCATCAACTACTTCCCTTTCGCCTTTCTGCGCTCGGCCCAGTACTTCCGCATCCGCTCGGAGACGGCCTTTCGCGCCGACGATGACATCTTTCTCCTGACGCGGCGCCCGGGCTTGGCCGACGTCTGCAACCGCCGCGGCGCCGGCCGCGCCCGAAGAGCTCGGGAAACTCGGCGCGGATCGCCGCTTCCTCCTGCTTCAACTGTTCGAGCCGCGCAATCGCGCCCAGACGGGCGAGACGCCGGAGTTGCTCCGTATTCAGATTCGCCACCAAGTCCTCCAGTTCACAACCGAGTCAGGTTGCCCAAAACATCCATTCTCCATCATTTCCGCGCGGGCGAGACGCCGGCGAGTTTCGCGCGCTCGATCGACGCAGTGATGAAATCCGGACTGCGCGAACCGTGGTGACGAACTGCTCGATGGCTTTCAGCTTCGCCGTCGCCGCCCTTCTCGACGACGAAGCACTGATCGACGTCCATGAAGTTGTCGGGGAGCGGACGGAGCTTGCCGCCGGACGCCGCCTGCGCGTCGAGCCCACGCTGGCGGTTGATCGCGAACGCATCGACACTCTTGCCCAGCAGAATCGACTCGAGCTCCGCCTGCGGCGGCATGGTGTCGAGCACACGGATCGTCGCCTGTTTCGAGGTGCGGCTCACGAACAGCTGCTGCGACTGCCCTTTGATCGCGGCCACGGTGACGCCGGCGCGGTCCACGTCGGCCGTCTTCTGCAACGGCGAGTCGGCCCGCACCAGATAGCTGTTGTGCATCACGATGAAGGCCGGCACCGAAGTCCACTTCGCGCGCGCGAGTCTCGTCGTAGGCGAGAAACCCGATGTCGGCCGCGCCGTTCTTGAGCGCGGCGATCACGCCCGGCGGCATCCGGCGCCGGAAGCATCGTCGACGCACCTTCAGCGTCCGCGCCAGTTCCACGAACCAGATCCGGCACCGGACCGGTCGGCCACGCCGGTCTTGGCGTCCACGCGTCCGTGGACGGGATTGCTGCCGAGGAAGACCGCACGGAGCGTTCCGGTGGGCGCCAGCACCGACGCCGGCGACTGAGCACGCTACCACGTACGAGGGCCACCTTCGCAGGCGGCCCTGACAGGACGAGCACACACGCCGCGACGAGCGCTGTGAGATATCGCACATCAATATCCTTTCCCGGTCGCGCGCCGGCTTCTGCCCGCGGGACTCCTGCACGATGCGCACGCCGGCGCTGGCGCCGATGCGCGTCGCGCCGGCCGCCACCATCGCCTTCAGCCCGTCGAGGTCGCGGACGCCGCCCGCGGCCTTCACGCCCATCTCGTCGCCGACCACTCGGCGCATCAACGCGACGTCGGCCGCTGTCGCGCCGCCAGGGCCGAAGCCCGGTCGAGGTCTTCACGAAGTCCGCGGCGGCCGCCTTGGCCAGCGTGCACGCCGTCACCTTCTCATCGTCGGTGAGCAGCGCCGCCTCGATGATGACCTTGCTCACCGCGCCGAATTCGCGGCACGGGGCGGTCACGGCCTCGATGTCGCGCTCGACCAGGCGCAGATCGCCGGACTTCAGCGCGCCGACGTTGATCACCATGTCGATCTCGCGCGCGCCGTCGAAGATCGCGCGCCGCGTCTCGTAGTGCTTGGTGTCCGGCGTGGTCGCCCCAGCGGAAAGCCGACCACCGAGCAGACGACGACCGGCGTGCCCGTGAGCAGTGCTGCGCGCACGTCGCCACCCACGTCGGATTCACGCACACGCTGGCGAAGCTGTACTCGGCGGCTTCGCGGCACAACGCCTCGATGTCCGTCGCGCGTCGCGTCCGGCTTCAGCAGCGTGTGATCGATCATGCCGGCGACCGTGCCAGCCGCTCCGCCCGATGGCGTGCAGTCCCAGCCGCGTCGCGCCGGCCTCGAGCACGCCGCGAATCCGATCGGGACAGCACTCGTAGAGCACCGAGTGGCACTGACAGCGCGCGCGGCGACGGCGACGAGGTCGGCCGCGGTCACTTCCTCGACGATGATCTGAATCAGGCGCTGGAGATCGACGTTCTGCATCAGCTGCGCGGGCCGCGTCTCGAGGTCGCGAATCTTCGCCAGCCGCCGGATGTAGCGCGGCTCGCGCATCGGCGTCTCGAGAAACGTGTTCACGATGGCAATCGCCTCGTCGCGCGTGACCAGCGTCGCGCCGAGGGCCAGCACGTTGGCGCCGTTGTGCTGCCGCGCGTAGCGGGCCAGCGTTTCGTTCAGGCACATCGCCGCACGCGCGCCGGCGATCTTGTTGGCGGCGATCGTCGAACCGAGGCCGGCACCGTCGATGACAATCGCCGCATCGGCTTCTCCGCGCGCGACCTGGACGGCTGCCGCTGACGCGGTATCCGGGTAGTCCACCGGATCGCTCGTCGCCGTGCCGAGATCGTGCACGGCGACACCGCGGCCGCGCAGGTGCTGCACGAGGGCGGACTTCAAGCGCCACCGAGCTGTGATCGCCGGCGATCGCGACCGTGCGAATGTCCGCCGTCGGCGCCAGCGACGCGGCATCGGGATCGGCGCCTTCGCGCACGACCGAGATGCGGCGCGCCTTCAAGCGTGTCCTGCGCGAGCGGCGTGATGTGGCCACCCGCGACGAGCACGATCGTGCTGCCGTACTCGAGCACGCGCGCGTCTGCCTCGGTGACCATCTGAAACCGCTTCACGAGGGTCGCTATGTTACCCTTGCGGACTTCGATGGCTCAAGGCATGCAGACCTTCATTTCCGCAGATGACATCCAGCAGCGCGTGCGCGCGCTGGCTGCCGAAATCGCCCGCGATCACCCCGACGGCGTCCACTTCGTCTGCGTGCTCAAGGGCGCGTTCATGTTTCTGGCCGATCTCGCTCGCGCGATTCCCGGTCAGGTGACGCTCGACTTCATGGCGCTTTCGAGCTACGGCAACAGCACGCGGTCGTCTGGCCAGGTGCAGCTGCTGAAGGATCTCGGCACCGGCATCGAAGGCCGCGACGTCGTCATCGTCGAGGACATCGTCGATACCGGGCTGACACTCACCTACCTGCAGGACATCCTGCGGGCACGCGCACCGCGCTCGCTGCGCACGGCATGCCTGCTCAGCAAGCCGTCGCGCCGGCAAATCGAGGTCAAGGTCGATTACGTCGGCTTCACGATCGACGACAAGTTCGTGGTGGGCTATGGACTGGACTGTCAGCGAGCAGCACCGGAACCTGCCGTACATCGCCGTCGTGAACGACTAGCCACTAGCGCTCCGGCGCGTCAATCTTCTCGGCGGTCGAGACATTGAAACGACGGAAATTCGAATACCTGGCGATGCCCTTCACGACCTCGCCCGGACTTGGATAGTAGGTCTGCTCGAGCACGGCAGGCACGTCGATGCTCAACGGCTCATGGCGTCCGAAGATGGTCGTGATCGTCGTCGTGGTCGGTTCGCTGCCCAGACGAAGTTCGGTTTTCATCACCTTTCCCGTCCGCTCCGACACCCAGATCGTGCCGCGCGTCGGCAGGTCGAGACCGTTCTCCTGCCGGAGCATCGTGGGTGCCGTCGTCTCCTCGAAGTGAACTCGCCGGATATCCGGCCCGAGCGGTTGATCGACGTCGCCCCGTGTGAACGTGAAGCGGGGTTGATATTCCGGCTGCAGAAAGACCATCACGAGCAACGGATCGCTACCCGGGAACATGTAGTCCGCGCTGTGCGCGGAGATGGCATTGGCCTGGGCGATCGCGCTGTCGAACGTCTGCAGAAACAGTTTGGCCAGCGCTTCCTCGCGATTTCGAACCGACCGCCCGTTGACCTCGACTACGTCGCGAAATGTCAGGAACTGACGCTCACTGCCGGGCTTTCGCACCAGCAGGAAGTCCGAACGCAACCGCCCGTTGCCGCGGCGCACACGGTCGGGCTCGTAGCGCTCCTCCGCGACAACGTTGGACAACTGATCGATGAATCCGTGAACGTAGTTGCCGACGCGCTGCATCAGCACGTCGATGTCGGGCGACTGCGCCGACAGCCTGGCCAGGCTCAGCATGACGCCGCAGATGAGACAGCGGACTCGAACAGCCATACCTTCCGCATTGTCGCAGGAACGTAGGCGTCGAGCGCCTCATCTACAGACCTACTTCAGCGATTCCTCCGTCTTGACCTGGAACCGTCGGAACCGCTGTAGCTGGCGACGCCACGAATCTCACCCGTGCCGTCCGGATACCAGTCGCGCATCGCGATCGGCACGTTGATGCCAAGCTCCTCGTCGAACTTGTAGTCCGTGATGACTGAGATCGGCGACGAGCGGCCGCCAATCCGCAGCTCGGTCTTGACGACGCGTCCGGTGTCTTCCTCGATCCACACGAGAGCCGCGCGACAGGATGTCCTGATTGCTGTTTCCCTTGATGAGCGACGGCACCTTGAACTCCTGGAACTGTACCTGCCTGACCGTCGGTCCGAGCTTCTTGTCGAGACCGGCCAGATTGAACCTGAAACGCTCGCGATAGGCATCCTGGAGGAAGGCGATGACCACGCAGCGGATTGTTCAGCGTGCCGATGTCGAGCAGGTTGTAGCGCGCGCCGGCTTCCTGCAGCTCCCGGGCCCGGCGGACCGCGCTCGACGCCGGCTCGAGGAACAGCCTGGTCAGCCGCTCTTCCTTGTCGCGCACCGGCTTGCCGTCCACTTCCGCGACATCGCGGAAGACCTGCCACTGTGAATCGCCTGGATAACGGACCAGCAGAAAGTCGGAGCGCATCGTGCGTTTGCGCCGCGGAATCGTCGTCTCCTGGACGAGCGTCTCTTCGGCGACGACGTTCGAGAACTGATCGACGAACTGCGCCACGTAGGCCGCTGTCTTCGCCATCAGCTCTTCGGTCTTGTTGTCTTGCGACAGCACGAGTGACGGCCGTGAGCACGCCACTGGCCAGCATCACGACCACGACAGTGCGTAAGGACATGCCTGCCTCTACTTGACTGCGGCCCGCACCTTCTCGACTCCAGCTTCGGCCTTCAGCGATGACCGCCTGCTCGTCGAGCGTCAGCACCTTGCGATCGCGCATCAGCACCTGGCCGTTGACGATCGTGTTCCGCACGTCGTCACCGCGGATGACGTAGACGAGGTGCGAGATGGCGATCGTACATCGGCGTCTGTCGCGCGCCGGTCGACCGACACGGTAATCAGGTCGGCGCGTTTGCGTGGCTCGAGCGACCCGATGCGCTTGTCCATCCCCAGCGCGCGTGCGCCGCGAATCGTCGCCATCTCCAGCGCGGAATGCGCGCTCAACGCGCGCGGATCCCTGCTCGCGTGCTTGTGCAGCAGCGCGGCAAACCGCATCGCCTCGAACATGTCGAGATCGTTGTTGCTGGCGGCGCCGTCGGTGCCCAGCCCGACGGCCACGTCCGCGCGCAGGTAGGCCGGCACAGGCGCGGTGCCACTCGCCAGCTTCATGTTGCTTTCCGGGTTGTGCGAGATGCCGACGCTGCGTGCCTTGAGCACGGCGATGTCGGCGTCGGACACCCACACGCCGTGCGCGCCGAGCACGCCTGGCCCGAGGAAGCCGAGGCTGTCGAGATAGGCGACCGGCGACGACTTGAAGCGCTCCTGCGCTGCCTGAATCTCGTCGCGCGTCTCGGCCAGATGAATCAACGTGGGCACGTTGTGGCGCCTCGACAGATCGCGCGCGGCCTTGAGCGTCGGGCCGTCGAGCGTGTACATCGCATGCGGCGCGACAGCCGGCGTGATGAGCGGGTCGTCCTTGAACGTCTTGATGAACGCCTCGGCGCGTACGAGCGCGTCGGCCGGCGTCTTGGCGTCGGCGACCGGGAACTGAATGATCGTCTGTCCGAGCACGCCGCGGAGGCCGGCCGCTTTCGTCGCGGCGGCCACTTCCTCCTCGAAGTAGTACATGTCGGCGAAGGTCGTCGTGCCCGACTGAATCATCTCGAGCGCCGCGAGCCGCGTGCCGGCGCGCACGAACTCCGGCGAGACCGTCTGTCGCTTCGGCCGGGAAGATGTACTTGTTCAACCACTCGCTGAGCGCGAGGTCGTCGGCCAGGCCGCGGAACAGCACCATGGCCGCGTGGGTGTGGGTGTTGATCAGACCCGGCAGCACGATCTGACCCGAAGCGTCGATGGTCTCGCGGCCGCGGAACTGTTTCGCGATGTTCTCGGCCGTATCGACGGCGACGATGTCGGTGCCGTCGATCGCCACTGCGCCGTTGGCAATCACGCGGTTGGCCGGATCCATCGTCACCACCGTGCCACCAGTACCAGGACGAGCGAGACCTGGCGCGGGGCGTTCTGGGCCGACACCCCGGCGAGGGCCAAGACCATGCCTGCGGCAAGGGCAAGAACCCGGATGCGCATAGAGGGATTTTAGTACTATTTCACCCGTGCCTCTTCACGTCATTACGCATCCTCTCGTGCACGACGCGCTCATGGAGCTGCGCGACGCGCGCACGGCTCCGCCGGCGTTCCGCCGCGCGGCCAACCGCATCAGCGTGCTGCTCGCCGCCGAGGCGCTGCGCGACCTGCCCTCGTCGGCAGCCACGGTCACCACGCCGCTCGGCCCGGCCGACGGACGCATCGTACTTACAGATGTCGTCGTCGTGCCGGTGCTGCGTGCCGGGCTGGGCATGCTCGACGCGGTGCTGGAACTGCTGCCGACCGCCCGTGTCGGCCACATCGGCCTGCAGCGAGACGAGGCGACGGCGATCGCCTCCAGGTACTACTCGAAGCTGCCGCCCGACCTCACGAAGAGTCACGTCCTGATGATCGACCCGATGCTCGCCACCGGCGGCAGCGCCGTGGCCGCCATCGATCTGATCAAGGCCGCCGGTGCGACGGCCATCAGCATGATCTGCATCGTCTCGGCACCCGAAGGCGTGTCGCTGCTCGAGCGCGCTCATCCAGACGTCGCCGTCTTCACGCCGGTCGTGGACAAGGAGCTCAACGCTCACAAGTTCATCGTGCCCGGGCCTCGGCGATTTCGGCGACCGGCTATACGGCACGGTGTGACGTCCTATTTGCCGTGTAGTGTCCGGCTTTAGCCGGACCTGGCGTCCGGCCTGAAGTGCGGACACTACGTAGGAGGGCGTGATGAACCGACGATTAGTCGCGGTACTGGCACTCGTGGTCTCGACGGCGGGCGCGTCAGTCTCAACGCAGGAGATCTTCACGTCAAAAGACGGCGTGACGCTCCCCAGCCCAGTTCGAGAAGTCAAGCCCGGTTACACCGCGGCAGCGATGGACGCCCGCATCGAGGGCTCCGTGCTCCTCGACGTCGTCGTCCTCGACGATGGCAAGGTCGGCGACGTGACGGTGAGTCAGTCGCTCGACAAGGAATACGGGCTCGACACGCAGGCGGTAGAAGCGGCGAAGCAATGGCTGTTCAAGCCGGGAACGAAGGACGGCAAGCCGGTCGCTGTGCGCGTGGCTCTTCAGATGACGTTCACCCTGAAGTAGACCCGGGATCCTCTCGCACCTATGCGCTCCGTCGGGTCGCCGTCGGAACTGCCGTCGGCGAGAGCTGTTCGGTGAAGTGTGGGCGCGCAATCCAGCTGTACGACAGCGCGCCAATGAGCGCGCCGGCGATCGGGGCAACCCAGAACATCCAGAGCTGTGCGAGTGCCCAGCCGCCCACGATGACCGCCGGCCCGGTGCTTCGCGCAGGATTGACCGAGAGATTCGTGACCGGAATACCCACCAGATGGATGGCGGTGAGCGCCAGGCCAATCGCGAGCGGTGCGAAGCCACTCGGCGCGCGCTCATCGGTGCTCCCGAGGATGACGATCAGGAACAGCATGGTGAGGACGATCTCGGCCAGCAGCCCGGCGACGAGCGAGTATCCGCCGGGCGAGTGCTCCGCATACCCATTGGCGGCAAAGCCACCGTCGAGTGTAAACGCCGGGTTGCCGCTGGCAATGACATAGAGCGTGACTGCCGCGACGATGGCCCCGCTCACCTGTGCAGCAACATAGGGCAGCACGTCGGACGAACGAAAGCGACCGGCCGCGGCAAGTCCGATCGAAACGGCTGGGTTCAGATGACATCCGGAGATGTGGCCGATCGCGTAGGCCATCGTGATCACGGTGAGACCGAACGCGAGCGAGACGCCGAGCAGGCCGATGCCGACCTCGGGGAACGCGGCCGCAAGGACCGCGCTGCCACACCCGCCTAGGACCAGCCAGAACGTTCCGATGAACTCTGCCGCGAGTGTCTGTGGACGTGTCATGAGCGGCTCCCGAAGGGATGGACCGTCATCCTTGACTCAAGAAGGATGCCGTTGGATTTCCCGCAGATTTCCGGCACGCGCGAATCGCGTGCCACCGCGGAGCCCCGCGGTAGCCTCGACATCCCGCGAGTAGAAGCGGGACATCTACGCTCGAGTCCTACGCGTGACCTCAGGGGAACTCAGCGTGGCGAGGACATGTGAGAGGGACGTTCGTGCGCGAGGCGCATGTTGTGCTGTCGCGGAATCAGGGTCTTGCGGGGCCCTCCAGAGGCCTGACCGTCGAACATCTCCTTGACGCCAGCCGGAGGTTGGCAGCGACGGACTCATGACGGCCGGGCTTCACGCGCACCGACATGCGCACCGTCATGTGATCGCCGCCGAACGCCGAAATTCCGCCGAGCTCGACGTCGTCCAGAACATCCGGATCTGTGGCGCGCAGACGTTCGCCGGCCTGCGTCAGCGTGCTGAAGACAACCCGCATATCGGCGTCATAGCCGACCTCCACAGCCACCACCGCGCGCGTGTAATCCTTCGAATAGTTGATCACCAGCTTGGTGTCGCCGTTGCGGATGATGTGCAGGCGGCCGTCGGCATCGCGGATCTTCGTTGTCCGGAAGTCGATGGCCTCGATCACGCCACGGGTATCGCCGATCTCGACAATGTCCCCGATCAGATATGTGTTCTCGAAGAGGATGAAGAAGCCGCAGACCAGATCGTTGATCATCGATTGCGCGCCGAAACCGATGACGACACCCAGGATGCCGGCGCCGGCCAGGAACGGCATCGGATTGAAGCCGAGGCGGCTGAGAATCAGAACCGCGGCGCCGAAGTAGACGGCATACGTGAAGGCGGTGCGCACGAGCGGGAACATCGTCTCGCGGCGCCGGCGATCGCCGGGGTCGAGACCTGTGCTCGGCAGCATGCGGTTGCCGATCTCGAGCGAACCGATCTCGATGATCAGGCGCGCGGCGAAGAACACCCCAATCGCCTGAATCAGTCGCGGTCCCCAGGCTGCGAAATGGCCGATGGAGCCAATCTGGAGGACGACCAGCGCTCCCAGACTTATCCACAGCGCGTATTCCACACAGGCGCGGAACGTGGGCACCAGCGGCCGGACGTGATCGTAGTAGCGAGCCCAGCCGCGATGCTCTGCTGAGCGCCTGGCCCATCCGTCGAGGGTATCAACGATGACGGTCGTGCAGCGGACGACCAGCACGCCGACGACGATGATGAGATAGATGCGGAGGATGAGAAATAGCGTGTCGCTGAAGTTCTGTGGGAGGCCGAACCAGCGGAACGCCACGATCGCCAGCAGCATCCAGGAGCAATTGACGATGATGCGCTCCAGGCCGCGGAAGAGTGCGCGCAGGCTGCTGTTGTTGCTGCTGATGCGATCCCAGTGATTGATCGCCGCTTCGGCGCGGTGCAGCAGCCGACGCACCACTCGCGTACCGATCACGACACCAATGCTGGCGAGCGTGAGCTTCACCAGCGCCAGCGCGAAGGCGATCCAGACACTAGAGTCGATCGAGGTAAGGAGCGAAGTCGTGTGGACTCCGGCATCGACGCCCTTGTACGCCAGCCAGGCGTTGTAGGCGACGATGCCGACGACAAGCACGACGAACGCGGTGAGGAGAGCGTTCCGCGTCCGTCGCTGGACAATCGATGTCCACGTCGCGAGGGCGCTCCGGCTTGCGGCCACGCGAGAGAGCACAGCGGCGACTGTGGCGTACAGAACGCCACAGATCAGACCCGCTGCGCCAATCTCAATACCGCTCGTCCAGAGCGCCGAATAGATCGCGTTCACGTCGGCGTGTTATTTGTCGGTCACGCGGATGTCGATCCGTCGATTGCGCTGGCGTCCCTCCGCAGTCGAGTTGTCGGCCACCGGGTGGGTCTCTCCGTATCCTTCCGCTTCCATTCGTGCCGGCGCGATTCCGAGACTGGCAATCTCGCTCATCGTGTTGGTGGCACGCTCCTGCGAGAGTTTCAGGTTGTAGGCGGCGTCAGCCTGGTTGTCCGTGTAACCGCCGATCTTCACTTTCACCTGCGGATAGGCGTTGAGAATGTTGGCGATATTCTGGAGCTGTTCTTTCGACTGTGGCGTCAGCCTGGCCGAATCGGACTCGAATGCGATCCGATCGAAACTGAACCACGTCTCGGTGCTGACCGGCCGCGCGGGATCCTCGATGTAGGCGAGAAGCCGGCTCTCGACGCCGTTCGACGGAATCCGAAGCGCGATGTCGTTCGGCAGCCGTTTATCGACGAACGCACCGAGTGCCGGCGCCGGCGTTGTCACCGCCCGTGGTGTATCGACGACCGCTGGCGAAACGGCCACCTGCCGGACCGGCTCCTCTGTCGGGCGCGACAGCAGCCAGCCGAGGAGGGGAATCAGCAGCAGTAGCGGCAGAACCCAGAGCCACGATGCACGTCGCGCTGGAACCGGCGCTGCCGTCTCGTAGGTTCCGACGGCACGCGCGCGTGTGTCGCGATCGTAGTTGCCCACGACCTGGGCTGCGCCGGTGGAGTTGTCATTCAGGATCCCCGCGAGTCCCGCCGGGGCTTCCTGCAGGAAGCCCCGCTGTCCGGCGAGCAGACTCTGGAGGTTCGACGCATTCCAGCCGGCGCCTTTTACCTGGCGGCCGATCTGTCCAAGGACCAGTGGCAGTGCCAGTCCGAGCAGCGACGACGCCGACGCCCGGCTGACACCAGCCCGCGACGACACCCACTCGGCGACCGAGCCGGTTCGGCTCCCAAACACAGAGTCCAGCAGCGGCCGGCCGGTGTCGATGAGCCGGTTGAGTGCGTTCGGTTTGAGTGCGCTGGCAGTATCTGCGTACTCACCCGAATCGAAATGATTTCCGCGGATCAGGTCGAGCAGGGCGTTCGCTTCGCCTGCATTCGTCGCCCGGTTGGCAAGACCGCCGACCAGGGCCGGTACGGCCGCGCCGAGGGCGGTCTGGGTCTGTCCCGGGCTCTCGCCGAGCACGGTGGAGACGTTCTTGAGCGCGTCGCCACGGAAATCACCGAGCATTTGGTTGATCAGATTCATCACTGGCGTGCTTCTCCTTCCTTCCTCGCTGATCGCCTGACGGCCACGGCGCGCGCGCCACGTCATGGACGTTCGGGTGCTATCGGGCGCTCCGCACCCGCTCCCACGCGTATTTGATCACTGCCTGGTTCTGGGCCCAGGTGCCGGGATTCTTTTCTTCCCAGATCTTTTTGGAGTCGGCCTCCACGGCCGTCCACGGACTGCTGCGGAACGGCTCGCGCGTGGCCAGGTTGTGACCGAAGTGGAATGCGGGCTCGAGGTTCTCGTAGGTCACGCCGTTCTTCGCCAGGTTGGTCTTGACGAACCCGCGGAAGTCCGTCTCGTACTCCTTGTAGGGCCGCGCCGCCGGTACCTCTTCGACCTGCACGTCCTGACGACGCAGCGTCTCTTTGATCGTCTGGACCTTCTGGGCGACTTCCTTGCCGAGCGACACCTCTTCGATCACCCGAGCCGTCTTGGCGACTTTGGCGATCTCGTCGGTCTCGACCATCTCGTACGATCGCTGCTTGAATAGGTCGGGATCGATCTTCACCTGTCGATTCGCCGGCCGGCGCTGCACACGAATCGTCTCATCGCGCAGCCCCACGTCCTGCGCCACCTCGCGCTCGCTCACGACGTTGTAGATGCGCATGCGTCCGCGCTCGACCGACTCTTTGCCCACTTCCAGCTGCTCTTCGACCACTTCCAGCACGTTGTCGTTCCGGGCCGGATCGCTGAGGGTGAGATCGCTGCGCGTCTTCTTGAGCTCGGTGGTGCGATCCTTGAGGTTGACCATCTTGTAGCCCGACAGGATCTCGGCGGCGCGAGTGGCGGCACTGTCGGCGACATTGGCAGTGATGATCGTTCCACCATGCTTGACGCCTTCCAGGTAGGTCGTGACATCGGGTTCAGGAATCCATTCGCGCATGTGCGCCAGCTTTGGCCTGTCGTCGGCATCATCACTGGTGAGGATGTCCAGGTCTGCCTTCGCGTAGCCCTCGTGCGACAGCGCGGTATACGCGCGCATTGCCTCGTTCTTCTCGTCAAACAAGCCAATCACCGTTCTCATGACCTACTCCTTTCGAACCGGGCGTGCGCCGGGTACTGCTTCGACGCCATCGCGCTCTTCACGTTCGACGTCCACGACCTCCCGGCGGAGGACAACGGTCTGCTGACCGCTGGTGGTCGTCCGGCGCCTCGAGACGCGCACTTCTTCACGCAGCACGAGTCGCTTCTCTACGATGGTGACCTCCTCCAGCAGTGGAATGACCAGCACGCCGTCCTCGTCGCGCACTTGAGGTGATGGCCCCTCGACCAGCGTGTTCCTGGTGACGTGTTCGACGATGATTTCCTCGCGGACGACGGGCGTCTCGACAGTCTCTTCGTGAGACTCAACGCGAGTGGTGACGCGCACCTTGCCGCGATCGACCAACTCTTTCTCGACCGTGAGCTCTTCGGCGACGACCGGGATGACAATCTCTTGCGCATCGCCACCGGCGCGCTCGAGACGGTCCGATTCGGAGAGGCGATACGTGCCATCGTCCTGTCGCCGCAGCGCGTGCGGTGGCACGACGAGTCGGGTGTCGTCGTCGAATCCGACGATCAGCTGACCTCTGTCGTCGGAGGCGACGACCACTCCACGAGTGCCATCCTCACGCACGACTGCTGCGTTTCCCATGCTGCTGCACATTTGTGCACGATTGGTGCCTCGCCCCACATCGCCAGGGAGGTCGGTGCCAACGTGGAGAAACGCAGCAGAGCATGCGAGGCGCACGTCATTGCTCGCGTATCAATCGCGACATGTCGCGGACGGTTTGGATGTCGGTCGAGATTGAGGGGACGCTGGTCCGCGTCTGCGGGAGTGAAGCGGACGAAGCCTCGCTCGAGGACGAGGCTCGTCGTCGTTCAGTTAGGAGAGGGCGAATCCCCGCGCCTAGAATTCGATGTGTGTCTGCGCGAGCAGGCGTCGGCTGAGCAGCTGCGAGTTGGACGTCTGATACTCCTGCTGGAGCGACACGACCACGCCCAGCCTTCCGCGCCCGAACTCGTTCCAGTGCGCACCGCCGAAGACCATGCGGCGGCGGTTGTCACCGTCGGCCTCGGCATTCGGATCGAGGAGATCGAGACCGAAGATCCCTGCCCAGCCTGTCACCCCCTGACGCGCTTCACCGAAAAACGACATCCCGCGGCGCTGAACGTCCTGGGCGATGAACGGGTTGTCTGTCGCTTGCAGATACTGCGCGGTGAGCGCGACGCGAGTGCTCTCGTAGGCGCCCATCGCGATGGCGACGTTGCGCGGGCGGTCCTCCGCGTACCAGCCGTACTGGTAGAAGCCGGAGATGCTCACCTTCCCGAGCTCGCTGTCTTCAGCGAACGGACGGAAGGTCGCGCGGCCATCGAAACTCTTGTACGCGTCGATCTCGGCGCGGCCACCGCCTTCGCCGTTGTAGACACCGAAATGAAAATCCGATCGTTCGCGACTGTACTTGACGCTCGCGCCAAGGTCGGTGGGTCCCGGAAGCAGCCCCAACGAATCGTCCGTCCACGCTCGTTCGGAGAAGAACGGCCCCAGCACCCGGTAGCGGTTGAGCGTCTCCTCGAATGTCAGCCACGGCATCTCGTGCAGGCCGAACATGACCTGCATGTTGTCGGTCACCTGGACGTCGAGCGATGCGTATTCGAGGCGCAGCGCCAGGTTCCGGTCGAGGCTGGCGTCGGTGGTCGGCCGTACATCCGGCGTGAATCGGACGCTCACGCGATCGTTGAGCCGCGCCCGGATATTGAGGTAGCCGCGGGTGACGTCGAATGAGTTGTAGCCATCCTGCTCGTGCAGCTCCGCGGCGTACTGCAGGAACGAGACGACACCGAACGTCACCGAGGGGAAGCTCGAGTTCGCCGGCCGTGTCGCGGTGTCCCCGGCAGTCTGAGCCGATGCCGCTCCGGCCAGGCTCATCACCGCGAACAGCGTCACACTGATTCGAGTCACGTTCTTCATCGCGAAATTCCTAGAACACAGCCGGCGCGCCGGCACGGAAATCACCGTTGAGAATCGGCACCGAGTTCACACCCAACCAGTTATCGAGGAGGCGCGCATACACCGACCGGAAGTCGGTCTCGTAACGAACGTCCCCTGAACTGTTTTCGAGCGTTGGGTGTCCGGGCGATAGTTGCGGGGCCGTGCCATACAGTCCGCCGCGCACCGAACCGCCGAGCACCATCATCAGGCCCGCCGCACCATGATCGGTGCCCGCGCTGCCGTTCTCGGACACGCGCCGGCTGAATTCGGAGAAGACGATGATCGTGGTGTCAGCCGCCAGGCCCTGGTTGCGGATGTCGGCGTAGAACGCGCCCAGACCATCGCCGAGCGTGCCCATCAAGTTCGCGTAGCTTCCGCCACCGCCGCCACCCTGCTCGGCATGGGTGTCGTAGCCGCCCGTGGTCGTCCAGTACACGCGTGAGCCGATGCCCCGCACGATCGCGCCGGCAATGGTGCGCAGCGACCCCGCGAACCCGTTGTTCGGATACGCCACTGTCGGCGTGTACTGAGACGCCAGCGCGACGCGATCGAGCGTTTCAATCGCTCCGCGACTGGCGCCGTTCAGGTAGGCCAGGTGCGGACGGCCTACGGCCGGGTTGACGGCCATCGTCTGGGCCGCCGCTCGCTCCTGCAGCGCCGCTTGACCGCGATTCGGGCTTCCAAACGTGTAGGTACTCGCGTTCGGGATCGCCGGTACACCTGATACACCAGAGAGGAGCGCGCGTGGTGTTTCGCCTGTCGTGTTCCACGCCGCCAGCGCGTCGAGCGGGCGCGGCAGCGTATCGAGATAGCGACCGAGCCAGCCCGAGCCGGTGGACATCTGAGGATTCGCCGTGCCCCAGACGTCGCTGGCCTCGAAGTGCGAGCGGCTCGAGTTCGGATAGCCGGTGCGCTGCACGAGCGCCAGGCGACCCTCGTTGAAGATGGCGTGCAGACCCGCGAGCCGTGGATGCAGGCCCATCGTCATGCCCGACGCGTCGGTGCCCACCTGCAGCACCTGACCTGCAGGCACGGCAATGCTCGGGCGGCGGTTGTAGTACGCGGCGTCGCGATAGCCGATCAGCGTGTTGAGCGAGTCGTTGCCGCCGCCAAGATAGACCACCACGAGACGCCGATTCGGATTGCTGCTCTGGGCGTGCGCAATGGCGCTCAGGAACGAGGGAGCGGCGAGACCCAGCGTCACCGTGGCCACGCCGTCGCGGATGAAGATTCGTCGAGATACGCTCATGGTCGCTTCCTCTACACCAACTGGTATTCGGAGCAGCCGACCAGCAGCCGCGCCAGTCCGGACGCTCGCGTCGTGAGCTCCGACTCGGTGCCCCGCCACGCACCGTCGGCGAGCAGGTACGTCATCAGCGCCTGCTGCGGCGCTTGATCGAACGGCGCCGGTGTCACGCGGTCGAGCATCGTCGCAAGCAGGCCGTCAGGGCTGTTCACCTCCCCGATCAGTGAGGCAGCGAGGAAATCCTTCTGGTTGGCCGCGACCGTCGCCGCGAAGTTTGCACGCGCCAGCATCGTTCCGGTCGAGAACCAGTCGACGCCAAGGTGCCATCCCGCAACGTTGGGCGGCTCGTACAGCAACATTCCCATGGCGGCCATCGGCGATCGAACCTTGTCGAGCTCGAGGTTCTGCCATCCGACCTCTTTGATCGACCGCGTGACGTACTCCACCGGCCAGGCGAAGCGCGCGAATTGATTCGCCGGATTGGTGAACCACGGTGAGGTCAGGATGAAGCGGATGACCGGCCGGATCTCGCTGCGGTTCTGCAGATACACGTTCGCGGTGGCCTCGACGAACGCCGGATCGGGCGGCTGAATCTCGCTGATGAAGAAGTTCCACCATTTCCTGGCGAACCGGCGCGCGGTTTCCGGATGCATGACCAGCGCGTTGATCAGGTCGATGCCGTCCTGATAGCCATCGGACTCGCTGCGCGGCTGAATCGTGCGGCTGCCGTCGGGATAGATCGGGAACGAGAACGTCTTGGCGCCGGTGTCGTGTTGGTCGGGCCGCCACGCGAACTCCTGATAGGCGTTCATGTCCGCGTAGTCGTCATTCGTGTAGTTCGTCGACCCCTTCAGATTCCAGCCCGTGAACACGCGAGCGGCGGCATAGACGTCCGGCTCGGTGTAGTGGCCGACGCCCACCGTGAAGAGCTCCATGATCTCGCGGCCGAAGTTCTCTTGCGGCTTCGCCTTCGTGTTGGTGTTGCCGTCCAGCCAGATCAGCATGGCCGCATCCTTGGCCATGTCGAGCAGCATGTTGCGGAAGTTGCCAAGCGCTTGCCGGCGAAGCGTCTCGACCTGTCCGGCCGGGCCTTGCAGCACGCCAGCCTTGTGGACGAGCAGCTTCGCGCCCTGCAACATGCCCGAGTCGGTTGCCAGCTTGCTGTAGCCCGTGGCGAAGTGGTTGTGCCAGAACAGCGTCATCTTCTCTTGCAGCGGACGCCGGGTGTGGAGCATCCGGAACAGCCAGCGCTGACGCGCGTCGTCGATGTCGATGTCCGGCGCGAAGAGATTGCGCATCGAGTTCTTCGAGGGGATCACCCTGGCGTGATCGGGACGTCCGATCCGCTCGTCGACGTCATCGGGGCTGCCTTCGTAGTCGACGAGATGCGCCACCGCCTGGGTGAACGACATGTCTTTGTAGGTGTCGATCTCATTGGCGCTGACGCCGAATCCGGCGCGGCGCAGCAGATGATCGATCTCTGGATTCAGTCGAGCCATGCGTGCTCCCCGTGCGTCAGACCGTGATCGTGATCACGCCGTCTGCGAACGAATTGGCAAATTGCCGGAGGTTGGCCCTGGCAGGACCTTGCTGCACCGTCCCGTTGCGGCTGTATCGCGACCCGTGACACTGGCAGACATACTGTGTGTCGGTCGCGCCGCCGATCGGGCAGCTCTCGTGCGTGCAGGTGCCGTCAACGACCGTGAAGGCAACGTCGCTGATTCGCGTGATGAGGAACAAGCCGGCCGCGGATTCGACCCGCGCCGCGCCACCAACATTGGCCAGCGGAGTCGCGGTCGTCGTAACCCGCACACGCGAATTGGCAAAGGGCCCTGCAGCGTAGTGAGGTCCGAGACCGTGCCGCCGCCGCCCCCGCCGCCGCTTGGCCCCGTGGGCGAGCTCGCCGCCGCAGGCGGTTACGAGTGTGGCTAACCCCGCGCAGGAGGCCATGCAGGCGCCGGCGCAGAACTGTCGTCGTGAAATGGGCGCAGTCGTATCGGACATGTCGAGTGTGATTCCCGGGGGAGAATCACGCTCGGTGGGGCAATATCAAGGCCACCGCGGAAATATTGGGGTTTTCCGCAGCTGCGGCCGGTTTCAGCGTCTGCCGATTACAGATTCGCTCGCCAACAGAGAATTGTGTAAGCACAAGGCCGCGGCACGTTGGGTCATCGAGGGCCGGTATTGCGCCGGCCATCGGAACCGCGATCACACGTGCGGGATCAGATCATCGTGATCGATCGCACGCGCGCGATCGCGTGCGGGCCCTGAGAAAGGGGCTTGTAACAAGTTCAGTCGGGGAGATTGCAAGAGACGCTCTGGAAACCATTTTGGCCCGTTAGCCAGCGACCAGCTACCGTTTGAGCCAGCTCTCCCGGATCTTCAACTGTTCCGGCGTCGGCGACTGGCTCTCGACGATCCGATAGTTCGCGAGCTCGACGAACCTGACGGTCATGTCCAGTTCGCGTTCCTCGCCGCCGCGCCGGATCCTGAGCCTGACGTTCCGATCCAACTTCTCGTTGAGGAGACGGAAGATGGTCCCAGCGGGCTGACCTTCCAGCGTCTGGCCGTCGACGCTCACGATGAAGTCGTCCTGCTGCAAACGGGACGTCGCGGCATCGAAGCCGGGAGGGAAACCTGTCACCCGGCCCAAGGTATCCAGGTTCACGCCCAGAAAGGGAATCTTTCGTGTCGCGCGTTCGACCTGATACCCGGCGTAGCCGAAAATCGTCTCGTAGGGCGGCACGTCGGTGCCGGAGACGTACCGGCTGAAGAAGCTTTCGTACGAGCTTCCTGCTGATGCGGTTGACGACGCGAATCAGATCTTCGGTGCTGAATCCGCGGCCGCGCTGGTAGAAGTCCGTGAAGAGCGCCCGCATGACCTCGTCCAGGCCCGATGCGCCGTTGGTGTCGTGCCGAATGGAGAGGTCGAGGAGCCCTGCGAGGTTCCGCCCCTGTGAGTAGTAGGAAATGCTGAACGGAAGCGGGCTGTCATAGCCGATCCACGTGGACGTGGACGAGTCCGACGCGGAGATGTAGCGCCGTGCCTCGTTGCCCTCGACTTCCCCGATCGCCCTCGCGAGCCTCGCCGACGAAGCTCCGGGCGTCCCTCAACCCGGCGCGATACAACGTCAGGCCGGCGTAGTAACTCGTGAAGCCCTCGGACACCCACAGCAGCGGCGTCTCGTTCTCCCTCGCGTAGTCGTAGGGCCACATCTGCACCGGACGGATGCGCTTGACGTTCCAGACGTGAAAGAACTCGTGCGCGGCCTGCCCCACCATGTCGTCGGGCAGCGGCAGCGCGTCGGGGTTCCAGATGGCGACGAACGAGTTCTGGTGCTCCAGCACCGTGCGCACTCGCTTCGGCGGGCCGGAAGAGATAGAAGTAGACGAATTTCCGGTACGGCAGGCCGCCGAAGATCCTGCCCTGCGTTTCCGCCAGCTTCGACAGATGCCCGGCCAACGTGCGCGTCTTCTCCGCCGAGAACACGCCCGGGGGATTGGCGACGACGTCGTGCGGCTTGCCGTCGACCGTGAACCGGGTGACGTCGAACTGCCCCATCAGCGTCGGCTGATCGACGAGCGTGTCGTAATCGGGCGCCGTGAACACCATCGGGTCGGCCGTCTCGTCGAGTCCGCTGGCGATTTTCCAGCCGGTCGGCACATCGAACCGCACCACGCTCGGCCGCGATCGATGACCCTCGGGCATCAGGAAGAGCTGCGTGCCGGTGAAGAACGCGTAGTCGGGCGCGATGCGCGCCTGGTTCGCGGACAGAACCTTCGCCAGGTAATCGAACTCGACGACGACGCGCGAGATCCCTTTCGTGTCGATGCGCCACGTCTGCTTGCGCACCCACGCAGGCCGCAGCTCGCGGCCGCCCGGTTCGGTGACCCGGAAGCGAAGGATGTTCTTCGCGTAGTTCTCGATCACGTACCAGCCGGGGGACCATACCGGCAGCGAGAGTTCGAGCACCGGCTGGTTGATGTTCCTGATGTCGGTCGTCACGTGAAAGAGCTGACCCGGGATGTCGGCGACCTTGACCGTGTACTCGATCGCGAGGCCGCGGTCCTGCGCCATCGCCGCCGGGGCAATGACGACGCTCAGACACCAGGCGAGACACCAGATCAGAGTGCGCATGTGCGTGCTCCTAGAACAAAAGGCGACCGGCAACCATCGGTACCAGCATCATGCCGATGATCAGCAGCCACGCGCGCAAGTTGCCGATGTTCAGCGTGCAAACGAATGCCCTTTCGGCCTCTCGCCAAATTGCAACGATTGCCGCGGCAGTCCTGTCAAATAGTCTGTTGGAGGGGTTAAGGTTGGTGGGCGCGGGTGGAATCGAACCACCGACCCCTCGCGTGTGAAGCGAATGCTCTACCGCTGAGCCACGCGCCCGACCAGACGATCAGTCTAACTCGGCCGGCCCGGGTCGACAACATCCTCCGGTCCAACAGACCGGCACCGTGGCCCGTCCGAAAGGACGGGCCCGACGATTGCGGGATGCGTACGCAAAAAGAGCAGCCCCGAAGGGCTGCCCTTTTTGTGCCTCGTCACGTTGGCGCGTGAGCGCCTGCTACGAGGGCTTCTTGAGCGCGGCGACGAGCGCCTGCAGCATCTGCGTGTATTGCGCGTCGGTGGTCTCGTACGTCTTGCGGTACTCGGCCTCCGAGATCTTCGCCTTGTCCCAGTCGCCGTCGAAGACGACGCTCTTGCCGGAGACGTCGGCGGTATCGAGCTCGTTCTTCTCCCGCTTGAAGCGCAGCCCGTTGGCGCCGAGATCCATCACGAACACCTTCGACTGCTGCTCGGACGCGCTGTTCAGATCCTGGTAGATCTCCTGATACTTCTTCTCGTTCAGCAGATAGTCCATCCGCGCCGGCTGCGAATACTTCGCGCTGACCACGAGCAGCTGACTGCCGGCGATGTAGAGCGCGCTGACGTACTGCCCGGCGACGTCGTGCTTGGCGGCGATGCTATCGAGCTTCGCCTGATCGAGCAGACGGGTCAGCTCGGTCGCGACGGCGGCGGATTTCGATTCCTGGGCAAGCGCCGCTGACGGTACGAGCAGCGCGCACGCGAAGACGACAGACTGGAGGCGATGAGCACCAACGCGCCATGGCGATCCTCCCGGTGAACAGGGGTGCTTGTATCACCGGCGCTGACGCAGGTCAATACAGAGGACGGGAACGACCGCTCAGGCCCACGTACGCCGTCTACTCGACTCGCCAGAAGCGAATGACGACTTCGGTGGGATAGCGCTCGCCGGTGCCGATGAACACCGCCCGCGTGAGCCACTGCAGATCGGGTGCGGCGGTTTCGAAGGTGGGGATCGTGCGGAAGTAGACCAGCTACGGATCGACCGACTTCGCCCTTGCAGCAGCTTCTCCATCACCGCCGGCGCGGCGTGACGCATGCCGGCGTTCTGCACGTAGACGATCTGGCCCTTGTCGGTCTCGAGCGTGTAGCGCGTGTCGAGCTCGCTGAATCCGTCGGCGCGAATGATCTGCCAGTCGGCGCCACCAGGCACGACCTTCCCCTTGATGCCGGGCCCTCGAACGTCCCGCCAGGATCGACACGATCCGCCGACGGCCGCGCGGAACCTGACCGATCTCGACCGGCGCACCGACAGTGACGCGGAGCCTCGAACGCGAAGACCAGACCCGGGGCGGGCGGCACGCGGGGACTCTGCGCGACGAGCGATGGGAACGCGGTGCAGGCGATCCACACCACGAGGCAGCACCCGCGGCGATCGAGAGGACGGCTGCGTCACAGGTCAGCCGATGAACGAGGCATCGTCTTCGGCGGCGGCCGGCGATGGTCCGTGCGAGCGCGGACGCGACGCGACGCGGCCCGCGATCGAAGAATGCGCCGAGCACGTCGCGCAGCCCCTGGAAGATCGCCCAGCCGGTGCGCGCCGGACCGAGGATCGTCTCCTGCACGGCGGTCATCGTCTCGTCCACGCGGCGCGTCACATCGTCCATGAGCCGCTCGGCGCGCTCGACCTGTGCCGTCGCGATCGCGGTCGCACGTGCGGCGTCGTCGGATGATGCTGCTGCGACGTTGGCGACGATCGGGCGAATCGTCTCCTCGAGCCGTCCGAGTCGCTCGCCGACGCGCCGCACGTGCGCGGGCCGCCATCACGACGGCGGCCACCTGACCGATGGCCATCGCCAGCACGGAGACCGCGATGACGCCGAGGAAAACGTCGGTCACGCGTCGGGTCCGACCTCACGCGTCGCCGCCTGGAACTGCTCGCGGGCGCGATCGAATGCGGTGGTCAGCGTTCTCGCGCTTCGATTGACCATCTCGCGTCCCTGCTCGCGCGGCTTCGGTGGCCCGGTCGCGTCCTTCCTTGCGCACGCTGACTCAGATACTCGCGCGTCTCCTCGCCCTTGGCCGGCGCGAACAGCAGCGCCACCGCCGCGCCGACGGCCGCACCGGCCACGAACGCGAACAGCACGCCTCCGGCTCCAATTCCCTGCTGATTCGACATCGTCGTCACTCCGCGTCAGAACAGACTCACTCTGACGTTCAAGAACCGTTTCGGATCCTTGCGGATGGCGGCCACGAGATCCCGCAGCTCGCCCATCGTTCCGTTCATGTTCTCATACAACTGCTTGTCGTGGAGCAGCTGGCCGGCCGTGCCCTCGCCCTGCTGCGAGCGCCGCGACGACCTTGTCGAGCCGCTCGGACACCGAGCTCAACCGGTTGTACAGCTCCTGATCGGTGGCCAGCTTTCCCAGCGTCCCTTCACCGCGGTTGATCCGGCCGGTGAAGGCGTCGAGATTCGCGCTGTCGCCGATTTCAGCGAGGTCGCCAGGGAATCGTCGTTCAGCAGCTTGCCCGAGGCTCCCCTCCCCATGCCCGGATACGCGCCGTCATCGCCTGAAGGTTCTCGAGCGAGCCCTCGAGCGGCCGGGCCGCCGCGGGATCGTTCACCAGCCGGCCGAGCGTGCCGCGGCCCTGGTTGATGTTGTTCGCCACCATCTCCGCCGACGAGACCAGTCCGGTCAGCTCGCGGTAGAGCGCCTCGTCGGTGAACAGACGGCCGAGTGTGCCGCGCCCGGCGCGGATGTCCTTCACCAGCGCGCGTCGCCTCCTCGAGGCCGGCGCTCGCCTGTTCGGCGACGTTGGCCAGCGATCCGACGGCGCGGCGCGAGCGGCACGTAGCCCCAGTCCGGAATCGGCGTGCCGCCGCTCGACGCGGTGATGTCGATCGCCGACTCACCGAGCAGCGACACCGAGCCCGAGCGTGGCCACCGACGTCGTCGTGATCCGCGGACGGTTCTCCTTCGAGCACTTCCATCAAGACCTCGACGCGATCGCCGACGAACTCGACGCCCGTCACCGTGCCGACTGTCGACGCCGGCCACGCGCACCGGTGCACCCTCCTTCAAGCCCGCGACGTCGGGAAGCACGGTCTTGATCGAATAGCGCTGCCAGAAGAAGCCGCTCGAACCGGTGAGCAGAAAGATGAGCGAGCGTCGCCATGACGAGGCGAAGATCGATGATCAGTCCGATCTTCAACTCGGCCCAGGCCAGCGATCGCGTGCGCGGCATGACTCGGTCCTCTCTACGACAGAAACTCCCTGATGTACGGATCCGACGACGCGCGCAGCTCGCGTCGCGTTGCCCTCGAAGGACACCACGCCGTCCTTCAGCATGATGAACTCCGCCTCGTCGGCCTTCTTCGGCGTCGGCCTGCGCGATCCGAATGCGAGCTGCCCTGCGCGCACCGCCTCGTGCGTCGCCACGAAGAACGCGTCGCGCAGCTGATGGGTCACGACGATCGAGGTGACGCCTTCGAGGTCGCGCAGCTTGATCGATCTCTTCGTCCACGGTCATCGCCGTGATCGGGTCGAGCCCGGTCGTCGCTTCGTCGTACAGCAGGATGCCCGGCTTGGCGGCCATCGCCCGCGCGATGGCCACGCGCCGCCGCTGTCCACCCGAGAGCTCCGACGGCATGCGGTCGATGTACTCCTGCAGACCGACGAACCCGAGCACCTCCTGCACGCGCCGATACGCCTCTTCCTCGGGCAACGTCGCTCTCTTCGTACAGCTTGTAGCCGACGTTCTCCTCGACGGTCAGCGAGTCGAAGAGCGCGCCCTCCTGGAACACCATGCCGATGTCGGCCCGCACCTTCATCAGTTCCAGCTCGGTCATCGCGTCCACGCGCTTCCCGTTGACGATGATCGTGCCGCCATCCGGCTTCAGCAGTCCCAGTATGAGCTTCAGGATCGTGGACTTGCCGGAGCCGCTGCCGCCGAGGATGACCTTGGTATGGCCCGGCAGCAGCTCGAAGCTGACATCCTTCAGCACGACCTTGTCGTCGAAGGCGAGCGAGACCTTCTTCAGCACGATCGATGCGTCAGCCATGTACGCGTAGGGCGGGTCTTGTTCTGAGACCCGCCGACCGCTAATACAACAGCGTAATCAACAGCCTGCGTCACGAAGAAGTCCACGGCAATCACCGCGACCGACGCCGCGACCACCGCGCTGCGTCGTCGCGCGGCCGACGCCCTGCGTGCCGCCGTGCGTCCGCAGACCGACGTGACAGCCGATCGTCACGATGACGTAGCCGAGGCAGAACGGCTTGATGAGCCCCATCCAGGCGTCGTTCGGATACAGGCCATCGATCACCGACGTCCAGTACACGCTCGAGGCGACGCGCAGCTGAAACACCGCGATCAGCCACCCGCCGAGGATGCCGACGGTGTCGGCGATCACCGTCAGGATCGGCGCCATGAAGAAGCCGGCCAGCACGCGCGGCACGACGAGCTTGCGGACCGGGTCGGTGCCGAGCGCGCGCAGCGCGTTGATCTGATCGGTGACGACCATCGATCCGAGCTCCGCGGCAATGCCCGATCCGATCCGGCCCGCCAGCATCAGTCCGGTCAGCACCGGCCCGAGCTCCTTCATCATCGACGCGCTGACCAGACGTCCGACAAACGGCCGCGCGCCGAACTGATCGAGCGTGATCCCCGACTGCAGCGCCAGCACCGCACCGGTGAAGAACCCGGTGAGCAGAACGACCGTCAGCGAGCCGACGCCGATGGCGTCGAACTGCTCGACGATGTCGCGGAAGTAGAACGGCGGAGACGTCGCGCCGCGGATCGTCGCCACCTGCAGGCGCACGTACTCCTGCACCTCGAGGACGGCACTCTTGAGCCAGCGCTCGAGCAGGTCGAACACCGGCTACCGGCCCGTGTTCAGACTGGTAGAGGCCGAGGTCGCGGGTGCGCAGCGCCTTGAGCGAGTCGCGCAGCGACGCGGCGCGCTCGAAGTCGAGATTGGCGGCGGCGGCCTTCATCTCGTGCTCGAGGCGGGCGATCTCGGCATCGAGCTCGGCCTGCGTGCGGAACGTCTCGCGCTCGCGCTCGCGCCGGCGTCATGTAGTCGCGCTCGTAGACGCTCGACATCACGTCGTCGATCGAGCGCACGACCGATTCCGGCGTGATGTCGTGCTCGACGTTGTAGGCCGCCTGCAGCGCGCGACGGCGCTCGGTCTCGTCGATCGCCGCTCTTCATCGACGCGGTCACCGTGTCGGCGTACATGATGACCCGCCCGTTGACGTTGCGGGCGGCGCGGCCGGAGGTCTGAATCAGCGAGCCGGCCGAGCGCAGAAAGCCTTCCTTGTCGGCGTCGAGAATGGCGACGAGCGAGACTTCCGGCAGGTCGAGTCCTTCGCGCAGCAGGTTGATGCCGACCAGCACGTCGAAGACCCCGCGCCGCAGGTCGCGAAGGATCTCGACGCGTTCGAGCGTGTCGATGTCCGAGTGCAGGTAGCGCACCTTGACGCCCAGCTCCTGGTAGTACGTCGTCAGATCCTCGGCCATTCGCTTGGTCAGCGTCGTGACCAGCACGCGCTCCTTGCGCTCGGCACGCTGCCGGATCTCCTGCAGCAGGTCGTCCACCTGCCCGCGCACGGGCCGCACTTCGATCGGCGGATCCATCAGCCCGGTCGGCCGAATCACCTGCTCGACGACGACGCCGCCGGCCTTCGACAGCTCGTACGGCCCCGGCGTCGCCGAGACGAAGACCACCTGCTTGACCCGCTGCTCCCACTCCTCGAAGTTCAGCGGACGGTTGTCGAGCGCCGACGGCAGCCGGAAGCCGTAGGCGACGAGCACTTCCTTGCGCGAGCGGTCGCCGAAGTACATCCCGCGAATCTGCGGCACGGTCTGGTGACTCTCGTCGACGATGACGAGCGCGTCGTCCGGCAGGTAGTCGAGCAGCGTCGGCGGCGGCGCAGCCCGGCGGGCGGCCGGTCAGGTGCCGCGCGTAGTTCTCGATGCCGTGGCAGTAGCCGATCTCGCGGATCATCTCGAGGTCGAACATCGTCCGCTGGTGCAGCCGCTGCGCTTCGAGCAGCTTGCCTTCCGACTCGAGCTGACCTCGGCGCTCGTCGAGCTCCGCCTTGATCGATTCGACGGCCAGCTTCGTGCGATCGCGCGAGGTCACGAAGTGCGACTTCGGGTAGACGGCCACCTTGTCGAGACGGCGGAGGACCTTCCCGGTCAGCGGGTCGAACCAGGCCAGCTCGTCCACCTCGTCGCCGAACAGGCCGATGCGCAGCGCGTGCTCTTCGTACGACGGCACCACTTCGACGATGTCGCCGCGGACGCGGAAGGTGCCGCGGCCGAACTCCGTGTCGTTGCGCTCGTACTGGATTTCGACCAGCTTGCGCAGGATCTGATCGCGATCGATCCGCTGGCCCGACTTCGAGCGCCAGCAGCAGCCCGTAGTACGCCTCCGGCGATCCCAGGCCGTAGATGCACGAGACGCTGGCGACGATGATGACGTCGCGCCGCTCGAAGAGCGAGCGCGTGGCCGACAGCCGCATGCGATCGATCTCGTCGTTGATCGTCGCTTCCTTCTCGATGTAGGAGTCGGTGGCCGGGACGTAGGCCTCGGGCTGGTAGTAGTCGTAGTAGCTGACGAAGTACTCGACGGCGTTCTCGGGGAAGAAGCGCTTGAACTCCTGATAGAGCTGCGCGGCCAGCGTCTTGTTGTGCGCCATGACCAGCGTCGGCCGGTTCACCCGCGCCAGCACCTGCGCCATCGTGTAGGTCTTGCCGGATCCGGTGACGCCGAGCAGCACCTGAGTGGCCGTCGCCGCGGTTCAGTCCCTCGACGAGCTCCGGCACCGCGCGAACCTGATCGCCGCGGATCTCGAAGTCGCTGACCAGCTTGAATTGATCGTAGACGGACGGCATGGCAGACGAGGATTGTACGGTCCTTGGTCGCTTGTGCTGGCCTTGGTCCGGCTTGATCCGGGCGTCCGGACTCGGACCAGACCAGACCAGGGACCTACTTGCGGTAGGGCGCGAAGTAGCCCTTGCGCGACTGGACGCGCAGATCCTTGGAGTCCGGACGACGCGACCTTGATCTCGACTTTGCGCCAGCTGCCGTCGGTCGCGGTGTTCGTCGAGATGTAGCCGAGGCTGTACTGCGCGCGAATCTGCATCAGGATCTTGTCGTAGGCCTCCTCGATCTGCTTCATCTGGTACGGGAAGAAGGCCTCGCCGCCGCTCTCGTCGGCGAGCTGCGTCAGGCGGAGCCGCTGCTCGCGCGCGCACGCTGCTCGGCTGGTTCTCGAGGAAGCCGACCGAGTAGACCGTGACGTCCGAGGCGCGGACCAGCGTCAGCACGTCGCCGAATCGGATCGTGCTGCGCGTGTCGCCGCCGTCGGTGAAGAGCACCAGGATCTTGCGGCCCTGCGCTTCCGCCGCGCTGTCGAGATACACGCCGAGCGCGTCGTACATCGCCGTGAAGCCGCTCGGCTTGCGCGCGCGGATGCGCTCGACCAGCCGCGGGAAGTCCAGCTGCCCGTACTTGGCGACGCGGACTTCGGTGTCGAAGTCGACGAGCGTCATGTCCTTGGCGTCCGACAGCGTGTTGAGGAACTTGACGGCGGCCGAGCGCGACAGCTTGATGTCGGCGTCCATGCTGCCGCTGGTGTCGAACAGCAGCCCGATGTGCAGCTCCGGCGCCGCTGTCCTCGTCGCCGCGCGCGAAGTACTCGATCGTCTGCTTCTTGCCGTCCTCGAAGATCTCGAGGTCGTCGCGGGTGAGATCGGTCAGGAAGTTGGCGCTCTTGTCGGAGACGGTGACCCCGAAGCTGACGATTTCGGTCCCGGCCCGAAAGGTCGGCTGCCCGCGCTGAGCGAGCAGCACGCAGAACCACACACGATCGCGGCCGATTCCCAGACAGAACGACCGGCGCCCGGATCGCCTCGATAACCCCATGGAAAGCCGATCATAAACCCGCCTCGGCCGGGAGGCGTATAATGGGCGTTTGGAGCGTATGTCTAGGGTGTCTCCTTGGACAGGCGCGAGCACCCGATGAGGTGTCTCGCCGTCTGTCAAACGGAGCTGGCCATCCGGATGCTCGATGAGATCCTGCTGCCCAGCTTCGAAGTCGAGTTCCTGGTCGAGAGCAAGTCCGTTGCGCGTCGCCTCCACGACAGCGGGCTGAACGTGACCGCCGGCGGTCCTCAGCCGGATGGACACGTATGTCAAAGCCGACCTCACGCCAGGCACGTGCGTCGTCGTCGAAGACAACGGCCGCAAGAGCCTGAAAAAGATTCTCGAGGCCATCTACGACGCCGGGGGCACACTGGTCTACGTGCTCGGCGTCGGCACCTCGCACACGCGGGAGCGTGAAGAGGAGCTGAAGGCGCTGTTCCCCGAGCTCAATTACCTGGCCCTCTCGGAGCTGTTCGGCGGGCCGCTCCTCACCGAGTTCAGCCGCTCGCTCACCCGCCTCCGCGTCCAGCAGTATCAGCGGTTCTTCAGCGACGCCGACCGCGTCCTCATCCTCCTGCACAACGATCCGGATCCCGATGCGATGGCCAGCGGCCTGGCGCTGCGCACGGTGCTGCACCGCAACCGGCAGACGGCGGTCATCGCCGCGCTGCAGGGCGTGACGCGGCCGGAGAACCAGCGGATGATGAACCTGCTCGACATCCACGTCGAGATCCTCACGCTCGAGCAGGTCGAGGCGTTCGATCGGATCGCGATGGTGGACGTGCAGCCGCACTACTTCGGCGGCGCGATCGACAGCGTCGGCCTGGTGATCGACCATCACCCCGAGCAGCCGGGCTACACGGCGATCTACAAGGACATCCGCGTGGACTACGGCTCGACGTCCACGATCCTGACCGAGCACCTGCGCGCCGTGGACATGAACATCTCCGAGCGCGTCGCGACGGCGATGCTCTACGCGATCAAGTCGGACACGCTGTTCTTCAACCGCCAGGCCAACCGCGTCGACATCGAGGCGTTCTCGTACCTCTACCCGCTGGCCGACGCCACGCTGATCCGCAAGATGGAAGGCGCGGAAATCACGATGGATCGGCTCGAGTACGTCGTGAAGGCCAAGCAGCACGGCGTGATGATCGAGCAGGTGTTCTGCGCGTTCCTCGGCACACGCCGCGCGAGGACTTCATCCCCTACGTCGCCGACTTCTACCTGCAGCTCGAGAACGTGCAGTGGACGATCGTCTCAGGGATCGTCAACGACTCGCTGATCATCTCGGTGCGCAATCTCGGCTACTCGCGCAACGCCGGCGAGTTCGTGCGGAAGTACTTCAACGACATCGGCAGCGCCGGCGGCCATCGCGCGATGGCCAAGGCCGTCGTGCCGCTGCGCTCGTTCAGGGAGAAGTTCGGCAACCTGCAGGCCGACGAGTTCACCCACCAGGTGCTCGAGCTGGCGCTCGAGTTCCTCCACGAGCACCAGCCCAAACTGGTGAAAGCCTGATCGTTCGGGTCGTTCGACCCGTTCCGGATCGTTCGTCGTTCTGACCCATTCTCGAACGTTCCGACGATCATCGAACGATTCGACCGTCCGAACGATTCGAACGTCCGAACGATTCGAACGTTCCGAACGATCTATGTCCGTTATCCGGATTTGACACACCAGTCATCTCGTCGTCACGGCTCGTCAATAGATTGCCAGCTCATGCGACGATCCCTTGTATTTCTCGGCACACTCGCGGCCCTGGCGTTCATGCCGGCCTCTACCGTCTCTGCGCAGGCGGTGTTCGTCAACGGTCTCAGGATTCCCGGCAACACCCTCGACGCCACGAAGCAGCCTGGCGCCAACGGCGGCCGGTTCGGTTTCTTCTCCGACATCTACTACGAGCCCAATCGCAACGAGTGGTGGGCGTTGTCCGACCGCGGCCCCGGCGGCGGCTTGATCGCGTATGCGAACCCGCCTGAATCGCTTCACCATCGACATCAACCCGATCACCGGTCGAATCTCCAACTTCCGGATCAAGGAGACGGTCAAGTTCACCGATCCGAATGGGCTGCTGGTGGGTGCAGGCCCTGAGCTGAACGGCCTGAACCCTCTCGATCTCAACGGCAATGCCGGCGTCCTCGGTCACAGCTTCGATCCCGAGGGGCTTGCCGTCGATCCGTGGACCGGCCACTTCTTCGTGGCGGATGAATACGGGCCGTCGCTGTACGAATTCGATCGCCAGGGCCGGCTCACGCGCATCTTCGATGTGCCCGCCAACCTCGTCCCGATGGCCAACGGCAGCGTGAACTACGTGGCGCTGCGCGATTCCTGCGGAACGATGGGCGCCCCTCCTCAGCCACCGCTCTGTGGCGCGAACGCCGGACGCCAGGACAACCGTGGCTACGAAGGACTGGCGATCTCTCCGGACGGAAAGAGGCTGTACGCCGTGCTGCAGGATCCGCTCATCAACGAGCCAGGGCCCAATAACGGCCGGGACGGGCGCAACGTCCGCATCGTGGTGTACGACAACGAGCGGTGGAGCCCGACGTATGGCTCGAGCATCAAGCAGCTGCTGTATCGGCTCGAAGCACAGAGTGCCGTCCGCGACCGTATCAATGCCATTCTTCCCGGCAATGCCAGCAACACGAATCCCCGCCAGGGACGCAACATCGGCGTCTCGGCGATCATCGCGATCAACGACACTCAGTTTCTGGTGATCGAGCGGGACAACCGAGGCATCGGTGTGGACGACCCGGCCGGCGCCAATGCCGTGGGCAGCAAGCGCGTCTACAAGATCGACATCACGAACGCGACCGACGTGACCGGCGTCGCGCTTCCCGCTGATCTCCCCCTGCCCGCGGGCGTCGTTCCGGTCGAGAAGAACGACCTCGACGTCTTCATCGACTTCTCGGCGAACACGTTGCTGCCCAACGGCAAGCAGGCTGAGAAGTGGGAAGGCCTGACGATCGGTCCGCGCCTCCTCGGCGGCGCGCGACTGATTCTCGCCGGCAACGACAACGACTACTCGGTCACGCAGACCGGCGCCGGCGAGCAGTTCGACGTCTACGTGGACTTCAACGGCAACGTCGCCAAGTGCGTGCTCGACTCAACGACGCAGTGCGAGGTGAATCCGCCGCGAACGACACCGTCGATCGACAATCCGGTGGCGCTGCCCGCCGGCTATCAGCTGCTGCCCGGTGTCCTGCACGCGTACCGCGTCCCGAAGGACGACCTCGATGGATACGTGGCGCCGGGATTGGGCTGGCTTATCGGCGAGATCCTGAGTCTGATTTTCTGACGAAATGCTGCGTCGACAGTAGTAGGCCGGGTCCTGTTCTTCGGACCCGGCGACCCATGCGATGATTGACGATCGCATGGCAACGATCCTTCAGAAGGTACCGGCAGGCGAGAAAGTCGGCATTGCGTTCTCGGGCGGCCTCGACACGAGCGCTGCTCTTCACTGGATGCGCGCGAAAGGCGCGATTCCCTACGCCTACACCGCGAACCTCGGTCAGCCCGACGAGAAGGACTACGACGAGATACCGCGCAAGGCGCTCGCTCTACGGCGCTGAAAAAGCGCGGCTGATCGACTGCCGCGCGCAGCTCGTCGAGCAGGGTCTCGCTGCCCTCCAGTGTGGCGCCTTCCACATCTCCACTGCGGGCGTTCCCTACTTCAACACCACTCCGCTTGGGCGCGCCGTGACGGGCACGATGCTCGTGCTGGCGATGAAGAGTGACGATGTCAACATCTGGGGCGACGGCAGCACGTTCAAAGGCAACGACATCGAGCGCTTCTACCGCTACGGCCTGCTCGCCAATCCGTCGCTGCGCATCTACAAGCCGTGGCTCGATCAGGCGTTCATCGACGAGCTCGGCGGCCGCAAGGAAATGTCGGAGTACATGCAGCGCGCCGGGCTCGCCTACAAGATGAGCACCGAGAAGGCGTACTCGACCGACTCCAACATCCTCGGTGCGACGCACGAAGCCAAAGACCTCGAGCACTTGAACAGCGGCATCCGCATCGTCGAGCCGATCATGGGCGTCGCGTCCTGGCGTGCCGACACCGCCGTCAAGCCGGAAGAAGTGAGTGTCACGTTCGAGGAAGGCGTGCCCGTGGCGCTGAACGGCCGCCGCTTCCAGGACCCGGTCGCGCTGATGCTCGAGGCGAACGCGATCGGCGGACGCCACGGTCTCGGCATGAGCGATCAGATCGAGAACCGGATCATCGAAGCCAAGAGCCGCGGCATCTACGAGGCGCCGGGCATGGCGCTGCTGTTCATCGGCTACGAGCGCCTCGTCACCGGCATTCACAACGAAGACACCATCGAGGACTATCGCGAAAGCGGCCGCCGGCTCGGACGATTGCTCTACCAGGGCCGATGGTTCGATCCGCAGGCGCTCAAGCTGCGCGAGTCGGCGCAGCGATGGGTGGCCCGGCCGATCACGGGCGACGTCGTCGTAGAACTGCGCCGCGGGAACGACTACTCGATTCTCGATACGCGCAGCCCGAATCTCACCTACAAGCCGGAGCGCCTGACGATGGAAAAGGGCGAATCCGCGTTCACGCCACAGGACCGCATCGGCCAACTGACGATGCGCAATCTCGATATCGCCGATACTCGCGACAAGCTGTTGACGTATACGAAGTCGGGTCTGCTCACACCCGGTCAGGGGACTGAACTACCCCACCTGCTCGACGCGAAATCCGGCGAGTAAGCGTCCGTCTCAGATCGTGTCTGAGGAGGACACGATCAGCGCGGCGCGGCTCGCGGAAAGTGCACCGGATCGTCGTCCGCCCACGGCACTCGTGAGGGCATGCTGGACTCGTAGCGGCGGAGATTCTCCGTCAGACCGTATCGCGAGATCGGTGCGCCGCGCCTCGCGTCGCCGATCGCGATCGCCTGACGCTGTCGAGCGATCGCGTCCGCTGAATCGTCCGTTCTCGGCCAGCGCCATCGCGGTGGTTTCGACGAGCGTCAACACCGGGCGTGGTCGTCTTTTCGAGCGACTGGATGATGCGCCAGCGCACGCGGCCCGTCGCGCACCGCATCGTCGGGAGCCGACGCGAGCAGGCGCGCCAGCGCATGCGCGAGACCGGGTTGTTCGGGATGCACGCGCACGTCGCCTCTTCGAGCACTGCCCGCGCCTCGGCGTAGCGACGCAGTCGAACGAGCGCCATGGCCCGACCGAAGCGGGCGTGGCTCGCCGACGGATCGATCTTGACGATCTCGGCGTACTCGGCGATCGCGGCGTCGAGCTTGCCCGAGCGGCGCAGCGCATCGGCGAGACTCGCTCGAGCATTCACCATCGAGGGATCCGACGCGACCGCTCCGGGAGAAGCGATCGATGGCCTCCTGCATCCCGGCCGCGCTCCTCCATGAGGACGCCGAGGCTGAACAGCGCCTTCGCGTATCCGGGCAGCAGACGCGACGCCTCCTCGAACTCGGCTTCCGCCGCTCGCGGATCCCCGGCGAGATACAGCGCGGTGCCGAGGTTCTGATGCAGTGTCGCGTCGCGGGGCGCGACCTTCAGCCCTTCGCGGAACAGTGCCGCGGCCTCGGTCCATTTGCGATCGTCCATGGCCTGCGTGCCGCGAATCTCGATAGACGACGGCGGTCTTCAGCAGATCGGTGATCTCCGCCATCAGCGGGTCGGCGGGATACAGACGCTCGTCCCGCCAGAGACGGACGTGCGCCGCGGCGCGCTGCTCGTCGCCGCGCGCGCGATAGGCCATCGCCAGCGCGTAGTGCACGCCGTCGGCGCCCGGATCGGCGGCGAGCGCGGCCTCCAGTTGCGTCGACCGCGCGAGCCGCGTCGCCAGCGGCGAGCGCCGACCTTCCCAAGCTCGAACAGCGCCGCCGCCGATCGTGGATCGAGCGACACGGCCTTCGTGAGCAGCGGCTCCGCGAGATCGGCGCGGCCGCTGTCGGCATGCAGCGTCCCGAGCCAGACCAGCGACGGCACGTGGTCGGACTTCAATCCGAAGGACTTCCTCGAAATGCGCGATCGCCTGGTCGGCGCTGGAACTTCAATCGATACGCGTGCGCGAGGTAGTACGGCCACGCGAGCTCGCCTGGGCTCGAGGGCTCTGGCATTGAGCAGGTGCGGCTCCGCCTGGTCGTAGAGCTCCGCCGCGAGCAGGAGCTTGCCGACCTGACCATAGGCGCGTCCGAGCTCGACGTCGCTTGTCGTCCTGCACCGCCGTGCCGACGTCAGCGATGCGTAGGCCGCGCGAATGCGCTCCTGCAGCGACGGCTCGACACCGGACATGACCGGTGGCATCGTCTCGCGCAGGGACGACCGCGGATCACGGCGGACGTCAGGGAGCGGGCGACTCGCCGGCTCGCTCACGTCCACAGCTCGCGACCGCCGACGAGCGCACACGTCAGAGCACCGAGACCGCACATGGACACGAATCATCCGTCAACAGGCTGCGCGGGCGTCTCGAGAATCAGCTGGTAGAAGTCGAGATCGAGCCAGCGGCCGAACTTGAAGCCGGCCTGGTTGACCCGCCCGCAGAATTCGAAAGCCGAACTGTTTGTGCAGCGCAATGCTGACGTCGTTCTCCGCATCGATGCCGCCAATCACGTTGTGGTACTGCTGCTGCCGCGCGCGCTCGACAATCGCCGCCAGCAGGAGCTTCCCGACGCCACGACCGCGACAGTCCTTGTCGACGTAGACCGAGTGCTCGACGGTGTACTTGTAGGCCGGCCGTGACCTGAACGGGCCGTACGACGCGAAGCCAAGCAGACGGTTCTGCTCGTCAACCGCGCCAATCACCGGATACCGGCCCTTCTCCTTGTCGTCGAACCAGTCGTCCATCATCGCCGATCGTGCGCGGACGATAGTCGTAGAGGGCCGTCGAATGCTCGATCGCCTCGTTCAGGATGGCGAGGATCTCTTGCGCCCGTCTGCGGTCGCAGTCGATCAGCTCGCACGCCCATGTCACGGTGATTCAGCTCGCTCGCACCTCGCTGCGACGGCAGCACGCGCTCGGGCCAGCTGTTCACCGCTGGCGCCGACGACCGGCTCGATGAACTGCCGATAGGCGTCCTCGTAGGCGCGCTCCAGCAGCTCGGACAGGTTCTGTCGCCGGTCGGAGGCCTCGTCGTACGCGCCGTCGACATCGTACGGATCCGATCGGATTGTGCCGGGTTGAATCACGTAGAGCGCATCGAAGTGCAGGCTCATCGCTTCGAGCGCGTCGCGCAGCGCGACGGCGTCGGCGACGCTCTGCGACTCACCGAAGCGGCCGCGAACATCGAGCCGCGGCGCGCGCAGATGATGCGGCGCGTCCACCGGCGCGGCCGCGCTCACGACGATCGCCTGACGCGCGCCCGCCGCCGCCACTTCCTCGAGCAGCCGGTGAATCGCCCCCGGACGATCGCACGCGCGATGCGTCTCTCCGCGCCAGTAGCTGTCCGGAGCAAACGCGATCGGATAAGGCTCGCAGACGCGCAACGGCGTCAGTCCGGCCAGCACGACGTCGATCGCGTGATCGCGGCCGACACCGGCAAGGTCGAGCACCTCGGATCGCCGATCGCGTCCGACACGCGGCGCAAGGAACTCGCGACGATGTGATTCGAGCCAGCAGCGCCGCGACGATGTCGCGCCGGGCGTCGAGGTCGGTGCGCGACGAGCACGAGCTCACGAAATCCGGGCTGTCCAAGGTTCTCCGACAAGCACCTCCGAATAGCGTCGACCGAGGACAGCGATGGATGGCCGCGCAATCGGCGCCGCGCCGCGAATCAGATCCCAGATCGCCGTCGCAAACCACTCGCGTGCGCCGTCGGCGGACAGCGGTGCACTCGACGATGCGCCACCACCAGCCGCCGCGCGCGCGACGGCCGCCCGCCGTATCGGCCGGCGAGCACACCTCCCGTTGCCAGCACGCCGATGATCACGATGAGCGCGATGGTGGCCGCGCGCGGCACTGTGGTCGGAAGATTCGGTCCGGCGAATGCCGATTGAAGCCATGAAGAATACACAGAGACGATCGTCGCCCCGGCTCGGATCTGCAGCATCTCGAGCAGGAAGCCGGCGAGATACACCAGGAGACCGACGAGCAGCACCGCGAGCGGCGTGAGGAGCGTCGTCAGCAGCACCATACTAATCGCCGTCGCCACGCGAATTGGCCAGCGCCAGCCGTAGAGTCCCGCGGCGGTCTTCGACCGCCAGATGCCGGACGCATCCCACAGACGTGCCGCGCCATCGAGCGCGGCGAGCGCCGCGCTGCCGGCGCCGATACCGTGGCCGGCGAGGATGATCGATCTTGACGCCCGCTTCCTGCAGCGCCCGGAGCACCCCGGCGTGGTACGCACCGTGCGCGCCAGTGCCGGTCAGGACCAGGGCCGTGCGGCGTTCCGGTGAGTAGGCTGTCAACGTGCCCTATTCGTCGTGGATGGTCGTGAGCTTGATCAAATCGAACGTCTTCTGACCGCTGGGCGTCGTGACGTTGATCTCGTCGCCCTCCTCTTTGTTGAGGATGGCGCGGCCGATGGGCGAGGAGGTGGAGATAAGGCCTTTCTCGACGTCCGCCTCTTCGGGCATGACCAGCTGATACACGATCGTGTCGCCACTGGCGCCACGCAGCTCGACGGTGGATCCGAAGCCGGCCTTGTCGCGCGGGATGCGATCCATGTTCATCAGTGAGATCTCACCGACGCGCTTCTTCAACATCGCGATGCGCGCATTGACGATCTCCTGACGCTCTTTGGCCGCCTTGTACTCCGCGTTCTCGCGCAGGTCGCCCAACTCACGCGCGCGCTGAATCTCCTTCGGGAGCTCGACCTTCAGCTCGCGCTCGAGCACGGCGATCTCTTCGTTGAGATTCTTCAGAATCCGCTCTTTCATTGCTGGAATCAGACTGTAGCATATTGGTTAGTGGCTAGTGGTTGCGTGGTTGGTGGTGACCGGAGCGTCGAACCATGACCACCAACCACCAACCACTGCACCACCAACCGCATGAGGCTCATATCCAGCCGCCAGAACCCGATCGTCGCTGCATTCAGAACGCTGGCTGATCAGCCAGACCCGACCGGGACACGGGTGCTGCTGGACGGCGCGCATCTGGTGAACGATGCGCGATCGTCGGGGCTGCAGTTCGAGACAGTGGCTGTCGCCGCGTCCAGGCTGACATCGCAGACAGAAGAAGGGTTGCTCGCCCAGCGTCTCGAGCGCGAGGGCATCGATGTGATCGAGGCGTCCGATGCGGTGTTCGATGCTCTGAGCCCCGTGAAGAGCCCGTCCGGCATCGTCGCGATCGCCGGGCTCAAGGGCATCACTGCCGCGGAGATCTGCGCGCAGCCCGATGCCTTCATCCTGGCAGCGATCGACGTGCAGGAGCCGGGCAACGTCGGCGCCTTGATTCGCGCCGCAGAAGCGGGCGGCGTGACCGGCGCGCTGGTATGCGGCGAGTCGGCGAATCCCTTCTCGTGGAAGGCGCTGCGCGGCAGCATGGGCAGCGTGCTGCGTCTGCCGATCGCGGCCGGCCTCGCCACGCACCAGGGCTTCACGCTGATGCGGAAGTCAGGCGTTCGGACCATCGCCGCGGTCCCTCGCGGTGGACAGGAGCCCGATGCCATCAACTGGCGCGGCAGCGTGGGATTGCTCCTCGGCGGCGAAGGCCCCGGCCTCACCGACGAGGCGGTCGCCCTCTGCGACGCGCGTGTCACGATTCCGATGGCCGGCAGCGTCGAATCACTCAACGTCGCCGTGGCCGGTGCGATTCTCGTCTACGCCGCACGACGGCAACGCGTATGAGCTCGCTCTTCGACGACGAAGACGACGCTCGTAGAGGCGAGTCTTCAGACCCACCTGCCACAGCCCCCGGCACGCCGCTCGCGGAACGCGTCCGTCCACGAACCCTCGACGACATCGTCGGGCAGGAAGAGATTCTCGCGCCAGGCAAACCGCTGCGCGAAGCGATCCAGCGGGATCTGCTGCAATCGATCATTCTCTGGGGACCTCCCGGCACCGGAAAGACGACGCTCGCGCGCGTCATCGCCGAGGTCACGCACGCCTACTTCGTGCCGTTCAGTGCCGTGCTCGCCGGCATCAAGGAGATCAAAGAGGTCATGGCCGCTGCGCAGGATCGGCGGCGACGCATCGGCCGTCGGACCATTGTCTTCGTCGACGAGATCCATCGCTTCAACAAGGCGCAGCAGGACGCCTTCCTCCCGCGCGTCGAGGCCGGCGACATCGTGCTGATCGGCGCGACGACGGAGAATCCGTCGTTCGAGGTCAACGCGGCGCTGTTGTCACGTTCGAAGGTGTTCGTGCTGAAAGCGCTGCCTGCGGAGGCCGTCGAAGGCATCTTGCGACGCGCGCTTACCGACAAGGAGCGCGGACTCGGCACGATGGACATCAACGTCACCGACGAAGCCGTGACAGCCATCGCCCGTTTCGCCAACGGCGACGCGCGCTCGGCACTCAACCTGCTCGAGTTCGCGGCCGGTTCAGCCCCGATCGATCCCGAGACGATGGTCCGTCAACTCGGGATCGCCCAGCTCGATCAATCGATTCAGCGGCGGGCCCTGCTCTACGACAAGGGCGGTGAAGAGCACTACAACCTGATTTCCGCACTGCACAAGTCGATGCGGAACAGCGATCCCGACGCAGCAATCTACTGGGTCGCGCGCATGCTCGAAGCGGGCGAGGATCCGCTCTACATCGCCAGACGATTGATACGGTTCGCCTCGGAGGACATTGGCAACGCCGATCCGCAAGCGCTGACCGTCGCGGTAGCCGCCAAGGACGCGGCGCACTTCATCGGCATGCCCGAAGGCAACACGGCACTCGCGCAGGCTGCGATCTATCTCGCCACCGCTCCGAAGAGCAATGCCGTCTACACCGCGTACAACGCCGCGGCCGCCGACGCGCACACCCAGGCCGCCGAGCCGGTGCCGCTCCACCTGCGCAATGCGTCGACAAAGCTGATGAAGCAGCTCGACTACGGCAAGGGTTACGAGTACGCCCACAACGAACGCGACGCCATCACCGGCATGGACTGCCTGCCGCCGTCGCTGGCGGGCAAGACCTACTACGAGCCGACCGAACGTGGTTTCGAGAAAGAGATCAAACGGCGGTTGGAGGCGTGGGAGCGGATCAAGCAGCAGCGCGCCGCCGGCGTGAAGACGGATTAATACGCACGCCGCAGCCTACTTGCTCCGCTCGAGAGTCGCACACGCTGAAACATGGATGCCGGCCCGATAGCCAGCAGCCAGTGTTCGAACAACTGAGTCCGGTGTCAGCACCCGTGCGGGATATTGGAGCACTCTCGGTGGAACCTCATAGCCAGCCGCGCTCCAGCGCAGGGGTTGACCTGCCAAGATCAGATACGCGTGGCGTTCGTCATCGGTGACAAAGACGCCATCCGGCATGTTCTCAATCGACATGCACGATCTGTTGTCGTGCTCGATGGTCGCAGCTCTTTCCTGGTGTACAGCCACGTCGAGGACAGTCGCGGCAGGCCGAGGCGTGCCGGCCAGCTCGGGATTGGCTGTGGCCCAGAGGTCGCGAAACCGCGTGAACCGTTCGCGTTGACACTCCGCGCACGGCCGATGCCCGGCCGCCAGCGCAGTGGCTTCGTCCAGGAAGAACAGCTCGGTGTAATGGCCAGGCGTCATCAGGTTGCGCTTTCTGCCCTTGAATTCAAGGAGGCAGATAATCCACCGCGTGCCCTGAAAACTACGCCGGATGTTCTGATGGGCGTCATGCAGACAACCGCGATTTCCAGTCAGCGTTCCCCGTGCCGAGGCAGCAACAATGGAACTGAACGGCGTGACGCGATTCTGTCTTGGCATCTGAAGGCCCAGCCGTCGGGGACGAGCGATCCGACCCTCCGCACCCGAGCAGCGCGCCAATCACGTAGAGTGATGCCCAGGCCCGGATCACCGCGACGCTGCGAGTGTATTGAAGTCCGCGGAGTACAACACCGATTTCGGGTATCCGGCCAGCGCGACCTGAATCATTGCGCGGCCGAGATTCGACGTGGTCGTCGAATTCTTCGGCAGCAGGCGATGAATCAGCGGATAGAGCGGCTTGGCGATGTCGTAGGCCGTCTGCACCCATCCCGTCTTCGATTGCACGTCGCCTATCGGCTGGATGTAGCCCGGCCGGAACATGTAGGCGGCCTTGAACCCGAGGGCCAGCAGCGCGTTCTCTGTCTTCCCTTTTACACGCGCCCACATCGTTCTGCCCCGCTCGGTACTGTCAGTGCCGACGCCCGACACGAAGCAGAAGGTCATCTGCGGATTGACGGCGACCATCGCCCGTGCAGCAGCGAGAGTCAGGTCGTAGGTGAGGCGGGTGTATGCGGTTTCGCTCATGCCGACTGAGCTCGCCCCAAGACAGAAGAAGCACGCATCGCATGCCGCGAAGCGGTCGCGCAGCGTGTCGTAGGCGAAGAAGTCGGCGTGCAGGACTTCGCGCAGCTTCGGATGGCTCCGGCCCGTCGGTGATCGTGTCACCGCGAGCACCGACGCGACCCGCGGGTCGGCGAGGCACTCGAGCAGCGCGCCGGCACCCACCATGCCCGTCGCGCCGAAAAGGACGACATTCATTGTGGTCGTCTTGGCCTGGAACTGCCTTCGCACCGCGGCAAGCGTCGCGCCTGACGCCGAGCGTTCGTGCAACGGGATGATGAAATCCAGATCGGCGCCCATGTCGCGAGTGCCGGTCACGCCATTGGCGACCAACGCCGGCGTGTGCGGCGCATTACCGCTTCACCGGCCGCCCGAAGACTTCAAACCGCGCGACGTTGACGAAGCCGCCCCACCCATGACCGCTGCCGGGCAGCAGATCGGCAAAGCCGACTTCGTCCACCTTGCTCAGATCCGGCTTCTCGACATATGCCTGACCGCGGGTCACCACACGTGTGATGTCGAGCGGCAGCCAGCGCACATTGGCGACTGCAAACTCGGACTGCAGAAACAGCGTCGAGTTGCTCGAAGGCGCGCCTTCGCCGTAGTTCGCCCACCAGCCATGTGCCGTCGGCCAGCTTCACCACCGGCCGGACGACATGAAAGCCGGATACTCGCGTGACCCAGCGAATGCGGGCCAGGCCTGTGAGATCGACGTAGCTGGTCTTGTCGCGCAGCGTCGCCGCCACCGCCGTCTGACAGACGCCCGTCCACAAGTTCGGCGGATCGGTCGCCTGCCCCGCCGCCACCTTCGCCGGCGGCGGATTCTGGTTGTAGCCGGCGAGCTGAATGCACGACGGGCCGCCCCAGTCTCGCGCAATCGATCCGGCGGGTGGCTGCTTGAGATAGGCCGGAACGCTCTTGGCGTTGGGATCGTAGAGCCGTAGCTCGAGATTCGCGTTCGTGACCGCCGCGGGCGTCACACCCCCTTCGGGCACGAAGTCCGCCGGCGCGTTGGCCGGCCGATCGATCTGCTTCCACTCTTCGCGGAAGAACAACGGCGGCAGCCCGGGAGGCGCGGCCTGCTGCGCCAACACCTGACCACCGGCGAGGACGACGAAGACGACGATCGCCTGGCGCATCGACATGCCGGGATTATATGCATGTCGCGACATGCGCCGGATCATATGCGCTGAAAGTTCTTCTCGACCTCGCGCCGGGTCAGGCGCAGCATGACCGGCCGGCCATGCGGACAGATGGTGGAGTACGAGGTACGCCGCAGCTCGTCGAGAATGTGCGCCATCTTCTCCGATGTCAGCGGATCGTTCGCCTTCACCGCCGCATGGCACGCCATCGTCGCGGCGATCTTCTTGATCGCCTCGTCCACCGTCGCGGTGCTACCCACGGTCTCGAGATCCTCGGCGAGTGCGCGAAGCGCGGTGGGACACTCCTCGCGGCGCAGCAGCGCCGGAAACGCGGCGACGCGCAGGGTTTCACCGCCGAATTCCTCGATCTCGAATCCGAGACGTTCGAGCTCCGCGGCGTGCGAGACGAGCGCGTGGCGGCTGCTGGGCGGCAGCTCGAGAATCATCGGCTCGAGCAGGCGCTGACTCTCGAGCCGTCCGCTGGTCAGCCGCTCGGTAATGCGCTCGAAGAGGACACGCTCGTGAGCCACGTGCTGGTCGATGATCGCGATGCCGTCTTCATCGACCGCGATGATGAAGGTGTCGCGGAACTGGCCGAGGGCCATCATCGGTCTGATGGTTGGTGCGAGCGAGCTATCGCCTGTCGGTGCGATCCCAGTATCGCGAGTCGGTTCGAGGGAGCCGTCGTGGATCGGTGCGAATGGGCTCCCGCCCGTCGGTGCGATCCGGCGCTTCGCCGGTCCGGTGCCCAGCGGCTCGGATAGACGCTCGAATACGCGTGCGGCAGCGGCAGCGTCGAGGGTTGCGGAGTCAGACCGCGCGGCGCTTCGAGCTGCAGTTCCGGCGCGGGGCCGCGGCCGAGGGCATCGCCGAGCGTCCGGCGCACCAATTCGTGAATGTACGACTGATCGCGAAAGCGCACTTCGGCCTTCGTCGGATGCACGTTCACGTCCACCGCGTCGTGCGGCATCTCGATGAAGAGATGCATCTCGGGGCTGCGCTCCTTGATCGACGCCTGGCTGTAGGCGTCGATGACGGCGTGCGCCACGGTCCGATCCTTGACGATGCGGCGGTTGACGAACAGATTCTGCGGACCGCGCGTCGGCCCCTGCTCCGCCAGCGCCGCGATGTAGCCGAGCAGCTTGACGTCGCCACCGTCGCGGCGCACCTCGATCAGGTCGCTGCGATCGCCATAGAGCTGATAGAGCCGTTCGCGCAGGTTGGTCACCGGGGGGCACTGCAGCACCTTCCGCCCCGCGCTGGTCAGCGTGAAGCCGACCTCCGGGTAGCACAGCGCCAGCTGCGTCACCACGCGCGAGATCTGCGCCGACTCGGCGCCGTCGGACTTCAGGAACTTGCGCCGGGCCGGCAGGTTGTAGAACAGATCGGCGACCTCGATCGACGTGCCTTCCGGGCATTCCGGCCTCGGTGACCGACGCGACTGCTCCACCGTTGACTTTGATCTCGGTGCCGGCGTTCATTCCGCGCGCGCGCGTGCGCAAGACGAAGTGCGACACCGAGGCGATCGCCGGCAACGCTTCACCGCGAAATCCCAGCGTGGCGATCGCCGCCAGATCGTCAGCGCGGCGGATCTTGCTCGTCGCATGCCGCTCGATGGCCAGGCGCGCGTCCTCCGGCTCCATCCCCTCGCCGTCATCGTCCACGCGGATCAGCTTCTTGCCGCCCAGCTCGACGGCGATCGCGAGGCGGCGAGCTCCCGCATCGATCGAGTTCTCAACCAGTTCCTTGATGACGGATGCCGGCCGCTCGACGACTTCACCAGCGGCGATCTGGTTGGCGAGATCAGCTGGGAGCCTGTGGATTCTTCCCATGCCTCAGATCCACTTGTTCCGGCGGAAGAACGTCAGCATGCCTGCGATCAGCGCCACCATGATGCCGCTGACCCACCAGAACTGCACCTCGGGTCCGCCGGGAAAGTGCGGCAGCGTCGATGTTCATGCCCCACATCCCGGTCAGCACCGTCAGCGGCAGGAAGATGGTGGACATCACCGTCAACAGTTTCATCACCTGATTCAGGCGATAGGAGACGGTCGACAGGTTGACCTCGAAGATGCCGGTGATGCGATCCTGAAAGAGGATCGCTTCCTCGGTGAGCCGCACGACATGGTCGTAGACGTCGCGAAACCGGTAGGTCATCTCGTCGGAAATCATCGAGAACTCGCGGCGGGCGAGGCGGCCGATCGCGTCACGCTGCGGCACCAGCACCCGGCGCATCGACGACACGTCACGTTTGAGCTTCATCACCTGCCGCGACATGCGCTCGTGACCGGCAAAGGCCTGCTCCTCCAGACGACCGATGCGCGCCTCGAGCTCCTCGAATACCGGGCGGTAGTTGTCGATCATCGCGATCGACGATGCGGTGCATCAGCGCGACCGGACCTTCTTTCAGGACGTGCTCGTGGCGGCCGCACACGTCGCGAATCGCTTCGATCGAGCGTGAATCTGCCTCGTGCACGGTCACCAGATAGTTGCGGCCGAGAAAGAAGTCGACGTCGCGGGTCGCAAACTGGGTGTGCTGCGGTTGGCGTCGATGCCGTGCAGCACGACGTAGAGGTAGCCGGGATAGGTTTCGATCTTGGGAAACTGGAGCGCGCTGACGGCATCATCGACCGACAGCGGGTGAAAGCCGAACATCTCACCGAGCAGGCGGCGCTCGGCCTCGCCCGGCGCCATGCAGATCCACCCACAGCGTGGCGCCGGAGGCCGGGTCAAGCCACTCGGGCTCGACCCGTTCGACAGATTGCGTCTGCCCGTTCTGATGGACGAAGACGGTGATCATGTCGCCGGGTCTCGAAGTAGCAGGACCCGGCCTACCCTACGCTACTTCGACGAGAGACGTGCCTGCGCGGCCGCCAATCGTGCCACGGGAACACGATACGGCGAGCAGCTCACGTAGTCGAGGCCGACCTTCTCGAAGAAGTGAATCGACGAGGGATCGCCGCCGTGCTCGCCGCAGATGCCCAGCTTGATATCGGGTCTCGCTCTGACGTCCCTTCGTGACGGCGATGTCCACCAGCTGACCGACGCCGGTCTGATCGATCGTGGCGAACGGGTTCTTCTTCATGATCTCGAGCTCGGTATACGTGCCCAGGAACGACCCCGAGTCGTCTCGAGACATGCCGAGGCCGGTCTGTGTCAGATCGTTGGTGCCGAAGCTGAAGAACTCTGCCGACTGCGCGATCTCGTCGGCGGTCAGCGCGCCGCGCGGGACTTCGATCATGGTGCCGACCAGGTAATTGAGCTTGACCTTCTGCTCCGCCTGCACCTCGCGCGCCGCCTTGTGCACCACCTCGATCTGCAGGTCGAGCTCCTTCTTGAAGGCCACCAGGGGAATCATGATCTCGGGTTTGACCTTGATGCCTTCCTTCTGGACGATGGCTGCCGCCTCGAACACCGCGCGTGCCTGCATCTCCGAGATCTCGGGGTAGCCGATGCCGAGCCGGCAACCGCGGAAGCCGAGCATCGGGTTGAACTCGTGCAGCTGGTTGACGCGCGACTGAATCGCCTCGACTGAGACTCCGATCTTCTTGGCCAGATCCTTCTGCTGCTCCGGCGTGTGCGGCAGGAACTCGTGCAGCGGCGGATCGAGGAAGCGGATCGTCGCGGGATACCCCTTGAGCGCCCTGAAGATGCCGGCGAAGTCGTCGCGCTGATACGGCAGCAGCTTGGCCAGGGCCGCCTTCCGCGCCTCGAGCGTCTCGGCGAGGATCATCTCGCGCATCGCGTCGATGCGGTCGCCCTCGAAGAACATGTGCTCGGTGCGGCACAGGCCGATGCCGACGGCGCCAAACGCGATCGCGTTGCTGGTCTGCTCGGGTGTGTCGGCATTGGTGCGCACGCTCATGCGCGCCGCTTCGTCACACCACTTCATGAGCTGTTGGAAGCTCTTGAACTTCTCGGTCTTCTTCGCCGTCTCGTCCCCGTCGATCAGCCCGGCGACGATTTCCGACGGCGCCGTCTTCACCTTGCCGGCGAAGACGTTCCCGGCCGTGCCGTCGATCGACATCCAGTCGCCTTCGTTGAACGTGCGGCCATCGACGCTCACCGTGCGCGCGTGGTAGTTGACGTCCACTGCTGCTGCGCCGCAGACGCAGACCTTGCCCATCTGCCGCGCCACCAGCGCGGCGTGTGAAGACACGCCGCCGCGCGCCGTGAGAATGCCTTCGGCGGCAATCATGCCGCGCAGGTCTTCCGGCGACGTCTCGACGCGCACGAGCAGGACGGGCTCGCCCTTTTCGGCCGCTGTCACTGCCCGGTCGGCATTGAGGTAGATGCGACCGGACGCCGCACCCGGACCGGCGGGCAGCCCGGTGGCGATGACGGGCGCCTTGGCGACTTCGGCGACGTCGAATACCGGCGCGAGGAGCTGCTCGAGCTGATCGGCAGGATTGCGCATGACCGCTGTCTTCCAGTCGATCAGCTTCTCCTTGACCATGTCCATGGAGAACTTGAGCGCGGCCATGGCCGTGCGCTTGCCGTTGCGCGTCTGCAGCATGTAGACGACGCCGTCTTCGATCGTGAACTCGAAGTCCTGCACGTCCTTGAAGTGGCGTTCCAGGGTCTGACGGATTCGCTCCAGCTCGTTGTACGCCTTGGGCAGGTGCTTCTTCAGTTCAGACACCGGCTCCGGCGTGCGCACGCCGGCGACGACGTCCTCGCCCTGCGCGTTGATCAGGAACTCGCCGTAGAACTCCTTGGCGCCGTTGGCCGGGTTACGCGTAAACGCCACGCCGGAACCGGAGTTGTCGCCGGTGTTCCCGTAGACCATCGCCTGCACGTTGACGGCGGTGCCCCACTCGGTCGGGATGTTGTACTTGCGCCGATACACCATGGCGCGGTCGTTCATCCACGACCCGAACACCGCGCCGATGGCACCCATCAACTGGTCCCACGGCGAGGCCGGGAAATTCTTGCCGGCACGCTCCTTGACCAGCGCCTTGAAGCGGACGACGAGCTCCTTGAGGTCCTCGACGGTGAGCTTGGTGTCCTCGATGTCCTTGTGATAGCGCTCGTGCTTGAGCGTCTCGATGACCGTCTCGAACGGCTCGTGGTCCTCGTCCGGACGCTTCTGCACACCGAGCACGACGTCGCCATACATCTGGACGAAACGGCGGTAGCAGTCCCAGGCGAAGCGGGGGTTGTTGGTCTTCTTCGCGAGCGCTTCGACCGTCTGATCGTTGAGCCCGAGGTTGAGGATGGTGTCCATCATGCCCGGCATCGAGTCGCGCGCGCCGGAGCGGACCGAGACGAGCAGCGGGTTCTTGAGATCGCCGAACTTCTTCCCGGTCTGCTTCTCGATGGCGGCGACGCCGGCCTTCATCTGCGCCTGCAGCGCCGGAGGATAGCTGCGCTTGTGGTCGTAGTAGTAGGTGCAGACCTCGGTCGTGATGGTGAAGCCTGGCGGCACCGGCAGCCCAATGCGGCACATCTCGGCAAGGTTGGCGCCCTTGCCGCCGAGCAGCGGCTTCATCGTGCCGTTGCCGTCGGTCTTCTTGCCGAAGAGATAGACGAACTTGCCGCTCTTGCCGCTCTTCGTCGCGGTCTTCTTCGCTGCCGGTTTCGTGACTGCCGCGGTCTTCGCAGCCGCCGCGGACTTCGCGGCCGCCTTCTTCTTGGCCTTCTTCGCCATCGAGTGTGATCTCCTACTCCGTAACCATCTCAGAGATATCCGCCGACATCGGCGTCATTCGGTCACCATCTCGAGATGTCGCCGACATCTGGTGTCACTCGGTCACCATTTCTGAGATGTCGGCAATATCCAGAATCAATCCGCGCAACGACGCCACCAGTGCAAGGCGCGCTGCGCGCAGGCGCTCGTCCTCCGCCATGACGAGCACATCATCGAAGAACTTAGCAACCGCAGGTTGCAACGATGCAACGCTGGCAAACGCCTCGCGATAGTCGCCGCGCTCGACGGCGGCACGGATCGTTGGCGCCCCGGCGGCTATTGCTGCGGCCAGCGCCGTCTCGGCGGGTTCGATCAACACGCCGTCGGCGCTGGGCAGCGCCGGCGGGGTCGCCACGCCTTTGGAGATGTTCTTCACGCGCTTGAGCAGCGCCGCCACGCCAAGGAGCGACGGCGAGCCGGTCATCTGCGACAAGCGCTTCGAGCTTGCGACGCGCCTCGAGCGGGCTCACGTCCTCGACGTTGCCGTGCATCACCGCGCGCACGCTGCGGACGTCGAAGCCGCGCTCGGTCAGCAGGTACGCCAGGCGATCGGCCATGAACGACAACAGCGGTCCGGCGGACTCGCCGTAGCCGCCAAACGGCGCCGCCGCACGCTCCAGCAGTACGCCGAGCTTCAGCCGTCGATCGATGCCGGTCAGCTCCGGCAGGTCGGCCAGAATCTTCACCGCACCCTGCGCCTGACGCCGCAGACCGAGCGGATCGCGCGAGCCGGTCGGCCGCTCACCCGGCCGTGAACATCCCGACGACCGAGTCGAGCTTGTCGGCAAGCGCCACGGCCGCCCACGTTACCGCGGCGGCGCCAAGGTGCTGACGGGTCGGAGGCGCTTCGGCTTCGACGCCAATCGGCAGGTAGTGGTAGTAGATCGCCTTCCAGATCTGCGTCGGGCAGGCCTTCTTCGCGCGCGTAGATGCCGCCCATCGTGCCCTGCAGCTCGGTGAGCTCGCGCACCATGTCGGTGGCCAGATCCGCCTTGCACAACCGGCCCGCCTGCTCGGCGTGCGCCGCCGCGGCCGGCTGACCGAACGCCTCGGAGGCAATCCACGCCGCCAGCGACGCGACGCGATCGGCCTTCTCGCGATACGTCCCGAGCTTCTTGTGAAACAGGATCGTGGACAGGCGATCGACTCTCGACTCGAGCGTCGTCTTGCGATCCTCATCGTAGAAGAATCGCGCGTCGCGCAGCCGGCCGTCGAGCACCCGCTCGGAATTGCGCGCGATGATTTCCGGCTTCTCGGCCTCCATGTTGGTGACCGCGAGAAACGCCGGCTTGAGCTTGCCGTCTTCGTCCACCACCGGGAAGTAGTGCTGATGATGGATCATCGTCGTGGTCAGCACTTCCTCGGGGAGCTGGAGGAATTCGACCGGGATGTGACCGGCGATGACCGCGGGATACTCGACGAGGTCGGGCACTTCGCGCAGCAGCGAGGATTGCGCAGCGAGATTGGCGCTGACTCGGCCGCCAAGCCGGCGGGCGTGCGTTTCGAGCTCGCGCCGGATCTTCTGCTCGCGCTCGCGACGGTCGAGGATGACGAAATTCTCGAGCAGCCGCTCCTGATAGTCGTCGAAGGTCTTGACCTTGATGGCGCGTCCGGCGCGGCCGCTCGTCGTCTGGAAGCGATGACCGTAGGTGTTCGGTCCGGACCGGATGTCCTGCACCGTCGGACCCTGCGCCTGTTCCGTCCGCCGGATCACGAACGGGACGACGCGTCCGCCGTAGAGGAGCACGAGCCAGCGAATCGGGCGCGCGAACGACGAGGTCGCCTTTGCCGTCCTCGAGGTACGCGTCCCAGCGCATCTGCTTCGGGAAACGCGAAGTCGCGCAGCACGCCGCCCATGACGTCGGCGAGCACGTCGACGGTGGCCTTGCCGCGCTGCCGCACGCGATAGGCGAGGTACTCGCCCTTCGGGGTGTGCTGCCGCTCGAGCGCGCGACATCTCCACGCCGTACTTCCTGGCGAAGCCTGCGGCGGCCGGCGTCGGCTCGCCGTCCGGCTTGAACGCCGCGGAGACCGGTGGACCCGTGACGAGCTCTTCGAAGTCGGTTTGACGCTCGGCGACGCGAATCACCCGCGCGGTGAGACGGCGAGGCGTGCTGTAGGCCTCGGCAGGCGCGTCGCTGGTCAGCCGCGCCTCCTTGAGGCGCGCGTCCACGTGCTGCGCCATCTGCGCCGTGAGGCCGGGAAGCCAGCCGGCGGGAATCTCCTCGCAGCCGATCTCGATCAGCAGCTCGCGATCCATGCCTACGCGCCCTCGAACACTTAGGCGGCTCCCTGCTGCTCGGCTTCCGCATACGGCCTTGGCAATGCGAATGGCGAGCTGCCGCACGCGCAGGATGTAGGCCGTGCGCTCGGTGACGCCGATGCTGCCGCTCGAATCGAGGATGTTGAAGAGGTGCGAGCACTTGAGACAGTGCTCGAGCGCCGGCAGGATCAGCTTCGAGGCGAGCAGCTTCTCGCCGAGCTCGAAGTTGCGGTCGAACAGATCGCGATGGCGGGCGCCGAACTCGGTGGCGCTCATCCCGTCGACCTGACCGAAGACATACTTCGACTGCTCGATCTCCTCCGGCAGACGGACGTCGCGATACTTGACGCCGCCGCCCCATTCGAGGTCGAACACGTTGTCGACCTTCTGCAGGAACATCGCGATGCGCTCGAGCCCGTAGGTGATCTCGCACGAGATCGGCGCGAGATCCATTCCGCCGACCTGCTGGAAGTAGGTGAACTGCGTGATCTCCATGCCGTCGAGCATCACCTGCCAGCCGATGCCCCAGGCGCCGAGCGTCGGCGATTCCCAGTTGTCCTCTTCGAAGCGAATGTCGTGCAGACGCGGATTGATGCCGCACGACTCGAGGCTTTCGAGATAGAGCTGCTGCACCTCGTCGGGCGACGGCTTGAGGATGACCTGATACTGATGATGCTTGAAGAGGCGATTCGGATTCTGTCCGAACCGCCCATCGTCGGGCCGCCGCGACGGCTGGACGTAGGCCACGCTCCACGGCTTCGGACCGAGCACGCGGAACAGCGTTTCCGGGTGCGAGGTGCCCGCGCCGACCTCGAGGTCGAGCGGCTGCTGGAGCAGACAGCCGTGCGAGGCCCAGTACGACGACAGCTTGAGAATGAGGTCCTGAAACGTCACGCGATTCTGAATCCTAAGCGTGACGACGAAGATCGCGCAGTACTCGGTCCGATTTCAACGTCTTCTCCAGATGCATGGCGATCAGCGCCCGATGCACGCTCTCCAGCTCCCGTAAGCGCCTGTGGTCCGGCAGGCACGCTGCCGACGTGCTGCGGCGCGACCGTGCGCGATCCCGCCAGGAACGCCATCGCGCCATCCGACAGCGTTCCCCGCGATTCCGGATACACACCCTGCAACCGCAGGAGCCAATATTCGAAGTATCTCGCCAGCGGCTCGACCGGGGTTCCGGCCGCCAGCGCATCGAGCATCGAGGCCCCGAGACGATAGAGCCGGTCGTCGGCGTCGGCCTCCTGCGCCCACTCGTCGAGCAGCTCCGCGAAGTAACTCACATACCCGAGCGCGTCCGGCTGAACTCAGCGCCAGCGGTGAACACACCGTCTCCGCGTAGTTCAGGCCGACCAGCTCCCGCCGCTCCTTCTCGAAGTACGCCACCCGCACCTCGGTGAGCGGTTCGAGCGCGCCCGTAAAACGCGACCGCGGCCGGCGGGCTCCCTTAGCGACGCCACGCTTCTTGCCCCGGTCGCGAGTCAGGAAGACGACAATCCTGTCGGCCTCACCGAGCTTGTAGGTGCGCAGAACCAGTGCGTCGGCGGTGTACAGCGGCACTAACCTGTCTATCTTACCCGTTCATCCGGTTCGCGTCAGGTAGTGGGCGAAGATCGTCGCAAGCCCCAGGAACGAGAAAAACCCGAATACATCGGTCATCGTGGTGATGAACACCGACGAGGCCAGCGCCGGATCGATGTTGGCCGCCCGCAGCCCGAGCGGGACCAGCACGCCCGGCGGTCGCGGCCACGAACATGTTGATCACCATCGCCGTGCCGAGGACGACGCCCGAGCACCGGATCGCCGCGAGTCGCCCAGGCGACCAGCCGCGGCCACGAGCCCGAGCGCCAGGCCGTTGCCAATGCCGACGAGCGCTTCCTTCGTGAGCGCCTTTCGCGAGTTGCCCCACGTCAGCTCGCCGAGCGCGATGCCACGAACGATGACCGTCAGCGTCTGCGTGGCGGCATTGCCGCCCATGCCGGCGACGATGGGCATGAACACCGCCAGGATGGGCAGTGCGTCGATCGTGCCCGTGAACAGTCCGACGACGCTCGCGGCCAAGAAGGCCGTCGCGAGGTTGACGCCGAGCCACGGCAGGCGCTTGCGCAGCGACTCCCTTGCCGGCGTGAACACACGCTCGTCGCCGGCGACGCCAGCCAGCCGGTAGATGTCTTCGGTGGCCTCGTCCTTGATGACGTCGATCACGTCATCCACGGTGATGATGCCAACCAGCTTGTTCTCCTCGTCAACGACCGGGATGGCGAGAAGGTTGTAGGCCGCGACCTGTCGCGCCACTTCCTCCTGGTCCATGTCCACGCGGGCGCTGATCAGATCGGCGGTCATGATCCGCTTGAGCGGCGTCTCGGGCGAGACGAGCAGCAACCGGCGCAGTGAGACGACGCCCACCAGGTGATGCCGCTCGTCCACGACGTAGAGATAGAACACCATCTCGACGTCGCGGCTGCTCTGGATCTCGGTGATGGCCTCGCCCACCGTCATGTCTTCGCTCAGCGCGAAGACATTCGGGTTCATGATGCGGCCGGCCGTCCGCTCCTCGTACTCGAGCAGGTTCTCGACGACCTTGGACTCCTTCGGCCGCATCAGGTCGAGCACGGCGGCCGAGAGGTCCTCAGGCAGGTGGTCGATCAGCGCCGCGGCGTCGTCCGATTCGATGTCCTGCGCCAGGCGCGCAATCTCCTCGGCCGGGCGCGTTGCCAGGAGCGGCGCACCGGCCTTCCGGCACCCAGCTCGGACAGCGCTTCCATGGCCAGGCGGCCGTTGCGCTCGACGAGCAGCGTGAAGGCGGCCTCGCGTTCCTTGTCGGAAAGCTCGCTAAAGACCTGTGCGAGGTCGGCGGGATGCTGCTTCTGCAGCAGGTTCACCAGGTTGGCAGTCGCACCAATGCGCAGCAGTCGCTTGACTGAGTCGAGGACGAGATCGATTCTGCGTTGCGCGGCCATGACCTGTTCAAATTTCAACCGCACAACATCCGCAATTTAGCATGGACCTTCGATCGTCCCTGAAGGCCGATATCGTCGAGCAGACGCTCGTCGTCGCGCCATTCGGATTTGACCTTCACGTGCAGGTCGAGGAACACGCTTCTGGCCGAAGTGCTCTTCGAGGCCGAGGCGCGCCGCCGTGCCGATGGCTTTGATCATCGACCCGGCCTTGCCGACGACGATCGGCTTCTGCGACTCGCGTTCGACGAGGATGGTGCAGTACAGCTTGATCAGTCCGGGCTCGGACTCGTCGAACTGGTCCACGACAACGGCGGTCGAGAACGGCAGCTCGTCGTGGGTGAGCTGCAGCACCTGCTCGCGGACGATCTCGGAGGCGAAGAAGCGCTCGGTCTGATCGGTCAGGTACTCGGGCGGATAGAGCGGCTGCGCCTTCGGGCAGGTGCTTGCAGGAACAGACTCTCGAGCATGTCCACGTTGGTGCCGTCGACCGCCGACAGCGGCACGAGCTCGGCGAAGGGATGGGCGCTTGCTGTAGCTGGTCGAGCATCGGCAGCAGCTTCGGCTTCGAGACGAGGTCCACCTTGTTGAGCGCCAGGATGACCGGCGCTCTTGACGTCTTTCAACAGCGTCGAGCAGATGGCGATCGCCAGGCCCCGGCTTGACCGACGCGTCCACGACCAGCGCAGACCACGTCCACTTCACGCATCGCGTCGAGCGCGGTATCGACCATGCGCACGTTCATTCGGTGCGTGGGCTTGTGCACACCAGGCGTGTCGACGAAGACGACCTGCGCGTCCGGATAGTTCTTCACGCCGACGATACGCGTGCGCGTCGTCTGCGGCTTGTCGGACACGATCGCCAGCTTCTGGCCGACGAATGCGATTGAGGAGCGTGGACTTGCCGGCGTTGGGACGGCCGAGGAAGGCGACGAACCCGATTTCATCGCAGCGCGCCTGGACTACCGACAGCGGACCTCGGACGGACGAAGAACCAAGGACACAGGACACAGGACCCCTTACGGTTCGGTCACCTAGAGCACTCACGGCGCGTCGCGGACCTTCGTGATCCGGCGGCGCTCGACCTCGAGCACTTCGAACGACAGTCCGTCGACGTCGAGCGTCTCGCCAACGTACGGCATCCGTCCGAGCTGTGACAGCAGGTAGCCGCCGACGGTCTCGAACCCTTCACGCTCGATCTCGACGTTCAGCCGGTCGCGCACTTCGTCGACGCTGACCTTGCCGCTGAAGACGAACGTGCCATTGCCCTCATCGGTGACGGTCTCGCTCTCGACATCGTACTCGTCACGGATTTCCCCGACGATCTCCTCGAGCAGGTCTTCGACGGTCACCAGCCCGGCAGTGCCGCCGTACTCGTCGACGACGATCGCCATCTGCGCCTGCCGGCGCTGCATCTCCTTGAGCAGCTCCGACACACGCTTGCTCTCCGGCACGAAGTGCGCCGAGCGCATCAGCGTCGTGATCGGCGGCTCCGCGTCCGGCGGCAGCGCGACGAGATCCTTGACGAACACGATGCCGACGATGTTGTCGAGGTTGTCGCGGTAGACCGGCATCCGCGAATACTGCTCTTCGCGGAACACCGACCGCAGATCCTGCAGCGACGCGTCGGCACGCATGGCGATGATGTCCGGGCGCGGCGTCATCACCTCACGGACGACCGTGCCGGTGAAGTCGACGATCGACTGCAGCAGCTCGCGGCCTTCCGCGTCGGAGATGTCGCCCTCCTGCGGCTCGTTCTCGCTGGCGCCGTTCCAGAGTCGCGACGTCGGAGCCATTGCCACCGTTAGCCGACTCGCGCTCGCGGCGCGGCGCGACGAGATTGATGATGACGGCAGTGATCGGCACCAGCACCGTGGCGATCGCGTGGAATGCCGGCAGAAGGACGTCGAGCACCTTCTCGGGATCGCGCCGCACGATCAGCAGCGGCAGCAGGTGCTCGCAGACGACGACGAACGCCACCAGCGAGACGATGAACGTGACGATCGACAGCGCGTCGCGGACATCGCTGAGCCGCGCGATGAGCACGCCGGCCAGGACCGTGCAGACGCCGATCAGGATGCGAACCGGGATAAAGAGCTTGAGCGGATCGTCGAGATACTGGCCGAGACGGTCGTCTCGTCCGCCGCGTTCGGCCATCAGCCGAAGCGACAGTCGCATGAGCGTGCTGAAGGCGGCCTGGATCGATCCCAGGAACACCGTCGCGCACCCGAGTAGAAAGAGTGTGAGCGGCGTCATGCGAGGTAGTGCGCACCGCGTTCAATCAGCCCCTCGACGAGCCCACCCTTGCGGCGCAGGCGCCGCTCCAGGCGAGCCATCCGGCCGTCATCGTGCTCGTGATCATAGCCAAGAAGGTGCAACAGGCCATGCAGAGCCAGCACCCGCAGCTCGACCGCGACGGGATGCCCGACCCGCCGGGCCTGCCGGCCCGCAACTCCTGCAGCGATCACGACATCGCCGAGTTCGCCGGGCTCGCCGGCGGGAAACGACAGGACGTCGGTGACCTGGTCCTTGCGCCGGTATCGGTGATTGAGCGCTCGCACACGGGCATCCGGCACGACCGCCACCGTCATCTCGCCACGGGCTCTGGCCGGTGCGACCGACTGCAGCCAGCGCGCGAGACCGGGAGCGCGGACGGCGCCGGATGTCACCACCGACACCACCAGTGACCTGGGACCGGATGGCGTAGGCCCGTGCAGCGGCGACGCCTGCGTCGCCGCTGCGCTACGTCTGCCCACGCGAGCCGGAGAAGGCATCGTACGCCTTCACGATCTGCTGCACGAGCTTGTGCCGGACGACGTCGCGCTCGTCGAAGTAGATGAAGCCAATGCCTTCGACGTCCTTGACGATCTTGAGCGCTTCGACCAGCCCCGACTTCCCTGGATTCGGCAGGTCGATCTGCGTGATGTCGCCGGTGACGACCGCCTTCGAGCCGAAGCCCAGGCGGGTCAGGAACATCTTCATCTGCTCCGACGTGGTGTTCTGCGCCTCGTCGAGGATGACGAACGCGTCGTTGAGCGTGCGGCCGCGCATGAACGCGATCGGCGCCACCTCGATCGTGCCGCGCTCGACGAGACGCGTCGCGCGTTCGACGTCCATCATGTCGTAGAGCGCGTCGTAGAGCGGGCGCAGGTACGGGTTCACCTTCTCCTGCAGGTCGCCGGGCAGGAACCCGAGCTTCTCGCCGGCTTCGACCGCGGGCCGCGCCAGGATGATGCGACTGACCTTCTTGGCCAGCAGATAGCTGACCGCCTGCGCCATCGCCAGGTAGGTCTTGCCCGTACCGGCAGGGCCGACGCCAAAGACGATGTCGTACTTCTCGATCGCCTCGAGGTAGCGGCGCTGGTTGGTGGTCTTCGGGTTGACGCGGCGCTTGGTGCCTTCGGGCTGCTTCTGCCCTTCCTTCAGGAAGTAGTCGCGCAGGTTCACTGCGCTGTCGTCGGCAATCAGCTGAGCCGCCGTCTTCACGTCGCCGTTGCGCAACTCATAACCTTCTGCCATGAGACTTTTCAGCTGATCGAAGATGCGCTCGACGCGCTGCTCCGCCGCCTTGTCGCCTTCGACGATGAGCTCGTCGCCCTGCGTCCGGATGGCGACGCCGAGCAACGACTCGATGTGCTTGAGGTTTCCGTCGTGCGCGCCGTAGAGCGTCTCGATGCCTTCCTGAGGCAGGGCTATCTTCTTCACGTCTTTCGAATTTGCAAGTGCAGTTCCCGCAGCTGCTTCGGATCGACGCTGGACGGCGCGTCCGACATCTGGTCCACCGCTGCGGCGGTCTTCGGGAATGCGATGACGTCGCGAATCGAGCTCTCGTTGGACAGCAGCGCGGCAATCCGGTCGAGGCCAAGCGCGATGCCGCCGTGCGGCGGTGTGCCGTACTCGAGGGCCTCGAGGAAGAACCCGAATCGCAGCTTGGCCTCCTCCGTGCTGATGTTGAGCAGCGAGAAGATGCGGCTCTGCAGCGACGCATCGTGAATACGAATGCTGCCACCGCCAATCTCGCTGCCGTTCAGCACCAGATCATACGCCTTGGCCCGCGCCGACCCCGGATCGCTGTCGAGCTTGGCCTGGTCGGCGTCATGAGGCGAGGTAAACGGGTGGTGCATCGACGACCAGCGCTTCTCCTCGGCGTCCCATTCGAGAAGTGGGAAGTCCACCACCCAGAGGAACTCGTACTCTCTGAGGACCGAGCATCCCGTCTTTCTTCGCAATCATCAGCCGCAGTTGACCCAACGTCTGCGAAACGGTGTCGGGCTTGCCGGCCACCACGAAGGCCAGTTGTCCATTCGCCGTGCCGGTGGCATCGAGCAATTGGCGTACGGTTTCCTCGCCCACGCCTTCGGGAATGACGAGGTGATCGCACCGTCTTCCAATCGCCGCGCCCACAGGAGATGGCGGCCCTGGGCCTTCTCCTGGTTCACGATGCCATCGACGGCGCTGCGGGAGTAGTTCACCGCATTCGGGACCACGAGTGCGCGAACCGTGCCCCCTTCGGCGACGATCGTCTTGAACACCCCGAACGGGGACTCGCGGAACAACTCGCGGACGTCCTGGATCGGCATGCCCGGGCGCAGGTCGGGCTTGTCCGAGCCGTAGACCGCGATGGCTTCGGCGTACGGCATCCGCCGGAACGGCGTGGCGATCTCGTGGCCAATCAGCTTGAAGATCTCGCGCATCAGCGGCTCGATGACGCCGAAGATGGTCTCCTGCCGCGCAAACGACATCTCCACGTCCACCTGCGTGAACTCGGGCTGCCGGTCGGCGCGCAGATCTTCGTCGCGGAAGCACTTGCAGATCTGCACGTAGCGATCCATGCCGGCGATCATCAGGATCTGCTTGAACAGCTGCGGCGACTGCGGCAGCGCAAAGAACTCACCCGGATGCACGCGGCTCGGCACCAGGTAGTCGCGCGCGCCTTCCGGCGTCGACTTGGTCAGAATCGGCGTCTCGATCTCGAGGAAGCCGTTGTCGTCGAAATATCGCCGCACGGTCGTCGTCAGCCGGTGGCGGAGAAGGATGTTGTTCTGCAGCCGCGGACGGCGGAGATCAAGATAGCGGTATTTGAGACGGACGTCTTCCGACACCGGCGTCTCGTCGGCGATCGGAAAAGGCGGCGTCTTCGCCTCGTTCAACAACACCAGCCGCGTGACGACGATTTCGACCTCGCCGGTCGGCAGCTTCTGATTGATGGTTTCCGGCGCGCGGCGCCGCACCTTTCCCACCATGCCGACGACGAACTCGGAACGGAGCCGCTTCGCCTTGTTAATCAGCGCCTCATCGTCTTTGTCGAAGACGACTTGAGTGACGCCGGCGCGGTCACGAAGATCGATGAAGAGCACTCCGCCGAGATCGCGCACACGATGCACCCAGCCGAGCAGCGTCGCGTCCGCGCCGACGTGTGTCGAGCGCAGTTCGCCGCAGGTGTGCGTGCGTGTCAGGTCGCCGAGTTGCTCAGCCACGGTGCTTCAGTCCCTCGAGAATGGCCGCGCCCGCCGCGGTCTGGTCGTAAGTGGTCTGGGTCTGCGCCGTCAGGTCTTTCACGGTGACGGTGCCGCTCGCGATCTCGTCGCCGCCGAGAATCGCGACATACGGGATGCGCTGCATATCAGCGTACTTGATCTGCTTGCCGATCTTGTCGGAGTCGGGATAGACCATCACCCGCAGCCCCGACGCCCGCAGAGTCCCCGCGACGCGGATGGCATGCGGCGCGTCTTTCGCGTCGAACACCGCCACCATCACGTCAGCGGGCGTCGTCGCCAGGCTGGGGGGGAACATGCCCCGCTCGCCCATCACCACCAGGATTCGTTCGAGACCCAGCGAAAAGCCGCAGGCTGGAACACTCTGGCCGAGGAACATGCCGACCAGGTTGTCGTACCGGCCACCGCCGCCCAGGCTGCCAGCCAAGTCGGGCACGTTGATCTCGAAGATCACGCCAGTGTAGTACGACAGGCCACGCGCCAGGCTCGGATCGAACTTCAACCGCGTCCCTGCACTGGTGTGCGCGGCGAGATGGAAGACCGCGCCGATGTTCTCGAACGCCACTATCCCCGCAGCATCGAGTTGTGAGCTGGTCTTGGCGTCATCTACGCCCAACCTGCCAAACACCTCGAGAAGGCGCATGGCCGAGTCGGCGGAAATCCCCCGCGACTCCATCTCCTTCTGCACGCCGTCCGCGCCGATCTTGTCCAACTTGTCCACGGCGACCAGCGCGGTGCCGTGCAGCGCCTCAGGAATCGCGACGAAGTTGAGGATCGACGTCAGCAGCTGGCGATGATTGATTCGAATCGTGAAGTCCTTGAAGCCCAGCTCGATCAATGCGTCGGACACGGCGGCGCATACTTCCACCTCGACGACCGGCGATGTCGATCCCAGCGCATCGACGTCGCACTGATAAAACTCGCGGAACCGTCCACGCGCCGGACGATCCGCGCGCCACACCGGTTGAATCTGATAGCGCTTGAACAGCCTCGGCAGCTTGGCCTGTTGATGTGCGATCACCCGTGCGAGAGGCACCGTCAGGTCGTAGCGCAGCGCGAGGTCCGCCTGCCCCGAGGCTTCGTGCTCGCCCCGCTTCAGGATCTTGAAGATGAGCTGATTGCCCTCGTCGCCGTACTTCCCCATGAGGGTGTCGAGGTTCTCGACGGCCGGCGTCTCGAGCGGCTCGAAGCCGTAGCGCTCGTAGACACGCTTGATGATCCCGATGACGAATTCACGGCGCCGCACGTCTTCCGGGAGGAAGTCGCGCATGCCGCGTGCGGGTTCTGTACGAGTGGCCATGTCGGTTCAGCAGTTCCAGAGGTTCCGGAGGTTCCGAAGGTTGTCGTTCCCGAGGCGCCGCGGGTTCAGGGTTCGCGCGACGCTCGTGCGCCGAACCATCTGAACACCAACCGTCGGAACCTCCGGCACCCACGGAACCATCGGAACCAGCTGACGCGGGCTCATTACAGCCGCGGCAGCGTCAGCCCCTGCTGCTTCTGATACTTGCCCTTCTTGTCAGCGTAGGAGGTCTCGCAGACTTCGTCGCTCTGGAAGAACAGCACTTGCGAAATGCCTTCGTTGGCGTAGACCTTGGCCGGCAGCGGCGTGGTGTTCGAGATCTCGAGCGTCACGTAGCCTTCCCACTCGGGTTCGAACGGCGTGACGTTGACGATCAGGCCACACCGCGCGTAGGTGGACTTGCCGACGCAGACGGTCAGCACGTCGCGCGGAATCCGGAAGTATTCCACCGTCTTGGCCAGCGCGAACGAGTTCGGCGGGATGATGCAGACGTCGGTCTTCATGTCCACGAACGACCGGTCGTCGAAGTTCTTCGGATCGACGACGGTGTTGTTGATGTTGGTGAAGACCTTGAATTCGTCGGCGACGCGAATGTCATAGCCATAGGACGACAATCCGTACGAAATGACGCCCGCGCGCACCTGCCGATCCTCGAACGGCTCGATCATGCCGTGCTCGAGGGCCATCTTCCGTATCCATTTGTCAGCTTTTATCGAGGGCATAGTGTGTCGCCGGTCCCTATGGACCGGCCGATCAGCGTCGGCCGAAGAAACTCAAGATGAGCGTTAACAGGATGCTCGCGATGATCGATGTCGTCAGCGGTAAGTAAAACGAGAAGTTGCCCCGCCTGATCGTGATGTCTCCGGGTAGCCGCCCGATCGGCAGTCCGAAGGTGATGAGCGCGCCGACGCCCGCAATCAACAAACCAAGAACGATGAGTGCGCGTCCCATGGCTCCCTCTGGATCAATTGTTTCAGATCAATTCCATCCCCCGGAAGAAGTAGCCGAGCTCAAATGCGGCCGTCTCCGGTGCATCTGAGCCATGCGTGGCGTTCCGCTCGATGGATGTTCCGAAATCCTTCCTGAGCGTGCCTGAGTCAGCCTTTGCCGGGTCGGTCGCGCCCATCGTGGCACGCCACTTCTTGATGGCGTCCGGCGCTTCGAGCGCCAGCAATACACAGGGCCCCGACGACATGAAGTCGGTCAGCCCACCGAAGAACGGGCGCTCGCGATGCACGGCGTAAAAGCCTTCGGCTTCCTTCTTCGTCAGGTGGTGTAGACGCATGCCGCGGACGGTGAAGCCGGCGGCCTCGATGCGGGCCAGGATCTGTCCCGCCTTCTTCGACTCGACGGCGTCGGGTTTGATGATGGCGAATGTACGTTCCATATCTCTCTAAGAATGCTCAATGCCCAATGCTCAATGCCAATGCTCAAGCCCAACGGTCAAGGCAACGTGGCATTCTGCATTGAGCATTGGCATTGCTGTGCTGCGCGTTATCTCCCCAGTGCCTCTTTCATTTTGATACCCATATCCGCCGGGCTCCTGGCGACGTGCACGCCGGCTTTGGCCAGCGCATCCATCTTCTCCGCTGCGGTGCCCTGACCACCCGCGATGATCGCACCGGCATGGCCCATGCGACGTCCCGGCGGCGCGGTCTGCCCGGCGATGAATCCGACGACGGGCTTGCGGAACTCGCCGGCAATGAACGCAGCGGCCTCCTGCTCGGCGGTGCCGCCGATCTCTCCAATCATGATGACCGCTTCGGTGTCGGCGTCAGCCGCGAACAGGCGCAACGCATCGATAAAGCTGGTACCAATCAGCGGATCGCCGCCAATTCCGATACACGTGGTCTGTCCCATGCCTTGCTTCGAGAGCTGATGGATCGCTTCGTAGGTCAGCGTTCCGCTCTTCGACACGATGCCGACACGGCCTTCGCGGCAGATGTGGCCGGGAATGATGCCCGCTTTGCCCTGTCCGGCGGTGATGATCCCTGGACAATTCGGTCCGATGAGGCGCGTCCGCTTCCCTTCCATGAACGTCAGCGCCTTCAGCATGTCGGTCGTTGGAATGCCTTCGGTGATGCAAACCGCCAGCGGGATCGCCGCGTCGGCGGCTTCCATGATCGCGTCGGCAGCGAACGGCGGCGGCACGAAGATCACCGTCGCGTCGGCGCCCGTCTCACGGATCGCGTCGTGCACGCTGTTGAAGATCGGCCAGCCCTCGTGCGTCGTGCCACCCTTGCCGGGCGTCACGCCGCCAACGACCTGCGTGCCGTATGCTGCGGCGGCCTTGGCGTGGAATGTGCCCTCGCGGCCGGTGAGCCCCTGGACGATCAACCGCGTGTGCTTGTCGAGTAGAACCGCCACGTCAGCGCTTCCCTGCGAGCGCAACCACTCGTTCGGCCGCTTCGCCCATTGAATCTGCCGTTGTGAAACTCAGGCCGCTCTCGCGGAGCATCCTCTTGCCTTCCTCGACGTTCGTGCCTTCCATGCGCACCACGATCGGCACCAGCACACCGAGCTCGGTGACAGCGGCGATCACGCCCTGGGCCAGCACGTCGCAGCGAAGAATGCCGCCGAAGATATTGATCAGTACGGCCTTGACGTTCTTGTCTGCCATCAGGATGCGGAACGCGTTCTTGATCTGCTCGGCGTTGGCGCCGCCGCCGACATCGAGGAAGTTGGCCGGTTCGCCGCCCGCCAGCTTGATGATGTCCATCGTCGCCATCGCCAGTCCGGCGCCGTTCACCATGCACCCGATGTTGCCGTCGAGACGGATGTAGTTCAGCGAGAACTTCGAGGCTTCGACCTCGAGCGGGTCCTCTTCGCTGATGTCGCGCAGCTCCCGCAGGTCGGGGTGGCGGTAGAGCGCGTTGTCGTCGAAGCTCACCTTGGCGTCGAGTGCCAGCAGATCTCCGCCCTTGGTCAGAATGAGCGGATTGATCTCGATCATCGACGCGTCGGTCTCGAGGAAGGCCTTGTAGATGGCGTCGAGCAGCTTGACCAGCTTGTTGGCCTCGGCCCCGTTCAGCCCCATGCCGAACGCGAGTTTCCGACCCTGGAACGGCGCGATGCCGGTGCCCGGGTTGATCTGCTCGCGAAGAATCTTCTCCGGCTCTTTGGCCGCGACCTCTTCGATGTCCATCCCGCCAGCGGCACTGGCGATGATGACCGGCGAGGCCGTCGCCCGGTCGATGAGGATGCTGAGATAGAGCTCGCGATCGATATCGAGCCCTTCCTCGATGAGCACGCGCCCGACCTTCTTGCCCTCGGGGCCGGTCTGATGCGTGACCAGCGTCATGCCGATTATCTGCTTCGCGAGCTGTTCGACTTCGTCGATCGACTTGGCGATCTTGACGCCGCCGCCCTTGCCGCGGCCGCCGGCGTGAATCTGCGCCTTGACGACGGCAATCGTGCCGCCAAGCCGCTTCGCCGCATCGACCGCTTCGGCTGGAGTGAACGCAACCTCGCCGCGCGGCACGGGAACACCGAAGCGCGCGAGCACTGCCTTGGCTTGATACTCGTGGATTTTCACTGGAGGGTTCGTTGTCTCAGAAACAGCCATTCATCGTAGTCAGGCGGCTCGATGAGCGTCAAGCAGCCTCAGAGTCGTTGGGCTACAATGCGCGCGAAGTTCCGCTCACGTTCCAACGAGGAGAAGAGAATGACGCGTCTTTCATGGGGGATCGCCGCCGGCGCATTGATCCTGGCAGGATCTGATCGTGTCCGCGCAGGCGCCACAGGGTGCGCCACCGCCGGGTGGCGGCGGCGGAGCGCCGCAGCCGCCACTGACGAACCTGCAGGTGTTCCCGAAAGACATGGCGCGCCCGCAGCTCGCTTCAGGTGATGCAGGCGTTCAACGCCGCGCTGGGTGTGACGTGCGCGCATTGCCACCAGTTCGTCGGCCCCAACGATCCGATGAACGATTTCGCGAGCGATGCGAAGCCGACCAAGAACGTGGCGCGAGCGATGATGCGGATGGTGCGCGAGATCAACCCGGCGGTGCAGAAGTCGGTGCCGTCGAAGGCGACCGACCAGGTCGCCGCGGTCGGGTGCGCGACATGCCATCGCGGCGCCGCGATTCCGGTCGTGGCCCCTGGCTCGCCCGGTGCGCCGCCCCCGCCGCGTGGCGCGGGCCCTGGCGGAGCGCCGCCCGCAAAGTAGAGCGGCGAACTCCCAATTCCCAACGCCCAACGCCCAACCACTCCCAAACCCCAACTCCCAATTGAACGTTCGTTGGGGGTTGGGAGTTGGACGGGGTTGGGAGTCGGGTTTTGGGAGTTGGAAGTTACATGCCGATCACGTCGATCAGTTCTTTGACCGACGCCGCCGATTTCTTCAGCGCCGCATCTTCTTCAGCGCGTCAGCTTGATCTCGATGATCTGCTCGACGCCCCGCGCGCCCAGCTTCACCGGCACGCCGACGAACAGGTCGCGGATCCCGTACTCACCCTGCAGGAACACCGAGCACGGCAGGATCTTCTTCTTGTCCTTGAGGATGGCCTCGCACATCTCGGCCGCGGCCTGACCCGGCGCGTACCAGGCGCTGGTGCCAACGAGCTTGGTGATCTCGGCGCCGCCATCGGCGGTGCGCTTGGCAATCGCGTCGATCCGATCCTTCGACAGCAGCTCGGTCAGCGGAATGCCGGCGACCGTCGAGTAGCGCGGCAGCGGCACCATCGTGTCGCCGTGCCCGCCGAGCACGAACGAGTGCACGTTCTCGACCGAGACCTCCAAGCTCCATGGCCACGAACGTGCTCATGCGCGCCGAGTCGAGCACGCCGGCCATGCCGATGATGCGCTCGCGCGGAAACTTGGTCAGACGGAACAGCGCCTGCGACATCGCGTCGAGCGGGTTGGCGACCGGCACGACAATCGCATTCGGACAGTGCTGCACGAGATTCGGCGCGATGCTCTTCATGATCTCGAAGTTGTCGCGCACGAGATCGTCGCGGCTCATGCCAGGCTTGCGCGGCTTACCCGAGGTGATGACGACGATATCGGAGCCGGCGGCCGCGCCCCAGTCGCCGCCGCCAATCAGGCGCGAGTCCGATCCGATGATCGGACACGTCTCGTAGATGTCCAGCGCGACGCCGGCCGCCTTCTGATCCGCGATGTCGATGATGACGACGTCGGCGAGCTCTTTCTCCGCGATGGCGCGAGCCACCGTCATGCCGACGTTGCCGGCACCGCCTACCACTGTCACTTTGCGATTCATTGAGTCCTCATCTGAGTGGCCGTTAGGGCAGTGTCCCTCGATCGATGATCGCAGTTACCCACAGTTTCTGTGGAAACCCTGTTGAAAAGCTGGTCCCAACACGGCTGTGCGACGCGCGATCCCGAGCGTTTTAGCGGTTTGCACCATCGTTGTGCGACGGTTACACGTTCAACATCTCTCGCCTCGGTCTCTCGTCTCTGGCCTGCGGTGAGGCCGCGCACAGCCCACAAGTATAATCTCCGCTTCGCATCCAAACAGAACAGCGAACAACTGAAGACCGTAGACCAAGAACAAAGACACACCGTGAAGATAGTTGTCGCCGACGACCTGCCCCGCCTCCTCAATCGATCTCCTGCGTGCCGAAGGCTGGGAGATCGACGCACGCACCGGCCGCGACGCCCGAGGCCCTCGCTGAGGATCTCGCAGACCGCCGACGCGCTCGTCGTTCGAAGCGCGACGAAAGTCACCACCGCGCTGATCGACGCTGCGCCTCGCCTGCGTGCCATCGCGCGCGCCGGCACCGGTGTGGACAACGTCGACGTGCCGCGGCCAGCGCACGCGGCATCGTGGTCATGAACGCGCCCGGCGCGAACAGCGTCAGCGTCGCGGAACTGGCGATGGGATTCGTGCTGGCGCTGGCCCGGCATCTGCCGGCGGCCGATGCCGCGATGAAGCAGGGCAAATGGGAGAAGAAGAAGTTCCTCGGCGAAGAAGTGCGCGACAAGGTGCTGGGACTCGCCGGCCTGGGACGCATCGGCCAGGAGGTCGCGCGCCGCGCCGCCGCGTTCGGCATGCGGCTCATCGCGCACGACCCGTTCATCTCCGAGACAGATTGCGTCGGATCTCGGCGTGGAGCTGGTGTCGCTCGACGACCTGTTCGTGCGCGCCGACTACCTCTCGCTGCACATGCCGTCGAACACGCAGACGCGCAAGCTGGTGAACGCAGACCGTCTGGCCCGGGCCAAGAAAGGGTTGCGCATCATCAACACCGCGCGCGGGCGATCTCGATCGACGAGCAGGCGCTTGGCCGACGCCATCGAGTCCGGCCAGATCGCCGGCGCCGGCCTCGACGTGTTCGAGAAGGAGCCCACGGTGGACCATCGGCTGCAGATGCTGCCGCAGGTCATCGCGACGCCGCACATCGCCGCATCCACGCGGGAAGGCCAGGAGCTGGTCGGCGAGGAAACCGCCGAGGCGCTCCGCGACTTTCTGAAGGACGGCTTGATCCGGAACGCCGTCAACTTTCCCGTCGGTCTCAGCCGAGGAGTTCAAGCGACTGCAGCCGTTCGTGGAGCTCGGCGAACGACTCGGCACGTTCGTCGCCCAGATGAACGAGCATCGCGTCACGTCGGTGAGCATTCGCTATTACGGCGAGATCGCGCAGGGCAAGACGGCCATGGTCCGGAACGCGATTCTAGCCGGGTCTTCAAGCCGACTGCTCTCCACCGGCATCACGATGGTCAATGCGGCCGGCGTCGCGGCCGAACGCGGGATCGAGGTCGTCGAGTCGCACAGCACACGACGCGCAACTACGCCAGCCTGATCTCCTGCGCCTGCGCAGCAGCCAGGGCGAACGATGGGTCGAGGGCGCGGTGTTCGAGCACACGACGCCGCGGCTCGTGCTGATCGACGGCGTGTCACAGTCGAAGCGCAGCTCGAAGGCACGATGATCGTCACCTGCAACACCGACCAGCCCGGAGTCATCGGCGCGGTGGGGACCGATTCTCGGCAAGCATCAGATCAACATCGCCAAGTTCGCACTGGGCCGCGACGGCGACCGCGCGATGGGCATCGTGACCGTGGACGAGCCGACACCGATTCCCGACAAGGTGCTGGATGAACTGCGGCAGCGTAAAAACATCCGCGAAGTGCGCCTCGTGCGGATCTGACGCGGTCAATTCCCGACGCGAAAGATCAACGCGCCGAGAGGCGAAGCGTGCGGCGCGATCCGTCGCCGGTAGACTCCAGCTCGATCGAGTCCTCACCGATCGCGACAACCGTGTAGAGTCCCGCGACCGACTCCCCTTCGCGGACGATCAGGACACCAGCGGGCAGACTGACGACAGCCGATCGCTGCGGCTTTCCGTTCACGACGTCGGCAGCGATCCCCGACAGGCTCAACACCGGAAGCGGCGGCGCGCGGAGGCGGCAGGTTCTCGACGAGCGCCGGCGGCGGAACGAATGCGGGCGCGTTTGAACCGCGGCTCGGAATCGGAACGGATCGCGCCCTGGTGCGCGATAACACCGCGTCTGACTGAGACGAACCTGCAGGCTGTTGGCGAGCGCCTCGATCTCGGTTTCCGCGGCGCGCTGACGTGATGATGGCGCTGCCGCGGTTGATGTCTTGCCAGAAGCCACGTCTGTTTTCGGCGACGACATCAGATATGTCGCGACGAACGCGCCTGCCGACACGAGCGCATACAGCTTCCAAGTCATCGCGCGGAACGACTCATTTTAGCATTTCGGCTCATCTACAGGTCGGCGAATCACCCCTGCGACGGCTCGGCACCACAATCGCTGTGCTATGATTCGCCGTGCCCCCTGTCACGTTCCCAAATCCCTTCCTGAGAACGTCAGCAACAGCACATCGTCGCCGTCATCCCCGCCCGCTACGATTCGTCCCGTCTCCCCGGAAAAGTTCTCGCCGACATCGCTGGCCGGCCCATGGTCGAGCACGTGTATCGGCGTGCCGCCGAGCCCCGGGTGTCGATGCCGTCGTCGTCGCGACCGACGACGAGCGGATCGCCAGCGCGGTCGAGACGTTCGGCGGCGTCGTTCGCCTGACGCAGCCTGGACACCGTACCGGCACCGATCGCGTCGCCGAAACCGCACGCGATCTGCGCTGCGAGATCGTCGTCAACGTGCAGGCCGATCTGCCGCTCATCGAGCCCGAGATGATCGCCGAAGTGATCGCGCCGTTCGCCGAGGACGGCAGCGTGCAGATGTCGACGCTTCGCCAGGCGATCTCGGATCCGACAGATCCACGACAATCCCGAACGTCGTCAAGGTCGTCGTCGATCGCGACGGCGACGCGCTGTATTTCTCGCGGTCGAAGATTCCCTACTGTCGTGAAGACGGCGTGTGCTTCAAGCACATCGGCCTCTACGGCTTTCGCCGTGAATTCCTGCTGACGTTTGCCGCGCTCGCGCAGACGCCGCTCGAGCGGGCGGAGTCGCTCGAGCAATTGCGCGCGCTCGAGCACGGCTATCGGATTCGAGCAGTGGAAACCCGATTCGAGTCAATTGAAGTGGATACTCCGGAGGACTTGGAGCGCGTCCGCCGGCGGGTGTCGGCGGCGGCGCGTGTGTGAGGTGGCATGAGCCAGCGACCTGACGGACGGCCTGTGAAGTATGTGTTCGTGACCGGCGGCGTGGTGTCCTCTCTCGGCAAAGGCCTGGCCGCAGCGTCGATCGGCCGGCTGCTCGAGGACCACGGCTACAAGGTGGCCCTGCAGAAGTTCGATCCCTACATCAACGTCGATCCGGGGACGATGAGCCCGTATCAGCACGGCGAGGTCTACGTCACCGACGACGGCGCCGAGACCGACCTCGATCTGGGCCACTACGAGCGCTTCACGAACATGGTGGCGTCGCGGAACAGCAACTGGACGACCGGCAAGATCTATCTGTCGGTCATCCAGAAGGAGCGCCGCGGCGATTACCTTGGCCGCACCGTCCAGGTCATTCCTCACATCACGAACGAGATCAAGGAAGCCATCCGTCTCGCGTCGCGCGACGTTGACGTGGTGCTCGTCGAGATCGGCGGCACGGTCGGCGACATCGAGAGCATGCCGTTCCTCGAGGCGATCAGACAGTTCCGCCTCGACGTCGGCCGCGAGAACACGCTCTACATTCACCTGACGCTGGTGCCGTTCATCGGCACGGCCGGCGAGTTGAAGACCAAGCCCACGCAGCACAGCGTGCGCGATCTCCGCTCGATCGGCATTCAGCCGGATGTCCTGCTGTGCCGCACCGACCGGTTCCTCGACGTCGACATCAAGCGCAAGATCGCATTGTTCTGTGACGTGCCCGAAGAAGCCGTCATCACCGCGAAGGACGTGGACACGATCTACGAGGTCCCGCTGGTGCTGAAGGCCGAGGGGCTCGATCAGATCGTGCTGAAGCAACTCGGGTTGCCGCTCACGCGCGCGCGCACCGAAGCGTGGGAAGAGCTCGTCGATCGCATCAAGAATCCGACCGACGAGCTGACGATTCACGTCGTCGGCAAGTACACGGGATACGAGGACTCGTACAAGAGCCTCAATGAAGCGCTCTTCCACGGCGGCTTCGCCCACCGCCTCAAGGTGCGACTGAACTGGGTGGAAGCCGAGGCGCTCGAGCGCGAAGGCGGCAGCGCCCTGCTCGATGGCGCCGACGGCATCCTCGTGCCCGGCGGCTTCGGGTCACGCGGCACGCGCGGCATGATGAAGGCGGCCGAATACGCGCGCGAGCACGTCGTCCCGTTCTTCGGCATCTGCTACGGCTTCCAGTGGGCGACCGTGGAGTTCGCGCGGAACGTCTGCGGACTCGAAGGCGCCGATTCGACCGAAGTCGACGAGAACGCGCCGCACAAAGTGATCTACAAGCTGCGCGACCTGCTCGGCGTGGACGATCTCGGCGGGACGATGCGTCTGGGTCACTACGAGTGCGAGCTGGCAAAGGGCTCGATCGCCGAACGCATCTACGGCACGTCGCTCGTCTCCGAGCGGCACCGCCACCGCTTCGAGTTCAACTGCCTGTACGAGAAGGAGCTGGCGGACAAGGGCATGCGCGTCTCCGGACGATCGCCGGACGGCAAGTTCGTCGAGATCGCCGAGCTGCCGTCGCATCCCTGGTTCGTGGCCGTGCAGTTCCACCCCGAGTTCCAGTCGAGACCGATCAAGCCGCATCCGCTCTTTGCCAGCTTCGTCGAGGCGGCCTACCGGCACAAATCGGGCAAGCTGGAACAGGTCGGCGTGCAAGGATCACGCGTGCAGATTGGGTAGAACCAAAGACTAGAATAGTGGCGTGAAACCGGTCTCGATCGGCTCGTTTGCCGTGGGCGGCGGTCATCCGATTGCCCTCATGGCGGGACCGTGCGTGATCGAGAGCCCCGGACACGCCGTCGACCTGGCGCTGGCGCTCAAGGGAATTGCCGCAGCGTGCGACATTCCCCTCGTCTTCAAAGCGTCGTTCGACAAGGCCAATCGCACATCAGGCACATCATTCCGCGGTCCCGGCCTCGAGTCGGGTCTTCGCACGCTCGCCGATGTGAAGGCGCGCACCGGTCTGCCGATCCTGACCGACATTCACGAGCCGTCGCAGGCCGAACGCGTCGCCGATGTCGCCGACATCATTCAGATTCCGGCGTTCCTGTCGCGCCAGACCGATCTCCTGACCGCCGCCGCCCGGACAGGCAAGGTCGTCAACGTCAAGAAGGGACAGTTCCTCGCACCGCGCGACATGCGGCACGTCGTCGCCAAGATCGCCGCGGAAGGCAACGAGTCGATCCTCGTCACCGAGCGCGGCGTCAGCTTCGGCTACAACAACCTCGTCGTGGACATTCGCGCGTTTCCGATGCTTCGCGAACTCGGCTACCCCGTGGTCTTCGACGTGACGCACAGTCTGCAGCTGCCCGGAGCCGGAGACGGCGTCAGTGCGGGGCTCGCCGAGTACATCGAGCCGCTGGCGTCGGCGGGCGTCGCGGCGGGCGTCGATGCGCGTGTTCATGGAAGTCCACGAAGAGCCGGCGCGAGCCAGGAGCGATGCGGCGAATGCGCTGCGCCTGGACAAGCTCGAGGCGCTGCTGCGCAAGCTGAAACGGCTCGATGCAGTCGTTCGCGAGACGTCCCACGAGCGGATCGCCGAATGGAGCGCGCGCGTGACGATCGATATGGCACTCGCCAGAAAGGTGTTGCAGACCGAGGCGGCCGCCATTCAGGCACTGGTCGATCGGCTCGATGGCTCATTCGAGCAAGCCGTGAAACTGCTGACGACCTGTCGCGGGCGCGTGATCGTGACCGGTATCGGCAAGTCGGGCATCATCTGCCAGAAGATTGCCGCCACGTTCTCGAGCACCGGCACGCCAGCGCACTTTCTTCATCCGGCCGAGGCGGTTCACGGCGACCTCGGCGTGATTCAGAGCGACGACGTCGTGCTCGCGATCTCGCACAGCGGTGAGACCGAGGTGATCGACCTCGTCCAGACGATCAAACGTCTCGGAGTGCATCTCATTGCGATCACCGGCGACTGCAACTCCACCCTGGCGCAGAACGCGGATGTCGTGATCCAGAATCGAGTCTCGGACGAAGCCTGCCCATTGAACCTGGTGCCAACCGCCAGCAGCATCGCGGCACTGGCACTCGGCGACGCACTCGCCATGACGCTGCTCGTCGCCAAGGGCTTCAAGCAGGAAGATTTCGCCAACCTGCATCCTGGCGGTAAGTTGGGCAAGAAGCTGATGCGAGTCGAGCAGTTGATGCACAGCGGCGAGCAGACGCCGATCGTGCGTACGACACGCCGATGCCCGACGTCATCGACGAGATGACCAGCAAAGGGCTGGGCATGTCGTGCGTCGTGGACGGAGACGGCCGGCTGGTCGGCATCATCACCGACGGGGACCTCCGACGCCACATGGCCGCCGGCACAGACGTCCGGAGCCACACCGCTGGCGAGATAATGACCCAGCGCCCGGTAACGGTGTCGTCCAACACGCTTGCCGCCGAGGCTCTGCACATTCTCGAGCAACGCGAAGATCACGTCGATCGTTGTCGTTGACGCCGCGAATCTCGTGCAGGGTGTGGTGCACCTGCACCACCTGTGGCGCACCGGAATGGTCTGACACCCAACACCGCCATGAGCGCGTACGCTCCGCTGCTCGCCGTCCTCGTGGCGCTCCTCGTCGGTCTGGCCGTCGGCAAGGCCTGGGAGCGCTACAAGCTGCGCGACGGCCGGTGGATCGACCGCCGCCGTCTGCGCGAGACACCGCACTACATGCTCGGGCTGAACTTCCTGGTCGACAACCAGATCGATCAGGCCATCGACGAGCTGACGCAGGCCACCAGCACCGACACCGACGCGCTCGAGATCCAGATGATTCTCGGCAACCTGTACCGACAGAAGGGACAGGTTGGCCGCGCCATCAACGTTCATCAGGCGCTTCTGCAGCGGACCGACCTGCGCACGCTCGAGCACGCCTACGTGCTGCTCTGTCTCGGACTCGACTATCCGCCACGGCGGCTTCGTCGATCGCGCGCTCGAGGCGTTTCAGGAAGTGGTCCGGCTCGATCGCCTGAACCGCTACGCCTTCGTCAACCTGCAGAAGCTGTACGAAGACCAGCATCAATGGACCGAGGCCGCGCGCGTACGGGAACAGATTGCCGCCATCGACTCGCGGCGCCGCGAGGAGGATCAGCAGATCCTCGGGTTTCTTCGCAACGAGATGGGCAGCGTGCAGGCCGCGTCAGGAGACGTCGCCGGTGCGACGCGGACGTTCCAGGACGTCATCGACATCGACAGCCGAATCGCGCCGGCGTATCTCAACCTCGGAGACGTGCGCGAGCGCCAGGGCAACCTGGCCGCCGCCGTCGAGGCGTGGGAGACGCTCGTGCAGGCCGTGCCCGAACGCGCCTATCTCGCCTTCGAGCGGCTCGAGCGCGCCTATCGCGCGCTGGCGGCGCCGCGGCGCTTCGTCGAGCTCTGTCAGCGGCTGATCATCCGCGACCCGCAGGACTGGCGCGCGCGTCTGGCCCTCTCGCGCCACCATGCGGCCGGCGGACAACATCGCCAGGCGTTCGATCTCCTCCTCGATGCGCTGCCCCACAACCCGCACGGACTGGTCATTCACCAGGAAATCTGGCAGGCGCTCTCGGCGCTCGGTCTCGACGCCGGTCTCGTTCGCCGCTACGTGGAACTGACGCGCAACGCCGTCTTCTATCTCGACCCGCACGTGTGCGTCCGCTGCCGCTATCGCAGCACCGAACTGCTCTGGCAATGTCCGCAGTGCCACGAGTGGAACACGTTCATGGAGGAACGCATCGCGCCCGCCAAGGACACGATCGTGGCGGAGTTGAGTGAGTCGTAGTGGTTGGTGGTTGGTGGGTGGTGGCTGGTGGTTGGTGGTTCGACGTTCGTGGTAAGTGACGCTATGCAGCGCGTTGCGCTCACAGGTGGCATCGCCACTGGCAAGAGCCACGTGCGAGCTGAGTTCGAGCGGCTCGGCGTGCCCACCATCGATGCCGACACGCTCGCCCGGGATGCAGTGGCGCTGGCATCGCGCGGGCTTGCGGCCGTCGTCGCGCGTTTCGGCGCCGAGTGTCGTCGACGAGAACGGCGCGCTCGACCGCCGCAAGCTCGGCGCGATCGTATTTACCGACCCGGAAGCCGCGCCACGATCTCGAAGACATCATCCATCCCAGCGTCGCGAAACGCCATCGATGCGTGGTTCGCGTCGCTCGATCGACCAGCCACCCACTTCGCCATCGCCGACATCCCGCTCCTGTACGAGACCGGCCGCGAGCGTGATTTCGACGACCGTCGTCGTGACCGCCTGCGTCCCGTCGACGCAGTTCATGCGAATCATGCCCGCGATCGGATCACCGAGGAGGAAGCTCGCGCACGAATCGCAGCGCAGCTGCCGATTGACGAGAAAGTTCGCCGAGCCGATCACGTCATCCACACCGATGGCTCATTCGAAGAGACGAACCGCCAGGTTCGCAGTGTGTATGAAGTGTTGGTTAGTGGTTAGTGGTTGGTGGTTGGTGGTTGGTGGTTGGTGGTTGGGGTCGGCAAATCTCGCGATCCTTCACCGACTGATGCAGTTCGGATCCTGCGTACTCTGCCTAGCAACCGGCCGTTGCCTCGCAAAAACCGTTCGGCACGGACCGTGCCTCCTGACGGTCATGACGTCCACAACTTCATTCAGAAATCTCGAAGTCTGGCAGGAGTCGATGACGCTCGTCGAGGAGATCTACCAACTCTCCAAATCGTTTCCGCGCGAGGAGATGTTCGGGTTGACGTCGCAGCTCAGGAAAGCCGCAGTGTCTATCCCTTCAAACATCGGTGAAGGGGCACGCCGGAAGCGTCGGCGCGTGACGCTCAACCACTACGACATCGCCTTAGGCTCGCAAGGCGAGGTCGACGTGCAACTTGAACTCGCAAAGCGACTAGGGTTCTGCAGTGTCTCCGATTACGCGCGCCTTCAAGAACGCGTTGAGCGCGTCGGGAAGATGCTGAACGGCTTGATCAGGTCTCTCCAGCCCAGGGATCCTTGGACCTGGTGCCTGGTCACTCTCGGACTTTTGTGATCCCCGAACCGAACCCCACCACCACTAACCACTACCACCACTAACCACTAACCACTAACCACTAACCACTAACCACTATCCACCCACCACGCTCGCGCGCCGCCTTCAACGTGTTGGCCATCAGCATCGTGATGGTGAGCGGACCCACGCCACCGGGGACAGGCGTCAGTGCTCCGGCCACGTTCTCGACGTCGGGATGCACGTCGCCAACGAGAATTGAGCCCTTCGATTGAAAGAGCGCGAGCCGCCGGTGACCGGCTGGATACAGCTGAGACGCCACTGCGGGATCGGTCACACGGTTCACGCCGACGTCGATGACCGCGGCGCCTGGCTTGACGAAGTCGCGCGTCACCAGCCCGGGTCGCCCGACGGCCGCCACCAGGATGTCCGCCTGCCGGCAGACCTCAGCGAGGTCGGGCGTCTTCGAGTGGCAGATGGTCACCGTCGCATCGCGATGCAGCAGCAGCATCGCCATCGGCTTGCCGACGATGTCGCTGCGGCCGATGACGACGGCGTGGCGGCCGGCGATCGGGATGTGCTCGCGCTCCAGCAGCTCGATCACGCCGGACGGCGTGCAGGCCACCAGCTTCGGGCGGTTCTGCACGAGCAGGCCGACGCTGGCCGCACCAAAGCCGTCAACGTCCTTGGCCGGGTCGATCGTGTCGAAGACCGCTTGCTCTGCGCCGCGTCCCATGCCCTTCGGCAGCGGCGACTGGACGAGGATGCCGTCGTGATGCGGGCTCGCGTTCAGCCGTCTGACGAGCGCGAGCGCGTCGGCCAGCGAGGCGGTCGCTGGAAGGCGCTCGAGGTCCACGCGGAAGCCGGCGCTCGTGCCGGCTTTGACCTTGTGGCCCACGTAGACCTCGGACGCCGGATCGTTTCCGGCCAGGACGATGCCGAGGCCCGGCGGGCGTCCGTGTTCTTGCGTGAATGCTGCAACGTCCGGCTTGATCTCCTCTTGCATCCGGGCAGCGAGCGCCTGCCCGTCCAGGACGCGTGCGATCATGCAGTTTCCATCCGACTCTCGCCCTCAAGACGGCTGTGACTCCGGGCGTAGCCGAAGTACAGCACCAGACCGATCAGCCAGCCAGCCGGCCAGCCGCAGCCAGTTCGTCCAGCCCAGGCCGTAGATCATCGCGCCGCAGGTGACGATCCCGAGCACCGCGACCAGCGGCAGCGCCGGCACGACGAACCCGCGCGGGATATCCGGGCGGCGGACGCGCATGATCCAGACGCCGGCACACACCAGCATGAACGCGAACAACGTTCCGATGCTGGTCATCTCGCCGACGACATCGCCGGGAATGAAGGCACCGAAGAGCGCGGTCAGCACGAAGAAGATCATGTTCGACTTCCACGGCGTCTTGATAGCGCGGATGGACATCCGAGAACACCTTCGGCACCAGCCCGTCCTGGCTCATCGCGTAGAACACGCGCGACTGCCCGAGCAGCATCACCAGGATGACCGACGAGAAGCCGGCCAGAATCGCCACCGTGACCAGCTGCGCCAGCCATCCGTAGCCGGTCATGTACTTCTCGATGGCGAACGCGACCGACGCCTCCCGCCCCGTGCGTGCGGAAGTCTTCGACCGTCGCCACGCCGCTCAGGACGTACGAGAACAGCACGTAGAGGACCGTGCAGACGACCAGCGAGCCGAGGATGCCGAACGGCATGTCCCGCTTGGGATTCTTGGTTTCCTGCGCCGCCGTCGAGACCGCGTCGAAGCCGATGAAGGCGAAGAAGACGACGCCCGCCGCGCCGAGGATACCGAGCACGCCGCCGTAGTTGTGCGTCACGCCCTGCGGCGTGACGTAGGTCGTCGCCGCCGGAATGAACGGCGTGTGGTTGGCGGGGTTGATGAACTGCCAGCCGATCACGATCACCATCAGCACGATCGTGACCTTGGTGATGACGATCAGGTTGTTGACGAACGCCGATTCGCGCGTGCCGCGGATCAGCAGCGCGGACAGGATCGCCAGGATGATCACCGCCGGAATGTTCATGATGCCCGTAAACGCCGTCCACCTGCTCGAAGGGTGAATGGCGCCATTGGTACGGGATGCTGAAGCCGATGAACTCGAGCACCCGGTTGAAGTACTCGCTCCAGGCGATGGCAACGGTGGCCGCGCCGACGGCGTACTCGAGGACAAGGTCCCAGCCGATGATCCACGCCACGAACTCGCCCATCGTCGCGTACGAATAGGTGTAGGCGCTCCCGGCAATCGGGATCATCGAGGCGAACTCCGCGTAGCAGAGCCCGGCAAACGAGACAGCCCACCGCCGCCACGACGAAGGCGAGCGTGACCGACGGCCCCGACCGCTCGGCGATCGCGGCCGCCGTGCGCACGAAGATCCCCGCGCCGATGATGCCGCCGATGCCCAGCGCCACCAGCGACCAGCCGCCGAGCGTCCGCTTGAGCGTGCGCTCACCGGTGGCCCCGGCCTCGTTCAGGAGACGGTCGATGGACTTTGTCCGAAACAGTGAACTCGCCACAGTTCCTCCGATGAATGCTTGTCGTTCAGGACTATACGCGATGTTGCTCGAGTCGCTGCAGATACGCTGCGACTCGCCTTTGCGGATTTCCCTGAGCGAGAAGATCGCCGATGACCGCCACCGATGTCGCTCCCGCCCGCAGCACTGACTCCGCCGTGTCAATCGTGATGCCGCCAATCGCAACAACCGGGATTGCGCGCGTCAGCCGCGCCGCAGTGGAGACCAGTTCCAGTCCGACCGACGAATAGCCGGTGTCTTTCGTCGTCGTTCCGAAGACCGGACCAACGGCCAGATAGCTGATTGGCTCGCGAATCGCCGCCTCGATCTGCGGAACGGTATGCGTCGAGTAGCCGACGATCCGCATCTGTCCCACCAGACGCCGAGCGTCCGCGGGGGCCAGATCCTCCTGGCCGACATGGACCCCGGCCGCATTCGCCATGACGGCGAGGTCGGCGCGATCGTTGACGATGATGGCGGCGTTGTATGGACCTGCCATGCGCACGAACGCCGTCGCAGAGGTCGAGGAATGCGCCCGAAGGCAGCTGCTTGGCGCGAAGCTGCAGGAGCCGCGCACCTCCGTCCAGATAGGCGCGGGCGAGATCGAGCGGCGCCCATCGGCGTGCGCCGCCACGTCCACATCGACGATGGCGTGAAGAGGGTGAAGAAGGTGTCGTTCACCCTTCTCGGTGCTCAGTGCTCGGTTCGTGTTCACGTTGAGGGGTTCGGTTCTGGGTTCAGGGTTCGGAGTTCAGGTTCGCGAGCTCACCGTGGGTGCCGACGCGCGAACTGAACGCCCGAACCTTGAACACGAACCGAGAAGCGAGCACAGAGAAGCGTGAACGATGGGCCCTCTCTAGGCGCTCTCCGCCAGGCTCGTCGTCTTCTTCGGCTTCGGCCATGAAGCGATCCATGAACCCCGTGTTGAGCCGGCCGGCCTGGAAGTCCGCCTCGTTGAGGATCTTGAGATGCAGCGGCACCGACGTGCGTGATGCCCTCGATGACCGTCATCTCGAGCGTCCGGCGCATGCGGGCGATGGCTTCCTGGCGATCGCGCCCGTGGACGATGATCTTCGCGATCATCGAGTCGTAATACGGCGACACCGTGCACTCGGCATGCGCGAACGTGTCGATACGCACGCCAGGCCCGCCCGGCACGCTGAACGCGTGAATCGTCCCGGGCGAGGGCGCAAACGTCTCGGGGTCCTCGGCGTTGACGCGGCACTCGATCGAGTGGCCGGTGAACGTCACTTCGCTCTGCTTGAACGACAGCCGCTCACCCGCCGCGATCCGGATCTGCTCCTTGACGATGTCGATGCCGGTCACCATTTCGGTGACCGGATGCTCGACCTGGAGACGCGTGTTCGTCTCCATGTAGTAGAAGCGTCCGTCGCCGTCCATCAGGAACTCGAAGGTGCCGGCGTTGGTGTACTGCACCGCCTTGGCCGCATCGACGACGAGGCTGCCCATCTTCTTGCGGATCTTGTCGCTCAGGGCCGGCGACGGCGACTCCTCGATCAGCTTCTGATGACGCCGCTGGATCGAGCACTCGCGCTCGCCGAGGTGCACGACGTTGCCGTGATGGTCGCCGATGATCTGGAACTCGATGTGACGGGGGTTCTCGAGGTACTTCTCGACGTAGACGTCGCCGTTGCCGAAGGCGGCCTCGGCCTCACGCTGCGCGGTGCGGAGCGCGTTGGGCAGCTCGCCGGGATTCCGCACCACCCGCATGCCCCGCCCGCCGCCGCCGGCGACGGCCTTGATGATGATCGGGTATCCGATGTCCTTGGCGACCTTCAGCGCCTGCTCTTCGCCGGTCACCGGGCCATCGCTGCCCGGGCAGCATCGGCACGCCGGCCTTCTTCATCGCCTTCTTCGCTCGCGCCTTGTCGCCGAGCAGCTTGATCACGCTCGGGTCGGGGCCGATGAACCGGATATGGCAGGCCTCGCAGACTTCGGCGAGGTAGGCGCTTTCAGACAGGAAGCCGTAGCCGGGATGAATCGCGTCGGCGCCGGTGATCTCGGCGGCGCTGATGATCGCCGGCACGTTCAGATAGCTGTCGGCGCTGCGCGGCGGACCGATGCAGACGTCCTCGTCCGCGAACCGGACGTGCAGCGAGTTCTCGTCGGCCTCGGAATAGACGGCGACGGTCTTGATGCCGAGCTCGCGGCACGCATGGATGACGCGCAGCGCGATCTCACCGCGATTGGCGATCAGAATTTTCTTAAACATGAGGTTTGATGGCGAAGAGCCGCTCGCCGTACTGGACGGCCTGGCCGTTCTCCACGTAGACCTTGACGATCTCGCCGTCGCATTCGGCGTTGATCTCGTTCATCAGCTTCATCGCTTCGATGATGCAGAGGACCTGCCCCTTCTTGACCGGTCTGCCCGACGTCGGCGAAGGGCTTGGCTCCCGGTTCCGACTGCCGATAGAACGTGCCGACGATCGGCGACTTCACGATGGCGAGGTCGATGTCCTCGTTGGCCGGCGCCAGAACGGGCGTCGGCGCAGCGCCGTCGTCGCTGGCGGCCGGCGCGACGGCAGCGACCGGCGGCACGAACGTGACCTGCGGCAGCGGCGGCCGGCGCCATTCCACTGCTGGCCGATGTTCTTGCGCAGCCGCAGCTTCACGCCGTCCCGTTCGAGCTCGAACTCGGCCAGGTCGTGCTCGCGCATCATTTCCAGGACCTGCTTGATCTCGTCTAGATCCATTCGGCGTCCTATCCGCACGCCCGCAGGTCGCGGGGTACAGACGTCAGGACTTCACACCCAGTCTCGGTCACCAGGACATCGTCTTCAATCCGGACGCCACCAAACCCGGGCAGATACGCGCCCGGCTCGATGGTGAAGACCATCCCCGGCTCGAGCCGCTCGGGCGGAACATCTGACCGCGGCTTCGAGACGCGAGGCTCCTCGTGGACGTCGAGCCCAAGGCCGTGACCCGTGCCGTGCCCGAACGCCTCTCCCAGTCCATGCGCGACGAGCACCTGTCGCGCGGCCGCGCATCCACATCGGCCGTCGTCGCTCCCAGGTCTGACGGCCTCGATCGCCGCCGCCTGCGCGTCCCGAACCGCCGCATGGAGTCTGAGCGGCGTCCGGTGACGGATTGCCCGACAGACACGGTTCGAGTGAGGTCGGAGCAGTATCCGTCCAAGACCCCGCCAAAGTCCAGCACCACCAGGTCACCAGCGTGCAAGCCCCGGTCGCCAGCCCGATAGTGCGGCAGGGCCGAATTCGGCCCGGACGCGACAATCGTGTCGAAGGCCGGACGCTCGTAACCGGCCCGCCTGAGGGCGGCTTCGATCACCGCGGCGACCTCCCGTTCGCTAATCCCTGCCCGGACGGCGCTCGATCGCCGTCCCGGCGACGGCGGTCAAGCGCCGCGCCGCCTCCCGAAGCATCGCTCACTTCGGCCAGCGTCCTTCACCGCCCGAACCGCTCGATGAGCCGTTCGGTGGAGCGGACGCTGATGCCGGCGCCCCGGGACTGCCAGGTGCGCGATCAGCCATTCCTGACGGGCGACGGTCAGGTGACCGGCCTCGATGCCAACGACCCTGCGCCGAAGACGCCATCGTCGCCGAGACGAGGGCCTCGTCGTAGCTGTCGGGTACGTCCCAGATGCGAAGCCCGGGACAGGCAGCCGGCGAGTCCTGCAGCGAGCGGACGGCTTCCTTGTAGCGGAAGTCCACGAGCAGCTGGACGTCGCCTGGACGTGATGACGCAGCGTTCCGGCGGTCCCGACATGATTGGCGAGATAGCGGATGTTCGCCGGCGTCGTGACGATCAGCGCGTCGAGGCCCAGCGCCTCGAGCGCGCGCGGACGCGGACATGCCGCGCCGCGAGGACGTCAGATCCGGGCAGGCCGAACGGCACGTTCGTCGGCAAGGACGGCCAGCCACGCCTCGAGCTCGGCGACCACCGGATCGACGGCCGGCAGCGGGGGCTCCGCGCCACGGCGGCCGGTGTGACGCTGGGAATGGCCCTGCACCGCTGGTCGCGCCGCGCTGCTCGATATCGGCGAGCTCACGAATCGCGGTGAGATTGTCCGGTGCGGCCTTGAGGACGTATTCGAACTCGCTGACCGCTTCGTCGTAGCGGCCCATCTCCAGCAGGGCGCGGCCAAGCGTGATCCGGGCTGACAGATATGCGGGGTGTTGTGCCAGGCCGGCCCGGCACACGCGAACGGCCTCGTCGAACTGGCCGGCACGTCGATGCTCTTCGGCGAGCTGCGCAAAAGCAATCGACGCCGGATCCTTCTGGATCCGGCGTCGAAGTTCTTCAATCCGCTGAGTTGTCCGCCACGGCGCCCTATGGTACGACGAGTGGCCTCGTCGTGGTGGCAGTGCGGCCAAGGCTGTCGGTCACCGTCAGCCTGACGTTGTAGGTGCCGGCAACCGCGTAGGTGCGCTCAGCCGGCAGCGCCGTGGCGTTCGTGTTGTCGCCGAAATCGATCAGGTACCCGGTGATCGTGGCGCCGTGCTCCGACCGTGGACGCATCGGTGAACCTGAAGCACCGGGCAGCCGGCGACCGCGCACGTACCGGTCGTGAAGTCCGCCACTGGCAGCCGCGGGCGGCTGCAACGACGACCGGCCGGGTGACGCTGTTCGACGTGCCGTGGCGAGCGACGTGACCGTCAGCGTCACGTTGATCACGCCCGAGGAGCGTGAACTGGTGCTGCAGCACGAGACCGGTGCCGCTCGAGCCGTCGCCGAAGTCCCAGCTGTAGGTGCAACGCGCTGCCGCACTGGCGCACCGTCGAGCGCCGAAGTGCTCGCGTCGAACGTGACCGGCATCGAGCACGGCCGGCGACGTCGGTGAGAAGGTGAACGACGCAAACGGAATGGACGGTCCCAGCACGGCGATCGCACACGGTACGCGCGTTGACGTTCGCCGCGTCACCGCCGTGAACACCGACTGGGACGCGCGCTGATCGTTGCCGTCGAGACACGCTCGTTCAGGCCCGGCGCGATGTACGATCGCTGACGCCGTGCCATCGGCGCCGGTCAGCACTTCGGTCGGATTCAACGTGCCAGCGCTCGCCGTCAGGATCAGCCGCTGCCCCGGCTTCGGCTGGCCGTTCGAGTCGAAGGCGCGTGATGGTGATCGACGACATCGAGCTGCCGTCGCGCGGCAGCATCTCGGGCTGGCGCGACGACCGACAGCGCCAGACCAAGCTCCGACGGTCCGGAGAGCGCCGGCGTCGGCTGCTTCTGGACGGAGCAGCCCGACGCCAGAGACGGCCATCAGCCCGACGGCCAGTGCAGAATTCGATGACGAGCAGTTGCGAAAACTGACTTGTCATGGCGGTCCTACGCGGGATCTCCGAAGTTGCCGAACGTGACTTCGATCGATGCCGGTCACGCTGACCTCGTTGCCGGCCTGGTCGCGGCCATAGAACGTCACGTACGCGATCGTCGTGATGAGCGTGTCGCCGTTGACGAGCGGCTGCCAGCGGCGCTTCATCCTTGGCGACGTTGCGCACCAGATGTGAATCCGCGCGTGCGCTGACCCGTCCGACGGGCACGGTGAAGGTCACCGCGCCGTCGAACGCGTACGGCACATCGACGCCCTGGACGGTTGCGGCCGTCCGAGCGCCGGTACTCGACGCGATAGCGCGTGATCGTCACCGCGTTCAGCGCGCTCGGCGAGCTGGGCGATCGCCGGGCTGCCGATGTCCCGCAGCTGCAATCGCAACTCGACCTGCCCGGATCGTTGAAGGTCGTGCGGGCAGGGATTGTCGGTCGTGCAGTCGCCACCGCTCGTGACCATCGTGATCACGTCGGAGTGCACAACGGTACTCATCTCGTTCGGCGTCGCGCCCGACGCGCCCTGCAGCGAGACGATCACCAGTCGCACCGGCGCTCGGCCGTCGCGGGCGAAGTCGCCGCCGCAGCCGGCCATCGCCGCCGACGCGGCGACGACGCCGAGCAGCGCCAAGAATTTCGACAAGTTTCGCAGTCACAGTCACGTCTCCCCTACAGCCTCATGACCTTCGGCGTGATGAAGATGAGCAGCTCGCGGCTCTCATCCGTGAACTCGTCGCGCTTGAACAGCCAGCCGAGCAGCGGCAGCCGGTGCAGCGCCGGCGTGCGGTCCTGGCTCGTCTGCTCGCGGCTGATGTAGATGCCGCCGATGACGGTCGTCTCGCCGCTGCTCACCAGCACCTGCGTCAGCGCGCGCTGGGTGTCGATCGGCGGGATGCCGTTGACCGCGCGGCTGAAGTCGGGCGCCGAGTTCTCGATCGGCGATGCGCATGATCACGGTGTTGGCGGCGGTGATCTGCGGCGTGACGCGCAGCGTCAGCGCCGCGTCGCGGAACGTCACGGTCACGGTGTTGTTGGCGACGGTCTGAATCGGAATCTGAATGCCCTGCGTGATCTCGGCTTCGATGTTGTTCTGCGTCGAGACCTGCGGCGTCGAGAGGATGCGGCCCTGACCCTGACGCTCGAGCGCCGAGAGCGCGACGTCGAGGTTCAGCGCACCGTTGATCGATCCGAGCGCCAGGCCGACGGCGCTGGTCGCACCCGGGACGCCAAGGTTGACGCCGTTGCGCCACGGTATCGCCGCCGCGCCGGGCCCTGCACGGTGCCGGTGCGGCCGCCGATCGCCGCCTGATTCGGGAACGCGGTCGGCAGCGTGTTGCCGAGCGCGGTGCTCGCCGTGCCGTTGAAGCCCCACTGCACGCCGAGGCGGCGCGCGAACTCGCGCGTCGTCTGGACGATGCGCGCTTCGATCTCGACCTGCGGCTCCGGCCGGTCCAGCGTCGTGATCAGCGCGGCGGCGCGCTCGAGGCGATCCGGCAGGTCCTGAATGATGATCGTGTTGGTGCGCGCGTCGAACTGGATCGAGCCGCGCTGCGACAGCACCGTGGTCGTGATCAGCTCGCGGAGATCCGCGGCCTTCGCGTAGCTGAGCGAGCGCGTCAGCACCTGCAGCTCGCCGGCGAGCGCCTGCGCGTCCGGTCAGCTTGCGGCGCTGCTTCTTCTTCCGCGGCCAGCACGGTCAGCGGCGCGATGCGGACGATCGTGCCGTCGACGACGTAGCCGAGCTTGTTGGCGCGCAGGATGATGTCGAGCGCCTGATCCCACGGCACGTCGCGCAGCGCGACGTCGACGGTGCCCTGGATCGTCGGGTCGATGACGATGTTCAGGCCGCTGATCTCCGAGAACGTGCGCAGCACGGCGCGCAGGTCGGCGCCCTGGAAGTCGAGGCTGACCGGATTGCCCGTATAGCGCGCCGCCGGCGACGCCGGCGGCTGGGGCACCTGCGCGGCGCGGCGCGGCCTGCGCCTGCGGTGCCGGCTGGGCCTGCGGGCCGGGCTGAACGCGCGGCCGGCTCGACGCCAACCGGCGGCGCCTGACGGCAGCACCGGCGCGTTCGGGCGTCTTCAGCGCGGCGATCGGATCGTTGACCGGCTCGTCGAACACGAGCGTGAGATCGTTGCCGTCCGGCGACGTTTCGACGCGGTAGGCGGCCGCGCGGGTCAGGTCCACGGTGACCTGCGTCATCAGCGGCGAGCGCGGGTTCGCAGCCGATGCGCACGCGGTCGACCGGACCCTGCTTGATCGAGGTGACGTTCGGCAGCGAGGACGTCACGTTCGGCATGTCGAGCACGAGCCGCGGCGTGCCGTCCTTCGGTTCCTGGATGCTGGTGGTCGACCAGCCGCGCCGTGCCGAGCAGCGTGAGCGCCGTCGCGGTCCCGCGCTTGGCGACTCGCACGTCGCGAATGGCCGCCGACGGTCCGGCGAGGTTGATCACGCCCGACGCCGACGCTCGGCGCCGCATCGACACGATCGGCCTCGACGTAGATCACGTTGCGCGCGCTGCGCACCCGCGGCCGCATCGGCTGATTCAGGGTGAGGCGGACGCGCGCGACGGTCGCGCCGTCGAACGACTGCGCGGTCTCGACCTGCACGGCGGCAATCGGGTGACGCGGGTCAGCGGTGAAGCCATCTTCGAAGCCGGCCGTCACGACGTCGCGGAGTTCGACGACGAAGGTGCGAGCGTCCGGCTGCGACGCCACGTACGGCACGGGCGTGGACGCCTCGATGGCAATAACCCCTGTGCGGCCGTCGACGCGGGAGCCGATGCGCTTGAGCATCGCCGCATCCGAACGGGCCCCTGCGGCTCCCAGTGGAGCCATGACGCCGGCCGCCATGGCCAGGCACAGGCCGAGGAGGATCGAGTATCGGTACATGGTTACTTGGCCTCTTCCGTCTGTCGGAGCAGCTTCCGCACCTCACGCTCTTTCTCGAGCGAGAGCGGATCGTTGACCTGCTGCAGGATCACCATCGAATCCTTTGAGATGGAGCGAATCGTGCCGTCGGACAGCCTGTCCCCGACACGCACGATGTAGTTCTTCGAGTCGACGCCCTGAAGGATGCCGACGAAGGCGCCGTCGCTCGTGAGCGATGCCGCGCAGGCTGACCTCCGACGGCGCCGAGTCCGCCGAGGCCGGCCATCTTGGGTCCGGTGTTGCGCGAATCGAGTCCCGCGCCGCAGCAGGCTGACGAACGGATCGCGCCGGCCTTCGGCGTTGTAGGTAAAGCCCTGCGGCTCGGCGGCGCTCGACTTGCCGTCTGTCGTCGGCGCTTCCGCCACGGGCGCGGCGGGCGTCGCCGGCTGGCGGAGCCGCCGGCGCGCCGCGCGGCGGAGCCGCCTGCGCGTGCGCGAGCGTCGCGATGAGCGTGAGTCCGATGAGCGTGAGTGACAGGGTGCGCATGGGGAACGTCACTCCGTCTTCCGCGGCGCCGCGGGCGCCGCACCCGGCTTCGCCGCGCCTTGGCCGCCGCTGCGGCCGACTTCCTTCTGGTCGAGCAGCACGAACGTCGTCGCCGTGCATTCGGCGGTGATCGTCGAGCCGTCGTTCTGGTTGGTGCGCGCGCTTGATCTTGATGTCGCCGACGTTGATGATGCGCGGGAACTTGCTCACCCGCTCGAGGAACGTCCCGAGGTCGTGATAGTTGCCTTCGAGCTTCAGACCGATCGGCCATTCCGCGTGCAGCTGCTTCTTGGCCACCGCCTGCGGCGTGAAGCCGAGGATGGCCAGGTTCGACTGCGTGGCCATGCCCTGGACGCGACGCAGCAGATCGGCGACGTCCTGCTCCTCGGGCAGCACGGCGCGCAGCCGCTCGAGCTGCGCTTCGAGCGAGGCGACTTCGCTGCGGAACTCGGGCAGACGCTTCGCGGTCGCCAGACCGCGATCGATCTCCTGGCGCAGCTTGGCCAGCTGGCCCTGCCGCTGGTCGATGCTCGCCTGCGCATCGCGCGCGTAGAAGTTCCAGAAGGCACCGGCAGCGGCGAGCGCCAGCACGACGAACGCGCCGATCTGGCCGTACCACGGCAGCTTGCTGAGACTGAGGTTGATTGCCACGACCTGCAGCCCTGCTACTTCCGGCGCCGTGCGGCGGCCGCCTCGGCCGCCGCCCGGCGCCTTCGGCGCAACGCCTGCGACCTGCGCCTTCACCGTGAACCGAATCGTCTCGACCGCGGGCTGGCCGGCGCGCGCCTGCGCCGCGTTCGACGAGTTCTCCACTTCGCTGTTCACGATCTCAATCGGCTTGATCAGCAGCGGGTTCGTTCCCAGGTTGCCGACGAAGTCCGACAGCGCGATGAGCGTGGTGCTCCGGCCCTGAATCGTCAGCTCCGGTCCGTTCTGCACCATCGAGGTCAGCCACAGCATGTCGGGAAGGCTGCGGCTCACGTGGTCGAGCATCTGCACGGGCACGCTCTGGCCGCCGCGCAGCTGCTCGATCAGCTGCACGCGCTGCTGCAGCTGGCCGCGCCGGGCTTCGAACTGCTGCACTTCGGTGAGCAGCGAGCGCAGCCGGGTCGCTTCGGCTGCGCCGCGGCGATCTCGCGGTCGACGCGCGCCGACGCCTCGGTCGAGCGACCAGTACCAGCAGCCGATGCCGAGCAGCCCGACGACGAGAATCAGGCTGCACGCGACCGTGAGCTGCTGACCGATGTCGAAGGTCGGGCGCCTTGCGCGCCTGCTTGCGCTCGACGCCGAGGAGGTTGATGCGAATCATCGGTCGCCCACCTTTCTCAGCGCGAGACCGACGGCGACCGCCGCCGTCGAGGCGTGTTCAACGGCTTCCCCGCCAAGCTTCTTGGCGTCCCAGGCGACGGCGCGGAACGGATCGAATTCCTCGACCGGCGCGTTGAAGCGCTCCTGCAGCATCTCGCGGAAGCCGTCGACGCGCGACGCGCCGCCGCTCAGCATGATGCGGTCGATCTGCTCGGAGGCCGCGCGTCGCCTTGAAGAAGTCGAAGGTCTTCTGAATCTCGAGCAGCACGTTCTCGGTGACGGCGCGCAGCACCGGCTGCGCCTCTTCGAACGACGCGCCGTCGACCGGAATGCCCTTCTTGAGCTGTTCGGCGGACTCGAACGGTAGATCCAGCTCCTTCTGCACCGCTTCGGTGTAGGCGTTACCGCCCATCGAGATGTCGCGGGTGAACACCGACTGGTCGCCCTGCAGGATGTTGATGTTGATGGCGCTGGCGCCGGCGTTGAGCAGCACGACGACCTGGCCGCGCGTCGAGCCCGTAGTTGACGTCGTAGGCGTTCTGCAGCGCGAACGCGTCGACGTCGACGATCACCGGCGCTGCGGCCCGCCTGGGCGATCACGCCGGTGTAGTCGCCGATCTTTTCCTTCTTCGCCGCGACCAGCAGCACTTCCATGCTGCCGCGCGAGTCAGGACCGGTGCCGGGATCGAGAATCTGATAATCGAGGTTGACGTCCTGGATGTCGAACGGGATGTACTGCTCCGCCTCCCAGTAGATCGACTCGTCCAGCTCCGACTCGGTCATCACCGGCAGCGTGATCTTCTTGACGATCACCGCGTTGCCGGAGAGCGAGGCGCAGACGTCCTTGGCCTTGAACGCTTTGTTGTGCTCGAAGACACGGCGGATCGCATCGGCCACGGCGCCGGCATCGATGATGGCGCCGTCGACGATCGAATCCGGAGGCACCGGCTCGCTGCCGAACGCCGCCACACGGAATCCCTTCCCGGATGGCTTCAGTTCGACCGCTTTGACGGCGCTCGATCCGATGTCGAGCCCTACGACAGCCTTTGTTCTACGAAACATACTTTGGTCTTCGACGTCGGTCTTCTGTCCTGCGATGTCCGTTGCACGGCTCTTCACCGAAGTCCGGAGACCGAAGTCCGGAGACCGGGGAGGGCCAAGGTCGAAACCGCAACCGCTGTGCCATCAACTCAGCCAACCGATTCGCCCGATTCCGGCGCAATCAGCAGCGTGATGCTGATGGTTCGTTAGTGCCTGTCAGAGCCGAGATGACAAAACCGTGCGCGACTCACACTTGTGTCGATCACGGGTCTGCCTGCAGTGCTCTAACAGCCTCGTTATCGGCACTTTTCGTGGACTCGATACGAAGGACGGGCTGGATCGGAGGGCTTTCCAACGGTCTTCGTGCGGAAGCGAGAAACTTAACGATGGCGAGGATTCGTGTGTCGCGACTTGTGGCATACCAGCCCCGCCCCTCGCCATCCGGTCCGACGAGACAGGTTCACCATTTCGATATTTCGATTCGGAGGCGTCCATGGACTCTGCTCTGTCCCGACCTTCTCGCCTCGGTTTGTGCCTGCTGGTTCTCTCGGTTGCGAGTCCTTCTTACCCACAGTGCGAGACGGCGATTGCCGGCGTGGTGCGCGATACGACCGGCGCGGTGCTGCCCGGCGTCACGGTCGAAGCCACCAGCCCCGCCCTGATCGAGCGAGTGCGCACCGTCGTCACCGACAGTCAGGGGCAGTAGAAGATCATCGAATTGCGTCCGGGATATATAGAGTGATCTTCACGCTGCAGGGCTTCAACTCACTGCGCCGTGACGGTGTCGAATTGACGACGGCGTTCACGGCCACAGTGAATGCGGATCTGCGGGTCGGGTCGCTGCAGGAAACGGTGACGGTGACCGGTGAGACGCCGGTCGTCGATACACAGAACGTCATTCGCAAGTCCACCACCTCACGCGAGGTCATGGACGTGCTGCCACCGATCGAAACTTTGTCAGCTTCGCCGCCCTCATACCCGCGGTGCTCGAAACCCACTTCAACCTGGCGGTGCTGTTCGGTCCGGTCAATCGGATCGATGCGGCGATCGCGCACTTGCGCCGCGCGATCGAGATCAACCCGCGGAATGCCGACGCCCATCGCAACCTTGCCGTCGGTCTCGGACTACAGGGTAAACTCGAGGAAGCCATCCGCCACGACCGGACGAGCCTCCGTCTTCAGCCCGGCTCGGCCGCGACGCGGGATCATCTGAATGCCCTGCTGAAAGCCTCCGGAAAGCCTGTCTCGCCGTGATCCGGACGAGCGCGACGAGGCCCCCGGTGCACAGCGGTGTGGCACACCGCTTGACACTACCGACAACTGTCCGTAGTATTGGGGTTTACGGTCGTAGGCCTACGTCTCTCCTTGTACAGTGCGCCGTATTCAGGGTATGGCGGGCCAGCGCAGACGAGGCTTGAGTCCCCACCTCGATGGGTGGGTTCGGTGAAGGAATCCCTTATTCATGCGTACGTTCGTGGCAAGCGCCAAGCGCGCAGATACAAAGTGGCACGTCATCGACGCGAGCGGCAAAGTGCTCGGGCGCGTGGCAACGGTGACCGTTCGTCTGCTTCAGGGTAAGCACAAGGCGATCTACACCCCCTTCATCGACACCGGCGATCACGTCGTCATCGTCAACGCGGGATCGGTCAAGCTGACCGGCCGCAAGGAAGAACAGAAACTCTACCGCCGGCACAGCGGTTATGAAGGTGGCTTGCGCGAAGAGCGGGCCGTCGATGTGCGGAAGCGGAAGCCCGTGCGTCTGGTGGAGGAAGCCGTACGCGGCATGCTCCCGAAGACGAAGATGGGCGATGCGATGTATCGCAAGTTGAAGGTCTATGCGGGCGCGGATCATCCGCACGCCGCTCAGCAGCCACAGAAAATCGAGGTCGCCTAGCTTGGCAAGCATCGAATACTACGCAACCGGCCGCCGCAAGACATCCACCGCGCGCGTCTTCCTTCGTCCCGGCAACGGGGCCATCACCGTCAATCATCGTGAGTTCGACAAGTACTTCACGACCGATCAGCTCCGCACGCAGGTTCGTCGTCCGCTGCTGCTGACCGAGACCGGTGACAAGTTCGACATCCTGGCGACGGTGGGCGGTGGCGGCGTGAACGGTCAGGCCGGGGCGATGCGGCTTGGTATCTCGCGAGCGCTCGTCGAATTCAACGCCGAGCTCCGCAAGCAGTTGAAGAAGGATGGTCTGTTGACCTCCGACTCACGAGTCAAGGAACGCAAGAAGTACGGCTTGGCTGGCGCGCGCAAGCGCTTCCAGTTCAGCAAGCGCTAAGGGAGGGATCTGTTGTCCGGGATTGCGATGAAAGATCTGCTGGAGGCCGGCGTGCATTTCGGCCACCAGACGAAGCGGTGGAATCCGAAGATGAAGGAGTTCATCTTTGGCGAGCGGAACGGCATCTACATCATCAATCTGAACAAGACGGTCAAGAAGTTCCGCGAGGCCGAAGAGTTCGTCACCAACCTGGCTGCCGATGGGCGCACGCTGCTCTTTGTCGGCACCAAGCGCCAGGCACAGGACGTCATCTCCGAAGAAGCGCAACGCTGCGGGATGTACTTCATCAACCAGCGTTGGCTTGGTGGACTGCTCACCAACTTCACCACGATTCAGCGCAGCCTGGGCCGTCTCCGCGACCTGGAAGCGATGGTCACCGACGGCCGGTACGACACGCTCTCCAAGAAAGAGATCGCGCGGAACGAGAAGGAGAAGCGGAAGCTGCTCAAGAACCTCGAGGGCATCCGCCAGATGTCGCGCCTGCCTGACGCGGTCTTCGTCGTCGACACGCGCAAGGAAAAGATCGCGGTGGACGAAGCGCGCAAGCTGAAGATCCCCGTTATCGGCATCGTGGACACCAACTGCGATCCCGACGAGGTCGACTACGTCGTTCCCGGGCAACGACGATGCGCTGCGCGCGATTCGGCTGTTTGCGTCGAAGATTGCCGACGCGGTGTCGGCCGGCCGCGGCATGCGCGAATCGCGCATCGCCGAAGAAGATGCGGCCAAGGCCGAAGAGGCCGCTGCCGCCGACGCCGCAGCCCGGCTGACGCGGGCGGTGCGGCCACAGCGGCGCGAACCAACCCCTACCACGGCCGGCGCATAGCGGCCGGGTCTTCCCAGTTGACGCGCCGGCTGAACAGGCCGGCGCTTTTTGTGTACGGATGTGGGGGCCGCCTTCGGGCGGCCCATGTAGCGGCCACCTTCAGGTGGCCCACGGAGCAACGAGAGTCATGGCAGAGATTACGGCGGCATTGGTGAAGCAGCTCCGCGACAAGACCGGCGCGGGGATGATGGAGTGCAAGGCAGCGCTGACGGAAGCGAATGGCGATATGGAGGCGGCCATCACGCTGCTCCGCAAGCGTGGGCTCGCCTCGGCCGCCAAGCGTGCCGGCCGGACCACGTCGCAGGGCGTGATCGGCAGCTACATCCATATGGGCGGCAAGATCGGCGTCCTCGTCGAGGTCAACTGCGAGTCGGACTTCGTCGCCCGCACCGACGACTTCAACAACCTGGTCAAGGAACTCGGCATGCACATCGCCGCTGCCTCGCCGCGGTGGGTTCGCCGCGAGGACGTGCCCGCCGAGGAAGTCGAGAAAGAGAAAGCGATCTACCGCGGACAGATGGAAAAGGAGAACAAGCCCGCCCACGTCATCGACAAGATCGTCGAGGGCAAGCTTGGCAGCTTCTACTCGCAGTTCGTGCTCCTCGACCAGCCCTTCGTGCGCGACGACAAGGTGACCGTGAACCAGCTCGTCGCCCAGGCCAGCGCGAAGACCGGTGAGAACGTGCAGGTCAGCCGGTTCGTGCGCTTCCGGGTTGGCGAAGGCGCCGAATAACCGTTGAATCGTTCGGATCGTTCGGGCGTTCGGATCGTTCGTGTCGTTCGCGTGGGTGCATTCCGCGAACGGTCCGAACGACTCGAACGTTCCGAACGATTCGAACGATCAAGCTATAATCGCGGTTCGATGTCGTCCGAAACCGTCACGCCCCCTGTCACTCCGATCTACAAGCGCGCGCTCCTCAAGCTGTCGGGCGAAGCCCTGATGGGTGAGCAGCAATTCGGCGTCGATCCCGCGGTCGCGACACGCATCGCGCGCGACGTCGGTGAGATTCAAGGCCTCGGCGTCGAGACCGCCATCGTCATCGGCGGCGGCAATATCTTCAGGGGTCTGGCGGCCAGCGCCCGCGGCATGGATCGGGCCACTGCCGACTACATGGGCATGCTGGCGACCGTGATCAACGCGCTCGCGCTGCAGGATGCGCTCGAACAGACGGGCATCAACACCCGCGTCGTCACGGCAATCGAGATGCGCGCGGTGGCTGAGCCGTTCATCCGCCGCCGGGCCATCCGGCACCTGGAGAAAGGCCGCGTGGTCATTTTCGCAGCCGGCACCGGCAATCCGTACTTCACCACCGACACCGCCGCCGCCCTCCGCGCGATGGAGATCAAGGCCGACGTCATCCTCAAGGGCACCAAGGTGGACGGCATCTACACCGCCGACCCGATGATCGACACCGCGGCGACGAAATACCAGACCATCTCCTACCTGCAGGTGCTCGAGCGCCAGCTCAAGGTCATGGACACCACGGCGATTTCGCTGTGCATGGACAACAAACTGCCGATCGTCGTCTTCAATCTGCGACTGCCTGGCAACATCCGGAAAGTCGTGCTGGGCGAGCCGATCGGGACCACCGTTTCGAATTAAGCAGCGGTCGAATTAACAGCGTGTCGAATTGAAACGCATATGGATTTCAACGACCTGAAAGGCATGTTTGGGGAAGTGAAGACGCGTATGGACGCCGGTATCGAGCGCGTCCGGCGCGACATGGCCCACGTGCGCACGGGTCGTGCCACCGTCGGCCTGCTCGACGGCATTCAGGTCGAGGCCTACGGCTCGAAGATGCCGATCAATCAGGTCGCGACCCTCTCTGTCCCCGAGCCGGCGCTGATCGTCGCGCAGCCGTTCGACCCGTCGGTGATGGCGGCGATCGAGAAGGCGATCCGGACGTCGGACCTCGGGCTGAATCCGTCGAACGACGGCAAGGTCGTCCGCATCCCGATCCCCTCGCTCACCGATGATCGCCGCAAGGAGCTGTCACGTCACGTCCACAAGCAGGCCGAGGAAGGGCGCAACGCCGTGCGCCAGGTACGCCGCGACGCCAACGAGCGCCTGAAGAAGCTGCTCAAGGACCACAAGATCTCCGAAGACGATGAGCGGAAGGGTCTCGACCACGTGCAGAAGATGACCGACGATCACGTGAAGATGATCGACGAGCTGCAGAAGAAGAAGGACCAGGAGCTGCTGGGGCACTGATCTAATCGCCGAACGAGACGCCCAGGGCGCGGGCCGTCAGCGAGCAGGTCGTAGTCGAGCGGTACCGTCTTCGTCTTCCCCACCACTTCGCCGAGCGGGATCGGCACGAGATCGGGCGGATGGTTCGCCACCATCTTCCCGAACTGCCCCTTCATCAACAGCTCCACCGCCTTGCCGCCAAACCGCGTCGCCAGCGTGCGATCGAACGCGGTCGGCGATCCACCGCGCTGCAGGTGACCGAGGACGACGTATCGCGTCTCCTTCCCGGTCAACTCTTCGAGCTGTGCGGCGCAGCGGATGCCGATGCCGCCGAGGCGCTCGACGTGGCCACCGTGCGCAGCCTCGATGAGCGTCACGCCGCCGTCCTTCGGATGCGCGCCTTCGGCCACGACCACAATGCTGAACCGCGCGCCGTACGTGTCGCGATCGCGGATGCACTGCGCGACGCGCTCGAGGTCGTAGGGGATTTCGGGAATGAGAATCACGTCGGCGCCGCCGGCCATTCCGCTGTGCAGCGCAATCCATCCGGCGTAGCGGCCCATCACTTCGACGACCATGATCCGGCGGTGGGCTTCGGCAGTTGAATGCAGCCGATCGATCGCGTCGGTGGCGAAGCTGACCGCCGTGTCGAATCCGAAACAGCTCGTCGTCCCGACGATGTCGTTGTCGATCGTCTTGGGGACGCAGACGAGCGGGATGCCCTTCTTGTAGAACTCGTACGAGATCGCCAGCGTGCCGTCGCCGCCGATGCAGACCAGCGCGTCGAGCTCCATCTGCCCGAACATCTCGACGACGCGATCGCCGTAGTCGAAGGTGCCTTGCGGGGTGACGATCGGCTCGGCGAACGGGTCGCCGCGATTGACCGTGCCGAGCATCGTGCCGCCCAGGCGCAGGATGCCGGTGACGTCGTGCGGCGTCAGGATGCGCGACTTTTCGGGATAGATGAGTCCGTCGAAGCTGTCTTCGAGCCCAACGACTTGAACGCCGGCGTTGGTAGCCGCTTTCACGACCGCGCGAATGACGGCATTCAGGCCCGGAGCATCACCGCCGCCGGTGAGGACTCCGATCTTCTTCATTCTGGGCATCAGTGTGGGATGTCGGTGTGCCGCAACTGGGCCGGCTGAAATCGAGTATAGCCGATGGATCTCACGCGGGACCGCTTTGAGGTGGACCGACAAAAACGGCGGGAAGGGAATCGGCCTTCGCGAAGAGTCCCCCTTCGCTCCGAAGAAGGCTGGTTTGCCGACCGTAGCGCGGACTGACTGGCCTGGCCCACCTTCGTGCGTAGCGCTACGGTGGGCAACCTTCGCCCGACAAGAGCGCGAAGGTTGGTGGACGGCGCGGGGCTCGAACCCGCGGCCTCCGCATTGCGAACGCGGCGCTCTCCCAACTGAGCTAGCCGCCCACTGTTACTCGTCTGAACGAGCACTGGCGCGCGAGTCGTGACCAGTGCCACCCGTCAGTCTAGCATCCGGATGGGGTCGCTGCAAAACAGCGATCGGTCGCTGCACAACAGCGACAGTCGCCGCACACGGCCGTCAGTGCACGTCCCGTTCGAATACCAGCTTCAGCGGCGCCGCGCCGAGCACCATCAGGAAACCGAACACCGCCCACCCGGCGACGTTCGCGGCCTTGAAGCGCGCGTGCTCGCCGGGCTGCAGCACGATGTCCTGCGTCTTCCAGAACAGCGTGTTGTGCGCGCGCAGGCGATGCGGACCGGCCGGCAACTCGTGCGTGACAGCCTGGCCGTTCTTCAGCACGGCGATCTCCTCGCCGTCCACCGACACATAGATCTCGCGGACGCCGGCATCATCGGGTGACTGACGCCTCACGGTAATGCAGGCGACGTAGTTCATCCGCCGCGACGTCGTGTGCAGGGATGAGCCCTCGAGCCCGCTCGGCGGCAGCGTGCGATTTCCGGTGTCGCGAAGAGCCTCGATGTGCACCCCTCGACGTGGCTCGGGGTGCCCTGAGTTCATGTCCAAGGACACCGATCGATCCTACCCCGGAGCAGTGGCGCCACAGAACTCTTCCATGCACAATGACAGATCGTGAACGGATCGCGACTGCCTCTGGGCCGGGCGCACTTGCTGGCGTCGATGATGATGCGCGAGGTCCGGCGCGCGGGCCTTCCCGTCGAAGACGTCATGCCGCTCGGCAGCCTGCGGCGCTGGGCGCCCGACATCGGCGACGTGTCGCTGCTCGCCGTCGCGCAGCCGACCGCACACAATGAGGTGCTCGACGGGTTCCTGAAACTGCCGGGCGTGAGCTCGGTGCTGGCCCGGCTGCCCTCGAGCGTCGAGGCGGCGACCGAACGCGGGCGCGTGCGGCTGCACGTCACCGCGCACGAAGATGCCGGCGCCGCACTCGTCTGGCACACCGGCGCACGGCGTCACACCGCGCAGCTTCAGACGCGTGCGAGCCGGGCCGGCTTCGTACTTCGCGATGGTCTTCTCAGCCGGCCGAACGGCGCGCTCGTCTCGACACCGGACGAGGAAGACGTATATCGGCGTCTCGATCTGCCGTTCATTTCGCCGGAGCTGCGCGAAGGACTCGACGAGATCGAGCGAGCCGCGCGAGGAGACTTGCCCGTCCTCGTGGCGGCGTCCGACATTCGCGGCGACCTGCATATGCACAGCACGTGGAGCGACGGTCGCGACAGCATCCAGCACATGGTCCTTGCCGCCAAGCAGCTGGGCTACGAGTATGTCGCGATCACCGACCACTCCGAGCGCGCGTTCGCATCGCGCAAGCTGCTGGCTCTCGAGATCCCGATTCAGCGCGACGAGATCAACGCGCTGCGCTCGCGGATTCACGGGATCGACATCCTGCACGGCGTCGAAGTGGACATCATGCCTGACGGCTCGCTCGACTTCGACGACGCCCAGCTCGCCGGCTTCGACATCGTCCTTGCCTCGCTGCATGACGACCATGGAGATGACGGGGCCAGGCTGACGGAGCGTTACGTGCAGGCCATGCGAAACCCGATGGTCAACGTCATCACCCACCCGGCCAATCGATCGCCGGCGCTCTCGTCAGGCTACGATCTCGATTACGACCGGCTGTTCGAGGCGGCGGTGGCCACGAGCACGGCGCTCGAAGTCGACGGCGCGCCGGGTCACCTCGACATGGACGGGTCGATCGCGCGGCGAGCCGTCGAAGCGGGCGTGACGCTCACGATCGACAGCGACTGTCATCGCGCTGAAGCGCTCGAGCGGCAGATGCGGTTCGGGATCGGCACCGCCAGGCGCGGCTGGGTGCAACCCTCTCACGTGCTGAATACGCGCAGCGCCGATGCGGTGCGCGCATTCGTGGCCCGCAAACGAACAGCGGACGTGGCGGCGGACGCTGATCGGCATGGGCCACCTGAAGGCGGCCCCGCCACACCGAGGTCCGCCTGAAGGCGGACACTACGTTCTGTTCGTCGCCGCGGCCTGTACCGTGGCGACGGTCGCCTTCTGGGCCTACACACGGACGCTGCTACCGGGAGTCGATCTCGGCGACACCGGCGGATTTCAAGCGGCCGTCCTCTGGCCCGAGAACAGCGCACGCCGTGCGTATCCGCTCTACTACACGCTGGCCGAGCCGTTCATTCGAACCGTCAGCGCCGGCAATCCCGCACGGGGTCTCAATCTCTTCTCGGCGATCTGGGCGGCCATTGCCGTCGGCCTGCTCACCTTCCTGAGCGGGCGATTGACGAAGTCGCCGCTTGCCGGCGCCGCCGCTGGTCTGCTGCTCGCGTTCTCATTCACGTTCTGGACGCAGGCGATCATCGCCGAGGTGTATTCGCTCCATCTCGCACTGATCGCCGCGTGCCTGCTGGCGCTCTACGGATTCGCCACACGTCCGACACGATTGCGGCTGGCGATCTTCTTCGCGCTCTATGCCGTCGCCTTCGGCAATCACCTGGGCATGATTCTGTTTCTGGTGCCGTTCACCGTCTTCCTGCTCCAGATCCATCCTCGACCGCGCGAGCTGTTTGTCCCATCGACGATCCTGCTCGCGCTCGTCATTGCTGCCGCCGGTGCGCTGCAATATGCGCCGACGTTCATGTATGTGTGGTCGTCGATTGATGCACCGGGCGCGTGGAGCGATCGCATCGCGGCGTTCTGGCTCGACGTGACCAAGGCCGACTGGCGCGAGGAGATGGTTCTGGGTGTCTCCACCGGTCAACTGTCGAATCGCCTGCAGATGTGGGCGTGGGACGCGCGTCAGCAGTTCGGCATCGCCGGGCTCGTGCTCGCCGCACTCGGCGCAATCCGGGTGTGGTCGTTGTCGAAGCCCTGGGCCGTGTTCGTGTGGCTCGCCTACGCGATCACGACCGCCTTCGCGCTCACTTACAACGTCGGCGACACGCACGTGTTCCTGCTTCCGGGTCACTTCCTCATCGCGCTGGCGATCGCGGCCGCTCTCGGTCACTGGCGTAACGCACGGCTGAGATACGCCTTGGCGAGTGTCGCGTTGATCTACGCGGCGTGGCGGGGGTGGGATACGTGGCCGGCTGTCGACCGTCACGCCGATCGCCGCGCCGACGCGCAGCTCGCCCACCTCGCTCGAGACGTCACGGCGCGCACCGCGCTGCTGGTGTCGAAGATGGATTGGCAGCTGGAGAACGTCCTGCTCTACTCGGCACGCTACGACAGACGCGATCTCGCATGGGTGCGCCTCGATGATGTCATGCTCCACTTCCCGTTTCTGGTGCGCGACAATATCGCCGAATCACGCGACGTCGTGCTCACCGCCGATGCCGCCGCCAGCGTTGTCGCGGCATATGCGAACGAGTTTCCGCTGATCCTCGATCAGCCGCCGGCGCCGAGCCTCTCGGAGGTCGTGGCGCGAATTCCACGCGGCACGCCCTACGTCCTGACCCTCTTGCTGCCGGCTGCCGGTGGCCGAACGATCGATCGGGAGGACTTTGCGAGCGCGCTGGCTGAGCTCGGAGGCAATCGAATGCCCCCGAGATCCGAGGCGTCATACGAGGTGTGGGCGGGGAGCCTCGGCGAGGCCCCGAGTCTTTATCGATCCTCGGCTCATCCATTCCGGCAGGATGTCCTGATCGCCGGAGAACCCTTCACAATTCGCATGGATTCGTGGCTTCCGGAGGACACCTTCAGGCGCGGCGGCTTTGCCCATGTTTTGCATGGGAGAGAGCATGTCCTCATTGCAGAACGCGGAATCAGCCTGGTCTGGCTCCAACGTGATGGCTCCCCCGCCACCTACTACGGTGCCGGCCTCTATACACCCGAAGCGCGCTTCCGCATCCTCGCGCCGGCTGCCCACCTCGCACGAAATCAGTAGACTGGGGTGCATGCGGACGTTCCTGACGGCTGCCAGCCTCTCGCTGTTCGTGTTCACCACGTCGCACGAGGCGCAGACACCCGACGCCTTGGCCCGCGCGCTCCAGCAGCGCTATCAGGGCATCAAGGATTTTTCCGCCGATTTCGTCCAGGTCTATCGCGGCGGCGTGCTCAAGACCCAAAGCCGCGAGGAGGGAAAGGTTTCCGTCAAGAAGCCCGGCCGAATGCGGTGGACTTACGTCAAACCCGAGAGGAAGGAGTTCGTCTCGGACGGCACCAAGGTCTATTCCTACATCCCGCTGGACCAGCGGGTGATTGTGAGCCCGGTGCCGCCGACGAACGAGGCCGCGACTCCGGCGCTGTTCCTGGCTGGCAACGGAGACATCGTGCGTGATTTCACGTCAGCAGCGGCCGAACCCGCGGTGCCGGGCACCGTGGCGGTGAAGCTCACTCCGCGCAAGAAAGACCCGGAATTCGAGTATCTGGTGGTCAGCGTGGACCCCAAGACCCTCCAGATCCGGGCCCTGTCGACCCTCGACCAGCAGGGGGGCCAGTCCACCATCACGTTTACGAACCTAAAGGAAAACACGGGAATATCCGATAAGGAGTTTGCGTTTCGTGTCCCGCGTGGCGTGGATGTCATTACCAATGGCCAACGTAACTAACCGACTGATTACTTCCGTTGTCCTGGCATGTCTCATTGCCGGTTGCGCCACCTCGGCGGCCATGCGCAATGGGCGGAATGCCGAGCAACGCGAGGACTTCGACCTCGCCATCGTCGAGTACACGAAAGTTCTCCGGAACCAGCCGGACAACCGGGACGCCCGCCAGGCCCTCGAGCGAGCCAGAGTCCGGGCAGCCGGCGATCATTTCGCTCGCGCGCGCCGGCTCGAGGCGGGAGGACGGCTGGACGAGGCGCTCGTCGAGTTCCAGCTCGCCTCGGAGCTCAATCCCAATAGCCAGGACATTCGGGACGCGCTCGAATCGGTGCGCACCCAGCAGCGAAACAAGGTGGCCGTCGCACGGGACGGCAAGACGGGACTCGAGACACTCATCGAGCGGACGCGCAACATGATGCCTCAGGGTCAGGAGCTTCCCGGCGATGTGCGCCTGCCGGCGTCGCTGACGTTCCGCGACGCCCCGTCGCGCGACGTGTTCACGGCCGTTGCCCGGTTCGCGAACATCAACATCACCTTCGATCCGCAGTTCCGCGATCAACCTGTCACGATCGACCTGCGCGAGACCACGCTCGACAACGCGCTGCAGGCGCTCACCTCGACGACTCGCAGCTTCTATCGCGTCACAGGTCCGCGCTTCATCACCGTCGTCCCGGACACGCCGGCCAAGCGTCAGGAGTACGAAGAGGAAGTCGTCCGGACGTTCCCGCTGAGCAATGCCGACCTCAAGGAGACGGTCGATCTGCTGCGCATCGTGATCGACGCCCGGCGGCTCGCGCCGGTCACCGCCACCAACACGATCGCTATCAAGGACACACCCGCACGCGTCGCTGCCGCCGGCAAGTTGATTGCGGCGATCGACAAGGCCCGGCCCGAGGTGGTCATCGACGTCGAGCTGCTGGAGATCGATCGCAGCCGGTTGAAGGAATACGGCCTGCAGATCGCGTCGCCAGCGTCGAACAGCACGAGCGGCCCGACGGGAATCGACGGCCAGGTGGACGTCAACCGTCCGAACCTCACGCTGCGCGACCTCCGCAGCCTGACGCAGTCGGACGTCTTCCTCACTAATGTGCCGGCGCTCTTCTACCGCCTGTTGAAGCAGGACACGAACACGCGCATTCTGGCCAATCCGCAGCTGCGGACGTCCGAAGGCATGCCGGCCCAGGCGAGATTCGGCGAACGCGTACCCGTGCCGGTCACGACGTTCTCACCGATCGCGACCGGTGGCATCAGCCAGCAGCCGATCACGTCGTTCAACTACGAGAACATCGGCGTCAACATCGACATCACACCACGCACGCACCACGACGACGAGGTGTCACTCGCGCTGAAGCTCGAGGTGAGCAGCATCTCCGGCGCTGGCTTCGGCGGGCTGCCGACATTCGGCAACCGGTATGTCAGCACCGTGATTCGGCTGCACGACGGAGAGACCAACCTGCTTGCCGGCCTGATCCGCGACGATGAGCGGCGCGTCCTCTCGGGGATCGTCGGGCTGAGCGATCTGCCGCTGGTCGGCCGTCTCTTTGCCCACAACCGCAAAGAGAGCCTCGAGACCGACATCGTCCTCACGCTGACGCCGCGGATTGTGCGCGTGCTCGATCTGAGCGAAGAGGATCTGCGGCCGTTCCGCGTTGGCCGCGACGGCGATATCACCGGGCCGACCGGAATTGTCCCGCTTCCGCTGCCTGTGGAGCTGCCGGCGCCTGGCATGCAGCCTGCCCCGCCGCAACCGCAGACACAGCCTCCGCCGCCCCCGCCGGGCGGGGCCGGCACGGCGCCGATTCGCCCGCCAACGGGACAACCACCAACTCCCGAAAAATAGCTACGGCAGCATAGGGCGGGTCTTGCTCTTTAGACCCGCCGATTAAATCAATTTCCGAAACGCGACAAGCCGCTCGACTTCCTCGAAGCCGAGCGCCTTGTGCGCGTCGATGCTCGACTCGTTCCAGAGCTGCGTGTCGGAGCCGAGCTCCGTGCACCTGTTGACCCTGCCCCACTCTTCTGCGGCTCGCATCAGCGCCGCGCCAACCCCGCGACGGCGATGCTGCGGTTCGACGTACCACCCTTCGACGAAGGCGACACGGTCACTCGTACAGCCGACGGCATGTGGCCGAATCGAGAGCTCGACGAAGCCAAGCGGCACGCCAGCGCCTGAGCACGCCAGCAGAACTTCCAGTGGTTCGTTCCGCTGCGGCGAGAAGAATCGAGCGATATCCGCGGCGTGGCTTCCCGACTCGTCGGGCCACAGCGTGTTGCGCATCCGCTCCCAGATGGCCGCATCGGCCCGTTCAACCGGACGTATGACGAGTGCCTGAGCCATCGACGTGCTGGAATTGAATGGCAACTACCAGATGCTGACCCGCTCCGGAGGCGGCAAGTAGAGCTTGTCGCCCGGCTTGACGTCGAAGGCGCGATACCAGGCGTCGACATTGCGAACCACGCCGTTGACACGTTGCTCTGGCGGGCTGTGCGGATCGCTCAACAACCGTTCGCGCAGGGCGTCCTCGCGCAGCTTTGAACGCCAGCTCTGTCCGTACGCCAGGAAGAAGCGCTGATCACCGGTGAAGCCGTCAACAACCTTCGGTTCGCCATACTTCGCTACATGTCGGCGATAGGCGGCGTACGCCATCTCCAGCCCGCCCAGGTCACCGATGTTCTCTCCCATCGTGAGCTTCCCGTTCACTTTCATCCCGGGGATTGGCTCGAACTGGTCGTACTGCTTGCCGAGTGCCTCGGCGCGTTTGGCGAATTCAGCCGCAGCTGTTGGCGTCCACCAGTCGCGGATGCGGCCGGTGGCGTCGAACTGTCGCCCCTGGTCGTCGAAGCCGTGCCCGATTTCGTGGCCGATCACGGCTCCGATAGCTCCGTAGTTCACCGCCGGGTCCGCCGCCGGATCGAAGAACGGCGGCTGGAGAATCGCCGCGGGAAACGTGATCTGATTCATCAGCGGGTTGTAGTACGCGTTCACCGTCTGGGGCGTCATCTCCCACAGCGCCCGGTCGACGGGCTTGGGCAGACGCGCGAGCTGCAGCTGCCATGCGAATTCAGCCGACCGCATCGTGTTGCCGAGCAGATCACGCCGATCGACGCGGAGCGGGCCGTAATCAATCCATTTCGACGGATGTCCGATGCGCGGGTCGAACGCCGCGAGCTTGGCGCGTGCCTGCTGCTTCGTCGGCTCGTCCATCCAGGTGGATGCAGCGATTCGATCCTCCAGGCCGGCGCGCAGGTTGGCAATGAGCTCCGACATCTGTCGATTGCTCTCGGCCGGATAGTGGCGCTCGACGTAGATGCGGCCGACGGCTTCGCCCAGGTTCCCGTTAATCAACTGGACGCCGCGCTTCCACCGTTCACGCGGCTCGGGGATGCCGCGCAGCGCGGTCGAGTACATCTTGAAATGGGCTTCGTCGAACGCCTTCGGCAGGTACTCCGCGTGCGTGCGCAGGAAATGAAACGTCAGATACTCTTTCCACGTGGACAGCGGCACGCTGTCGAGCATCTTGCCAGCCTCGGTGATCGCCGTCGTCTCCATGGCGACGACGGTGGCGACCTCGCCGAGACCTGCGTCCTTGAGCAAGCCCACCCATTCGAACTGCGGCGCGAGCGCGTTCAACTGCGTGCGGTTCATCGGGTTGTAGATCTGCTTGATATCCCGCCGCCGCGCCGGTTCCCAATAGACTTTGGCCAGCGCGGTTTCGAGGTCGATCAGGCGCTGCGTCTTGGCGTCGGCATCGCTGATCCCTGCGAGCTTATGTAGGGTGACGATGTAGGTGCGATAGGCGCCGCGAATCGCGTCGTATCGCTGGCCCGTCAGCAGATAGAAGTCCCGGCTCGGCAGCCCGAGACTCCCCTCCGCAGCCGCCGCGACGTATTTCGTGGGATCCGCGGGGTCAGGAATGATGCCGACTTCGACCGGAGTGGCGTATCCGGGAGTCGCGAAAAGCTTCAGCAGATCCGACCGGTTTCGCACCGCGTCAATCTTCGAGAGATATGGTTTCAGCGGAGCCGTGCCGTTGGCTTCAATGGCCGCGGTGTCCATCCAGCTTGCATAGAAATCGCCGACCTGGCGGCCGGCACCTTGACCTGGATCTCTCGCCAGGTCTTCGACGATCGCCCGCACCTGGCGCTCAGCCTCTTCAACGAGGTTTACCGAAGCGCCCGCGTTCGTCCGATCCGCCGGAATCTCGGTGCGCCTGTCCCAGCTGCCGTTGACGAAGTGCCAGAAGCTGTCGCCCGGTTTGACCGAACGATCGATCGCGGTGACATCGGCGCCCCAGGTGCCGAAGCGTGGCTTTGCCGCGGCACCGGCAGTGTCCGGCTGCTGTCCGATGGACGGCACAGCGGCGATCAACATCAACAGGCACACGAGAATCGCTTGACGCGTCATGTCGAATGATCCTTTCACTACTCCACCTTCGCGACCTTTGCGCCGAGTGCCAGCAGCCGCTCGACGAGTTGACTGTAGCCGCGCTCGACGGTCTCGAGCGGCGTGACGCGCGTCTGACCTTCAGCGGCGAGCCCGGCGGCAATCAGCGACATGCCCGAACGCAGGTCGCGGCTGTCCAGCGTGCGGCCGCCGCGCAGCTGGGTCGGTCCGGTGACGATGATGCGATGCGCGTCGGCGAGGAACATGTCCGCACCCATGCCGCTCATCTGCTCGAGCGCGAACAGGCGCAGCTCGTACATCCAGTCGTGCACGAGCGTTCGTCCGGCCGCCTGCGTGGCGAGCACGGTGACGAGGCTGACGAGATCGCTCGGGAACGACGGCCACAACCCGGTCGTGATTCGCCGAACCGCAATCGGCTTCGACGGCTTGACCTCGAAGACACCGTCCTTCATGCCGCACTGAACGTTCATGCGCTTGCATCACCGCCGCGACCACTTCGATGTCCTCTTCGCGGCAGCCTTCGATGGCGATCTCGCCCCCGGTGATGGCGCCAACCACCGCCCAACTGCCCGCTTCGATGTAGTCGCCGCCCAGCCGGTGCTGTGCGCCGCGCAGCTTCGGCACGCCCTCGATGCGAATCCTCGAGCTGCCGATGCCGGTGACGCCGGCGCCCATCTTGGCGAGGAACTCACACAGCTCGACGACGTGCGGTTCGGTGGCGGCGTGGCGAATCTCGGTGACGCCCTTCGCAGATGCGGCGGCGAGCAGCGCCGTCTCCGTGCCGGTGACCGAGGCCTCGTAGAGGTACATCGACGCGCCGGTCAGACCGCTGTCAGGTGCTTCGAGCACATGGTCAGGGCCCTTCCGTTCATGAGCGCCCAGCGCCGTCAAGCGCTTCCAGGTGCGTGGAGATCGTGCGTCGCGCCGGAAAGTCGCCGCCGGGCGGGGCGATGTGCGCGCGACCCGTGCGGGCCAGCAGCGGACCGAGCAGCAGCACCGAGCCGCGCAGCCGGCCGACCAGCGCACGATCGGGTGAATCCGTCGTCAGCTTCGGCGTCCGAATCCGCAGCGTCGTCGTGCCGATGCCGTCGACTTCGGCGCCGAGATCGAGCAGCAGCCGCGCCATCACCTCGACGTCGCCGATGCGCGGGACGTTGGTGAGCACGCACTCCTCGTCCGTGAGCAGACACGCGGCCAGGATCGGCAGCGCCGCGTTCTTGTTGCCTTCCACCGAGACCCGGCCTTCGAGCCGGTGCCCGCCTTCGATGAGTAGTGTCGACATCAGGACCTGTTCTCTGAGCCGCCTGTAGGCGGCCCCTACGTGTCTCTTGTCTATGTGTCTCTGGTCAGAAATGCCACGTCGGGGTCCGAATCGAACCCGACGAAGACCGGCTCCGGCCGCAGCCAGACACCAAAGCGATCGCCGACGCCCGCTTGACGCGACGCGCGAGCCGCAGCACATCAGCGGCGGTCGCGCCGCCGCGATTCACCAGCGCGAGCGGATGCTTCGTCGAGATGCCCACGGCGCCGTCGACGTGACCCCTGGTGAATCCCGCGCGCTCGATCAGCCACGCCGCCGGTATTTTCACCCGCCCATCATTGGTCGCGAAACCCGGCGGCCGCTCACCCGCGATCGACGCGACGCGCTCGCGGTCGGCTTCAGTGACGATCGGGTTCATGAAAAACGAGCCGACACTGCGTGAATCGGGATCGCGCGCATCGACAACCATGCCTTTCGAGCGCCGGATGCTCAGCACGGCATCACGAACGATCGAGACAGAGGTGTCGGAGACATCGGATCGCTTCAGATACGCCGCGACGTCGGCATAGGTGGCCGTGGGCGGACCGGGCCGCAGCCGGAACGTGACGTCACACACGACGAACCGTCCCTCGTCTGCAGCCTTGAATCGGCTCATGCGATACGAAAACCCGCACTCCGCCGCACGCATCGACCGCACGGTGTGGTCGACGCAGTCGTAGACGGTCACGTGCTCGATCGTGCTCGACACCTCCTGACCGTACGCGCCCGACATTCTGGATCGGCGTGCCGCCGACAGTCCCGGGAATGCCGGACAGGCATTCAACGCCGGCCAGTCCCTGGCCGACCGCCATCGCCACGACCGCGTCCCAACTCTCGCCGGCGCCGGCGGTGATCAGCGAGTCTCCGCCGTCACGCGTCGTTGTCGTCCCGGTCATGCGCGATGTGCAGCACCAGACCGTCGAAGCCGCGGTCGGCGATCACCACGTTGCTGCCGCCGCCAAGCACGAACCACGGAATGTTCTGCTCCTCGCACCATCTGTCGCGCATCGGCGACATCGTCGGCGCGCTCAGCGCGGACGAACCACCGCGCGACGCCGCCGACACCCAGCGTGCCAAGCGCTGCAAGCGGAACGCTGACGCGCGGCGCCAGCACCTTACTGGAGCGCAAGAATCGTCCCTTCCTGCGCGATCAACGCCGAGATGGCCTGACGACGGGAGCAGACCTCGAACTCGATCCAGTCGCCGGGCGCGAGCTGGCCGGCAATCGGCAGATCCGCGGTGATCACCGTCGCGATCTGCGGATAGCCGCCGGAGGTCTGTCGATCGGACATCAGCAGGATCGGGTCCCCGGACGGAGGCACCTGCAACGCGCCGGCAAACGTCGCGTCAGAGATCATCTCGCGGTCTTCGAGACGCGGAATGGTGGCACCCGTCAAACGGTATCCCATTCGATCCGACTGCGACGTGACGGTGAAGCGCGTGCGCTGCAGCACGTCCAACGCCTCGGGCGGAAAGTAGTCGAGCTGCGGACCCGGCATCACGCGCACGCGTGCGCCGCCGGTCACGCTGCGCGCCGGTATGCTGACGACACGCCATGGGCTGACAGCTCGCGCTCGTCACCGAGCGGAAGGCGGTCGCCGGCTGCGACGCGGACGGCCGTCGACTCCGCCGAGCCCGCAATACGTATGCGTGGCACGGCTGCCCAGCACCGGCGGCACCGTGATGCCGCCGCCGAACGCGATGTAGCACGCGCCCCCGAACGGCGTTCGCCGAATCGCAGCACGGCCCCGGGCCGGCATTTGACCGGGCGATGAAGTGGCAGCTCTTCGGCGTCGAGACGCGCGCCGAGATCCGCGCCGGTGATGGCAATGACGGCGCCTGTCTCAAGTCTGATTTCCGGCCCCGCCAGCGTGGCCTCGAGCAGCGCCGACGCTGGTTCGTTGCCGACCAGCGCATTGGCGATGCGATGCGACAGCCGATCCATCGGTCCGCTGACCGGCACACCGCTAGCCTGGTGGCCCCATCGGCCGGTGTCCTGAATCGTGGTGTAAGAGGCCGGGACGAAGGACGGTAATGGAGCGCGCGTAGTGTCCGGCTTTAGCCGGACCGACGCCTCCGCTGTCCGGCTAAAGCCGGACACGACAGGTGCGCTGATCTTGTCGCGCACGAAGCGCACCGTGTCCCCGGGTACGACCAGCGCGGCCGGCGTGCGATGCGGATCGAACAACGACATCGGCGTGCGTCCAATCAGCTGCCATCCTCCCGGAGAGTCGCGCGGATACACACCGGTCTGACGTCCCGCAATGCCCACCGACCCCCCGGGCACCTTCACTCGTGGCGTGGCATGACGCGGCACGGCAATGGCCTCATCCACGGTGCCCAGGTAGGCGAAGCCGGGCAGAAAGCCGAGCATGAACACGCGATAACGAGCGCCTGCGTGCCGCGCGACGACTTCGTCGGGGGTCATGCCGGCAAACGCCGCGACCGCGCGCAGGTCAGGCCCCATCTCGCCGCCGTACTGCACCGGGATGACGACCGTCTTGCCCTCGGAGAGCGTCTGCGGCGCATCGGCCGCTCGCGTCAGAGTGTCGCGAACGGTCTCGATGTCGAGCGTGAGCGGATCGAAGTGGACCGCGACACTGCGGTAGGTGGAGACGACGTCACGAACGCCAGGCAGGGCGGCGCGACGCACGGCCGCAGCAATCGCGATCGCCCGAGCATTGACCGAGACGTCGATGACCTCGTCGAGCTCGAGCAGCAGCGCCGAGTCGCCCGCCTCGCTGATGCCGCACTGTCTTACTCGCGAGCGCCTGCAGCAGCTTGCCGTGAATGCCGCCGAATCCGCCGTTCGACATCAGCACGACGACGTCGCCGTCGCGGCGTTCGCGGACGATCGTCGAGACGATGTCGTCGATCTCGGGTATGTGCCGGGCATGCCGGCCCTGGCGCGGAGAGATCGTCGACCAGCTGCTCGGCCGACAGCCGCTCCGCTTCGGGCAGCGACGAGCGAAACACCGCGGCGAGAACGACTTCGTCCGCCGCGCCGAACGCCCTGGCAAAGTCGTCCTGAAACACGCGCCGGCACGACGAGGCCGATCGCGGCTCGAACACCGCCCAGATGCGCCGGCCGGGATAGCCGGTGCGCAGCGCCGACAGCGTCTCGTGGACCGCCGTCGGATGGTGCGCGAAGTCGTCGAGCACCGTGACGCCGCGCGCGACGCCGACGGTCTCGAGCCGGCGCTTGATGCCCTTGAACTGCCGCAGCCCGTCGGCCAGCGTCGCCGGCGTCGAGGCCGACGCGTGCGCCAACCGCAATCGCCGCCAGCGCGTTGCGCACGTTGTGCACGCCGAGCAGCGGCGACTCGAATCGACCGAACGGCTGCCCGTCGCGGCGGACGTCGAAGCGCGTGAGCCCGTCGCGATGCTCGATCGTCGATGCGCCTGCCACGTCGCAGCCTCGTCCAGGCCGAAGGTCTCGACCGGACTGACGGCCGTCGGCGACGAGCGCCGCCGCGTCCGGGCTGTCGGCGCCGAGCAGCAGCAGACCGTTCCGCGGCACGAGGTTGCACGAGCCGACGGAACGCCAGCGCGCACGGCGTCGAGATCGGCGTAGATGTCGGCGTGATCGAACTCGATGTTGTTGATGACGGCGATGTCGGGCAGGTACTTCAGGAACTTCGCCGTCTTGTCGAAGAACGCGCTGTCGTATTCGTCGCCTTCGATGACGAAGTCGCGTCCGCTGCCGACGCGGTAGCTCGAGCCCTGCGTCGCCGAAATTGAGCGCGATGCCGCCGACGAGCATCGTCGGGATCGAGGCCGCCGTGCGTGAGCAGCCAGCCGGTCAGCGACGTCGTCGTCGTCTTGCCGTGCGTGCCGGCCAGGACGACCGATCGGGCGCCCCAGAGGAACTGATCGCGAATCGCCTCGGGCAGCGAGCAGTAGCGCATCTTGCGCTCGAGCACCGTCTCGAGCTCGGGGTTGCCGCGCGAGATGGCGTTGCCGACGACGACGAGATCGAGGTCGCCGGTGATGTTGCTCCGCCGCGTAGCCGGTGAACGTCGTGAATGCCCTCTGCCGCCAGGAAGTCGCTCATCGGCGGATAGACGTTCTGATCCGAGCCGCGCACGTCGATGGCCGCGGCTGCTTGAGCAGCGCCGCCAGCGTGGCCATCGCGGTCCCGCAGACGCCGATCAGATGAATCCGCAGTTGACGATCAGGCAACGGGAGACTCCTCGACGACGACGACGGGACGCGGGCCTGGTCTCGACGCGCACGTCCACGCCGAGCGGCAGCGTCCAGCACGGGCCCGCTCGTGTGTCCCGACGGAAATCCGAAGAGGACCGGCCCGGGAAACCCGCGGTCAGCCGCGGCGATCGACGTCGCGCGCGGTGACGCGCGCCGCCCGGCTCGTCGCAGCCGCGCATCTCGCCGAACACGAGCGCGCGGCGCGCGGCCGAGCACGCCGCTCAGCCGCAGCTGCGTCAGCATGCGATCGATCCGGTACGGCCGCTCGTTGACGTCCTCGAGAAACAGGACGCAGCCGTCCGGCGGGTCGAAGGCGAACGGCGTCCCGAGCGACGCGACGAGCTGCGTCATCGTGCCGCCGAACAGCGGCCCCTGCACCTCGCCGGGCCGCAGCACCTCGAGCCCATCGGGCGCGAGCTCCAGCCCGCGCCGTCGCCTGCGCAGCGCCAGGAACGAGCGCTCGTCGTATCCGGCGCGCCGCGCGCCAGCCGCCGTTCGAGCATCGGGCCGTGCAGCGCCGTGATGCCGCACTGCAGTCAGCCACGACAGCAGCGACGTGTTGTCGCTGTAGCCGATGAACAGCTTCGGTGCGGCGACGAGCATGCGGCGGATCGAGCAGCGGCAGCAGCTGCACGCTGCCGTAGCCGCCGCGCACGGCAATCAGCGCCGCCACCGACGGATCGTTCCAGTGCGTCAGGAACGCGTCGGCCCGCACGTCCGGCGGCGCCGGCCAGATACCCCGACTCGCTGGCGAACACCGAGTCGTCGTAGACCGGCTCGAACCCGAGCCGTCGCAGCTCCGCGACGCCCGCGTCGAACTCGTCGCGCGCGAACGGACTGGCCGGCGAGACGACCGCGATGCGATCGCCTGATTGAGCGGCCGGGGCTTTCTCATCGGACGCAATGCCCAATGCCGAATGCTCAATGCGCAACGCTCAACGCAGTACACGAGCGCTGTGTATTTCCGTGGCATCCAGCTTGTCAGACGAAGCGGGACATCTCGTCGGCGATGCGCTGGTGCTCGTCGCAGCCGAGCACCTGCCGCAAGCTGGGCGCGCTGGTTCATGGCCACCGGTGCGGCCAGGAACCGCTCCTTCGCGCGGCGCAGCCGCGCTTCAGCGCGTCCTCGAGCCGCTTGTAGGGAATCGCGTCCTGCTCGACCGCGTGCACCAGCGCCTCGAGCGTCGCCGCCTGCACGTCGACGTCGCCGCTGCAGATCGAGCAGGCCGTCGCAGCCGGCGGCAATCGCCTGCACCGCCGCATCGGGCACCGCGTACGACTTGGCGATCGCCTTCATCTCGAGGTCGTCGCTGAGGATCACGCCCTGGTAGCCCGAGCTCGTCGCGCAGCATGCCCTGGACGATCCGCGGCGACAGCGTGGCCGGCTTCTCCTCGTCCAGCGACGGCACCAGCACGTGCGCGGTCATGATGAACGCCACGCCCGCCGCGATCGCCTGCGCGGAACGGCACGCACTCGACGCGCCGGATGCGATCCGGCGGATGCTCGACGAGCGGCAGATCGAGATGCGAATCGACCGAGGTGTCGCCATGTCCCGGGAAAGTGCTTGCCGCACGCGGCGACGCCGTTGCTCCTGCAGCGCCGTCGATGATGGCCGCGCCGAGCCGCGCGACGCTCGTCCGCATCCTCCGCCAGCGCGCGATCGCCGATGATCGGGTTCTTCGGATTGGTGTGGATGTCGAGCACCGGCGCGTAGTCGAGCGTGATGCCGACCGCGCGCAGCTCGGCCGCCAGCGCCGCGGCGAACCGCGGCGCCAGCGCCGTCATCGCCGCTGCGCCCGAGCGTCGCCATCGGCGGCCACTCGGTGAACGGCGCCTTGAGGCGCGCCACGCGGCCGCCTTCCTGATCGACGCTCACCCACAGCGGCAGCGCCGGTCGCCAGCGCCTGCACGTCGTGCGACAGCTCGGCCACCTGCTCGGGCGCCTCGATGTTGCGCGCGAAGAAGATGACGCCGCCGAGCGAGAACTCGCGCGCGAGCGATCGCATCTCAGGAGTGATGGTCGTGCCCGGCAGGCTGCCGATCAGCAGCTGACCGATGTCGCGGCGAATGGCGCTCGGCACGCGGAACATTATAGAACCCTGTCGTTCGCACTTCTGGGTTCTCACTGCTCGGTTCGTGTTCAGTTTCAGGTTCGGTTCAGGTTCGGGTTCGCGGGTTCGGGTTCGGGTTCGGGCACGCCGACTGTCCGCAGCGTCGAACCCGAACGCCGAACCCGGAACATGAACCATGGAACCGAACATGAACACGAACCGAGCAGTGAGAACTGCGAAGTGTGAACGATATAATTGCCGTCGTGCGCATCGAGACCTCTGCGCCGACCCGCATCGATCTGGCGGGCGGCACCATCGACATCTGGCCGCTCTATCTCTTCCACCCCGGCGCGCAGACGCTCAACGCGGCGATCAGCCTCCGCGCCGAGCGCGCGACTCGAGGCACGCGCCGACAACCGCATCGTCATCCACTCGGAGGACACCGGCGCCATCGGTCGAAGCCGACGACTGGCGCGAGCTGCGCGACCGCAAGGAGCTGCGGCTGCTCTCGCTGCTCGCGCACTTCTTCGAGGCGCGCGGCATCACGCTGACGACCACCTCGCAGTCGCCGGCCGGCGCCGGCATCGCCGGCTCGTCGGCGCTCAACGTCGCCGTGTGCGCGGCGCTGGCCGAGTGGAAGCGCACCCACTACGAGCCCGAGGCGCTGCTGCAGATCGCGATGAACGTCGAGGCGCAGGCGATCAACGTGCCGACCGGGCCTGCAGGACTACCGCCCGGCGCTCTACGGCGGGATCGCCGCCGCTCGAGCTCGAGGTCGACGGCATCCACCGCGTGCCGCTCGACGTCGACCTCACCGAGCTCCAACAGCGCATCGTCCTCTGCTACACCGGCGAGCCGCGCAACTCGGGCACCAACAACTGGGAGATCACCAAGAGGCACATCGACGGCGACCGGCACATCTTCGACTGCTTCGAGCGCATTCGCGACACGGCGGCCGCCATGCGCGAGGCACTCGAGCGCGGCGACTGGGACGCGGTCGGACGCGCCATCGCCGACGAGTGGGAGAACCGCAAGCGGCTCGCGCCGGGCGTCACGACGCCGGCCATCGAGGACCTGATCGCCCGAGCCACGGCGGCCGGCGCGACCGCCGCCAAGGTGTGCGGCGCCGGCGGCGGCGGCTGCCTGTTCTGCTACGGACCGCCGGCCAAGCGCGCGGACGATTGCCGCGGCGCTGGCCGGCGGCGGCGCGCGGCTGCTCGACTACACGTTCGAGCGCCACGGGCTGGTGCGTGGATAACCGGTCCATCGCGCAGGTGTTGGCGCAGATCGCCGACCTGCTCGAGATCAAGGGCGAGAACGCGTTCAAGATTCGCGCGTACCGCTCGGCGGCCGACGCATCGCCGACCTGGCCGGACGCCGTCGCCCGCATCGACGCGCAGCAGCTGCGCGACGATTCCCGGCATCGGCAAGGATCTCGCCGCCAAGATCCGCGAGCTCGCCGAGACCGGCGCCTGCTCCGTATCACCAGGAGCTGCTCGCAGAGTTCCCGCCGACGATCCTCGACCTGCTTCGTCTGCAGGGCGTCGGGCCGAAGACGGTCGCGCTGCTCTACTCGACGCTGAACATCTCGACGCTCGACGGACTTGCCGCCGCGGCGCAAGGAGGGACGTCTGCGCGTCGCTCAAAGGCATGGGCGCCAAGAAGGAAGCGCTGATCCTGAAGGCGATCGAGGAGCGGCGAAGGACGCGGGCCGGCATCTGCTGGCCGAGACGGCGGCCACGGCCGCCGACCTCGTGTCGCTACCTGCGAGCCACGCGCCCGCTGTCGAGTTCATCCCGGTCGGCAGCCTGCGGCGCGGCTGCGAGACCTGCGGCGACATCGACATCCTCGCCGTCGGCGGCGAGCCAGTCGCTGATGGACGTCTTCGTCGCACACCCGCAGGTCGAGCGGGTGCTCGGCCACGGCGACACGAAGTCGAGCGTCCGGCTGGCGGGCGGCTATCAGGCCGACCTGCGGCTGGTGCCGCGCGAGAGCCGCGGCGCAGCGATGCAGTACTTCACCGGCTCGAAGGCCCACAACATCGTCGTCCGCGACCGCGCGATCCAGCGCGGCTTCAAGCTGAACGAGTACGGGCTTTTCAAGACCGATACCGACGAGAAGGTCGCCGGCGAGACCGAGGAAGGCATCTACGAAGCGCTCGGCATGGCCTGGGTCGAGCCCGAGCTGCGCGAGCATCGCGGCGAAATCGAGGCGGCAGTCGCCGGCTCGCTGCCGACGCTCGTCACGGTCGGCGATCTGCGCGGCGACCTGCACATGCACACCACCGCGACCGACGGCCGGGACGACCTCGAGACGATGGCCGCCGCAGCCCACCGGCTCGGCCATCAGTACATCGCGATCACCGACCACAGCCAGGCGCTGGCGATGGCCAACGGTCTCGACGAGCAGCGCGCGCTCGAGCACGCGGCCCGCGTCCGCGCGCTGAACGGCCGCTTCGAAGGGCTCACGCTGCTCGCCGGCATCGAGTGCGACATCCTCGCCGACGGCCGACTCGATCTCGCCGACGACTGCCTCGCGCAGCTCGACCTCGTCGTCGCCTCGGTTCACTCGCACTTCACGCAGGATCAGCAGCAGATGACCGACCGCGTGCTGCGCGCGCTCGAGAGTCCCTGGGTGGACGTGCTCGGCCATCCGACCGGACGGCTGCTGCTGAAGCGCGAGCCGGCACAGATGGACATGGCCGCCGTGGTCGCCGCCGCCGGAACGCGGTGTCGCGATGGAAATCAACTGCCAGCTCGAGCGGCTCGACCTCAACGACGCCCACGCGCGGCTGGCCCGCGACCGCGGCGTGCTCGCTCGATCATCTCCACCGACGCGCATTCGGTGGCCGCGCTCGATCACCTGCGCTGGGGCGTGCAGATGGCGCGGCGCGCCTGGGTCCGCCCGAGGACGTCCTCAACACGCGCGGGCTCGACGAGTTCCGCCGCTCGCTGCGTCGTCACCGGAGTCGGTGAGGTGGCCAAGACCCCTGCCGGGTTCGTCTCGCTGAAGTCGCTGAAGCAAGGCCCGCCCGACGCCGCCGCGGCGCTCGCCGAGATCCGCCGGATCTACTTCAAGACGACGCGCCAGACGATCGACCACGACCTGGCGCACGCCATCGAGCTGCTGAAGACCCTGCCGACCGAGGACGATCGCGAGAAGGCGACCGTCTACATGGACGGACTCGCCGAGATGCAACGGAACTGGGCTGGGAAGAAGTCGACGCGCGGAAGTGGAAAAAGTAGAAGAAGTGGAAAAGTGGAAAAGTGAAGAGGACCTGGGTGGCTAGTCTCCCTTATTGAGCACGAGCTTCTTGCGCGCCGTGACGCGCAGCACGTCGGGGACGTTGCGGTCCGTCGAGAACGTGCGCAGGTCCTTTTCGGTCAGCCGCGACAGCAGGTTCATCGAGATCGCCACCGGCGTCTTCGGGTTCCTCGTCAGCGCCGCGACCACGTTGTAGCTCTTCATCCACGCTCGCGTAAAGGCGATGATGCGCAGGCAGTCCTCGGCCACGTTCCCCGCCCGCGCGAACGCCTTCGACCTCGCTGATCGTCAGCTTCGGACTGCTCAGGACGGCCATCGCAATCATCTTGTTGGGATCGCGGATCAGAATCGCCCGCTCCTCGCGCGAGCCTTTCGTCGCGCGCTGAACTTTCTGCGGCACGTTCATGCTCTGCAGTCGCTGAAGCGCCGTCCTCTCGTCATCCTTGTCGTCGTCCACGTCGTCGGTCTTCGCCGAGGTGTCGATCAGCGGGGCCTCGTTGTCCAGGGCGGCCGCCCCCGGTTCGATGCCGCGCGCGGCGAAGAAGGTCTTGATCTCAGTCGACGCGTCCGGCCGGGCGAGAAACGCGGCGATGGAGTCGCGCGAGATGGCCTGCAGCGTCTTCTCCGCGGTGCTCGCGATCTCGGAATCAGCATCCGTCACGAGCAGCGCCAGGAGCCCGAGCTGTTCGTGCACGCGCGGCGCCAGCGCACCCTGCGCGGCCACCAGCTTCACGTCCGGCGCCACTTCTCCTCGCTTGAACAAGCTCGAGCAGCGGCGTTGCAAACCCGGTTTCCATTCGTCTAACCCCTCCAGGACATGCCTGCGTGACGATCGGCGAGAGACGCCTCGTCACCGTCTGCGAACCAGCCGATCGCGGCAAAGCCCGCGCAGCCAGTGCCGGCAAGCTGCGGCGCCGTCTCGCCCGACATACCGCCGACGGCCAGCACCGGCAGCGGCGTCGCCTCGACGACATCGGCGAGCGCGTTCACACCGGCCGGGCGCCTGACCCGGCTTGGACGTGGTCGGCAAACACAGCGCCAAACAGCAGATAGTCCACGCCGCCGTCAGCGTGACGCCGCACGGCTTCGTCGACCGAATGCACCGATCGGCCGATCAGGAATCCTATCGGCGCGAGGGACCTCGCCCGCGAGGCCGGCATCGAGTCGCCCCGCAGATGCACGCCATGCGCCCCGGCGGCCAGCGCCACGTCGAGGCGATCGTTGACGAGGATGCGCGTGCGCGTGCCCTTGACCGCCGTCACGACATCGCGCGACGAGGCGCGACATGTCTCGCGCCTCCATGTCGCGTTCGCGAACCTGCACGAGATTGACGCCTGCGGCCGCGGCCGCCGCGACACGCTGACCGAGCGCGTCCTCGCCCGGCGAACCGGCGACGGTCGGTGATCATGCACACGACCGGTCGCACCGCTAGCGGTCTTCCGGCGCCGGGCGCGGCTGATCGAGACGATCGGGTCCGGCACGTGGCGTGTCGGTCAGAAACGACCAGATTTCGACGAAGCCAGCCAGCAGGTTCACCAGACCGAGACCCGAGACCGCGCCGCGCACGAAGTCGTTGGTGAGGAACGGCTCGACCATCGGCAGAGCCTGCACGAAGTAGTTCCGCTCCCAGTAGATCGACCACGGAACGATGACGCAGCACGAGCCCGGCTTCGAAGAAGAACGCCGTCAGTAAGAGGCGCATCACGCGGGTTCAACCGGAATCGCTGGGTTCGGCATCCATCGTATCAAACAGGTTTCCCTGCGGCCGGAACGAGCGGCGATGCAGCGGCGAGTACCCGTAGCGCTCGACGGCGGCGCGATGGTCGGCCGTGGCGTAGCCCTTGTGGCGGTCGTAGCCGTAGCGCGGGTCGCGCTCGTGCTGGGTCATCATCTGACGATCGCGCGTGACCTTGGCGACGATCGAGGCCGCGGCAATCGCGGCGCAGCGGCGATCGCCGTGCAGCACGCCGCGCTGCGCGATGTCGAGATCGGGAATGCGGAACGCATCGACGAGCACCATGTCCGGCAGCGGCGCGATCGCCAGCACCGCGCGCCGCATCGCCTGCAGCGAGGCCTGATGGATGTTGATCGTGTCGATCTCGTCGGGCTCGGCCCAGGCCACCGACCAGGCCAGGGCCTTGCGCGTGATGACGTCGTACAGCCGCTCGCGCTCGGCGGCGGTGATCGTCTTCGAATCGGCGAGCCCGGGAATGTGGCAGTCGGGATCGAGGATCACGGCGCCGGCCACGACCGGGCCGGCGAGACAGCCGCGCCCCACCTCGTCGCAGCCCGCGACGCGATAGAACCCCCAACGCCGGACGGCGTTCTCGAGGGTTCTCATCGCGCGAACACGAACCATGAACTCGAACCTGCGAACCGTGGACCGACGCCGGAACCTCGGGAGCTCGACTGGACTAGGTGCGCTTCGTTTCCTTCATGCGCGCCGCCTTGCCCTTCAGGTCGCGCAGGAAGTACAGCTTGGCGCGGCGCACGCGGGCCGACCGCACGACGTCGACCTTCGCGATCGTCGGCGAGTGCAGCGGGAAGATGCGCTCGACGCCCTGACCGAACGAGACCTTCCGCACGGTGAACGACGCGCGCAGGCCGCCGCGGTGCAGGCCGATGACGATGCCCTCGAAGATCTGGATGCGTTCCTTGTCGCCCTCGCGCACCTTCACGTGCACGCGGACGGTGTCTCCAGACTTCATGTCGGGCCGTTCGGTCAACTGCGACTTCTCGACCAGCTCAATCGCGCTCATGACTCCGTCTCCTTCTTGATCTCGTCCAGCAGCGCCCGCTCTTCTCGTCGAGCGCCGCGCTGCTCCAGCAGCTCCGGACGCCGCTCCAGCGTCCGCGCCAGCGCGGCCTTCCGCCGCCACCGGCGCACCTCCGCGTGATGCCCCGACAGCAGCACGTCCGGCACCCGCCGCCCGGCGAACTCCGCCGGCCGCGTGTAGTGCGGGTAGTCGAGCAGCCCGCGCGAGAACGAATCCTCGGCCACCGACTGCTCGTCGCCGACCACGCCCGGCACCAGCCGGCTCACCGCATCGACGACGACCAGCGCCGCCAGCTCGCCGCCGCTCAGCACGTAGTCGCCGATCGACAGCTCCTCGGTCGCGACGAGCTCGCGCACGCGCTCGTCCATCCCCTCGTATCGGCCGCACAGCAGCACGACGTGCCCGAGACGTCCGAGCCGCTCCGCTTCCGCCTGCGTGAACGGCCTGCCCTGCGGCGTCAGCAGCACCACCGCGTCCGGCCGCGCCGCGCGTCGCGCGCAATGTGCTCGACCGCGCGCAGCAGCGGCTCGGGCTTCATCACCATCCCCGGTCCGCCGCCGTACGGCACATCGTCCACGCTGCGGTGACGGTCGGTCGTGAAGTCGCGCAGGTCGTGGACCTGCACGTCCAGCAACCCGCGCTCGACGCCCGCGGCCGACGACGCCTTCCGCGATGCCGGCTTCGACCATCCGCGGAAAGATCGTGACGATGTCGAATTTCATCTAACTCGTTCGAGCCGTTCGGTCGTTCGAGTCGCGTCGCTGCCTTCGTTCAGCTCCAGCAATCCATCCGGCGGGTCGATCCGAATCCGCCTTCGCCGCGACGTCGATCTCCACGCAGATCGTCGACGGCCAGCGGAACCAGCACCTCGCCCGCGCTGCCCGTCGACGACCAGCAGGCTGCCGGCGGCGCCGCCGTCGACCCTGACGACGTCGCCGACGCGCTCGCCGGCCACCGTCTCCACCGCGCAGCCAACCAGCTGGTGGTGGTAGTACATCGCCCGCTGCGAGCGGCTGCAGCTCCTCTTCCGGCACCCGCAGGTCGAGCCCGGCCAGCCGTTCGACCTCCTCGATCGACGAGAACCCCTCGAAGCCAATCACCGGCCGGCCGTTCTGCACGCGCGCCGACGTCGACCGTCAGCTGCTCATCGCCCCGGGCCGACCGCGTCCAGAACGTCGCGCCGGCCCTGAAGCGCTCTTCGACGAAATCCGTTTCCGGATTGACGACGACCTGGCCGCGGAGACCGTGCGGCCGCGCCACGCGACCGACCAGCACCATGTCGTCCCACTCGGGTATCGGGCATCGCGATCAGCGATCGCGAAGGATCCGGACTTCTGATCCCCGATCCCCGATCCCTGGTCGCCTGACCCGCGAGTCACTTCAATCCCGAATATCCAGCTGCGCCCGCACGCCGTGCGTTCTCGCCGTCACCGCCACCAGCGTTCGCAGCGCCGCCGCCGTCCGCCCCTGGCGCCCGATGATCTTGCCCATGTCGCCCGGCGCGGTCTTCAGCTCCAGCACCATCATGCCGCGCCGTGACGACTCGTGCACCTGCACGGAGTCGGGTTGATCGACCAGCGCGCGCACGACGACTTCGACGACCGCGCACGAACGCGGGTTGACGCTGCGTGTTGCCCGACTCGTCGGCCATTACTGTGCCGCCGGCGCCGCGACCGGCGCCGAGAGATCGCGCGTCAGGTGCTTCTTGATCAACGTGCGCACCGAGTCCGAGGGCTGCGCGCCCCGCTTCAGCCAGTGCTCGCAGGCGCTCCTTGTTGATCTCCACCTTCGCCGGCTTCGAGCGCGGGTTGTAGGTGCCCACGTTCTCGACGAAGCTGCTCTCGCGAGCCGTCTTGGCCTCGGTCACCACCACGCGGAAGAACGGCTTCTTCGTCGTGCCCACGCGTCTCATCCGAATTACTAGCATCTCTCTCCATCCTCGGCTTCAGACTCCGGCTTAGACCCCTCGGAGACCATTGCCCGAGCCGGGCCTACCGTGACTTGATCAGGCCCCACGGGCCGCCCTTCTTCCGCTTCTTCCCGGTCCCGCCCGGCGCAAATCCCTGCGTGCCGCGGCGCCAGCTTCGGCATGTTCTTCATGCCTGGCGCGTCGCGCCCACACCACCCTGCCCGATCATCTTGAGCACCCGCCGCATCTCGGTGAACTGCTTCAGCAGCCGGTTCACGTCTTCGACCGACGTGCCGCTGCCCGCGGCAATCCGCTTGCGGCGGCTGCCGTTGATGATCGAGTCGTTGCCGCCGCTCCTCGGCCGTCATCGACGAGATGATCGCCTCGACGCGGCCCAACTGCTTCTCGTCCGGCTTGTTCTGGGCCAGCTCTTTGATCTGGCCCATTCCCGGAATCATCCCGAGCACGCTCTCGAGCGGGCCCATCCGCTTGATCGTCTTCAGCTGCGTTCTGAAGTCGTCCAGCGTGAACTGGTTCTTGCGAAGCTTCTCCTCGAGCTTCTCGGCCTCGCCCTCGTCGAGCGCCTGCTCGGCCTTCTCGATGAGCGACAGCACGTCGCCCATGCCGAGCATGCGCGAGACGATGCGGTCGGGATGAAAGAGCTCGAGATCCTCGAGCGTTTCACCGCTGCCGATGAACGCGACCGGCACGCCGACGACCGACACCACCGACAGCGCCGCGCCGCCGCGCGCGTCGCCATCGAGCTTGGTCAGGACGACGCCGGTCACGCCGACGCGGCGGTTGAACTCGCCGGCGCTCTTGATCGCGTCCTGCCCGGTCATCGAATCCGCCACGTAGAGCAGATCCGACGGCTGCACCGCGTCCTTGATCGCCTGCAGTTCGTCCATCAACTCGTCGTCGATGTGCAGACGGCCGGCGGTGTCGACGATGACGGTGTCGAATCCCTTGGCCTTGGCCTCGGCCAGCGCACCCGACGCGCGCGCGACCGGATCCATCGTCTCCGGCGCGTACACCTTGACCTCGGCCTGCTCGCCGACGACGGACGAGCTGCTGAATCGCCGCCGGACGACGGACGTCGGTCGAGACCATCACGGGGATGCTTCCCCTGCTTCTTCAACCAGCGTCCCAGCTTGCCCGAGGTCGTCGTCTTGCCCGAACCCTGCAGCCCGAGCAGCAGCACGACGCGCGGCGTCGGTGCATCCTTCTTGAGCCCGCCTTCGGTGTCGCCGAACAGCGCCAGCAGCTCGTCGCGCACGATCTTGACGACCTGCTGGACCGGCGTCAGGCTCTTCAGGACGGTCTGATCCGTCGCCTTGTCGCGAACGCGATCGATGAACGCCTTGACGACCTGGAAGTTGACGTCGGCTTCGAGCAGCGCCAGCCGGATCTCGCGCAGCGCCGACTCGATGTGCTCCGTCGGTCAGCCGCACCTCGCCCCGCAGTGACGGTGAAGGCGCCCTGGATCCGCGTGCTCAGTGATTCGAACAAACCCTTATCTTATGGCAGGTTGTCCGGATGTCGCAAGCCGGAAGTCGCTTATAATCGCTCGAATGACGAGGGCTCGGCACGGGTTGGACCGCAGCGGTGACGCTCGCGGCCGTTGTCGTGGCCTGCGCGGACTGCTGCTCGCGCAGATACGCCATCGCCCAGAACCTCGGCACGCTTGGCACCGGCGTCGCCGGCGAGTCCACGGCCCTGACGCCCGGCAAGTGCGACGCCACCGACCGGACCGGCGCCCCGCCTGCCGAACGGCAAGCCCGACTTCAGCGGCGTCTGGGATCACCCCTACGTGCCGGACATGAGCAAGTCGAACGCGAGGAACCCCGCGCTGCAGAAGGGGGCAGGGCCACTGCCCTACACGCCTGCCGGCCTCGAGAACATCAAGAGCTACGACCCGGAGAAGAACGGCGACTACACCGGCATGTGCATGCCGTTTGGACTGATGCGGTCGGTGAACGCCCCGTATCCGTTCCAGATCATGCAGAACGACAAGTACCTCACGTTCCTCTTCGAGCAGAGCAACTGGTTCTACATCGTCCCGTTCAAGAACGAGCACTCGAAGGACCCGAATCCGACGTGGTTCGGCGAGTCGATCGCGACAGTGGGACGGCGACACGCTCGATCATCGACACGATCGGCTTCAACGGCTTCACGCGGCTCGACACCAAGGGCAATCCGCACAGCGACAAGCTGCACCTGGTGCAGACACTGACGGCGCACCGATGCCGGGCACATCGCCTACAAGGTGACCGTGGAGGATCCCGTCTACTACACCGCGCCGTTCACCAACGAGCGCACGTTCACGATGGCCAACACGCGAGCTGATGGAATACTCCTGCGAGGAGAACAACCGCTCGCTGTGGGAAGGCCGCATCAAGATCTGGCAGGTCCCCGGCTCAATCCCTCTCCGGAAGTAGACGTAGGGCCGGTCCCTTTGGACCGGCCGGACACACTGATGTCCGACGCCCAACAGAAAATCGCCGTCACGATCGGCATCCCGGTCGCGCGCCGCCACATCTTTCTCTGCGCCGAACAGACCAAGCCGAAGTGCTGCGACATGGAGCGCGGCGTCGCGGCGTGGGAGTTCCTGAAGCGCCGGCTGAAGGAGCTTGGGGCTGTCCGATCAGGGCGGGATTCTTCGCAGCAAGGCCAACTGCCTGAAGATCTGCGAAGGCGGCCCGATCGCCGTCGTCTATCCGGAAGGCGCGTGGTATGGGGAGTGTGATCCGCCCGCGCTCGAGCGGATCATCCAGGAGCATCTGATCGGCGGGCAGGTCGTCCAGGATCTGCTGATCACGGAGCACCGCTCTCGTAGGCGGGTCTGACGACCTCGCCTCTACTTGACAACCGTCAACTTCACTTCGACTTCGAACGACTCTCGCCGCTGACCCGGTCGCTCGCCGCGGTGAACTGCGTCGTCTGCCCATCCTTCACGAACAGCGTGTTCGTGACTTGATACGAGCGAAAGACCGGATAGTTGCCCACTGCCTGGCGGTGGCCTGACGTCATCCTGCGGATCGGTCACGACCGACGATCGTTGATCGAGATGTGTCACGTCGAAGCGGCCATCCTCGAGCGCTCGTCGCGCCGCAGTCGATGTTGGTGCCGACGTTCTCGTAGTTCACGACTCATCGCGCTGGAGCTGGCTTGCCATCGGCAGCCGGCGTGATCGACCTGACGTATCGGACCGGCACACGCGAGCCAAGCCTCAGCGAAGCGCCGCTCGCCCGCTCGAGACAGTTGGACCGACTTCACCGACAGCACGTACGGCAGGCTGCTGATTCGTTTCTCGCCCTGATACCGCGCGATCACCACTTGCATCTCGAGCGGCACGTTCTGCGGCTGTCTTCGGGCTCGGCCGGCGGTGAATCGGCCCTGGCGGCGGCGGCTGCGCGCTCAGCGTGTGCCGCGCAGTCGAGCCGCACAGACCACGCGGCCAGCGACCGCCACATCGACTAGCGTCTTACTCACGGACGTTCTCCTTCGGTTTGAAGCGCCGCCACTCTCACAATCGGTTCGATCTCGAGCGGCTCGACGGGCGGAAGTTCCTGATGCTCGAGCGGCGTATCAGGATCTGACGCAGCAGGGCACAGCCACGTCGAACCGCTCTGACGAATCGCTCGCCACCAGCGCACGATACGCCTTCACTTCGTTCTCCGCGATCACAACCTCGGGACAGGTCGATATCGATCGCCGCGATCGGCGTCGCAGCGACGCGCGACGCGGCCGCGGCTGCCCGCGGCCGCGCCGACTGCGGCGACGTGCCACTGGCGCCGGGCGATCGCCGGACCGCTTCCGCGACCTGCGGCGATTCGACCGGTACGGACTCGACGCGTCGACGGCGCCGGCTCAGCCGTGACGGCCACACCATCACCGCGACGATCACCGCAGCCACCACGCCGGCGCACGCGAACATCCACGACACACGCCACGCGCCTGGCTCCGGCTCCTCGGCCACCCGCGTCCGCACGCGAGCGAGGAACTCCGGCGACGGCTCGACCGCCAGCAGCGATTCGATCTCGCGGTCGAGCGGCGTCGTTCACCGCGTCGACGTGTCTGTGGCCATCCATGACAACCGTTCCTTCAACTGCTTCCGCGCCAGGAAGAGCCTCGACTTCACCGTGCCGTCCGGCACATCGAGCAGCGTCGCCACTTCCCTGATGTCGTGCCCCTGGATGCCGGCGAGGACGATCACCAGCCGCAGCTTCTCGGGCAGCGCATCGATCGCCCGCCACAGCTGCTCGGCGCGTTCGCTCGCGATCACCGAGTCGCTCGCTCGTCTCGCGGCCAAGGCGGGTCTGAAGACCCGCCTCTACGCTCGCTCGCCTCGCGCGAGACGCCGGCGGTTCGAGCGCTGACGGTCGATTGCCAGTCGCCATGTCATCCGCACGAGCCAGGCCGGAATCGGTCGCGCTCGCGCAGCTGCCGAAAGCTGCGATAGGCCTTGGCGAATGCTTCCTGCGCGACGTCCTCGGCGTCTTCACGCTGCCGGAGCACGCTGAACGCGACCCGGAACGCCAGCGTCGACGACTCGACCAGCCGGGCCTCGAACTCGCGCGCGAGGTCGTCGTCTACCGTCACGAAGCTGCCCGCGAGGCGATCGGCGCGCTCATGCATCGAATTCACCTGGCAAGACGCCGGCCGGGCGCTGGCGGTTCAGTGCGGCCGCCCACCGCGCCTCCCGGCCGGTCGAAAAGGACCGGCCCTACATCGGAGAAGGCCCGGCCCTACACCGACGAGAGCTTGTGCCCGAGCTTGTCCTTCTTGGCCTTCAGATACTTGCGGGTGGAGTCGTTGGCGGGAATCTCGAGCGGGACGGCCTCGGAGACGGCCAGGCCATAGCCCTGGAGGCCGACGAACTTGCGCGGGTTGTTGGTCAGCAGCCGCATCGTCTTGACGCCGAGGTCGCTCAGGATCTGGGCGCCGATGCCGTAGTCGCGCTGGTCGGCCTTGAACCCGAGACGCTCGTTGGCTTCGACCGTGTCGAGCCCCTGATCCTGCAGCTCGTAGGCCCGGATCTTGTTGGCCAGACCGATACCGCGGCCTTCCTGGTTCAGATACAGCAGGACGCCACGGCCTTCCTGGGCGATCCGCGGCCATCGCCGTCTCGAGCTGCGCGACCGCAGTCGCAGCGAGCCGAGTGGAAGACATCGCCGGTGAGGCACTTCGAGTGGACGCGAACGAGCACGTCCTTGCCGTCGCCGATGTCGCCGCGCACGAGCGCGACGTGCGTCTCGCTGATCGAGCAGGTTCCCGTAGGCAAAGATCCGAAAGGCGCCGTGCTCGGTCGGCAAGGACGCAGCGGCCACGCGCTTGACCAGCCGTTCGGTGCGCATCCGGTACTGAATCAGGTCCGCGATCGTGATCATCGGCAGACCGTGCTTCTTCGCGAACTTCCGCAGCTCCGGCACGCGGGCCATCGTGCCGTCCTCGTTCATGATTTCGCAGATGACGCCGGCCGGATAGAGACCGGCCATCCGCGCCAGATCGACCGCCGCTTCGGTCTGCCCGGCACGCACCATCACGCCGCCGTCCCGGGCTCGCAGCGGCGACACGTGACCGGGCCGCGCCAGGTCTGCGGCCGTCGTCTTCGGGTCGATCGCCGCGAGCATCGTGGCAGCACGATCGGCCGCCGAGATGCCGGTCGTCACGTTGCGCTTGGCATCGATCGGCACGCAGAACGCGGTCCCGAACGGTGTGCGTGTTCGACGAGACCGCCAGCGGGATCTCCAGCTCGTCGAGCCGCTGCCCCGTCATCGACAGGCAGATCTGCCCGCGGCCGTGCTTGGCCATGAAGTTGATCGCCTCCGGCGTCACCTTCGACGCCGCCATCGTCAGATCGCCTTCGTTCTCGCGATCTTCGTCGTCAACGACGATGACCATGCGCCCGGCCTGGATGGCGGCGATGGCTTCGTCGATCGTCGAAAACGGGCCGCGCTTTCTGCGCGCCCTTGGCGATGCGGATCTTCGTGGTTTGTCGTCATGTCTCGTGCCGCGCAGGTGGCCCCTCTACGCTTTTCCCTCGCAACGAGAGTTCCACCGCGCGAGCCACGTACTTGCCGACCATGTCGCATTCGAGGTTCACGCGATCGTTGACGCGCAACGACGACAGGTTCGTGTGTCCCCAGGTGAACGGAATGATCATCACGTCGAACTGACGCTCCCGCAAGGCCGCCACCGTGAGGCTGATGCCATCGACCGCGATCGACCCCTTCGGGATCAGCAACGGTGCAAGGCCCATCGGAAACGCGATCGTCAGCCAGTGCGCGTCACCGTCGCTGCCGGAGCTCCTCGATCGCGCCCACCGCATCGACGTGGCCCTGGACGAAGTGCCCGCCC